>CAWJCX010000052.1:0-472881 GCA_963841395.1 uncultured Actinomycetota bacterium
AGGTCCCGTCCCGCATCGGCCGGAACCAGGTGAGCAGGACCGCGCCCGGCCCGGTGACGAGCGGCGTGACGAGCAGGACGAACCTGACGGTGTCGGTGTTGCGGCAGTCGATCGGCCCGCCCGACCTCAGGTCGCCGGCCGAGCACGCGTCGTTGAGGAACTCGGCGAGCACGCCGAAGACGAACGTCACCCCGCAGCCGACGAGGAGCAGCACCGTACCGAGCACGGCGGCGGTTAGGTGCGCGATGCGGGCGGTGTCCGTGGTCATGATCCGGGATCGTGGCACGCGGTCCGCGGACGCTACTTTCGGGCCGAGTCGACGACCCATCCGGCCGCGGTGACCAGCCGGTCGCACAGCTGTGGATCGGGTTCTGTCTCGAGACTCCCCGCTATCGCGATGTTCTCACCGTTGCCCACGTCGACGATGACCTCGCAATGGTCGCCCGTCGTGGAGAACGCACGGGTCACCGCCGGCAACCCGCCGATCTCGCGCGGCTCGAACAACGCCCAGATCGGATCGCCGTCGGGATCCCGTGCGTCGCGGCGACCGTACGCGTCGACGAGCAGGTCGGATCTGAGGTTCAGCCGGAGGAGGTAGACGTAGAGGGGGGCCGTGTCCTCGCTCGCCCACTTGCATGTTCCGGTCCCGTCTCCGGCGGACTCCTCCACCCGGGGGCGGAGGCCGAGCTCGTTCTGCTGCGCGGTGGTGAGCATGGCGCACGGGTGTTCGTAGACCGAACGCAGGTCGATCGGGTCGGCCACCGGCGGCACGTCGGTCGGGCGAGAGGTCGAGTTCGTGGTGGTGGGCGAGGGCGCGGGGCCGGCGGGATCACCGTTGCAACCGGCGACCATCAGGGCGACTGCCACCGCCAGCGCGGCACGCCGAAGCACTCAGCCACCCCCTGCCAGCCGGTGCGCGATGACGCCGTCCGGCTTGGCCTTCTCGTCCACGTAGCGCTGCCGTTCGCGCTCCACCTCCGGTGCGTAGATCGCCGGATCGTGGTCGCCGAAGAAGAACCTCTCGTAGCGGAAGTCGGGGCTGTCCACGTCCGCACTGGACGGGAGCGGCTCGGGCAGTGTGTCGTCGAGGTCGGCGAACTCCCTGCGGCGTGCGTCGATCCACTCGTGGGTCTGGCCGATGCTGTGCTCGTAGGAGCTGAAGAGCAGGTCGCGCGCCGCGACGTAACCGTCGACGACGGGGCCGGCCTCGGCGCCGTCCACGTCCGTGTCCTCGGTCGCGTTGCTGATGCGGCCCAGGGTCTCGTCGATCGCCATGCCGAGGATGTCCTTGGGGCTGCTGACCACCTTGATCGCCTTGTCGACCAGGTCGACGAGCACCTTCGCCCAGTTGGTCGGTGGTGGCGCGAGCTTGTCGGCGATCGCGTCGCACACAATCGCGGTCTTCGTCATGAGGTCGTGGCAGCTGGCGCGGAAGGCGACGCTGACCGCGTACATCATGGCGACGCCCTGCGCGGCGACGAGCGTGTAGTCGTGCTGGGTGACGATGCGCTTCTCGACATGTTCCAGCTGGTTGAAGAACGCCTGGGCGGCTTCGCCGTGCCACTGCGAGCCGAGTCCGGTTTTGGCTGCCGAGACGATGCTCTGCGGGTCGGACGACGCGCCGTTCGCGTTGGCCGCGGCACGGATGTCGTCGTACTCCTGGGTCAGACGGGTCGGGTCCATGGACATGTACAGGTTCGCGTCGACCTGGAAGGACTGCCGGAACACGTCGACGTCCATCTGGTCGGGCAGGCCGATGACGTCCGGGCCGACGCCGTCGCGGTCCAGCATCTCGAGCATCGAGTGGGCCAGGCCGAAGGCGGCCGCCTCAAGGTCGATGTCGGTGGTGAAGTTCGCCATGTCAGCCCTGCCCGTCGACCCGGCGGTACAGCGCGGCGATCTCGCCGAGCGCCTCGGCCGTGGCGTCGATCCGGTCGCACATGATGCGCTGACGCGCGGCGATGTCCTCGGTGAGCGAGCCGTAGGACTTCTCCATCGCGGACACCGCACCGACCTCCATCGGACGCGCGGTGGCGGTGTGTTCCTGCAACGTGGCGACCGGACGCCGCAACGCGTCGGCCACCAGCGGCAGCTGGGTCGCGAACCGTTCCAGCTCGGCGACATTGGTCTCGAAACCTTGGCCAGGTGGCGCCATGATCCCCCCAGGTTCATGTAGCGGCCGGTAACCGCATGCTAGCGGTCCGCCCTGCCCGGCTCAGACGTCGCGAACCGCCCGTCGGAGCCGTCCCGTGGGTCACATGTCCGCGAATTGGTCCAACAGGGTGACGGCCGCCTCGAGGTCGTCGGACAGCGGACGGTCCGCGAGGGTCCGGTCCAGCACCGCGTCCGCCAGGTCGAACGCCTCCCGGATGGGCAGTTCCATGAGGTCGGCCGGGCGCATGCGCAGGGCGCGCACCGCCGCCACCAGCTCGCAGGCCAGCACCTGCCGGTAGGCGTCGGCGGCCTGGCCGGCCGCGCGCGCCGCCTGGGTGGCGAACGACGCGTGGTCCTCGACGCCGCGGGACACGACGGCGGTGCCGAGGGTCACCGGCAGCGCGACCTGGCGCAGCGCGGCCAGCGCGTCGTGCGCCACGTACTCCAGGATCATCACGCCCGAGCTGCCCGGCGGGCCGGACGCGAGGAACGCCGGCAGGTCGGTGAACGACGGCTCGACCAGGTCGCCCAGCCGCGAGGCCGACAGCTCCGCCACGTGGTGCACGGTCGCCCGCGCCTGGTCCAGCGCGACCGCCACGTACGCGGTGTGGAAGTGCGCGTGGTGGAAGACGTCCCCGGCCGCGAGCGACACCATCGGGTTCTCGGTCGTCGCGTTGATCTCGACGCTCAGCACGCGGGTCAGGTAGTCCAGCGCGTCCAGGGCCGGGCCCTGCACCTGCGGGAAGGCGCGCAGCCCGTACGGGTCCTGGATCCGCCGCCCGCGCTGCGGGACGCCGCGCATCCCCAGCAGCCGGCGCATCTCCGCGGCGCAGCGGACCTGGCCGGGGTGCGGCCGGGCGTCGTGCACGACCGTCGCGTACGCCTCGGGCGAGCCGCCCATGACCACATAGGACAGTGCGGCGATCGCGTGGCTGGCGCGCAGCAGGCGGTCGAGCTCGCGGGAGGCCAGCACGGCGTCGGCCAGCGTGGCGGCGTTGCTGCTCATGAACGCGAGCGCGTCGCTGGTGTCCAGCGAGACCGGCGGCAGCGAACCGGTCTGCCACGGCCGCTCGCCGGACAGCGTCAGCGCGGTCTCGGCCAGCGCGGTGAGGTCCCCGGTGCCGATCGCGCCCGTGCGGTGCACCGGTGGGGTCGCGCCCGACGTCAGCGCGTCGGCCAGCGCGTCCAGCAGCCGCGGGTGCGCCCCGGACCCGCCGGCCGCCAGCTGGTTGAGCCGGATCAGCAGCATCGCGCGCACCTGCCGGCGCGTCATCTGGTCACCGGTGCCGCCCGCGTGGCTGCGCAGCAGCCGCCTGCCGTGTTCCGGGCCCGCGTCCTCGTCGACCGTCAGGTCGCGGTTCGCGCCGACGCCGGTGGTGCGGCCGTAGATCTCGCGCTGCGCGGACAGCTCGGTCACCAGCTTCCACGCGTCCGCCGCGCGCTGCGCGGCCTCCGGCGCCACTCGCACGGTCAGCTCGTAGTCGGCCACCAGCGCGACGTCCGCGCACCGCAGCGTCTGCCCGTCGACCATCAGCTCCATTCCGTCCACATCCGTCATTGTGGACGGCCGGTTCCGGCGCGCCACCGCGCCCATCACACTCCGCGACTTTCCGAGGGTAGTTCGGTAACTGTTCACCGGGTATGTTGCTAGTTCGTTGAGAACCTATCCCCCTGCACGAGCGGCGGCGACGCCGTTCGAAAGGTAGGTACCGATGAAGAAGTTCTGGAAACCCGCGATCGCTCTGGTGGCGGGCGGGCTGGCCGTGGCCGCGTTCGTGAGCCCGTCGGCCGGCGCGGCGGAGAAGGCGGCGCCGGCGGACTCGGTGGCCGTGCACCGGCTCGGTGCGCTGACCACCACCTGGACCCCGGAGGCGATGCGCAACGCGATCCCGCTCGACCGGCTGCTGCCGAAGGTGGACGCGTCGAAGGTGACCCACGACGTGCGCCAGGGTGCGCCGCAGATCGTGCGCCCGGTGAGCTCGCTGCTGAACAAGGTGGCGCCCATGGCGTTCCCGGACGGTGGCGGTGACTGGCCCGGCGGCGGCGCGGTCGAGAAGACGGCCGGGCGGGTGTTCTTCACCTACCAGGGCCGGCAGGCCTCGTGCAGCGGTGACGCGGTGACCAGCGGCAACAAGAGCACCGTGCTGACCGCGGGGCACTGCGTGAAGCTGGACGGCGCCTATCACACCGACTGGGTGTTCGTGCCCGCGTACAAGGACGGCAACGCGCCGTTCGGTCAGTGGACCGCGAAGGCCACCATGACCACGCCGCAGTGGGACGCGAGCGAGGACATCAACTTCGATGTCGGCGCGGCCGTGGTCAACCCGCTGGACGGGCAGAGCCTGACCGACGTCGTCGGCGGCCAGGGCGTGGCGTTCAACTCGGCGCGGGGCCAGGACATGTACGCGTTCGGGTGGCCGGCGGCCGACCCGTACGACGGCACGCACATGATCTACTGCAGCGGCACCACGTTCGACGCGTTCATCAGCGACGGCATCGGCATGACGTGTGACATGACCGGTGGCGCGAGCGGCGGCCCGTGGTTCCAGGACTTCGACGAGGCGACCGGCGCCGGCCTGCAGAACTCGGTGAACAGCTACAAGATCAACTTCATCCCGACGTGGATGTTCGGCCCGTACTTCGGGGCCGACGCGCAGAACCTCTACAACAGCGCCGCGGCCGCCTGAGCCCGGACGCGTGACGGCGGGTGGTGCCCTCCGGGGTGCCACCCGCTTCGCGTCGCGCCGGGCATAGCCTGGCCGCGATGACCACGCTCCTCGATGATCTCCGCACGCTCGCCATGGTCAACTACGGCCACTTCACGTCGATGCGGGTCGACCGCGGCCGGGTCCGCGGGCTGGGCCTGCACCTCGACCGCCTCGACCGGGACGCCCGCGAGGTGTTCGGCCGGCCGCGTGCCGGCCGACCTCGTCCGCGACCGGGTTCGCGAGGCCGTCGCCGGCGCCGAGGGGCCGGTGTACGCGAAGGTCAACGTGTTCGCCCGCGGGTTCGACGCGAGCGTGGCCGAGCACGAGCCGGACCTGCTGGTGACCGTCCGCCCGCTGCCGGATCCTCCGGCGCCCGCCCGGTTCTGCACGGTCGAGTACGAGCGCGACCTCCCGCACGTCAAGCACGTCGGCACGTTCGGGCTCTTCCACCAGTACCGGGTCGCCCGCCGCCGCGGCTACGACGACACGATCTTCGTCGACCGGCACGGCGAGATCAGCGAGTCGACCGTGTCGAACGTGTGCTTCGCCGACGGCGGCACGCTCGTGTGGCCCAGCGCGCCCGCCCTGCCCGGCGTGGCCATGCACCTGCTGCGCGACGCGCTCACGGCACGCGGTGTCCCGGTGGCAACCCGGCCCGTGCGGCCCGCCGACCTGCCGTCGTTCCGGGCGGCGTTCGCCAGCAACGCGCTCGCCCCGGTCCAGGTGATCGAGCAGGTCGACGACGTGGCGTTCGCGGGTGCCGACGACCTCCGCGCGCTGCTGGCCGAGACGTACGAGGCGATTCCCGAGGAGGCCCTGTGACCAGGTTCGAGGGATTCGGCGAGCACGCCGTCGACTTCTACGACGGGCTCGTCGCGGACAACTCGAAGTCCTACTGGACCGACCACAAGGCCGTGTACCAGGCGGACGTGCGGGAGCCGATGGAGGCGCTGCTCGCCGAGCTGTCGGCCGAGTTCGCCGCCGACTTCGGCCGGGCCACGGTGTTCCGGCCGTACCGGGACGTGCGGTTCGCCAAGGACAAGACGCCCTACAAGACCCACTGCGGCGGCGTGATCGAGCCGGGCCGGGGCGCGGGCGCGTACTACGTCGAGCTCAGCCCGGCCGGCGTCCGCGTCGGCGGCGGCTGCTTCCACCTGCAGTCCGACCAGCTGGCCCGGTTCCGCACCGCGGTCGCCGAGGACCTCCACGGCGAGGCGCTCGCCGGGATCCTCACCAAGCTCGAGAAGGCAGGCTGGGAGCTGCAGGGGCGACCGGCTGGCCACCAAGCCGCGCGGCTACCCGGCCGACCACCCGCGGCTCGACCTGCTGCGCTACCGCTCGGTCCACGCCAACCGCACCTGGCCGCCGGACGACGTGCTGCACGAGCGGGCGCTGCTCGCCCGGGTCCGCACGGCGTGGCGGGCGCTGCGCCCGTTCAACGAGTGGGCTCGTGACCACGTGGGGATCAGCGAGCAAACACGGCGCTAACTTTCTGGATCGATCCGCGCGTTATTGCTCGGATCTTCGGGATCGGTCCAGCGATCAGGGCTAGGCTGCGTATCCGTGAGTCGACGAGCGAAGATTGTATGCACTCTGGGGCCGGCGACAGCCACCCCGGAGAAGGTGCGTGACCTGGTCGCGGCCGGCATGGACGTCGCCAGGATGAACTTCAGCCACGGCAGCCAGAGCGACCACAAGCAGGTCTACGACCTGGTCCGGTCCGCCTCCGACGAGTCCGGCCGCGCGGTCGGCATCCTGGCCGACCTGCAGGGACCGAAGATCCGCCTCGGCACGTTCGCCGGCGGCCCGGTCGAGTGGCGGGTCGGCGACGTCGTGCGGATCACCGTCGAGGACGTCGAGGGCACCCACGACCGCGTCTCCACCACCTACAAGGGCCTGGCCAAGGACGCGAAGGCGGGCGACCGCCTGCTGGTGGACGACGGCAACGTCGGCCTGGCCGTGACGGCGATCGAGGGCCAGGACGTGGTCTGCGAGGTCACCGAGGGCGGCAAGGTCAGCAACAACAAGGGCATCTCGCTTCCCGGCATGGACGTCTCGGTCCCGGCGATGTCGGAGAAGGACATCGAGGACCTGGAGTTCGCGCTGCAGCTCGGCGTGGACTTCGTGGCGCTGTCGTTCGTCCGCTCGCCCGCGGACATCGACCTCGTGCACCAGGTCATGGACAAGGTCGGCAAGGGCCGCCTGCCGGTGATCGCGAAGCTGGAGAAGCCCGAGGCGGTCTCGAACCTCGAGGCGATCGTGCTGGCCTTCGACGGCGTCATGGTGGCCCGCGGCGACCTGGGCGTCGAGCTGCCGCTCGAGCAGGTGCCGCTGGTGCAGAAGCGGACGATCCAGATCGCGCGGGAGAACGCGAAGCCGGTGATCGTGGCGACCCAGATGCTGGAGTCCATGATCAACAACTCGCGCCCGACCCGGGCCGAGGTGTCCGACGTGGCGAACGCGGTGCTCGACGGCGCCGACGCGGTGATGCTGTCCGGCGAGTCCAGCGTCGGCCGGTACCCGATCGAGACCGTGCGCACGATGAGCCGGATCATCGAGGCCGTGGAGAGCGAGTCCACCGTCGTGCCGCCGCTGACCCACGTGCCGCGCACCAAGCGGGGCGTGCTGTCCTACGCGGCGCGCGACATCGGCGAGCGGCTCAACGCCGCGGCGCTGGTCGCGTTCACGCAGTCCGGCGACACCGTCCGGCGGCTCGCCCGGCTGCACACCCACCTGCCGCTGCTGGCGTTCACCCCGGAGCCCGCGGTGCGCAGCCAGCTGGCGCTGACCTGGGGCGTGGAGACGTTCATGGTGCCCGAGGTCGACTCGACCGACCTCATGGTGCGCCAGGTGGACATCTCGATGCTCTCGATCGGCCGGTACCAGCCGGGTGATCTCGTCGTCGTGGTCGCCGGATCCCCGCCGGGCACGGTCGGCTCGACTAACCTCATCCGCGTACATCGCCTGGGCGAAGAGGATCATGCCTAGGAGTTGATCCGGGGAGGCGGAGCAGTGACCGAAGCGGCACGGCAGGCCGCGGCCGATCTGGCCGACGGGGTGCCGGCCGGGCAGCCGGTGCTGGACCGGCTGGTGGCGCTGCTCGACCTGGAGCGGATCGAGGAGAACATCTTCCGCGGGGTCAGCCCCGTGCACTCGCCGGTCCGCGTGTTCGGCGGGCAGGTGGCCGGCCAGGCGCTGGTCGCGGCCGGCCGGACCGTGCCGGCCTCCCGCAAGGTGCACTCGCTGCACGCCTACTTCATCCGTCCCGGCGATCCCAGCATCCCGATCGTGTACGAGGTGGACCGCATCCGCGACGGCCGGTCCTTCACCACGCGGCGGGTCGTCGGCGTGCAGCGCGGCAAGGCGATCTTCTCGCTGTCGGCGTCGTTCCAGGAGCCGGAGCCCGGCGCGGAGCACTCCGAGCCGATGCCGGCCGTGCCGGACCCGGAGACGCTGCCGACCCGGGCCGAGACCATGCGCCGCTACGCCGGCAAGCTCGGCGACTTCGCCCGCCTGCCCCGCCCGATCGACATCCGGTACGTGACCGACCCGCCGTGGGAGCTGCGTGACCGCGGCCCGGCGGAGGCGCGCAGCCAGGTGTGGATGCGCGCGGACGGCCGGCTGCCCGACGACGAGCTGCTGCACGTGTGCGTGCTGACCTACGCGTCGGACATGACGCTGCTGGACTCCGTGCTCGTGCGGCACGGCGCGTACTGGGGGCTGGACAAGGTGCTGGGCGCGAGCCTGGACCACGCGCTGTGGTTCCACCGGCCGTTCCGGGCCGACGAGTGGGTCCTCTACGACTGCGTCTCGCCGAGCGCGTCGGGCGCCCGCGGCCTCGCGACGGGCCGCTTCTACACCCAGGACGGCACGCTGATCGCCACGGTCGTGCAGGAGGGTCTGCTCCGCATCCTGGACTGATTCCGCTGGTGACCACCCGTTGGTGTTTGTCTTGGCGGCGGTGGAGTAGGAGTATTCCTCACCTCTGCTCGACCCTCTCCGGGAGTCGCCGTGCAACCTCGTCCCTTACGTATGCTCACCCTCCTCGCCGGGCTGGTAATGCTCATCGGCGTGGTCGGCGCCGTGTCGCCGGTCTCGTCGGTGTCGGCCCAGGACCGCGGCGAGCTCGGCGCCGACCTGGACGCGATCCTCGCCAACCCGGGACTCGCGGGCGCCGACGTCGGGCTCGTCGTGAAGACGCTCGACGGTGAGACCGTGTACCAGCGCAGCAGCGACCGCCGCAAGCAGCCGGCCTCCAACGCGAAGCTCGCGACGAGTGCGGCCGCGCTCGAGGTCCTCGGGCCCGACCACCGGTTCACCACGACCGTCGCGAGCCCGGCCCGCCAGCACGGCCACACCCTCGACGGCGACCTCTACCTCAAGGGCACCGGCGACCCGACCATGCTCGCCGCCGACTACGACCTGCTCGCCAAGCAGGTCGCCGACTCCGGGATCACCGGCGTGCGCGGCAAGCTCGTCGCCGACGACACCTGGTTCGACGACACCCGCCTCGGGCTCGGCTGGGCCTGGGACGACGAGCCGTACTACTACAACGCGCAGATCTCGGCCCTGACCGCCGCGCCGGACACCGACTTCGACGCCGGTTCGATCATCATCGAGGTGGCGCCGGGCGCGAACGGCAAGGCCAAGGTCACCACCGACCCGCCGACCGACTACGTCACGATCAAGAACACCGCGACCACCGGCGCGGCCGGCTCGGACGACACGATCTCGGTCGACCGCAAGCACGGCTCCAACGTCTTCACCGTGACCGGCTCGATCCCGGCCGACGGCACCGCGGACAGCGAGTTCATGGCCGTCTGGGAGCCGACCGGCTACGCGGCCGCGCTCTTCCGCGCCGCGCTGCGGGCCCACGGCGTGCGGGTGGCGGGCCCGACCGGCCGCGGCGCGATCCCGGCGAACGCCACGCCGTACGCGGAGCGCGACTCGATGACCCTGCGCGAGTTGCTGGTGCCGTTCCTCAAGCTGAGCAACAACATGCACGCCGAGATCCTGACCAAGACCATGGGCCGGGCCACCGCGGACGAGGGCAGCTGGTCGGCTGGCGAGGACGCGGTCGCCGCCGTGCTGCCGACCCTCGGCGTGTCCGGCCGGCTGTCCCTTGTGGACGGATCCGGCCTCTCCCGGATGGACCAGATCGCACCGGACCAGCTGGCCGCGCTGCTCGGCGGCGCCGCAGGCCGGCCGTGGTTCCCGGAGTGGTACGAGGCGCTGCCGATCGCCGGCAAAGCGGACCGCATGGTCGGCGGCACGCTGCGCAACCGCATGCGGGGCACGCCCGCCGAGGGCCGGGTGCACGCCAAGACCGGGTCGCTGACCGGCGTCAGCGGCCTGTCCGGCTACGTCGACACGGCCGGTGGCGAGCGCCTGGTGTTCTCGATGGTCTCGAACAACTACATCGGCATCGACGCGAAGTCGGTCGAGGACGCCGTCGCGATCCGGCTCGCGTCCGAGGGCGGCACGGCCACGGTGGCCCGCGTGCCCAGCGCGCCGGCCGCCGACCCGGGCCCGCGGCAGGGCTCGAACTACCGGGCGGACCTGGAGTGCAGCTGGCTCAAGGCCTGCTGAGCGCGTGACGGGAAGTGTGGCGGGCCCGGGATCGGTCGGGGGGCGATCCCGGGCCCGCCGCTGGCACGGACGACCTGGGGGAGAAGTGGGGGGAGACAGGCCGTCCGACACGAGCCGCGGGTTCGGGGAGCCCCGCGCGCTCGTGGTCCTGGGGCGCTCAGCCGGAGGCGTTGAGCATGCCGTAGCCGCGCGTCTCGGCCAGCACGACCGGACGGCGCATCGACGTGGTGGCCTCGACGACCGGCGGTTCTTCGTCGAGCGCCACGAGGCACAGGTGCGCGCTGAGGTAGGCGCGGCACGGCGCGGGAGTGCGGCCGAAGCGGCCGTGCCGGCACGTCGGGCACCGGCCGAACTGGTCGGGGTCGTGCTCGTCGAGGGCCGCCTTGAGTGCCTCGACGAGCCGGGGGAGCTCGGTCCTCGCCACGGCCGCGGCGGTCCGCTCGTCGCCGAACTCCGCGCGGTGCAGGACGTCGGCGAGGTAGCCGGCGAGCGACGTCTCGAGCTGACCGAAGATCGGACTACTCACCGTGACTCCCATGGGGATGGCGATAACAGGGGGCTAACCTGGGCGCGACCGAGTTGCGTACTCGTCGTTCGTACGTCAATTTGCAACCCCAGAGTGCTTAGGCTGGTCGGCCATTGGCCCTACCCTTCTGCTGATAAGCAGCTTGCGTCGTCATACCCGCAAATTGCAAGTTGCATTACCCGATCGGGTGATGACCAATGGTCGCAGTTGGAAATGGTTACGCACTGCAGGCACGCTGTTCGGAGTTTCCGCGATTTCCCGACGATTGCGCCGTGTCCGGGTGGGAGCATCGGTACGGACCGGCACGCGAGCAAGATGAGGTGATCTGATGGCGCGAGGTCCCAGCCCGACGGTACGACGCCGGCGGCTGGCCAGTGAACTACGCCGGCTGCGCGAGGCCGCCGAGCTGACCATCGACGAGGTCGGCGAGAAGCTGGAGTGTTCGGCCTCCAAGATCAGCCGGATCGAGACGGGCCACGTGGGGGTTACCCCGCGCGACGTACGGGACATGCTGGAGGTCTACGGCATCGAGGACGACGAACGGGAGGCGCTCGTCCAGCTGTCTCGCGAGGCGCGCAAGAAGGGGTGGTGGCACGCCTACAACGAGGTGTTCACGGGCTCCTTCGTGGGCCTGGAGTCCGACGCCTCCTCGCTGCACACCCACCAGGCCCTGCTGGTTCCCGGGTTGCTGCAGACGGACGGCTACATGCGTGCGGTGATCCGCGCGATCCGGCCGGACTCCTCGGAAGCGGAAGTGGAGCGCAAGGTGACCGCCCGGATCACCAGGCAGAAGCTGCTGACCGACCCGCACCCGCCGGAGTACTGGGCGGTGCTGGACGAGGCCGTGCTGTGCCGCGTGGTCGGCGGCCGGGAGGTCATGCGCGCCCAGCTCGAGCGCCTGGTCGAGCTGGCGCACCTGCCGAACGTCACCCTCCAGGTGGTGCCGTTCGAGGCCGGGGCGCACGCCGGCATGGAGTGCCCGTTTCTCATCCTCGGCTACCCCGAACAGGCGGATCCCGACGTCGTTTATGTCGAGAACACGACATCAGGCGTCTACTTGGAACAGCCATCGGACGTGCACCGGTATACGTTGATGTTCGACCATTTGCGTGCGGCGGCGTTGAAACCTGACGACACCGTGGTAATGGTCGAGCGGGCGGCCGACCGGCTCGCCTAGCGTCGATTTCGAGAGGAGCAGAGTGTGACCCTTTCTGACCTGACAGGTGCCGACTGGCGCAAGAGCAGCCGAAGCGGTGCGGGCAACGACTGCGTCGAGCTTGTCGTGGCCAGAATCGGCGCAGCGATCCGTGACTCCAAGCGCCCCGAGGCAGGCCATCTCGCGTTCGAGGGAACCGGGTGGAGCAACTTCCTGGGAGTCGTGAAGGAGGGACGTATCCGCGGCGTCTGACGCGGCCTCGGCTGCAGCAGGCCCTTTCGGAACCCTGTGACCGTCCAGCCAGGTGCTCTCCAGACCCTGGAGCACCGGCTCTCACCTCCGGCCTTACGTGGGACCTCATCCCCGCGGCCATCCCTTACCCCGCCCCTTACCCCGCGCGGGACGCCACGTAAGGGCTCCGCACGCCAGTCGTGCGTGACCTTCCGATGCCCGGCTCCGGGCCTCAGCACGAACCTTGACCTCGTTGCCGAAAGAAGCGGACGAGGAGTAGAGATGAACGTGACACCGGAGATCGTCAGGGCCGAGATGGACTACCGGATCGAGCGGGCCCTCGGGGGCACCGAGCTCGAGCACGTGCGTGAGGCGCGGCGGGCGCACCACTCCTGGTTCCGCCGCCTGCGCGAACACGGCGAGGACGAGCCCGGCACCGCCGGTAATGGGGCACCGCTGGCCGCCTGAGGTGTGCGAGCATGCGTGCGTGGCACGCCTCGGATCCGGTATCCCCCTCGTGGCACGTGACCGGGAGATGAGCAGGTTGCGGGCCGCCTTCGACCAGGCCGTCGCGGGTACCGCGGCGGCCTTGCTCATCTCCGGGGACGCCGGGGTCGGCAAGACCCGGCTGACCGAGGAGCTGGCGGCGCTGGCCAGGGCCAAGGACGCGTTCGTGCTCACCGGCCGGTGCCTGGACGCGGGCGAGACCGGCCTGCCCTACCTGCCGTTCGTCGAGGCCATGGCGCAGGTCCCGGACCGCGAGCGGGCCGTGCTCAGCCACCCCGCGCTGGTCCGCCTGTTCCCCGACGCGATCCTGCCCAGCGGCGAGCGGGCCGGCGGCGGCATGTCCGGGGTCGGCGCCGTCGTCGCCGGCGCCGGGACGCGCAACGCCGCCAGCGCCGAGCAGGACGTCGGCCAGCTGCAGCTCTTCGACGCCGTGCACGCGCTGCTCACCGAGCTCGCCGCCGAGGCGCCGGTCGTGCTGGTCCTGGAGGACCTGCACTGGGCCGACGCCTCAACCCGCCGGCTGCTCGCCTTCCTCGTCTCGCGCCTGCGCGACCAGCGGCTGCTCATCGCCGCCACCTACCGCGGCGACGACCTGCACCGCCGCCACCCGCTGCGCCCGCTGCTCGCCGAGCTGGTCCGGCTGCCGGCCACCGAGCGGCTCGAGCTCAGCCCGTTCGACGAGACCGACTCCCGCACGTTCGTCACCGCGCTCGCCGAGGAGCTGCTGCCCGAGGGCACGGTCCGCGAGGTGGCCGGCCGCTCGGAGGGCAACGCGTTCTTCGCCGAGGAGCTGCTCGCCGCCTACACCGAGGACGGCGCGAGCCTGCCCGCGACGCTCGTCGACGTGCTGCTGTCGAGGGTGGAGCGGCTCTCCGAGGGTGCCCAGCGGGTGGTCCGGGTGGCATCGGTGGCCGGCCGGCGGGTGCCGCACGCGACGCTGCTCGAGGTGTCGGGGCTGTCCGAGACCGAGCTCGAGGAGGCACTGCGCGAGGCCGTGCAGCACCACGTCCTCGTGGCCACGCAGGACCAGGGCAACGAGGTCTACGCCTTCCGGCACGCCCTGCTGCGCGAGGCCGTCTACGGCGACCTGCTGCCGGGGGAGCGGGTGCGCCTGCACGGCGCGTACGCCCGCCGCCTCGCCGGCCAGCAGGGCCGCCGCGGCGTGGCGGCCGCGCTCGCCCACCACAGCATGGAGAGCCACCAGCTGCCCCAAGCGCTCGCCGCGTCGGTCGTGGCCGCGCAGGAGGCCAAGCAGTCCGGCGCGCCGACCGAGTCCCTGCACCACCTCGAGCGCGCGCTCAAGCTGTGGGACGCGGTGCCGGCGGCGGACCGGCCGCCCGGTGCCGACGAGGCCGCCCTGCTGCGCAAGGCGTCCCACGTGGCCGGCAGCGCGGGCGAGCCGGAGCGGGCGGTGGCGTTTGCCCGGCACGCGGTCAAGCTCGCCGACAACTCCGACGATCCCGAGGTCGCCGCCATGACCCGGCGGCGGCTCGCGTCCGCGCTGTTCGTCGTGGAGGGCAAGGAGGAGGAGGCCCGGCGGGTGATCGTGCGGGCCTGGGAGCTCGTCGAGGACCTGCCGGCGAGCTGCGAGAAGGCCTGGGTGCTCGCGGTGTACGCGGGGATCCTGCGCGGCATGCGGGAGCCGGTAGAGGCGCGCACGTTCGCCGAGCTGGCCGTGCGGGACGCGCGGGCGGCGAACGAGCCGGGGGTGGAGGCCGACGCGCTGATCACGCTGGGCGCGCTGGAGGAGACCGAGGGCCGGGTCGACCGGGGCCGGGCGCGGCTGCGCGAGGCCCAGCAGCTCGCGATGAGCGACGACGCGCCGACCGTGGAGCTGCGGTCGCGGCACTACCTCGCCATGAACTACTACGAGCAGGCCGATCTCGACGAGGCTGTGCGGATCATCGACGAAGGCGTGGAACGGGCCCGGCGCACCGGGCTGACCTGGGGCACCTACGGCTTCGAGCTGCGCGCCCTGAAGGTCACCGCCCGCTATGCACGCGGCGACTGGGACGAGAGCGAGGCGGCCGCGGAGCCGCCCGGCCGCCGGGTGTCGAGCACGGTGTCCGCGCGGCTCGCGGCGGTCGGCAGCCACGTGATGGTGAGCCGCGGCAGGCTGGCCGAGGCGGCCCGGCTCGCCGCGGACCTGAAGTCGGAGTGGAGCCGGGACTTCCAGATCGGTGCGGCGATGGGCTCGGCGTCGGCGGAGCTCGCGTTGTGGCAGGGCCGTCCCGAGGAGGGCGTCGTCCACGTGCGCGAGGCGCTGGAGTGGGCCGAACGGGTCGGCGGCCAGTGGATGATGGTGGGCATCCGGCTGGGCGCGCTCGGGGTGTCGCTGTGCGCGGAGCAGGCCGAACGGGCGCTGCGGCGGCGCGACGACGGTGAGCACGACGCGGCGGTCGCGGAGGGCGAGCGGTTCGCCGCGCACGCCCGGGACACCGCGCGCTACGGCCGGCCGCGCACCGGCGCGCTGGGGCCGGAGGGCCAGGCCTGGCTGGCGCGCGCCGAGGCGGAGTTGTCCCGGCTGCACGGGAAGAGCTCGCCCGAACTGTGGCGCGCGGCGGCCGACGCGTTCGGCTACGGCGCGATCTACGAGCAGGCGCTGTGCCGGTGGCGGCTGGGCGAGGCGCTGCTGCGGGCCGACGAGCGGGACGCGGCCACCACCGAGCTGCGGGCGGTCGCGGAGGTCGCCGGCCGGCTCGACGCCCGGCCGCTGCACGACGCGGTCCGCCGGCTCGCCCGGCGCGGCCGGATCTCGCTCGGCGACGGCCCGGTGCCACGCGAGTCGCTCGACCCGTTCACCCCGCGCGAGCGGTCGGTGCTGGGCCTGGTGGCGCTCGGCCGGACGAACCGGCAGGTGGGCGACGAGCTGTACATCAGCGAGAAGACGGTCAGCGTGCACCTGTCGCGGATCATGGCGAAGCTGGGCGCCACCCGCCGCGCGGAGGCCGTCGCGATCGCCTACGACAAGGGCCTGCTGGAGGAGACCACCCCGTAGGCTCCCGCCGTGGACGCGTGTCGCTGCTGGCTGTGCACCGGATCGGACGGGCTGGGCTCGCGCGAGCTGAACATGGTGTGGCAGGTGCAGGAGCACGGCTGGAGCGTCGTCTCCGTCGTGGAGGAGGACGAGCTGCCGGGGTGGGCCTACACCGTCGGCATCGGCCACACGCTGCGCGCGCCCCGAGGTCTGCATGTTCGGCCTGCGCGGGCGGGACATGCACGCGTGGCTCAACGCGGTCGGCCAGCAGGTGCTCGCGGGCCAGCCGCTGCGCCCAGGCGAGGAGCGGCTGGGTGTGCTCGACGGCTTTCCCGTGCTGGTGCGCCCGGTGCACCCGTCCTGGTTCGCGGACATGTTCGCGGTGGCGCTGGACTTCTACCGCGCCTCGCCGCCGCCGATGATGCAGCTGATCTGGCCGGACCGGCACAGCGTGTTCCCGTGGCAGCCGGGCGCGGGGCAGCGGTGCCGGGCACACCAGCCGTGGCTGTGGCTGCCGAAGGACGACCACCCGCCGGGGCCGTGGACGCG
The DNA here is from genome assembly GCA_963841395.1 of uncultured Actinomycetota bacterium. Taxonomy (GTDB): domain Bacteria; phylum Actinomycetota; class Actinomycetes; order Mycobacteriales; family Pseudonocardiaceae; genus Actinophytocola. The sequence continues at coordinate 16,398 of CAWJCX010000052.1, forward strand.
GCTGCCCGAGCTGGACGACTCGCCGTTCCCGGACGCGCCGATCGACGAGCTGGTGCTGGGCTCGCGGCGGGTGATCGACGGCGCGGCGCCGATCCGCGCCGTCGTGCACACCCATGACGGCCGGTGGCAGTTCCTCGACGGCGCCGCGGCTCCCGGCGCCGAGCAGCTCGCCCTCGTGCACCTGCGCCACCTGGTGTCCGGCCACCCGCACATCCGCGACTTCGCGGACCTGCCCCGCGGGCACGCGGCCTGGCAGGAGCCGGACGGCAACTGGTCGCGCCGCCCGGTCCCCGGCCGGTGATCGCCCGCCCCGCCCGAAGTACTGCCCCATCGGCCATCCGCGCGGTGCCCCCGCGGGACCTAGCGTCGAGCCATGCACAGTGTGTTCCGCTACGTCCTGCCGGTTCGGCCGGTGGCGAGCGCGACCGTCCACATCGGACGCGTCGGCATCCGCATCGGTCTCGCGCTGCGGGGTTCGCTCGAGGTGGTCGGCCAGGTGATCGGCCCCGGCGGTGACGCGGGCGCGCTGCGGGCGTGCGCCATGCGGGCCGTGGCGGACACGGCGAGCGGCGTCATGGTGCGCGGGCTCGGCACGGCCGCGCCGAGCATCACCTCGTCGGCGGGACACGTTTTCACCCAGCTGTGCCACGGTTTCCCGGCCGCCGGCGCGGTCGCGTTCGCCGGCCGCTGCACCGTCGACTTCGGACGGCGGCGCGACGCGGCGGCGGTGACGGTCCGCGGCAGCGCGGACTACGCGCTCGAGGTGACCACGGACGGCGACGCCGCGCGCGGCGCGCTGGCCTCCATCGGCGTGGTGGTCCTCGTCGCGGTGCCGATCGCGCCGGGCAGGCTGGTGGCTCAGGATGCCGCGAGCACCTCGATCTCGTCCTCCTCGCCGATGCCGTAGTGCTGGCGGAAGGCGTCGAACGCGAGCCAGTCCTCGTTGCCGTACAACGGGTCCAGCGGGTGGATCTCCACGGCCGAGTCGTTCGTGCGGATCCCCGCGACGACGATGACGTGCTGGTCGTTCGAGGACAGCGGCACCCACAATGCGCCGTGCGCCTTCAGCACCCCGGACCAGCTGCCCGCGTGCCCGGCGTAGCAGGTCGACGCGGTGAACCCGAGCTCGCCCGCCATGTTCTTGGCTTCGGTTGCCGAGCGGCGGCGCTGCGCGCCGCAGATCTCGTCGACGGTCTTCGTCTCGCCCTTCGCGGTCAGGATCATCGAGAACGCGGCCGCCCAGCAGGTGTCCTCGTCCGCGGCGACGAGCGTGACGTCCACGTCGGCGTCCTCGACCTGCTCCTCGTCCACGCCGAGCTGCTTCCACAGCTCGGCGTCCACAATGGCCTCGCCGGACAGGTTCAGGTGGCCGCGCAGGTGCGCGACCGCGTGGCGGGTGGTGTGGTCGAACTCGCCGTTCTGGGGCACGACCTGCATCTGGTAGAAGTAGTTGAGCATCTGCTGCAGGTACAGCACCCACTCCGCCGAGTTCTCCTCGCCCTCGCCGAGCCGCGGGGGCTTGGGCAGCGGTTTGGTGTCGGTCACGGTGGCTCCTCCCGGTCTCCTGCGCTATCCGCCGATGTCCACTGTGCTCACCGCGACGATCGAGCTCGTCGGGGCGGGCGCGGGGTCGTTGCAGGTGTTCACCGTGTCGCCGGTGCGCGCGGCGGGCTTGTTGTTGATCAGGACGGTGGCGCTGCCCTTCACCACGACGCCCTGGTTGGTCGGCGGCAGCTGGAACGGCCCGCCCTGCGGCACGTGCGGCGGCGACGTTCGTCGCGGTGCTGCCCACGGTGGCCGCCGGCAGGCCACCGATCGTCACGTTCGGGCTGCAGCCACCGGTGATCGTGCCGGCGAACGGATGTGGCAGCGGCGTGGGCACCGGCCCGCCGGGGGAGGGCACCATGACGATGTGGACGTCGGTGCCGACGACCTTGTCGCCCTGCTTGGCTGCGGGAGCTCACGGCACCCGCACCCAGCGCTTGGGGCCGTCCGGGGTCAGCGGTCCGCGCGGCACGGCGGTCTGGCCCGCGGTCAGCTTCAGCTTCTCCGCCGGCGGCGCCAGCTCGGTGTCCGGCTCGGGCACGAACGGCGCGCTGACGGTGATCGCGAACGCGGCGCGGGCCGGCATGCCGAGGTTGCTCCACAGCGCGCCCGGCTCGGTGTCCGCGACCCGGAGGAACACCGGCGCGCCGAGGTCGGCGAGCGCCGCCGGCAGGCAGTCCGCCGGCAGCTGGTCGGTGAAGATCATCGTGCGCAGCGCGACGACCGAGCAGCCGGTGCTCCTCGACGATCTCCGGCGCCCGCGCGGTGACCAGGTAGGACAGCGCGCAGCGGCGGGCCGGGTCACGCCGGGCCACCACCGCGCCCCGGGCGTCGCGCGTCTCGTCCCACCCGGACTCGCGGGCGGTCGGGTCGTCGCGCAGCCCGAACAGGAACAGGTCGATCGCCGCGGACGGCGGCTCGGTCTCCCACGTGGGTTTCGGCGGGTCCAGCCGCACCATCGTGCCGGCCGGCAGCGCCCGCCCGAGCAGCACGCACAGCGCCTCGTCGACGTCGGTGATCACCGGCCCAGTGTCGGCGCGCCGCGGCCCCGTGCCCACGGGCGCCCGCCCGTCCTTTCAGCGCGCGCCGCCCGCCCGAAGGGGAAGCGGCGCGGGGCCGCCCGAAGGTGCAGCCGCAGCCGCCCGATGCCCCGCCCGGCGACGACTGCGACCGCGCGCCCGCGCGCCACATGATCGTCGTGGTCGCCGGCGGCCGCGTGCCGCCGGCAACGCTCACCACGCAACGAGGGAGACACCCGAGATGGCCAGCAGTTACCTCGCGCCCGGCGTGTACATGGAGGAAGTGTCGTCGGGTTCGCGGCCGATCGAGGCCGTCGGGACCGCCGTGGCCGCCTTCGTGGGATTCGCCGAACGCGGCCCCCTGCACGAGCCCGTGCTCGTCACCAACTGGACGCAGTTCCGGCAGAACTTCGGTGACTTCGTCGACGGCTACTACCTCGCGCACGCGGTGTACGGCTACTTCCAGAACGGCGGCGGCACCGCGTACGTGGTGCGGGTCGGCGGCGCCGACACCGCGAACGGGTCGGCCAACGGGCACGTCGCGCTGCCGGCCGTGGAGCTGCCGGCGCGCGGACACCAAGCCGGCGCTGACGATCTCGGCCCGCGCGGCCGACGCAGCCGACATCTCCGTCGAGGTCGACGCCGGCGAGCGAGGAGTCCGAGGACACCTTCAAGCTCGTCGTCAAGCAGGCCGGGGCGCCGGTGGAGACCTTCGACAACGTCACCGCCAAGCGCGGCCCCAACAACGTGGCCACCGTGGTGCGCCAGCAGTCGAAGCTGATCGTCGTCGAGGAGACCAAGGGCAAGGCGCTCGCCGTGCCGAAGCCGGGCGAGGTCGCGCTCGGCGCGCCGGCGAACCTGCCGGTGCACGGTCGGCGCGAACGACTACGTCGGCAACTCCTCGGACCGCACCGGGTTCGGCGGCCTGGAGGCCATCGACGAGATCACCATGCTGTGCGTGCCGGACCTGATGGCCGCCTACCAGCGCGGCGCGCTGTCCGCCGAGGACGTCAAGGCCGTGCAGCTGGCCATGATCGCGCACTGCGAGCTGATGGCCGACCGGGTGGCCATGCTGGACACCCCGCCCGGCCTGAACGCGCAGGACGTCAAGGACTGGCGGACTGGACGTCACCGGCTACGACTCGAAGTACGCCGCGATGTACTGGCCGTGGATCAAGGTCGCCGACCCGGTGGCCGGCAAGCAGGTGTTCGTGCCGCCGAGCGGGCACATGGCGGGCATCTGGGCGCGCAACGACGCCACCCGCGGCGTCCACAAGGCACCGGCCAACGAGGTCGTCCGCGGCGCGGTCACCCTGGAGCTCAACATCACCAAGGGCGAGCACGACGTGCTCAACCCGATCGCGGTGAACTGCATCCGCGCCTTCCGCGGGCAGGGCATCCGGGTGTGGGGCGCGCGCACGCTGTCCAGCGACCCGGAATGGCGCTACCTCAACGTGCGGCGGCTGTTCAACTACGTCGAGAAGTCGATCCTGCAGGGCACCAACTGGGTGGTGTTCGAGCCGAACGACCCGAAGCTGTGGGACTCGGTCAAGCGGACCGTCGACCATGTTCCTGCGCCGCGTGTGGCGCGACGGCGCGCTGTTCGGCAGGACCCCGGCGCAGGCCTTCTTCGTCAAGTGCGACGAGGAGAACAACCCCGCCGAGAACCGCGACGCCGGCATCCTCACCGTCGAGATCGGCATCGCGCCGGTGAAGCCCGCCGAGTTCGTGGTGTTCCGCATCTCGCAGTTCGCCGAGGGCGCGGGCCTCGAGGAATGACCTGGCTTTCGATCCGTAAGGAGTGTCCACAATGGCCGGACTGGGCCCGAACCAGCCCAACGACGCGATCACCGCGGCCCGGTTCTCGATCACCATCGACGGCTACGAGATCGCCGCGTTCTCCGAGCTGCAGGGCATCACCACCGAGGTGGAGCCCGTGGAGCTGCATGGAGTCCACCGACAACGAGGTCATCCTCAAGAAGCTGCCGGGCAAGGCGAAGCCCGCGACGCTGGTGCTCAAGCGGGGCAAGAACTCCAGCATGGAGCTGTGGGCCTGGCACGAGGCCGTGCTGATGGGCGACATCGTGGCGGCGCGCAAGAGCTGCTCGCTCGTCATGTACGACACCGCGGGCAAGCCCGTGGCCCGCTACCACCTCGAGCACGCCTGGCCGTCCAAGCTGGAGATCGGCGCGCTGAAGGCCGGGGCCAGCGAGGTGCTGATGGAGACGGTCACCATCGTGTCCGAGCGCATCCAGCGCGTGGCGGCATGACCGACGGTCGCCGAGCCGGGCCTGCGCACCGAGTACCCGTTCACGCTGCCGCGCGGGTACGTCGACGAGCACGGCACCGTGCACCGCGACGGCGTCATGCGCCTCGCGACCGCGCGGGACGAGATCACGACGCAGGCCGACCAGCGGGCGAAGCAGAACCCGGCCTACCTGACGGTGCTGCTGCTCGAGCGCACGGTCACCGCGCTCGGCGGCCTGCCGGCGGTGGACACGTTCGTCGTGGAGAACCTGTTCGCCTCGGATCTCGCGTTCCTGCAGGACCTGTACCGGCGGATCAACGCCGACGGCCACACCGAGGTCGCGGTCAGCTGCCCGCACTGCGGCAACGACTTCGCGGTGGACGTCGCCGGTGATGCGCCGGGGGGATCGTGACGTACGCGGCCGACCGGCATGTGGGAGGAAGTCGCGTACGTCGCCTACTACCTGCACTGGGACCTCGACCCGATCCTCGACCTCGCGCACGCCGTGCGGGAGCGCGTGATCACGGAGGTCGGGAAGATCCACACCGCGTTCGGCGCGGGCAACTAGAAAGGCAACAGATGCGGTGGCCGTTCCGGCGCGCTGACAGATCCACATCGGACACCGACTCCGGCCGTGATGCCCACCCGGGTGGACCGGACAGTGGGTCCGCTGCCAGCTCGGGCGCTGAGCCGGGCTTCGGGTCTGATGGCGCGCCGGGGTCCGGTTCGGGTGCTGGGTCGGGCTTCTGGTCTGGCGGCGGATCGGGCGCTGGGCCGGGGTTCGGTTCGGAAGCTGGGTCGGGCTTCGGAGCTGGGGCGGCCTTCGGGCCTAGTGGCGGGTCGGGTGCGGGCGCTGGGACTGATTTCGGTTCCGGTGGCGGATCGGGGTCCGGTTCGGCTTTTGGGCCAGGCGGTGGATGGCGTGTGGATGCGGGCGCTGGAGGTGCCTTTGAGCCTGGTGGCGGATTGGGTTCCGGGTCGGGTGCGGATGCGGGCGCTGGGACGGCTTCCTGGTCCGGCGGCGGGTCAGGTGCGAGTGGCGGGTTAGGTGCCGGATCGGGCGGTGGGTCCGGGTCGGGGACCGGAGCTTTCGGATCTGGTGGCGGGCTGGGTGCGGGCGCTGGGCCTGCTTTCGGTTCTGGTGGCGGATCGGGGTCTGGGGCCGGCGCCGGGTCGCCCTTCGGGCCAGGCGGCCGGTCGGGTACGGGCACTGGGTCTGGTGGCGGATCGGGATCTGGTTCGAGGGCGGGTCGGGCTTCGGGCCAGGCGGCCGGTCGGGTGCGGCTGGGGCTGGTGGTGGGCAGAGTGCGGGATCGGCTGTCGGGGCTGGAGTTTTGGGTGGGGGGCGGCGGTCGGTGGGGCGGCAGTGGGTGATGCTGCCGCCGTTGCCGGTCACCGTGGCTCGGACTGCGCCGTTGGTTGCCGGGCCGCCGCCGGTGTTGCCGCCGCTGCCCGGGCGCCGCCGCCGGGTGTCCGGGCCGGAGGTGGCACCCGTCGCGGGCACGGTTACCGGGCTGGCTCGCGTGCAGCCGCAGGTGCCCGAACCGCCGGCGGCTCCTGGGCCCGTCGTGGTCGAGCCTGCGCGGGCGATGGTGCACCGGAGGGTCCGAAGTGGATCCGCACCGGGCCCGGCGGCGATGGTCGAGGCCACCGGCGGGTACGTCGGCGAGGCCCGCGCGCCGGCCGTGCCGCACCGGGCGCCGGGCTGGATGCGTTACGTCCCCGAGTGGCTCAACCAGGGTGACCAGTCCACCGAACCGGCACCGCCCGCGCCCAAGCCGAAACCGGTGCTACCGCCGTCGAAGGTCGTCGAGACCACCGTGGCCGACTCCGCGCCGCCGGTACACCCCACGCGCCGGCCGAACCTGGGCCAGTCCCGCCGGCTCGGCCTCGGCGCCCCCATCAAGCCAGCCGAACCGGCTTCGGAACCCACCATCGCAATCCCCGAACCCGCCACCCCGGCCCAACCGCCGGGCCCGGTCGACGAGGAACCCCCGCCGCCGCTGAGCCACCCTCGCACCACGGACCCGGCGCTCCCACCCGCTTCCGCGCCGCACCAACCGTCCGCAACGGACTCCGCCACGACGCCATCGGACCACGGGACAGCCGCGCCGCCGTCGCACCCCGTCGCGGCACCGATCTCCCCGACCGCGCCGCATCCCGGCGCGACACCGGTCTCCGTGACGCGGCAGGTCCCCGACAACCCGCTGAGCGGTCCGCCCCCGCTGACCTACCGAGCCACCCCCGGCCAGGCCAAGCCCCAACAGGCCGCCCCGCCGACGTCCCGCGCCACCGTGCCGCCCGACCTCGCCTCCGCGCTGCGCAAGGGAACCCACGTCGACGTCTCGGCGATCCCCGTGCACCGGGGACCCGAGGCGTCGGCCGAGGCACGCGCGCTCGGCGCCCGCGCCTTCACCCGCGGCGGCGAGGTCTTCCTGCCCGCCGAGGCCGGCCCGCTGGACTCGCCGCGGGCACGCGGGCTGCTCGCCCACGAACTCGTGCACGCGGTCCAGCAGCGCACGCTCGGCCCGACGCTGCCCGCTCCCGACAGCGCGGCGGGCCGCGCCCTCGAGGCCGAGGCGGTCGCCGTCGAGCACGCCCACTCGGCGCCGCTCGTGCACCCGTCGCAGGTCCTCGGCCGGGCGGCACACACGACCGGCGTGCAGCTGGCCCCGCTGGCGCCGCAGACCATCGAGCCACCGGCACCACAGCCCCGGGTGCTCGACGAGTGGACCGCCCCGGAGCCCGAGCGGCACGAGCAGGCCCCGGACGAGGCCGCGCTCGAACTGGCCGCCCTGGCCGGGATGGAACCGGCCGGTCCGGTGTTCGACCACGCGGCCCAGGACGACGCCGTGTCCGCGCAGGTCCTCCAGGTCATCAACGTGGAGCGGACGGCCGCCGGGCAGCCGCCGCTGACCACGTTGGACGCGCCGACCATGGCGCTGGTCCGCGACACCGTGGCCGAGCAGCACACCGAGGCCGCGGTCCGCTCGATGATCTTCGCGCGCGCGGCGGTCGCCGAAGAGCCGACCGTCCGGCAACCGGCCGCGCCCCCCGCCGAGCCGGTTGTCCCCCCGCCGCCGGTGCCGGTCGCGACTCCCCCCGCGCCGGCACCGGCGGCCACCACGACCACTGCCATGCCGGACACCGAGCCGATCGAGCTGGACCGCCTCGACCTCGAGGCGCTCGCCACCCGGCTGTACGACCGGCTGCGCAGCCGGATCCGCATGGAGCTGTTGATCGACCGCGAGCGGGCCGGCCTGCTCACGGACTTCCGCTAGGAGGAACGAGATGGGACTGACCGATCAGTCGAAGGTCGGCGTGGCGAACCGGTTCACCGTCAAGGCGAACCCGGGGGAGTGGGACCTCGGCAGCTGGGCCAAGGCCGAGGGCCTCGACGTCACCTGGGAGATGCCCGAGTACCGCGCGGGGGACGCCGGCAACGCGCGGTGGTTCTTCCCGGCCAACACCAAGTACAGCCCGGTGAAGCTGACCCGCGCGGCCACCCGGGAGCACTCGGAGAAGGTGAAGGCGTTCCTCAAGTCCAACTCCTTCCAGCACGCGATCGACGGCTGGGTGCAGATCACCCTGCACGACTCGCACACCGAGGCGGTCATCTCCTGGACCCTCGCGCACGCGAAGCCGAAGAAGTGGCAGGTCACCTCCTTCGACGCCGGCGCCAGCCAGGTCGCCATCGAGACGCTCGAGTTCGAGCACGAGGGCTTCCTCGAGGACGACACCTCCTACTAGGAAAGGAAAAGCGGCCGTGGCGATGAGCGTGAGCGCGATGCTCGGGCTGACCACCCGGTTCCGCGTCGTGGTCGACGGCGTGGACCTCGGCGGCTGGTCGAAGTGCAGCGGGCTCGCGGTGGAGTTCAAGTCGCAGCGGGTCAAGGAGGGCGGCAACTACGAGTCGCAGCCGATCCTGGCCGACTGCCTCGAGTACCCGAACATCCAGCTGGTACGCGCGATGACCGCCAAGGACTCCCAACGGGTGCAGGACTGGTTGCGCACCAAGGTGTCGGGCTGGGTCGGCGCCGACTCCAGCGGCGGCGGGGGAACCGCCCAGATCACGCTGTTCGACGCGAAGGCCGCGCCGGTGGCCTCGTGGTCGCTGCGCAACGTGTACCCGGCCAAGTGGGACGGCCCGGAGCTGACCGCGGAGACGTTCGGCATCGCCGTCGAGAAGCTCACGCTCGTGCACGAGGGATTCCTGTGACGGAGAGGAACTGCTGACATGGTCGACATCTCGGGCTCGGTCCAGGGGGCGAGCGCGACGGCCACCGGCGGCATCGGCGCGGGGGTCGGCGCGGTCGGCTCGGTGGTGACCCCGGTGGTCGACGCGGTCGCGGACACCGTCGGCGCGGTCGGCGACGTGGCCGAGGCGGTCGCCGGCGCGGCGATGGGCATCGCGTCGATGCTCGGCGCGCGCATTCCCGCGTCGCTGACGTGCATCACGCCGCCGAACATCGGCTTCGTGCCGTTCGACTTCAACCCCGAGAAGATCACCATGTCCCGGTCGTCGACGACCTCGGGGATGAGCAAGCCGCAGCGGCCCGGCTCGACCGGCCTCAACGCCGGCACCAGCACGTCCGGCACCTCGGGCAGCTACCTGCGCAACGTGAAGGCGTCGAAGATCTCCCTCGCCGAGGTCGTGTTCGAGGGCCCGTTCACCAAGCTGCGCTGCGACACGCTGCTCACCTGGATGAACCCGAGCACGGGCCTGTTCGCCCAGTTCTCCGGCGCCGGCAACTTCGCCACCTACCCGGCGCTGCTGACGTTCACCTGGGGCCCGCCGATGGTCGGCTTCATGTACGACGTGAAGCTCACCGGCTGCACCGTGGTCTACGAGCGCTTCACGCCCGCCGGCATCCCGATCCGCGCGAAGATCAAGCTGGACATGGAGGAGGTGCCCTCCAAGCTCGGCAGCCTGCCCACCAACCCGACCTCGGGCGGGCTGCCCGGCCGGCGCGGCCACACCGTCGCCGAGGGCGAGAGCCTGCAGTCGATCGCCATGAGCAACTACGGCACGCCGGCCCTGTGGCGGCGCATCGCCGAGGTGAACGGCATCCAGAACCCGTCGCGGCTGCGCCCCGGCACGGTGGTCTACCTGCCCAACCCGGACGAGCTGACCGCGAAGGCCCGGTCGTGATCGGCGGCCTGGCGGCCGGCAGCTTCGGCGCGATCGTCCACCCGGGAGTGTTCATCGGGCACCCGGTGGGCATGCCGATGGGCACCGCCTACGAGGAGCTGCTGATCCGCACCGTCGTGGACACCCACCTGCACCTGCCGGACATGTTCGAGCTGACGTTCGTCGACGAGGCGGGCTCGCTCACCACCGACGCGGGCATCCGGATCGGCACGGTCGTCGAGATCAAGGCGGGCAAGGAGACCGACACCTCCACGACCTCGCTGATCGTCGGCGAGGTCACCTCGATCGAGGCGGTCTGCCAGGAGAACATCATCTTCACCGTGGTCCGCGGCTACGAGCGGGCGCACCGGCTGCAGCGCGCCAAGCGCACCCGCACGTTCGTCAACATGACCGACTCCGACATCGCCCGCCAGGTCGCCGCCGCCGCCGGGTTGCGGATCGACACGATCGACGCCACGAGCACCACGCACAACCACGTGGCGCAGGTCGCGCAGACCGACTGGGACTTCCTCACCCAGCGGGCCCGCGAGATCGGCTTCGAGACCGGGGTGGCGGGCAACAAGTTCTTCTTCCGCGCCGCCTCCGGCAGCGCGGCCGGCGGGGGCGGCGGCCTCGGCGGCGCGGTCGCGAGCGCTGCCGCGTCGGCCATCGGGTTCGACTCCGGCAAGCTGATGTTCAAGGACAACCTGCTGAGCTTCTTCCCGCGGATCTCCGCCGCCAACATCACCGCCGAGGTCGAGGTGCGGCTGTGGGACTCCCGGGACGCGCGGGTGGTCACCGCGAAGGCCGACGCCGCCAGCGGCACCGCGACGATCGACGGCCAGGTGCCCAAGGATCTCGCGAGCTCGTTCACCGACGGCTTCCTGCCACCACTGCCGTCCCTGCCCGCGCTGCCGCCGATCCCCGGCCTGCCGAAGATCGACTTCGGCTCGGCGCCGAGCGACACCGCGCACCTGGTGGTCGACCGCCCGGTGGGCTACGGCGCCGCGGCCGACCGGGCGGCCGAGGAGGTCGCGAAGAGCGTCGCCGAGCACATCGGCAGCACGTTCGCCGAGGCCGAGGGGGACGCGATGGGCGACCCGGCGATCCAGGCCGGGGCCCAGGTGGACGTCGACGGCGTGCCCAAGCAGTTCGTCGGGAAGTGGACGGTCACCAACGCGCGGCACGTGTTCGACGTCGAGGAGAACGGCTACCACACGCGGTTCTGGGTGAGCGGACGGCAGAACCGCAACCTGCTGGGCCTCACCGCCGGTGCCCGGCCCGAGCAGCGCACGCAGTTCGGCGGGCTCGTCTGCGGCGTGGTCACCAACGTGTCCGACCCGGACAAGCTCGGCCGGGTCAAGGTCGCGCTGCCGTGGCTGTCGCCGAGCTTCGAGTCGGACTGGGCCCGGGTGGTCCAGGTCGGCGCCGGACCGCGCAGCGGCGCGCTGTTCCTGCCCGAGGTCGGCGACGAGGTGCTGATCGGCTTCGAGTTCGGCGACCCGCGCCGCGGCTACGTCCTGGGTGGACTGATCAACAGCAACTCCGCCTACGGCGCGCTGGGCACCGCGGTCAGCTCGTCCGGCGCGGTCACCGAGCGCGGCGTCGCCTCGCCCGCCGGCAACCGGCTGCAGTTCACCGACGACCTGCCGCCCGGACCGCCCGGGCTGCCGCCGATCAGGTCGGCCATCGCGCTCGGCACCAAGGACGACAAGCTCGGCCTGGTCATCGACCAGGTGGCCGGCACGGTCACGTTGTCCTGCAACCCGGTGCCGCCGGCGAGCAAGTCGCCCGCGGGCGCGCTGACCATCGAGTGCGGCGACCTCGGCGGAATCACGATCAAGGGCGGCGTGGGTGGGGTCAAGGTCGAGACCGACGGGCAGCTGGAGCTCAACGGCAAGTTGGGCGTGAAGATCGCGAGCAACGCGCTCGTCGAGGTCCAGGGCTCTCTGATCAAGCTGAACTAGGGGCGTTTCCATGACGACACAGCAGGACTTCATCGGCGCGGGGTGGGCGTTCCCGCTCGGCGTGGCGCCGCAGGGCGGGATCGCCCTGGTGCGCCGGGAGGTCGAGCTCGAGCAGGCGATGCGGCTGATCCTGTCGACCTATCCCGGCGAGCGCCCGATGCGGCCCGAGTTCGGCAGCCGCATCCGCGACTTCGTGTTCCGGCCCATCAACGTCGAGACCATCTCCGAGCTGTCCAGAGTGGTCCGCGAGGCCCTGCTGCGCTGGGAGCCGCGGGTGGACGTCGAGGCCGTGCTGGTCGTCCCGGCGGCCGCCGAGCAGGGCCTGCTCCACATCGACATCCAGTACCGGCCCAAGGACACCAACGACCGCCGCAACCTGGTCTTCCCCTTCTACACGATCCCCGACGACGGGAGTGACTACTGATGGCGCTGCCCGCACCGAACCTGGACGACCGGCGGTTCCAGGACCTCGTCGACGACGCCAAGCGGATGGTGCAGCGTCGCTGTCCCGAGTGGACGGACCACAACGTGTCCGACCCGGGCGTGACGCTGATCGAGACGTTCGCGTTCATGACCGACCAGCTGCTCTTCCGGCTCAACCGGGTGCCGGACCGGCTGTACGTGAAGTTCCTGGAGCTGATCGGGCTGCGGCTCATCCCGCCCACCCCGGCGCAGACCGGCGTCACGTTCTGGCTGTCCGCACCGGCGATCGCGTCGGTCGGCATCCCGGCCGGCACCACGGTGGCCACGCTGCGCACCGAGGTCGACGAGTCGATCGTGTTCGCCACGGACGACGACCTGCGGATCGTGCCGTGCTCGCTCACCCACGTCGCCACCCGCCGCGCGGACGAGGACGGCCAGCGGGACCGGACCGACGAGCTCAAGATGGGCCAGGCGTTCGAGGCGTTCTCCCCGGTGCCGCGGGTGGGCGACGCGCTGCTCGTCGGGCTGTCCGACCCGGTGCCGGACTGCGTGGTGCGGCTCGACCTCGACTGCCGGGTCGAAGGCGTCGGCGTGCACCCGGACCACCCGCCGCTGGAGTGGGAGGCGTGGAACGGCAAGGACTGGCGGCGCTGCCTGGTGTCCAGCGACGGCACCGGCGCGCTGAACACGACCGGCCAGGTGCTCGTCCACGTGCCGGGCGACCACTCGTCGGCCGTGCTCGGCGGCGAGGCGGCGGGCTGGCTGCGCGCGCGGGTCGTCGAGGTCGGCGAGGACTTCCCGACCTACGCCGCGTCGCCGTCGGTCACCGCGCTGTCCGCGTCGACGGTCGGCGGCACGGTCGTGGCGAACCACTGCGAGATCGTCGAGGAGGAGGTGCTCGGCGAGTCCGAGGGGGTGCCGGGCCAGCAGTTCTCCGTGCTGCGCACGCCGGTGGTGATCGGCGCCGGATCGGCCACACTGGAGACGATGTCGGACGAGGGCTGGCAGGAGTGGACGCCGGTGCAGCACTTCGCCGGCAGCGAACCGGCCGACCGGCACTACATCCTGGACGGCGCCGCCGGGATCGTCCACTTCGGACCCGCGATCCGCGAGGCGGACGGCGGGCTGCGGCAGTACGGCGCGATCCCGGAGTACGGCGCGGTCGTGCGGCTGCGCCGGTACGCCACCGGCGGCGGCCGGGTCGGCAACGTCGGCCGGGGCGCGATCCAGACGCTGAAGTCCTCCATTCCCTTCGTCAGCCGGGTGGAGAACCTGGACGCCGCGTGGGGTGGGGTCGACGGGGAGAGCGTCGAGGAGGCGAAGGCGCGCGGCCCGATCCTGCTGCGCACCCGCAGCCGCGCGGTGACCGCGGAGGACTACGAGGCGATCACCCAGGAGGCGGCGCCGGACGTGGCGCGGGTGCGGTGCGTGACCGCGGGCGACGACGACACCGACCCGGGCTCGGTGCGGGTGCTCGATCGTGCCCGCCGCGGCCGAGGTCGACGGCCGGATCGACTTCGCCGAGCTGGTGCCGGGGGAGGAGACGCTGCGGCGGATCACCGAGCGGCTCGACGACGTCCGGCTGATCGGGACGCGGGTGCTGGTGTCGCCGCCGCGCTACCGCGGGGTGACTGTGGTGGCGCGGGTGATCGCCCGGCCGCGGCTGGACCCGTCCCGGGTGCGGGCCGAGGCGCTGACCGCGCTGTACGGGTACCTGAACCCGATCAGCGGCGGGCGGTACGGCACGGGGTGGGAGTTCGGCCGGCCGGTGCAGGCCGGGGACGTGTACGCGTTGCTGCAACGGGTGCGCGGGGTGGACCTGGTGGAGGACGTCCGGCTGTTCGGCGCCAACCCGGTGACCGGCGAGCGGGGCGAGGAGGCGCAGCGGCTCGACGTCGACCCGCACAGCCTCGTCTTCTCCTTCGAGCACCACGTGAAGGTGGAGGACCACTGATGCGGGGGATGGTCGCGGGGATGGTGTCGTCGGCGCCGTTCGTGGAGATGTTGCCGGCGGTGTACCAGGAGGACCCGTTCACCGGCCGGTTCGTCGGCGGCTTCGACGACGTCCTCGCGCCGGTGCTGGCCACTTTGGACTGTCTGGTCGACTACTTCGATCCGCTGCTGGCGCCGGAGGACTTCCTGGAGTGGCTGGCCGGCTGGGTGGGGATCGAGCTGGAGGAGGGCTGGCCGCTGTCGCGGCGCCGGGCCGTGGTCGCGACGGCGGTGGAGATGTACCGGCTGCGCGGGACCGTCGCCGGGCTGCGCGCGAACCTCGAGGTGCTGACCGGTGGGCGGGTGGAGATCGCCGACAGCGGCGGGGTGGCGTGGTCACGCTCGCCGGACGCGGACATGCCGGGCTCGCCCGCGCCGCGGCTGGCGGTGCGCATCCGGGTGCCCGAGCCGGCGTCGGTGCCCATGGACCTGGTGGATTCCGCGGTGGCGGCGGCGAAGCCCGCGCACGTGGTGCACAGAGTGGAGGTGGAGGGGTCGTGATCGTCTGCAAGAGCTGCGGCTTCCACAACAAGGAGACGGACGCGTTCTGCGGTTCGTGCGGGGCGTTCCTGGAGTGGACGGGGGAGAAGCTGGCCCCGGTCCCCGTGCCCGCGCCGCCTGCCGAGGAGGCGGCGGAGGAGGCCCCCAAGCGAGGCTGGTTCTCCCGCCTGCAGTCGATGCTGTACCTGGACGTGGGCGAACGCGAACCGGTGGAGACGAAGACCGGCCCGGCGGGGCCCGGCCGTCCGGGCGCCCCCGGCGCGCCCCGGCCCGGCGCGCCGGGCGCACCGAAGCCACCTGGCCCGCCCGGCCCCCCGAAGCCTCCCGGCCCACCGCCCCCGCCCGGTGCGCCGAAGCCTCCTGGTCCGCCACCTCCGCCCGGAGCACCAAAGCCCCCTGGCCCGCCACCTCCGCCGGGGGCGCCGAAACCCTCTGGTCCGCCACCCCCGCCTGGTCCGCCGCCCCCTCCTGGGGCGCCGCCACCTCCCGGCGCCCCGAAACCACCACCTCCCCCGGGAGCGCCGCCGCCTCCGGGTGCACCGGGCGCCCCGAAGCCGCCGCCTCCGCCGGGGGGACCAAAACTGCCGCCTCCGCCGGGGGGCCTGAAACCACCACCTCCCCCTGGGGCTCCGCTGCCTCCGGGCGCACCGGGCGCACCGGGCGCACCGGGCGCACCGGGCGCACCGGGCGCACCGAAGCCACCGTCTCCGCCTGGCGCGCCGGCATCTCCGTCGGGGGCGCCGAAGGCGCCGCCTTCTCCTGGGACGCCGCCGCCTCCGTCGGGCGCACCGAAGCCACCGCCTCCGCCCGGTGCGCCGCCGTCTCCGGGCTTGCCGCCCTCGCCAGGTGCGCCGGGCTCGCCCGGTGCACCGCCTGCCTCCGGGGCGCCGAAGCTGCCGCTCCCGCCAGGTGCGCCGACACTGCCACCGCCACCTGGTGCGATGCCGTCTCCACCTGGGCCGCTGCAGGCGCCTGGCAGGTCTCCGGCCGGGCGGGCACCGGGAGGCGCCACCCCGCCGCCGTCGTCTTCGGGCGGCCCCGAATTGCCGAGCCCGCCGAGTGGTCCCAAGTCCGCCGCGCCGGGAGCGCCGAAGCCGCCGTCGGGCAGGCTCGAACTGCCGAGCCTGCCGAGCGGCCCCAAAACCGCCGCGCCCGCGCTGCCGCAGCCGCGGGCGCCCAAGGCGACCGAGGCGGAGGTCAAGGCGCTCGTCACCCCGGTGCACGGCAAGGCCACCGCACAACCCGACGCCGTCACCCCTCAGGAGGCGCAACGCAAGCCGCCCCAGGCTCGTCGGCAGCCGCCTACCCGCAAGCTCCGGCCGGGCGACCTCGTCTGCGGTGACTGCGGCGAGGGCAACGCACAGACGCGCAAGTTCTGCAGCCGGTGCGGCTACTCGCTGGCCGCCGCGGACATCGTCAAGACTCCCTGGTGGCGCAAGCTCTTCAGACGCGGCGCGAAGGTGCGCAAGTCCGGCGAGCGGCCCAGGCGCGGCGGGCGGGGCGGGAAGTCCAAGGCCGGCCTCCTCGTCAGCGGCACCGTCAAGCTCGTGCGCCGGGTCGTGGCCATCGCGCTGCTGCTGGGCGGCATCGTCTACGGGCTCTTCGCGCCCTTCCGCGGCTGGGTCAACGAGCGCGCGACGGACGTCAAGGCCGGCGTCGAGGACATCTTCTTCCCCACCTACGAACCCGTACACGCCGCCGCCCCGCCGGTGGCACCCTTGCAGGTCAAGGGCTTCCCCGCCGAGCAGGCGCTCGACGGCGCGTCGGACTCCGCGTGGGCGGCTCCGCTGGGCGGCAAGCGGGAACCGGTCATCGAGGTGACGTTCGGGCGGCGGGTGGACCTCGCGCAGCTGATCGTCCACAACGGACAGAAGGAGGACTTCAAGGGTCGCGCCCGCGCGCAGCGGCTGCACCTCGTCTACGACACCGGCCGGACCGCCGACGTCACCCTCGCCGACGCGCCCGACGCGCAGACCCTCGACATCGACGGCGGCGAGGGTGTCACCAGCGTGGAGATCCACGTCACCGGCACGTTCAAGTCCATGTCCGGCAACGAGGTCGCCATCTCCGAGCTGGAGTTCTTCGAGGAGACCTGACCGGCGCGACGGGTATGTTCGGGGGCATGCCCGTACCGCTCGGTCACCGCACCACCGGCAGTCCCGGCGGGCTGCCGGTGGTGCTGTTGCACGGCCTCGGCGACGATGCCACCACCTGGGACCGCTTCGCGGGCGCGCTGGGCCGCCACGCGATCGCCTTCGACCTGCGCGGGCACGGCACCAGCCCGCGGCCGGGGGAGTACACACCGGACGCGATGGTCGACGACGTCGCCGCGGCGCTGGAGCCGCACGACCGGGTCGACCTCGTCGGCCACTCGATGGGCGGCCACGTCGCCGCGCTGTTCACCATCCGGCACCCCGGACGGGTCCGGCGCCTCGTCCTCGAGGACACCGTGGTCCCGCCGCGCGACGGCGCGCCGCTGCCCGACGACGACCCGCCCGAGAGACCCGCCGAGCCGATCGGCTTCGACTGGGACGTCGTGACGGCCATGCGCCCGGCCCTCCGCGCGCCGAACCCGCAGTGGTGGCACGGCATCGAGCACCTCGCCACGCCGACTCTCTGGATCAGCGGCGGCCCGCGCAGCCACCTCGACCCGGCACGGGTCGCCACGGCCGCCGCGGTCATGCCGCACGCGACCGTGGCGACGATCCCGGTCGGCCACCTGATCCACGACGACGCGCCCGAGGACTTCGCCCGCGTGGTGATCCCGTTCCTGTCCGCCGACGGCGAACCCGCCACGCTCACAGCGAACCCGGCCGGCGAGCCCGGCGCCGGCGGCTAGCGTCGGAGGCATGCTGAACACCCTCAACGACACCATCTTCGAGCGGCTGCTGGCCGAACGGATCATCTACCTCGGGTCCGAAGTGGACGACGAGGTGGCCAACCGGCTCACCGGGCAGCTCCTCCTGCTGGCCGCCGAGGACCCGGCCAAGGACATCACGTTCTACATCAACTCGCCCGGCGGCTCGGTCACGGCGGGCATGGCGATCTACGACACCATGCAGCTCATCGAGCCCGACGTGGCCACCTGGGCGCTCGGCTTCGCCGCGTCGATGGGCCAGTTCCTGCTGTCCTCGGGCACACCGGGCAAGCGGTACGCCCTGCCCAACGCGAGCATCCTCATGCACCAGCCGTCCGCGGGCGTCGGCGGCGTCGCGGCCGACGTCGCGATCAGGGCCAGTGCGTACGCCCGGATGAAGCGCCGCATGGCCGAGCTCACCGCCGAGCAGACCGGCCAGACCATCGAGCAGATCACCCAGGACGCCGACCGCGACCGCTGGTTCTCCGCGCTCGAGGCCCGGGACTACGGCTTCGTCGACCACATCGCCGGGCGGCTACCCACGGACCACGAAATCGGCCGGGCTGACGGTCGGGGTGACCACGAGTAGGGGCTTCTCCGCGTTGACGGCCGGCGCGTCGGAAACCGTTGCCACCACGGTGAAGTCGCCGATCGCCGCCTTCGGCAGGATCAGCAGGTTCGCCCGGAACGTGCCGTCCTGCCGCGCCGACACGGGATCGGTCTGCACCGCGCCGGGTGCAGCCACCGTGATCGGCTGCCCGGGCGCGAAATCGCGACCGCTGACCATCACCACCCGGCCGGGCGGCGTGACGGCGGGGGACACCTCGATCGCCGGCGGGGCGCCGCTGCCGTGCAGCCCGACCAGGTGCGGCGCACCCGGGGCGGTGTCCTCGAAGCGCAGCACCGCCGCCAGCTCACCCGACGCCGTGGGCGAGAACCGCACCGACACCGTGCACGTGCCACCCGGCGGCAGGGGAGCGGCGGTGCAGGTCTGCGCGCCCACGGTGTAGCCGGCGACCGGTGCGTCGATGGCCACCGCCGTGACGTCCATGGGGGACTCGCCGCCGTTCGTCACGGTCACCGTCGACACCGGACCGTGGGACAGCGGCAGCCGCTCGCCGAAGTCCACCGGGTCCGGCCCGGCCGCGAACCGTGCGCCGCCCGGCGGCGGTGCGGCGGTCCCGGTGCCGTGCAGGTCCACGGTGAGCTCCCGCTCGTCGGCCAGCACGAGCCGCAGTACGGCCGACCGCGAACCCTCGGCGGCCGGCGTGAACGCGACCTCCACCAGGCAGGAACCCGCCTGCTGCACCACGAAGCCCACGCAGGTGTCGTCGCCGACGACGAAGTCGGCCGCGTCGTCGCCGGCCACCTCGATCTTCGCGACTGACAGCGGGCCGAGGCCGGCGTGGTCGAACCGCGCGGTCGCCGCGAATGGCGTGCCGACGAGCACGTCGCCGAACTCCACCGGTACCGCCCGCAGCGTCGGCCGGAACGTCCGCACGAACACGTCGGTCGACTCGTTGCCGTCGCCCTCGACCAGGTTCGACGCGTCCGAGTCGTACGCGACCCGCGCGCCGTCCCGGGACAGCGACGGCGCCGTCTGGTACGGCGTGGTGTTGTCGTTGCCGCCGCACCCGCAGTCCCCGGCCGCGGGTGAGCCCAGCGTGCCGGGCAGCCGGGGCTCGTGCGCCCGCTGCCGCGCGCGGTCCACCACCAGGTCGCGCACGACGACCTGGCAGGTGACCGTGTCGCCGTGCGCGTCGCCGGACGGCGCCGACCCCGTGGCATAGGTCGCGGTTCGCAGGCAGGTCGGCGCGGTCTCGGTGTCCGTGCCGTCGTGCACTCCCCGGCTGTCGGTGACGAACGCGACGAACCGGCCGTCGCCCGACAGCGCGGGCGACGTGCCGTCGACCGGTTTGCCCGCGGTGTCCCGCGAAGCCAGCACGGAGTCGACCGGCCTGGCCTGGCCGTCGAGCCGCAGCACGTAGACGTTCGGCCGGTAGGTCACGCTGCCGGCCGTGGACGTTTCCGCGGTGAAGGCGATCTCGGCACCGTCGGCGGAGACCGCCGGCCGGTCGACCACCGACTCGCCGCCGACCGGGGTGAGGTCCTCGTCGAGGTCGACGCGAACCGGATCCCCGGCCGCGACCGGGGTTCGTACGATCGCGCTGAAACCGTGGGAGCCCTCGCCACCGGAGTACCGGCCCGCGAACACGACGTACTCGCCGTTCCCGGAGACGTCCGGCCTGGTCTGCGCGTATAGGTGCGTGCCGGGCAGCGTGCCGTCGACGAACTCGACCGCGGCCGGCGCCGTGACGGGTCCGCCGGGCTGCGCGACCAGGGACGCGGTCTTCACCCGGTCGTAGGTGTAGTCGCCGCTGGATGCCTTGTCCTGCCACACGATGCGCCCGGCGTCGTCGGAGAGCCTCGGCCATGACGGGTGGTCCAGCCGCGCGGGGAACTCGCCGCCGGACGTGACCGGTGTCGTCACGCGGACGTAGCGGTAGTCGCGATCCCCACCCTCGTTCTCGCCGTCATTGCGTTCGTCGAGGTCGCCGTCGCCGTCGGGATCCCGGTCGCAGACGAGGATGTCCTGGTCGTTGTCCGCGTCGTCGGCGACGATGTTGGTCGCGGTGGTCACGAACGCCACGTACCGGCCGTCCGCGGAGATCGTCGGCTGGTAGCTGGACTGGTCCGGCGGCACCTCACCGGGTACCGGCGCCGGGTCGTGGTGGTCGTGGTGGTCGTGACCCAGCTTGAGGATCGGGGTGGACGGCGTGTTCGACGAGGGTGGTGGCGGCTCGGGCCGGGTCAGCTGGCCGCGGCTGACCATCACCGTGCGGTCGCGCGCCAGGTCACGCACGTACACGTTCTCGTACCCGTGACCGGTGCCCAGGTCGTCGAGCTGCTCGCGGCTGGTGAACACGACCGCACGTGCCGTCGGCCGACAGCTCCTGCTGGTATCCGCGGCCGGTCGCCCCCTCCGGCGCGTTGTGCCCGTCCGGCACGCTCGCGCGCACCGTCGACCCGGGTGCGGGCGCGGCCGTCGCGGTCGGGCTCCCCGTCGCGGAGAGCAGCCCGACCGTGGAACGAGCCGAGCACGGCCACGGCAATGGTGCGGACGAGTGAACTTGCGCACGGCAGGACCTCCAGGCGTGGTTCACCGCGCCTCAACGTAGGGCGGCTCGGCCCGCGGCGGCCCCGGCCGGCGGGTGGCGTAGTGGACGCCCGCGCTCGCCCGTTCGGGCAGCCGGGCCCGCCCCGGCACGCTCCCGTTCGCGGCCTGTCCCGGATGCGTTGACACCGCAGACTTTCCTGCCATGGGAGCCACCACGTCGATGGCGAGCAGGCAGCTGTCCGTAACCCCGGGCGAGTCGATCGAGGCCAAGGTCCTGGTACGGAACAACGGAACGCTCGTCGACCAGTACAGTTTGGACATTGTCGGGGAGGCGCGGGAGTGGGTCGAGGTCGTCCCGCGCGTCATGAACCTGATGCCGGGACAGGACGGCGAGGCGACCGTCCGGTTCGCGCCACCGAGGGACTCCTCGGTGCTCGCCGGCGCGGCGCCGTTCGGCGTCCGGGTGCTGTCCCGGGAGGAACCGGGCGGGTCGTCGGTCGAGGAGGGCGAGGTCGACGTCGCGCCGTTCACCGACCTGCAGGTCGAGCTGTCACCCAAGTCGTCGAAGTGCCGCGGCAAGGCCGCACACCAGGTCGTGGTCGACAACGCCGGCAACCACCCGATCGGCGTGGAGCTCGTCACCGACGACCCCGAGGAACAGCTCCGGCTCACGCTGGACCACACCTCGCTGATGGTGGCGCCGGGCACGTCCGCGTTCCTCCGGCTCAGGGCCAAGCCGTACGACCGATTCCTGCGCGGCGCCGAACGCCGGCATCCGTTCCAGGTCACCGCCATGGCGACGGACGTGCCGCCGATCACCGCCAACGGCACTGTCGTGCAGCAGCAGCTGCTGCCGAAGTGGCTGCTGCCCGCGGTCGCCGCCCTGGCCGCGGTGGCCGTCGCGCTGACGGTCCTGTGGTTCACGCTGGTGAAGCCGACCGTGCAGACCGCGGCGCGCGAGGCCGGCAAGTCCGCCGCCCAGGAGGTGCAGAAGGACCTCGCGGACAAGGCGGACCTGGCCGAGCGCAAGGCGGTCGCCGCGGAGGAGCGGGCCGCGAACGCGGAGAAGTCGGCCGCCGAGGCGAAGCAGGCCGCCGGTACCGGCGGTGGTGGCGGCGGCGCCCGCGGCGCGACGACCACGAAGGAGGGCGTGGACATCTCGTCCGGGTCCGCCGTGGACTTCCGCATCACGACGGGCTCGAAGGCGACCGGGGACGTCACGGACTTCGACACCTTCACCGTGCCCGCCGGCGTGGTGCCGGCGAACAAGACGCTGGTGATCACCGACATCATCCTGCAGAACCCGCAGGGCGACGCCGGCAAGCTGCGCATCCTGCGCGGCAAGGACGTGCTGCTCGAGATCGGCCTCGCCAACTACCGCGACATGGACTACCACTTCCTGGAGCCGTGGACGTTCGCGCCGAAGGCACCGCTGAAGGTCCAGGTCAGCTGCCAGGCGCCGGGTGCGCCCGCGCCGGCGGACGGCAAGTGCACCCCGGCGGTGTCGTTCTCCGGCCGCCTGTCCGGCCCGGCCGCGGGCTGACCGTCTCGGGGGCGGGCCGTCGGCCCGCCCCCGAGTTGTCAGATCAGGCCTTCGCGCAGCGCGTAGGCGACGGCGTGCGAGCGGTTGCGCAGCTGGAACCGGTTGGTCACGTCGTGCAGGATGGACTTGACGGTGCGCTGCGAGTAGCACAGCTTGTCCGCGATCTCCTTTGTGGACAGTCCGGATGCGACCAGCCGCAGCACCTCGGTCTCCCGGTTCGTGATGCCGGCCAGGTGCAGCCCGCGTGGTTCCAGGACGTGGCGCTGCAGCCGGGACACGCGGTTCAGCAGCCGGCCTAGCAGGTCCGGCGGCAGCGCGCCCTCCCCGGCGAACGCGGCCCTGACGAGGCGGACCAGCACGTCCGGCGTGGTGTCCGCCCGCCGCGCGACGGCGCACACACCGCCCTCGACCGCGGTCAGGATCTCGGTGTCCTCCAGCTCACCCGCGACCAGCACGACCCGCGTGAACCCCCGCACCTGCAACGTCCGCAGCAGCTGGCTGGCCCGGTCCTCGAACCGGTCGGTGACCACCAGCGCCACGGCGTCGGGCACGGTGGTGTCGTCGTCGACCAGCCAGACCTCCGGCCGGGTACGCAATGCCGTCTGCACGCCGCTCTGCAGGATCGGGTCGGTGGCCCGCACGAGGACCGGGACTCTGTTCTGCTCCAGCATCTTCTTCCCCGCTCTTCTCACGCGCCCCCGACCGGCGCCCAGCACGCCGAAGCCGCGTGCCATGGACGCTGCCCGAACGGGCGTCCCGGGCACATGGGACCGGTGTCCCGGTTTTGCCCGGCAGGCCGGTCATCCGTCGCCGAGGCCGGCCTTGCGGGCGCGGACGATCGCCTGCGCGCGGTCGGCCACGTGGAGCTTCGCGAAGATGCTCGACACGTGGTTGCGCACGGTCTTGGGGGACAGCGACAGGCGGCGGGCGATCGTCGCGTTGCTCTCGCCGGCCGCGATCAGGGCCAGGACCTCGCGCTCGCGCGACGTCAGCTCCGGGAAGAGCTGGTCCGAAGTGGCCGGTCCGGAGTTGAAGAAGCCGATCACCCGGTTCGCGATGTCGGGACCGAAGATCGCCTCGCCGCGGCCGACGGCGTGCACCGCGCGGATGATCTCCTCCTGGCCCGACCCCTTCAGCAGGTAGCCGCGGGCGCCCGCGCGCATGGCCGCGAACACGGACTCGGTGTCGTTGAACATGGTCAGCACGACGATGCCGGCCGCCGGCCGCTCGGTGACGATCTGCCGGGTCGACTCGATGCCGTCCAGGTCGGGCAGGTGCAGGTCCATCACCACGACGTCCGGCTCGAACGCCCGCGCCGCGGTCACCGCGTCCCGGCCGTTCGCCGCCTCGGCGACCACGTCGATCGTCGGTTCGGCGTTCAGCACGGTGCACAGTCCGAAGCGGAACAGCGGATGGTCGTCGACGACCAGTACGCGCAGCTGCTCGGTCATCCGCCCTCCTTCGGCAGCGGCAGGGTGGCGAACACCCGCGTGCCACCGTCGTGGTCGACCTCGACCAGGCACTCGCCGCCGAGTTCGGTGGCGCGCTCGCGCATGGACGACAGGCCCACCCCGCCGTTCGTGCTGCGCGGCAGGCCCACGCCGTCGTCGACGACCTCGAGGTGCAGGTCGTCGTCGATCCACAGGCGCACCGCGCACGAGTTGGCGGCCGCGTGCCGGGTCACGTTCGTCAGCGCCTCGCAGATGATCCGGTACGCGGCGACGTCCACCGGCGCCGGCAGTCTCGGCATGGTGGACGGGACCTCGAGCACGATGCGCACCCCGTCCGACGAGTCCTCGGTCCCGCCGGTGCGGCTGGCGAGCGCACCCGCGTACTCGCGGATCGCGGGGATCAGCCCGAGCCGGTCGAGCACCGGCGGGCGCAGCCCGTGCGCCATCCGGCGGATCTCGACGATCGCGGCCCGCAGCTCGTCGCACAGCCGGCCGAGCAGCTCGCCGGTGGGCGTGGTCTCGCCGACCGTCCGGCGGCTGACGTCGAGGCCCAGCGCGACCGCGGCGAGGGTCGGCCCGACGCCGTCGTGCAGCTCGTGCAGGATGCGGCGGCGTTCCAGCTCGCGGGCCCGGACCAGCCGGTCGCGGCTGCGGCGCAGGTCGCGGGTGAGGCGGGCGGTGTAGACGGCGGCACCGGCGTGCCGGGCGACCTCGGTGAGCGCGATGCGGTCCGGGCGGCTCAGCTCGCGGTGTCCCATCACCAGCGCGCCGACGCGCTCGCCGTGGAAGGTCAGCGGCATCCGGTGGCGCTCCCCGGCCGGCGTGCCGACGCTCGCGGCGAGCTCGCTGCGGCCGCGGGCCTGGATCTCGATGGCGAGGTAGGGCAGGCGCAGCGCCGCGGACACGGTCTCGACGATCTCCGGGAGCATGGTGCTCGCGGTCGGCGTGTTCTCCAGCCGCGAGGCGAGCGCGGAGACCACGCGGTAGGGGTCGTCGCGCTCGCCGTAGAGCCGCTTGTTGATCAGGGTCTGCAGCTTGGTGCGGACGGGCTGGAGGAGCACGGCGATCGTCGCGGCGACGGCGGCCTGCTGCCAGATCTCGTCGATGGGCGGGAAGACGAGCGACAGCCCGCTGGCGAGCGCGACGTAGAGCCCGATGGCCCCGGCGGAGAGGGCGCCGTAGACGAGGGAGCGGCTGACCGCGACCTCGATGTTGAGCGCGCGGAAGCGCAGCACGGCGGCGGCCATCGCGACGGGCACGAGCACGAACGGCAGCGCCTGGTACTCCTGCGGGACGAGCGGCCTGCCGGTGACGACGACCGGCACGACCCAGACCACGCCGTAGGCGGCGGTGCTCGCGACGAGCGAGCCGATCAGCCACCGGAGCGGGCGGGTGCGCTCCACTGTGTACTTGCGGTACCGGCGGACGAGGACCGCGACGATCAGCGCGGGGTAGACCACCAGGGTCACGAGGACCGGCGCCGCGACCGCGTACAGCCGCTCGAGCGGCTCGTCGAACACGGTGAACGCGATTGCCCAGGCGACGCCGTAGAGCGCGAGGGTGCCCAGGTACGCACCCGCGACTCGCACCCGGTGAAGTCTCGGTCGCGTCACGGCCGGGAAGGCGAGTGCGAAGTGCAGCACCGCGCCCCACAGGAGCGCGAACGCGAGCTCGCCCGCGTACCACCGCCAGAACTGGTCGCCCGCCACGAGATCCAGGGCGGCCAGGGGAAAGAACCCGGCTCCGACCGTCGCGACGATCCCGATCCCGGAGGTCAGCAACGCCGCCCGCGCGGCCGGGTCCCGCGGCCGCGCCCAGACGACGGTGACCGAGGTGGCGAGCAGGAGGGCGACCACGAGGAGCATGGGCCACCAGCCGGTGAGGCTGTGCAGGACCGGGTAGTGCCGCAGGGCTACCTCGACGGTGCGGGTCTCCCCGTCCCGGCGCACCTCGTAGGTGACGACATCACCGACGTTTCCGCGGGCGCCGCCCGGCAGCCGCCCCGCCCGCTCCGCGAGATCGACCCCGCCGATCGCAACGATCTCATCACCCATTCGCAGGGGCGAGCCGCTCTCGACGTCGGAGACGACGATCCGTCCGAAGGAGACGGCACCGTTCGCGGGGCTGATCGTGGTGCCGTCGGTGGGCGCCTGCGCCCGCGACCAGACACCCCACCCGGCCACCCCGAGCAGGGCGAGGGTGAGCAGTAGGAGCGAGGCGGGAACACGCCGCGCACCCGCCGGGCCGAACACGTACGGATCATCCCGCAGTGATCGGTTCCGGGACAGACCATTCCGCGAGACCTGCCCGTTTGGACGGCCGGTTGGGCTATTTCCGCCGCGACGGTCCGAAAGGGAACACAGCGGGTAGCGACGAACGTCGCTCGTGGACGATCCGGCCACCCCGGACGTGCGGGGTGGCCGGAACGCCGGTCAGTCCTTCTTGCCGTTGGCCTGTTCGGCGGCCAGCTCGGGAGCCGGGGGAGCGGCGGGCAGGTCCATCAGGGACGAGGCACCCGGCTCCGGCGCGGGCCGTGGGTCCTGCTGGGACTCCGGAGCCGCCGCCTCCTCGGCGGGCGACCCGTCCGGTTCGCCCGCCAGCTCGACGGTCGGTTCCGCGGTCGACACGGCAGCCGGCTCGGCAGTCGGTTCGGCAGCTGACACGGCGGCCGATTCGACGGCTGGTTCGGCAGTCGGTTCGGCTGGCGACACAGCAGCCGGTTCCGCTGCCGTTTCGCCGCCCGGTTCGGCTGGCGAGGCGGCGGCCTGTTCGGCAGTCGGGTCCGCGGTCGGTCCGGCAGCTGACACGGCAGTCGGTTCGTCTGCCGACGCGGCGGTCGGATCCGCAGCCGACTCGACGGCTGGTTCGGCAGTTGGGTCCTCGGTTGGTTCGGCTGGCGACACGGCAGCCGGTTCCGCGGCCGTTTCGGCGGTTGGTTCAGCGGTCGGGTCCGCAGCCGACGCGGCGGTCGGTTCGGCTGGTGGGGCGGTGTCGGCCTCGGCGGCCCACTCCTGGTCGGTGGCGGCGTCCGCCGGGGGAGCCTCGACCGTCACCGGCTCTGCCGCGGCGGGAGCCTGCGTCCCGGGTGCCGGGCCGGCAGTGGTCTCGGTGGTGTCCGCCTCGGTGAGGGCGTTCGTGATGCTCTGGCCGGTCGGCGACTCCGCCGGGGCCGGCTTGGGCATCGCCGCCAGCGCGGCCGCGGCGCCGGGTGCCGCGACAGGTGCGGCCGGGGCGGGCGGCGAGGTGTCGACGGTCGTCCGCAGGGTGACTTCCGGATCCTCTTCGTCCGATGTGGACACCGTGGCAACGGGAGCCGAAGGGGCCGCGACGGGAACGGGTGTCTCGGCGGGCGTCGGCGTCGTGGTGGGAGCCAGGCCGCCGGGCGGGATCGGCTGCCCGACCGCGACCGGCGGTTGCGGTGCGCCGTACGGCATCGGGAAGCCCATGCGCGGCGTGCTCGGCTCCACGCGGACCGCGGGACGCGCCCGGTACATCAGGATCACCGCCGCGATGCCGAAGACGATGCCGACGATCGGCAGCCCCAGCCCCCAGCCCGTGGTGAACTCGACGCTCTCCCCGGGCTGCAGCGGGATCTCGTTCCACACCGACATGTCCTGCAGCGTCTCCATCGCCTGCAGGAACACCGTCCCCGTCAGCGAACCGAGGCCGAGCGTCAGGAACAGCCGCGAGACCGTCGTCAGCCGGCTGAACGCCAGCACCGCCCCGATGCCGAGCAGCAGCGTCGCGAGCACCAAAGTCAGGCCGGACAACGAGTCGACGTCCGGCGCGCCGGCGGGGCGGTCGATCCCCCACCACTTGATCACGTAGCCGTTGGTCTCGTTGACCACCTCGTGCACGGGGGCGAACGAGCCGCCGAGCGCGAGCCCGGCGGCGATCAGGCCGGCACCGCCGGCGATGATGCCGGCGATGTTTCCGGCGGCGGGACGCTGCGGCGGGCGGGCGTAGCCGGGCAGGACCTGCGGGTGGGGCGGCGGATGCGGCGGCGGGAACGGCGGACGCATAGACGGCTGTGTCACGGCACGCATGATGCCAGTGATCACCAGGCCAGGTGCCCGGAAGGGCGGAAAACGCCGCACCCGGGCGCGATCCGCCGCATCCGGTGCGAACGCGCCGCGGCGTGAGCTACTGACCGGCATGGTCACAGTCGCCGGTGCCGCCATCGTCCGCGGCCATCATCTGTTCGTCGCGCGGCGCTCCCGCCCGGCCTCCATGGCGGGGTACTGGGAGCTGCCCGGCGACCACCTCCACGACGACGAGGACGAGCGCGCCGCGCTGGAACGGGAGTTCACCACCGAGTTCGGCATCTCGCTGAGCTGCGTCGACCACATCCTCGGCGACCGCGCGCTTCTCGGCTGGCGCGACGAGCACGACGAGAACCACGACGCGACCCTGCGGATCTGGCGCTGCCAGCTGCCCGCCGAGTACCAGGGTGACGGCCCGCGGCCGAACCTGTACAGCTACGACGAGGCGGGGTGGATCCCCATCGACGAGCTCGACTCGGTGGGCCCGTGGCGCGACGCAGACCGGCTCGCCGCGGACGAGATCGCGGACTTCTACCGAAATGACCAGATCTGGCAGGTTGCAGACTAAATCGGAAAATCTCAAACGGTTGCATCAGCAAACGTCACGTTCCGCGCCCGGCCGCCTCTTTATGCGTAGTGGCGGTTGGCCCGAGCGAGGGCCGGGCCAACCGCTACATACCAAATCCGCTGCTCAGCACGAGGGTCTTCCACTCGGCGAGCAGGGCGGAGCGCCGCGCCGGGTCGCCCCCGATCATCGCGTCGAGCGCCAGCCCCCGGACGAGGTTCACGGTCAGCAGCATCATGGTCCGCAGGCGGGCCTCGTCGACCGACGGGCCCGCGATCCGCCGGTAGAACTCCAGCGTCTGGTGGCCCAGCTCCCGGTCGACCGGCAGCAGGCTGCGGCGCAACTCGGCGTCGGTCCGCGCGGCCACCCACAGCTCCACCGCCGCCGTCGACAGCGTCCCCGAGTAGGCCCGCCACAGCAGGTCGATGCCCGCGTCGAGGCGTTCCGGCCCCGGCGGCAGGTCCGACGTCGCGGCGAGGATCTGCGCGCCGAGCCGCGCGAACAGGTGCTCCAGCGCGGTGGTCATCAGCTCGGCCTTGGTCGTGAAGTGGTGCTGCTGCGCCCCGCGGGACAGGCCCGCCCGCCGGCAGATCTCGTGCACGGTCGTCCGCGCGTAGCCCAGCTCGACCAGGCACGAGATCGTCGCGTCCAGCAACAGCTCCCGGGTGCGCTCGCTGCGTTCCGCCTGGGTGCGATGCCGCGTCTCCGGAGCCGCCATCGCGGGGCCTCCTCATTCCTTTACGTGCAGGCCTGCACGCATGTACATTCGGCCCAGACTTTACATGCCGCCTGGATTGTTTTTGGAGCCCACATGCCGCTCACCCAGCGTTCGTCGTGGCTGGACAAGGACCTCGACACCTTCCGGGAGCTCGCGCACGCGTTCTGCCAGAAGGAGCTCGCGCCGAACCACGAACGCTGGTCGGAGGCCAAGCAGGTCGACCGGGAGCTGTGGCACAAGGCCGGCGAGGTGGGGCTGCTCTGCCTGTCGATCCCCGAGGAGTACGGCGGGGGCGGCGGCACCTTCGCCCACGAGGCGATCCTGCTGGAGGAGCAGGCCAAGGCGGGCGACGACGCGTGGGGCAACGCCGTGCACAGCGGCATCGTCGCCCACTACGTCAACTCCTGCGGCACCGAGGACCAGAAGAAGCGCTGGCTGCCGAAGCTCGCGTCGGGCGAGCTCGTCGGCGCCATCGCGATGACCGAGCCGGGCACGGGCTCGGACCTGCAGAACGTGAAGGCGAAGGCGATCAGGGACGGCGACCACTACGTCCTCAACGGCGCCAAGACGTTCATCACCAACGGCGCCCAGGCCGGCCTGATCATCGTCGTCGCCAAGACGAACCCGGAGGAGACGGCCAAGGGCGTGTCGCTGCTCGTGGTCGAGACCGAGGGCGCGGAGGGTTTCCGGCGCGGCCGCATCCTCGACAAGGTCGGCCTCAAGGGCCAGGACACGAGCCGAGCTGTTCTTCGACGACGTCCGGGTGCCGGCCGAGAACCTGCTCGGCGCCGACGAGGGTCTCGGGTTCATCCAGCTCATGCAGCAGCTGCCGCAGGAACGGCTGATCATCGCCGTGTCGTCGGTGGCCGCGATGGAGGCCGCGGTCGAGCAGACCATCGCCTACACCAAGGAGCGCACCGCGTTCGGCCGCGAGATCTTCAAGTTCCAGAACACGAAGTTCAAGCTCGCCGAGTGCGCCACCGAGGTCGCCGTGTCGAAGGCCTTCCTCGACCAGTGCATCGAGCGCCACCTCACGGGCGAGCTGGACGTCACCGGCGCCGCGATGGCGAAGTGGTGGACGACCGACCGCCTCTCCCGCGTCGCCGACGAGTGCCTGCAGCTGTTCGGCGGCTACGGCTACATGAACGAGTACCCGATCTCGCGGGCCTGGACGTCCGCCCGCGTGCAGCGGATCTTCGGCGGTACCAACGAGATCATGAAAGAGATCATCTCGCGCACGCTGTAGCTTCGAAGGGGGAACGCACACCGGACACAAGGGGAGTCGATGGCTGGACCGCTCGCCGGGCTCAAGGTCGTCGAGCTGGCCGGGCTCGCGCCCGCGCCGTTCGCGACCACCGTCCTCGCCGACCTCGGCGCCGACGTCGTCCGGGTCGACCGGGCCAAGCCGGGCTTCGACGTGCTGGCGTTCCCGCACGACCCGCTCTCGCGCACCCGCGCGTGGATCGGCGTGGACACCAAGGCGCCGGCGGGCCGGGACATCGTGCTGCGCCTGCTCGACGGGGCCGACGTGCTCATCGAGGGCTTCCGGCCCGGCGTCACCGAGCGGCTCGGCCTCGGGCCGGACGTCTGCCTGGAGCGCAACCCGCGCCTGGTCTACGGCCGGATCACCGGCTGGGGCCAGGACGGCCCGCTCGCCCAGGCCGCCGGGCACGACATCAACTACATCGGCCTCGCCGGCGCGCTCGAGCCGATCGGGCGCGCGGGGGAGCGGCCGGTGCCGCCGCTGAACCTGATCGGCGACTTCGGCGGCGGCGGCCTGCTGCTCGCGATGGGCGTGCTGGCCGCGCTGGTGGAGCGGGCGTCGTCGGGCCGCGGCCAGGTGGTCGACGCGTCGATGGTCGACGGGTCGGCGCTGCTCACCGCCGGCATGCACGGGCTGCGCAACATCGGCCTGTGGAACAAGGGCCGCGGCGCGAACATGCTCGACGGCGGCGCCCCGTTCTACGACACCTACGAGAGCGGCCGACGGCCGGTACGTGGCGGTCGGCGCCATCGAGGAGCGGTTCTGGGGCGACCTGCTCAAGGTCCTGGAGCTCGACGCGGACGAGGTGGCCGGCCGGCTCGACCCGGAGCAGTGGCCGGCCGTGCGGGAGAAGCTGGCCGCCGTGTTCCGCACCCGGACCCGCGACGAGTGGACCGAGCGGGCGGCCGGCACCGACGCGTGCCTCACGCCGGTGCTCACGCCCGAGGAGGCCACCGAGCACCCGCACAACGTCGCCCGCGGCACGTTCGTCGACCTGGACGGACACCGCCAGCCCGCGCCGGCGCCCAAGTTCGGCCGCACGCCCGCGGCCACCCCGGAGACGCCGCACGAGCCCCGGTCGGACACGACGGCCGTGCTGCTCACCCTCGGATATTCTGCGAAAGATATCGACGAATTGCGGGCTGACGGCGTGATTGCCTGACGTTATCCTCGCGGCATGAGTACCGCGATGTCGCCGGTGACGATCTTCGTGGACGGGTGTTCCGGGATCAGCGTCACCGGCACGTTGGACACGACGACGGTCGGCGACCTCAACCGGTCCGTCAGCGACTTCTTCCAGCTTGCGGACCTCGGTGACCTCGAGGTTCTGACGCTGGACCTGAGCACCGTGACCAGGTGCGACGAGGCCGCGCTGGCCGCCGTGCGCCACGCCCAGGCCGCGTGCACGGAGAACGGCGTGGCCCTGAGAGTCATCCCGAGCGACGCCGTCCGCCACGCCATGTGCCCCCGGATCTAGCTCCCGAAGGAGCCGTGGCGGCCGGCGCCCGCCGCGAAGCGGGACACCCCGGTCGACGCCTCCGCCAGGACGGCCAGGCCGTGGGTGAACTCCGTGGCCATCGCCTCCGGCTCGGAGCGGCCCCACTGGGCCAGCGCCGACGCGCGGTCCGAACGCATGCAGGCCTGCGGGAACTCCGCCAGCCGCGCCGCCAGCTCCTCGGCCGCCGCCCGTGCCGTGCCCGCGGGCACCACCCGGTTCGCGAGACCCATCGCGAGCGCCTCGGCCGCCTCGACCGGCCGGCCGGTGAGGATCAGGTCCATCGCCCGGCTCTGCCCGATCAGCCGCGGCAGCCGCACGGTCCCGCCGTCGATCAGCGGCACGCCCCACCGCCGGCAGAACACCCCGAACACGGCCGTCTCGTCGGCCACCCGCAGGTCGCACCACAGGGCCAGCTCCAGCCCGCCGGCCACCGCGTGCCCGCTGACCGCCGCGATCACGGGCTTCGACAGCACCATCCGCGTCGGGCCCATCGGGCCGTCGCCGTCCGCGACCGTGCGGTTCCCTCGATCGGTACCGACCGCCTTCAGGTCGGCGCCCGCGCAGAACGCCGGCCCGACGCCGGCGAGCACGGCCACCGACGCCGACGCGTCCGTCCTCGAACGCGCGGAAGGCGTCCGCGAGTGCCGCCGCGGTGGCGCCGTCGACCGCGTTGCGCGCCTCCGGGCGGTTGAGCAGGACCGTTGTCACCGGTCCGGCGCGCTCAACACGGACAGTCTCGATCATGGCGTGTCTCCTCGATGATCGGGTGAACAAGACATAGAGTGCTGGGCTAGGCGCTGTACGCACCGTAAGCTGACTTCCGCCAACGGTGTGAATCGCTCGGATCGGCGATTGAGACAGCAGGGGCACAGGTAGTCGGTCAAGGGCCGGCGGGTGGGGTAGCGGCGGACGGAGCTGGCGATGGACGCGAAAAAAGCCATGATGCTCGTGGGCGTGGCGCTCGTGTTGTTCTATGTGATCACTCAGCCGACCCAGGCCGCCGCCGCCGTGCAGGGTCTCCTCGGCTGGCTCAAGGACGGCGCCGAGGCGATCATCACCTTCATGCGGAACCTCTTCGCCTGACCCCCGGTTCCACGACCGCGCGGCCCAGCTCAAGGGCCTCGCGGGGGTCTTTGTATGCAGCGGTATGCATGGGTTACGCGTTGTAACGAAGAGTGGTCGGATCACGAGACACATTGGACCGTACGGGTGGATTCTCGGCTATTCGCTCCTGCTAGCGGGCTTTCCGCGAGATCAGGTCTGGCGAACTGTCGGTGGTGGCCTCTACGGTTTCCCGCATCGACTTCGCGGGCTGTTCCGCAGTTCTCTCAAGGAGGCAGGATGCTCGACGATCCCGGCGTGGACGACCTGGTGCGGCAGTGGACAGAGGACCACACCAAGGCGGCCGAGTCCGACGAGATCAACCGCATCGCGTCGGAGTGGCTCGCGGACGTGCCCGTGCAGCCGACCGGGATCCCGGGCCAGCGCGCCCGCGGGGGCAACAACGCGTGGGCGGCCGTCGAGTCCGTCGACCCCGAGTTCTTCGCCGCCATGCGCGAGCGCCTGCCCGAGGTGCCGCCCGAGCTGCTCTCCTCCGCCGCCGGCTGGTGGCAGATGGTCGGCGGGCTCGCCGAGGCCAAGGAGTGGTGGGACGCCGGCATCAGCCCGCTCGACCAGCGCGCCCTGGACTACCGGGCGGCCGGCCTCGCGCCGTCCGACCTGGCCCGCCGGCTCGGCCCGCTCACCGTGCTCCAGCACCTGCGCAAGGGCAGCGCGCCCGCGTGGTGCGTGGCGCGCCTCCAGCGCCAGAACGAGCGCCGCTCCGCCTGACGCGCCGCGCCACTCGAGTCGTTCCGGCTGACGAGGCCTGCCCAGTCGACAACTCGTCAGTAACGTCGCCCAGCCCGCGTCGTTGACCTTGTGTGACCGACACCGAGCCAGACTCCGGCAACCCCCGCCCGCACAGACGTGGGCTCGGGATGCTCGTCCGGCTCGGTGTCGTCGTTCTCATCCTCGCCGTCGCCGGTGGTGGCGTGCTCCTGCTGCGGCTCGCGGTCGCGCCCGACCAGCAGGCGCCGGTCGCCGAGGCCCCCGCGGACGCGGTACCCGCCGCGGACGTCCAGCCCGGCGCCCTGGCACCCGCGGCTGTCGACACCCCGGCAAAACCCCAGGCCAAGCCGCAGCCGCGAGCCGGGGAGGACCCGCTGGCCGCCTGGGCGCGGACCCTCGCCGGTCCCACCGGCGTCCCGGCCCGCGCGCTCATGGCATACGGCAACGCCGAGCTCGTGCAGCGCAGCGCCGACCCCGGCTGCCACGTCTCCTGGGCCACGCTCGCCGGCATCGGCCGCATCGAGTCGAACCACGGCCAGTACGGCGGCGCCACGCTCGGTGACGACGGCCGCCCGACGAAGCCCATCGTCGGCGTGCCGCTCAACGGGTCGTCGGGCGTGAAGTCGGTCTCCGACACCGACGGCGGCCAGTTCGACGGCGACCCGCGGGTCGACCGCGCGGTGGGCCCGATGCAGTTCATCCCGTCGACCTGGCGCCGCTGGGCCGCGGACGCGAACCTCGACGGCCGCGGCGACCCGCAGCAGATCGACGACGCGGCGCTCGCCGCCGCGCGCTACCTCTGCGCGAACGACCGTGACCTGGCCCAGCCGGCCGACTGGTGGGCGGCCGTCTTCTCCTACAACAACTCCGTGCCGTACGGGCAGAAGGTATTCGGCCTCGCCGACGGCTACGCCAGGACGGCCATGGCCCAGGCCTGACTCTGGCGAAAGGCGCTCCGGACCTGGTGTTAGCGTCGCAACCGTGAATGGCCGACAGGTGGCTCGCCGGGTGGGGATCGTCGCCCTGTGCGTGTTGTCGCTGGCCGCGTGCGTCGGCCTGGCGTGGTGGCAGTGGACCCGCTTCGAGTCGGCCACCGGCACGTGGCAGAACCTTGGGTACGTCCTGCAGTGGCCGCTGTTCGGGATCTTCCCCGCGTTCATGGTCTGGCGGCTGGGCAGGCTGCGGGCCGGCCAACGCGAGGACGAGGCCGGTGCGGCGCCCGCCGCCACGCCCGTGGCGCCGAAGCTCACCCCCGGACCGCCGGCCCCGCCGGCCGAGCGGGAGGATGAGGACGATCCCGAGCTGGCCGCGTACAACCGCTACCTCGCCGAGCTCGACGCCCGGCACCAGGAGAGGCTGCTATGAGCGAGCTTGCGAGCGAATCATCGATACAGGGCGAGACGCCTGTGACCACCGACGAGGAGAACCCGGCGCAGGCCGCCGGTGTCCGGGGTGTCCGCGGGGCGCTCGCGCGCTACCGGGTCATGGCCTACGTGGTCGGTGTCGGCCTGCTCGCGCTGTGCGCGTCGATGCTCCTGAAGTACGCCTTCGACCAGGACGCGTACGTCGCGATCGCCGGGCCGGTCCACGGGTTCCTCTACATCGCCTACCTGCTGGCCGTCGCCGACCTGGGGCTCAAGGCCCGCTGGTCGGTGCTGAGCACGGTCCTGGTGATGCTCGCGGGCGTGGTCCCGCTGTACTCCTTCTTCGAGGAGCGCCGGGTGACCGCGAAGGTTCGCGGGGGCAGCACGAACTAGGCGGCCACCCGGCGGGTTCTACGCGCCGATCCCCGTCAGCGAGCGGACTTCCATCTCCGCCTGCTTGGCCGGGTCGGCCTTCTCCTTGCTGAGCACCGTCCCGAGGTAGCCCGCGAGGAACGACACCGGGATCGACACGATGCCCGGGTTGGACAGCGGGAACAGGTGGAAGTCGGCGTCGGGGAAGATCGACGTCGGCGCACCGGACACCACCGGTGACACGGCCACCAGCAGCAGGCACGAGCCGAGCCCGGCGTACATGCCCCACAGCGTGCCCCGGGTGGTGAACCGCTTCCAGAACAGCGTGTACAGCAGGGTCGACAGGTTCGCCGACGCGGCGAAGGCGAACGCTAGCGCCACGAGGAACGCGACGTTCTGCCCGTTCGCGAGGATGCCGCCGGTCATCGCCAGCAGCCCGATGACCACCGCCGTGAGCCGGGCGACCCGCACCTCGGCGGCCGGCTCGGCCTTGCCGCGGCGGACGATGTTGGCGTACACGTCGTGCGCGAAGGACGCCGACGCGGTGATCGTCAGGCCGGCGACCACCGCGAGGATCGTCGCGAACGCGACCGCGGCGACGACACCCAGCAGCAGCGTGCCGCCGATCTCGAACGCGAGCAGCGGCGCGGCGGAGTTCTCCTTGCCGGTCGAGGAGAGGATCGTGTCCGAGCCGACCAGCGCCGACGCGCCGTACCCGATCACGAGCGTGGCCAGGTAGAACACCGCCATCGCGCCGACCGCCCAGACCACCGAGCGGCGGGCCTGGACGGCGTTGGGCACCGTGTAGAACCGCATCAGCACGTGGGGCAGGCCGGCCGCGCCGAGGATCAGCGCGAGCGAGAGCGAGATGAAGTCGAGCTGGCTGACCGAGGACTTGCCGTACTGCGCGCCCGGTTGGAGCACGGCCTGGCCGTTGCTGTTGTGCGCGGCGGCCTCGTCGAGCAGCGAGGAGACGCTGAACCCGAACTTGCCGAGCAGGAACACGGTCATCAGCACGACGCAGAGCACGAGGATGGACGCCTTGATCATCTGCACCCAGGTCGTGCCCTTCATGCCGCCGACGAGCACGTAGAAGATCATGATCAGGCCGACGATCGTGATCACCAGCGCCTGCCCGCCCTTGCCGTGCACGTCGAGCAGGAGGGCGACCAGGCCGCCGGCGCCGGCCATCTGCGCGAGCATGTAAAAGAAGGAGATCACCAGTGTGGACGTCGCGGCCGCGGCGCGGACCGGGCGCTGGCGCATCCGGTAGGCCAGCACGTCGCCCATGGTGAACCGGCCGGTGTTGCGCACGAGCTCGGCGACGAGCAGCAGCGCGACGAGCCAGGCCACGAGGAAGCCGATGGAGTAGAGGAAGCCGTCGTAGCCGTGCACCGCGATCGCGCCGGCGATGCCGAGGAACGACGCGGCGGACAGGTAGTCGCCGGTCAGCGCCACGCCGTTCTGCGAGCCGGTGAAGGCGCTGCCCGCGGCGTAGTAGTCGGCCGTGGAGGTGTTGCGGTGGCTCATCCGGTAGACGACGAAGAGCGTGATCGCCACGAACGCGCCGAACACGGTGATGTTGAGCGCCGGGCTGCCCAGCGACTCGGCCGCGACGGTCATTCGACGTCCTCCGTGGTTAGTCCCGCCTTGGCCCGGATCGCGGCCACCTGCGGGTCGAGTGTGTTCCGGGCGAACCGCACGTAGGCGACGGTGATCGCGATCGTCGAGACGAACTGCGCCAGCCCGAAGGCGAGGCCGACGTTCAGCGAGCCGATCAGCTCACGGCTCATGAAGTCCCGCGCGTACGCGGCGAGCAGCACGAAGGTCAGGTACCAGAGAAAGAACAGCGCGCTCATCGGGAAGACGAACCGCCGGAAACGGCGCCGCAGCGCGACGAACTCGGGGCTGTTCCGGATGGTGGCGAAGTCGGGGGCCCCAGGGGTGGCGGGGGCCTGGCTCGGTTGCCGGGTGATTCCGCCGAAGCCGGCCTCCGGCGGTGCCGAAGAGCGTGCGGCAAACGGGGGGTGAACCACCTGAGTCATATGTTCCTCCGCGCAACATAGGCGGCGATCGCCTAATTCCACAATGTTCGCAATGGAGAGGGCTGTGGAGTTCTGGGCGGGCATCAGGGTAATGCGCAGACGGCCGGCCCGGACGCCGGAACGGGACTATACGGCCGGGATCTGGGGTCTCGTCAAATCGGGGGAGTAGTCGGTGTCTGTTCCGGCGAGCGAACGTTCTCCGGTGGTTCACACCTCCCGGTGAATCCCTCCGTGACGTTGCGTTGCGAAAGTTGCAGCCAGCAGAACCGTCGTCACCGATCGTGTCGAGTGGACGGGCGAGGCGCGATCCTGGTCGGCCGGTGAGGGTGAATTTCTGCAGGTCCGGCAATGGTTCCGCCTCAGAGTCAGGATGACCACTTTCCGCAGTTGGGAGGCTCGCACCGGGGCGGCGCGGCTGCCGACAGGTTGCGCGCCGGCGGGAGAACTTGATCGTTCGTGACAGGATCGCGCGGTCGATGAGAACGACTATTACCCGATCGGGTCATTAAGTGCCCAACGCTCAGACCCAAAGTAGACAGGTCATGATCGAATAGGGTAGTGGCCGGGCCGGGGCGGCCCAAAATGATCGTTTTCGCACTGTCCACCCTGGTCAGCGGGCATTTATCGGGACGCTTTCCGGATTGGGTGACTCATGTACGATCGTTTCTCAGTTCTCGCCGTCGCGGAGCTTCTGGGGTGCGACGCAAACCATTCACTTCACTATTCCTCATTCTGAAATGAGGCTGCTGTCTTGACAGACAACGTGACACGGACCGGTGAGCCGGGTCGCCTGTCGGCGCTCTGGAGCGTGCTGGCCAACTGGCGGGACTGGAACCTGCCGGTCAAGCTCGCCGCCGTCACCCTCGTGCCGGTCATCTTCGCCATCGTGCTCGGTGCGATGCAGATCTCCGACCAGATCGACAAGGCGGGCTCCTACCGCCGGGTCGACCGGCTGGTCGTGGTCAACTCGGAGCTGGGCAGACTCATCGAGTCGCTGCAGCGTGAGCGGACCGCGGGCGTCGTACTGCTCGCCGCGCGCGCCGCGGACATCGGCCCGGCGACCGCCGACGCGCACGACGGCACCGACAAGGCCCGGGACGGTTTCGCCCGTGCGGCCGCGCGGGTCACGCTCGACGAGGAGATCACCGCCGCCAGCTACGACGACGTGGGCAAGTGGTTGAACGAGCTGCCCACGATCCGCCAGCAGGTGACGAGCCGCTCGGTCGACGCCTCCACCGCGCTCGGCCGCTACACGGCCGTGGTCAACGCGCTGCTGAGGTTCGACCGGACGATGTCCGCCGAGGCCATCGACCCGCAGTTGTCCGCCACCTCCGCCGCGGTGTATGAGCTCGAGGTCGTCCGCGAGCAGGTCGCCTACCAGCACGCGCTGATCGGCGCCGGTATCGTGCGCGGCGGGCTCGCCGGCACCGAGATGGAGGCGCTGCGCATCGCCGCCGGCCGGTTGTCCGACAGCATCAACGACTTCTACGCGGTCGCGGGCACGCAGCGGCGGCTCGCGTACGACGAGAGCGTGAGCGGCACCGGGATCGCCGGCCGGAACAACGTCGTGAGCGTCGTGCTCGCGGCACCGCCCGGCACCGACATCCCGGCCAACGCCCAGGAGTGGGGCGACGCGTCCAAGCTGACCGAGGACCGGATCGGCAACGTCTCGGACCTCCTCGGCCGCCAGCTGCGCGACCGCTCCGCGGCCCTGCAGGACGAGGCGAGCGACGGCGCCGGGCTCGCCGCGGTGATCCTGCTCGTCGCGCTCGTGGTCGCGATCGGTGTCATGTTCGTCGTGGGCCGGCATCTGCTGAGCTCACTGTCCGCGCTGCGTCGCAGCGCCCTCGAGGTGGCCGAGCGCCGGCTACCGGATGCGGTCGCGCGGATTCGGGATCGGGGCGACGATGCCGGTCCGATCGCGGTCGAGCCGGTGCCGGTCACCTCGATGGACGAAGTCGGCCAGGTGGCCAGGGCATTCGACGCCGTGCAGCAGCAGGCCCTGCGCCTCGCGACCGAGCAGGCGGGCCTGCGCGCCAAGTACTCCAGCGTGTTCGTCAACCTGTCCCGCCGCAGCCAGGGCCTGGTGCAGCGCCAGCTGCAGCTGCTGGAGCGGCTGGAGCGTGACGAGGAGGACGCCGACCAGCTCGCCACGCTGTTCCAGCTGGACCACCTCGCGACCCGGATGCGGCGCAACAACGAGAACCTGATGGTGCTGTCCGGCAGCGACGTCGGCCGGCGCAACCAGCGGCCGGCGACCCTCGCGGACCTGCTGCGCGCGGCGGTGTCGGAGATCGAGCAGTACCAGCGGGTGGTCATGCTGCCGCCGCCGAGCGTGCAGATCGTCGGCTACGCGGTCGGCGACCTCGTCCGGCTCACCGCCGAGCTGCTCGACAACGCCACGGCGTTCTCCGCACCGGACACGCAGGTGACGATCGCCAGCCACGAGTTCGAGGACGGCTCGCTGTGCATCGCCGTGCTCGACGAGGGCATCGGGATGAGCCAGGACGAGCTCGACGAGGCGAACGGCAAGCTCGCCGACTCCGGCTCGATCGACGTGTCGACCTCGCGCCGGATGGGCCTGTTCGTGATCGGCCGGCTCGCCAGCCGGCACGACATCGAGGTGCGGCTGGGCGGCGGCCACGAGGTGACCGGCGTGCGGGCCACGGTGACCGTGCCGGCCGAGCTGGTCACCTCGGCCGGCGCGGAGACGCCGACCACGACGACCCCCGTGGTGTCCGCACCCGCGTCGTCGCTCGCGTCGAACGGCATCACGGTGTTCTCGCCCAACGGCGCGAACGTCAACGGGCACACCAGTCCCGCCACCAACGGTTCGGCGAACGGCACCACGAACGGCACGGCCGACCCGGCCGCGAACGGGACTGCCAACGGTTCCGCCAACGGTGCCGCGACCGGTCTGGCGGGCGGGCTCACGCCGGCGCCGCTGCCCCGCCGCGGCCTCGGCCGCCGCCTCGACCGCGACGCCGGTCAGCCGAAGCCGGCACCGGAGCCGGACCTCGCGCCGGACCCCGTGCCGGAGCCGGAGCCCGAGCCCGCGAGGGAGCCCGAGTCCACACCGGACTCCAGGACGGACACCGCGCCGGAGGTGGAGCCGGGCCAGGAACCGGGCATCGACCACACCGTGCTGCCGCGGCGCTCGCCCGGCGCCCGGATGCCCGGGCCCGCGGTGGGTTCGCCGTCGCCGTCGCCGTTCACCCGGCCGGACCGCCAGGCCTCCCCGGCCGCGGACCTGTTCTCCCCGGCCGGCGGCGTCCAGGACACCGGCTGGTGGACCCCCACCGGTCCGGGCCGCCCGGTCGACCCGCGGGCGCTCGACGAGACCACGCCGATCTTCGACGAGA
This sequence comes from uncultured Actinomycetota bacterium, assembly GCA_963841395.1. GTDB lineage: Bacteria > Actinomycetota > Actinomycetes > Mycobacteriales > Pseudonocardiaceae > Actinophytocola. Next base: position 57,254 of record CAWJCX010000052.1, read on the forward strand.
TGGTCTCCGCGTGGTTCCGCACGGTCGCCGACCAGCCCGCGGCGCAGCGGCCCGCCCGGCCACCCGTCCCGCAGCCGGAACCGCCGCGGCAGCAACAACATCAGCCGCCGCACCAGCGGCCCGTCCCGCAGCCCCCGCGGCAGCGGACCCCGAACCAGGTGCCCACCCCGCAGCAGCGCACGCCCCAGCAGGCGCGCCCGCCGCGGCAGGAGCAGGACGCCTGGCGGTTCGCGGCGGACTCCGGCTTCGACGCGGCGCGGGCCGTGTCGCAGGCCGAGCCGGAGAGCTTCACCGAGAACGGGCTGCCCCGGCGCAGCGCGGGCCAGAACCTGCTCCCGGGCAGTGCGGGTGGCGCGGCCAGCCCGCAACGACCCGGCCGTGTGGCGGAGGACATGCGTGACCGGCTGAGCGACTACCGCCACGGTGTCCGCCGGGCGCGCGACCACCGGCAGGGCCGCGTCGGTGACAACGAACCGACCGCCCAGCCCACCGCCCAGCCGCCGGCCCAGCCCGGCGACCCGGGCCGGCTCGACCTGACGGGTGCGGGCTGGCGGTTCGCGGCGGACGTCGGGTGGCGCGCGGCCAACGCCGTGTCCGCGTCCACGCCGGTGGACTTCACCTCCGGCGGCCTGCCCCGGCGCAGCGCCGGGCAGAACCTGGTGCCCGGCAGCGTGGCGTCGGGCGGCAGCGTGGCGCCGTCGAACGGCGGCGGCCCGCTGCGGATGGACCGCGCCGAGGAGCTGCGCGGCCGGCTCGGCAACTTCCAGAAGGGACTGTCCCGCGGACGGAGCAGCCTCGCCGGGCGAGGAACAGCGAACGGTTACCCCGAGAACAAGCAACAGGAGAATGAATGAACCCGCACACCCAACCGAGTCAGTTCGGGTGGTTGGTCAACGACTTCGCCGAGCGGGTCCCCGGAGTAGCTCACGCCGTCGTGGTGTCGGCCGATGGTCTTCTGCTGACGTCGTCGGCCAGGCTGCCGGTGGACCGGGCCGACCAGCTGGCGGCTGTCGCATCCGGACTCGTCAGCCTCACCCAGGGCGCCGCGCGGTGCTTCGAGGCCGGGGAGGTCAAGGAGACCATCGTCGAGATGCAGGGCGGGATCATGCTGCTGATGTCCATCAGCGACGGATCCTGCCTGGCCGTGCTCGCCGCGCCGATCTGTGACATCGGCCAGGTGGCGTACGAGATGACGCTGCTGGTCGACCGTGTCGGTCAGATCCTCACCCCGGAGCTGCGGGCGCAGCTCCAGGGCGCCGGCGGGAGGATGGTTGGGCAGCCGGCGTGACCGGTTTCTTCGGCCCGCCACCGGACGATCCGGATCCCGGCCCGGAACAGACGTTCGCCGACGTGGTCAACGGGCTCTCGCTCGGTGGCCGGCGCCGCAGGCGCAAGAAGCGAACCGACCGCGTCGAACCGTCCACATCGGACGATCCGACCGGGCCGATTCCGAATCGGGAGATCGAGCGGCTCGACTGGCCGTCCTGGCCACAACCGCAGCAGATACAGGTACCACCGCAGCCGTACCCACGGTCCGGGCAGTCCGGTCAATGGCGCAACGAGTCGCCGTTGGACGCGGTGGAGGCCGAGCTCGCGGACGCGGCGGACGCCGCGATCGTGCGCCCGTACGCGTGGACCCGCGGGCGCACCAGGGCAACGATGGACCTGCGGATCGAGGCACTGGTCACCACCAGTGAGCTCGGCGAGGACATCGAGGCGCTGACACAGACCGAGCACCGCTTCGTCGCGGAGCTGTGCGCCGAACCGCGATCGGTCGCCGAGGTCGCCACCCTGCTGCACGTGCCGCTCGGCGTGGCCAAGGTGCTGCTGGGGGACATGGTCAACCTCGGTCTGGTCATCGTCCACAAGACGGCTACCGGTGGTGCCAACAAGGCTCACCTCATGTTGATGGAAAGGGTTTTGAGTGGACTCCGTCGGCTTTAAGGCCTCTGCCGAGACGGCCACCCCCTCGATGACATCGGTGAAGATCGTCGTCGGCGGCGGGTTCGGTGCGGGCAAGACCACCTTCGTCGGGTCGGTCTCCGAGATCATGCCGCTGACCACCGAGGCGGTGATGACCGAGGCGAGTGCTGGCATCGACGACCTTCAGGCGACCCCGGGCAAGCGGACCACCACGGTCGCGATGGACTTCGGCCGCGTCTCGCTCGACTCGGACCTGGTGCTGTACCTGTTCGGCACGCCGGGCCAGGAACGCTTCTGGTTCATGTGGGACGACCTGGTCCGCGGTGCGATCGGTGCGGTCGTGCTGACCGACACCCGGCGGCTGGCCGACTCGTTCTCGCCGATCGACTTCTTCGAGGACCGCGGCCTGCCCTACGTGATCGGGCTGAACTGCTTCGACGGCAAGCAGAGCCACGGCATCGAGGAGGTCCGCGACGCGCTCGCGATCTCGGAGAAGGTGCCGATCATGCCGTGCGACGCGCGGGACCGGGAGTCGGTCAAGCAGACGCTGATCACGATGGTCCAGTACTCGATGGACCGCTGGGTCGCGGCGCACGGCGCGGGTGTCTCCTAAGCGCACGCTTAGGTATCGTCCCGGGTATGGATCTGGCCCTCACCGAAGAGCAGACGGCACTGCGCGAGCTCGCACGCGACTTCGTCGACCGGGAGGTCGTGCCCAACGTGCGCGACTGGGACCGGGCCGAGCAGGTCGACCGGTCGATCGTCGGCAAGCTCGGCGACGTGGGGTTCCTCGGGCTCACCGTCCCCGAGGAGTACGGCGGCTCGGGCGGCGACCACCTGTCGTACTGCCTGATGATGGAGGAGGTCGGCCGCGGCGACTCGGCCATCCGCGGGATCGTGTCGGTGACGCTGGGGCTCGTGGGCAAGACGATCCTGTCGTTCGGCACCGAGGAGCAGAAGCGCGAGTGGCTGCCCGGGCTGTGCGCGGGCTCCTCGCTGTCCTGCTTCGGGCTCACCGAGCCGGACACCGGGTCCGACGCGGGCAACCTGTCGACCAAGGCGGTGCGGGACGGGTCGGACTGGGTGCTGTCCGGCTCGAAGATGTTCATCACGAACGGCACCTGGGCCGACCTCGCGCTGGTGTTCGCCCGCACCGGCGAGCCGGGCCCGCGCGGCGTCACCGCGTTCCTCGTGCCGACCGCGTCGCCGGGCTTCGAGCACCGGGAGATCAAGGGCAAGCTGGGCCTGCGCGGGCAGTCCACCGGCGAGCTGATCCTCGACGGCGTGCGGGTGCCCGACACCGCGCGGCTGGGCGACGAGGGGCAGGGCTTCAAGATCGCGATGGCGGCGCTGGACAAGGGCCGCATGTCCGTCGGGGCCGGCTGCGTGGGGCTGGCCCGCGCGGCGCTGGAGGCGTCGACGGCGTACGCGGGGGAGCGTCACCAGTTCGGCAAGCCGATCGCGGGTTTCCAGCTGGTGCAGCAGATGCTGGCGGACATGGCGGTCGGCACGGACGCCGCGCGGCTGCTGGTGTGGCGGGTCGCGGACCTCATCGACCGCGGGCTGCCGTTCCGCACGGAGGCGTCGATGGCGAAGCTGCACGCGAGCGAGAACGCCGTCGCCGCGGCAAACCTCGCCATCCAGGTGTACGGGGGCTACGGTTACCTCGACGAGTACCCCGTGGCGAAGATCCTGCGCGACGCCCGGGTCATGACGTTGTACGAGGGCACGAGCCAGGTACAGAAACTGCTGATCGGCCGGTCGTTGACCGGCCTCAACGCGTTCGTTTGAGGGTATGAGCGACCCGAACCGTCACTATGACGACCTCGACGACCTAGCACCGTCGCGGCGGCCGAGGCGCGCCGCGCTGATCGTGGTCGCCGTCTGCTGCGTGATCGCCGCCGGCGTGGCGGTCGGCCTCCTCGTCAACCGGCCGGGCGCGGCCGACGAGGGGTCGGGCCTGGAGATCGCGGAGAGCCCGGCCACCCCGCCCAGCATCGGGCTGCCGCCCGGCTGCGAGCTGCTGACCCCCGGGCAGGTGGCCGCGCTGGTGCCGGGCACGCCCACGAAGATCGGTCGTGGTCCGGGGACGGTGCTGGACTCCACGGAGTCGGCCTGCAGCTGGTCCACCCTCGACGCCCCCGCGCCCACCGACCCCGCCACCCCGCGGGTGCCGCCGGCGGCGCTCGAGGTGAAGGCGACCGCCGCGCCGGACGAGAAGTCCGCGCGCGAAACGATGCAGATCAGCCTGCCGTGCAAGGGATCGCGCAGCGAGCGGACCGAGGTGTCCGGCGCCGACGAGGCCTGCCTGGACCACACGGCGTCCCACGGCCACGCGGCGGTCGTGTCGGCGCGCTTCGACACCGTCGTCGTCGAGGTGTCCTACCAGCGGGCCAGCTGGCCGGCCTGGCGCGTCGACGACCAGTCAGAGGCCACCGCCGCCGCGCTGATCGGCCGGGCCGTGCAGAGCCACTGACGGCTCACTGGTGGACCTTGGGGGTGGACAGGCGTATGCGTCTTGTCTGCACCCTGGTCCGCCGGGTCACTGCCGGGCTGACGCGAGTCGCCCTTTGGGGACGACCTGCCTGAGAGTTGCAGGGCCTGGTGGCCCGGGACGTGCAGATCGGCCATAGGGCTTTGCGTCAAGGCTTGCCGGCCTGGAGCGCCTCAGTGAGCGACCGACCGTCACGTCCCGGACCGGGAGTGCTGAATCCGTGGGCTGAGGGAAGGGAGCACTCGCATGGAGGCTACGCCCGCTTTGGCCGGGATCGACTGGTCCTGGCAGCACCACGCGCTGTGCGTCGTCGACGAGAGCGGATATCGGATCGAGGAGGCGACAGTTGCGCACTCGAGGCCGGGGCTGGCCAGGATCACACGTTGCTGCGCCGGCACGGCGTGGCGCGGGTCGGGATCGAACGCGGCGACGGGCCGGTGGTGGAGCACCTGATGCGTGACGGGTTCGAGGTCGTGGTGATCTCGGCTCGGCAGGTGAAGTCGCTGCGGGCTCGGTACGGGACCGCTGGCAACAAGGACGACCGGTTCGATGCGTTCGTGCTGGCCGACGCGCTGCGCACTGACGCCGGCCGGTGGGCTGTCGTCCGTCCCGACAGCCCGAGACGATCGCGTTGCGGATGCTGGTGCGTGCCCGTCAGGACCTGATCGGTCACCGGATCGCGGTCCACAACCAGCTGCTCGCGGTGTTGCAGCACAACTTCCCCGGCGCGATCGGGCTGTTCAGCCAGCTCGACATCGGCATCAGCCTGGCCTTCCTGCGCAGGTTCCCAGCCGAAGCCAAGGCCGGATGGTTGACCGCCGGCGGCGGGGAGCTGCGGATGGCGCACTGGCTCAAGGCCAACAGCTACTGCGGACGTCACACCCCACGCCGAGCTGGTCGACCACCTGACGCGAGGCTGCCACCGGGCCGCACCGCGGGCGCTGCCGCCGAGGCAGCCGAAGTCATCGTCACCGCACTGGTCGACGTGCTCGCCGGGCTACGCACCCAGCAAGACGACATCGAGGCCCGGATCCGCGAGGCACTCCTGGCCCACCCCGACGGCCCGATCTTCCAGTCCCTGCCCCGCGCGGGAGTCGTCCGGGCGGCGACACTGCTGGCCGAGATCGGTGACTGCCGCGCCCGGTTCCCCGACCCGCAGTCACTGGCCGCCGCGGCCGGTGTCGCACCATCGACCAGACAGTCAGGCAAGCACCTCAACGTCGCCTACCGCCGCGGCTGCAACAAACAACTCCGAGCCGCTCTCATCGACTGGGCCCAGGACACCCCACGCGCCAACGCCTGGGCACACGACACCTACGGCCGCGCCCGCGCCCGCGGCTGCCGCCACCCCCACGCAGCAAGAATCCTGGCCCAAGCCTGGACCAGGATCCTCTGGCGCTGCTGGCACGACCACAGCCCTACGACCCCGACCTACACGGCCGACTCAACAACCTCCAACAGAAGGCCGCTTGACATAGGGCTCTCAGGGCCGGTAGGTCCCGAACGACCAGAGGTTGCCCTCGGGGTCGCGCGCGGAGTACTCGTGCGAGCCGTAGTCCATGTGCTCGAGGTCGCGGACGATCGTGGCGCCGGCCGCCTTCGCGCGCTCGAAGTGCGCCTGCGGGTCCTCGACCACGAGGTAGACGCTGATCGGCGACGCGAGCGCGTCGGCCGCCCGGCCGCCGAGCCAGCCGGCGTCGCGCGGGCCGCTGACCATGAGCGTAGTCGTCGCCGTGGCGCAGCTCGGCGTGGCCGACGTGGCCCTGCGTCGTCGCGGTGGACGTTGTGCTCGGTGAGGCCGAACGCCTCGACCAGCCAGGCCACGGCCGCGTCCGGGTCCTGGTAACGCATCGCTGGAATGATCATGCGAGCGACGCTAGTGCGCCGGGGACCCAGGCGTATTGGACGGATGTGACCTCCCCGGTGGCAGCCGCGCGAGGTACGCCGTCGGGCGTGGTGCCGGCGAACTCGCGGAAGTCCCGGTTCAGGTGCGCCTGGTCGTAGTAGCCGCACTCGGCGGCGAACCGCGACCAGTCCGGCCGGCCGGCGGCGCCGAGGCGGCGCAGCAGGCCCTCGAACCGGACGACCCGCGCGACCGTCTTCGGCGGCAGCCCGACCTGCTGGCGGAACCGGGTGACCAGGTGCCGGCGGCTCCAGCCGACCTCCTCGGCCAGCGCGCCGATCGGCACCGCGCCGCCGGTCTCGGCCAGCCGCCGCCACGCCCAGGCGACCTCGCGGCGCCGGCGCCGGGCCGCTGCTCGGCGCGGTCGCAGCAGGAACTCGTCGAGCACGGCGAACCGGTCCGCCCAGCCGGGAGTGTTCGCCAGCCGCTCGGTGAGCCGGGTGGCGTCGGGGCCCAGCACGTCGGCGAGGTCGACCACGTCGTTCGCCAGCTCGTCCATCGGCACGCCGAGCAGCGTGTACGCGCCGAGCGGGGTCAGCTTGAGGTCGACGCACTCGATCGCGCCGAACTGGTCGATGACCTCGTGGGTGTCGGCGAGCCCGGTGGCGAACGCGCCGGGCAGCCCGCCGAACGCCGCGCCGGTGTTGATGATCACCGTGGCGGTCGGCGTCGGCGTGGCGAGCCAGCTGACGCGCTTCCGAGGCCGGCTGCGCGAACGCGAGGTAGTTCCTGGTCAGCATCCCGCGCACCGGGTCGCTCGGCCGGTGCTCGGCGTAGATCGACGCGGGGGCCGCCGTGCTCACGGGACCGATCGTAGGCGGCGTCGCAAATTGTGCTTTGTTGCAAGCCGCTGGCGATAGGGCTCCGAAGCTCATAGTGTGAATCACATGTCCACATCAGTTGCCATGCACATGAGCGATGGACTGATCAACGCACCCACGTCGGTGATCTTCGGCGGGGTCGCGGTGGCGGGCATCGCGGCCGCGCTGGTCGGCGCGCGGCGGGACCTCGACGACCGGACCGCGCCGATGGCGGGGCTGGTCGCGGCGTTCGTGTTCGCCACCCAGATGATCAACTTCCCGATCCTGCCCGGCGTCAGCGGGCACCTGCTCGGCGGCGCGCTCGCCGCGATCCTGGTCGGCCCCTGGGTCGGCGCGCTGTGCGTCAGCATCGTGCTCGTCGTGCAGGCGCTGGTGTTCGCCGACGGCGGGCTGACCGCGCTCGGCGCCAACATCACGAACATGGCGCTCATCGGCACCGCCGCGGGGTTCCTGGTCGCGCTGGCGCTGCGCCGGATCGCGACGCGCGGACGGGTCGGGCTCGCCGCGGCCGCGTTCGTCGCGGCGTTCGTGCGGCACGGTGATCGCGTCGCTCGGGTTCGTGCTCGAGTTCGCGATCGGCGGCGACGCGGCGTTCTCGCTCGGCGGGGTCGCCGGCACGATGTCGGCCTCCACGCGCTGATCGGCATCGGCGAGGGCGTGATCACCGCGCTGACGGTGACCGCGGTGGCCGCCGCCCGGCCGGACCTGGTGTACCTGCTGCGCGGCACCGCGAAGCCGCTGGAGCTGCGTGACTCGCCGATGGGGCGTGCGTCATGAAGCGCCGGACGTGGCTGTTCTTCGCCGGGTTCGCGCTCGTGGCGCTGGTGATCGCCGGCGGGCTGTCCTACTTCGCCGACTCCGACCCGGACGGCCTGGACTCGCCACGCTCAAGGGCTGCGACGTGGTGCGAGACGGCACAGGGCGAGGAGCTGACCGGCTCGTGCATCGCGCAGCGCGCCGGCGACGCACGATCTGGAGAGCAGCCCGCTCGCCGGCTACGGGGTGGGCGGCGACACGCGGTACACGGGTGTCGCGGGCGTCGTCGGCGTCGCGGCCACGCTGGGGATCTCGTTCGGGCTGTTCTGGTTGCTGCGCACGGCGGACGAAGCGGCGGACATGAGCGGGGGCCACGGCGTCCACGTCCTGTACCGGCACGGGACGTCGCCGGTGCACCGGCTGCCGGCGCAGGTCAAGATCGTCGCCGCGCTGCTCGCCGTGATCTGCGTGGTCGCCACGCCACGCACGGAGTTCTGGGCGTTCGGGCTGTACCTGCTGCTGCTGGCGGGAGTCTGGGCGGTCGCCGCCGTGCCGGTCGGGCACTTCGTGCGGCGCGCGGTGATCGAGGTGCCGTTCGTGGTGATCGCGCTCGTGATGCCGTTCCTCGGCGGCGGCCCGCGGTTCGCCTTCCTCGGGCTGAGCCTGTCCGAGCCGGGCGCGCTCGCCGGGTGGAACATCCTCGCGAAGGGCACGGTCGGCGTGCTGGCCTCGCTCACCCTCGCGGCCACGACCACTCCGCGCGAGCTGATCGTCGGCCTGCAGCGGCTGCGTGCCCCGGCCGTGCTCACCACGATCGCGACGCTGATGCTGCGCTACCTCGAGGTGATCGCCGCGGAGGCGCGGCGGATGCGGACCGCGCGGATCTCCCGCGGTCACGACCCCCGGTTCCTGTGGCAGGTCGGCGCGACCGCGCGGGGGATCGGCGCGCTGTTCGTGCGCAGCTACGAGCGGGGCGAGCGGGTGCACCTGGCGATGGTGTCCCGCGGCTGGACCGGCACGATGCCCGACCGCGGCGGGGCCGCCGCCGCGGGGGCGTGGCTCGCCGGCCTGGTGCCGGTGCTGCTGACCGCGTGCGTGCTGGGCGCGGCAGTATGGCTTCCGTGAGCAGCGAGCCGTCCCTGCACGAACCTCCCACCCCCGCGCGCGCCCCGGCGCTGCTGGTCGAGCGGCTCGCGTTCGCCTACCCGGACGGGCACCAGGCGCTGTACGGGATCGACCTGCGCGTCGAGCCGGGGGAGCGGGTCGCGGTGCTCGGCCCGAACGGCGCCGGCAAGACGACCCTGGTGCTGCACCTGAACGGCGTGCTGTCCGGCGGTTCCGGGCAGATCTCCGTGGCGGGGCTGACCGTGGCGAAGCCGACCCTGCACGAGGTGCGGCGGCGGGTGGGCATCGTCTTCCAGGACCCAGACGACCAGCTGTTCATGCCGACGGTCGGCGAGGACGTGGCGTTCGGCCCGGCGAACTTCGGCCTGACCGGGCCCGCGCTCGACGCCCGCGTGCACGCGGCCCTCGCCGACGTCGGCATGGAGCCGCACATCGACCGGTCGCCGATGCACCTGTCCGGCGGGCAGCGCCGCCGCGTCGCGCTGGCCACCGTGCTGGCCTGCGACCCGGAGATCCTCGTCCTCGACGAGCCGTCGGCGAACCTGGAGCCGGTGGCGCGCCGCGAGCTGGCGGAGGTGCTGCTGGGCCTGGAGCGGACGATGCTGATGGTCACCCACGACCTGCCCTACGCCGTGCAGCTGTGCCCCCGCAGCGTGCTGATCGACGACGGCGTCATCGTCGCCGACGGCCCGACCCGCGACCTGCTCGCCGACCCGGACCTGCTCGCCGCGCACCGCCTCGAGCTGCCCTACGGGTTCCGGCTGGACTGACCTGGGCCACCTCGCCGCGAGAATTTCCGCGCACCGAGCAACCCCACCGTCGTGGGCGCGCGTTCGTCATGGTGTGGGGGCACGCAACGAGGAGGTCCGGTGAAGCGGTCCGAGGAGGCGGCGTACCGCGAGTACGTGACGAGCCGGATGGACGTCATGCGGCGGGTCGCGTACTTGCTGTGCCGTGACTGGCACACCGCCGACGACCTCGTGGCGATCACCATCGGCAAGCTCTACCGGCACTGGGCGCGCATCGCGCCCAGCGCGGGCGTCGACGCGTACGTGCGGCGGATCCTGCTGCGTACGTGGCTGGACGAGAAGCGCAGGCCGTGGCGGCGCCGCGAGGAGCCGACCGAGCAGGTGCCGGAGCTGGCGGCGGAAGCCCGGTTCCGGGTCGTCGACCGGGAAGAGCTGGTCGGTCTCCTCGACGCGCTGCCGCCACGGCGGCGGGCCGCGGTCGTGCTGCGTTTCTACTGCGACCTCTCGGTCGACGAGACCGCCGAGATCCTCGACTGCACCGCCGGGACCGTGAAGAGCCAGACCGCGCGCGGGCTGGAGACGCTGCGTGGGGCGGCCGCCCGTGACTGACGACGGAGACAAGGACATGACCAAGCAGTTGTTCGACGACGCGATCGGGGACGTGCCGCCGTCCACTGTGGACGTTGACGCGGCGATCGCCCGCGGCCGCCGCGTGGTGCTCGTCCACCGGCTGGCGAACCCCGTGGTGGCGACGGTCGCCGCCGTGGCGGTGCTGCTGGGCGCGGTTGCCGTGGTGCTGGTGTCCAGCGACGACGCGAACGGTGGCCTCGGGCCCGCGATCCCGTCGTCACCGACCACCTCGCGGACGGCTCCGCCGACGACCTCGACGTCGAGCTGCTTCGACGGCGTGGAACCGACCGCGCCACCCGCGAAGGAACGCCCGGCCGCGACGGCGCACCGGCTGACACAGCTCATGACCAGCGCGGTGAAGGCGCGGCTCGCCCCCGGCGCGACGCTCGTCGCGCACCCCGGCGCCCAGTACCCGGACGGCACCCCGCGCGGCCCGCTGGAGGTCTTCCACGTCCACTCCGAGACCAAGGATCTCGGCCACGACGCGTGCCAGATCGGGGAGGACTACTTCCTCGGGTGGTCCGACGTGCAGGCGCCCGCCGGGACCGGGAACATCCAGGTGTACGTGGCCCGTGGCGGCGGGTCCAACCAGGTGGGCACGGACTGCAGCACCAACAACCACATCCTGTCCTGCCACGTCAAGCGCACCCCCGGCGGTGACGTGGCCGTGCAGACGACGTCCCGGATGGAGAGCGGCACCACGCAGTTCCAGGTGGCGGTCAACAGGTCCGACGGCACGGTGGTCCAGCTGGAGGCCGAGGACATCGCGGGCTCGAGCAAGTCCGGCGGCGCGGCCACCGCGGCGAAGCCGCCGCTGACCATGGCCCAGCTGACCGCGATCGCGCTCGATCCCCGGGTGACGATGTATCCGGAGGGCTGACAGGATCGGGGTATGAGCCAACCCTCTCCGCTGCATGACGTGCACACCGCGCTCGGGGCGTCGTTCACCGACTTCGCCGGGTGGTCGATGCCGCTTCGCTACGGCAGCGAGCTGGCCGAGCACCGCGCGGTGCGCGAGGCCGCCGGGCTGTTCGACCTGTCGCACATGGGCGAGATCGAGCTCACCGGGCCGGAGGCGGCGCGGGCGCTGGACTACGCCATGGTCGGCAAGCTGTCGGCGGTGAAGGTCGGCCGCGCCCGGTACACGATGATCTGCGACGCCGACGGTGGCGTGCTCGACGACCTCGTGGTGTACCGGATCGGCGAGGACCACTTCATGGTGGTGGCGAACGCGTCGAACGCGGCGGTCGTGTCCGCGGAGCTGGTGGCCCGGTCCGAGGGGTTCGCCGTCGAGGTGGCCGACCGCTCGCGGGACTGCGCGCTGATCGCGGTGCAGGGTCCGCTCGCGGCCGGGATCGTCGGCAAGGTGTGCGACGCCGACCTCGACGCGCTGCCGTACTACGGCTCGACGCCGACCCGCATCGGCGGGCACGACGTGCTCCTGGCGCGCACCGGGTACACCGGCGAGGACGGCTTCGAGGTGTACTCGGAGTCCCCGCACGCCGCGGACGTGTGGCGGACGCTGACCGAGGCGGGCGGCCCGGACCTGCTGCCGGCGGGCCTCGCGTGCCGCGACACGCTGCGGCTCGAGGCGGGCATGCCGCTGTACGGCAACGAGCTCACGGTGGAGATGAGCCCGTTCGACGCGGGGCTGGGCCGCGTGGTCAAGCTCGACAAGCCGGCGGACTTCGTCGGTCGCGCGGCATTGGAGCAGCGCAGCACGATCGAGACGTCGTCGACCCTGGTGGGCCTGGTCGGCGACGGCCGGCGCGCGCCGCGGCACGGCTACCCGGTCCTGGACGGCGACACCCCGGTAGGCACGGTCACCAGCGGCGCCCTGTCCCCGACCCTGGGCCACCCGATCGCGATGGCCTACGTGCCCCCGACCCTGGCCGAGCCGGGCACGAAGCTGGCCGTGGACGTACGCGGCAAGGCGTCCCCGGTCGAGGTCGTCAAGCTCCCGTTCTACAAGCGCGCGTCCTAGCCGAGGTGGCGCGTGAAGAAGCGCGCCGCGGCGTCCAGCTCGAACGCGGGTACCGCGGTGTGCCCGCCCGGGTTGGCGTGCAGTGTCTTGTCCGCCGACGCGAAGGCGTCGAACAGGGCGAGGCCCGACTCGCGGGGGATGAGCTCGTCGTCCCACTGCAGGAGGAACTGGACCGGAACGGTGACGCGCCGCGCCGGCTCACGCAGTGACGCGTGGCCCGCGAGGCCGAGGACGGCGGCCGTGATCCGGGGCTCGGCGGCGACCAGCGGGATGCCGATCGCGCTGCCCAGCGACATGCCGTAGTAGCCGAACGGGCCCTCGCCCAGCGTGTCCAGGGTGGCCTGCCACTCGGGGACGGCGATCGCCGCGCGTTCGGCGTTGGCCTGGGCCAGCTCGTCGGCGAAGGGCTCGCCGGCCGCCATGCGTTGCCGGACCAGCGCGGTGAGCCGGGAGTCCTCCGGGCGGTCGCCGTGCCCCGGCGCGTCGATGGCCGCGACGGCGAACCCGTGGGCAGTCAGGTGGTCGGCGCGCGCGAGCTGGCCGGGCGAGCTCTTGTGCTGCCCGCCGCCGTGGCCCAGGAGAATGAGCGGTCCGGTGGCGCCGTCCGGCTTCCAGAGGACCCCGGACGTCGCACCTACCCGGAACTCACACGGCGCGGGCATGGGCGGTCGCACACGACGAGCAGCCCACCTCGCCGCAGCTGACGACCAGCGTGTGCGAAGCCAGGTACGTCGTGGCGCACCCGGGGTCGGTGCATTCGAGCACGTCGGCGTGCAGGACGAGCGTGCCGTGGCAGTGGTCCATCCGCTCGCAGTCCGGGCAGGTCACCTGAGGCACCTCCGCTACGCGGCTCCCGCGCTCCTCGCCTCGGCCACCGCCTTCGAGAGCTCGTCACGGCTCATCTTGGAGCGGCCCTTGATGTCGAGGTCGCGGGCCAGCTTGTCGAGATCGGCCTTGCTGAGGCTATCCAGGTCCTCCTCCGCACCCTTGGAGGCGGACGCGGGCGTGTCGCGGCGCTTCTTGCGGCCCTCGACGCTCTTGGACAGCGCCTCGAACAGGTCCACGACCTTCGTCGGCTCGCTGGGCTCGGTCTCGGCGACGATCTCCTTGCCGTCGCGCTTGTCCTCGATCAGCTTCTCGACCTGCTGGGTGTACGTGTCGTGGTAGTCCTCGGGCCGCCACTCGTCGGTCATCGAGTCGATCAGGCTCGTCGCCATCTCGAGCTCCTTGCCGCGCGCGGTGGCGATCTCGGGCAGCGACTTGAGCTCCTTGGCCGGGTCGCGGATGTCCTCGGGGAACAGCAGCGTGTTCAGCACCAGCATGCCGTCGCCGGCCCGCACCGCGGTCAGGTACTCCTTGCCGCGCATCACGAAGGTCGCGATGCCGGCTCGGTTGGTCTTCTCCATGGCCTGGAGCAGCAGCGAGTAGGACTTGCCGTACTCGTCCTTCGCCGGCGCCAGCCAGTAGGTCTTCTGGAAGTGGACCGGGTCGATGTCGTCGATCTCGACGAACGTGTCGATGTCGATCGTCCGCGACCGGCCGGGCGCGATGGCGTCCAGCTCGTCCGGCTCGATGATCACGTACTCGCCGCCGCCGAGGTCGGCGCCCTTCACGATGTCGGAGAACGCCACCTCCTTGCCGGTGCGCTCGTTGATCCGCTTGTACCGGATCCGGTCCGAGGTGCCGCGCTCGAACTGCCGGAAGCTGATGGTGTGGTCCTCGGTCGCGCTGTACAGCTCGACGGGAATCGTCACCAGACCGAAGTTGATGGCGCCGCTCCAGATCGGTCTTGCCACTGCTACCGCCCTCCCCGCCCGTATGTCGTACCCGATCATCATGACGCCTTCCAGGAACGATGCACCAGTCCGCGATTCCTGGGTTTGACGCGCGAACACGCCGGGTACCACCTTGTTGCACCCTCAAGCGCGAATCTCGAAGGAGCAGACCCATGGTTGACATGTCGAGGCTGCCGGGTCCGGTGTCGGAGACCTGGGACTGGCAGCGTCTGGGTGCTTGCCGTGGCCAGAACAGTGACATGTTCTTTCACCCGCGCGCCGAGCGCGGCCAGGCCCGCGAGCAGCGCATCGAGCGTGCCAAGGAGATCTGCCGGGGCTGCCCCGTGATCGTCCAGTGCCGCCACCACGCACTGACGGTGTTCGAGCCCTACGGCATCTGGGGCGGCCTGGACGAGGGCGAACGCCGGGCCGCGTACGCGCACCGCAAGCACCGCGAGGAGCACATCGCCTAACTCGCGACCTGTTCTGAGAGCCGGGCCGTGGCATCGGCCAGTCGGGGGCCGTCGACCAGCACGGCGTCGTTGTGATCGGCGCCAGGTTGTTCGAAGGACGTGGTGGGTCCGCCCGCCACTCGTGCCACGGTCCGGCTCTGTTCTGTCGGTACGACCGAGTCCGCCGACCCGTACACCACGAGGGTCGGCACCCGCACCCGCCGGATCTGCTCCGCAACCGGGTACCGGTCCTTCAACAGCAGCCGGACCGGCAGGAACGGGTAGTGCTTCGCGGCCACGTCGGCCAGCTCCGTGAACGGTGAGCGCAGTACCAGCCCGGCAGGCGGGTACTCGGTGGCGAGTTCGGTGACCACCGCCGCGCCGAGGCTCTCGCCGAAGTAGACCAGCCGCTCCGGCGGCACCTCCAGGTCCTCGACCAGGTAGCTCCGCGCCGCGCGCACGTCCAGGGCGAGCCCCGCCTCGGTCGGGTCGCCCGGGTTGCCGCCGTAGCCGCGGTAGTCGAGCAGCAGCACCGACATGCCCCGCGCGGCCAGTGCCGCGGCCAGCCCCGCGCGCATCGACCGGTCACCCGCGTTGCCCGGCGCGACCAGCACCGACACCCCCACCCCGGGTGCGGTCGCCGGGACGTACCAGGCGCCGAGCGTCAGCCCGTCCGCCGTCCGCAGCGCCACGTCGCGCGCGCCCGGCAGGACGGTCCCGGCCGCGGGCACCGCGTCCCGGGCGGGCAGGTAGATCAGCTTCCGCTGGAAGACGTAGGCGAGCGCGAGCACCAGGACGGCGAGCGCCAGCAGCCCGGCGAGCAGCTGTAGCACTCGTCGAGTGTGACGCATCCGTGCGGGGTGGCCCATCGGCTCGACCATCGGGGAGAAACATTAGGGTTGTCCAGTGCTAACCATGCAGGACGCCTTGATTGCGTTGACCCAGTACTGGACCGACCGTGGCTGCATGATCGTGCAGCCGTTCAACACCGAGGTCGGCGCCGGCACGCTCAACCCGGCGACCATCCTGCGTGTGCTGGGTCCGGAGCCGTGGCGTGTCGCCTACGTCGAGCCCAGCGTGCGGCCCGACGACTCCCGCTACGGCGAGAACCCGAACCGGCTGCAGACGCACACCCAGTTCCAGGTCATCCTCAAGCCCGAGCCGGGCGACCCGCAGGAGCTGTACCTGGCGAGCCTCGAGGCGCTGGGCATCGACATCCACGCGCACGACATCCGCTTCGTCGAGGACAACTGGACCAACCCGGCCACCGGCTCGTGGGGGCTGGGCTGGGAGGTCTGGCTCGACGGGCTGGAGATCACCCAGTACACCTACTTCCAGCAGGCCGGCGGGATGAGCCTGGACCCGGTGTCGGTGGAGATCACCTACGGCGTCGAGCGCATCATCATGGCGCTGCAGAACGTGACCCACTTCAAGGACATCGCCTACGCGCCCGGCATCTCCTACGGCGAGGCGTTCGGCCAGGCCGAGTACGAGATGAGCCGCTTCTACCTCGACGACGCGGACGTCGACACCCAGCGGCGGCTGTTCGAGGACTACGCCGCCGAGGCCCGCCGGATGCTCGACGCCCGGCTGCCGGTGCCCGCGTACGTGCACGTGCTGAAGTGCTCGCACACGTTCAACGTGCTGGACTCGCGCGGCGCGATCTCGACGACCGAGCGGGCGCGCGCGTTCGCCCGGATGCGCGGGCTCGCCCGCGAGGTGTCCACGCTGTGGGCGGCCCGGCGCGAGGAGCTGGGCCACCCGCTGGGCGTCACGCCCGCGCTGCCGGCGGCGGCCGCGCCGGAGTCGTTCCCCGCGGTGACCGAGGCGGCGCCGCTGCTGTTCGAGATCGGCACCGAGGAGCTGCCGCCCGGCGAGGTCACCCGGACCGCCCGCGCGCTGCGGGAGTCGCTCGCGGACAAGCTGGCCGCGACCCGGCTCGCGCACGGCGTGGTCGACGTCCACGCGACGCCGCGCCGGCTGGTGGCGCTGGTTCCGGACGTGGCCGCGGCCGAGCCGGACGCCGAGCGGTTCGTCCGCGGTCCGCGGGTGTCGGCCGCCTTCGGCGCGGACGGCGAGCCGACCAAGGCCGCCCAGGGTTTCGCGCGCGGGCAGGGCGTCGACGTGTCCGCGCTGGAGCGGGTCGAGGTCGACGGCGTCGAGCACGTGGGGATCACCAAGACCGACGTCGGTCGCGGCGCGCTCGAGGTGCTGAGCGGGGTGCTCGGCGAGCTGGTGGCCGAGCTGCGCGCGGACAAGAACATGCGGTGGAGCGACCCGAAGCTGTCGTTCACCCGGCCGGTGCGCTGGCTGCTCGCGCTGCTCGGGTCGGCCGTCGTGCCGGTCGCGGCGTCGGCCCTCGCGGCCGGCCGCACCACCCGGGTGCACCGCACCGCCACGCCGCCGGTGGTGGAGGTGGCGTCGGCCTCGGGGTACCTGGAGTTCCTGTCCGGGCACGGGATCACGGCGTCCATCGCGGACCGGCGCGCGGCGATCGTGTCCGCGGCGCAGGAGCTGGCCGCGACGGTCGGCGGCACGATCGACGTCGAGGGCGAGGCCGCGCTGCTCGACGAGATCACGAACCTCGTGGAGCAGCCGAACGCGATCCTGGGTGGGTTCGCGTCGTCCTACCTCGAGCTGCCGCAGGAGATCCTGACGACCGTGATGCGCAAGCACCAGCGGTACCTGCCGGTGCGCTCGGCGTCGGGGGAGCTGCTGGCGCACTTCGTGGCGGTCGCGAACGGCGACTGCGACGTCGACGCGGTGCGGGCCGGCAACGAGGGCGTGCTGCGGGCGCGGTACGAGGACGCGAGCTTCTTCTGGCGGGCGGACCTGAAGGTCACGCCGGCGACGTATGAAGGCGGAGCTGGCGCCGGCTGGCGTTCGAGGAGCGGCTGGGCTCGATGACCGACCGCGCCAACCGGATCGCCGCGGTGGCCACGGACCTGGCGCCGGAACTGTCCACTTCGGAGCAGGCGACCGTCGGGCGCGCGGCCGCGCTGGCGAAGTTCGACCTCGGTTCGAAGATGGTGGTCGAGCTGACCAGCCTGGCGGGCGTGATGGCGCGCGAGTACGCGCTGCGGGCGGGGGAGACCGGAAGCCGTGGCGCAGGCGCTGTTCGACATGGAGCGCCCGCGGGCTGCGGGTGACGCGCCGCCGGCGACGCTGCCCGGCGCGGTGCTGGCGCTGGCGGACCGGTTCGACATGCTGGTCGGCCTGTTCGCGGTCGGCGCGGCGCCGACCGGCAGCTCGGACCCGTTCGGTCTGCGGCGGGCCGCGGCCGGGGTGATCAGCATCCTGCGTGCGCACCCGTCGCTGCGGGAGATCACGCTGTCGCGCGGGCTGTCCGCGGCCGCCGAACACGTGCGGGCGCAGGGCATCGAGGTGGCGGAGTCGACGCTGGACCGAGGTCGCCGAGTTCACGACCGAGCGGTTCGAGCAGCAGCTGCTCGACGCGGGCCACGACCACCGGCACGTGGCCGCGGTGGTGGCGCTGCCGCCCGGCGACGGCGGACGAGACGCTCGCGGAGATCGAGCAGCCGGGTGGGCGACGAGGACTTCGGTGCGCTGGTGGCCGCGTTGCAGCGGGTCCGCCGCATCGTGCCGGCGGACACGCCGGCGGCCTACGACCCGGCGCGGCTGACCGAGCCGGCGGAGAGCGCGCTGCACCAGGCGCTGGTGAAGGTGGCGGAGTCGCTGGGCGCGGGCCCGCACTCGCTGTCGGACTTCGTCGCGTCGGCGACCGGGCCTGACGGCCCCCGATCAACACGTTCTTCGACGACATCCTGGTGATGGCCGAAGGACCCGGACGTCCGCGCCGCCCGCCTGGGCCTGCTGGCGACGATCCGCGACCTGGCCGCCCCGGTCCTCGACTGGCAGGCCCTGGGCACCAGCTTCGCGACGGAGTAGCACGACGGCGGCCGCGCCATCAGGATGGCGCGGGCCGCTGTCGTTTGGCTTGCCGCGCGAGCCTTGACGCCCGGGCAGCCGTCGACCACGCCTACAACAGGACGACTTCGCGGGCGCCGTCCGGGCCCTTGACTATCAGCTGCTCCCGGTTCTCCCGGACGGCGCGGTAGACGAAGTCGCCGTAGCCGATGAGCCGGCGGAGGGCCTCGGTGAGGGTCACGCCCTCGCGCTCGATCACGTTCTCCAGGGCGGTGACCGTGTCCGGGGATACCGCCACGTTGATCCGCTTCGGCTCCGCGCGCTGGCTTTGCGTGGACTCGGCTCCTGCGCTCTTAGCCGACATGATCACATCCCGTGATGGTAGGTCAGGGGCCAAACGGGTTAAGTGTAGGTGTGGGCCTGGCGCATATCGCAACACGCGAACTACACGTAATCGACACTTACAGACTGTTGTCCCAGTGTCGACACCGCGTTATTCTCGTAGCTTGGCGCCGAGGAGGGCGACACGCACATGCCAGACACGAGCTCCGCCCCGTACCGCGAACACACCGGACCTGGCGCGTGCACGGCGACCTCGCCGACCCGTGCCCGGTCCGCCGCAGCCGCCGGGCAGCTGCTGGTGAGCGGCATCGACCCGGTGGACGAGACGTGGTTCGACGACGTCCGGCTGCCCTGTCGACACCCCGCTGTTCCTGCTCATCCCCGCGCCGCGCTAGCCGACCCACGGTCTAGGAATCGCCGGAGTCGGGCGGGCGGCGCGTGCGTTGCGCGCCGCGCGGGTGTCGAAGTCCCGCCCCGGATGGACGTTCGCGCCCGACGCCGAAGAACGCGCCGACGATCGTGGCGGCCGCGCCCAGCAGGATCGGCAGCGTGATCCGCGCCAGCTCGGTGGCGAACGACGAGCTGATCGCGTGCACCCACAGCCCGAGCACCAGCGCCAGGATCGTCAGCAGGATCAGCAGGCCGACGCCGAGCAGCACCCACGTCTGCATGCGCAGGTAGTGGCGCCGCGCGGCGGACTTCGCCTCGATCTCCGCCTGCTGCGCGCGCAGCTCCAGCTCGCGGCCGCGCGCGATCAGCTCCCGGTTGCCCGGCACGGACCGGTCGACCCAGGTGCCGTCCTCCTCGACCACGCCGGCCGGCGGCCGCGGAACCGGCGCAGCAGCCGCGACGGGTCGGGGGCCGGGTTCATGGCGAGTCCGGGAGGGGGAGCAGTGCGATGAGCGGGGTGTCGACGGGCTGGTCGACGCAGTCTTCGAACCAGGTGACCTCCACCCGCGCCTGGCCTTCGGCGTCGCGGCCGGTGATCGGCTCGGGACGCTGGCTCGCTGCCGGGCTGGTGTCCTGCATGATTCGCCGTTCCTTCGAGTGTGGCCGGCGATGCATGGCACCGCCGGAAGCGGGACCGCGGAGCGGGGTGTTCGCCATGCGAACGTCACTCTTTAGAGCAGGGTAACTCCAGAGTGCCACATAAACAACGGCTATCGTGTGGGTAGTACGTGTTGCATCCATGTATTGGGCGTGCCAAACTTGGTGAGCTGCCTAGTGGCGGCGGACATACGGCCATACGGAGGCGTTGTCCGGGGCGGGATCACAACAGGCCGATCAGTCGTCAGGAAGTGCTCGTGATGCGCACAGATCAGGATGTGGTCATGTCGGGTAACCGCCCGGACGTCGAAGCCGCCGCTCAGCAGCAGAGCGACCCCGCACCGAACCCAAGCGGATCAACGTGGCCATCTCGCCGGAGATGGTCCGCGCGCTGGAGAACGTGATCGAACGCGAGGGCGTGACGCTCACCGAGGCGCTGCGGCGCCTCGTCGGCTACGGCGACTTCGTCTACCGCGCCGTCAAGGAAGGCGGTGAGCAGTTGACGGTCACCGGACCGGACGGCAGCCCGCGAGGTCGTCCTGCTCTAGCTCTGCCGTGGAGTCCTGCGCCGCGGCGCCCGGCCGGCCGGTTGGGTCGGCGCCGGGAGCTGTGGTGCGGGTGGGATCGGCCGGCGTACCGGCTCGGCGGTGATCGTGAGGTCGTCGCCGTGGTGGGTCACCGACAGCTCCGGGCCCTCCAGCAGCTCGGTACGCCGCTTCGTCCTGGTCGATCTCCACAGCGAAGCGGCTGCCCCGGTAGGTCATCCGGAAAGCCAGCCGGGTGATCGCCCGGGGCAGCCGCGGGGCGAAGCGTCAGCGCGCGCGTCGTGGTCGCGCATGCCGCCGAACCCGGCGACCGCGACCATCCACGCGCCGGCCAGCGAGGCGATGTGCAGGCCGTTGCGCACGTTGTGGTGCAGGTCGTGCAGGTCGGTCAGCGCCGCCTCGGCGAAGTAGTCGTACGCCAGGTCGAGGTGCCCGACCTCGGCGGCGAGCACCGCCTGCGGGCACGCGGACAGCGAGGAGTCCCGCACGGTCCGCGCCTCGTAGTAGGCGACGTTGCGTGCCTTCTGCTCGGCGGTGAACGCGTCGCCGCGCAGGTACATCGCCATGACCAGGTCGGCCTGCTTGACCACCTGCTTGCGGTAGAGGTCGAAGTACGGATAGTGCAGCAGCAGCGGGTAGTGCTCGTCCGGGGTGTTCTCGAAGTCCCACTCGGCGTGCTCGGTGAACCGCTCGGACTGCGGGTGCACCTCGAGCACCTCGTCGTAGGGCACCACCATCTTGTCCGCGGCCGTGCGCCAGGCCTTCGTCTCCTCCTCGGTGACCCCGAGCATCGCGGCCGCCTCGGGCTGGCGCGCGCAGATGTCGCTGGCCTCGCGCAGGTTCCGCTGCGCCATCAGGTTCGTGTAGACGTTGTTGTCCACCACCGCGGTGTACTCGTCCGGCCCGGTGACGCCGTCGATGCGGAAGCCGCCGTGCACGTCGTGGTGGCCGAGCGAGGACCCACAGCCGGGCGGTCTCCACGAGCAGCTCGACCGCGTGGTCGCGCTCGAAGTCGGTGTCCTCGGTCGCCGCGAGGTAGCGGACCGTCGCGTCGGCGACGTCGGCGGAGACGTGGAACGCGGCGGTGCCGGCCGGCCAGTACGCCGAGCACTCGGCGCCGTCGATGGACCGCCAGGGGAACGCCGCGCCGGTCAAGCCCGAGCGCGTCCGCCCTGTCCTTCGCCTTGTCCACTGTGGAGTGCCGCCAGCGCAGCGCGTCGCGGGCCGACTCCGGCGAGGTGTAGGTGAGCACCGGCAGCACGAAGGTCTCGGTGTCCCAGAAGGAGTGCCCGTCGTAGCCGGGGCCGGTGAGGCCCTTGGCCGGGATGGCCCGGCTCTCGCCGCGGGCCCCGGCCTGCAGCACGTGGAACAGCGCGAAGCGGACCGCCTGCTGCAGCTCGTCGTCGCCCTCGATCTCGACGTCCGCGGTGGCCCAGAAGTCGTCGAGGAACCGGCGCTGCTCGGCGAGCAGGCCCGCCCAGCCGGTCTGCATCGCGCCGGAGAGCGCCGCGTGGACCTGCGCGCGCAGCGCGGGCGTCGAGCGGCGGGCCGACCAGCCGTAGCCGAGGTACTTCGTGACGCACAGCGTCGAGCCCGCCGGCACGTCGACCGCGGCGGTGAGCCGGGCGAGGTCGTCCTCGGCGTGCATGTCGCAGCGCAGCCCGTCGTCGCACTCGATCTCGTGGTTCATGCGCCGCGGCCAGGCGCAGGCCGGACTGCCTGGTGCGGTGCACGAGCACGGCCCGGTAGTCCGTCGGCCGAGACCTCCTCGGCGACCAGCGGCGAGGACAGCGTCGCGGCGACGCGCGGGTCGCGGGTCTTGGACTCGATCGGCTCGTTGGCCAGCAGGTCGGACTGCAGCGACCAGCTGCACGTCGCCGTCCAGGGGCTCGACCTCGTAGCGGATCGCGGCGACCGCGCGCTGGGTGAACGAGACGAGCCGCTCGGTGCGCACGCGGACGCGGCGGCCGGTCGGCGACTCCCAGACGGTGTCGCGGCGCAGCGTGCCGGAGCGGAAGTCCAGCACCCGGTGGTGCTCGATCGGCGCGGCCGTAGCGCATGTCGAGCGGCTCGTCCTGGACGAGCAGCCGGATGATCTTGCCGTCGGTGACGTTGACGACCGTCTGGCCGTCCTCCGGGTAGCCGTAGCCGGCCTCGGCGTAGGGGAGCGGGTGCTGCTCGTAGAAGCCGTTGAGGTAGGTGCCGGGCAGGCCGCGCGGCTCGCCCTCCTCGAAGGTGCCGCGCAGGCCGATGTGGCCGTTGGACAGCGCGAAGATCGACTCGGTGCGCTCGAGCGCGTCGAGGTCGAGCGTGTTCCAGCGCAGCTCCCACGGGGCGATCTGCGAAGCCGTGGGTCATGACGCGTCGTCCAGCAGCTCGGCGAGGTCGGCGACGACGACGTCGGCGCCGTGCGCGCGCAGCGCCTCGGCCTGCCCGACCCGGTCGACGCCGACGACGTAGCCGAAGCCGCCGGTCTTGCCGGCCTGCACGCCGGACAGCGCGTCCTCGAACACCGCCGCGTGCGCCTTGTCGACGCCGAGCGCCTCGGCGCCGGCGAGGAAGGAGTCGGGCGCGGGTTTGCCGTGCAGCTTGCGCTCGGTGATCACCACGCCGTCGATGCGGGCCTCGACGTACTTCGTGAGGTCGCCGGCCTCGAGCACCGCCTTGCCGTTGGCCGACGACGTGACGACCGCGATCCGCAGGCCGGCCTCCTTGGCGGCCTCGAGGTAGCGCACCGAGCCGGGGTAGGGGTTGACCCCGCGCTCGGCGATGATCTGCTGGACGCGCTCGTTCTTGCGGTTGCCGACCCCGTGGACGGTGTCGGCGGACGGCGGGTCGTCGGGCGACCCCTCGGGCAGCACGATCTCGCGCGCGGCGAGGAACGCGCGCACGCCGTCGAACCGGGGCCGGCCGTCGACGTAGTTGTTGTAGTCCGACTCGGTGAAGGGCGCGAACTCGCGCGCCGTCGCGGGCCGCGCAGGAGCGAGTCGAAGGTCTCCTTCCACGCGGCCCGGTGCAGCTCCGCGGTGCCGGTGAGCACTCCGTCGAGGTCGAACAGGCAGGCGGTCACGTTGTCTGGCAAGCCGATCACAGGGGCACGCTACCCGAGACCCGGCGCCCGCCCGCCCGACACTCGCCCCGCGAGTGTCGGGCGGGGTCGGTCAGGGCTGGGTGTGGAAGGCCAGCCCGTCCTTGTCGCAGCCGGCGGCGCCGCTGCCCTGCGCGCCGGTGTCGGTCAGGCAGGACCACCCGTCCACGGTCAGCGCGTGCGCGGTGCCCTCGCCCTTCGTGGCCGCGTCCGCGAGGTACTCGGTCATCACGTTGATCGCCTCGGTGCAGCCGACCGTGCCCGCCTGCGTGTCCTCCGCGATCAGGCCGACCTGGCCGTTCGCGCCGTCCACCGGGCCGCAGTCCACGCCGGCGCCCTCGTCGACCGCCTCGACGTCGCCACCGGTCTTCCCCGTCCGGCGCGGCATCCGTCGAGGCGGCGACCCGGCTCCGGCTGCTCGGCACTGACCGAAGTGGACGGTGCCGGTGTGCTGGTCGCCGACGTGGGCGCCGTAGTGTCCTTTGTGGCCGTTGACGTACCGCTGTCGCAGGCCGAGAGCAGGCCGGCCGCCGCCACCAGTGAGCCCACGATCAGCGCCCGCGTCGTGCTCGTCCTCATGTTCGTGTTTCCTTCCCCGATCAGATCGTCCTGTGCATCCCTCTCGCCTGGTTCGGACGTGCCGGGACCGCACGGGTTCACTGCACGCGGCATAGTCCAGACGTTCGTCGGGAACGTCGTTTTCACTTGGCGCCGTAGCCGCCGCCGCCCGGGGTCTCGATCTCCAGGATGTCGCCCGGCTCCAGCTCGGCGCTGTCGCAACCGGACAGCTCGGTGACCGAGCCGTCCGCGCGGAGGATGCGGTTGCGCGCCGAGCGCGCCGGGCTCGCCGCCGGCCATGCCGTACGGCGGCACCTTGCGGTGGCCGGTCAGCGTCGAGACGGTCACCGTCTCGCGGAAGCGGATCCGGCGCACCGCCCCGTCCCCGCCGCGCCACCGGCCCGCGCCGCCGCTGCCCGGGCGGACCGCGGAACTCGTCCAGGAACACCGGGAAGCGCCACTCCAGCACCTCCGGGTCGGTCAGCCGCGAGTTCGTCATGTGCGTCTGCACCACCGACGCCCCCGGCGAAGCCGTCGCCCGCCCCGGACCGGAGCCCACCGTCTCGTAGTACTGGTGGCGCTCGTTGCCGAACGTCACGTTGTTCATCGTGCCCGAGCCCTCCGCCTGCGCACTCAGCGCCGCGTACAGCGCGCCGGTGATCGCCTGCGAGGTCTCGACGTTGCCGGCCACCACCGCCGCCGGGTACGACGGCGCGAGCATCGAGCCGGGCGGGATGACCAGCCGCAGC
Source organism: uncultured Actinomycetota bacterium (assembly GCA_963841395.1). GTDB lineage: Bacteria > Actinomycetota > Actinomycetes > Mycobacteriales > Pseudonocardiaceae > Actinophytocola. The sequence continues at coordinate 82,083 of CAWJCX010000052.1, forward strand.
GGTCGCAGGCAGCCGTCGTTCAGCGGGATCTCGTCGGCCACCAGGGTGCGGAAGACGTACAGCACCGCCGCGGTCGCGACCGACGACGGGGCGTTGAAGTTCGTGTCGAGCTGCGGCCGACGTGCCGGTGAAGTCGATCGTCGCGGAGCGGTCGGCGCGGTCGACCGTGATGCGGACGGCGATCACCGCGCCGGAGTCCATCTCGTAGCGGTACTCGCCGTCGTCGAGCGCGTCGATCACCCGGCGGACGGCCTCCTCCGCGTTGTCCTGCACGTGCCGCATGTACGCCCGGACGACGTCGAGTCCGAAGTGGTCGATCATCTTGCCGACCTCGGCCACGCCCTTCGTGTTCGCGGCGATCTTGGCCCGCAGGTCGGTGAGGTTGGTCTGCGGGTCGCGCGAGGGGTAGCGGGCGGCGGAGCAGGTGCTCGACGCGTCTCCTCCTCGCGCAGCCGGCCGTCCTCGACCAGCAGCCAGTTGTCGAACAGCACGCCCTCCTCGTGCACCTCGCGGCTCGTCGCCGGCATCGAGCCGGGCGTGATGCCGCCGATCTCCGCGTGGTGGCCCCGCGACGCGACGAAGAACAGCAGGTCCTCGCCCGAGAACACCGGCGTCACCACCGTGACGTCCGGCAGGTGGGTGCCGCCGTGGTACGGGTCGTTGACCGCGTACACGCTGCCCGGCCGCATCCGCCCGCCCGCGCGCCGGACGACCTCCTTCACGCTCGTGCCCATCGACCCCAGGTGGACGGGGATGTGCGGTGCGTTCGCGATCAGGTTGCCCTCGGGGTCGAACAGCGCGCACGAGAAGTCCAGCCGCTCGCGGATGTTCACCGACTGCGCCGTCGACTCGAGCGCGGTGCCCATCTGCTCGGCGATCGACATGAACAGGTTGTTGAAGATCTCCAGCAGCACCGGGTCCGCGCGCGAAGCGTCCACATCGGACTCGTCGGCGACCGCGCGCCTCGCGGTCGACCAGCAGGTGCCCGGCCTCGCTCAGCGACGCGCGCCAGCCCGGCTCGACGACCGTGGTCGCGTTGGCCTCGGCGATGATCGCCGGCCCGGTGACCGACTCGCCGGGGCGCATCCGCTCCCGCTCGTACAGCGGGGCGTCGCGCCACGCGTCGCCGCGTGTAGAGCGGCACGCTCCCCGGGGCCGCGGGCTCGCTCGCGATCGCCGCGTGCGACAGGTCGGGCTGCTCGGTCAGGCCGGTGGCCTCGACGCGACATCGCCTCGACGATCAGCGGGCGGTCCATGAGGAACGAGTACGTCCGCCGGTAGCCGGACTCGAACTCGGCCGTCATCGTCCGGCAGGTCCGCCGAGCTCGACCTGCACGGTGGTGTCCGTGCCGTCGTAGCGCAGGTGCACGCGGCGGGTGACCCGGATGCGGTCGGCCGGCACGCCCTGCTCGCGCAGCTCGGCGGTCGTCGTCGACGCCAGCTCGTCGGCGACCTCGCGCAGCCGCGGCATGGTGTCCTCCGCGAGCGGCGCGACGACCGACTGCTCGCGCATCGCCGTCGTGTCCGCCAGCCCGATGCCGAGCGCGGACAGCACGCCGGCCATCGGCGGCACCAGCACCGTGCGGATGCCGAGCGAGTCGGCGACCGCGCACGCGTGCTGGCCGCCCGCGCCGCCGAACGTCGTCAGCACGTACTCGGTGACGTCGTGGCCCTTCTCCACGGAGATCCGCTTGACCGCGTTCGCCATGTTCGCCACCGCGATCCGCAGGAAGCCCTCGGCGACCTGCTCGGGGGTGCGGCCGTCCCCGATCTCGTCGGCCAGCTCGCGCGAACTTCGCGGCGACGACGTCGGCGTCGAGCGGCTGGTCGCCGTCCGGGCCGAACACGTGCGGGAAGTGGGCGGGCTGCACGCGGCCGAGCATGACGTTGGCGTCGGTGACGGTCAGCGGCCCGCCGCCGCGGTAGCAGGCCGGGCCGGGGGTCGCGCCGGCCGAGTCCGGGCCGACCCGGTAGCGGCTGCCGTCGAAGTGCAGGATCGACCCGCCGCCCGCCGCGACCGTGTGGATCGCGAGCATCGGTGCGCGCAGCCGGACGCCGGCGACCTGGGTGTGGAAGACCCGCTCGTAGCCGCCGGCGTAGTGCGACACGTCGGTGGACGTGCCGCCCATGTCGAAGCCGATCACCTTGTCGAACCCGGCGAGCTGCGACATCCGGGCCATGCCGACGATCCCGCCGGCCGGCCCGGACAGGATCGCGTCCTTGCCGCGGAAGTGGCCCGCCTCGGCGAGCCCGCCGTTGGACTGCATGAACATCAGCCGCACGCCGGCGAGCTCGGCGGCGACCGCGTCGACGTAGCGGCGCAGCACGGGGGAGAGGTAGGCGTCGACGACGGTCGTGTCGCCGCGCGGGACCAGCTTCATCAGCGGGCTGACCTCGCTGGAGCAGCGAGATCTGGGTGAAGCCGAGCTCCTCGGCGAGCGCGCCGACGGCCTCCTCGTGCGCGGGGTGGAGGTGGCTGTGCAGGCAGACCACGGCGAGCGCCTCGATGCCGTCGTCGCGGGCCAGCCGGAGCTCGGCACGCAGCGTGTCGAGGTCGGGCTGGCGGAGCACCGTGCCGTCGGCCTGGATGCGCTCGTCGACCTCGATGACCCGCTCGTAGAGCAGCTCGGGCAGCTCGATGTGCCGGGCGAAGATCCGGGGCCGGTTCTGGTAGGCGATGCGCAGCGCGTCGCGGAAGCCCTTGGTGATCACCAGGGCGGTGCGCTCGCCGCCGCGCGTGAGCAGGGCGTTCGTGGCGACAGTGGTGCCCATCCGGACCTGGTCGACGTCGCCCGAGGGCACCTCGTCGGTGTCGTCGAGGTTCAGCAGGGCGCGGATGCCGGCCACCGCGGCGTCGGGGTAGCGGGCGGGGTTGTCCGACAGGAGCTTGTGGGTCGTGAGCGCGCCGTCCGGGCCGAGCGCCACGATGTCGGTGAACGTGCCGCCGCGGTCGACCCAGAACTGCCACCCCGTCACCGGCCCAGCCCCCAATAGGTCAGCTGCGGGAGCATCCGGCCGGGCATCACCGACGACGGCGACGAGCCGGACGGCTTCGCGCCCATGGCCAGGTAGAACGACTCGGCGAACGGGTCGGCGTCGATGGTGAACCGCCGCAGGCCAAGGCGTTCGGCGGTGTCCACGGCGTGGGCCCACAGCGCCCGCCCGACCCCGGCGCCGATGTAGGGCGGGTCGACGAACATGTGGTTCAGCACGCCGGCCGGCGGTTCGCCGTAGAGCGTGTAGAAGCCGGCGACCACGCCGTCCACCTCCGCGACGACCGCCCGCTCCGCGACGACGGCGTCCGCGGTGAGCGTGAGCACGACGCGGCTGGCCGCGAGGAAGTCGGCGTCGTAACCCCAGTGCCCCTTGGAGCGCACGGCGAGGTCGCTGAGCAGTTCGGCTTCGTCCGGACGGGCAGGGCGCAGGCGCATGCTGGCGAGCCTACGTTTCAGTCAATGCCCAGGTGGGCGCGTAGCACGGACTGGAACGACGCGTCGAAGTCCGCGTAACGGGCGCGCAACGATGGGCCGGGCCAGTCCGCCGGCAGGAGATCGTCGGGCAGCAGCGGGTCGGCGACGAAGTGGCGCAGCACGGCCGCCGCGAGGATGAACCGCTCCGGCAGGGCGTCGGCCTCGTCCAGGGCGGCGCGCAGCAGGCGGGCGTGGCCGGCCCAGCCGTCGAGGTCCCACAGGGTGGCGGCGAGGTCGGCCGGGTCGCCGACCGGGCGGCCGAGCAGCACCACGCAGTCGACCGCCAGCGGGCGGGCCAGGTTCGCGGGGCGCAGCCAGGTGCCCTCGCGCAGCTCGGCCAGCCGCAGCTCGGCCATGGTCTGGCGGAACGCCGTCCGCTCGGCCGCGGGGCGGCGGTCTGCGGTCACCACGGCGATCTCCCACTCGCCCGGCCACGCGCGGACCACCGGCTCGCGGCTCTGGTCCTGGCGCGCCTGACGCTGGCGCAGCCGGGCGGTCAATGCGTAGTCGCCGCCGTCCTGGGTCAGGTCACCGGCCGCGACCATGCGCGACAGCGCCACCCGGATCGTGCCCTCGGCGATGCCGAACAGCTCGCCCACCCGGACCAGGCCACGGGCCGGCAGCCGCGGCGGGTGCGCGCCGAGCAGCGTGCTCAGCACGGCCGACCGGGCGGTCAGCGGGCGCAGGCCGGGGACGTCGGGCATCGGCTTCCTTACAGCTCTAGCTTCACGTGTTCGCGAAATGTAACATGACGCCATGCCGGCAACCCATGAGGTCACCAACCAGGTCCCCCTGCTCGTCGGGCACGACACCGCCGACGACCCCGCGCTGCTCGAGGGCCTGCACCGCGAGGGCGCGGACTGGGCGGAGGAGGACGTGCACGCGCTCGGCCGGCTGGCCGGTGGCCCGCAGGCGCAGGAGTGGGGCCGGGTCGCCAACGAGCACGAGCCGGTGCTGCGCACCCACGACCGCTACGGCAACCGCGTCGACGAGGTCGAGTACCACCCCGCCTACCACGAGCTGATGACCGTCGCGGTCGAGCACGGCCTGCACGCGGCGCCCTGGGCCGACGAGCGCGCCGGCGCGCACGTCGCCCGCGCGGCCAAGTTCTACCTGTGGGGCCAGGTCGAGGCCGGCCACGCCTGCCCGATCTCGATGACCTACGCCGCGGTCCCCGCGCTGCGGCACAACCCCGAGCTGGCCGGGCGCTTCGAGCCGCTGCTCGCCGCGAACGTCTACGACCCAGGCCTGCGGGCGCCGGAGACCAAGCGCGGCCTCACCGCCGGCATGTCGATGACCGAGAAGCAGGGCGGCTCCGACGTCCGCGCGAATACCACCCGGGCGGTCGCGCAGGCCGACGGCAGCTACCTGCTGACCGGCCACAAGTGGTTCACCTCCGCGCCCATGTGCGACGTGTTCCTCGTGCTCGCGCAGGCGCCCGGCGGCCTGTCCTGCTTCCTGCTGCCGCGCGTGCTGCCCGACGGCACCCGCAACCGGATGCACCTGCAGCGGCTCAAGGACAAGCTCGGCAACAGGTCGAACGCCTCCTCCGAGGTCGAGTACGACGGGGCCGTCGCGTGGCTCGTGGGGGAGGAGGGGCACGGCGTCCGCACGATCATCCAGATGGTCAACATGACCCGGCTCGACTGCGTGATCGCCGGCGCCGCCGGGATGCGGGCCGGCCTCGTGCAGGCCGTGCACCACGCCACCCACCGGCAGGCGTTCGGCAGCTACCTCGCCGACACCCCGCTGATGCGCAACGTCCTCGCGGACCTGACGATCGAGTCCGAGGCCGCCACGACGCTCGCCATGCGGCTGGCCGGTGCCACCGACCGGGCCGTCGCCGGGGACGAGCAGGCGTCCGCGTTCCGCCGGCTCGGGCTCGCGGTGAGCAAGTACTGGGTGTGCAAGCGGACGTCCACACACGCCGCCGAGGCACTGGAATGCCTGGGCGGCAACGGGTACGTGGAGGAGTCGGGCATGCCGCGGCTCTACCGCGAGGCGCCGCTGATCTCCATCTGGGAGGGCTCGGGCAACGTCGCGGCGCTGGACGTGCTGCGCGCCATGGGGACGGGCACCGAGTCGTTCTTCGCCGAGGTCGACCTGGCCGCCGGGGGAGACCGGCGGCTGGACCAGTCCGTCGAGCGGCTCAAGGGCGACCTCAGCCGGCTGTCCGACCCGGTCGAGGCGCAGGCGGCCGCGCGGCGACTGGTCGAGCGGATGGCGTTGGTACTGCAGGGATCCCTGCTCGTGCGCTACGGCCACCCGGCGGTCGCGGACGCCTTCTGCGCGTCCCGCCTCGGCGGCGACTGGGGCGTGGCGTTCGGCACGCTCCCGTCCGGAGTGGACACCGCGGCGATCATCGAACGCGCCAGGATCAAGTGATGGGAGACGCGGTACTAGTCCGCCTCCCCGAAATTCAAAGTGTTCGTCGCGTTCCAGCGGACCCGTGCGGATGGTCTGTTGGCGGTGGCTGAGTGCCGTCACGGTCCCCTGAGGTTGCGTTGGTCTGGCTTGAGAACTCAACCGAAATGGATGGAATCGGCGGGTGCACGGCCGGCTGGTGCATCGCGGGCGGCACGGACCTGGTGCTGTGCGCGGACCTGATCGTGGCGGGGGAGGGTGCGACGTTCGGCTACCCGCCGGCGCGCGTGTGGGGCACCCCGACCACGCCGATGTGGGTGTACCGCCTCGGCTTCGAGCAGGCGAAGCGCTACCTGCTGACCGGCGACGAGATCCCGGCGCCCAAGGCGGCGGAGATCGGCCTGATCGGCGAGTGCGTGCCGGACGACGAGCTGCTGGCGCACGCCACCGCGCTGGCCCGGCGGATGGCGCTGCTGCCGGGCAACCAGCTGGAGATGCTGAAGCTGCTGTGCAACCAGACGGCGGAGAACATGGGCCTGCGCTCGTCGGCGACGCTCGGCAGGCTCTTCGACGGCGTCGCCCGCCACACCCAGGAGGGCCGGGACTTCGTGGCCCGCTCGGCGCGGGTGGGCTTCCGCGAGGCGGTCCGCGACCGCGACGACCCCTTCGGCGACTACGGCTCCCGCCCGCGCTGATCGGCGAGTTCGACCGTCCCGATTGGGCAGGTGCGAGCTTTTTCGCCGGGACTTGGGCAGGATTGCGGCATGCGCGCGTGGCGGGTGGAGCGGCCGGGCCCGGTGACCTCCGGGCCGATGCGGCTGCGGGAGATCCCGGCGCCCTCCCCGGCACCGGGTGAGCTGCTGGTGCGGGTGCGGGCCTGCGGGGTGTGCCGGACCGACCTGCACGTGGCCGAGGGCGATCTGGCGGTCCGCCGGCCGCTCGTCGTGCCCGGCCACGAGGTCGTCGGGCAGGTCGTCACCGGTGCCGGCGAGTTCGCGCCCGGCGACCTGGTGGGCATCGCGTGGCTGCGCGAGACCTGCGGGAAGTGCCGGTACTGCCGTGCGCGGCGCGGAGAACCTCTGCCCCGAGTCGCGCTACACCGGCTGGGACGCCGACGGCGGCTACGCGGACCTCGCGGTCGTGCCGGCCGACTACGCGCTGCGGCTGCCCGCCGGGTACAGCGACAGCACGCTCGCGCCGCTGCTGTGCGCCGGCATCATCGGCTACCACGCGCTCGTGCGGGCGGAGCTGCCGCGCGGGCGGGCGGCTCGGCGTCTACGGGTTCGGCGGCAGCGCGCACCTCGCCGCGCAGGTGGCGATCGCGCGGGGCGCGACGGTGCACGTGATGACCCGCAGCCCCGCGGCGCGGCGGCTCGCGCTCGAGCTGGGCGCGGCGTCGGCGCAGGGCGCGGCCGACCCGCCGCCGGAGCCGCTGGACTCGGCGATCCTGTTCGCGCCGGCCGGGCGAGCTGGTGCTGCCGGCGCTGGCCGCGCTGGACCGGGGCGGCACGCTCGCGGTCGCCGGGCATCCACCTCAGCGACATCCCGCCGCTGAACTACCAGCGGCACCTGTTCCAGGACCGCCAGCTGCGCAGCGTCACCGCCAACACCCGCGCGCAGGCCCGGGAGTTCCTCGACCTTCGCCGGCCAGCCACCGGCTCCACGTCGAGACGACGGACTATCCACTTGAGACGGCCGACCGCGCCCTGCGCGACCTGGCCGAGGGCCGGGTGACCGGCGCGGCCGTGCTCGTCCCATAGCCGGCGGGTCGAGGTGCCGGGCACCGGCCCGGCGGCGCAGCGGCGTCTCGGCTGGTTCGCACCGGCATACCCCGGTATCCCGAATGGACAGAAGGTCGCCGATGTCGCGCAGCCGGGCCACGGCCAGCGCCGGTAGCCGCCGGGCCGCGGCGGGGGCTCGAGCAGCCCCGCCCGCTCGTAGTAGCGAATGGTGTCCGGACCGACCCCGGCCGCTGTACGAGTTCGGCGACCAGCTTGCCGGTGGATGCCGGTTCGGCCCGAGGTCAAGCCTGCCGCTGCGCGGCGCAGGGGGCCATGCTGTGCTGTGCACACACGCAAGGTGCACGCCGCAACGAGCCGCTGGGAGTGGAGATGCCGGGTACCGAGGTGGATGTCGTCGTCATCGGGTTGGGGCCGGGCGGCGAGGACGTCGGCGCGCGGCTGGCCCGGGCCGGGCTCGACGTGGTGGGCGTGGACGCGCGGCTCGTCGGCGGCGAGTGCCCGTACTACGCGTGCGTGCCCACCAAGATGATGATCAGAGCCACCGACGCGCTCGGCGAGGCCCGGCGGGTCGACGCGCTCGCGGGCTCGGCGACGGTCGACAAGGACTGGGCGCCGGTCGCCACCCGCATCCGCGACGAGGCCACCGACAACTGGGACGACACCGTCGCGGTCCGGCGGTTCACCGACGCCGGCGGCGACGTTCGTGCGCGGCCGCGGCCGGATCACCGGGGACCGCGAGGTCACGGTGTCCACATCGGACGGTGACCGGGTGTTCCGGGCGCGCAGGGGCGATCGTGCTGAACACCGGCACCGACCCGGCCGTGCCGCCGATCGACGGGCTCGCCGAGACGCCGTACTGGACCAACCGGGACGCGGTGGCCGTCGAGGAGGTGCCCGGCTCGCTGATCGTGCTCGGCGGCGGGCCGGTCGGCTGCGAGCTGGCCCAGGTGTTCTCCCGCTTCGGCGCGGCGGTGACCGTCGTGCAGCGCGCCGACCGGCTCGTGCCGGCCGACGAGCCGGAGGCCGGCGAGCTGCTCGCGCGGGCGTTCGCCGCGGAGGGGATCACCGTGCGCACCGGGCGTGTCCGCCGCCGGCGTGCAGTTCGACAACCAGTTCTCGGTGAAGCTGGACAACGGCGAGACGCTCACCGCCGACCGGCTGCTGGTGGCCGCCGGCCGGCGCACGGACATGGCCGCGCTCGGCATCGGCGCGATGGGGCTCGACGAGTCGGCCCGCGGCGTCGAGACCGACGAGCGGATGCGCGCGGCCGAGGGCCTGTGGGCGATCGGCGACATCACCGGCCGGGGCGCGTTCACCCACATGTCGATGTACCAGGCGCGGATCGCGGCGGCGGACATCCTCGGCGAGGACGACCCGGAGACCGCCGACTACCGGGCGGTGCCGCGGGTGACGTTCACCGACCCGGAGATCGGCTCGGTCGGCCTGTCCGAGGCGGCGGCGCGGGAGCGGGGCCTCACCGTGCGGACCGGCATCGTCGCGCATCTCCGAGCTCCACGCGCGGGTTCATCCACAAGGTCGGCAACGACGGGTTCATCAAGCTCGTCGAGGACGCCGACCGCGGCGTGCTGGTCGGCGCGACGTCGGCGGGCCCGCCGGCGGCGAGGTGCTCGGCGCGCTCGTCGGTGGCGGTGCACGCGGAGGTGCCGACCCGGCTGCTGCGCCAGATGATCTACGCCTACCCGACGTTCCACCGGGCGATCGAGAGCGCGCTCGCGGCACTCGCCTGACGAGGGACTACTGAGCGGACGCTCGTTCAGCCGTAACGACCTCGTGATCTCGTCGATAGCAGGTCACAGCAGGGGTGCCAATCGGCCGCGGGACCGGGGGACACTGGTCCAGCCAGGGTCGGGAGTGGTCATGTCGGACGGTGCGCCGGCAGGCGAGCCACGGAGATCGGCCGTGGGTGCTCCGCTCGCCGGTCTGCGCCTGGACGAGCTGCTCACCGAGCTGCAGGACCGGCTCACCGAGATCACCAAGACCCGCGACCGCCTGCAGGGCCTGCTGGACGCGGTGGTCGCGGTCGGCACCGGGCTGGAGCTGGAGGGCACGCTGCAGCGGATCGTGCAGACCGCGGTCGACCTGGTCGACGCCCGCTACGGCGCGCTGGGCGTGGTCAGCGACGAGGGGCTGTCGGAGTTCGTCTACGTCGGCATCGACCAGGAGACCCGGGACGCAGATGGGCCACCTGCCGGAGGGCAAGGGGCTGCTCGGCCACCTGATCCAGCACCCGTTCCCGATCCGGCTGCCGGACCTGACCGCGCACCCGTCGTCGGTCGGCTTCCCGGCCAACCACCCGCCGATGCGCAGCTTCCTCGGCACGCCGGTCCGGCTGCGCGACGAGGTGTTCGGCAACCTCTACCTCACCGAGAAGAAGGGCGAGGCCGAGTTCACCGCCGACGACGTCGTGGTGCTCGAGGCGCTCGCCGCGGCGGCCGGCGTGGCGGTGGAGAACGCCCGGCTGTTCGAGCAGGCGCGGCTGCGCGAGCGCTGGCAGCAGGCCTCCGGCGAGGTCAACTCGCTGCTGCTGGGCGGCGCGTCGAGCGCGGACGCGCTCGCAGCTGATCGCCCGCCGCACCCGCGAGCTGTCCCGTTCGGACTGCGCGCTGATCCTGCTCGCCGACGAGTCACGGGCGACCGCTCGTGGTCCGGGCCGGCGCGGGCGCGCGGGGCGACGCAGCTGATCGGCCAGGCGGTGCCGGCCACCGCGCCGGCGTTCGCCGCGGTGCTCACCGACCGGACGCCGACCGCGTTCGCCGACTTCACCCACCGCGTGGGCGAGGAGGCCGCGGTGCTCGGCGAGTTCGGCCCGGCGCACGCGGTGCCGCTCGGCCCGTCGGCGTCGGCGGCCGGCGGTCTGCTGCTGGCGCTGCGGAACAAGGGCGGCGACCAGTTCGGCCAGGAGCAGCTCTCGCTGCTCGCCTCGTTCGCCGACCAGGCCGCGCTGGCGCTGGAGCTGGCGGACAAGCAGCGCCAGCAGCGGATGCTCGACGTGCTCGCCGACCGCGACCGGATCGCCGGCGACCTGCACGACCACGTCATCCAGCGGCTGTTCGCGGCCGGCATGAGCCTGCAGGGCATCGTCCGGCGCATCGCCGACCCGAGCGCGCGCGGCCGGGTCACCCGGGTCGTCAGCCAGCTCGACGAGACCGTGCGCGAGATCCGCACGTCGATCTTCGACCTGCACACCGCGCACGAGGCGGAACCCGGCGCAGCCTGCGCCGCCGGATGCTCGACGTGGTCGCCGAGACCAGCGCGGGCACCGGCATCGTCGCCGTCCGTGCGCATCTCCGGCGCGGTCGACACGCTGGTGCCCGAGACAGCTCGCCGAGCACGCGCTCGCCGCGCTGCGCGAGGGGATCAGCAACGCCGTCCGGCACGCGCAGGCCGACCGACGATCACGGTCACCGTGGAGGCGGGCGAGGACCTGGTCATCGACGTCACCGACGACGGCGTCGGCATGCCGCCGGACGTCGCCCGCAGCGGCCTGCTCAACCTCGAGCGCCGCGCGCCACGCGTGCGGCGGCAGCTGCGTGGTCGCGACCCGGCCGACCGGCGGCACCCGGCTGACCTGGCGCGTCCCGCTCGACCAGTCCTGATCAGCCCGGCGACGGGTCGCCGCTCGCGCGCAGCCTGCGCGGCCAGCTCCACCAGCTGCGTGCGCCGCTGCAGGCCGAGCTTGCCCATCAGGTGCGACACGTGGCTCTTCACGACCTTGTCGGCGAGCCGCAGCGCCACGGCGATCTGCCGGTTCGGCAGCCCCTCGCCGATCAGGTCGAGCACCGCGCGTTCCTGGTCGGTGAGCTGGGCGAGCGGGTCGCGGGTGTCGCGTTCGCGGCGCAGCCGCTCCAGCAGCGTGGCCGTCGTCCGCTGGTCCAGCAGCGACCCGCCGGAGCCGACGATCCGCACGGCCTCGACGCAGGCCGGCACCCCGCCGGTCGGCGAGGCCCGACGCGCCGGCCATGATCGCGTCGAACAGCGCGTTCTCGTCGGCGCTCACGGTCAGCAGCAGGCAGCGCAGGTCGGGCGCCCGGGTGCGCAGCTCGCGGCACAGCGCGAGGCCGTCGCCGTCGGGCAGGCGCGCGGCCAGCAGCGCGACGTCGACCGGCCAGCCGGTCGAGCGCGGTCAGGGCCTCGGCGGCCGACGCGGCCGACGCGGCACGATCTCGACGCCGTCCTCGACGGCCAGGAGTCCGGCGACCTCGCGGGCCGGCCCGGGGTCGTCGACCAGGAGAACCCGGACGGTCACCGGTGACCGCTGGTCTGCATGATCGCGTGTCTGACCTCGTCGATCGTCTCGTCGACCCGGCCCATGGCCATGCGGATCCGCTGCCCTGCCTGCGGGTCGTGCTGCGGGCCGACGAGAGCCAGCGCCCTGTGCAGGTCGAGGCCGACCCGGAACAGGCGGTTCACGACGAGGTCGACGACCCCGAGCGGGGCGGCGTCCTGGTGCTCGGTGTCGGCTGTGGGCATGGCGTCGGAGGTCTCCTCGCGGCCTTGTGGCGATCGATCGGGTCACGAACGGGGCATGTCTGCTATGTCCTTGATAGCGTGCGAATCTGGTCGGTTAGTCGGTAGGAACCTCAACATCGGATCAACGTGGAACCCAGTGACGGAGCGGTCGGCGCACCCACCGGCCGGCGTCCGAAGATCATGATGATCGAGGACGACCAGGACCTGGTCGCGATGTGCGACGCCTACCTGACCCGCGCCGGCTTCCAGGTCGCCACCGCGGCCGCACGGCAGCTCGGCGCTGGCCTGCCTGGAACAGCAGCGTTTCGACCTGGTGGTCCTCGACCTCGGGCTGCCCGACGGCGACGGGCTGGACCTGTTGCGGACGCTGCGGCAGGGCGACACCACGCTCCCGGTGATCGTCGTGACCGGCCGCGGCGAGGAGGCCGACCGGGTCGTCGGGCTCGAGCTCGGCGCCGACGACTACCTCGTCAAGCCGTTCTTCCTGCGCGAGCTGGTGGCCCGCATCCGCGCGGTGCTGCGCCGGATCGGCAACGACGCGGCGGCCACCGCCGGTCATCCACCTCGGCGGCCTGGTGATCGACACCGACGCGCACGTGATCCGTGCCGCCGGCGAGCCGATCGAGCTGACCCCGCGCGAGTACACGCTGCTGGAGTTCCTCGCGACCACGCCGGGCCGGGTGTACTCGCGCGAGCAGCTGCTCGCCAACGTGTGGGAGTCGTCGGTGGAGTGGCAGGCACCGGCCACCGTCGACGAGCACGTGTACCGGATCCGCCGCAAGCTCACCAGCGCCGGACGTCCGGTCGCCCAAGATCACCACCGTGCGCGGCTTCGGGTACCGCCTCGACCCGTGAGAGGACGCCGATGACCGAGGACCCGAGCCCGACTACCACCGGCTGTTCGACGCCGCGCCCACGCCGTACCTGGTGCTCGCGCCCGACCTGACGATCGTGGCGGTCAACGAGGCCTACCTGACCGCGACCAAGACGCGCCGCGACACGCTCGTCGGCCGGCCGATCTTCGCGGCGTTCCCGGACAACCCGGAGGACGGTGCCGCCGACGGCGTGTGCGAACCTGCGCCGGTCGCTGGAGACCGCGCTCGCCACCGGGCGAGCCGGACACCATGGCGCTGCAGCGCTACGACATCCCGGTCGGCTCGGACGGGCAGTTCGAGGAGCGGTACTGGAGCCCGATCAACACGCCGATCGTGGCCGGCGACGGCACGATCACCCACATCATCCACCGGGTCCAGGACGTCACCGAGTTCGTCCGCTCGGCCGGCACGCCCGCCGACGGCGGCCTGGCGCGGGTGCCCGAGCTGGAGGCCGACCTGCTCGCGCGGGCCCGCGAGGTCCAGGACATGAACCGGCAGCTGCGCGAGACCAACCACGAGCTGGCCGCGACCGGAGCGGAGCTGCGCGAGCAGCAGCAGGCCAAGGACCGGTTCATCGCGACGCTGTCGCACGAGCTGCGCAACCCGCTCGCGGCGATCCGCGCGGCGGTCGAGCTGCTCGCGCTCGACGTGCCGGCCGACCACCCGGCGGTGGCGGTGCTCGAGCGGCAGACGATGGCGCTGATCCGGATGACCGACGACCTGCTCGACGCGACCCGCGCGCTGACCGGCCGGCTGGAGCTCGTCCGCCAGCGGCTCGACCTGCGCGAGGTCGTGCGAGGAGACCGCGGCCGACGTCGCCGCGGAGTTCGCCGCGGGCCGGCGCTCGCTGCGGGTCTCGGTGCCGCCGTCGCCGGTGCCGGTCGGACGGCGACCGGGTGCGGCTCGCGCAGCTGCTGAGCAACCTGGTGAGCAACGCCGGCAAGTACACCGAGCCCGGCGCCGACCGTGGTGGTCTCGCTGGCGACGGCGGACGGCGAGGCGCTGCTGACCGTGTCCGACGACGGCATCGGGTTCGCGCCCGCGCTCGCCGAGTCGCTGTTCGAGGTGTTCACCCGCGCGGCCCCGACCGGCACGACGGCCGTCAGCGGGCTGGGGCTGGGCCTCGCGATCGTGCGGACGATCAGCGAGCTGCACGGCGGCACGGTGTCCGCGCACAGCGACGGGCCCGGCACGGGCGCGCGAGTTCCGCGTCCGGCTGCCGCTGGCCAACGGCTCCGCAGTGGACGGTCCGCCGGTGACGTGCCGCCGCCGACCGGGACCCGTTGCGGTTCCTGGTGATCGAGGACAACGCGGACCTCGGCGTCACGTACCGCACGCTGCTGGAGCGGCGCGGCGACACGGCCACCGTGGTGACGACCGGCCGGGCCGGGCCTCGCGGCGGCCGCGACGGAGCCGTTCGACGTGGTGCTGTGCGACATCGGGCTGCCGGACATCGGCGGGCTGCAGATCGCCCGGCACCTGCGGGCACAGCCGGAGACGCGGCGGCTCACGCTCGTCGCGGTGTCCGGCTTCATCCAGGAGAGCGACCGGCGGCAGGCACTGGAGGCCGGCTTCGACGCGTACCTGGCCAAGCCGATGACGCTCGCCGACCTGGACCGCGCGCTGGCCGACCTGGTGCGCCCGTGACCGCTACTGGGCGGTGAAGCCGCCGTCGATCGCGAGGGCCGCGCCGGTGATGAAGGCGGCCTCGTCGCTGAGCAGGAAGGTGACGAACGCGGCGATCTCCGCCGGCGTGGCGACGCGACCAATCGGGTTCGGCGCGGGCAGGTCGTCGGCGTCGCCCTCGGCCGGGGCGCCGACGAGGTCGCGGTAGAGCGGGGTGTCGACGTTGCCGGTCGCGAGCGCGTTGACGCGGACCCCCTTCCCGGCGCACTCCAGCGCCGTGGCCCGGGTCAGCCCGACCACCCCGTGCTTGGCGGCGACGTAGGCCGACATGGACCCGATCCCGGCCACGCCGCCGATGGAGGCGTTGTTGATCACCGCGCCGCCGTTGCCGGAGGCGATGATCGCGGGGATCTCGTGCTTGAGGCTGTAGTAGACGCTCGTCAGGTTCTGCTCGATCGCCGCGTGCCACTGGGCGGTCCGGATGTCCTGCACCCGGCCCGAAGCCCCGGCGCCGCCCGCGTTGTTGAACGCCCCGTCGAGGCGGCCGAACTCGGCGAGGGCGGCGTCGGTCAGCGCGGCGACGTCGACCTCGACGGTGACGTCGGCGGTCACGAAGACCGCGCGCCCGCCGCGCCGCCGGATGTCCTCGGCCACCTTCTCGCCCTGCTCGGAGCGCCGGGCGCCGATCACCACGGCGGCTCCCTCGGCGGCGGCGCGCTCGGCGACCGCCCGCCCGATCCCGGAGCTCCCGCCGGTGACCACGACGACCTTGGACTCGAGTCGACCCGTCATGCCGCCATATTGTTCCCGGATGGACTTCCCCGAGCCGAACGAGCCCGTGCCGTCGCGCGCCGAGGTGTTCCTCGGCTACCTGGACTTCTTCCGGTCACGGGTGGTCGAGAAGGTGCGCGGCCTGCCGCCGGGGGAGCGCGGCCGCAGCCGCCTGCCGTCCGGCTGGACACCGCTGGAGCTGCTGGCACACCTGCGGTACGTGGAGCTCCGGTGGATCGAGTGGCGCTTCGAGGGACGCGCCGTCGGCGACCCGTGGGGCGACGAGCAGGACGGCCGCTGGCACGCGGCGGAGACGTTCGAGGAGCTGGCCGCCGCCCTGGAACGCCAGGCCGCGCACACTCGCGCGTGCGCGACGTCGACGGACCTCGCCGCGGTCGGAGCTCCCGGTCCGGGCTGGCCGCGTGGCGGCGACCCGGCGTCGCTGGAGCGGGTGCTGTGGCACCTGCTCCAGGAGTACGCGCGCCACCTCGGCCAGCTGGACGTCGTCGCGGAGCTCGCCGGCGGCCCAGTGGGGGAGTAGCTAGCTCCCGGTAGCCAGGCCGAACGCGACGAACGCGCCGGCGCCGAGGATCAGTGCGATCACGGCGCCGGCCCAGCCGCCGAGGTCGCGGTCGCGCATCCCGAAGAACGCCGCGACGAGCGCGCACGCCGCGAGCACCAGGCACACGATCCCGGGCGCGCGGCCGGCAGCGCCCTGTGCGATCAGCAGCCCGGCGCCGAGCCCGGCCCCCAGCCCCCCGATGACCGCGATCCACTCACGCACGCTGTCAGCCAGCGCGCTGGCCGCGGCCTTGCCGGCCTTCCGCCACATGTCCGGTTTCCCCCGCTTCGTCGGCGGGGAAACGGTACCGGTGGATCAGTGGGCGTCCGCCCGGCGGTCGGGGGCCCACAAGGTGTCGGCGTCGCCCGCGGCGAGGCGGCCCCGGTAGACGTCGATCTTGTGGTCGATGAGCTCCAGGTTCTCCTGGATCTCGGCGAGCTTGGCCCGCACCTCGGCGCGGTGGGCTTCCAGGAGCGCCAGGCGGTCCTGCTCGTTGCCGCGCCCGGCGGCGACGAGCTCCGCGTAGCGGCGGATGGTCCTGATGGGCATGCCGGTGGCGCGCAACCGGGTGCAGACGAGGATCCACTCGAGGTCGAGCCGGTGGTAGCGCCGCCGGCCGCCGGCGGTGCGGTCGACGGAGGTGACGACCAGACCGGCGCGTTCGTAGTAGCGCAACGTGTGCGCGCTGACCCCGGTGCGGCGCGCGGCCTCGGCGATGCTCAGGCCGGACGCGGGCAGTGGCTTGACTTCGAGCACGCTCTAAATCCTAGCGTCGTGGTCGGCCTCGACGATTGGACCCGGATGCCCGAACTCGACCGGCACCGCCGCAACCTGGTGCTCGCGATCTGCTGCGCCAGCATGCTCGTCGTGGTGATGGACATCTCCATCGTCAACGTCGCGCTGCCCGCGATCCGCCGCGACCTGCACGCCTCGCTGACTGGTCTACAATGGACTGTCGATGCGTACACGTTGGTGCTGGCCAGTTTCCTGCTGCTGGCCGGGTCCACCGCCGACCGGTTCGGCCGCCGCCGGACCTTCCAGCTGGGCCTCGCGGTCTTCGGACTCGGCTCGCTGCTGTGCGGCCTTGCGCCGGACATCGGCTGGCTGATCGCGGCGCGTGCGCTGCAGGCCGTGGGCGGCACGATGCTCAACCCGGTGGCGATGGCCATCGTCGCGACCACCTTCACCGACCCGGCCGAACGAGCCAGGGCGATCGGCGTGTTCGGCTCGGTGACCGGGCTGGCGCTGGTGCTGGGCCCGATCCTCGGCGGTGCGCTGGTCGACGGCTTTGGCTGGCACGCCGTCTTCTGGGTCAACGTGCCGATCGTGGCCGTCGCACTCGGGTGCACCGCGCTGTTCGTGCCCGAGTCCCGCGCCGCCCGCGCGCGCCGGTTCGACCCGGTGGGCCAGCTGCTGGTGATCGTCGTGCTGGGCAGCGCCGTGTACGCGACCATCGAGTCGAGACAGCTGGGCTGGGCGTCGCCGGTGATCCTCACGCTGCTCGCCGTCGCGGTGCTGGGCGTGCTGGGCATCCTGCGGTACGAACCGCGCCGCGCGGACCCGTTGCTGGAGTTGGGACTCTTTCGGAGCGCGTCGTTCAGCGGGGCCATTCTGATGGCGCTGTTCGCGTTGTGCGGGTTCGGCGCGTTCCTGTTCGTGACAACCCAGTACCTGCAAGAGGTGCGCGGCATGACGGCGCTGACGGCGGGGCTGTGCCTGCTCCCCGTCGGGGTGCTCGTGGTGGTGCTCTCGCCGATCACCGGCAGGCTGGTGGCCACCCACGGCCCGCGCCGGCCCCTGCTGGTCGCCGGAGCCGCACTCGCGCTGGGCGGCGGCGGGTCCCTCTGGCTGGGCCCGGCGACCCCGCTCCCGTACGTGCTGGCCGTCTACGTGCTGTTCGGCATCTTCCTCGCCACCGTCAACCCGCCGATCACCAACACGGCGGTGTCGGGCATGCCCGGCTCGATGGCGGGCGTGGCGGCGTCGGTGGCCTCCGCCGGCCGCCAGACCGGCACGACCCTGGGCGTAGCGATCTCCGGCACGGTCGCGGCCGGCCCCACCGTGTGGTGGCTGGTGTCCGGGCTGGGTGCCGGCATCGTGACCCTGGCCCTGCTCAGCACCGGCCGCCGCGCCCGGAACGCCGGTAGCGCAGTACGGGCACGGCGCAGGCCACCATCACGGCGGCCGCGACCACGAACGTCCACCGCGCGCCGAGCAGTTCCACCGCCGCGCCGCCGACGGCGGAGCCCAGCGCGTTGGCCAGGAACGACCCGCTCAGCACCACGCCCATGACCGCGCCGAGCGACTCCCGCGGTGTGCTGCGTTGCAGCAGGGAGTTGCCGCACACCGACTCCATGCCGTTGCCGACTCCGGCGACGACCGCGGCGGTCACCAGCGCAGCCACCGCCGGGCTTACTCCCATGGCGAGGTGGCCGGCGGCCTGCACGACGACAGCGATGGAGAACATCGTCATGGCCCGGCCGCTCAGGGTCTTCGACCGCAGCGCGGCGAGTGAGACCACCAGCGCGCCGAGCGCGAGCCCGCTCAGCGCGAGCCCGTACCCGAAGCCGGACGACCGCAGATCCTCCTCGACCAGGAGGATCATCGCGGGCCGGTCGATCGACGCGGCGAACGCGATGCCCACCATGCCGATGGTCACCGCCGCGACCGAGCGGTCGGCGCGCAGTACCCACAGCCCCGCGACGACATCGGCGACGAACCCCGCGGACGGCGTGGTCCTCGGCACGGGCGCCGCGGTAGGCACGCGGGTCAGCAGCAACGCCGAGACCACGAAGCTCCCCGCGTTAGCCACGAGCGCCCACCGATAGTCCCAGGTGGTGGCGGTCAGCCCACCCAGCACGGACCCGCCCGCGAAGCCCACCGCCACCGCGGCCAGCAACAGCCCGTTGGCCGCCGTCCGGTGCTCGTCGGGCACCACCCGGCCGATCATCGTGCGCGACGCGGGCAGCGCCACCGTCGCGGCACACTCGGCGACGAACACCAGTGCCAACAGCGCCAGGTGCCCGGGAGCGGCGACGGCGATGCCCAGGAACACAACGCCGCACCCGAGATCACAGACGATCATGAGCCGCCGCAGCTCGGTCTGATCCCCGATGGCCCCGGCGAACAACCCGAGAACGCGCGGCAGCACCCGAACGACGAACAACATGCCCACGGCCAACCCGGAGTCGGTGAGGGCGTAAACGTGCACGGTGAGCGCGGTGATCGCCGCCATGTCCCCGGCCTGCGAGACAAACCGCGACAGGGCGAAGGCGGGATAGCGCGTCCGCCGCCACCACACGGATGAACGATCGCTGGGGACAGCGCAGTCGTATCGCGGCTCTGCCATGCGATCAGACGTAGCGGGTCCCAGCCGCGCGTCGCTATCTCAACGCACTCAGCGCTGAGAGAACGCCCTGGTAGTCGCTAGGTGCACTAACTTTCAGGCGGCCGGGTCGACACCTGGTACCTGGTGCTGCGCGACAAATCCCTCAACTCCCGCTCGCCGAACTAGCCCGCCGCGCCGGTCACGCTGACCTGCCTGCACGCTCGTGCCAGCCTGTGCGCAGGTACCTGAGCCGCAGGTGAGGACGGCGCCCAAGTGGTGTCCGCGCTGGGCACGCTCACCGCGCCGCGCTGGGCGGACACGACCGTTTTCCGCGGTGACCTCGCGGCGCCATCAGAATGACCTGGTCGACGAGCTGACCCCGCTCACCGTCCCGGTGATCGTTGGTCAGGGCGCGCGACTGTTCCCCGACGCGGGCCCGGATCTCGCGCTCGACCTGATCGAGTCGCGAGTGGACTCGAAGGGCGTGACGATCCAGGTCTACCGGCCGGCCGGGCGCCCGCAATACGCGACGGTCTGAAGCACCTGACCACTAGCTCGACACCACAGGAGAGGACCTTCAGATGCAGTACCTGGTTTCCGTGATCGTCGACCAGCCCAACACGGCCACCCCGGACGAGGACGCGGCGATCGACGTCTTCAACGACCGGCTCCGGGCCGAGAGTCACTGGGTCTTCGCCGGCGGCCTCGCCACGCCCGACGCGGCCACGGTGATCGACAACCGCGGCGGGGAGGCGATTGTCACCGACGGGCCCTTTCTGGAGTCCAAGGAGCACCTCGCCGGTTTCTGGATCATCGAGGCCCCCGACCTCGACGTGGCGCTCGAGCTTGCCGCCGACGGGTCGAAGGCCTGCAACCGCAGGGTCGAGGTACGGCCGTTCCAGTGAGCGCGATCGACGTCCGCGAGGCGGTCACCCGGGCCCACCTGGAGTGGGCCCGGGTGGTCTCCGCGCTGACCAGGCGCTTCGGCGACCTCGACATCGCCGAGGGCGGCCGCCGACGCGTTCGCGACCGCCGTCGAGCGGTGGCCGGCCGACGGCGTGCCACCCAACCCTGGCGCCTGGCTGACCACCACCGCCAACCGCAAGGCCATCGACCGGCTCCCGCGCGAGAACAAGCGCGACGACAAACACAAGGAGGCTCAGATGGTGCACGACGACGACCCACTCGAGCCTTTGGGCGCCATCGACGACGACCGGCTCCGGCTGATCTTCACCTGCTGTCACCCGGCGCTCGCGATGGAGACTCGCGTGGCGCTCACGCTGCGCATGATCGGCGGCCTGACCGTGCCCGAGATCGCCCGCGCCTTCCTGGTGGCCGAGAGCGCCATGGGCCAGCGCATCACCCGCGCGAAAGCCAAGATCAAGGCCGCGCGCATCCCCTACCGGATGCCGTCCACAGAGGACCTCCCGGCGCGCGTCTCCGGCATACTCGCCGTCCTGTTCCTTGTCTTCAACGAGGGCTACCTGGCCAGCGGCCCCGACACCGACCCGATATGTCACGACCTGACCACCGAGGCGATCTGGCTCACCCGCCAGATCCGTGCCCTCCTGCCGGCCGACGGTGAGGTGGCCGGCCTGCTGGCACTGATGCTCCCCATCGAGGCCCGCCGTCCGCCCCGGGTGTCGCCCGGCGGCGAACTGGTCGCCCTTGACGAGCAGGACCGCGCGCCTGGGACACGGCGCTGATCGCCGAGGGCCACCGACTGGTGCGCGAGCGCCTCGCCGCCGGGGTGGCCCCGGGCCGCTACCAGATCCTCGCGGCGATCAACGCCGTGCACACCTCCGCCCGCGACATCCGCGACACCGACTGGTCGCAGGTCCTAGCCCTCTACGACCAGCTCGTCCGCCTCGACCCCTCACCGGTCATCGCCCTAAACCGAGCCATCGCGATCGCCGAGCTCGACGGCCCGGAAGTGGCACTCGCCATCGTCGACCGCCTCGCCGAGCCACTGGCCGGCTACCACCCCTACCAACCCGCGCCGACCTGCTACGCCGGCTCGGCCAAAGCCAACAGTCACGCGCCGCGTACGACAAAGCCATAGACCTGGCCGGCAACACCGCAGAGACCGCCTACCTAACCCGCCGCCGCGACCAACTGCAGTAGCGCCCACGGACCCGATCGAACCCCTGCGCGTCCGAGCACTTCCGGATAGTCGGGTGGTCCGGCAGGCGCTCATCGGGTGGGCACTCAACAAGAAGCAGGCGGCTACGAAGACCGTGACCCGAAAGAGGGCGGCTCTGTACACGCGCTCGACTACGCTGCCGAGCTGAAAGTGTTGGAGGCGAACGATTTCCGGCAGTCAACGTGCGGCAGGCCGAGCGGCTGCTTTATGCGTTTGCCGCTCAGACGGTTGAGAGGCAGTCTCGACGGTCTTCCGGCCGTATGCTGCGAGCCTTCGTCGCAGTCATGTACCACGCGGTGTTGCGGCCGGAAGAAGCGACGACGCTGTGCAAGTCCGCCTTCCAGGTCCTGAGAATGGGTCGGGCGAACTGCTGCCGTCGGAGACGGCTCCGATCACCGGTGCCCTTTGGACGGACTCGTGGAGCGGCATGATCGGCGGCAGTTGAGGCAACGCGCCATCGGGGAGGTTCGATCTGTCCCGTGCGCCGAGTGGGCTGGGCACAGCGTGGCCGCGCTGCATCTACGCAAAGGGATCGCCGGCCTGAAAGCCGGCCCACGAGCTGATCGAGAGGGCTCTTGGCCGGGGGTGAACTCAGGGAGCGTTGGGAGCAATTTCCGGAATCCGCCGGTGACGGCCGGACAGAACCGGATAGGCCATAACTGCGATCGGAGGCGTCCCCGCAGAAACGGCCTGCTCCGAGAGGTTGTACGAGGGTGCCCCGGTTCGATTCGAACAACATCCGCACGACCCGCGCTGCTGGTTTCCGCCACGGTCGATATTCCACGTCGTGGTCGCGGCAGTAAAGGCTGATAACTGCGGTGCCAATCCGGCCCGGCCGCGTGTTGACAGTTGGACCTGGTGCTGAGGGCGGCTCGCAGCCGGGGTCGAGTCAGTTCGCGTCGCCAAGGCGGGAAGGACATAGCGACGCGGTGATGCCGGCTGCGGTCGTCCCGAGGCCGATCAACGTCGCCTCGAAATCTGAGTGGTCAGCGAGCCTCGTCAGCACTGCGCCGGCGATGCCCCTGAGGATCGCGAGCAGGAGCACAACGGAGGTGCGCACGGTCAGCAGCAGCTCGTTTCGGTCGTCGTCCTCAGGGGGCATTGTTAGTCGCCATGTTCGTCATGGCTGGCGTACGAGCGTTGTACGTGCTCGGGTTTCCCGGCTACGTCTACATGTAGGCGCAGAACTCCAGGTTCAGGTAACGCGTCGACGCGCGAGACGTGCCTGTCAGTAAGTTTGGCCGCCGAGCGTTACCTCGCCGCGCTCGCTCAGGAAGCGAGTTCTCATGTCTGCTCAGTGCTATTGGTTTGCCGGAGAGGCCCGGGGAGTGTGGACGCCGACGGTGAATACTCCGGCCACAGTCGGCCAGCGCAGAGTTGACGACGGTCCTGTGCTCGGTGGGATATTTTCATCATGTCTGGCCAAATCAGCGGCCCAACAATAACGGAGCGTAGTCGCTCGTGTGCTATCGCGAGAATTTGTGGCATATCCGTAGCACCTGTCGCGAGGCGGCCGATTCCACTGGTGAAGGAGTAGTAAACCAACCTGCTGACGGGTGACGGTTCGCAGGAATTCATTTGCCGCTGATCGGAGGTCGTTGTGGCGGAAGTCAGTGAAAGTATTCAGACGACCCGGTCTTGGACCGGGGCTCATTGCCGTCATCATCGGGAACGTTGCCATTGCCGGCGCCGCGATCTTGGCGGTTCTCGAGGGTGCGGCGTTGACCGGTGACGATGCCTCGACAAGTCCCACTGTTGCCATTCTCACAAGTGCGTTCACCGCTATCGGAACATTGACTACGGCGTACTTCGGTATTCGTGCCGTAGCAAATGCAAATCAACCACCTCCGTGACCGGCTGAGCAAAAGCCGCCAGATGAAACTCTCCCCGCCGTCGATTCCGACGTGATCGGTAACGATCAGCGATTGCGTGACCTTGGGAAGGTCATGCAATCGCAGTCGGCATGAGATTGTCCGGCCCCGCGCCGATTGCAGAACTAACGTTAGGAATCACCGGCACCAGATAGCGAGCGGTTACGCAACGGGCGCGAAATGCCAGGCGAGCCGACATCGTGGTTCGGATCGGCCGCGACTAGGACCCGGTCAGGCCGCACCGCTGCCGGGAGCACGAAGTAGGGCTTCGCGCCTCGTCTCGAATACACCAGCTTCGTCGCGGTGGGCCACCACCGAACCGCCGACCGGGTCGACAGGCCGAAAGAGAGCGCCGATGGTGGACCGTTCCGACACCACACCCCACGCGTCGATCGTCCCCATGCCGTACACCAGCGACCCGGAGCGGGGGGTAGGTCGCCGGGGACTAGAGGACGCAGCGTGCTGTTCGGCCTATGAGAACGGGTGGAAGAAGCCGACTCAGCGCGCCAAGTGGGCCCTTCATTCGGTGGCTGTGCTGCACCAGATCTACGCGAAGGTGGTCGCCGGGTTGGAGGCCGCAGCCCATGAGCGGATCGAACGGGCATTCGGATGGAGCGCCGAAACCGGGGGGCGTATGGGGGGCGATCAACCGGATTCCGCCGGTCGCAGTCGGACAGAGCCGGATGGGTCATGATCGCGATCGGGGGCATCCTCGCAGGTCAAATGGCCTGCTCAGAGATGGCGGGAGAGGGTGCCCCCGGTGCGATTCGAACGCACGCTGGACGGGTTTTGAACGAGCCCACGGGACATGCCCTGACCTGCGTCGATGGGTTCAATTGACCGTTTCTGGGGGCGAGTCGAGGCGGGGTGCCCAATACAAGATCGTCGAGTCGACGACGTCGCTGATGTTGTCCACACCCTCCGCGACGACACTGCAGTCGACCTTCGGTCGTTTGCGCGTAGACGGCTGGATCACGCGTCAGCACGGTGGCGGATGGCCAGCTGATTGCCGAGATCGTTCGGCGGCTCGTCACCTGGGCGCCTCGACTCAGCGTCATAGTGGCCAGTGTCAGGCGCTGCCCTTGATGCCTGGCGGCTCGGCTGAGCGGGGCCGGACGGGTCCCGGCCTGGCCGATGATTGTTCCCGTCAGGGCCCCACCGGCGGCTCAGGAGCGAACCGAGAGAGCGTAGGTTCAGTACACGACGATACTTGCTTCGATGTGCGTGCGCTGGGTCACTGTGCAGCGCGCTGTGTGATAATCGCACAGTGGACAAGGGTGCGCTTGGTGACCGTCTGGCTAAGGCTCGTGAGGCTGCGGGCATGACGCAGGTCGGGTTGGGGCAGGCAGTGGGCCTCGACCGGACTGCCATCACGAGACTGGAGAACGGCGAACGCAAGCTCAGCGCTGCCGAGCTGGTTGCAATTGCGATGGCGCTGGGAAAGCCATTGTCTTACTTCGTGAGTACGCCCGTTCTGGCTGTAGTGAGTCGGCGAAATGACACTGCGCGTCCTCACGATACGACGCGGGCGTTAGACATGGAACTTGATGCGTTCGCTTCAGATGTCCGTTCGCTACTGGAGATGCGCCTACTCGTTCCTATCGAACGTCCTGAGAACGCTCGAACGCCGCAAAATCATCATGATGCGGAGCAGATGGCTCTAGGTGTACGCCAGCGTCTTGAACTAGGCGATGGGCCTCTTTCGAATCTTGGTGAGATATGTCAATGGCTGGGCCTACACACATACTCCGCGCCGCTCGGCGAGGGTGGCCCCGACGGTGGTTGTGTCGAAGTGAACGATGACTCCGGTGCGCTCGGCGTTGCAGTAATAAATGGGGACGCGCCACCGGGGCGTCGTCGTATGACGTTGACACATGAACTTGGTCATTGGCTTTTTGGTGATGCTTACGACTCGCAAGCGTCGTCGGATGGTGAGCGAATGATCAATTCGTTCGCTATCTACTTCCTGGCTCCGCGGGCTGGCCTTCAGGCGGCGTGGAACCAGCATCCTAGTTGGCCTGCTCGTGATCGAGCGCTCGCAGTCGGTGCGTCCTTTAGATTGAGCTGGTCGGCGGCCATCTCGCAGCTAAGAAATCTCGACATGATTGATCGAGAAACCTATCGCCAACTGGGCGAAAGTGAGCCCAAACGGGGAGATTACCTACGCTTGGGCTTCACCTGGGTTGAAGAACTAGCCAGGCCGTATGTCTCTCCCGGCTTCGCTGCGGCGTGCGTGAATGGCTATATGTCTGGGCAACTCACTTCGGAGCGCGTCATCGAACTTCTGCGAAGGACGTTGACAGAAGACGATCTTCCAAGTCAGAATCCGCCATCTGTTGATGACGTACGCAAGTCGTTTGAGGGGCACGGTGACTGAGGCGAACCGGTGGGTGATGGACACCAGTGCCTTTACACATCTCTGTCGCGCGGGGCATTCGGACATCATCAAGAAGCTTGCGCCAGGCGGAGTGGTGGTCATTCCGGACGACGTCAACACTGAGATCGAAGATGGTCGACGGCTGTATCAGGGCATACCGGCAGTCTCGTCGGTTGACTGGGCAGAGATGGCCATTCTCACCGATGAAGAGGTCTTTACGCAGCTGGAAATCAAGGTGCAAATGGGTGGACAGTCCAAAGAGCACCTCGGGGAGTGTGCAGTCATCGCGTGTGCGCACCATCGCGACCTGGTTGCGATCATTGACGAGCGGGCTGCGGTCGCGCAGGCTAAGAGGCTGTCCTTAACTACTCGTGACACTCTGTGGATCGTGGTCGAGGCGTATAAGGAACTATTCGGTCGAGACCGTGCCCAAGCTGCAAGGGTGGTGGATGACCTGATCGCCACCGATATGTATTTGCCGTTCTCTACGGGTGACAGTCTGCTGGCTTGGGCTTACGAAGAAGGACTATTGCCGTAAGATTCTCGACGAAGCAGAGTGCGTGGCATTGGCCCGAGCGACACGGACAGCCGGTTTGTGTAAGCCATTCCTGACCTGCGCTGGTAGGCATCGAGAGCACTTGCGTAAGAGCTGCGGTCTGTTGCTGGCCTTGGCGGCGGAGGTACTGCAACAGAACCACTCGTAGCGGCTGCCTACACCTCCCGGTCCCTCGTACAGGCCGTCTCGTAGCGCCGGGTCGTCGGTGTCAATGGTGGGCGCTTGCGACCATCGCGTAGCGACGCGGAGCGCCGTTGATGCCGGCGACCCGGTGTTCGACGATTGAAGCTCGAGGGAGCTGCCCCGCGTCTCATGGTGGCTTCGCGCCGCCGGTGGTGGCGCTGCCGTCGCCAGCTCGTGGCCGGCGCCGCGCAGGCCGGCCGGCGTGAGCGGAGCGGCAGCCGGCCGTGCCGCGATGGATGCGGTCCACGTTGCCAGGGCGACGGGCACAGCGCGCCGCCGCTGGCGGCGAGCTCTTGATTCTCTACAGCCGAATTCGGCAGTGGTTGGGACTGGACATTTATCGTGTTCCGGCTGATGCTTGACGCATTGGCTCCACCTGATTTGACAAAGTCTGCTCACTTTGCGGCACCAGGGGACGTCTGTTTAGTCGGCTCGGCGGTATGTGCCAGCGGCCCCTGGGTGGAGATCACGGTGAGGGCCCTGTGGCGGGCTGCAACCTGGCGACCTGTCTGCGGCGTGCAGCATGCTGGGCCATCGACCGTTAGCGAATCGAGCGGACAATTGAACCCGCTCATCATGATGCTCGTTTGGGGCCGGATAATTTTGTGTGCGGCTTCTCTGAGGCTGCGGGGGAACTCCGCCGGTGACGGGCGGCGCTAGCAATGATCGCGCCTAGAGTAGGTATACCTCCAGCTATCGCGGTACCAAGGACCCCGAGTACGTTCCCGGCCAGCGCAGCCACAGTGAGTAGCACCGCGATCAGTGCCGCTGAGCTGATCATGAGCGCGATCATTCGCCACGTGCGCGCGTTGCTGCCTACCGTGAACTTGATCAAATCAATTATCGCGTCTACGGGAGTAGCGGTCGTGACGACCGGCTGTTTGGAGGTGCCCTTCATGACGGACCACCGGAGGATACGGCGGAGCGCAGTAGCTCGCGTAGTTCAATGAGATCTGGTGCACGGCTTCGGTTGATGATTTTCAACAGTTGCCTGAGGTCCGAACGGATGGACGCGGAATCAACTGCCCGCACGTCAAGAATTGACCCCTTTATGAGGTTAACAGCTGCGAGAAGGTCACCAGCCTCCGCACGGGCGATAGCCGCACGGACTGCCAGTCGCGTTCGTGACCGCACGGAAGTCGGGCTGGTACCATGCAAGGCGACCTCCAAGAGATCAGCCGCCTCACTGACTCGTCCGAGTTGGCGCCAGGACCAGCCGCGGGCAGCCGCAACCAGATTTTCAAATCCAGCGAAGCCCAATGGAACGGGGTCGGTGTGGTTAACGGGCGTCGCCGCGAGCTTGTCCGCACGGATGAGAGCGGATTCGCATGTACTCGCCTCGCCTGCGAGTGCATGGCCCCGAGCCTCGACCATTGCAGCCATTGCATGTACATGATTTGATGCATTGGAGTTGTCCTGAACATACTTCGCCAGATTGATAGCCTCAGTCAGCCGGTATTCGCTGAGCGCAATATCGGCGCTCCGAATCAGGCAGAACTGGATGACGTCGAGTACGCCACTGGCGTCCGCCAGTCGGCCCGCGTAAGTCGTCCATCGCGTTGCGCTTGCGATGTCGTCACATTCTTGGAACATCCATCCGATGAATTCGGCAAACCGGCTCGCGACGTGGAACAGGCGGTAGTGGTCAGGGGGAGGAGCAGCCCGTGCGAGCAGGTTAATCGCGCGCGTCTCTGCAATTAGTGCACCGAGTACCAGGCGCGGGCTTACGTTTCTGCCGAGGTCTCGGTGCTGTGCGAACAAGGTCCACAAGCGGTCGATGACGACGGGACTGGCTGCCGATGCGCGAAGGGTGTCGCTGGTTGCTGAGCCGAGGTGGTCGCGTCGATCACCGATTGGAACCGTGTCGATGTCGAACTCTGCCGGCGATGTCACAACATCCAGGTTAGGAACGAAACTGGAGATGTAGCCGTTGGTACCCAACTCTGCATCGATCAGTCTGGCAACATCTCCGCTGAGCCGTTTGTTACCATTTTCGATTTTGCTCAGGTAACCCTTGTCATAGTTGACCCGCTGGGCAAGTTGGCTTAGAGACAACCCTGCAGCTAGGCGAAGGCGTCGGATTTCGGAGCCAGCGTTGAATGAGATCATCGGCATCTGCCACAGGGTGACATTGAGACTGCCAACCGACGGCAATCTCCGCTTTCGTTGCTCCGCATTGCGCAGGCCAGGCGACCTCGTCTCCGCCACACGCAGTGATGGAGTCGCCGACAGCAAGCCCCGGCCACGTCCAGTTGTCGTTGGTAGCCTGAGAAAGGAACGGGTGACAGGCGATTGGCAGCCATTGTCGACGGGCAGTACGCGGCACTGTCGCAAGGCAAAATCAGGCCGTGAATCTGGGCAGTGGTAATGGTCAGTGCATCGACCGATATATCGATCGGGTTATTAGGCTGCAGCATCCCGGCGCTCCCGCCCAAGCGCCGGCGACACGACAGTCAACCGGAAAATGCCGAACGCGAACCCCAAACAACGCATGGCGCACCTCCGCGGCCATCAGCTCCGGACGAAGACTCAGTGGTCGAAGCGGGAACCGATGGGTACCGCAGTTGGCGCTGCCTGACCCGCCCGCACGACTCCCTCATGATGCGCCTCGATGACCGTGTGCACCAGAGGCCAGCGGCGTCTTTCTTGGTGAACGAGTCCGATTTGCAACGATGAGTATGAGTGACATGTAGGCGTTGTCGCGGTGTGGGGTTGCTATGCGCTGAACATTGGTGCGTTGGGTTGCCCGTTGCCCAATCGGTGGGGCAACGGTCACCTCATTGTTGTTGGGAAGTCTGGCGTGGATTCTTCTTGGTAGGCGCGAAAGCGTCGTTAAAGTCGGGATCGTGCTGGAGCTTCGAATGCTGAGTTTCGCGCGGCCGGCTCCAGCGTGTAGCCGTCATTGTTTTCCCGTGGCCTTGGTCTGTTAGCTCCGGACGAAGCACGGGTCGAGGGTCCCTCTGTTGGCGCGGAGGGACCCTCATCGCGTGCGTGGACTCGTAGACCACACAGCTCGCAACGATGAGTATGAGTGACATGTAGGCGTTGTCGCGGTGTGGGGTTGCTATGCGCTGAACATTGGTGCGTTGGGTTGCCCGTTGCCCAATCGGTGGGGCAACGGTCACCTCATTGTTATTGGGAAGTCTGGCGTGGATTCTTCTTGGTAGGCGCGAAAGCGTCGTTAAAGTCGGGATCGTGCTGGAGCTTCGAATGCTGAGTTTCGCGCGGCCGGCTCCAGCGTGTAGCCGTCATTGTTTTCCCGTGGCCTTGGTCTGTTAGCTCCGGACGAAGCACGGGTCGAGGGTCCCTCTGTTGGCGCGGAGGGACCCTCATCGCGCGTGGATGCGCCGAGATCTACTTGGACCGACGCGACGGCACCGACCGCAGACCGCCCGGCTGCGCCCTGAGGCTGCTGACTGCTACCTGCGGCGCTGGCGATCACTGCTTTCCACAAACGGGCAGCAGCGATTGACTGGCTGCGCGTGAACATCGCGACGGTGTGAATGTTCGCCAACCCACCCGCCCGGCCGCTCTACCTTGCCGAGGTCTTCCAGGCTGATCATTTCGATGCCTCGTGAGAGGCTGTGCCCATGGAGAACGGGCCGCGTATTGACATCCGCGAGGCGTTGGTCTTGTGGGACGTCGACCACACGCTGATTGAGAACGGCGGCATCAGCAAACAGACGTATCAGGGTGCCTTCGAGCAGGTCGTAGGTCGTCCGCCGACTGTGCGGCCGGTCACTCACGGTCGGACTGATCTTCAGATCATGAGGGAGATGCTCGTGGCGAACGGTGAGTCGCCTGATGCGTTCAGCCCTCTAACGCGCTTCGAGGACGTCTTGCGAGAAGTGATGAGCGCGAAGGCAATCGAGCTGGCCCATCGCGGGTTTGCCCTGCCTGGCGTCGTTGGCGCGCTCTCGGCGTTGGCTGGCGAACCGAACGTGCTGCAGTCGGTCCTGACGGGCAACGTCACCGAGAACGCTCGACTCAAGGTCACGACGTTCGGTCTGGAGAAGTGGCTTGACCTGGACATCGGCGGCTATGGCTCGGACGATGAGGTGCGGTCGAAGTTGATCGATGCGTCTCGGCGGAAGGTAGCGGCGAAGTACGGGCGTAGGTTCGACCGCGACTCGACGATCTTGGTCGGTGATACGCCGTTGGATGTGGAGGCAGCGCACGACGGTGGGGCGAAGGTCATCGCTGTGGCTAGTGGGGTGCACAGTTTGGACGAGCTGGCGGCCTGTAGGCCGGATGCCACGCTGCCGGACCTTGTGGACACCCAGGCGTTCCTCGCCACCTTGGCCGCGGTGCGGTCGGCAGGGAGTGCAGGCTGATCAGCCTTGGCGCTTGTACTCGTATGACTCGTCGTCCCATACGCGGTCGAAGCTGCGCATGTAGGTGTCGAACAGGTCAGCGCTGGCCGTCCTCCGCAGGTGCAGGATCGGCGCGATGTAGCCGTACGTCCCGTAGATGTGCTGGTTGACCAGCATGTCGTCGTCGTAGCGGAAGATCGAGTTGTATAGGGACGTGGCATGTTGTCGAAACTCGACGCCGTCCACGTCGAGCAACGGCTGGTAGTAGGCGAGAGCCATCTGGATACGGCCCGGGATGCCCTCGAACAGCCGCTCCTCGTAGCCGCGGAGCTTGGCCGCTTCTGAGTTGGGGTCGCCCAGGAGGATGCGCACCTGGACACCCGCGCCGGCCTTCTTCCTGATGATGGAGATCGCCTCCGGGTTCTCCTCGGGGAGGAAGAGGCTCGCGTTGGCGAAGAGGTCGATCCTCTCCCTCGCGCCTTTGAGGAGGTTCAGCCACAGGTCGTCCGGCGTGTCGGCGCGGTGTGCGTACAGGCTCACGAACTCCGCTGGCGTGTTGGTGGCCGCGGCCGGCGTGCTCGGGTGCGAGGTGGCCGGCTGGACAACCGGTGTCGGCTTGGGAGCGGCTTCGGGGAAGAACTCAAGGCTGCTGCTGTACGGCTGAAATAGCTGCTCGACGCTCCAATCCGGGAACATCGTCTCCAGCACACGGCAATGTTGCGAATGTGGCACGTGCATGACTCGGCCGGAGATCCACCGGTAGAACTGCGCCTTGCTGGGCTCCGAGCTGACCAGCGAGCGGTCGATCTTTCCAGCAACCTTTCGGTACTCACGTGCGAACGAGCTGTACACCTGCAGGTGTCGTGCCTTCAAGAGCGCCTTGAGCAGTGGAGCGTCCTCGGTTGCCTCGCCGTCGTCCCTGGTCACGAGACCAAATTAGCACAGAAAGGAGACAGAAGGAGACTCGCTGAGACAAGGTGAGGCGAAGCGGGACTGTTTTGGTGTCTTGAAGAGACTCAAGATCGTCGACTGTGTATCTAGTCGCCCGATGTCCGGGTGGCAACAAACCGAAGGGTACACACGAAATGGCTATTTCCAGGGGACATCGTTTCCCGATCGAGTTCGCGGATGCGTTTCCGCAAGGGCTCGTAATGATGGGTGAAGTCGCGCCCGACACGGAGTACCAGTCACGGGAGGACCGGGCGTCCGGTCGGCCGGTGCGGCAGCGGGTCGACGAGGCGACCGGTAAGCGGCAGTGGAAGGCGACGGTCACTGACCCGGACGAGCGCAACGCCAAGCGGGCCTCGTTCGAGGTCACGTTCCTGGCAGATGTGCAGCCGGTGCCGGCGACGTCGGAGGTGCTGCCGGGGGTTCGGCCGATCGAGCTGGACGGGATGACCGCGGAGCCGCGGGTGGCCGGGAGCGGGGAGTTCAAGTACCAGTCCTACGTGTTCCGGGCGTCCGGCTTCAAGGCCGCCGGCTCGGCTGGTGGGGCGCGTACGGCGGGCAAGGCGAACGACTCGACGAACAAGGCCGCGTGAGGCACGAGATGTATGCCGGACGTGGCCGACCCGTAGAGCTGACCGGTGGGGCCTTCGTGCCTTGTCGGTTGGTTCTCGGCCGCGCCTCGGCGGAAAGGCTCAGGTGTGGTGATGATGTCGGAAGGATTGGTTTCACGCTGGGAGGTCGTGTACCGCGAGTACGGCACGGCGTCGCAGCGCCTCAGTGGTTCCGAGCCCGGCGATCGGATAGTGGCCCGGCAGATGGCGCGGGCGTCGGCGGATGTGGCTGCGGTGTGGCGGGAGATGGCCGGCGAGCCGGATCTGTCGTGGTGGTCGGTGGCGGCGTTGGGCGCGGCTGCGCAGGCGTTCGAGTATCAGGCGCGGGACTGGTCGGCGCGAGCGAAACAACGCAGCACGACCAATGGTGTCGGACCCGGTCCCTATCGGCGGTCACATCCGCAGGTCGCGGCCCCGGCTTCGGACGGTCGGGGGGTGTGGTCGTCGTGAGCAAAGCGAAGGCCGCGACTCCTACGCGGCTGATGCAGGCGCATGAGGTCCTGAGTCGTGAGCGGCCGTCCGATGTGGCAGGGCCGGAGAAGTGGATGGCGTACTACCGGCGTAGTGCCCAGGTGTATGCGACGGTCGCCGAGATCGACCGCGGCCACCATCACGAGGCGCTGTACTGGTCGTCGCGGGAGGAGCGCAAGGCACGCGAGATCGAGGACCGTCTCCGGCCGCGGGGTGGTGTGCGTGATGACGCGTAGCGCGGTGGTGGACGACCGGCGGTTGGTCGTTCCGTACATCACCATGTGGTCCGGTGAGCGTGAGCCGGCCGTGACGGTCGTGGAGCGTCGTGGTGGCGGTATCGGCTATGCGCGGGAGAACCTGCTCGATCGGGATGAGCTGGGCGTGTTGTGGTCGCGGTGGGCGTCCTCGCCGGGGCGTGGTCGCCCGGAGTTCGGCAAGGTGCACACGATGCGGCAGCGTCGGGCGATGACCCGGCTGTTGTGTCAGGTGTGTGGCGAGCCCGCTACCCGGGACGCCGAGGGGGGTGTGTTGTGGCTGTGGAAGGACCACCGCACCGACTGGCCCGAGTGGCCAGAGGGCATGTGGGTGACCGAACCACCGGTCTGCCGGCCGTGCGTGGGGCTGGCGGTGCGGCTGTGCCCAGCGTTGCGGGCGGGTGCGGTGGCCATGTGGGTTCGTGAGTTCCCGGTCGCCGGCGTGTACGGCACCTGCTACCGGCGCGGGCCGGATGGTCTGGTCTCGGGCCAGGTGGCCAACATCGGCTACGACAGCCCGTTCATCGGCTGGGTACAGGCCGATCATCTGATCCGTCAGTTGGATGGTCAGCCGCGACGTTCGTCCGGGCCGATGCTGCGGGCGTTCTTCGCTGCTATGTACTACTCGGCACTTCGTCCCGAGGAAGCTGCGATGTTGTGCAAGGGCGATCTCCGGTTGCCCGAAATGGGTTGGGGCGAGTTGCTGCTGTCGGAGACCGCGCCGATCGCGGGTGCGTCGTGGACCGATTCGGGCGAGCGTCGGGATCGTCGGCAGCTGAAGCAACGGGCGGTGGGGGAGGTGCGCCACGTCCCTTCTCCACCGCCGTTGACGCGCATCCTGCGGGAGCACCTGTCTCGGTTCGGGGTCGCTTCGGACGGCCGGCTGTTCCGCGGTCTCACGGGTGGGGATCTCGCCGAGTCGACCATTGCTCGGGTGTGGGACAAGGCGCGCAAGGCGGTGCTCACCGAGGAGGAGTACACGTCCCCCCTCGCCCGGCGGCCGTACGACCTTCGGCACGCGTGCGTGTCCACCTGGCTGGCTGCTGGAGTGCCCTCGACTCAGTGCGCTGAGTGGGCCGGTCATTCGGTGGCTGTGCTGCACCAGATCTACGCGAAGGTGGTCGCCGGGTTGGAGGCCGCAGCCCATGAGCGGATCGAACGGGCATTCGGATGGAGCGCCGAAACTGGGGGGCGTATGGGGGGCGATCAACCGGATTCGGCCGGTCGCAGCCGGACAGAGCCGGATGGGTCATGATCGCTATCGGGGGCATCTTCGCAGGTCGAATGGCCTGGTCAGCGAGGGTGGGAGAGGGTGCCCCCGGTGCGATTCGAACGCACACTGGACGGGTTTTGAACGGATTCGGGTTCCGCTCATGCACCAGCGGAAACGCCGAGGTTTGAGCGTTGTCGGGAAGGCAGCGGGAAGCAGCGGATCGCTGGACCTGCCTTTTGAGCCGCCTACACCCCCCCGATGCGAGGCCCGTGCCCAACGGCGACTCTGGTGCGGTACTTGGGCGCGCTGACGTGGGCAAGCAGGGCCATGACCCAGGAGGCGATTGGACGTCCACGAGAGTTCTGTCGGTGGGGCCCGCTAGCGTCGTGACATCGTGACGTTGAGGGGGAATTGTGGATCTACGGGAGCTTCTGAGCCGGATCGGTAGTACCTACAACCGTGCATTGGCCATGGATAGCGGGGCGCAGTTGCTGCTCCGTGGAGCGAGAACCTCGATCGCAAATCTCGCCCCGGAGAGCATGCTGGTGGAGGGCAGCGGGGGCAAGGGCAACGGGGCGATCGTCCCCTGGATCGCTGTGTTCAACCTTCGCGAGACCGACTCGGCGACCCACGGCATGTATCTGGTCTACCTGTTCGACGCCGACATGAAGACGGTGGCGCTGAGCCTTAATCAAGGGATCACTGAGCTTTTGAAGCGGTTCGGCGGGCCCGGCGGCCGAGCAAAGCTGCTGTTGCAGGCCAACGCGGTACGAGCGGCCATGGATCCCGCGACGATCGCTGGACTGGATCACGCGATCGATCTGCGAAGTAAGGCTGACCTGCCCCGTGCATACGAGGCCGGAAACATGGTCGCTAGAACCTACGATCTCGCGCAGTTGCCGGCTGAGGACGAGTTGCGGGATGATCTCACCCGCTTTATCGACATCTACGGCTACGCGCTAGAGGTCAGAGATGCGCTTCGTCTCTCCACTCCAGACGTGATCGAGACCACCAGAGAAGTTGAGCAACCGAATCCCGATGGCACGTTCAAGCCGGGCAACGCTGACGAATATGTCGCTGAGATTCCCGGACGCACTATTCGCAAGCGCCGGGACCACGAGAAGGTCCTCGCTAGCTATGTAGGGGCTGTCACTGCCAACGGCTTCGCGTGCAACAACACGACGGTCTACCCTCGCGACCTAACTCTGGAGCGCGGCGGACTGCATTGGCTCGCTGAGGTGAAAGTCGTATATCGCCACAATGGAGTCAATGCCACCCGCGAGGCACTCGCCCAACTCCTCATGTACCGGGCGTTCTATTACAATCGGCACGACGCCGTTCAGCTCATCGCAGTATTCAGCGAGAGCATCGGTGACTTGTGTTTCCGATTCCTCGTCGATATAGGCATAACTGCGGTCTGGAAGGAAGGACCGGACTGGGTCGGGTCGTCAGCAGTCGTCGCGGCGGGGCTAGCTACCAAACGCTATGAAGTAGGCATGCGGAATTAACGCCGTCACAAGCGTAGGCGTGGTAGAGAACACGTGTTCGTTCGAGTCGTTATATTGCTTGTACGGCCAGGACGTGGTGAACCGTTGGCGAGGTTTCGCGAAGCTCTCGGACGGTGAGCTTGTCCCTCCCATCCCCCGTATTACCGGGAGGCTGCCTCGCGGGCCATCGCATAACATAAGCAGCCATGTGGCCGCGCGCTGCCTCCGGAGGGCATGGCGACAGCTGCCCCTAGCCCCGCTGCGACCAGGGGATACGTTGTGTCGGAAAGAGGGAAGCGTGAGGCGTTGGGCGCGCATTGGGCAGGGGCCACCTGTTCCTGCGCGGCCCCGGCCGCCCTGAAGGTTCTGATCGGCTATCCATGAAGAGGCTCGCGGGTCCAGGTGTCGGACGCACATCGTGGCGGGCCGGCGGGCTACAGACCCCCTGTCGAACAGTGGAGGTCGAAGCTCACCGGCGCTCCGATCGCGGTGAAGGCGAGCGAGGTGTCGCGACGTATTCGTCAACTTCCGATGCAAATTGGGCGACAGAATCAACAATTGGATGGGTGAACACGCCGCTTAGGATGGCCCGGTGAATAGTGATTTTTGCTTCGTCAACGCGATATAGGCCACTAAGTAGAAGACTTATGGCCGCGGCAAATCCAAATGGTATCAGCCATGGTCCGACATCGAGTGAAGCGACAGTCACCAGTGCTGTTAGTGGTATTGCGATATTCACGCGAAAGGAGCCTTCTGAAGATAGGCGGTCGTATTC
This sequence comes from uncultured Actinomycetota bacterium, assembly GCA_963841395.1. Taxonomy (GTDB): domain Bacteria; phylum Actinomycetota; class Actinomycetes; order Mycobacteriales; family Pseudonocardiaceae; genus Actinophytocola. The sequence continues at coordinate 118,514 of CAWJCX010000052.1, forward strand.
GCCGTATAGTTCTTGATTTGCAACCAGTAGTCGTCCTCGCAAGTCTCTTTCGTTGTCGCTGTTCGCCATTCTCTCAATTCGTCCATGTGTCACTCTGTGAGCAATGGAGAAATCCTCTGGATCATAGTCCCTTGCTTTCGCGAGGATCTTGTCCGCTTCCACAAAGTTGACCCGAAGGAAATCGGTGTAGTCAACCTCTGTCGTTAGGTCACTCAACGTCCATTTGGTCCAGCGTAGGTACGTTGCCGACATTCGCGAAACGACCCGATTTCCTGGCCTTGCTGTGAGAAGAATGCCGACTAGGTATGCCGCAAAGGATACAACTCCTGCAATTGCGCCGTAGCCAAGTGATGAAGTCGCATCGAGTAGTCTTTCAATGTGCGGGCCGGAACTTTGCGAAAGTTCTGAAAATTTGTCCGCGGCGATCATCCAGAGGGCCGTAAGCCACATATACCCAACGGTCAAAGGGGTTCGCACGTCTCGCAATCCGGGCAATAGGCTCGCGAGCATCTTGCGCCTCCTAGTGTTGTTATGTGACCGTTCGTTTTCAGGCAATCTCCGAGATGACCCTCGCGATGGTCATGCGAATCAGGGCTTGAGTCCCTGGCGCGCACGGGTGCTAGCCCTTAGTTCGTGATAACTGGATGCGAATGACATCCACCATCCGCGCGGGTCGGATGTGGTGATTGCCTGCGCCAACTGCTTTGCGGACTCCGTCCGTAGCGCTTGAATCGATGTGTCTTGCCAGGCTTCCGCGGAGTATCCCCGTGAGACGTACTCAGATGCTTGGAGCAGCGTTTCGATCTTGTCGGCGTCGTGTGCGACTTTCGACTCCAGCGTTTCTGTGGCTTCATATTCGGCGGTCATTTCCTGGAATACCTTTGCGATCTCGTGGGGCATGCCCGAGGTCTGGTGGGCAGTCACGGCCTCTGGTATCGCCGTTGTGACGTAAGCACGTCCGACCGAGGGGACATCGCCGATGCGGCTTTCGTGAACGTCATGCATGAGGCACATCGCGGCCGTCCGGCCGGGGTCGGCCCCTTCCATCGCGGCGAGGGCGATACCGACCATTCCGACTCGGAACGAATGCTCCGCGACGGTTTCTGGCTGGGTGATTCCGAGTAGTAGCCAGCCGGAGCGTGGAAGGTTCTTCAGGTGTCCGGCTTCGAACAGGAACGTCGCTATGCCGGCTAGCGGGTGACTCTCCCCGTCGGCCATCGGCAAGCTTGCCTGCGCGCTGACGTAGACGCCGCCGCCGGCGCGACTGCGGACGAAGCCTTCGTCCCGCAAGAGGCGTATGGCGGAGCCGATCGTCGCGCGCGTCACGCCGAAGAACCTCGCCAGCTCATCGCCCGTGGGCAGCTGCTGTTCGGGCTCGAGTTCGCCGGAGAGGATCGCCGCTCGGATGGACGCGGCGATCTTGATGTACGGGCTTCGAGGGTCCTCAGCGTTGATTGGCTGCATGCGCCGGAGCTTACTTGCTTAGACAGGTTCTACGTCTGACTGACACAGGTCTTGACTTGTCTGCATAGACAGATCTATGGTCAGCCTATTCATATAGACCTACTGCATAGGCAGATGAGAGGTTGATCAGTGGATACGGATGAGCTGTCTGACCTGGAGCTGTTGTCGGTCGCTCTTCAGGACGCGATGGCCGCGCAGCGTGCGGGCGTGATCGCCGGCCCGCGGCTGGACGAGTTCGCGTTGGAGCGTGCTGAGCGTCGGGCGCGTCATCAGGGCCAGGCGAGGCTGGCCGACGCGATCCCGGCGGTGTCGGGGGATGCGGCATGAAGATCCGGTCCATCAAGGGTGTGCCCGCTGGCGGTCGCCGCCCGGTGCCGCTGGTTGTTTCGCTGCCTGAGCCGTGGGTGGTGGACGCGGCGTGTGCGGAGACCGACCCGGAGGCGTTCTTCCCGAACAAGGGTGAGTCGACGAGTGCGGCGAAGGCCGTGTGTGCGGGGTGTTCCGCGCGAGGCGATTGCCTGGCGTACGCCCTGGAACGCAACGAGCGGTTCGGCGTGTGGGGCGGCTTGAGTGAGCGTGAGCGCCGGGTGCTGCGCCGCGGCGCTGTCGCCTCCGTCGATGTCGTGTCGGCGGATCGGCGGGTGGCGTGATGGGTTCGTCGGGTGTGGTTCGGGGCTACAGCGGCGGTCAGACAGCGGAGGTGCTCGGGATCGATCAGGCGTACGTCTACCAGATCCGCGCCCGGCTGACCGCGCCCGACGTTGCCACGCACCCGGCGTCGACTGACGTTTCGACCGGGGCGGTGGCGTGATGGACACGCCGGCGCGGTTGAACGCGGCGCATGAGCAGGTGCGTGATGAGCTGCGCCGGGCGGACACGAAGGCGACCACGTTGTTGTCGCTGGTGGGTGCGGCGATGGCGGGTGTGATCGCGCTGGCCGGCCGTGAGGTCACTGGTGCTGGCGCGGTGCTGTTGTGGGTGTCGCTGGCGCCGATTTTCGCGAGTGTGGTGGTGCTGCTGACTGCGGTGCGGCCGCGGTTGAGGCGTCTCCCGGTGCCCGGTACCTGGCTGCACGCGGCGAAGGTCGGCCCGGCCACGTTGCTGGAGACCTACCAGAGCGATCAGATCATGACGACCGCGGATGACGTGTGTGTCCTGGCCCGGATCGCGCGGGCGAAGTACCAGCGGATCACGGTCGCGGTGACGTTGCTGCTGGTGGGTCTGACCACGCTGCTGGTGTCCCTGTTCGCGACGGCGGTGACGTCATGACCTGCCGATTCCCGCGCGTTCTCGACATCACGAACGGCGCCGGTGAACCCCTGAACAACCCCGGCCCGGTGGATGACATCTGCCAGGACAACGCCCACCAGGCCGGGGCCTCCAACCACCACCACATCAGCGGAAGTGGAGCGAACCTGATGGTACGACCAAGCCTGGATGACACGCTGCACGCGATCGTGCAACTGACCCACGAACACGGTTTGCCGCTGACCAGTGTCAACGTGCGGGCCGGGGATGTGCAGGTCCACACCGGCCCCGCGGACCGGCTGTGGTGGGTGCGGTGGCTGACGGACCCGGTTGCCGATGCGTCGCGGTGCGTCGTTTGGGAGATCGGCCAGGAGACCGACGCTGTTGCGCTGCACGTGAGCGCGCGCCGCGAACATATCGACTGGGTCGTGATCAATGACGTTCCGGGCGCGGTCGCGCATCCCGTTCTCGGTCTGCACAACGTGCTGGCCACCTCCCATCACCTTGAGGTGTCTGCTGACGTGGCGATCGCGCTCGCGTCGGCTGCGGCGCAGCCGGCTGACCCCGGTTGTGTCCCGGTGGGCGGTGAGCAGTCGTGATCGACGTGGCGGATCGGGTGTTCGTGCCGGCGGCGTTCGCGGGGCGGCTGGCGCACATGCCGGGCCGGTCGACCGCGCCGGTGGTGCGGGCGGCATGGCTGACCGCGCAGCTGGCGGAGCTGACCGCGCCGGCCGTGGTCGGCACCGAGGACGGCATGTGCGCGTTGCGGCTGGCCATCCACGTGCAGCGGGAGCTGTCCGCCCTGCCCGGCGGGGCGTGATCGGGATGTCGGTACTGGGGAAGATCGGCGTGGTGGTGGCCGCGGTGGTCGCGGTGGGCTACCTGACCGGCGCGGAGACCGGCACGGGCGCGGTCGATGTGCACTGCACCCTGCGGGATGGGCCCGGCCTGACAGCTGGTCCGGTGGCCGGGTACGGGCCGGCGCAAGTCGGGAACGCGGCGGTGATCGTCGCGGTCGGCAGCCGGATGGGTGTGCCGGAGCGGGGTCGGGTGGTCGCGGTCGCGACGGCCATGCAGGAGTCCGGGCTGCGCAACCTCTACTACGGCGATCGGGACAGCCTGGGTCTGTTCCAGCAGCGCCCTTCGCAGGGTTGGGGCTCTCCGGCTCTGGTGATGAAACCCGCCTACGCCGCCGGCCGGTTCTACAAGGGACTGCTCGGTGTGTCCGGCTGGCAGGTGATGAGCGTCAGCGCCGCCGCGCAAGCCGTGCAGCGCTCCGCCGCGCCCGACGCCTACGCCCGCCACGAGCCCGCCGCCCGCGCGGTCGCCGCTGCGGTCCAAGGCGCCCGCTGCGCCTGACAACAGCGCCCACAGCAACGAATACCCACTGTCCACACAAGACTCTCGTGCGGTGTCACCCGATCGATTGACTGGCGTTGCCGGGTCGCACGGAGAACAAATGTCCAGATAATCAGAAAGGTGAACCACATGTTCAAGCTCATCCTGTGGATCGGCGCGGTCATTCTCGGCTACATGGCCTGGAAGTCCGGCGACATGCGCGAGCAGACCGGTGACATCGCCTACCTCAAGCAGGCGATCGGTTGGGGCATCGCGAGCCTCGCGTGCGTCGGCATCGCCGTTTACGGCAAGTCCGGCAGCAAGAAGAAGGCCAAGGCCGGTTCCGCGTCTGGTTGGTGAGGCCGCCCCGGCCCGGCGGTGCTCCGCCAAGAAGACACCCGCCGGGCCGGGCCCCTCACCCGCACACAACTCCACTCGTACGGGAAGGAACCCCAATGATAGGCAGTGATCACCAGCGGCCTGGGCCGGCCGGTGAGCTTTCCCGCGTCGCCGGGGTCATCGCCGACACACCGTTGGCCGACGGCGACATGTGGGCAGGCGACACGCTGGTTCGCTACCTCACCGTTGCAGGGCACGGGTTGAACGACCTGCGGCTGTCGGTCGCGATTCGGCCGCACCCGGAGAACCCGGTGCGCTACGAGGCGGAGTGCTCCGCATGTGGCGCGAGTGATTGGAGGGACATCTACATCGTGCCCGTCGCCTACGAGCCGGATCAGCTGCGCCAGTGGGCGCAGCGCCACGCCGAAACGTGTCGCGCCGTACCTCGGCCGGCAGGCAGGGGTGAGTCGTGATGTCGGCGTTCGAGGTGTTGCAGCGGTACGGCACGTGGGCGTTGTTGCGGTTCGTGCTGGCGCTGCTGGTGTTCGTGGTGCTGCATCTGGTGCGGCTGCCGCTGTTGCTGGCGGCGCGGCTGCTGGAGGTGTGTATGCGCCGGGTGGACGGGTTGGTGGTGTCGGGGTTGCCGCCCCGGCCGGTACCGGCCGGGGCGCAGACCGGATCGGGGTTGGACACGGGGGAGGGGGCCGGGCGATGACTGTGCAACAGCATCCGGAGCAGAACCCAACGCAGGGTCCACAGCGGACCGTGGTTCAGCAGACGAATGACGAGGCGGCACCGGGCACGGCGCGCCATGCCGGTGCGGTCGCCCGCGTTCCTGGTTCGGCTCGGCATGACGCGGGCCGATCCAACCGGGCGGTGACGTGGATCGGGTGGCATCTGGGTGAGCTGACCGGGATCGCGGTGCCGGTCGTGTTGGCGGTGTCGGTTCATTCCTTGTGGATGGTTCCGGCCGCGGTGGTGGCCGCGACCTGGGCCGCGAACGAGCTGAGGTTGGCGCACCGCGGCAAGCCGGGAAACACCCCGGCCGACCGGCCAGCAGACGCGCCGGTGGATGCGTCGGTGGATTCGACGGAGGAGGTGCGCCGCAATGGCTTGGCGTGACAACAACCGCGACACCACCCGGCCGGCCGGGGCGATCGGGTTCTACCTGGTGGCGGTGATCTCGATGGTGGTCAGTGTGGACACGTCGTGGCGGTACTTCGCCCACAACCTGCACATCACCGACACCCGTGAGCGGGTGGTGATGTTCGCGGTGTTGGAGGTCGCGTTGATCGCGTGCGGCTACGGGATGCGCGCGAACGTGCGGCACATGGCCGGCCGGGCGCACCCAGGTTGGTGGCGTGGGTGTTGTGCGGGATGGCCGGTTACATGGCCTGGCAGCTGTCCGGTGTCGCGGAAGGCGTCGCCCGGGTGACGCTGGGCCCGGTGCTCGGTTTGGTGATGCTGCACCTCGCGCTCGGGATCGAGATCCGCGCCGGGCATGCCCGGACGACCGCGTGGGCGCGGATCGCGCATGAGCTGCGGGAGCGGCTGCTGTCGCGGCTGGGGCTGGCTGACGACACCCGCGACGCGCTGGCCCGCACCCGGGACCGGGCGGTGCAGCGGGCGGCGCGGCTGGCGCTGGCCGGGCGGCTGGCGCCGTGGCGGAAGGCGCGTCTGGACCGGGCGTTGCGCACGGCCGGCGTCGCCCACGACACGGCGGCGCAACGCCGGCTGCTCGCCGAGATCGCCACCGCCCGCCACTCCGGCGAACTGGCCGGCCTGCCGCTCGAGTCACCCTGGCGCGCATCCGCGCACCGCGCCGCCGAACAGCGCCGCCGCTGACCCGGCGCCGGTGGTCCCGGCGCCGACCGTCCCGGCCGACGCCGCGGGACAGCGGCCCCGCCGGGCAGCGACCCGGCCGCCGGCCAAGTCTGCAAACAAGGCCGGCGGCAAGGGCAAGGGGACGGCGCGGCCGTCCAAGGCGGAGTACCTGGCGCGGGCCCGCGCGGCGCTGGAGCGGCGACGGCGCCGGGCACGTCGGTCACGGCGCAGTGGGTGCAGAACGCGGTCCCGGGGATCTCCCGGTCCATGTCCTATGTGGTCGCCACGAACTCACCACCGAACGCGGCGCTGAGCGGCGTCATGCCGGCGCGAGCAGGGCACGACTCCACGACTGACGGCGGGGACGCCATGGACACCGTGCGTCTGGTGTCGGTGAACGGGAGTGCGCGATGAGCGAGCACCACGACGAACCAGCCGTCGGGACCGGCGAAACGGGCATCGACCGGTGATGGCGCGATGGTGCATTACCTGAAGACCGGCGCGCGGGTCCGACGAGAACGCGCACGGTGGTGAGTGACGCGGAGGTGCTGGACGGCGAGCTGGTGTCCGATGAGGAGTACCGGCGGCTGACCAGTCAGAAGGCGCAGGCGATCGAGCGGTACCGCGGCTACCGCCGCGACGCGGTGACCGTCTACCGGGGTGCGCGCACCGCGGTGACCCACCAGCGCACCAAGACCGTGGTGCGGCACGCGCTCGCGTACCCGGTCGCGGGCGCGGGTGTGGTGGCGCGGCGGTGGCGCGACGCGCACGGCGCGGGCCGGTTCGAGCGGCAGATGCGCGCGGCGGAAGCGGCCGGGGACCAGGAGGCGTTGCGGTACTGGCAGGAGGCGGCCGAGACGGCGAAGCAGCACCGGCACGACCGGGCGATGGACTGGGCGCGGCTGCCGCGGCTGGTGGGCAAGGCCGCGCTGGTCACCACAGTCGGCCTGGCCGGGTTGCTGCTGGTGCTCGGGATCATCCTGGCGGTCAACTCCGGCGAGCTTCGCGGACGTGCTCGCGCCGATCTCGGCGGTGCTGGACGCGGTGGCGTTCGTGGTGTGGTTCTTCACCGCCTACGGCGCGCTGCTGCTGTTGGCGGCGACGGTGGGCGGGGTGTTCTACCTGTACTGGCAGGGCCGCACCCGCGCGGAGATGCCCCGCTGGCTCGACACCACCACGGCGGCAGGCCGGTGGTGGGGACGTGATGGACGGGTTGCCGGATGAGAACACGATCGTGAACGCGCTGCGGAACCTGAACATCCCCGGCTTCAAGACCGGGCGTTGAAGGAGGGCTGGCGGATCCGGTTCCGGGAGCTGCCGCACGTGGACGGCAAGGGCTGGCGAGCACAGCTCGACCTGCCGCCGGCGTGCCCGGTCGAGGAGATCGTGAAGCGCAAGACGATGCTGGCGCACAACCTGGTGCGGTTCCCGATCGAGGTGTGGCCCACCGAACCGGTGCCCTCGGTGCTCGATCTGTGGGTCGCCAAGCCCGGCGCCCTGTCCGGGCCGGTGGATCCGTGGCCGCTGCTGGCCGATCTGGACAACGTGTCCACGGACTACTTCGCCGGTGTCCCCGCCGGGGTCACCATCAAGGGCGACATGATCCGTGGACGGCTCTCCGAAGCCAACTACGTCGTCGGCGGCGATGATGGGGTCCGGGAAGTCGTCTCTGGTCATCACCCTGCTGCTCGGCGCGATGCTCGATCCGCTGGTGGACATCGACGTCGTGGTCATGGCGGAGAACGCCGACTACGACCCGATGCGCCCCCGTCTGCGGACACTCGTGACCGGCGTCGGGGACGACACCGTGGACGCCTGCCTGGCACATGCTGCACGCGCTCTACGAGGACGTGACCACCGTCCGTGGACAGGCGTTGCGCGAGCACGACGCCCGCGCGGTCACCCGCACGCTCGCGGAGAAGGACGCCCGGCTGCGTCCACGGATCATGGTCGATGGACGAGTGCCAGAACCTGTTCATCGGCGAGCACGGCAAGGCCGCCGATCGAAGTCACCTCCAAGCTGATGTCCACCGCCCGCAAGTACGCCATCACCCTGGTGTTCCTCACCCCAGAACCCTCGAAGGACGCGCTGCCGCGCAAGCTCATCTCCATCGCGTCCAACAAGGCGTGTTTCGCGATCGGTGACCAGCTGGGCAACGATGCGGTGCTGGGCACCGGCTCCTACAAGGCCGGGATCTCCGCCGTCGGGCTGACCCCGAAGACCGACGACGGGCCGGGTGACGTAGGCACCTGCATGCAGCGCGGTTTCACCGCCGCCCCCGGCCTGCTGCGCAGCTACTTCGTCGGGCAGGACCGACGCGCACCGGATCACCCAACGAGCCCTGCAACTCCGCGAGCAGCACGGCATCACCGACGCCCCGGCCAACGACCACGACCGGAAGCCGGCGCGGGACCCGCTGACCGACATCGCCCGCGTGCTCGGTGACACGCCCCGGATGAAGACCCTGGACGTGCTGCAACGCCTCGTCGAACTGCACCGGCCCACCTACCAGGACTGGAACCCCCAAACCCTCAGCGCCTACCTCACCGAGCACGAGGCCGCCCCCTACAAGACCGAGGGCGTCATGCAGGTCAGCGCCGCCCGCATCCGCGAAGCAATCACCTTCCGTGACGAAAACGCCAGTGCGGACGACGGCGAGACGGAGGGAACCGAGTGAGGGAGGCACCAGGATTCAGGGAGTTCTCCCTGAGTGCCTCCCTGACCCCGGCTCCCTCACGCTGAGCAGCACAAACCACCACCGGGGAGGCAAGGGACCCGCAGCGTCCTGACCACCTAAAACACCCCTGAAACCACGGGATCGAGACACCACACGTGCCTCCCTCCCTTCCCTCACCACACCCACCCACAGTTACAGAACGTGACCATTCTTGGAAGGGGAAAACGGGCATGGCGCAACGGAGAAGGTCAGGCGGCGGGCCGCTGCTCATCGTGCTGGTACTCGCCTCGCTCGCCTGGTACGCGCACACCAGCAGCGCCGACCAGGCCAGCGCGGCACCCGGCCGCTACGTGCGGCCGGTCGCCGGGCAGCTCACCTCCGGGTTCGGCACGCGGTGGGGCACCACCCACTACGGCATCGACATCGCCGCACCACTCGGCACCCCGATCCGCGCCGTCACCACCGCGACCGTCATCGAAGCCGGACCCGCCACCGGCTTCGGACTCTGGATGCGCCTGCGCCACCCGGACGGGACGGTCACGGTCTACGGCCACATGAACACCATCGACCGCCCCACCGGCGCCCACGTCGCCGCGGGGGAGCAGATCGCCACCGTCGGCGCCCGCGGCCAGGCCACCGGACCACACCTGCACTTCGAGGTCTGGCCCCACGGCCAACGCGCCCACCGCATCGACCCCAAGCCGTGGTTAGCCGCCCGCGGCATCCACTACTGACCCCTCCCCGTCCAGAAAGGACTGCTGACCATGCCCCACGCACCCCAGGAAGACCTGTTCGGCAACACCGTGGACGACCAGACACCGCAGGAACCGGCCGCACCGCGCGAACCCGTCAACGACATCGACCTCACCCAGCAGGTGCTCGCCGACATCGTCGGCGGCGACGCCGCGCCGCTGCACCTGGAGAAGACCGGCGTGCGTCGCTGCGCCGGACGGGACACCGAACCAGTCCCCGACGACGTGGCCGCCGTCGTCGACCAGCTCCTCACGGCGCGGTACCTCACGACCGGCCGCCCGTCCTGTACCGGGCACGGGCCCGCGATCACCGCGACCAGAGCCGGACGCAACGCCGCACACCGCTGGAGCGCCTACCGCCGCCCATCCACATGGGACCGCCGCACCGGAGAGGAGATCGCGTGACCATCACCATGACCGATCTGTTCTGCGGGGCCGGCGGGTCCGGGTTGGGCGCGGCGTCGGTGCCGGGCGTGGAACTGTGGATGGCCGCCAACCACAGTCCACGCGCGATCGAGACCCACCAGCTCAACTTCCCCGACTGCGACCACGACTGCGCCGACATCTCCCAGGTGGAGCCACGCCGCTACCGGCGCACCAACATCCTGTGGGCATCGCCGGAATGCACGAACCACTCGATCGCCAAAGGCCGGCGCCGGGACAACAACCCCGGACAGGGTGACCTGTTCGGCGAGCCGCTCCCGGATCACGTGGCCGAACGCAGCCGGGCGACGATGTGGGACGTCGTGCGGTTCGCCGAGGTGCACCGCTACGACGCGGTGATCGTGGAGAACGTCGTGGACGCCGCGTGCTGGCCGCCGTTCCGAGCGTGGCTGACGGCGATGGCCGCCTACGGCTACGACCACCACATCGTGTTCCTCAACTCCATGCACGCCCCGGCGATCGCCGCGCCGCGCGCACCACAGTCACGGGACCGGATGTACGTCGTGTTCTGGCGGCGGGGCAACCCCGCACCAGACCTGGAGATCCGGCCACGTGGCTGGTGTGGCCACTGCGGCCGCGATGTCGAGTGCCGCCAGTCGTTCAAGCCACGCGGCCGGAACTGGCCACTCGCGCGGTGGGGCCGCTACTGGGCCCAGTACATCTACACCTGCACCACCACCGGATGCGGCCGGCCTGTCGAGCCCTACGCGCTGCCCGCCGCGTCCGCGATCGACTGGACCGTCCCCGGCGAGCGGATCGGAGACCGGGACAAGCCACTCTCACCCAAAACCCTCGCGCGTATCGAGGCCGGGCTCGCGCGCTACGGCCAGCCCATCACCCTGGAAGCCGCCGGCAACACCTTCGAACGCCGACCCGGGGTGCGGACCTGGCCAGTCGACGGACCGACCGCGACACTGACCACGACCGCCACCCGCGCACTCGCCACCATGCCCAACCTGGTGCCACTGTTCGTTCCGGCCGGCGGCACCCGCAACGACACCGCAGCCCCGGTCACCGATCCGTTCCGCACCCGCACCACCACAGAGAACGAGGCACTGCTGGTCCCGCTGGAAGGCCGGGACGGCAAACACGCCGCGACCACCACGGCCCCGCTGCGCACACAGACCGCACGGCACGAGGCCGCGCTCGTCGTGCCCTACTACCGCACCGGCCACGCCCGCCCCGCACACCGAGCGGCGATGCCCACCCTGTGCACAGTGGACACCGCCGGACTCGCCTTCGTCGCCGAACTCCGCGGCGGCGGCTCCACCGCCCGCGACGTCACCGAACCGCTGGCCACCGTCTGCGCCAACGGCAACCACCACATGCTCGTACGGCACAACACCGCACGCGGCAACCCCGACCAGATGTGCACACCCATCACCGAACCCGCGCGCACCCTCACCACCGCCGGACACCAGTCCCTCGTGGGCTGGCCCACCGAGCCACCCGCGGTCGACGACTGCACCTTCCGGATGCTCACCGTCGGCGAGATCCAGGCCGCCATGGCCTTCACCCCCGACTACGTGATCACCGGCACCAAACGCGAACAAGTGCGGCAACTCGGCAACGGCGTCACACCACCCGCCGCTGAATGGCTCATCCGTGCCGTCGCCGCCTCGCTGTCCCCCCGGTGGGGAGGTGGCGGCATGACCACATCACCGCCCGCCTGCGGCGATACCACCACCGCGGGCGGACGCGGCGGCAACGCCGCCGGCCCTACCCCGGGCGGTGGCTTTGCGCGCGTCGAAGCGCTAGTCGCGTTTGAGGGCGTTGGTCAACCCGGCGATAAACGCTGTGGTCAGCACCCAGCCGGCGCCGGTCAATGCCCAGGTCCAGATCCGCGCGGAGTGCTGCGGAACCCAGGCCTTCTCCTGCCCGAAATCGACAATCGGCAACAGCACGTCCAGCGTGTACACCACCGGCTGGAACTGTGGTGCCGTCGCCGAGGCCGGATGGATCAGGGCCGGGTGCGCGCCCGCGAAGACAAACGTGCCGACTGCGAGGAGTCCGGCCAGCCACAGGCCGGCCAACCAGGGCCGGTAGCCGTACCCGACCGTGACTCTGAGGAACCAGTTCCACAGCTTGCCCAACGGATGCAGCTCACGACGACGGCGCCGCTGCTTGGCGATCGACACCCGGCGAGCCGCCTCCACATGCCCGGCGCGCCGGTACGCGGCACCCAACTGGTCATACACGCCAGGCGCATAGCCACCCTGGTGCCGGGTCAGCCACCCCAAGCGCGCGCGAACACTCACCGAGTCGTTTTCCAACACCTCGTACACAAATTCCCGCAACCACATCGCGGTCGGCCAAGTCGCGGGATCGTCATGAAAGCTGCGTACGCGAGTGCCGGCCAAATCGACCACACCCTCCGGAGGCACCTGCATCAGCAGCCACAGCTCATCAGCGCGTACACCCAGAAGGCTCAAAGCCGCACCGTCGTGGTTGGTGAGGTTGGCGCCGTTGAAGCTGAGTTGGGCGCTGATGTGGGCGCCGTTGAGCCGGATTTCGCCTTGGGCGGTGAACCCGTCGCTGCAGAACATGTCCTGGTCGACGATAAGGCTGGCGCCGTTGAGTGCGATGCCGTCGGGGTTGGTGAGGTTGGCGCCGCTGAAGCCGAGTTGGCCGCTGATGTGGGCGCCGCTGAGCCGGATTTCGCCTTGGGCGGTGAACCCGTCGTTGCAGAACATGTCCTGGTCGACGGTGAGGCGGTCGCCGGTGAGTGCGATGCCGCCGGGGTTGGTGAGGTTGGCGCCGTTGAAGTTGAGTTGACCGCCAACGTGGGCTCCGGTGAGCAGGATTTCGCCTTGGGCGGTGAATCCGTCCTGGTAGAACATGCCTTGGTCGACGGTGAGGTTGTCGCCGGTGAGTGCGTTGCCGTCGGGGTTGGTGAGGTTGGCGCCGCTGAAGCCGAGTTGGCCGCTGATGTGGGCGCCGTTGAGCCGGACTTCGCCTTGGGCGGTGAACCCGTCGCTGCAGAACATGCCTTGGTCGACGGTAAGGCTGGCGCCGTTGAGTGCGATGCCGTCGGGGTTGGTGAGGTTGGCGCCGCTGAACTCGAGTTGGGCGCTGATGTGGGCGCCGTTGAGCCGGATTTCGCCTTGGGCGGTGAACCCGTCGCTGCAGAACATGCTCTGGTCGACGGTGAGGCCGTCGCCGGTGAGTGCGTTGCCGTCGGGGTTGGTGAGGTTGGCGCCGCTGAAATCGAGTTGACCGCCGATATGGGCGCCGATGAGTCGGATTTCACCTTCGGCGGTGAACCCTGCCCGGCAGAACATGTCCTGGTCGACGGTGAGGCCGTCGCCGCTGAGTGCGGTGCCGCCGGGGTTGGTCAGGCTGGCGCCGCTCAAGTTGAGTTGGCCGCCAATACGGGCTCCGATACACCCGACTTCGGCGTTCGCGACGGTCATGCCGGCCAGTGTCAGGTCGCCCCGGACGTGCAAGTTGTCTGCGGCGATACCCGGGACGTGACTTCCGGTCATATGGATCACAGCGGCCTGTGCGTCATTCAGGTTGATCTGTGCTTCGAAGTGGCAATTCATCAAGACGAGCGGGCACACGAGTGTCGCCGCCTCAAGATCGAGCACTCCCACCACGCGCGCGCCGGTGACCCGTACGGCCCGCGGCTGCCTGTCCGCGGGCTTCCTGACTCCCGTGAGCAGCTCGGTGATGATCTCCGCGCGCAGGGTTCTGGCGTCTGGCCAATGAGCGCCCTCGGTGGGGTCGTCCTGCTCGGCATCGCCGGTGCTCAGGTCGACCAGCGCGCCACCAATCGCGGCGTCGATCAAGCGTCGCTCCGGCCCGGACAGCTCCTCGTCAACCAACGCCCCACCTCCGAACTGTGGCCCCCAGCAGGCCAGCCCGAACCATCCCCCCGACGCATCGACGACGCGATCGGCAGCCCGTGCAGCTGTCCATCTTCCCAGGCCGCCGCAGGACCCGAGCATCCGCCCGCCGCACCCAGCGACGGACTCGGTCACGCAGCAGCAAGCAACCGCAGGAGGTGCCTGAATTGACGATCACGGCCGCAGCAACGAACGCCGGCGGAGTTGAACCGCCTTTCCATGCCCCGGTCGGTGAGCGCGAACCGAGCAGGCTCGCGGCGGCGTTGGAGTTGGGGGCTACGAAGTCGAGTCACCGGTGGGCGGAGATGCCGGGGAACTGGGACCGGCTCAACACCCGCGCGCTGTTCGCGTCGGACAACGAGTGGGGCATCCCCGGCCTGCCCGCGGCGCGGCTCGTTCCTGCTCGGTTGGTGCCCTACAACGACCGCCGCGCCATCGAACGGGAAGCCGGCGACCCGTGGACAGTCGCCGACCCGCGTGCGGCGTTGCACTTCTTCCTGGACGACTACCGATTCGAGACGATGTGGTCCAAGCCGGAACGCGGCCTGTCCCGCTGCCAGACGGTCGGTGCTGCGTTGACGCCGGATTTCAGTCTGTGGCGGGACATGCCGCTGGTGATGCAGCTGTGGCAGGTGTACCGGTCACGCTGGTGCGGCGCGTGGCTGCTGCACCACGGCGTGCACGTGATCCCCACCGTCAGCTGGTCCACACCGGACACCTACCCGTTCGCGTTCGCCGGGATCCCGGCCGGGTCGGTGGTCGCGGTGTCCACGGTCGGCGTCTGGCGCGACCCGGAGGCACGGGAGCTGTTCGCCGCGGGATTCGCCGAGATGCTGCGCCGGCTGCGCCCGTCGACCGTGCTGGTGCACGGCCGGGCACCAACCGAGCAGGTCGGTGGCCTGCCGGACGGGATCGAGGTGCGGAGCTATCCGTCCCGTTGGGACACCCGCGAAGGTCCGCCTGCCGCCGGTAGCGCTGGTGCTGGCCGTGACCATTGTGGTGGTCGGTGATGGGCGGGCGGGGAAGCAAGGGCCGCGCCCGAACACCGCGGGACACCCCGGCGGACCCGTTGCTGCCGCAGGAGACGACCGCACGGCCGGAGTCGGATGTGTCAGGCCCGTCGCCGGAACCCGCTGAGCAGCCGGACGCTGCGAGTACCCCGGCGGCGGATGCGCCGCTGGAGGTGTGGTCGAACCACGTCGGCCAGATCTACGACCAGCTCACCGACCAACTGTCCGGGCGGCGGGACTGGGTGCCGTTGCGGGAGTTGCGGGCATTGCTTGGTGACGCGCCGCGCGACGTGCAGGACCGGGTGCTGCGCGCGATGTCGCGCAGCGGCGAGTTCACCATCGCGCCGGACAGCAACAGGAAAGCCCTGGACTCGGCCGAACGCGACGCTGCCATCCGCATCGGTGGGGAGGACAACCACCTGATCATCCGCGCCAGACCGTGACCCACAACCACACCCACAGGTCTCCAGTGGTGCTTTGGTCCCGATTCGATTCAAAGGGGTTGTTGTCGATGTCTGGGTCGGAAGCTCTGTTGGACGCGGCGCTGCACGCGGCGCGGCGCGGGTGGCCGGTGTTCCTGCTCGGCCGGAGCAAGCGGCCGCTGGCGAACTGCCCAGCCTGCCCAAAACAGGGCACGCCGGGCGCACACAGCCCGCAGGACTGCCGGTGCGGAAGCGTGACCTGTCACGGGTTTTACGCCGCCACGACCGATCCTGCTCGGTTGGAGTACATCGTGGCGGCCCACCCGGACGGTCTGCTCGCCGTCCGATGTGGAGCGGTCCCGGCCGGGGCCGGGGTGGTGGGCATCGACATCGATCCCGGGCATGGCGGGCACCTGGACCCCGCGCTGATGACAC
This sequence comes from uncultured Actinomycetota bacterium, assembly GCA_963841395.1. Lineage (GTDB taxonomy): Bacteria > Actinomycetota > Actinomycetes > Mycobacteriales > Pseudonocardiaceae > Actinophytocola. Next base: position 134,316 of record CAWJCX010000052.1, read on the forward strand.
CGACCCGGGCAGTGGCCAGCGGCAACCACGGCTGGCACTTGTACTACCGCCACCCGGGACCAGACACGTATGTGCTGTCCCGCCCACTGCTCGACACCGTCGGGGTGGACGTGAAAGCGGACGGCGGATATCTGGTACTGCCGCCCTCGGTGCACCCCACCACCCGGCGCCGCTACACGTGGGCCAATGAGCGGGATGTGGAGGAGATGCCCCCGCGCCTGGCCGACACGGTCCTGGCGCCGCCCGCGGCACTGTCGACCCCCATCACGGCCCGGACAGGCAGTGAGCCCGCGAGAGCGCCACTGAACGCCGCGCCTGGTCGTCGGTGTGGTGCGGGTTCGGTGCGGCACCCGGACCGGATGGTCACCGCCTGCCTCACCGCGGTAGGACGGGCGCCGGAGGGCCGGCGGCGGGTCACGCTCTACGGCGCCGCCCGGGGCGTCGCGCGGGTGATCCTGGCCGGGCACCTCGCCACAGACACCGGTGTGGAGTTGCTGACTCGAGCGGGCCGCGACGCAGAACAGTCCGACCGCGACATCCACGCCGCCATCACCGGCGGATTCGCCGCCGAAGGACTCACCACCGGACTCACCGCAGGCCTCGCCGGAGGGCTCACGCACCCATGACCAACCAGGCACAGGCCCGCGTGCTGCGGCCGGTCGGCGAGGACGGCCGACCGGAGGTGCGCGTCGATGGCGACCCGGACGCGATCCGCACCCTGACCGCGCTGCTGGACCAGCGGGGCGTGCCGGACACCTACGTCCGCGACGGCGACCTGATCGTGGTCGAACCCGTGTCCGGCACCGCGCCCGCCGCCGGCGACGACAACGCGCCACTCCCGCTGGCCGCCTCACCGATCACCCCGTCGCGGCTGGCCGCGCTGCTGGCAGAGCACGTGAACGTGATCGAGCCCCGCGCGGCCGGGAAGGGCGGGCACGCCGACGTGCCGGTCACCCCGTCCCGCACCGTCCTCTCGGCCGTGCTGTCGCACCGGCACTGGCCCGGCCTGCCCGCGCTGCGGGGCCTGATCTCCGCGCCGGTACTGCGCCCGGACGGGACCCTGTTGCAGGACCCCGGGTATGACCCAGCGACCGGCTACTACCTGACCACCCGCATGCGCATGGACCGCGTCCCGGACCAGCCCACCACCGGCCAAGTCGACGCTGCGGTCGGGTTCCTGCTGGACCGGTTCCTGGCCGACTTCCCGTGGCGCAGCGACGCCGACCGCGCCAACTACCTCGCACTACTCGTCACGCCGCTACTGCGCCCGTACACGCGGGCGCTGGTGCCGTTCGGGATCGTGGACGCGACCATGCCCGGCTCCGGCAAAACGATCCTCACCAGCTGCATCGGACTCCTGGTCGGGCAGCGGGTCTTGACGTGGCCCGACGCCGACGACGAACTTCGCAAGGCCATCACCACCGTGCTCGCCGACCAGGTCGGTGCCGTCGTGTTCGACAACCTGGTGGAGGGCCACGTCATCAACTCCGCCGTGCTCGCACGGTTGATCACCGAACGGACCTGGACCGACCGGCGGCTCGGATCGAACACCGCGGCCACGTTCACCAACGACCGGGTGTGGCTGGCGACCGGGAACAACCTGCGCACCGGCGGGGACATGGCGTCTCGGTCGGTGTGGGTGCGACTGGACCCCGACTGCCCCCGGCCCGAAGCACGGACCGGGTTCTCCATCCCGAACCTGGACACCTGGATCCTGGACCCCGACAACCAGGCCACCGTCCTGCACCACCTGCTCGTGTTGATTGTGGACTGGTGCCGCCACGGCGCACCTACCGCCACCGACGTGCCCCAGATGCGGCAGTTCACCAAATGGGCACAACACCTCGGAGGATTCCTCACCCACATCGGTATCCCGGACTTCCTCGCCAACCACAACGAGGCCGCCGAACTCGACGACGACGCCAACGAGTGGGCCCAGTTCCTGCACACCTGGCGCCACATCTTCGCCGACCGGCAGGTCACCGCCCGCGACCTATGCGCCTACGCCGAACCCGAACCCGGCCGCCCCGACCCCTGGGCCGGCACCTTCCCGTCCACCCGCGCCGGCCGCCCGCTCAACGCCAAGTCGCTGGGCCGGCTGCTCACCGGCCAGGCCGGCCGCTGGCGCGGCGACATCGTGCTACGCAGCGCAACCGACAGCCACACCAAGGTCAAAACCTACTGGGTCGAAACCGAAAACCCGGAAAAGTTCGACGACTCAAACCCGCAAACACCGCAAACCCCGCAGAACCCGCCCTGACCAGCCCAAACACCTGCGGGGTTTCTCCAAAACCGCTGCGGGGTTTGCGGGGTTTAACACGGGGGAGGGGCATCTCCTTGCGGGGTTTGCGGGGTTTCAACCGCGACCCGACCTGCCAAACCCCGCACACAAAACCGCAGCTCAGCCCACGTTTGCGGGGTTTGCGGGGTTTGCGGGTTACCTCACCCCGCCCGTCACCAGAGCGCCCACCACGAATGCCACCGTCTGTAACCGAATCGTCGATCATCGAGAACGGAGCACGCCCTCATGACGACCGCCGCCCCCACGCTCTCCGTCAAACAGTTCTGCGCGGAGCTGGGGATCTCCCGGTCCACGTTCTACGAATGGAGGGCCAAGCAGAGCGCCCCGCGCTGTATCAAGCTGCCCAACGGCGAGATTCGCATCCGCCGCGCCGAATACGAACGGTGGCTCGACTCCCGCGAGGAAGCTGCCTGATGGGGCTCTCCTACGATGTGCGGGTCTGGAAGATCGAGACACGACGACACGCGAGTAAGACCACCTACCGCGTCCTGTGGTCAGTAGCGAAAAAGCCTTTTCGGGAAAAATTCGAAACAAAGGCGCTCGGCGAAAGCTTTCGATCCGAACTCATAGCGTCTGCCCGACGTGGGGAAGCATTCGACACTGAGCAGGGTCTGCCGGTGTCAAAGATGCGCCACGAAGCCGAGACAACCTGGTTCGAGTTCGCATGCCAGTACATCGATATGAAATGGCCGCGGGCGGCGGCGAAATCTCGTGCTGGCAATGCTGATGCATTGGCGACGGTCACGCCGGTCCTGTTCACAACGGAGAAGGGGAGTCCGCCAGCGCGGGATATTCGACGGGCGTTGACGGGTTGGGCGTTCAACAAGAAAAGGCGTGACACAGACAGGCCACCCGAGATCGAGCGGGCCCTCAAGTGGGTAGCCGCGCACACGCTGCCAGTGTCGAGACTTGAGGACGTCGCGTTGCTGAGGAACGCACTCGATGCGCTCGCACTGAAACTCGACGGCAAACAAGCGTCCGCGAAAACCGTTATGCGGAAGCGAGCGGTCTTGTACAACGCGCTTGACTACGCGATCGAGCTAAAGGCACTGGCCATGAACAACCTCGCTGCCGTGAAGTGGACGGCCCCGAAGACAGTGCGTGCCCTTGACAAGCGGGTGGTGATCAACGTTCGACAAGCGGAGCGGCTGCTCGATGCGGTGGCCGCTCAGACGGTGGAAGGGCAACCTCGACGATCTTCTGGCCCCATGCTGCGGGCGTTCTTCGCCGTTATGTACTACGCGGCCCTTCGCCCAGAGGAAGCGGCAATGGTGAGCAAGCGAGACCTTGTGCTGCCTGATCATGGGTGGGGGGAACTGCTCCTGTCGGAGGCGGCGCCAATCGCTGGTGCGGCTTGGACGGACTCCGGAGAACGACGAGATCGTCGGCAACTAAAGCAGCGAGGAAAGGGAGAGGTGCGTACAGTTCCCACTTCGCCACCGCTCACGCATATTTTGCACGCGCATTTGAACAACTTCGGCGTGGCTGGCGACGGACGTCTATTCCGCAGCCTATCCGGAGGTCACCTCGCTGAATCGACAATTGCCCGAGTGTGGGACAGAGCGCGTAAAGCCGCACTTTCTGAAATCGAATACGACACACCGCTGGCACGTCGACCGTACGACCTGAGGCATGCATGTGTATCGACTTGGCTGGCCGCTGGCGTGCCGTCGACTCAATGCGCTGAGTGGGCTGGGCACTCAGTCGCGGTCTTACATCAGATCTACGCGAAGGTCATCGCGGGCGTGGAAACCACCGCACGCGAGCGGATCGAGCGAGCGCTCGACTGGCCCGGGAGTTGAGGCGCGTAGCGACACGGCCCAGACTCTCATCATTGTTCGCCATCGCCAACGGTCCTCCCGGCGAAGGCTCAGTCAGCACGACGCGCTGGTAGTGGGGGAGTCGACGCCGGCGTCGTGTGCTGGGCAGCGGTCCTGTCTGGCACCGCCGGTGCTGACCTTCGGTATTCGAGCGCGGTGATCGGGGTAAGGGCCTCTGCGAGTTGTGTGCCAGCGACGTAGCTCAGTACTCGCACGCAGGCCAGGATCAACGACCTGTGTTCGATTGTGAAAAGATGGTCGAACGCTGCAGCTTGGTACGCAGTGTCGCCGAAAAGCGCATCGAAACATGCAAGTTCGATCGTCTGTGGAAGTTGGCGAGCGATCGCGGGATTACCCCGCATTCGCTTGACGAGATCGAGGTAACGCTCCACCCAGTCCGGAGGTTCAGCGACCAATTGTCGCAGACTTGGCGTGGGCACATCGATTCGGTTTGCGCCTTGATCTATATATGCGCGATGCACCCCGTCCAACACGCGTGCCATGATCTGATCAGCACGACCAAGAACAGACAGCATGTGGTTGTCGTCAGGGCTACCGACTGTGAGGGCAAGTTCGATGCGTCGCCGGAGCTGCGTCTCTGGGAGAGTGTCGAGGGTGGCCGCGTCCTGTAGCGCCGCTAGAGCCAGGCTCTGAAGTGCGTGTCCGGCAAGGATAGATTGGGTGGGTAGCGGGAGCACACCACCCTCTTCTGTCGCTCGTCGGAGCGAGACGAGCGCCGTCAAACTGCGGTGACTTGGCGCCAGTACCGACTGATGTCGCAAGAATGCGACGAGTTTCGGCGGTATATGGCCGAGGCCGCGGAGTTGCGTATCGGTGCGTGCTTCGGCGGCCGAGCATCCCGGCCCGTCGATGTGGGCAAAACGTTCGGGTAGCCATGCATGTGAAGATTCGCGTTCTGAGAGCGTCGGCATATCTAGGATTTGGAGACGAAGCGAATTGGCCAGTGCCCGTCCACGCTGGGTGATCGTTTGCCGAACTAGCACAGCCCGGTCGACGTTGAGCAGGTTTCGGAGTCCGGCGAGCCACAGGAGTCGGTCGCCCTCGCCCGACTGTCCGCGACCACTTTTACATTCCAACATCGAACGGGATAGTCGAAGCCTGTTATCGAAATCGACCGATAGGACGTCGAGGTCAGTGAGAACATCTCGGCCGGCCTCGGCGTCAACAAAGACAGGAACTCGGCATCGGGACAGTGCGCCCTCAGCAAACTCAAGTCGAGCAACTCTTCGTTCCAATTCAGCGCCATTGGTCCCTGATACGCTGGAGTTAGGTGCATTCGAACGTGGTCGCCGCGATGCGCGCGCTTCTGGCCGTTTCCCATCTTGATTTGCCTTTGTTGATCCGGACTCAGATCGGTACGGCGTCGTCTCGTTTGAGTTACTCAGGCCCGCAGGCCTCGCATAATCTGTCGAAGTGTTGTCGGCGACTTCGAACAGATCTGGTTGGCTTTCTTGTGGCTGAACGGGTCTCGCTGATGCGGACTCGTCGCGCACTTCAGGGTCTTCTTTTGGCATCTTGTCAGCGTCCACCGAAGCTCCCACGTGCGGTGTCGCGCAGCGCATCGATCAGCCGACGTGAATCAGCGTCGTCGCCAGCGGCCTGCTGGGCCAAACGTGCACGCTCGTGCTCGATGTGGCCGTACGAGCGCTGATCGCCAAGCGCAGCGCCCGCTTCTGTACTTGGCGTGCGTGTCTGCCCTCGTGTGTCGAGAACGTCCAGGGCGGCCTCGGCCACATCGGCTTGCAGCAATTCCATTCGATAGCTATCGGTCCACGAGCCGGGAACTACCCGTATCGTGCCCGCAGTTTCCAGCATCGGATAATCTTGGCCGATCTCAGGCACATTACCGGCGACGCCATCGCGAATCAGAGTGTAGAGAAATGCGCCGGGGCTGTGCAGCTTCCAGTTTGCGAACGTGGCCGCGTAGATCATGCTGCCCACAAGTTGCCGCACGTGACCAGACGGATCGTTGGACGTCGTGCCAAATGGGTCGCGGCCCAGGTGTGGAGAGAAGAGGAAGCGCTGCTCGTCGCCGTTTGATGTCTGCACCACGGATCGCTGGATGAGACCCATGCTCACTGCAAAGTCGATCCACCTTTTTTCGGTGCTGGTGATGTGAGCTTCGGGAATTCCTGGCGACTGAGAGACTTCCTCCAGTAAAGCCCCGACGTGGGCGCGTGCACCGGCGTCTTCGGCGCGCAACGCTGCTTTGGCCAGTTCGTCGTCGCCACTGGTCCAAACGTTCGGGTTGAACACCACTGTGCGTCCGTCGTCGCTCCGCGCTTGCCGAACCAGTTGGATGGAAACCAGATGACGCAATGCCTCCGCGGCAGCCTCATCGCCGAACTCGGCAGCCGCCTGCAACGCGGATGATTCCTCCAGCGGTTGCAGAGAAGTGGCACGCAGCAGGGCTAGAGAGGCTCGCTGTACCGGTGTCGCCAGCATGATGTCCAGCAGCGGTCCCACACCGGCCAGCAGCTCGTTCGTCGGAGGGATCAGGGCGTCGACACTGTCTAGCTCGTTGTCGTTGTTCCTGTGGCAAACGACCCAGCCGAGCTGCTCCAGCGTGGGCAGCACCTCACGCAGCAGCTGCCGCCGCCCGATCGCCGCTTCCTGGGCAATCGCCTCGATCCGCGCGGCGGACGACAGCGGCGAATTCCGCAACCTCCAGGCCAGCTCGTACACCTGGCCGGCGTATTGCAGCGACTCCAGGGCAGCATGTGCGGACGAGATCACGTACGTCGACAGGTGGCGAGATACTCCGAGCAACAGCTCAGCATCGTCAAGCACGGATACCTCTTCCCCTCCACCCTTCGCGCAACGATCCGAACACTAGTCGGGTCGCCGGACGGGTCTCCCGCCTGGTGGCTGTCTCACCAATCCCTAGGCGATGGCGTGCTCAGCCTGCGCCTGCGGGGCGTGATAGGTAGCGGGAAGACAACGGGAAGGCACAGTCGGAGACGGCTAGGGAGTGCCGGACAGAGCCGGACAGTTCATGATCGTGATAGGGGCGTCAGTGCTGGTAAAAGCCCTGGTGGTTGCTGGTAGACGAGGGTGCCCCCGGTGCGATTCGAACGCACACTGGACGGGTTTTGAATCCGTTGCCTCTGCCGATTGGGCTACGGGGGCTCGCGCGAAGACTTTACGGGATCGTGGGTGCGCGGCTCGCGAGGGTTGGTCCTCGTTGATCAGCGGCGGGGGGATGTTGCCGGCTCGTTACTTTTTGGTGATCGGGGTCTCGGAGGTCGGCGAGGCTGGTGGGCTCGCCGGTAGGCTGGGGTTTCCGCAGTAGCCGAGAAACCAGGAGGACCCCGGTGACCGAGCAGGCTGCCGAGGCCCAGTCCGGCCCGGCCGTGCAGCGCAGTGTCCTCGTCGCGGAGGATGAAGCGCTCATCCGGCTCGACCTCGTCGAGATGCTCAAGGAAGAGGGCTACCACGTCGCCGGTGAGGCGGCCGACGGCGAGCAGGCCGTCGCGATGGCCGCCGAGCTCAAGCCCGACCTCGTGATCCTCGACGTGAAGATGCCCAAGATGGACGGCATCGACGCGGCCGCGCACATCGCCGGCAAGCGGATCGCGCCCGTCGTCATCCTCACCGCCTTCAGCCAGCGCGACCTCGTCGAACGCGCGCGCGAAGCCGGCGCCATGGCCTACCTCGTCAAGCCGTTCGCCAAGCACGACCTCGTGCCGGCGATCGAGCTCGCCGTCAGCCGCTTCGCCGAGCTCGCCGCCCTCGAGACCGAGGTCGCCACGCTCACCGACCGCATGGAGACCCGCAAGCTCATCGAGCGCGCCAAAGGCCTCCTCATGTCCAAGCAGGGCCTCTCCGAACCCGAGGCCTTCCGCTGGATCCAGCGCACCGCCATGGACCGCCGCGCCACGATGAAGGCCGTTGCCGAAGCGGTCGTCGACAACATCACCTGACGACGAAGTTGAGCAGGGCCGACACCGGACCCTCGACCCGCATGCCGTACTCGCGCACCTCGATGGTGTGCGCGCCGAACGCCAGCCCGCCCACGGCGATCGACACCGCGTAGCGACCGCCGACCCCAGGACCGTCGGCGTCCGTCGGGATACCCGCGATCAACGCCCCGTCCAGCCGCACCTCCACGCCCTGCACCCCGCCGACGGCACCCGTGTCCCACTGCGCGTGCGCCGGCTCCAAGGTCACGCCGAGCACCAGCTGACCCCGGCGCGGCACCGTCGTGCTCGTCAGCGGCTTACCGGCGGCATTGCCCAGCACCGCCCGCACCACGGGCAGCGCGTCGGGCAGGTCCGGCGGTCGCCTGGTCGCAGGGGAGGGCGGCGACCACCCGGGCGTCGGCGTGATCTCCAGGTACGTCTCCAGCAACGTCGCCGCCGCGTCGGCACCCGGTGCGCGCAGCACGAACGGCGTGATCGTGTCCGGCCCGCGCCCGCCGAGCAGCGACCGCGGTACGTCGGCGACCACCGTCAGCGCCGCGCCCGGCTCCCGCGGCGGCACCGCCACCGTCGGTCGCGCCGGCACCCGCAGCGTGCCGAACTGCACCACCACGCCACGCGGATCCAGCGTCGGCGTCACGGTCAGCGTCGCCACCAGCCGCGCGGACCGCGCCGAGCGCAGCGGCGTCCGCGCGATCCCGATCCCCGGCTCCTGGCCGGCCGGCCCCAGCACGCGCTGGGTCCCCGCGCTGACCGCCACCTCGACCACCCGCGGCGCGGTGCCGGCCGGCCCGGTGAACCCCGCGGACGACACGTGCACCCGCGAGCGCCGCCCGTCCGGCCCGCGGAAACCCAGCAGCACAGCCGCTTCCCGCCACGCCGGCACCACGTCGCGCGCGGCCACCGCGAGGCCGTCCTGGTACACCCGCACCCCGGACGACGTCAGCACCACCTCGAACCGGTGCACCACGCCCGGCCCCCGCCGCGGCGCCGGGTTCATCTCCCGCGTCGGCCCCCGCGCGGCCGTCCCCGGCGCCGCGGTGACCTGCACGCCGGCGTCGGCCACCGACACCCGGATCGTGCCGCCGGGCAGGGCGGGATCCGTCTCCTCCGTCCGGCTCGCCCGCCGCACCGGGACGCCGACCTGGTCGGCCCGCCCGGCACCAGGTCCACGGTCAGCTCGCCGCCCGGCCCCGCCGCGTCGGTGGCGACCGCGACCCGGCCGAGAACCCGGTCGGCCCCCTCCGGCGCGGTCAGCCGCATCGGCGCGCGCGACCGCAGGATCGCCATGTCCGCCCCGCAACCGAGCTCGATCGGCAGCCCGCGCCCGTCGCGCGGCCCCGCGCCCGGCGCGACGCACCCGCGGTAGCCCGACACGTGCCAGCGCGAGTCCGGCGAGTTGTCCGACGTCGTGGCCGGGTCCGTGAAGTCGTCGTACATCCCGGTCAGCCCGACGTTCTGCGGCTGGTCCGCCCGCCCCGGGACGCCGAGCACCTCCGTGGGCCGCGACCGCCGGCCGAACGGGTCGACGGCGCGCACCTCGACGCGGTAGCGCCGGTCGTCGACCAGCCCGTCCAGCTGGACGTCCGGCGCGGCCACCAGCCGGCGCGCGGACTCGCCGTCGCCCTCGATGTGCCAGCGCAGGTCGTAGCCGGACACGCCCGCCGGCGGCGTGCCGCCCGCCAGGCCGTCGGCCCACGACAGGTGCAGCCGGCCGGGGCCGGGGGTGACCACGATCCGCTCCGGCGCGGGTGGCGGATGCCCGGGACTGGGCAGTACCACGATGTTCGACGCGAACCGGTCGACCCGCACCGGCGGCGCGGCGTCGCCGGCAGGCGTGTCCTCGGTGGTGGCCCGCAGCGCGACCACGACGCCGGCCAGCAGCACGAGCCCGGCGAGCCAGGCCAGCAGCCGGTTGCGTGTGGGCACGAGGAGAAGGTTAGGAGGGCGCCGCCCGGCAGGACCGGCGCGTTGTGAAGTTGAGATCGGGTGAGGAGTTGATGACCGAATATCGCGTCCTCGTCCGGTGAGCGGACGCGAGCGGGCAATTTCGTTGCAGTCTGGTCACGAGGGCTCTAGGTGCGTGACTAGCACAGCAAGTGTTACTACGTTCCGGCGCAGCCCTCTGACATGGACGAGGGTGGGGTTCGGCATGCTATGCGCAAATGCTCGGACGAAGAGTGTGGAGAAGGAGACGGTCACGTGCGAAACCAGACGGTGAAGGCCGCGGCTGTAGTAGCAGCAGGGCTTCTGCTGCTGACGGCTTGCGGCACTAACAAAGAGGAGACGCCGGCTGGTGGCGGAAACAACCAGGCCAGCTGCGACACCAGCAAGGGCAAGCTGGTCATCGGTGTCATCTCGCCGCAGAGCGGTGAGCTCTCGGCCCTCGGCCTCGGCATCAAGAACGCGGCCGACCTCGCCGTGAACGAGGCCAACGAGAAGTGCACGGTCAAGGGCTACGAGCTCGCCGTGCAGGCCGAGGACGACCAGAAGAACCCGCAGCTCGGCGCGCAGGCCGCGACGAAGCTTGCGTCCACGCCGAACGTCGTCGGTGTGGTGTCGACGCTGAACTCCTCGGTGTCCCAGAGCGTCCAGCCGATTCTGGACCAGGCGGGCATCCTGCAGATCTCGCCGGCGAACACGAACGACACGCTGACCAAGGGCGAGGACTTCGAGTCCGCCCCGAAGCGGCCCTACAAGACGTACTTCCGTACCTGCACCGTCGACTCGCTGCAGGGCCCGTACGCGGCCGACTACATGATCGAGAAGGCCGGCAAGAAGAACGTCGCGATCATCACCGACGGCCTGACCTACGGCGAGGGCCTCGCGGACACCTTCTCCAAGCGCGCCGAGGAGAAGGGCGCCAAGATCGTCACCCGCCAGAAGATCGGTGAGAAGGACACCGACTTCTCCAGCGTGATCGCGGCGGTCAAGCCGTTCAAGCCGGACGCGGTCTACTTCGGTGGCCAGTACCCGCAGGCGGGTCCGCTGTCCAAGCAGCTCGCGGGCGCCGGCCTGAACATCCCGGTGATGGGTGGCGACGGCATCTTCGACGACAACTACATCAAGCTGGGCGGCAAGGACGGCGACCTCGCGACCTCCGTGGGCGCGCCGACCGAGGAGCTGGACAGCGCGAAGGCGTTCGTCGACGCGTACGGCAAGGCCGGCTACAAGGAGGGCTTCAGCGCCTACGGTGCCTTCGCCTACGACGCCGCCAACGCGATCATCGGCTCGGTTGCCAAGACCGTCGGTGACAAGGAGTGGTCCGACTCGATGCGCGAGGACCTGGTGAAGGCCGTCGGCGAGTACGACGCCGAGGGTGCCACCGGCAAGGTCTCGTTCGACGAGTTCGGCGACAGCACGAACAAGGTGCTGACCGTCTACCAGGTGACCGGCGGCAAGTGGGACGCCGTGCAGACCGGTGAGTTCGCCGGCTGACCGAAGGATCTACAGATCTATCCACTGTGAACAATGACGCGACGGTGGGGGTGGGCCCAGCCCACCCCCACCGCCTGTGGAGGTAGATGTGGGGACCCTGTTACAGCAGATCGCGAACGGGATCGTGCTGGGCGCCACCATCGGTCTGATCGCGCTCGGCTACACGATGGTGTACGGCATCATCCAGCTGATCAACTTCGCGCACGGCGAGGTGTTCATGGTCGGCGCGTTCGGCGGCCTGGCGATCTACCGGTGGGTGATGCCGGAGGCCTGGCGCGAGCTGTGGTACGTCGCGCTGCCGTTGATGTTGCTCGGCGGCGTGATCGTCGCGGTCGTGATCGCGGTACTCATGGAGCGGTTCGCCTACCGCCCACTGAGAAACGCGCCGAGACTCGCGCCACTGATCACCGCGCTCGGTGTGTCAGTGGCCCTGCAGGAGGCCATCCGGCTGTGGTTCCCGGACGCCGACGCCGCGCAGCCGTTCCCACGGGTGTTCGTCGACCAGCAGATCGACCTCGGGCCGGTTGAGATCTCCGCCTCGGGGCTGCTGCTGATCGTCGTCTCCATCGGGTTGTCGGTGCTGCTGCAGGCCTATGTCAGCCAGTCCCGGATGGGCCGCGCGATGCGGGCCACCTCGCAGGACCGGGACACCGCACGGCTGATGGGCGTCAACCCCGACCGCGTCATCGTGATGACGTTCATCCTCGGCGCCGCTCTCGCGGGTGTCGCCGGTGTGCTCTACGGGTCCTACATCACCAACGTCGACAACTCCATCGGTTTCCAGAACGGCATCTTCGCGTTCACCGCCGCGGTGCTCGGCGGCATCGGCAGCCTCCGCGGGGCCGTGATCGGGGCGTTCATCATCGGCCTGATCAAGACCCTCGGCGGGCAGTACCTGCCGGGCGGTACCCAGTACGACTACGTGTGGATCTTCGTGGTGCTGATCCTGGTGCTGGTGTTCCGGCCACAGGGTCTGTTCGGCGAGGCGGAGAGGGTGCGGGCATGACCAAGGTGACCGGATTCCTCCCGCCCGCGCTGTCGCGCCCGTTCAACGCGCTCGGCGGCGTGCTGTTCCTGATCGCCGCGATGCTGCCGTGGGCGACGTTCCTGCTCAACGACGGGGCGTACCCGGACAAGGCGACGCTCCAGTTCTTCGATGCGCCGTTCGAGCTCACCGGGTACCGCTGGAACCTGCTGCTGTTCGGCATCGCGGCACTGGTCGTGACGTTCGCGCCGATCCCCGGCAAGCCACGCGTGCTGCGCGCGCTCGGCTGGGGTGGTCTCGCGATCTCCGGGATCACCGCGATCTTCATCGCCGGTGACGGCGGCGGCCTCGGTGCGATCACCGCGATCGACGGCAACATCGCGCTCGGCAGCGTGGTCGGCGTGCTCGGTGGCATCGCCCTGATCCTGGGTGCCGGCGCGATGCCGCTCACCGACATCCCGCACTGGCCGACGAAGATGTTCGGCCTGGAGGGCTGGGCCGGGCGCATCGCCGCCTGGGCGGCCCTGCTGGTCGCGTTCGCGGCGGTGCTCTACCTGGTGTCGCTGACGCTGACCGCGGGCGGCATCGGCGGCGCGGCGTTCCCCTACGCGGGCCCGGTCTTCCTGGCGTTCCTCGGTTTCGCCGGTGGGTTGCTCGGTGCGCTGCACGGCCTCGGGCTGACCGGCTGGGTGGCGAGGCTCTCCGAGGAGTACCGCGCGTTCAGCATCATCGTGTTGCTGCTGTGCGCGTTCGCCCTGCCGTTCACCGAGGCGGGCAGCCAGTACTGGATGCAGGTCGCGGCCACGATCGGTGTGTACGCGGCGACCGCGATCGGGCTGAACATCGTGGTGGGCCTGGCCGGCCTGCTCGACCTCGGGTACGTCGCGTTCCTCGGCATCGGCGCGTTCGTCGCGGCGAACCTGTCCGGCGCGGTGGCGTCAACCGTCGGGTGGAACGTGCCGTTCCCGGTGGCCGCGCTGGCCTCGGCGGTGATCGCGGGCATCTTCGGCGCGATCGTCGGCTCGCCGACGCTGCGCGTGCGCGGTGACTACCTGGCCATCGTGACGCTCGCGTTCGGTGAGATCTTCTACCGGACGGCGCAGAACGACATCGGCAACCTGACCGGTGGCGCCAGCGCCATCCCGGGCATCCCGCCGATCAGCATGTTCGGCACGGCGTTCAACCAGCCGATCAAGCTGTTCGGCACGGAGCTGCCGACCGGTGTCCTGTACTACTTCCTCATCGTGCTCGTGGTCGCGGCGATCATGGCCGTGTTCGCGAACCTCAAGAACAGCCGCATCGGCCGCGCGTGGATCGCCATCCGCGAGGACGAGGACGCGGCACGGGCGATGGGTATCTCGACCGGCAAGGCCAAGATCCTCGCGTTCATGTGCGGTGCCACGCTCGCCGGCCTGGCCGGCGCGATCTTCGTGCACAAGCTGGGCACCGCCTCCTACGACAGCTTCAAGTTCCTGGAGTCGGTCACGCTGCTCGCCGCGGTCATCCTCGGTGGCATGGGCACGATCCCCGGTGCGGTGCTCGGTGCGTCGCTGCTGTTCGTGCTGCCGGAGAAGCTGCGCGAGTTCGAGGAGTACCGGCTGCTGGTGTTCGGCCTCGCGCTGATCTTCATCATGCGCTTCCGGCCACAGGGTCTGGTTCCCGACCGGGTCCGGCGGGCAGAGTTCGCCGGCGAGACAGCGGAAGGGAAGTCGATCGACGAAGTGCTGGAACAAGTCGTGGTGGAACACGACCTCGAGGTCGAGAAGGACCACGAGGCCCCGTCGGCACCGAAGGAGGCCGGCAAATGAGCGCCGCGGCGGCACGGCACAGCGCGGCGGAGACCGTGCTCGAGTGCAGCGGGGTCACCATGATCTTCGGCGGTCTGACCGCGCTCAACGACGTCTCGCTGTCGTTGGAGGAGGGCCGGATCGTCGGCCTGATCGGTCCCAACGGCGCGGGCAAGACGACGTTGTTCAACTGCCTCACCGGGCTGTACACGCCCTCCCGGGGTGCGGTCCGGCTGCGTGGCCGGAGCCTGCCGCACGACCCGGCGAAGGTCACCACGGCGGGGATCGCCCGGACGTTCCAGAACATCCGGCTGTTCCCCAACATGACGGTGCTGGAGAACGTGCTCGTCGGCCGGCACATCCGGATGAAGCAGGGCCCGATCGCGTCGCTGTTCCACGGCCCGGCGTTCCACCGGGGCGAGAACGCGGCGCGGCAGAAGTCCATGGAGCTGCTGGAGTTCGTCGGACTGTCCGGATTGGACGACGAGGTCGCGCGGAACCTGCCCTACGGCGACCAGCGCCGGCTGGAGATCGCCCGAGCGCTCGCCACCGAGCCGGACGTGCTCCTGCTCGACGAGCCGACCGCGGGCATGAACCCGCACGAGACCGAGGCGGCCCGGCAGCTGATCTTCCGGATCCGCGACACCGGCGTGTCGGTCGTCGTCATCGAGCACGACACGAAGTTCATCTTCAGCCTGTGCGACTCGGTTTCCGTGCTGGTGCAGGGCGAGGTGCTGGTCGAGGGCACGCCGGAGACGGTGCGCGACGACCCGCGGGTGATCGAGGCCTACCTCGGCAAGCCACGCGAGGAGGTGGAGGCGTCCCTCACCGAGGCGGCCGCCACCGGGCAGGTCGCCGACCGTCGCAATACCGGTGACGGAGAGGAGACGGACGCGTGAACGCCCTGCTTGAAGTCGAGAACCTGAGCGTGGCCTACGGCGCGATCGAGGCCGTTCGGGACGTGTCGTTCACGGTCGAGGAAGGCCAGATCGTCTGCCTCATCGGCGCCAACGGCGCGGGCAAGACCACCACGCTGCGCACCATCTCGGGCCTGCTGCGACCGCGCAGCGGCGACATCCGGTTCGAGGGCAAGTCGATCGCGAAGGCGCCGGCGCACGCGATCCTCAGCCAGGGCGTCGCGCACTGCCCGGAGGGCCGCCGGGTGTTCGCCCGGATGACGGTCGAGGAGAACATGCGACTCGGCGCGTACACCCGCAAGGACGAGGCGGGCGTGCGGTCGGACATGGAGCGGGTGTACACGCTGTTCCCGGTGCTGGGCGAGCGGAAGACCCAGAAGGCGGGCCTGTTCTCCGGTGGTGAGCAGCAGATGCTGGCGATCGGCCGGGCGATGATGTCGCGGCCGCGGCTGCTGATGCTCGACGAGCCGTCCATGGGTCTCTCGCCGATCATGACGCAGCTGATCTTCGACACGATCAAGGATCTGCAGGGTCAGGGCACAACGATCCTGCTGGTCGAGCAGAACGCGCTCGCCGCGCTGGCGCTGGCCGACCGCGGGTACGTGGTCGACCTCGGCGCGACGACGCTCGAGGGCCCGGGCAACGAGCTGCTCGCCGACGAGCGCGTGCGGGCCGCGTACCTCGGCCAGGCCTGACGGTTCAACCTCGAACGGCGCCTTCCCCTCGCGGGGAGGCGCCGTTCGAGGTCACCGGACCAGCGGGCGGACCTCTTCGGCGGTGAAGCGTACGAGGCCCTCGAGGTCCGGCTCGTCCGCGCAGGGGGTGAGGATCACCGAGTCGGCGCCGGCGTCGGCCAGCTTGCCGACCGCCTCGGCGACGGCCGCGGCGTCGCCGGCCGCCCCGAGCTCGGGGACCGACTCGGTGCCCCAGATCGCCAGCTCCGCCCGCAGCCGCTCGGCCGCGTCCGGGCCGGTGGCCGCCTGCAGGTAGACCACCAGCGGGTGCTCGTCGGTCCGGCCGGCCGCGGCGCGGCCCTCGTCGATGAGCGCGCGGGCCCGGCGTACCGCGTCCGCGTTGTGCGCCGCGTCGAGGACCGTGCCGTCGGCCAGCTCGCCGGACAGGCGCAGCGACCGCGGCCGGGTCGCCCCGACGTAGATCCGCGGCGGCGCGGCGGGCGGCCAGTCGAGCGCCACGCCGTCGAGCTGCACGTACGTGCCCGACGTCGTGACCCGCTCACCGTCCAGCAATGCCTTCAGCACCACCAGGTGCTCGCGCATCGAGGTCATCGGCGAGTCCGGTCGCACGCCGACCTGCCCCATCCAGTCCTGTGCGCCGTGACCGACGCCCAGGAGCATCCGGCCGGGGAACAGCCGCTCCAGGGTCGCGGCCTCCATCGCGGTCATGGCGACGTTGCGCAGCGGCAGCGGCAGGACCCCGATGCCGACCCGCAGCCGTGACGTCCACGCCAGCGCCGCGGCCGTGGTCGCGACGCCGCCCTCGAAGAAGCAGTCCTCCCACAGCCACAGCTCTTCCAGGCCCGACTCCTCGGCCGCGGACACGACGCCGCGCAGCCGCTCGGGCGGGAGCTGTGGCCGGAAGACGACCCCGAGCGTCGTCATGCGCCCGGCGGGCGTTCGCGGACGATGCAGGTCAGCCGGGCGGTGCAGGTGCGCTTGCCCTCGTCGTCGGTGATCACGATCTCGAACGTGGAGGTGCTGCGGCCCACGTGCAGCGGCGTGGCCACGCCGGTGACCACGCCCGACCGTGCCGCGCGGTGGTGGGTGCAGGACAGCTCGAGCCCCATCGCCACCCGGTCGGTGCCGGCGTTCAGCGCGGCCGCGACCGAGCCGATGGTCTCGGCGAGCGTCGCGTTCGCGCCGCCGTGCAGCAGGCCGTACGGCTGCAGGTTGCCGGCCACCGGCATCGTCGCGACGACCCGCTTCGGGTCCCACTCGGTGATCTCGATGCCCATCTTCGTGGGCAGCAGCTGGTCGGCCAGGTCGTAGCGGACTCCGGGCAGGTTCGGCGGGAAATTGCTGTCAGGGGTGCTCGACACGGTCTCTCCTCGCTGGCGGTCGTCACCAGTGTCGGTGCTCCACCCTAGACTCGCCCTGTGCCTGAGACGCCCGCCACTAGCAATGCCCCTACCAGTACGAAGGCCGCTGCCGAGCGCCGGTTGCTGCTCATCGACGGCCACTCGATGGCCTACCGGGCGTTCTACGCGCTGCCGAAGGAGAACTTCTCCACCGGGACGGGTCAGCACACCAACGCGGTGTACGGCTTCACCTCGATGCTGATCAACCTCCTGCGCGACGAGAAGCCCACCCACGTCGCCGTCTGCTTCGACGTGTCCCGCAAGACGTTCCGCAGCGAGCAGTACGCCGAGTACAAGGCCAACCGCTCCACCACGCCCGACGAGTTCAAGGGCCAGGTCAGCCTCATCGAGGAGGTCCTGCGCGCGCTCGTCATCCCGTCGCTGGCCAAGGAGGGCTTCGAGGCCGACGACCTCATCGCCACGCTCACCACGCTGGCCACCGCCGAGGGCTTCGGCGTCTCCATCTGTACCGGCGACCGCGACGCGTTCCAGCTGGTCAACGAGCACGTGACGGTGCTCTACCCGTCGCGCGGCGTGTCCGAGATGGCCCGGATGACCCCCGACGCGGTGCTCGCCAAGACCGGCGTGGGCGCCCGACCAGTACGCCGACTTCGCGGCGCTGCGCGGCGACCCGTCGGACAACCTGCCCAAGATCCCCGGCGTCGGCGAGAAGACCGTGGCCAAGTGGATCAACCAGTTCGGCTCGCTCAACGACCTGGTCGACCGGGTCGACGAGGTGAAGGGCAAGGCCGGCGACGCGCTGCGGGAGAACCTGGCCGGCGTGATGATGAACCGCCAGCTGACCGAGCTGGTGCGCGACGTGCCGCTG
Source organism: uncultured Actinomycetota bacterium (assembly GCA_963841395.1). Classification (GTDB taxonomy): domain Bacteria; phylum Actinomycetota; class Actinomycetes; order Mycobacteriales; family Pseudonocardiaceae; genus Actinophytocola. The sequence goes on from CAWJCX010000052.1 coordinate 152,430, forward strand.
GGTGTGCTGCCCGACGAGCTGGCCGCCAAGCCGTGGGACCGCGACGCCGTGCACCGGCTGTTCGACGAGCTGGAGTTCCGGGTGCTGCGCGACCGGCTGTTCGGCGAGCTGACCACGGCCGAGCCGGAGGCCGAGCACGGCTTCGAGGTCAGCGGCGGCGCGCTCGAGCCGGGGGAGCTGCCCGGCTGGCTCGACCAAGCACGCGCCGGCCGGCACGCGGGTCGGCCTGTCGTTCCGCGACGCGTCGACCGGTGTCGCCGGCGAGGCGGTCGAGCTGCGGTCGCTCGCGATCGCGCTGGCCGACGGCACGGGCGTGTACGTCGACGTCACCACGCTCAACGAGGAGGACGAGAAGGCACTGGTGGCCTGGCTCGCCGACCCGGCGGTGGCCAAGCTCGCCTACGACGTCAAGCGGTCGCTGCACGCGATCCGGCATCGCGGCTGGACGCTGCGGGGGCTCGCGACCGACACCCAGCTGGCCGCGTACCTGGTGCGGCCGGGCCAGCGCTCGTTCGCGCTGGACGACCTCGTGCTGCGCTACCTCAAGCGGGAGCTGCGGGTCGAGCAGCAGCCCGAGGAGCGCCAGCTGTCGCTTTTGGACGGTGAGGAGGGCGACGCGGCACAGGTCGCGGAGGGCGAGATCGTCCGGGCCAGCGCGATCGCCGAGCTGGCCGACGCGCTGGACATCGCGCTGGAGAACACCGGCGGCGCGAGCCTGCTGGCCGAGATCGAGCTGCCGCTGCTGCACGTGCTGGCCGACCTGGAGGCGGTCGGCATCGCGGTCGACACCGCGCAGCTCGCGTCGCTCGAGGCGCACTTCGCCGGCCGGGTGAAGCACGCCGAGCAGGAGGCGTTCTCGGTCATCGGCAAGGAGATCAACCTCGGGCTCGCCGAAGCAGCTGCAGGTGGTGCTGTTCGACGAGCTGCAGATGCCGAAGACCAAGCGCACGAAGACGGGCTTCACGACCGACGCGGACGCGCTGACGGGCCTGTTCGAGCAGACCGAGCACCCGTTCCTGGCGCACCTGCTGGAGCACCGGGACGCCAGCCGGCTCAAGGTCACGGTCGAGGGCCTGATCAAGTCGGTGTCCGACGACGACCGCATCCACACGACGTACAGCCAGACGATCGCCGCGACGGGCCGCCTGTCGTCGACGGAGCCGAACCTGCAGAACGTGCCGATCCGCACCGACGAGGGCCGCACGATCCGCGACACGTTCATCGTGGGCACGGGCTTCGCGGAGCTGATGACCGCCGACTACAGCCAGATCGAGATGCGGATCATGGCCCACCTGTCGGGCGACGCGGCGCTGATCGAGGCGTTCCAGTCGGGCTTCGACTTCCACGCCGCCACCGCCGCGCGCGTCTTCTCGGTCGAGCCCGCCGACGTCACGGGCGGCCAGCGAGCCAAGATCAAGGCGATGAACTACGGCCTGGCGTACGGCCTGTCGGCGTACGGCCTGTCCCAGCAGCTGCGGATCTCGACGGACGAGGCCCGCGGCTTGATGGACGAGTACTTCGACCGCTTCGGCGGCGTGCGCGACTACCTGAACGAGATCGTGGCGAAGGCGCGCAAGGACGGCTACACGGAGACCATCTTCGGTCGCCGCCGCTACCTGCCGGACCTGACGAGCGACAACCGCCAGCGCCGCGAGATGGCCGAGCGCATGGCGCTGAACGCACCGATCCAGGGCAGCGCCGCGGACATCATCAAGGTCGCGATGCTCAACGTGGATCGCGAGCTGCGTTCGACCGAACTGCGCTCCCGCATGCTGCTCCAGGTGCACGACGAGCTGGTGCTGGAGGTGGCGGAGGGGGAGCGGGACACCGCGGAGGCCTTGGTGCGCAAGGGAATGGGCAGCGCCTACAAGCTGGACGTGCCACTGGACGTCTCGGTCGGCTTCGGCCGGTCGTGGAACGACGCTGCCCACTGAGTCCTGTCGCCGCGGGGCGGGGCCGGGGGAGGGCGGGGCCGGGGGTGAGGTGTGCTGCGCGTTGGCTTTGGGAGCGGCGCCGGATTGGGCGTGCGGCGGACGTTCACGAGGTGGTTGGGAACGCTCGGGTTCGATGGTTGGTCGCCGATGGCGGGCGGGCGCAAGACCGGTGGTGGACGGGCCACTTTGCGCTGTGGGTAAGGGTTTCGCAGACAGCAGCTCTCGATGACGGGCGAACCCCGTTTGCCTTGATCCACGGTGGCTGGGCTGGGTGGTGTGCGCAATTTCGGGCAGGCCGCCAGGCCTGCCCTTAACAGGCGTGCCAAGGCCGCGAAAGAGGCTCGCTGTCAAGTGCCCGCCAACGCAAAGCGCCCAGCGCTGGGGTGCGGCGCGGGCACTTTACAGTGAGACTCGCGGCCATAAAATGCACGCCGGCCAGCCCAGCCCCTCTTACCCGCGAACACGAGGAACCGAACACGAGGAAGACCGAGGGACCATGGAACCGGTAGTCCATCTCAGACGAGCGAGAGACCTGATGGACGCCCGCTACGCCGACCCCCTGGACCTCACCGCGATGGCCGCCGAGGCCGGCTTCTCCCGCTACCACTTCGCGCGCGAGTTCCGTGCCCAGTTCGGCGAGACGCCGGGTGCCTACCTCAGCCGCCGCCGTGTCGAACGTGCGAAAGATCTGCTGGCCTCGGCGAACCTCACCGTGACCGAGATCTGCATGGTCGTCGGCTTCAGCAGCCTCGGGTCGTTCTCCCGGCGCTTCGCCGAGCTCGTCGGGTGCTCGCCCACCGAGTACCGCAGGCGGATGGTCGCCCGGGGCGGGCCGCCGCCGATTCCGGGGTGCTTCGTGATGGCGTGGGCCCGGCCCCGGCCAGCAATCGCGGATAAGCAGGGCGGCGACGCCGCGCCCTAGGTTCGGTGTCCACACCGAACGGAGAGAGGCGAACATGATCACCAAGCTGTCGCACACCACCATCTACGTGCTCGACCAGGACAGTGCCAAGGACTTCTACGTCAACAAGCTCGGCTTCGAGGTGCGCACCGACTTCAGCATGGGGGAGGAGTTCGAGGGTTCCGGCCAGGGCTTCCGCTGGCTGACCGTCGGCCCGCCGAGCCAGCCCGACGTCCAGTACATCCTCGCCGACTGCGCCATGGGCCACTCGCCCGAAAACGCCGCCGAGCTGCGCTCGCTCGTCGCGAAGGGGGCCATAGGCGGGGGCGTGTTCGCGACCGACGACTGCCACAAGACCCACACCGAGCTGGTCGAGCGCGGCGTCGTCTTCCTCTCCGAGCCCGCCGAGCGACCGTACGGCGTCGAGGCCGTGTTCCGCGACGACTCGGGCAACTGGTTCAGCCTCACCCAGGCCCGGTTCGACGACGCCCAGGCTCAGTAGACGGCTGCCGGCCCCTTCCTCGGGTACGGTGGCTGGCGAGCCTGAGGGAGGCTGGGATGACCGGGAAGCGGGCCCTCGTCCTAGGCGGTACCGGCATGCTGGCCGGTTGCGCCGAAGCACTCGTCGCCGACGGCTGGCACGTCGTCCTGCCGAGCCGGCGCTACGCCCCCATCCCCGCGGTCGAAGGCGGCAACGGGAACGGGAACGGCCACCGCAAGGCCCTCTGGGTCCAGGCCACCTGGTCCGAGCCCGCCGCCCTGGCCGACGGCGCCGCCCGCGCCCTCGGCGGCCCGGCCGACCTGCTCGTCGCCTGGGTGCACCGGACCGAGCGGATCTCCGTGCTCCGGGCGGTGGCCCCGCTGCTCGCGCCCGGCGCGCCCATCGTCGAGGTCCACGGCAGCGCGTCGGCCAACCCCGTCGGCGGCTGCCCGGACCCCGTCCTCGACGGCCACCCCACCCAGCAGGTCGTGCTCGGCTTCGTCCGCCACGCCGGCCGCACCCGGTGGCTCACCCATCAGGAGATCTCGGCCGGCGTGCTGGACGGCGTCCGCCGGGCACTGGACGGCAAACCGCCAGCGGTGCACCAGGTCGGAGAGTTCCGCCCGGCGCACCGCTGACCCTTCCCCCTCGGGCTCAGCCGATCTTCATCCGCCGCCAGTCGATCCCGTCGGGCGAGAACTCGATCTCGCGGCTCGAGCCGTCGACTCCCGACACGTAGCCGGCCCGTGTGCGGAACATGTACCCCCGGTCCTGGCGCTTCGCCGGACGGAACGTCCGCCCGCCGTCGCCACTCGTGTACGCCTTGCCGTCCGCGGAGTTGATCGTCAGCGAACCGTTCTCGCCCGGGACCAGGCTCCCGTACACCCGCCGCGGCTGCTTGCCCTCGGCCGGCTGCCAGGTCGGCTGCCACGTCCGCCCGCCGTCCGTGCTGCGGAAGATCGCGGCGAGCCCGTTGCTCGTGTTCGGCAGCGGCCCGATCGCGACGCCGTACAGAGCGCCACCGGACGAAGTCATCGACCAGCCGAAGTAGTCGACCGACCCGCGGAAGCCCAGCTTCGTCGTCGTCCACGAGCGGCCGTCGTCGTTGCTGATCGCGAGGCTCCAGTCGTTGGTCTTCGGGTCTCGCCCGGCCACCCACCAGCGGCCGTCGAGCGTGGGTTCCCCGCCGGCCACCATCGCGTTGAGGTGCGGCCGGTTCGCCAGCAGCGCTGAGCCGCCGGAACCGGGCAGCAGCACGACGAAGCCGCGCTCCGCGCACGTCCTGCCGCCGCCCACGAACCGGGCGCACGTCGACACCAGCGACGCGTTGTCCGGGATCTCGGGCACGGTGTCGGTCACGATGTCCGGCAGCTCGACCGGCTGCCAGGTCCGGCCACCGTCGACGCTGTGCATCCGGCTGATCTGCGACTCCTGCGAGCGGGCCCAGTCGATCGTGATCTCGTCCGGCCCGAGCACCTCCAGGCTGCCGCGTGAATACGACGGAGCCGTGTCCGGCTTCGGCAGCGGCCGCTTCCCCCAGCGGGTGCCGTCGCTGGTCGCGAACAGCTCCTCGGTGCACCTGGTCGAGTCGCCGTCCTTGCACTCCGCCCGGAGCACGTAGCCGTGGTCGGCGTCGAAGAAGTCCGCGTCGCCGAGGAACGGGCCCTTCGGCATGACCGACGTGTCCGGCGGCGGCGCGGCCGGCGGCTCGGGATCCGGGACCATCTGGTCGCGCAGCAGCGGTATCGCCAGCGTCACGACGAGCACCGCGACCGCGGCACCCACCTGCATCCGCCGGCGCACCACCCGCTGCTTGTGCCGGGCCACCACCTGCTCGAAGGCGGGCACGGGCACCGCGCCACGCACCCCGTCACGCAGCCGGGTCAGCTCGTCGTCGAGGTCGGAGTCATGCACCGCGCACCTCCTCCTCGGTTCGCAGCTGTGCGGCCAATGCCGCTCTGGCCCTGGACAGCCGGGACTTCACCGTCCCAACCGGAACGTCCAAAATGGACGCCACCTCGTCGACGGGCAGGTCGGCGAGATAGTGCAGTACGACCGCGGCCTGGTACTCGTGCCCCAGCGCCCGGATCGCCGCATGCAGGTCGAGATGCTCGCCGAACCCCTCGATCGGCGGCGGCTCGTCGAGCTCGCGGTGCAGGATCCGGTCGAGCATCGCCCGCCGCCGCCAGCGCCGGCGGGCGAGGTTGACCACGACCTTGCGTACCCACGCCTCCGGGCTGTCCGCCCGCGAGACCCTGGCGCGGCGGCCGTACGCGACCGCGAACGCCTCTTGAGTGACCTCCTCCGCCTCGCCCATGTCCCTGAGCAGGGCGTAGGCGGTCAGTACCAGGCTGCGATAGCTCTCCTGGTACAGCTGCGCGAACCATTCCCCATTGGTCACGATTGCTCCTGTTCGGCTCCATATACCGTGCAAGAGTCACGACCGGAGCGCCAGGTTCCCGGGGAAATTCTCAGCGCAGCGCGCCGGCCGGCCGGGCCTCCCAGATGGTCCACAGTGGACGGTAGCCCTGCCGTGGCCAGAACACCGAGGCCAGCGGGTTCGGCGGGTTGTAGTACAGGAACGTGGCGGTGGCGCCCATCCGCGCGAGCTCGCGGTGCGCGACGGCCATCAGCCGCCGGCCTACCCCGCTGCCGCGGGCCTCGGGGCGCACCGACACGCAGTTGACGTATCCCCACCGCCCGGCCCGCAGCCGGGTGCCGCTCGCCGAGCCCGGCGTGGCGTCGACCAGCCGGCAGTGCGCGAGGCCGGTCACGACCCCGTCGCACTCGGCGAGCCACACCGGGTCGCCCTGTTCCAGGTGCCTGGCCAGCGCCGCGCCCTTGACCCGCCGCGCGTCCGGGCGCTCGATCGCGGCGCCGACCAGCGCGGAGTAGGCCAGCTCGGCGAGCTCCAGCTCCAGCGCGACGGCGAGGTCCCGGGTGGTCGCGAGCCGGACCGTCACGCTGTCGCCCGGTTTGTCCGCTCCGGCGTCCGTGCGGACCGCCAGCGTCGACAGGGGAGCGAACCCGTGCGCCAGCAGCGGCTTGGCGGCCTCGACGTCACGGCTCGGCCAGGTCACCAGGCACGCCGAGTCCGCGGCGGGGCCGGCCCGCTCGAGCATCCGCGCCAGCTCGGCCAGCAATGCGTCCATCCCGGCCCCGCCGGCCAGGCCGACGAGCGGGTGCAGCTCCCACACCTCGCGGGCCGACCACAGCGTCGGCGCGGTGCCGGCCCCGTACCGCTCGCGGGCGACCACCCCGGCCACCCGCTCGCCGTCGGGCAGGGCGGCGGTGAGCACGTCCCCGTCCGGCGGCGCCGCGGCGGGCGGCAGCAGCGGGTCGACGCGTTCGAACCGGGCGGTCTGGGCCTGCAGCAATGCGCCGGCGACACTCATGAACGCCGGCAGCGGAAGATCGCCGTGCCGGGGAACAGCGCGCCGCGCAGCGGGCTCCACTGGCCCCACTCGTCGGTGTGCCCGTCCGGCCACTCCGGCTCGACCAGGTCGAACAGCGTCAGCCCGGCCGCGGTCAGCGCGCGCACGAAGTCACCGAGGGTGCGGTGGTACTCGACGTAGGTGGCCCGCCCGTCGGCGTCGACCTCGACGTAGGGCGTGCGGTCGAAGTACGAGCCGGTGACCCGCAGCCCGCTCGGGCCCGGGTCGTCGGGGAAGATCCAGCGCATCGGGTGGGTCACCGCGAAGACCCAGGAGCCGCCGGGCCGCAGCACGCGCGCGACCTCACCGAACAGCTCGTCGAAGCCGGGGACGAACGGCACCCCGCCGAACGCCGAGCAGGCGATGTCGAACGACCCGCTCGCGAACGGCAGCCGCTCGGCGTTGGCCCGCACGAGCGGCACGTCGAGGCCGGTGGCCTCGTTCGCGGCGGCGGCGTGGCGCAGCATGCCGGCCGACAGGTCCAGCGCGACCGCCCGCGCACCCTGCGCGGCGAGCCAGCGCGCGCAGGGCGCGGACCCGCTGCCGACCTCCAGCACGTCCCGCCCGGCGACCTCGCCCAGCAGGTGCGCGTCGGCCTCGCGCAGCCGCTCCGGGCACCACACGAAGTCGGCCACGCCGAGGAACTCGCCGTGCTCGGCGTGGTAGGCGTCGGCGTCGGCGTCCCACCACGCGCTGTTGGCCGCCACCGACTCCGCGGACGACGCCGGCCGCCGCTCGCTGCCGACCGTGCCGAGAACCTGCTCGGCCGTGCTGGCCGGCTGGTCGTCCGGATCGTGCGCCGGCAGTGTCGTCATGCGTTCCCCTCGTGCCTCTGCTCATGCCTCTGCCGGTGCGCGTACCCGGCCGCGTACATGCGCGTACGTGCGCAGATGACCCACCCAGGTTTGCCCGGCCGTCGCGCAGCCGCGTAGGATACCGCCGCGCAGTGGTTTCGCGCTGCGGTCTGTTCATCTTGCGGGAATCAGATCGGTTTGCGCGGCGTTGGCGGTGTCGTACAGGTTCGTTCGGTCCGTCGGCGAACTATCCCGCCGCGCGCCGACAACTGCAAATCCGTTGCCCGTCTCTCAAATAATCCGTACCGGAGCCACCTAGCCAATGTCCACCGACACCACCATTGTCCCGGCTGACAGCGCGCCCACGCAGCAGATCGCCGTTAACGACGTCGGGACGGGTGAGGACTTCCTCGCCGCCATCGACAAGACCATCAAGTACTTCAACGATGGTGACATCGTCGAGGGCACCATCGTGAAGGTCGATCGGGACGAGGTCCTGCTCGACATCGGCTACAAGACCGAGGGGGTCATCCCCTCTCGTGAGTTGTCGATCAAGCATGACGTCGACCCCAACGATGTCGTCAAGGTCGGTGATGAGGTCGAGGCTCTCGTTCTCCAGAAGGAGGACAAGGAGGGCCGGCTGATCCTGTCCAAGAAGCGTGCGCAGTACGAGCGCGCGTGGGGCACGATCGAGGCTCTCAAGGAGTCCGACGAGCCGGTCAAGGGCACGGTCATCGAGGTCGTCAAGGGCGGCCTGATCCTGGACATCGGGCTGCGTGGCTTCCTGCCGGCGTCGCTGGTCGAGATGCGCCGGGTGCGCGACCTGCAGCCCTACGTGGGCCGTGAGCTCGAGGCGAAGATCATCGAGCTGGACAAGAACCGCAACAACGTGGTCCTGTCGCGGCGCGCGTGGCTCGAGCAGACCCAGTCCGAGGTGCGCAGCGAGTTCCTCAACCAGCTGCAGCGCGGTCAGGTCCGCAAGGGCGTCGTCTCCTCGATCGTCAACTTCGGTGCGTTCGTGGACCTCGGCGGCGTCGACGGTCTGGTGCACGTCTCGGAGCTGTCCTGGAAGCACATCGACCACCCGTCCGAGGTCGTCGAGGTCGGCCAGGAGGTCACGGTCGAGGTGCTGGACGTCGACATGGAGCGCGAGCGCGTGTCCCTGTCGCTGAAGGCCACCCAGGAAGACCCGTGGCGTCAGTTCGCCCGCACCCACGCGATCGGTCAGATCGTGCCGGGCAAGGTCACGAAGCTGGTTCCGTTCGGCGCGTTCGTCCGGGTGGACGAGGGCATCGAGGGCTTGGTGCACATCTCCGAGCTGGCCGAGCGTCACGTGGAGATCCCCGAGCAGGTCGTGCAGGTCGGCAACGACGTCATGGTCAAGGTCATCGACATCGACCTCGAGCGGCGCCGGATCTCGCTGTCCCTCAAGCAGGCCAACGAGGGCTTCTCCTCGGAGACCGAGTTCGACCCGACGCAGTACGGCATGGCGGCGGAGTACGACAACGAGGGCAACTACATCTACCCCGAAGGCTTCGACCCGGACACCCAGGAATGGCAGGACGGGTTCGACACGCAGCGGGAGGAGTGGGAGCGCCAGTACGCCGAGGCCCACACTCGCTACGAGCAGCACATGAAGCAGGTCGCCAAGGCGGCCGAGGCCGAGGCTGCCGCGGAGACCGAGGGTGTCGGCGAAGCCGGCGAGGCCGGCGGCGACGCCGGTGGCTACTCGTCCGGTGGCGGTGGTGACACGCAGAAGAAGAGCGGTGGCACCCTCGCCAGCGACGAGCAGCTCGCGGCACTGCGCGAGAAGCTCTCCGGCGGCGTCTGAGCCTCCTGAGATCCACCAAGGGCCCCGCCGGTTTCCGGCGGGGCCCTTGTTTTGCGCGCGTTGTCGCATACGGTGATCGCGTGCGCGTCTGGATCCTCGCCGCGGTCCTGGTCCTCGTGTCGGGCTGTGCCCACGGGAGCGACCCGGTGACCGTGCCGGAGGTGCCGCAGTTCGACACCGACGTGTCGCAGCCCTCCGGTGCCGCCCCGCCCACGGCCCGCCCGGTCCCCAAGACGTGCGCCGAGATCGCCACCCCGGAGGACATCGGCACGATCCTGGGCATGCTGATCACCGGCGACCCGCTGCCGGTCGTCGGGGTGCCGCAGGCGAGCATCGGCCGCACCGCGCGGCTGGACTGCTACTACGGCGTGCGGCAGGGCAAGCCGGCGGAGTCGGCGACCGTGTGGATCGGGCTGGCCACCTACACCGACCCGAAGCGGGCGCAGAGCAGGCTGACGAACACGATCTCCGCCGAGCGCGACGCGGGCTCGCAGGTCAACGAGGTACCGGTCGGCTCGGGCGAGGGTGTGCTGCTGCGCGGGAAGACGTGGATGCTGGCCGCGGTGCGCGGCGCCACGACGGTCGTGGTCACGGTGCCGCCGAACCTCGTGCGGGAGGACCGGGCGGGCGCGATGCTGGGCCAGCTCGCGGACAAGGCGCTCACCCCGGGCCCGCCGACCCCGGGCGGTTAGGCGGCGGCGCGGGAGACCACGCCGCGGGCGTGGCCGGCGACCACGACCGGTGCCCAGGCACGGGCGGCCGCCGCGGCGGCGGCGCGGCGGCGCAGGCCGGCGAGGCTGTGCCTGGCGGGCATCAGGGCCGCCGACCACCAGGTGCGGCGGTACTCCTCGAGCGCGACGGCGACCGCGTGGTACCGCAGGCAATGCACCAGCCCGGGAGTGCCGAGTCGGTGCCTCCCCGGCTGCTGAATACCACGTCGTCGCATAGGTGTCCTCCGTGTGGGTGACGGCTTGGCGGCAACCGTAGGCGATCAAGTAACCAAATCACCGGAACCGCCAGGCGTGTCCTCATCCACTCGAGTAACAGATCGGCTACGAGGAGGTGCGATCAAGAGACGGCGCCCGGCTGCCAGAATGCAGGCATGCTGCGCGTTGGCCTCACGGGCGGAATCGGGTCCGGGAAATCCACTGTGGCCGGTCGGCTGGCCGAGCACGGCGCCGTCGTGATCGACTCCGACAAGATCGCCCGCGAGGTCGTCGAGCCGGGTACCTCCGGGCTCGACGAGCTGGTCGAGGCGTTCGGGCCGGACATCCTCGACGCCGCCGGCGCGCTGGACCGCGCCCGGCTCGCCCGGCTCGCGTTCGCCGACGAGTCCAGCCGCGGGCGGCTCAACGGCATCGTGCACCCCCGGATCGCGCGGCGCACCGCCGAGCTGATGGCCGCGGCGGCCGGCGACGCGATCGTCGTGCACGACGTGCCGCTGCTCGTCGAGAACGACCTGGCGCCCAACTACCACCTGGTGATCGTCGTCGACGCGCCCGTGGAGACCCGGGTGCACCGCGTCGTCCACGTGCGCGGCATGTCCGAGGAGGACGCCCGGGCACGCATCCGCGCCCAGGCCGACGAGGCGGCCCGCCGCGCCGCCGCCGACGTGTGGCTCGACAACGGCGGGTCGGTCGACCAGGTGCTGGCCGAGGTGGACGCGCTGTGGGCGGACCGGCTGGTGCGCTACGAGTCCAACGTGCGGCTGCGCCACCGCAACCGCTTCGGCGGCCCGCGCCTGTCGCCCCCCGACGCCACCTGGCCCGCGCAGGCGGCCCGGCTCGCCGCGCGGATCCGGACCGCGGTCGGGGACCGCGGCGCGCGGGTCGACCACATCGGGTCGACGGCCGTGCCCGGCATGCCGGCCAAGGACGTGCTCGACCTGCAGCTGACCGTCGCCTCGATGGCCGAGGCCGACGCGCTGGCCGGTGTGCTCGCGGCCGCGGGCTTCCCCCGCGTCGAGGGCGTCGACCGGGACAACCCGAAGGACTACGCGCCGGACGTGGCGCAGTGGCGCAAGCGGTTGCACGCATCGGCCGACCCGGGCCGGCTCGTGAACCTGCACGTCCGGGCCGAGGGCGGCCCCGGCTGGCGGCTGGCCCTGCTGATGCGCGACTGGCTGCGCGCGGACGAGGCCGGCGCACGCGGAGTACCGCGCGCTCAAGGAGGAGCTGTCGCACCGGTACGCCGCCGACGACGACTGCGACCGCTACGGCGAGGCGAAGGAGCCGTGGTTCGACCAGGCCGCGGTGCGTGCCGAGGAGTGGGCGAAGAACACCGGCTGGGCGCCGTGATCAGCCGCCGCGGGTGTGCATCTCCAGGTGCGGGTTGGACTTCAGCGTGGCCAGCGGGATGAACGGCAGCCGGTCGCGCTCGGCGAGCCGCTCCACCGCACCGCGGTCCTCGCGTGCCTCCACTTGCCGGTGATCAGCGACCGCATCTCCTCGAACGACGCGCCGTCGCGCAGCGGGTCGCGCAGGTTCGTGCCCTCGACGGCGTAGAGGCAGCGGAACCACATGCCGTCCGCGGTGAGCCGGCTGCGGTCGCACGTGGCGCAGAACGGCTGCGTCGTCGACGACACGATGCCGAACGTCGTGCCGTCGGGCAGCTCGAACCGGTCGGCGGGCGCCGCGTCGGTGTTGGGCAGCGGGCTGATCGGGCCGTAGTGGTCGGACAGCCGCGCCAGCATCTCCGCGCGGGAGAGCACCAGGTCCTTCGACCAGCTCGTCGCGCCGCCGACGTCCATGTACTCGATGAACCGCACCTCGGCCGGCACGGTGCGGCCGAACTCGATCAGGTCGACCAGCTCGTCGTCGTTGACGCCGCTCATGGCCACCGTGTCGATCTTGGTGCCGGTGAACCCGGCCGGCGCCACCGACGCGATGCCCTCGAGCACCGCCGCGTGCGTGCCGCGCTGCGACAGCGTCTTCGACCGGTCGGCCCGCAGCGTGTCCAGGCTGACCGTGACCCGGCCGAGCCCGGCCGCCTTCAGCGCCGCGACGTTGTCGGCCAGCAGCACGCCGTTGGTGGTCATCGCGAGGTCGCGCAGCCCCGGCTTGCCGGCCAGCATCGCGACGAGCTCGGGCAGGTCGCGGCGCAGCAGCGGCTCGCCGCCGGTGATCCGGACCTTGTCCACGCCGAGCGACATGAACACGTCGGTCAGCGTCGCGATCTCCTCGAACGTCAGCAGGTCGCGGCGGGGGAGCCAGACGTACTCGGCCTCGGGCATGCAGTACCGGCACCGCAGGTTGCACCTGTCGGTGACCGAGATCCGCAGGTTGCGCATCGGCCGCCGGTAGCGGTCGACGATCGGGTTGGCCGGCACGATTGCCAACGTATACGCGATCACTGGAGGCCCGCCATAAGGGCGATAACCAGCGGAAATCGCCTGGTTCGCGGTAACGATCGCTGCGCCGCGAATGCGGTCGCACACCGCCGGAACCAACGTGGATGCGGAGTTCCGGCCCGCCGGCGGTCGAGATTTATCCCGGAGTGCGAAAAGTCAGATAGCCCCGTTCGAAGGCCGTCGCGACCGCCGCGGCCCGGTCGTTGACGCCGAGCTTGGCGTACACGTGCAGCAGGTGCGTCTTCACCGTCGCCTCGCTGATGAACAGCTGCGCGGCCGCCTCCCGGTTCGTCGAACCGCGCGCGATCAGCCCGAGCACCTCCAGCTCCCGCTGCGAGAGCGGCTCGGTCGCCGGCTGGCGCATCTGGCCCATCAGCCGGGTCGCGACCGCGGGGGAGAGCACCGCCTGGCCGCGCGCGGCCGCCTCGACGGCCCGGAACAGCTCGTCGCGCGGCGCGTCCTTGAGCAGGTAGCCGGTCGCCCCGGCCTCGATCGCCGGGCAGCACGTCGCTGTCGGTGTCGTACGTGGTCAGCACGAGCACCCGGGACGGCACGCCGCGCTTGGCGAGCTCCGCGATCGCGGTGACGCCGTCGACGCCGGGCATCCGCAGGTCCATGAGGATCACGTCCGGCGCGCAGCCGCTCGCCGGCCGCGATCGCCTCCGCGCCGTCGGCGGCCTCGCCGAGCACCTCGAACCGCGGGTCGCCGGTGAACATGCCCCGCAGCCCGTCGCGCACCACGGGATGGTCGTCGACGATCACCACGCTGATGGTCACTCGACACCTCCGGCCGGGATGGCCGGCACCGTGGCGGACACCGCCGTGCCGGACCCCGGCTCCGACTCGATCTCCAGCCGCCCCGCCAGCCGCTGCACCCGCTGGCGCATGCCGGTCAGGCCGAAGCCGCCGTTCACCGAACCGTTGGCGCGCTTGACGTTCGGCGCGAAGCCGACCCCGTCGTCGCGCACGTCGAGCGTCACCAGATCCTCCATGTAGGACAGTGTCAGGCCGACCCGGGTGGCCTGCGCGTGCTTGGCCACGTTGGCGAGCGCCTCCTGCGCGGTGCGCAGCAGCGTCACCTCGACGTCCGGGTGCATCGGCCGCGCGTCGCCGGTGGTGGTCAGCACCGCGGCGACGTCGTTGACCGACGCCCAGTGCTTGGCCACCTCGCCGATCGCCTCCGGCAGCCGGGCCTGTTCGAGCGCGGCGGGCTCCACCGCGTGCACGGTCCGGCGCGCCTCGGCGAGGCTGTCGCGGGCCAGCTCCGCCGCGTTCGCGATGTGCCGCGCCGCGTGGTCCGGCCGCTGCGTCGGCGGCCTGCAGCTGGGTGATGATCCCGGCGAGGCCCTGGGCCAGCGTGTCGTGGATCTCCCGGGCCATCCGCTGCCGCTCGTCCAGCACGCCCGCCTCGCGGGCCTGGACGAGCAGCTGCGCGTGCAGGCCCACGTTCTCCTCCAGCGCCGCCTCGAGCTTGCGGTTGGCCTCGCCCAGCTCGACGAGCGCCCGTTTCTGCTTGAGGTTGCGCTCGTGGGTCATCTCGCCGAAGTAGGAGAAGGCGCCCGCCACGACCATGTTGAACGCCACCAGGAGCAGCCACGCCCACCAGGTGTCCCGGTTGATGTTGACGAACCCGCCGATCTGGGAGGTCGCCGCGAGGAACGCGGTCGCGGCGACCCCGAGCGTAGCGCCAGCCGGCCGCGCAGGCACTCGAACGCGTGCATGTAGCCGACGAACGCGAAGATGCCGTACCAGGGCGAGACGGCGATCAACGCGGCGGCGATCGCCAGCAGGCCGACGTAGTAGGCGCCCATCAGCAGGCGGCGGTCCCGCCACTGCGGGTGCAGCGTGGAACAGCCAGGTGACCCAGACGAGAGCGAGCAGCGAGAGCCCGAGCGCCAGCGGCGCGTTGACGGGCACGTCCCACAGCGGCTGCAGCAGCGTGATCAGCGTGGCGACCGCGAGCAGGAAGTAGGGGAAGACCCGGATCAGCTCGGTCTCTTTGCGCTCCCACCGGTCGAACTCCGCCGCCAGCTCCGCCTCGGTCACGTCCCCACCTACTCCCAGCGGAAGTACCGGGCGGCCAGCCCCCCGGCCACGAGCGTCCACCCCAGCATGACCGCCACGTGCAGCAGCTGTGGCCAGTGACCTGCGGCGGCGTCGGACAATGATTGCACGCCCGCGCCGAGCGGGGTGAAGTCGCTGATCCGCCGCAGCACCTCCGGCATGCCCGCCCGCGGTACCCACAGCCCGGCGAAGAACAGCACGGGGAAGAACAGCACCGAGCCGATCGCGCCGGCGCCCCGCCCGCTCGGCGCGAGCGACGCGACGAGCAGGCCCAGCGTCAGCATGGCCAGCACGCACAGCAGGTAGGCGATCAGGTAGGCGGGGATCTGGCGCGGCAGCGCCACGTCGAACCCCACCCGGGCGACGGCCAGCACGACCACCATCACGCCGACGGCCAGCGCCACGCACATGAGCAGCTGCGCGCCCAGCATCGTCGCGGGGCGGACCGGCGTGGTCGCCATCCGCCGCAGGATGCCCTTCTCGCGGTAGGTGGCGAACAGCTGCGGCAGGCCGTTGAGCGCCAGCATCGCGAGCGCCAGCGTCACGACGATCGGCGCGTACAGGTCGATGACCCGCAGCCCGCCGAGGTCGGCGTCGGGCTCCCGGAACGACGGGATGGAGCCGAGGATGACGAGCAGGATCGGCGGGAAGGCGAGCGCGAAGAACACGGCGGTGGGCTCGCGGAAGAACAGTTTCGACTCGGTGACGGTGAGCCGGGAAAGGGCACTGCACGGGTACTCCTCAGTTGTCGATCTTGCGGCCGGTGAGGGCGACGAACGCGTCGTCCAGGCGTGGTCTGCTCGACCCGCAGGTCGGCGGCGACGATCTGGTTGCGCGCGAGCACGGAGGTGACCGCGTGCAGCAGGTTCCCGGTGCCGGTGACGACGAGCTGCGCGCCCGCCCGCTCCACATCGGACACCTCGGGCAGCGCGGTCAGCACCGCGTGGTCCAGCGGCGCGGACGGCCGGAACCGGATCCGCTGCGTGTCGTCCACTGTGGACACCAGGCCGGCCGGGCTGTCGACGGCGACGACCTTGCCGGCGTCGATCACGGCGATCCGGTCGCAGAGCCGCTCGGCCTCCGCCATGAAGTGGGTGACCAGCACGATCGTGACGCCGCGGTTGCGGATGCCGTCGATCAGCTCCCACACGTCGCGGCGCGCCTGCGGGTCCAGGCCGGTGGTCAGCTCGTCGAGCACCGCGACCCGCGGCGTGCCGACCAGCGCGAGCGCGATCGACAGCCGCTGCTTCTGCCCGCCGGAGAGGCGGCGGAACTGGGCGTCGCGCTTGTCCGCGAGCCCGAGGACGTCCAGCAGCTGGCGCCAGTCGGCCGGGTCGCGGTAGAAGGAGCTGTACAGCTCCATCGCCTCGCCGACCCGCAGCTTGTCCGGCAGCTGGCTCTCCTGCAGCTGCGCGCCGAGCAGCTGCTTGAGCTCACCGGTGTCGCGGCGCGGGTCGATGCCGCAGACCCGGATCGTCGCCGCCGTCGGGCCGGCGCAGGCCCTCGACGCACTCGACGGTCGTGGTCTTCCCGGCGCCGTTCGGGCCGAGGATGCCGAAGATCTCCCCTTGTTCCACGGCGAAGGACACGCCGTCCACCGCGGTGTGCTCGCCGTAGCGCTTGACGAGCCCGCTGCACCTCGATGATTGCCATGCGTCGAGCGTGCCGCCGCGGGGCACCCCGGCGGATCGTCCGGCCGGACAGGCTTCGACGCGACTGCGGTGGGTGTGCGCGATCAACCGATCGGTGGACCCCCGACTCAGTCGGATCAGTAAGGCGGCCAGACGTCGAAGATGTGCTTGTAGGCCAGCCAGCCGCTCAGGTCGTGGCGGAAGCGGCTGAGCTCCTCGAGTGTCTTGTGCACCGTGCACAGCGCGAGGTCGGCGTCGCCGGCGAGCAGTATGCGGCCGGCGACCGCGGCGGCGAACTCCTCGCAGCGGACGATCCGCGCGGTCGTGCCGCCGGGCGCGGCGAGACCGAGCAGCAGGTCGGTGGTCTTCCAGTAGCGGCCGTCGCTCGTCGCGCGGACGGCGGTCAGCACGCTGGGGCCGGCCTTGGCATGCCGGGAGCGGGGGCGCTGGTGGGTGAGCCGCAGGCTCAGCTCCGGCAGCAGCCAGGTGACCTCCGCGTCGTTGAACGGGTCCTCCGGCGTGGGGCACTCGGTGCGCAGTCCCCAGCGTTCTACCTGGCAGGTACGCAGGCGGCGGGTCGTGCCGGTCGAGACGTAGCTGCGTGACGACGTGAAGGTGTCGACGATGTCGACGAGCTGGGGGGTGATCGCCGTGGCCACGGGTCCAGAGCGTAGTCGCCAGCATGCTGTCGGTGATGTGCGGGTTCGATTTCGTTATGTCACGTCTCAGGTGCGAAACGGTACCGATTGTGTAAATGTAACGCCCGATCGGCTGACGGCTATTGACTAACCAATTCTAGCCATCGGTCCAGGTCAACGCGATCTTGAGCCATGCCTCGACGTCGTAGCCGGCCGCCGCGATCCCCTCGACGGCCGCGAACGTTCGCTCGATCGCGCGTTGCGCCGTTCGGTCGTCGATCAGCCCCGCCGATCGGGCGGCGAGCACCTCGTCCGTGTCGAGTACGCGTAGGTCGGTGTGGTCGCGGACGAGGATGTCCAGGTAGAGGTCGACGGTCCGCCACACGTCGCCGGGCTCGATGTCGACGATGTCGATGTAGACGTCGTGGTCGAGCCGCTGCCCGGGGTGTGCCCGCCAGCGGCCGACCCGCAGCCCCTGCTCGGGCAGCAGCCACGAGCGGAAGTGGGCGATGTTCGGGTGCCCGTCGAGCGGCCGCGCCATGTACAGCCCGAAGTCGGTCCGCTGGTAGTGGTCGACGGCGCGGACGATCCCCTTCGGATCGGTGTTCGTCATGCCGGCGACGTCGAACAGTTCGATCTTGGGCGGGTGCACGTCAGCCAGCTTGGCAGGTTGGCCGCCCATCGCGCATCGTGGCCCGCTGACCTGCCGGAACGGTTTTTGTCGGTGGCCCCGCGTAGCCTGCATTTCGTGGCAATGGTGACGGCTAGCTCCCAGTTCCGGCCCATCGGTGACATCCCGCGCGCCGACGGCAGGTTCCAGATGGTCAGCGACTACCAGCCGGCGGGCGACCAGCCGGCGGCGATCGAGGAGCTCGAGCGGCGGGTCGACGCCGGCGAGAAGGACATCGTGCTGCTGGGTGCCACGGGTACCGGCAAGTCCGCCACCACGGCCTGGCTGATCGAGCGGCTGCAGCGGCCGACGCTGCTGATCGCGCCGAACAAGACGCTGGCCGCCCAGCTGGCCAACGAGCTGCGCGAGTTCTTCCCCAACAACGCGGTCGAGTACTTCGTCAGCTACTACGACTACTACCAGCCCGAGGCGTACGTCCCGCAGACGGACACGTACATCGAGAAGGACTCGTCGATCAACGAGGACGTCGAGCGGCTGCGGCACTCGTCCACGTGGAGCCTGCTGTCCCGGCGCGACGTCATCGTGGTCGCGTCGGTGTCGTGCATCTACGGCCTGGGCAGCCCGCAGGAGTACCTCGACCGCACGATCGCGCTCGAGGTCGGCCAGGAGATCGAGCGCGACGTGCTGCTGCGCGCGCTGGTCGACACCCAGTACACGCGCAACGACCTGTCGTTCAGCCGCGGCTCGTTCCGGGTGCGGGGCGACACGGTGGAGATCATTCCGGCGTACGAGGAGCTGGCCGTCCGGATCGAGTTCTTCGGCGACGAGGTGGAGGCGCTGTACTATCTCCACCCGCTCACCGGCGACGTGATCAGGCAGGTGGACACGTTGCGGATCTCGCCGGCCACGCACTACGTGGCGGGGCCGGAGCGGATGGAGCGGGCGATCCACGGCATCGAGGCGGAGCTGGAGGAACAGCTCGCCAAGATGGAGAAGCAGGGCAAGCTCCTCGAGGCGCAGCGGCTGCGGATGCGCACCGCGTACGACATCGAGATGATGCGCCAGGTCGGGTTCTGCTCGGGCATCGAGAACTACTCGCGGCACATCGACTGGCGCGACGCCGGCACCGCCCCGGCCACGCTGATCGACTACTTCCCCGAGGACTTCCTGCTCGTCATCGACGAGTCACACGTGACGGTCCCGCAGGTCGGTGGCATGTACGAGGGCGACATGTCCCGCAAGCGGACCCTCGTCGAGCACGGCTTCCGGCTGCCTTCGGCGATGGACAACCGCCCGCTGACGTGGGAGGAGTTCCAGGACCGGATCGGCCAGACGGTGTACCTGTCCGCGACGCCGGGCCCGTACGAGATGGGCCAGACCGCCGGCGAGTTCGTCGAGCAGGTCATCCGCCCGACGGGCCTGATCGACCCGGAGGTGATCGTCAAGCCGACCGAGGGCCAGATCGACGACCTCGTGCACGAGATCCGGGTACGCGCCGAGCGCGACGAGCGGGTCCTGGTCACCACGCTGACGAAGAAGATGTCCGAGGACCTCACCGACTACCTGCTCGAGCTCGGCATCCGGGTCCGCTACCTGCATTCCGAGGTGGACACCCTGCGCCGCGTCGAGCTGCTGCGCCAGCTGCGGCTGGGGGAGTTCGACGTGCTGGTCGGCATCAACCTGCTGCGCGAGGGCCTGGACCTGCCCGAGGTCTCGCTGGTGTCGATCCTGGACGCCGACAAGGAGGGCTTCCTGCGTTCGGGCACGAGCCTGGTCCAGACGATCGGCCGCGCGGCGCGCAACGTGTCGGGCCAGGTCCACATGTACGCGGACCGCATCACCGACTCGATGAAGCACGCCATCGACGAGACGAACCGCAGGCGCGCCAAGCAGATCGCGTACAACGAGGAGCGGGGCATCGACCCGCAGCCGCTGCGCAAGAAGATCGCCGACATCCTCGACCGCGTCTACCACGAGGCCGAGGACGGCGACACCGAGTCCGTCCCGATCGGCGGTTCGGGCCGCAACGCCTCCCGCGGCCGCCGAGCAGCGGGCGAACCGGGTGGCCGCTCGTCGGGCGTGTACGTCAAGGAGAACGTGGGCTCCATGGCCCGCTCGGAGCTGGCCGACCTGGTCCAGCAGCTGACGGACCAGATGATGAACGCGGCACGAGACCTCCAGTTCGAACTGGCAGCCCGCCTCCGCGACGAGATAGCCGACCTGAAAAAGGAACTCCGAGGCATGGACGCCGCCGGCGTCAAGTAGCCACCCGCCTCGGGTCGTCGCTCGGCTGGTCGTGGATCGCCGTCCTGGGGGCGGCCGGGGGAGTGGGCGCTTGGTTTGGTCAGGTTGGTTCCCGCTTCGAGGCGGCCTCGCGTTGGCGGTGTTGTGCCGGGCGCGTGGGGTTGGATCCGTTTGGTTGGCGCGCCTCCGCACTCCCAACTTGCTTCGTCGCCCGGCCGCTCCGGCCGGGTTCTGTCGCTGCGGTCTTCGCGCCGTTCTCTCGCCACTGTCCGCGTGGCGGTTCCAGCGGTCGGCCCGGCCGGACGGGCACGTTGCCGGGTTGGTCGGCCAAGCTCGGGAACTGTCCGACTGCGCCAAACCAGCCCGCCCCCTCGCCCCTTTAGCTCAGCTTGCGGGCACCAATCGCAGCGGTCGGCCAGCGGCCCCTCGATTCGGCCCGTTCCGCTCAACCACGCCGCACCCCACCAAGCCCTCCTAGCGAGCCCCTGTCCGCCACCAGCCATCGGGAGGTCCTGTGACGAACCTCGACTCCGCTACCCGGCTCCAGCTGGACGTCCCCGGCGCGACGCTCCGCTACGACCTCCGCGGCTCCGGCCCGCTCCTTCTCCTCATCCCCGGCGGCGCGGCCGACAGTTCGATCTTCGGTCCGCTCGTGCCGCACCTCGTGGGCGGGAACACGGTCCTCACCTTCGATCCGCGGGGGATCGGGCGCAGCGTGCTCACCGGGACGCCCGGGGAGATCGCCGTCGCTACGCAGGCTGATGACGTGCGTCGGCTTCTCGCCGCGGTCACCGATGAACCCGTACGCGTGTTCGCAAGCAGCGGCGGTGCGATCACCGCGCTCGAACTCGCGAGCCGGCACGCCGCTCAGGTGCGCACACTCGTCGTCCATGAGCCGCCGCTCGTGGAGTTGCTGGCGGACCGCGACGAGCTGCACGCGGCCATGGACGCGCTGCCCGGTCTGTGCCGGACGGCCGGGCCCGACGACGCCATGCGGGAGTTCCTCCGCATCTCCGGCCAGGTCGTGCGGCCCGACGACTACGCGCTCCCACCCCGCATGCGCCCGAACGTCGAGTTCTTCCTCCAGCACATGATCAGCCCGATCATCCGCTATCGGCCCGACCCCGCCGCCCTGCCCACCCTCGCCATCGGCGCCGGGACCGGAACCGGCCAGCTCGCCCACCGCGGCGCGACCGCGCTCGCCGACTTGCTCGGCACGACCACGACACCGTTCCCCGGCGGGCACGTCGGCTTCGCCACCCACGCCGCGGCGGCGGCCGGTGTGCTGCACGGGCTGCTGCGGGCGTAGCGGAACCTGGCCATTCGTCACCTGCGCGCACGGGATCTCGTCTAGAACTATCCCCATGATCTGGAGCCCCGCCCGGTGACCGCGCCCACCCACACCGAGCCGGCGGTCCGGCCCGACGCACCCATCGCCGCGGCCGTCGTGGTGGTCGCGGCGTTGCTCGGCGGCGCGGGGGCACTCGCGGTGTCCTCCGTGCTGAGCTCCGACATCGTCCGACTGCTCATCGCCGGCGTGCTCCTCGTCGGCGGGTGGCTGATCGCGCGGCCGGCCGGCGACCCGGAGCACCCCGTCACACTTGCGCTCGGATCCCCTGTGCTGCGCGGCATCGGCACCTCCTACGCGGTGCTCGGCGCCTACCTCGGCGGCCTCGCGCTGCTGACCGCCTCGGTGCCCGACACCCCACTCGCGGGCGAGTACACGGGGCCGTCACCGACCGCGGTGATCCTCCTGGTCTACGGCCTCCCGGCGCTCGCCCTGCTCGCCGTGGCCACCACCGGCATGCGTGCCTGGACCGCCGCCGCGGGCGCGATCCTGCCGATGGTCGTCGTGCTCCTGATGGCCACGGCGGGCGCCGGCGCGGCCGCGATCTCCGTGACGATGCTCGTGGTGGCCGTGGCGCTCGTGATCGTCGTGGTGCGCGCGGCCGCGTGGTCCGCGTGGGCCGACCTGGCGTCGGCCGCCGCGGCGATGGCGACCTCGTTCGCGTTCGGCGCCGGCACGTCGCCGTTCGGCTCGCTGGGCGCGACGCAGCTGGTCGGCGCGGCGGGAACGGCCCCACCGGGCCGGCTGCCCACCGGCGCCCTCGTCGCGGTGCTGGCCGGTTCGTTGCTGCTGGCCACCATCCTGCTGCTGGTCGCGGTAGCCCGCCGCGATGTCGCCGGCGGCGTCCTCGTCGGCACGGTCTTCGCGATGCCGCCCGTCCTGCTGGGGACCTGGCTACCGCCCGAGAACCGCTGGCCGGCCGAGGCGATCGTCGCGCTGGCCGGAGTGCCGGCCCTGGTCGCGCTGACCGCCATGATCGCGATCCGCATCCCCCGCTTCCGCGACAGATTGATCGCGATCCTCCCCATCCGGGCACCAGAACCCCCCGCGGACGAACCCGTCAGTGACGAGCTCGACCGCGACGACCTCGACCGCGACGAGCCCGACAGCGAAGAGCCGGCCGACGCCCCACGGCCACTGTCCGGCGCGCTCGCCGCGGCCGCCTGCGCGGTCACCGTCGCCGCCGCCGCGGTGGTCTTCGTCGTCCTCGCCATGCCGGTGTTCGGTTGGCCGGCCGTGGGTGCAGGGCGCCGTCGCGCTCGTCGTCCTCGTCGCGGCCGCGGCACTCGGCTACTGGCTCCCGGCCACCCCGGGCGCGGCGGCGCCGTCGTCGCGCTGCTCGGGCTCGGGCTGGCCTCGCCATGGGCGCGCCTGCTCGCCGGCACCTGGGCGAGCGCCTCCCAGACCGAGCGGATCATCACCGGCGTGCTCGACCTCGGTGCCGCCGCGGCGCTCGCCTGGTTCCTCGTGCGCCGCCACCCGCGGCCCGGCGTGTTCGCCGCCGCCGCGTACACGCTCGCCGGGTCGGCCGCCGCCTTCCTCGGCCGCTGCTGTTCAACGCCGACTACTTCACCACCGGCGCCCCGCCCTTCGGCAGCGAGCTGGCCCCGGTCGCGATCGTGGCGCTGCCGCTCCTGCTGCTCGGGCTCGCCGCCGCGGTCGCCGTGTTCCGCGGCCGGCTCGCCACCGGCCAGGCCGTCGGCGCGGTCGTGGTCGCCGCGGCCGGGTTCCTGCCGCTGAAGGTCCTCGTCGGGCGGTTCACCGGCGGAACCGTCGACGGCTACGCCATGCAGGTCGCGCTCAACCCGCTCACCCCGACCGACTGGCTGCAGACCAGCACGGCGTTCCGCGAGGTGACCGGCCCGGTCCTGGTCGCCGTGCTCGTGATGGTCCTGCTCGCGCTCGCTGCTGGCCACCTCACTCGCCTACCGGCCGTCCGCAGCGCTCGCCGGCGCGGTCGTGCTGCTGCTCCTGGCCGCCGTCCAGACCTCGCTGCTCACCGTGCTGGCCTCGGGCACCACGGACGACGCCGAGCTGCTCGGCCAGGTGCTGGGCGGGCTCGCCGCGCTCGCCGCGGTCATCGGCGTCGCGACCGCCGTCACGGCCGCGCGCCGGACCTGACTGTCACGAACCGCCCGCCCGCCCCGTCCAGGAGGAAAGTCACCAAGAACGGGGAGCTCCGATGAACATCACCCTCTGGATCGGACAGATCCTGCTCGCGTTCGTCTGCATGGTGTCCGGCTCGCTGAAGTCCACCCAGAGCCGCGAGCGGATGATCGAGACCGGACAGACCGCCGCCAAGATCGTCCCGCTGCCGTTCATGCGCACCGCCGGCGTGTCCGAGCTGTTCGCCGTCCTCGGGCTGATCCTGCCGTGGGCGACGGGCGTCGCGCCGGTGCTGACGCCGGTCGCGGCGGCCGGGTTCGGCGTGGTCATGGTCCTTGCCGCGACCGTCCACACGCGACTGCAGTGAGCCGAGCAGCGTGGCGACCAACATCGGTCATCCTCGCGGTGTGCGTGTTCGTCTCGATAGGACGGTTCGCCGCACTGTGACGGCCTACAGCACCATGCCGGTCTCGAGCTGGTCGAGCGCGGCGTCGACCAGCGCGACCATGTCCGCGTCCGGGTTGCCGGTCCAGTCGAGCGCCGCGACCAGCAGCACGCCGAACATCGCGCCGACCGCGTTGCGCACGGCGAGGTCGTCCGCCGCGCGGCCGAGCCGCCGGGCGCTCAGCTCGATCATCGTGTCCAGCGTCTTCGTGACGTTGCTTCAGCGAGGCCGCCCACAGCTCCGGCACGAGAGGACGAGCTGCCCGCGTCGCGCTCGGTCGCTATCTCCGCGTCGGTCAGCCGGTCGAACACCACGTGCATCGCGCCGCGCCACGCCTGGAGGAGGCTCAGCTCCGCCGGCTGGTCCGCGAACGCGGCGAAGATGACCGGGTCGATCTCGTCGGTGGTGACGAGCTCCTCCTTGGTCGGGAAGTACCGGAACACCGTGCTCGGCGAGACCTCCGCGGCCTCGGCGATCTGCTCGACCGTGGTCGCCGCGTAGCCCTGGTCGCGGAACAGGCGGACCGCGTGCTCCTGGATGGCGATCTTGGTCCGCGCCTTCTTCCGCTCCCGCAGCCCGCCCGCGACCGTGGTCTCAAGGTTGGACCGGGACGCCGACGTCATGCTCCGATTCTGCTTGCCGGCGGCACTCGTGGCGACCCGGGGGGCGCGAGCGGGCAGGAACGCCACGGTCAGCAGCACGCCCAGCGCGGCCACCGCAACCGACACCCACATCATCTGCTGGAGCCCATCGACGAACGCGGCCCGCACGTCGCGCAGCAGGTCCGGCGAGCCGAGCCGGCCGGCGACCTCGACACCGGCGTACACGCTGTCCCGCATCGCGGTCGCGGCCTGCGCGGGCAGCCCGGTGACGTCGAGCCGGCCGGCGTAGCCGGCGTTGAGCACGCTGCCGAGGATCGCCGCGGCGAGCGGGGTGCCGAGCTTCTGCACGGCCTGCATGAGCGCCGAGGCGACGCCGGCCCGCTCGGCGGAGATCGTGGCCAGCGCGGCCGACGACGCGGTGGCGAGCGCGAGGCCCGCGCCGAGGCCGCCGAGCGCGGTCCAGGTCGCCGCGAGGCCGTAGCCGCTGGACGCCGTCGTGGTGGTCGCGAGCACCAGCGCCGCGCCGAGGACGACGAACCCGGCCGCGACGGTGATCTTGGCGCCGATCCGCGCCGGCGACCCGGTCGGCCAGGCCCGCGCCGACCATCATGCCGCCGAGCAGTGGCAGCAGCCGGATCCCGCTGCCCATCGCGTCGGTGCCGAGCACGGCCTGGAAGTACTGCGGGGCGGCGAACAGCAGCCCGAAGAACGCGAAGATGCCGAGCCCGGCGATGATCGTGCCCCAGGTGAACCGCGCCGAGCCGAACAGCGACAGGTCGACGAGCGCGCGGCCGGGGGAGCGGCGGTCCCGGGCGCGCTCCCAGACCGCGAACACGACCAGCAGCGCGGCGCCGCCGAGCATGCCGGCCAGCGCGCCGGCCGAGCCCCAGCCGTCCTGCCCGGCCTTGACGAGCCCGAAGGTCAGCACCCCGAGGCCCGCGCTGGAGGTCAGCACGCCGACCGGGTCCAGCGCCGGCGGCGCGTTCGCTGCGCGACTCCGGCAGCAGGATCACGACCGCGACGATCGCGAGCACGATGATCGGCAGGTTCATCAGGAAGACCCAGCCCCACCAGTGGTGGGACAGGATCCAGCCGCCGACGATCGGCCCGAGCGGCAGCGCGACGAAGTTGGCGGCGGCCCAGATGCCGACCGCGCGCGGCCGCTCCTCGGCGGTGAACAGCACCGCGATGCCGGAGAGCACGAGCGGGATGACGAGCGCCGCGCCGAGCCCGAGCACCGCCTGCGCGGCGATGAACATGCCGGGTGTGGTCGGCGGTCGCCGCGAGCACCGAGCCGCCCGCGTACCCGACGAGCGCGATGAGCAGCATCTTCTTGCGCCCGAACCGATCGCCGAGCAGGCCACCGGGGAGCACGCCGGCGGCGAGCACGAGCGTGTAGGCGGAGACGAACCACTGCAGGTCGGCGGCGTTGGCGTGCAGCGCCGGCGCGAGGGTCGGCAGCGCGACGCTGAGGATGGTCGCGGGCAGGGCGACCGCGAGCACCACGAGGTTGAGCGCGCCCAGCGCCCACCACCTGCGCGTCCCGGAGGCAGACATGACAGCGGACCTCATTTCAGTAGTGGACTCTGAAATGAAAGTACGCTTTCAGTTTTTGGTTGACCAGTCGCCTACTCGGCGCGGTGGCGGCGTCTCGCGCCGGCGCGGGCCTGCTCGGCCTCGCCGCTTCGCGGCGCCGGTTCGGCGGGTGGCTGCGCGGGCGGCAGCGGCTCGGCGCGCTGGGCCATCTCGCGCAGCAGCTGGTCGAAGATCGGCGTCGACATCACGTTCTCTCGTGTCATGCGCGCCCTCCTTTACGCGAAGATCCCCTGAACCGGACGGTAATGCTCGAACCGGCTCAGACTGCCAAACCAGGGCCGACACGATCGGGGGAACTCTTCGCGCTGGTAGGACATACTGCGCGTAAGGCAAGACCGAGCAGCACGCCATCGACTGGGTGAGGATGGGGCAATGACTGACGACCTCGTGTCGCTGAAGGTGGACATCGCCGACCGGGTGGCCGAGGTGACGCTGCTCGGGCCGGGCAAGGGCAACGCGATGGGCCCGGACTTCTGGCGCGAGCTGCCGCTGGTCTTCGGCGAGCTCGACGCCGACCCGGACGTCCACGCGGTCGTGCTGACCGGCAGCGGCGCCAACTTCTCCTACGGCCTCGACCTGCCCGCGATGATGCCGCGCTGGGCGCCGCTGCTCGCCGACCGCGCGTTCGCCGCCCCGCGCACGGCGTTCCTCGACGAGGTCCGCACCCTCCAGCACGCGGTCACCGCCGGTCGCCGCGTGCCGCAAGCCGGTGATCGCGGCCGTGAGCGGCTGGTGCATCGGCGGCGGGCTGGACGTGATCGCGGCCGCGGACATGCGGCTCGCGAGCGCGGACGCGAAGTTCAGCGTGCGCGAGGTGAAGGTCGCGATCGTCGCGGACCTCGGCAGCCTGCAGCGGCTGGCCGGCATCATCGGCGAGGGCCACCTGCGCGAGCTCGCCTACACCGGCAAGGACATCGACGCCGCGCGCGCCGAGAAGATCGGCCTGGTCAACGACGTCTACCCGGACCAGGCCGCGCTGCTGGCCGCCGCGCGCGAGCTCGCCGCGCGAGATCGCCGCGAACCCGCCGCTGGTCGTGCAGGGCGTGAAGGACGTGCTCGGACCAGCAGCGCGAGCCCCGGGTCGCCGACGGTTTGCGGTACGTCGCCGCGTGGAACGCCGCGTTCCTGCCCAGCGAGGATCTCGGCGAGGCCGCGCAGGCGTTCCTCGAGCGCCGGGCTCCCGAGTTCCGCGGGAAATAGGAGGCGACGAGCTTGAGCAGTGCGACCGAGACGTTCCGGGCGGCGCGGGACTTTCTTCTCCAGTACCGGGAGGACTACCTCCGGGCGAGCGCGGAGTTCGACTGGCCGAACCTGACCGAGTTCAACTGGGCGCTCGACTGGTTCGACGCCGTCGCGGCCGACGGAGCCGACGGCGAGCCGGCTCGCGCTGTGGATCGTCGAGGAGGACGGCTCCGAGGAGAAGTGGACCTTCGCCGACCTGTCCCGGCAGTCGAACCAGGTCGCGAACTGGTTGCGCGCCAACGGGGTCGAGCGCGGCGACCGGCTGATCCTCATGCTGGGCAACCAGAGCGAGCTGTGGCGCACGATCCTCGCCGCGATGAAGCTCGGCGTCGTGCTGATCCCCGCGTCCACCCTGCTCGGCGCGG
The DNA here is from genome assembly GCA_963841395.1 of uncultured Actinomycetota bacterium. Taxonomy (GTDB): domain Bacteria; phylum Actinomycetota; class Actinomycetes; order Mycobacteriales; family Pseudonocardiaceae; genus Actinophytocola. The sequence goes on from CAWJCX010000052.1 coordinate 180,066, forward strand.
CCGACCTGCGGGACCGGGTGGAGCGCGGCCGCGCCGCGCACGTCGTGGTGCGCGACGTGGACGCGCCGAAGTTCGCCGACGTGCCCGGCGACTACACGCGGATCGCGGTCGGCGAGCCGGTGGACGGCTGGCTGGACTTCGCCGACTCCGGAGTCGCGCGCCGGCCGACTTCACCCCGGACGGCGCGACGAAGGCCGACGACACGCTGCTGCTGTACTTCACCTCCGGCACCACCGCGAGGCCGAAGCTGGTGCAGCACACGCACGTCTCCTACCCGGTCGGCCATCTGTCCACCATGTACTGGATCGGCCTCGAGCCGGGCGACGTGCACCTCAACATCTCCTCGCCGGGCTGGGCGAAACACGCGTGGAGCAACGTGTTCGCGCCGTGGAACGCCGAGGCGACGGTGTTCATCTACAACTACACCCGCTTCGACGCGGGCGCGCTGATGTCCCAGATGGACCGTTGCGGCGTGACGCTCGTTCTGCGCGCCGCCGACCGTGTGGCGCATGCTGATCCAGGCCGACCTGACCCAGCTGGCCACGCCGCCGCGCAAGGTCGTCGGTGCGGGCGAGCCGCTCAACCCCGAGGTCATCGAGCAGGTCTCGAAGGCGTGGAACGTCACGATCCGGGACGGCTTCGGGCAGACCGAGACCAGCGTCCAGGTCGCGAACACGCCGGGCCAGCCGGTGAAGCCGGGCTCGATGGGCCGGGCGCTGCCGGGCTTCGGCATCGCGCTCGTCGACGCGTCCGGCGTGCCGAGCGACGAGGGCGAGATCTGCATCGACCTGTCCCGGCGCCCGGTCGGCCTGATGGTCGGCTACGCGGACGACGACGAGCGCACCGGCGAGGCCATGCGCGACGGCTTCTACCACACCGGCGACGTCGGCTCCCGGGACGCGGACGGCTACATCACCTACGTCGGCCGGGCCGACGACGTGTTCAAGGCGTCGGACTACCGGATCTCGCCGTTCGAGCTGGAGAGCGTGCTGATCGAGCACGAGGCGGTGGCCGAGGCGGCGGTCGTGCCGTCGCCGGACCCGATCCGGCTCGCGGTGCCCAAGGCGTACGTGGTGCTGGCCGCCGGCCACGAGCCGGACGCCGACACCGCACGGTCGATCCTCGCGTTCGCCCGCGAGCATCTCGCGCCGTACAAGCGAATCCGCCGGCTGGAGTTCGCGGAGCTGCCGAAGACGATCTCCGGCAAGATCCGCCGGGTCGAGCTGCGCGGCCGCGAGGACGAGGTGCACGGCGACCCCGCAGGCGCGGTCGCGGGGGAGTACCGCGAGGAGGACTTTCCGGACTTGAAGTCCTAATCAGACAGCGCTCCAGCGCGCGTCCAGTGTCTTTCGACACGGGTCCTTAGCAATGTGAATTACTTTGAGTTAGCATTGCTAAGGAACCTCGTCGAAGGGGGCGTTTCCACTTGTCGCGGCTGCGGTCGGTCGAAGAGCTCGGCCCGCACTACAAGTGGATCGCGCTGTCCAACACGACGCTCGGCATGCTGATCGCCACGATCAACTCCTCGATCGTGCTCATCGCGCTGCCGGACATCTTCAAGGGCATCGGGATCAACCCGCTGGATCCGGGCAACACCAGCTACCTGCTGTGGATGATCATGGGCTTCCTGATCGTCACCGCGGTGCTCGTCGTGAGCTTCGGCCGGCTGGGGGACATGTACGGCCGCGCGCGGATGTACAACCTCGGCTTCCTGATCTTCACGTTCTCGTCGATCATGCTCGCGGTCACCTGGATGAGCGGGGACGCGGCCGCGCTGTGGCTGATCGGCTGGCGGGTGGTGCAGGGCATCGGCGGCGCGTTCCTGATGGCCAACTCCAGCGCGATCCTCACCGACGCGTTCCCGGCCAACCAGCGCGGCCTCGCGCTCGGCATCAACGGCGTCGCGGCGATCGCCGGCTCGTTCCTGGGCCTGGTGGTCGGCGGCGTGCTCGCGCCGATCAACTGGCACTGGATCTTCCTGGTGTCCGTGCCGTTCGGCGTGATCGGCACGATCTGGGCCTACCTCAAGCTGCACGACACCTCCGAGCGCCATCACGCGAAGATGGACTGGGCCGGCAACGTCACGTTCGCGGCCGGGCTGATCGCGGTGATGGTCGCGATCACCTACGGCCTGCAGCCCTACGGCGGGCACTCGATGGGCTGGACGAACCCGTGGGTGTTCGGCGCGCTGCTCGGCGGGGTCGCCGCGCTCGTGCTGTTCGGCGTCATCGAGACGAGGGTCGAGAACCCGCTGTTCAACCTGTCGCTGTTCAAGATCCGCGTGTACATGCCTGGGCAACGTCGCGAACCTGATGGCCTCGCTCGGCCGCGGCGGGCTGCAGTTCATCCTGATCATCTGGCTGCAGGGGATCTGGCTGCCCCAGCACGGGTACTCCTACGAGCAGACCCCGTTGTGGGCGGGCATCTACATGCTGCCGATGACGGTCGGGTTCCTGCTCTCCGCGCCGCTGTCCGGGCTGCTGTCCGACCGCCGCGGCGCCTGGTTCTTCACCACCGGCGGCATGATCGTCACGGCGGCGACGTTCTTCGCGCTGACCATCCTGCCGGTGAACTTCTCCTACCCGGTGTTCGCGATCCTGCTGGTGGTCAACGGGATCGGGATGGGCATGTTCACCGCGCCGAACCGGGCCGAGGTGATGAGCAGCCTGCCGAGCAACGCGCGCGGCGCGGGTGCCGGGATGAGCGCCACGTTCCAGAACTCGGCCATGGTGCTGTCCATCGGGATCTTCTTCAGCCTGATCATCGCCGGGCCTGAGCACGACGCTGCCGGACGACACTGAGCGGCGGCCTGCAGGCACACGGCGTGGCGGCGGCGCAGGCGCAGCAGATCGGCGCACTGCCACCGGTGGGCGTGCTGTTCGCGGCGTTCCTCGGCTACAACCCGATCGAGCACCTGCTGGGCGGGTCGCTCAGCCAGGTGTCGCCGGACCAGGCGAGCTTCCTCACCGGGCACAGCTTCTTCCCGAGCCTGATCACCCAGCCGTTCTCCGACGGCCTGCACGTGGCGTTCTGGTTCGCGATCGTGGCGAGCCTGGTGGCCGCCGCGGCGTCGTGGTTCGGCCGGCCGCGCGGCAGGCAGGCCGACGAGGTGGTGGCCCCGCCGGTCCTCGACGGCGCGGTGGAGACGGCCGGGTCGCGCGCGGCCGGTTCCTGATCGGGTACCGCACCAGGTCCGGGTTCCACCGTCCGTGACCTGCGCTCCTCGTCCGGGCTAAGCCGTTCGGCCATCGGTTTCGAGTCTTCGCCGCACGTGTATCGCCACGCCCGGACCGGCGATGAACTCGACGAATCCCGCGGCAGGGGAGCCCAGCATGGCCTCAGCGAAGTCGGCACCCATGGTCCTGGATCTGCCGCACCGCCACGACCGGCACAGCCCGCTGCACCGCGCGATCCTGCGAGCGCTCGGCCCCCTGCACGGCGTGCGCCTGCTGGACGCCGGCTGCGGGGTCGGGCTGCTGCTGCGCGCCGCCGAGCGCCGCGGTGCGGTCGTGGCGGGCGTCGACACCGCCGCGGAACGGCTGGAGATCGCCCGCTGGGCGCTGCCGGACGCGGACCTGCGCAAGGGCGACCCGGGCGCGCTTCCGTTCGGTGACGCCAAGTTCGACGTCGCGACCGCGTCCGGCGGGGCCGCGGTGCTGGCCGAGCTCGTGCGCGTGGTGCGGCCCGGCGGGCGGGTCGCGGTCGGCGGCTGGGTGCACCCCGCCGGCTGCTGGGCGGAGACGTTCGGCGAGCACCTGCGCCGGCTCACCGACGGCGTGGCCGGCCCGCCGGCCGGGCTGGAGGCGGAGCTGGCCGCCGCCGGCCTCGAGGTCGACACGACCGGCGAGGTGGGCTGCCCGGCCGAGTATCCGGGCCTGGGTGCCGCGTGGGCCGCGCTGCTGGGCAGCGAGCAGCTGCTGGCGGCCATCCGCATCGCCGGGGAGCGAGCCGTGCACGACGCGTTCCTGGCCGCCGTCGAGCCGGCGGTCGGCGCGGGCGGGACCGTCGCACTGCGCAAGGCGTTCCGCTACGCCGTCGCGCGGGTGCGCACTGCGTAACCGCTGCCGACATCCAGGTGAACGGCGACGGCTCGTTCGTGGCACCGGTTAACGATCGGGGCGCGCACGCCGACAGCACAGGACGGAACGACCGTTCGACCCTGTGAGCCGTGATGACGAGCGAGAACCTGCCGACCAGTCCGTGCAGCGTGGTGTGGAGCCGCGGGCACGCCTACGTCCGGGAGGGCGCGCTCGGCCGCGCCCGCTGGATGGGCGTCGACGACCGGGGGCGGCCGCAGTCGCTCACCGACGCGGACCTGCACCGCCGTGGCTGGAGCCACACCGCGGAACGGGCGCGGCGCTGAGCCCTGCCCGGATACGCTCGGCGCCATGGTGGACAGCGCGCGGCCCGTACAGCCTCCCGAGGTCGAGGAGCTGCCCGACCGCCTGCTGACCATCCCCAACCTGCTCAGCGTGATCCGGCTGGCCCTGGTGCCGGTCTTCCTGTGGCTGCTGCTCGGTCCGAAGGCCGACGGCTGGGCGCTCGCGATCCTGGTCTACGCCGGCGTCTCGGACTGGGCCGACGGCAAGATCGCCCGGCTGTTCAACCAGACCAGCCGCCTCGGCGCCATGCTCGACCCGGCCGCGGACCGGCTGTACACGCTGGCCACGGTGGTCGCGTTCGTGGTGCGCGACATCGTGCCCTGGTGGATCGCGGCCCTGCTCGTGCTGCGCGACGTGGTCGTCGCCATCTGCATCTGGGTGCTCGGCCGCAAGGGTTTCGCCCCGCCCGAGGTCACCTACATCGGCAAGGCGGCCACGTTCAACCTCCTCTACGCGATGCCGCTGATGCTGCTCGCCCAGGGCGGATCGACCGCCGCGACCATGGTCCGCCCGGTCGCCTACGCCTTCGCCATCTGGGGTGGCGCGCTGTTCCTCTGGTCGGGTGTCCTCTACCTGGTGCAGACACGCGCGGCACTGCGTTCGTCGGCCCGCCCGGCGCCCCTCTAGGATCTCGCCGAACACACCGTGTCGAGCGTGAGGATGGGGCCGTGACGCCGGAGGAGCTCAAGTACACCGAGGAGCACGAGTGGCTGGCCAGCACGGCCACGACCACCGTGCGGGTCGGGATCACCGACTACGCCCAGCAGCAGCTCGGCGACGTCGTCTTCGTGGAGCTGCCGGAGGTCGGCAAGACCGTCAGCGCCGGCGACCCGGTCGGCGAGGTCGAGTCCACCAAGAGCGTGTCGGAGATCTTCGCGCCGGTCGACGGCGAGGTCACCGCCGTCAACTCGGCGCTCGACGGATCGCCCGAGCTGATCAACAGCGACCCCTACGGCGAGGGCTGGATCATCGAGCTCTCCGTGGCCGACGCGGGTGCTCTCGACGGTCTGCTGGACGCGGCGGCCTACCAGGAGCTGACCGAGAAGGACTGACCTGCTCGCGCCCGGGCGGGTCCGGGCGGGTCACCGTCTGGCCTGCTGATCGCGCACGGTAGGTTCTACGAACAGAGAAGTCAGCACCATCAGGAGGAGAGCTCAGGTGAGCACGAACGACGGGCCCGGCGTCCCGCCGGAGCAGTCTCCGGAGCGGACTTCCGTCTTCCGGGCCGACTTCCTCGCCGAGGAGGGCACCGAGGCTCCGCCCGCGGAGCCGTCCGTCGCCGGCGTGGATGCCCTTCCGACCGGCTCGGCCTTGCTGGTGGTCAAGCGCGGGCCCAACGCGGGCTCCCGCTTCCTGCTCGACCGGGACACCACCAGCGCGGGACGGCACCCGGACAGCGACATCTTCCTCGACGACGTCACCGTCTCCCGCCGGCACGCCGAGTTCCGGCGTGAGGGCGGCGAGTTCGTGGTGATCGACGTCGGCAGCCTGAACGGCACCTACGTCAACCGCGAGCCGGTCGACCAGGCCGTGCTCGCCGGCGGCGACGAGGTGCAGATCGGCAAGTTCCGACTGGTCTTCCTCACCGGCCCCAACGCATCCTAGGTTCGCGCGGGGGTTCGGTGTGACGGCTGCCGGGCGGCCATCGGGTGAGGGGCTGAGCATCGGAGCGGTGCTCAGCCAGCTCCGCCCGGACTTCCCGGACGTCACGATCTCGAAGATCAGGTTCCTGGAGTCCGAGGGCCTGATCAGCCCGGCGCGCACCGCCGTCGGGCTACCGCCAGTTCACCCCCGCCGACGTGGCACGCCTGCGGTTCGTGCTGGGCGCCCAGCGCGACCACTACCTGCCGCTGAAGGTGATCAAGGAGCAGCTCGATGCCGCGGACCGCGGGGAGACACGGCCAGGACTCGCCCAGCCCGCCGCGGAGCCTGACGTCCGTGCCAGCCAACGGTTTACCCGGCGCGGACGAGTTCACCGAGACCCGCGTGCGCCGGCTCACCCAGGAGGAGCTGCTCGCCCAGACCGGCATCGACGCCGCGACGCTACGCGAGTTGGAGCAGTACGGACTGGTCCGTCCGGGTGCCGCCGGCTTCTACGACACCGAGTCCGTGGCGATCACGCGGCTGGTGACGACGATGGCCGAGTACGGCATCGAACCCCGGCATCTGCGCGCTTTCCGGGCGTCCGCGGACCGCGAGGTCGGGCTGCTGGAGCAGATCGTCGCGCCGCTGTACCGCCAGCACGGCGAGGACGCGCGCGGCCGCGCCGACGAGGCGATGCGCGAGCTCGCCGCGCTCTCGGTCGGGCTGCACACCCTGCTCGTGAAGGCGGGTTTGCGCCAGATTTCGGGCCGGTAGGGTAAAGATCAACCGGACCGCACGTCATCACCTGTTTTCGCATCGTGACGCGGTTGGATGGTCGAATAGCCAAGCGTCGGGACCGGATGGCGGGTAGCGTCGAGGCCAGCGATGAGCGATCCTCGAACGAGTGGGGCGACATCTTCGCTGAGCGAAGGGAGGCGAACCCGATGAGCGAGATGCGAGTCGTGGGCGTGCGGGTGGAACTACCCGCCAACCAACCGATCTTGCTGCTACGCGAGACCGATGGTGAGCGTTACCTCCCGATCTGGATCGGCTCGGTGGAGGCCACGGCCATCGCCCTGGAGCAGCAGGGCGTCCGGCCGGCCCGTCCGCTGACGCACGACCTGCTCAAGGACGTCATCGGCGCGCTGGGCCGCGAGCTGGAGCAGGTCCGCATCACCGACCTGCGCGAAGGCACCTTCTTCGCCGAGCTCGTCTTCGACGGCGACATCCGCGTGTCGGCCCGCCCGAGCGACTCGGTCGCCTTAGCCCTGCGGATCGGGGTGCCGATCCACGCCGAGGACTCCGTCCTGCAGGAAGCCGGGTTGATCATCCCGGACGAGCAGGAGGACGAGGTCGAGAAGTTCCGCGAGTTCCTCGACTCGGTCTCCCCCGAGGACTTCCGCGGCGCGGATACCTAAAGACTCCCCGGGACAGACGTGGGAGCGGTTACCCAAAGCCTCGACTTGACGTTGAGGTTTGAGCCGGTTCGCCCGCGCGTCGCGTTGACCGGCTCCCGCTGCCGACCTACCGTCGAACCTGAGCGAATCGCGAGGATGTCATTCACCCGTCCTCCTCGGCGGCTCGCGGGCGGTTGAAGAGCGGAGGCAGGCGTGGTCGAGGAAGGTCCCGTCGAGGCCGGCACCGGTGAGCAGGGAGAGCTGTTCCCGGACGAGTCAGCGCCCGACGAGCTCGTCGGCTACCGCGGTCCGGCCGCGTGCCAGATCGCCGGGATCACCTACCGCCAGCTGGACTACTGGGCGCGGACCGGGCTGGTCGCGCCGACCATCCGCAGTGCGCACGGCTCGGGCTCCCAGCGGCTCTACTCGTTCAAGGACGTGCTGGTCCTGAAGGTGGTCAAGCGCCTGCTGGACACCGGGGTGTCGCTGCAGAACATCCGGGTGGCGGTCGACCACCTGCGCCGCCGCGGCGTGCGCGACCTGGCGAAGATCACGCTGTTCAGCGACGGCACGACGGTCTACGAGTGCACCTCGCCCGAGGAGATCGTCGACCTGCTGCAGGGCGGCCAGGGCGTGTTCGGCATCGCGGTCAGCGGCGCCATGCAGGAGATCAACGGCACGATCCACGAGTTCCCGGCCGAGCGCATCGACGGCGGCATCGTCGAGCCGGTCACCGAGGACGAGCTCACCGCCCGCCGCAAGGCCCGCAACGCGGGCTGACCTTTCGTCCGGAACGACCGTCGTTTCGCCCTCCGGACGCGAAAGTCCCTGGTCGACGCGCCTACGGGTTGTCGATTGGTTCTCCTGCCACTCGGGGTAGGCTGCGCGGTGTAGTCGCAGATCCCGCGCGGGAGAGTCCGAGCCAGACTCGGCGCCGAAGGAGCAACTCCTCCCCGGAACCTCTCAGGCATCCGAACCGCACGGGCGAGACGCCTCTGGAAAGTGGGTGGGCCTACCACCCCGCCGAAGGTGCAAGTCCGCCCCACACGTGGACGAAGCTCTCAGGCGCCCGCGCGAGTGGGCACGGACAGAGTGGGAGGGCCTGCTTCGGCCTGCCCACCCACACGGAGGCGACAGTGACAAGGGACCGCATTCCACTCGCCGCGCTCGAGGACGGCACCCAGTTCGCCGACCGGCACATCGGCCCGCGCGCCGTCGAGCTTGCGCGGATGCTCGACGTGATCGGCGTCGGCTCGCTGGAGGAGCTCGTCGAGCAGGCCGTACCCGAGTCCATCCGCGAGCGGGACACCGGTGACATGGACGCCGGCCTGCCTGCGCCGGCCTCCGAGCACCGCTCGCTGGCCGAGCTGCGCGCGCTGGCCGACCGCAACGAGCCGCGCACCCAGATGATCGGCCTCGGCTACTACGGCACCCTGACCCCGCCGGTCATCCGCCGCAACGTGCTCGAGAGCCCCGCCTGGTACACCGCCTACACGCCCTACCAGCCGGAGATCTCCCAGGGCCGGCTCGAGGCGCTGCTGAACTTCCAGACCATGGTCGCCGACCTGACCGGCATGGAGCTGGCCAACGCGTCCATGCTCGACGAGTCGACCGCGGCCGCCGAGGCGATGACGCTGATCCGCCGCGCCGGCCGGGCCAAGACGGCCCGCTTCCTGGTCGACGCCGACACGTTCCCGCAGACCATCGCCGTGATCGAGACCCGCGCCGAGCCGTTGGGCATCGAGGTCGAGGTCGTCGACCTCGCGGGCGGCCTGCCGGACGGCGAGTTCTTCGGCCTGCTGCTGTCCTACCCGGGGGCGAGCGGTGCGGTCCGCGACCACGAGGCGCTGATCTCCGCCGCGCACGAGCGCGGCGCCCAGGTCGTCGTCGCCGCGGACATCCTCGCGCTGACGCTGCTGCGTGCCCCCGGCGAGATCGGCGCGGACGTCGTCGCCGGCAGCACCCAGCGCTTCGGCGTGCCGATGGGCTTCGGCGGCCCGCACGCCGGCTACCTCGCCGTCCGCAAGGGCCTCGAGCGCCAGCTGCCGGGCCGGCTGGTCGGCGTGAGCAGCGACGCCGACGGCAACCGCGCGTACCGGCTCGCGCTGCAGACCCGCGAGCAGCACATCCGCCGGGAGAAGGCCACCAGCAACATCTGCACCGCCCAGGTGCTGCTCGCCGTCGTCGCGTCGATGTACGCGGTCTACCACGGGCCGGACGGGCTGGCGGCGATCGCCACCCGCGCGCACCGGATGGCCGCCGTGCTCGCCGCCGGCATGCGCGACGGGGGCGTCGAGATCGTGCACGGCGCGTTCTTCGACACCGTGCTGGCCCGGGTGCCCGGCCGCGCCGCGGACGTCGTGGCCGCCGCCCGCTCGCTCGGTGTCAACCTGCGCCTCGCGGACGCCGACCACGTGGGCATCGCGTGCGACGAGACCACCACGCGGGCGCACCTGCGCCAGGTGTGGCAGGCGTTCGGCGTGACGCCGGCGTCCATCGAGGACCTGGACGCGGCCACCGACGACGCCTACCCGGCGGACCTCGCCCGTACCTCGGAGTTCATGACCCACCCGGTGTTCTCGGCACACCGCTCGGAGACCGCCCTGCTGCGGTACCTGCGCATGCTGTCCGACAAGGACGTCGCGCTCGACCGGAGCATGATCCCGCTCGGCTCCTGCACGATGAAGCTCAACGCCACCGCGGAGATGGAGCCGATCACCTGGCCGGCGTTCGCCGACCTGCACCCGTTCGCGCCGGCGTCCGACGCGGCCGGGCTGTTGCGCGTGGTGTCCGATCTGGAGGGTTGGCTCGCGGCGCTCACCGGCTACGACGCGGTGAGCCTGCAGCCGAACGCGGGCAGCCAGGGCGAGTTCGCCGGCCTGCTGGCGATCCGGGCCTACCACCGGTCGAACGACCAGGGCGCGCGCAACGTATGCCTCATCCCGGCGTCGGCGCACGGCACGAACGCGGCGAGCGCGGCGATGGCCGGCATGCGCGTGGTCGTCGTCAAGTGCGATGCAGACGGCAACATCGACATGGACCACCTGCGGTCCACTGTGGACGAGCACCGCAATGACCTGTCCTGCATCATGATCACCTACCCGTCGACGCACGGCGTGTACGAGGACACCGTGCGCGACGTGTGCGCACTCGTGCACGACGCGGGCGGTCAGGTCTATGTGGACGGTGCGAACCTGAACGCCCTCATCGGACTCGCCCGGTTCGGGAAGTTCGGCGCGGACGTGTCGCACCTGAACCTGCACAAGACCTTCTGCATCCCGCACGGCGGCGGCGGTCCGGGCGTCGGCCCGATCGGCGTCCGGTCACACCTGGCCCCGTTCCTGCCGAACCACCCGCTGCAGCCCGAGGCCGGGCCGGCCACCGGCGTCGGCCCGATCAGCGCGGCGCCGTGGGGCAGCGCGTCGATCCTGCCGATCTCGTGGGCCTACGTGCGGATGATGGGTGCGTCGGGCCTGCGCCGCGCGTCGATGACCGCCGTGGCGGCGGCGAACTACGTGGCGCGGCGGCTGACCGAGCACTACCCGGTGCTCTACACGGGCGCGCACGGCCGGGTGGCGCACGAGTGCATCCTGGACCTGCGCGGCATCACGAAGACGACGGGCATCACGGTCGACGACGTGGCGAAGCGCCTGGCGGACTACGGCCTGCACGCCCCGACGATGTCGTTCCCGGTGGCCGGCACGCTGATGGTCGAGCCGACCGAGAGCGAGGACGTGGCGGAGCTGGACCGCTTCTGCGACGCCATGATCGCGGTTCGCAACGAGATCGAGCGCGTCGCGGCCGGCGACTGGCCGGCGGAGGACAACCCGCTGCGCAACGCCCCGCACACGGCGGAGTCGATCGCCGGCAAGTGGGATCACCCGTACAGCCGCGAGGAGGCGGCCTACCCGACGGGCTTCGCCGGCGCGAAGGTGTGGCCCCCGGTCCGCCGCATCGACGGCGCGAAGGGCGACCGCAACCTGGTCTGTTCCTGCCCGCCCATCGAGGCCTACCAGAGCTGACTCAGCCCGTCAGCTGAGCCAGCAGGTCGGACGCCTCCCGCTCGGTGAACTGGCCCGCGATCACGACGTCGCCCGTCGTGATCGCGGCCTGGATCGTCGGCGCGGACACCACCCGCTCGTTGATCACGATCGCCAGCTGCTCGGTGATGTGCTCGCTCGTCCACGCGCCGAACGTCTGCGCGTCCCGGTCGGTCATGCCGATCTGGATCGTCCACGAGTTGTCGTACTCCGCGCGCTGAAGGGACGCGTGCTCGAGCCGGGTGATCGTCAGGAACGGCGCGGCCAGCGCCAGCTGCGCCCCGTCCGGATCGGGTGCCACGGTGACCGACGGCGCGCCGGCCGCTACCACGGGCGCCAGCTCCAGCGGTTGTTGCAGGTCGAACGGCCCGGACGCGGTCGACGCCGTCGGCGAGGGCGCCGCCGACTCCGCGGGGCCGGCCCGTCCGGTCGTGCACCCGGCCAGCGCGAACAACACCAGCAGGACGGCCCAGCGCCTCATACGTCCTCCAACTCCTCACACAACGAGATCAGCCGCGCCCGCAGCGGTGCCGCCCGGGTCACGAAGGCGGCCTGCCGCCGCGCGTACTCCGCACGGCCCGCCGCGGTCTCGACCTCCACCGGCGCATAGCCGAGGGCGCTCAGGTCGTACGGGCTGGCGCACATGTCCAGCACGCGGATGTCGTGTGCCAGCTCGAAGCAGTCCGCCACGAGCTCCGACGGCACGAACGGGTCGAGCTTGTAGGCCCACTTGTAGAGATCCATGCCTGCGTGCAGGCAGCCCGGCTGCTCCAGGTCGACCTGGTCGGCGCGGGACGGCTGCACCACGTTCAGCGGCCGGGCCGGGGGAGTGAAGAACCGGAACGCGTCGAAGTGCGTGCACCGGACCGGCATCGACTCCACCACGCGGTCCGTGCCGGCCGGGCCCAGCCGCAGCGGCCAGGCGGCGTGCCGGACCGACTCCGACCGGTACACCATCGCCCACTCGTGCAGTCCGAAGCAGCCGAGCCACGGCGCGCGCCCCGCCGACGCGGTCAGCAGCGACCGTACGAACTGGACGGTCGGCAGCCGTGACGCGGGCAGCGGGCCGATCCTGACTCCGCCCGGCACCTCTCGGTACGCCGGCCACCGCAGGTACTCGGCCGCGTCGTCGAGCACCACCCCCGGCCCGGGATGCCAGCGCAGCAGCCGCGTCGGCCGGTGCGAGTAGTACGTGAACAGGAAGTCGAGGATGGGGTGGCGCTCGCCGTGGGAGCGTCGCTCCCGCACCGGGTCCGTCCACGCCCGCACCCGGTCCACATGCGCCGCGCGCCGCGCCCGCCAGTCGGGCGGGGCGAGCACCGTCATGCGTCCGGGTCCTTGTGGGTGCCGTCCCGCACGGTGCCGACATACTCCTCGACGAGGTCCTCCAGCGCCACCACGCCGAGCACGGTCCGGTCCGCCGCCACCGCCTTCGCCACGTGGCTCTGCGCCCGCCGCAATGCCGCCAGCGCCTCGTCCAGCCGCGAGTCGGCGGGGATCTCCGGCAGCCCGCGCACCCGGTGGAACGGCACCGGCGTCGACGGGGCCGCGTCCGCCTGGTCGAGGACGTCCTTCACGTGCAGGTAGCCGTTCAGCCGGCCGTCGGGCATGCGCACCGGGAAGCGGGAGAACCCGGTCCGGGTGACCGCCTCCTCGACGCCGCCCACGGTCGGCGGGTAGGGCAGGGTCTCCACCTCGTCGAGCGGCACCAGCACCTCGGCCACCGTCCGGTCCGCCGAGGACAGCGTCTGCGTGAGCCGGCGGTGCTCGGCCTGGTCCAGCAACCCCTCGGCGCGCGAGTCGGCGATCAGCTCGGCCAGCTCGTCGGGCGTGTGCGCGCGCTCGATCTCGTCCTTCGGTTCGACCCGCATCAGCCGCAGCACGCCGTTCGCGCACAGGTTCAGCAGCGAGATCACCGGGCGGATCAGCCGGATCCAGCCGACCAGCACCGGGGTCAGCAGCACCGCGGTCCGCTCCGGCGCGGCGATCGCGATGTTCTTCATGACCATCTCGCCGAGCACGATGTGCAGGATCGACACCAGCACCAGCGACACCGCGAACGCGATCGGGCCGAGCACGGCCGCCGGCAGGTCCAGCGGATGCAGCGCGAACTCGAGGAACTCGGCCACGGTCGGCTCGCCCAGCGCACCCAGCCCGACCGTGCAGACCGTGATGCCGAGCTGCGCGCCGGCCAGGATCAGCGACGTGCGCTCGGCTGCCCGCAGCACGATCCGCGCCCGCTCCACGCCCCGCTCGGCCAGCGCCTCGAGCCGGTCCCGGCGCGCGCTGACCAGTGCGAACTCCGCGCCCACGAAGAACGCGTTGGCGGCGAGCAACACCACCGCGATCGCGACCGCCACCCCACCGGTCATCGAGTACCCACCGCCTCGACGGTCTCGGGCAGCTTCGCCACCCGCAGCTCCGCGACCCGGTGCCGGTCCATCCGCATGACCGTGATCCGCCAGCCGCCGATGCGCACCTCGTCGTTGACCTCGGGGATGCGGCCGAGCCGGGTCAGCACGAGACCGGCCAGCGTCTCGTAGTCACCCGCCGGCATCCGGAACCCGGTCGCGTCGGCGAGCTCGTCGTCGCGCAGCAGGCCGGACACCATCCAGCTGTCCCGGCCGAGCGGGCGCACCGGGTTGATCTCGGCCCGGTCGTGCTCGTCGCGCACGTCGCCGACGATCTCCTCGACCAGGTCCTCCAGCGTCACCAGGCCCGCGGTGCCGCCGTACTCGTCGACCACGATCGCGAGCTGCAGGCCGGAGCTGCGCAGCCGGTTGAGCAGCGTGTCCCCGTCCAGGCTCTCCGGCACGATCTGCGCGGGCAGCATGAGCCCGTCGACCGGGGCGGTGGCCCGGCTCGCGCCGGGCACGCTGAACGCCTGCTTCACGTGCACCACGCCGCGCACGTCGTCCAGGTCGCCCTCGCACACCGGGAAGCGGGAGAACCCGGTGCGCCGGGTCAGCTCGATCAGGTCGGCGACGGTCGCGTCCAGCGCCAGCGACTCGACCTGCACGCGCGGGGTCATCAGCTCCTCGGCCGTGCGCTCGCCGAACCGCAGCGAACGGTTCAGCAGCGTCGCCGTGCCCGGGTCGAGCGTGCCGCGCTCGGCGCTGGTGCGGACCAGCGAGTCCAGCTCCTGCGGCGAGCGGGCCGAGGCGAGCTCGTCGACCGGCTCCACGCCGAGCCGCCGGACCAGCCAGTTGGCCCACGCGTTGAGCAGGTCGATGAACCAGCGCAGCGCCGCGGAGAACCGGGTCTGCGTGCCGGCGACCGCGCGGGCGGTCGGCAGCGGCCGGGCGATCGCGAGGAACTGCGGCACCAGCTCGCCGAACAGCATGGAGATCAGGTTCGCCAGCAGCAGCGCCACGACCACCGAGATGGCGTGCGACGCGGCGAGGGGCACCGACAGCGCGGACAGCAGCGGCGTGACCCAGCCGCCGATGATCGGCTCGGCGATGAAACCCATGGTCAGCGTCGTGATCGTGATGCCGACCTGGGCACCGGACAACTGGAACGACAGCGTCCGGTGCGCCTCGTGCACCTTCTTGGCCCGCGCGTCACCGACCTGGCGCAGGTGGCTGTCGACCGTGCTGCGCTCCAGCGCGGTCAGCGAGAACTCGGCCGCGACGAAGACCGCGGTGCCGAACGTCAGGGCGATGACGGCGAGTGCGCCGAGCACGTCGAGAAGCGGGCCGGGCACGAAGGGGACACTCCTCGCAGATCAGTGGCCTGATGACCCCGCTCAGTGTAAACGTCAGGGGTTGCGCCCCAGCATCGCGACCAGGCGAGTCACCGGGTCCGCGTCGTCGGGCACCCGCACCGGATCGGCGAACAGTGACATGCCCTCCCACTGGTCGATCTGCGGCTCGATGTACTCGAGCACCGCGGTGGCCAGCTCGTCGCTCAGCGCGGACTCGAGACCGACCGCGGTCGCCAGGTCCCAGCCGTGCACGGCCAGGTCGGTGGTCATCTGCCAGCAGTACTCGGCGCCGTCGACGTCGCCGAAGCTCAGGTGCACGACCGTGACCAGCGCGCCCGGGTGCAGCCACGCGCCCCGCGCGGCCTGCGACGACTCCGTCCACGCGTGCATCGGGTCGTCCTCGAGCACGTCGCCGTCGTACTTGTCGCCGACCTCCGCGACGGTCTTGCCGGCCAGCAGGTCCGGCACCCACAGCTGCTCGTTGACCAGGTGTCTCACCAGGTCCCGCACGTTCCACTCGGAGCAGGGCGTGGGGGAGTCCCAGTCGCCGACACCGACCTTGTGCATGGCCCGGTCGAACACTTCCATGGCCTGACCGTGGGCATCGAGAAGATCCATGTCTTCCAGCATCCTCCTAGCTCTTCGGGGCCGCGCGACGCACCGAGGACTCGACGAGGTCCAGCACCGGCTCGAGGTCGTCGGCGGGCAGGCCCATCGCGAGGTGCGACACCAGACCCTCCAGCACCAGCTCGAGATACGACGTGAGCACGCTCACGTCGATGTCGTCGCGCAGGTTGCCGGCGTCGCGCTGGCGTTCGAGGCGCTGGCGGGTCGCGATCGTCAGTTGCTCGGACCGTTCCGCCCAGCGCGCCCGGAACTCCGGGTCCGTGCGCAGCCGCCGGGACAGCTCCAGCCGGCTGCCCAGCCAGTCCGCACCGTCCTGTGTGGACAGAAGGTTGCGCATGACCTGGACCAGGCCCTCGCGCGCCACCACGTCGGCCATCCGCAGCGCGTCGTCCTCGGCGAGCGCCAGGAACAGCGACTCCTTGTCGCGGAAGTGGTGGAAGATCGCGCCGCGGGACAGGCCCGTCGCCTCCTCCAGCCGGCGGACGGTCGCGCCCTCGTAGCCGTAGCGGGCGAAGCAGACCCGGGCGCCGTCGAGGATCTGATGGCGGCGCGCGTCGAGATGGTCCTGGCTGACCCGTGGCATCAGATGATCGTGTCAGCAGCCCGGTTTCGATGCAATCCGTACGTACGTACTGTGGCCCGTTCCATCGCCCCGGAGCGCCGTCGGCCGTTCGCTGTTCATGTGAGTGTCGGTGGTCGCGTGTAGCGTCGATTTCGACCTCGGGAAGGAGGGTCATTGTGACCGCTTTGCCACATGTACCAGGAAGTTCGCAAGTAATTGAGCCCTACCGGCACCGCTTGTCCGACCGCGTGGAGGCGGAGGCCTACGTCGCCTCCGTCTGCTTCAAGCACGGCCCGCCGCGACTCATCGGCGCCGAGCTCGAGTGGATCGTCCACCACGAGGACGCACCCCGGCGGCCACTCGACGCGAGCCTTCTCGCCGCCGCACTGGGGCCGTACGCGCCCCGCACGTTGAACAAGGAGAGTCCCCAGCTACCCCTCCCGGCCGGTTCGCCGCTCACCCTCGAGCCCGGCGGCCAGGTCGAGATCTCCGCCCTTCCGCAGCCCACGCTGACCGAGCTGTTCGGCAATGTCACCGCCGACCTGGCATTCCTCAGCGAGCTGCTCGCCTCCGCCGGCCTTGTCCTCGGCGAGACGGCCACCGACCAGCACCGATCACCCCGCCGCCTGCTCGACACGCCGCGCTACGCGGCGATGGAGCAGGTGTTCGAGCCGATCGGTCCGCACGGGCTCACGATGATGTGCGCCACGGCCGCGCTGCAGGTGTGCCTCGACGTCGGCGAGCCCGACACGCTGGCCGCGCGCTGGACCGCGGTCACCGCGCTCGGTCCCGTGCTGGTCGCGGCGTTCGCCAACTCCCCGGTCCTGGAGGGCGACGCCACGGGCTGGGCGTCGGCCCGGATGCGGGCCGTCCTCGGCACCGACCCACCACGCAGCTCACCGTCGGCGATCGTCGACGACCCGGTCGCCGACTGGTCGCGCCGGGTCCTCGACACGCCGGTGCTGTGCGTGCGCGGCGACGGCGACCGGTGGGTCACCCCACGCGGCATGACCTTCGCCGACTGGCTGGACGGCGCCAGGCCGGAGCCGCCGACCACCGACGACCTCGACTACCACCTGTCCACGATGTTCACGCCGGTGCGCCCGCACGGCTACCTGGAGGTCCGCTACCTGGACGCGCAACGCGGCGACGGCTGGGTCACCCCGGTCGCGCTGCTCGCCGCGCTGCTGTCCACGCCGCGCACGGTCGACGCCGTGCTCGACGCCTGCCTACCGGTCGGCGACCGGTGGCTGCCCGCGGCCAGGGACGGCCTGGCCGACCGCGCGCTCGCCACGGCGGCCGCCGCGGTGCTCGACCTGGGCGCTCGCACGCTGCCCGGAATGGGCCTCGGCACCGACCTGACCGAGGCCATCGTCACCGACCTGGACCGTCTACCGCAGAGGAGCATCCGATGACCCCGATCGCGAACGCGCCCGATGCCGGGACGGAGGCGCTGCGCTCGCACGTCGCGACGCTGCTGGCACGGGCCAGGGACCGCAGCGTCGCGCTGACCGACGCGGTGGACGACGACGACCTGGTGCGCCAGCACTCGAAGCTCATGTCACCGCTGGTGTGGGACCTCGCCCACATCGGCAACCAGGAGGAGCTCTGGCTGGTGCGCGACGTCGGCGGGCGCGCGCCGGTCCGGTGCGACATCGACGAGATGTACGACGCCTTCCAGCACCCGCGGGCCGACCGGCCGGCGCTGCCGCTGCTCGACCCCGCGGAGGCGCGCGCGTACGTCGGCGAGGTCCGGGACAAGGTGCTGGACGTTCTCGACCGCAGCCCGCTGGAGGGCCGCCGGCTCGTCCACGACGGGTTCGCGTTCGGCATGATCGTGCAGCACGAACAGCAACACGACGAGACGATGCTGGCCACCCACCAGCTGCGCCGGGGCTCGCCGGTGCTGCACGCACCGCCACCGCCGCCGGGCAGGCGGTTACCCGCGCCGGAGGTGCTGATCCCGGCCGGCCCGTTCGCCATGGGCACGGACGTCGACCCGTGGGCGCTGGACAACGAGCGGCCCGCGCACGAGGTGTACGTCGACGCGTTCGTCATCGACACCGCGCCGGTCACGAACGCCGCCTACGCGGAGTTCCTGGCCGCCGGCGGCTACGACGACGAGCGCTGGTGGAGCGCCGAGGGCTGGGCGTACCGGGTCAAGGCCGACCTCACCGCGCCGCGGTTCTGGGTGCGCGACGGCGACCGGTGGCTGCGCGACAGGTTCGGCGTGGTGGAGCCGATCCCGCCGGACGAGCCGGTGGTGCACGTCTGCTTCCACGAGGCGTGGGCCTACGCCTCGTGGGCCGGCAAGCGGCTGCCCACCGAGCCCGAGTGGGAGAAGGCCGCCCGGTTCGACCCGGCCACCGGCCGGTCGCGCCGCTTCCCGTGGGGCGACGAGGATCCCGGCCCGGAGCACGCCAACCTCGGCCAGCGGCACCTGTCGCCGGCGCCGGTGGGCGCGTACCCGGCGGGGGCGTCGCCGAGCGGGGTGCACCAGCTGGTCGGCGACGTGTGGGAGTGGCTCGACTCCGACTTCCACGGCTATCCGGGTTTCCAGGCGTTCCCGTACCGGGAGTACTCGGAGGTGTTCTTCGGCGGCGACTACAAGATGCTGCGCGGCGGCTCCTTCGGCACCGACGCGGCAGCCTGCCGGACCACGTTCCGCAACTGGGACCACCCGATCCGGAGACAGATCTTCGCCGGCTTCCGGTGCGCCCGCGATGCCTCGGCCGAGGAGTCTGCGTAGCGGATGTGCCGTCATATCGCCTATGTCGGCGAGCCCGTGCGGCTGGCCGACCTGTTGCTGACGCCCGAGAACGCGCTGCTGCGGCAGTCGTGGGCGCCGCGGGACATGCGGGGCGGGGGCACGGTGAACGCCGACGGCTTCGGCATCGGCTGGTACACCGGGTCCTCGCCCGAACCCGCGCTGCTGCGCCGTGCCGTTCCCATGTGGACGGACACGGCGCTGCCGCGGCTCGCGGCGGAGGTCGCCTCCGGCGCGGTGCTGGCGGCGGTCCGCTCGGCCACCGTCGGCATGCCGGTGGTCGAGACCGCGTCCGCGCCGTTCGCGCACGACCGGTGGCTGTTCAGCCACAACGGCGTGGTATGCGGGTGGCCGTCGTCGGTGGCCGGCCTCGCGTCAACGCTGCCGGTGGAGGCGCTGCTGACCATGGACGCGCCGACCGACGCGGCCCTGCTGTGGGCGCTGCTGCGGCACCGCATCGCGGCGGGGGACAAGCCGGCGGACGCGATGGCCGCGCTCGTCACCGAGGTCGAGGCCGTGGCACCCGGCTCGCGGCTGAACCTCTTGTTGACCGACGGCACGGTGGTCGTCGGTACCAGTTGGACTCATTCCCTGTGGGTCGGTGAGTTCGGTTCGGGGGTCGTGGTGGCCTCGGAGCCGTACGACGAGGACCCGTCGTGGCGCGAGGTGCCCGACCGGCACCTGGTCGTCGCCACCCGGTCCACAGTGGACATCACCTTGATCGGAGCACCATGAGTGACGTTGACCTGGCCGTACACCTCACCCCGGACGACATCGTCCGGGGCCTGCGGTCGGACGTCCGCACGGGACTGACGGCGACCCCGAAGTCCCTGCCGCCCAAGTGGTTCTACGACGCGCGGGGCAGCGACCTGTTCGAGGAGATCACCCGGCTGCCGGAGTACTACCCGACCCGCGCCGAACGGGAGATCCTGGCCGCGCGCTCGCCGGAGATCGCGGCGCTGACCGGCGCCACGACCCTGGTCGAGCTGGGTTCCGGCTCGTCGGAGAAGACCAGGCTGTTGCTGGATGCCCTGCGCGCACACGGTTCCCTGCACGAGATCGTCACGCTGGACGTGTCCGAGTCGGCCCTGCGCGACGCGGCGCGGACCTTGGCGGCGGCCTACGACCCGGTGGGGGTGCACGGTGTGGTCGGTGACTTCACCCAGCACCTGGCGCTGCTGCCGGGTTCCGCGGGCCGGCTGGTCGCGTTCCTGGGCGGCACGATCGGCAACCTGGTCCCGGCCGAGCGGGCGAAGTTCCTGTCGGGCGTGCGCGACGTGCTCGACGAGGGGGAGTGGCTGCTGGTGGGCACCGACCTGGTCAAGTCGCCCGAGGTCCTGGTCCGCGCGTACGACGACACCGCGGGTGTGACGGCGGAGTTCAACCGTAACGTCCTGCACGTCCTGAACCGCGAGCTGGCCGCCGACTTCGACCCGGCGGCCTTCGAGCACGTGGCCCGCTGGGACCCGGCGGAGGAGTGGATCGAGATGCGGCTGCGCGCCACGCGGGCGATGGAGGTGCACGTCCCCGTGGTGGGCCTGACCGTGTCGTTCGTCGAGGGCGAGGAGCTGCGCACGGAGGTCTCGTCGAAGTTCCGCCGGGACAAGGTCGCGGCGGAGCTGGCCGACACCGGTTTCGCGATGGAGCACTGGTGGACCGACAGCGAGTCCCGCTTCGGTGTCTCCCTGTCACGAGCCGTCTGACCTGCCGGGTGGGCGGAGCCCCGGGTTCCGCCCACCCGACTTTCGGACGTACCCGACTGCAGTAGTCGAATCCCCCAAACCGCCGATATCTAAGATCATCACATTGTGTGAGTCTTCCGACTGGTGCAGTGACAATTTGTCACTCCAGGTCGGGAGAAGGGTTCAGCCGTGTCTGAAAGATCCACACGGTCGGTGAAGCGCAGTGCCATCGTGGTGTTGGCACTGGTCACGGGGGCACTGGGACTCGTGGTCCCGACCAGCTCCGCCGCCGCCGCTCCGACACCCAAGGCGCCCGCCCCCGTCTCGTGGGAGCAGTGCCCCGCCAGTGAGCTCGCCGGTGTTCCGGCGGCCGAGCTGCCGCTGTACAGCTGCGCCGACTACGCCGTGCCGCTCGACCACGAGCACCCCAAGCTCGGCACGATCAACATCGCGCTCATGCGCCGCGCCGCGGCCGACCAGGCCAACCGGATCGGCTCGCTGTTCCTCAACCCGGGCGGCCCGGGCGGCAGCGGCTATCGGCATGCCGAAGTCGGGCAAGAACATCTTCGAGCCCGAGGTGCTCGATCGCTTCGACCTGATCGGCTTCGACCCGCGCGGCGTCGCCCGCAGCACCCCGCTGCGCTGCTTCGCCACGCAGGAGGACGCCGACGACGTCTTCGGACGGATGGCCGCGCTGCCGGTCACCGCGCAGGAGGAGTCGTCGACGATCAAGGCGTACAAGGACTACGGCAAGTTCTGCGGCCGGTTCGCCGGCCCGCTGCTCGAGCACATGTCCACCGAGGACGTCGCCCAGGACCTCGACATGCTGCGCGGCGCGGTCGGGGACAAGAAGCTGACCTTCGTCGGGTTCTCCTACGGCACCATGCTCGGCGCCACGTACGTCAACATGTTCCCGAAGAAGGCCCGGGCGATCATCCTCGACGGCAACGTCGACCCGCAGCTGCGGGTCAACGACGGCGTGGAGTACGACAAGCAGCGCACCGACGGCGGCTTCCAGTACTCGTTCGAGAACTTCCTGACCCGCTGCGACCAGGACCCGGACTGCGCCTTCGCGGGCAACGCTCGGGCGAAGTTCACCGCGCTGCACAACTACCTGCGCAACGTCGGCCCGATCACGCTTGCCCGACGGCACGGTGGCCGACGAGGGCGCCGTGATCGGCACCGTCACCGGCGTGCTGTACAGCCCGGAGGACTTCGGCCCGCTGGCCGAGCTCCTGCAGGAGCTGTACGACGCGAGCCATCCGGCGGCGGCGTCGCGCAAGGCCGTCACCATCTCGACGGCCGAGGTGAGGTCGCTGATGGCGGCGGCGAAGCTGGCCAAGCTCGACATCCGGCCGGACTCGCCGTACAGCAGCGATGACTCCTACCTCGCGGTGAACTGCTCGGACAAGCCGTTCAACAACACGATCGGCGAGGTACCCCGCATCGCGGACAAGTGGGAGCGCCAGATTCCCGACTTCGGTCGCTACCTCGCGTGGGGTGACCCGGCGGGCTGCCCGGTGTGGCCGGTGAAGGACGTGGACGCCTACCGCGGCCCGTGGAACCACCGCACCGACACCCCGGTGCTGCTGTTCGGCAACTACTACGACCCGGCGACGCAGTACAAGTTCGCGCAGCGGATGTCCAAGGAGCTCGGCAACGCGCGCCTGGTCAGCGTGGACTCGTTCGGCCACTGCATCCTCGGTGGCAGCCAGTGCACCGACCGGATCGCGGCGGACTACCTGATCGACCTGGCGATGCCGGGTCCGAACACGGTCTGCCACCCCGACGTGCAGCCGTTCCCCGCCGAGTAACTCGAATCGGTGAATCAGCGGCCGGCCGGCGAGAATCCCTCGCCGGCCGGCCGTTTTTGTCAGACCCCTCCGAGACAGTGTCGGCATGACATGGCACGACCTGCCCTACCTCGGCCCGTTCGATCTCACCGCCAGCACGCGGTTCCTGGAGGGTTTCGCTCCCGCGGCCCGACCGGACGCCGCCTCGTCCGCCGGCGAGTTAAGACTGGCCTTCCCGGCCGCGCCGAGCTGGCGCCCGGTGGGGGTGCTGGTCAGCCAACCCGAGCCCGACGGCCCGGTCCGGGCCCGCGTGTTCGCCGATCCGTCCGATGTGGACGCCGCGCTGGAGCAGGTACGCCGGATGCTGTCGCTGGACGTCGACGGCTCCGGGTTCGCCGCCGTGGGCGCGCGCGACCCGGTGGTGGGCGACCTGCAGCGGCGCTACCCGGGCCTGCGCCCGGTCACGTTCCACTCGCCGTACGAGGCGGCGTGCTGGACGATCATCGGTCATCGCATTCGCATAGTGCAGGCCGCGCAGCTCAAGCAGAAGCTGGCCGAACGGTTCGGCACTCCCGTCGACGTCGCCGGCGTCACGCTGCCCACGTTTCCCGGCCCGGCCGCGCTGCCGGAGCGGGTGCCGCTGGTGAGCGAGCTGAAGAGCGACCGGCTGCACGCCGTGGCCGAGGCCGCCCTAGCCGGTCGGCTCGACGCGGCCACGCTGCGGGCGCTGCCACCGGACGAGGCGATCGCGCGGCTGCGGGAACTGCCCGGCATCGGGCCGTTCTCCGCGGAGCTGATCCTGCTGCGCGGCGCCGGCCACCCCGACCGTTTCCCGACCGTGGAGGGCAGGCTGCACGAGGAGATGGCCCACGCGTACGGGCTCACCGACCCCTCGATGGCCGACCTGACCCAAGTGGCCGACGGCTGGCAGCCGTACCGGACGTGGGTGGCCCTACTACTACGCACCCGCCGCGAAGACGAGACAGCAGAGATAGCCACCGGCCGACGAGCCCACCGATGACCACAACACACCAGTCCACCACCCGGGCCGCCCCGCGCTTGCGCCCTGACCGGTCCGTCCGAAGAGGACATCGTCCGGGCGAGAGCCGAACGTGTCGTCGCCTCCCGCGCGGCGCCGAGTCCTGGCGCCCGGCCACCGGCTGGCGAGCCCACTGATGATCACGGCACACCAGTCCACCGCGCTGGACGCCCCGCGCACCACCGAACTCACCGGCCGCGGTCCGCCCGCACCTCGAGTCGGGGCGGGTAGGCCCGTGTGTCAGTCCGGCACGCGCATTACCGGAGCTGTCATCCGGCTCACCGGTTTGTCCGAAGAGGACATCGTCCGGGCGCGAGCCGGGTGTCGTCGCCTGCCGCGCGGCCGCCGAGGTCTTGGCGCGGTTCGGTTGCCAGAACGCACCGGTGGCCGTCGAGCGGGTGCTCGACGGCCACCGGGGAGCGGGAGAGCTACTTCTGGAGCATCTTGCGCAGCACGTACTGCATGATGCCGCCGTTGCGGTAGTAGTCGGCCTCGCCGGGGGTGTCGATCCGGACCACCGCGTCGAGGTCCACAGTGGACCCGTCGGGCCGGGTGGCCTTGACCGCCACGGTGCGGGGGGTGTCGCCGTCGTTCAGGGCGGTGACACCGGTGACGTCGTAGGTCTCGGTGCCGTCCAGGCCCAGCGACTCCGCCGTCTCGCCCGACGGGTACTGCAGCGGCAGCACGCCCATGCCGATCAGGTTCGACCGGTGGATCCGCTCGAACGACTCGGCGATCACCACCCGCACCCCGAGAAGGGAGGTGCCCTTCGCGGCCCAGTCGCGTGACGACCCGGACCCGTACTCCTTGCCGGCCAGCACGACCAGCGGCACACCGGCCTCGGCGTAGGTCACCGAGGCGTCGTAGATCGTGGTCTGCTTGCCGTCGGCCAGGAAGTCACGGGTGAAGCCGCCCTGCACGTCGTCGAGCAGCAGGTTGCGCAGCCGGATGTTCGCGAACGTCCCGCGGATCATCACCTCGTGGTTGCCGCGCCGGGAACCGTAGGAGTTGAAGTCGCGGCGCTCCACGCCGTGCTCGGTGAGGTACTTGCCGGCGGGGGAGTCCTGCTTGATAGCGCCGGCCGGCGAGATGTGGTCGGTGGTGACCGAGTCGCCGAGCATGGCCAGAACCCGGGCACCCGTCACATCCGAAACCGGTGACGGGTCGACGCCCATGCCGTCGAAGTACGGCGGCTTGCGCACGTAGGTGGAGTCCGGGGCCCAGTCGAACGTGTTGCCGGTCGGCGTCGGCAGCGACTGCCAGCGCTCGTCGCCGGCGAAGACGTCCGCGTAGTCGGTCGAGAACATCTCCGACGAGATCGCCGACGCGACGACGTCCTGGATCTCCTGCGGCGACGGCCAGATGTCGGCGAGGTAAACCGGCTCGCCGTCGGACCCGATGCCCAGCGGCTCGGTGGTGATGTCCTTGTCCATCGACCCCGCGAGCGCGTACGCGACCACGAGAGGAGGCGAGGCCAGGTAGTTCATCTTGATGTCGGGGTTGATCCGGCCCTCGAAGTTGCGGTTGCCGGACAGCACGGACACGACCGCGAGGTCGGCGTCGTTGACCGCGGCGGAGATCTCCTCCTGCAGCGGGCCCGAGTTGCCGATGCACGTGGTGCAGCCGTAGCCGACCAGGTGGAAGCCCAGCTTCTCCAGGTACGGCAGCAGGCCCGCGCGCTCGTAGTAGTCCATGACCACCTTGGACCCCGGCGCCAGCGTGGTCTTCACCCACGGCTTGCGCGACAGCCCGCGCTCGACGGCCTTCTTCGCCAGCAGCGCCGCGCCGAGCATCACCGACGGGTTGGACGTGTTGGTGCACGAGGTGATCGCGGCGATCGCGACCGCGCCGTGGTCGATCTCGAAGTTCGCCCCGTCGAGGGTCACCCGGGTCGGCTTGCTCGGCCGGCCCTCCGCACCCTCGGCAGCGGTGTAGTCGAACGGCTCACCACCGCCGTTCCCGCCGTCGGCGTAGGCAGGGGCGTCCGAGGCCGGGAACGACTCGGCCGACGCCTCGTCCACAGTGGACGACGAGGCGCCCGGCGCGTCGGATGTGTACGACGCGAGCGCGGACCGGAACGCGGACTTACCGTCGGACAACGCGATCCGGTCCTGCGGCCGCTTCGGTCCGGCGATCGACGGGACCACGGTGGACAGGTCGAGCTCGAGCGTCTCCGAGTACGCCGCCTCCTTCGCGGGCTCGTGCCAGAGACCCTGCACCTTGGCGTACGCCTCCACGAGCGCGACCTGCTCGGCCGGCCGCCCGGTGAACTTCAGGTAGTCGAGCGTCTCGCCGTCGATCGGGAAGATCGCGCACGTCGAGCCGAACTCGGGGCTCATGTTGCCGATCGTGGCGCGGTTGGCGAGCGGCACCGCGGACACGCCCGCGCCGTAGAACTCCACGAACTTGCCGACCACGCCGTGCTTGCGCAGCATCTCGGTGATCGTCAGTACCAGGTCGGTGGCGGTCGCGCCGGCGGGCAGCTCGCCGTTCAGCTCGAACCCGACCACCCGCGGGATCAGCATCGACACGGGCTGGCCGAGCATCGCGGCCTCGGCCTCGATGCCGCCGACGCCCCAGCCGAGCACGCCCAGGCCGTTGACCATCGTGGTGTGGCTGTCCGTGCCGACCAGCGTGTCGGGGTAGGCCTGGCCGCCGCGGGTCATCACGACGCGCGCGAGGTGCTCGATGTTGACCTGGTGCACGATGCCGGTGCCCGGTGGCACGACCTTGAACTCGTCGAACGCGCTCTGGCCCCAGCGCAGGAACTGGTAGCGCTCCTTGTTGCGCTCGTACTCGAGGTCGACGTTGCGCTCGAAGGCGTCCGGGCGGCCGAAGATGTCCGCGATCACGGAGTGGTCGATCACCAGCTCGGCCGGCGCCAGCGGGTTGACCTTGGCCACGTCGCCGCCGAGCTCGGTCACCGCCTCGCGCATCGTGGCGAGGTCGACCACGCACGGCACGCCGGTGAAGTCCTGCATGACGACCCGGCCCGGGGTGAACTGGATCTCCGTGGACGGCTCGGCGTCCGCGTCCCAGCCGGCGAGCGCCTCGACGTGGGCGCCGGTGATGTTGACGCCGTCCTCGGTGCGCAGCAGGTTCTCGAGCAGGATCTTCAGGCTGTACGGCAGGCGCTCGGACCCCTTGACGGCGTCGAGCCGGAACACCTCGTGCGAGGAGCCGCCGACCGAAAGCCTGTGGCGGGCGCCGAAGCTGTCCTTGCTTGCTGGTGCGGTCACATCCAACTCCATCTGGCCTGTGGTGGTTCGGGAACGGCCCCTCGGCTCAAACAGTACGCTTGTCCTGTATTCGACGCCAAGGAGGGTCACCACCATGCTGCACCACGTCCAGATCGCCGCACCCGCCGCCAGTGAAGATCGCCTACGAAAGTTCTACGGGGGCGTGCTCGGCTGGACCGAGCTGCCGAAGCCACCGGTGCTGGCCGAGCGCGGCGGCTGCTGGTTCCAGGTCCCCGGCCGCGGCGGCCCGGACGCGGAGCTGCACGTCGGCATCGAGGCTGACTTCCGGCCGGCCCGCAAGGCGCACCCCGCGTTCGTGGTGGACGTCGACGCCACCGCCACCGTGCTCGAGGCCGCCGGTCACGAGGTGCGCTGGGCCGACCCCGCGGAGATCCCCGGCCGCCGCCGGTTCTTCACCGACGACCCCTGCGGGAACCGCCTCGAGTTCCTCGACGGCTGAACACGGCTGAACAAGACGGTGGCCCGGCCCCACGAGGGGACCGGGCCACCGCGACACGTACGGACTACGGGCTACGTCTGGGTGACCAGCGCGATGACGTCCTCGGGCGTCAGGTCGCTGATCGCGGACAGGCCCAGCTCCGTGTAGGTGCGCAGCGGGCTGACGTACCACTTGCCGTCCACCTCGGTGGCGACCACACCGGTGTTCTTCATCAGGCCGGACGCCAGGTTCGTCAGCGCCTGCTGGAGGTCCGGGCTCATACCGGTGCCGCCCATCTCGGCCGCGAAGTCGTCGGCGCACAGCTTCTGCGTCTCGCCCTCGCCCTCGGCGGAGTAGCAGTCGCCGTCCTTCTTGACCTTGTACGTCTCGCCCTCGGCGACGACCTCGATCTCGGACAGCATCACCTTCATGCCACCCGACTCCGCGTCGGTCACGTCGGTCTCGAGCTTGGTGACCTCGACCCCGCTCGGCGGCGGCGAGCCCATCTCCTCGAGCAGCGCCGGGCCAGCGTCGTGCAGCGCGCCCATCTCGTCCGGCGGCAGCAGCTCGATCGCGCGCTCGGCGTCACTGTTGATCGCGGCCTGCACCATCTCCTTGACCGCACCCTCGGCGTCGTCGGCGCCGTTGTTCGCGATCGACTCCTTCGGCCACTCCTTGCCCGCGTCCTGCAGGGCGTAGTCGGCGACCGTGTAGAACAGGCTCGGGTACCACTTGCCGTCCTGGTTCACCGTGGCGATGCGGATCGGCTGGCCGGTCTCGCGGACGACCTTCGCGATGTCGACCTGCTCGTCGGTCGCCTCCGAGTTCACGCCGTCGGGGAACGCGGCCTGCATGAACTCGTCGGTCAGCGGCAGCTCCTTGACGTCGGCGTGCAGTGACACCGTGCCGCCGACGAGCTTGGTGATGGTCAGGTGGTCGTTGACCTTCTCCGCGCCCTTCTCGTCGTACTTGAGGTTCTTCGCCTCGACCGACGCGCCGTGCAGCTTGTTCGGGTCGGCGTCCTCCTTGTAGACCTTCAGCTCCTTGAGCCGGTCGGTCGACTTCGCGTTGAAGTCGACGAGCAGGGAGGACTCCGCGGGCGTCAGGCTCTCCAGGACGCCGAGCACGTCACCCTGGCTCAGGCTGTTGACGAGGTTCGTCGCCGCCTCGGTCGGGTTCGCCTTGCCGGCGTCGTCGGTGCTGCTGCGGTTGAGCACGAAGATCGTCGCGGCGACCCCGACCGCGACGACGAGCACGGCCGCGATGGCCCCGATGATCGGGCCCCGGCGGCTCTTCTTCGGCGGCGGCGTGCCGAGGCCGCCGTAGTTGGGCTGGCCGTAGCCCATCGTCGGCTGCGGGTAGCCCGGCTGCTGCTGGGTCGGCTGCGGACCGGTCTGGTAGCCCGGCTGCTGGTAACCACCCTGCTGCGGGTAGCTCTCCTGCGGGTAACCACCCTGCTGCTGCGGATAGCCCTGCTGGGGGTAGCCGCCCTGCTGCGGGTAACCCTGCTGCGGGTAGCCACCCTGCGGGGGCTGCGCTGGGAACGGACCGCTCCCCGGCTGGTTCGGATCGTTGGGCTGCCAAGGCCCGCCTGAGCCTGGATAGGTCACGGTTCCCCTCCTACGTCTCCGGTCGCGCGTCTGCGCTGCCCGGCGAAGATGCCTACGACACCGATCACGGTGAGTACAGCCCCGGTCAACATGGTGATCGGACCCGTTCCGGCGATGCCGAGGCCGACGTCCTCGTCACCGCCTACGACGCTTGCCGCACCAGCAACGGTTCCGCAGATTATCGCCAGGATGGTCGAAATCGTTGCGGCCGTGCGGCGAAATCCGAACGCGTATCCGGCAACACACAGCGTTATCGCCGGGATGATCATCGTCCACGCGTCGAGTACCAGCTCGAGTGGGTTGCCGTCCAGCACCTTGATCGCGCGGATCACGCTGATCGACTGGTAGCTGTCGCGCAGCACCGAGCCGGAGACGACCCACGGCAGGAACGTGCCGGTGGCGACGAGTGCGAGGCCGGCGGCGGCGAGGCAGGCCCCGCCGATCCCGAGCCGGGTCGGCGTACGGGTTCTGGTCGGCACGCGGTCATGGTTACAGGTCGTGAGTCGCCGCAGCTCACGGGCCCGGGTGGCCACTCTGCGTGGAGCTCTCGTGTTCGTAGGGGTGAATGTTGTGTACGGGGACCAAGTTTCTGGTGTTGCGGCTGGTGTATAACGAGGCAGAAGTGGCACAGTGGCCGCGTGGGAGCAGTGCCGAGACGGCTTGGCGCCGGGTTGCGCGTGGTCATCGCCAGCCTCGTGCTCGTCGTCAGCCTCGGCGCGGGTACGGCGGTGGCCGCCCCGCCACCCCCGCCCAACCCCAGCGACGACCAGATCGCCGGCGGCAAGGCCAAGGCGAACGCGCAGGCCACGCGGGTCGGCCGGCTGACCAACCAGGTGACGCAGGCCGAGGCGCAGCTCGTCCAGCTGCAGTCCGACGTCGAGCTCAAGATGGAGGACGCGAACAAGGCGCTGGTCGACCTGCAGACCGCGCAGGACGCGGCGCGGCAGGCCAAGACGGACGCGAACGCGGCGAAGGCCGCGGCCGGCCGCGCGGCCAAGTCGATCGCCGACGCGCGCAAGGACCTCGACGAGTTCGCCGCCGGCAGCTACAAGCAGGGCAGCACGATCGGCTCGATGTCGGCCTACATCGGCGCGAAGTCGCCCGAGGACCTGCTGGACCGGGCCGAGATGCTGAACGCGGTCAGCGACAGCCAGCTCGACGCGCTCGACGGCATGGAGGTCGCGCGCACCGACAAGGCGAACAAGGACTCGGCCGCGCGCGCGGCGCTGGCCCTGGCCAACCAGAAGGAGGACCAGGCCCAGGCAGCGAAGGTGGCGGCGGACGCGGCCACCGCGGCGGCCCAGCAGGCCCAGCTCGACGGCGTCGCGGCGGCGAAGCGGGTGCAGTCGCAGAAGTCGGCGGCGGAGTCGCAGCTGATCGCGGCGCAGTCGGCGGTCAACGGCCTGCAGAACCAGCGGCAGCGGTACGACTCCTGGCTCGCGGCGAAGCGGCGCGAGGACGCGCTGAACGCGCAGCAGGCCAGCGGCGGGGGTGGCGGCGGTGGCGGTGGCGGGCCGGTCGCGCTGCCGTCGGGCGGCTCGGCGCGGTCGGTCATCAACCGGGCGCTGTCCCAGCTGGGCATGCCGTACGCGTGGGGCGGTGGCAACGCCTACGGGCCGACCCGCGGCATCCGCGACGGCGGCATCGCGGACCTGTACGGCGACTACAACAAGATCGGTTTCGACTGTTCCGGGCTGATGATCTACGCCTTCGCCGCGGCCGGGTACCGGCTGCCGCACTACAGCGGCTACCAGGCGCAGGCCGGCCGGCAGGTGCCGCTGAGCCAGAAGGCGCCGGGGGACATGCTGTTCTGGGCGAGCGGCGGCCGCATCCACCACGTGGCGCTCTACATCGGGAACGGGCAGATGGTGGAGGCGCCGTACTCGGGCTCGCACGTCCGCATAGCGTCCGTCCGGTACGGCGGCATCGTCCCCTACGCGACCCGGTTGCTCTAGCCGCCCATAGGCTTCCGCGCGTGGAGCGGACGACCCTGCTCGGCACGCTGCTCGGTGCCGCCATCGCCATGAGTACCTCGCTCGCGGTGCAGGCGCGCAAGGACCGCCACGACATGGCGGCGGAGTGGCGGCGGACCCGGCGCGAGATGTACATGGCCTTCATCGCGGCACTCGCGAAGGCGCGCAGCGAGTTGCTCGCGCTGTCCAAGCAGCCCGGCGTGACCGGCACCGAGCTCGACGAGACCGCGCGCCAGGTGTTCGCGCCGTGCTACGAGCCGCGCCAGCACCTCGAGCTGGTCGCGTCGTCCGACGTGACCGAGCCCGCGCTGGCCTACTTCCGCACCGTTCGCGGACTGCGCGACCTCGTGGCCGAGGGCAAGAGCGTCGGCGATGCCGAATGGGCGCCCACCGCCAAGCAGGTGAAGAGTGCGCTCGACACGACCCGGGACGCGATGCGCACCGACCTGCAGCGCGTCTGACCCGGGACAGCTCACAGTGGTCACACCGGACATCGGGTTCGCTATCTCTTGGGGAAACCTGACGCTGCACAAGGAGGTTGGTAGTGACCGAGCCGGCTGAGTCGGTGAACGGATCCGGGGCCGAAGCCAGCACGCCCGCCCGCGACGCACAGCTGCTCGAGCGCACCGTGTTCGAGGTCAAACGGGTCATCGTGGGGCAGGACCGGCTCGTGGAGCGGATGCTCGTCGGCCTGTTGTCCAAGGGGCATCTGCTCCTCGAGGGCGTGCCCGGCGTGGCCAAGACGCTCGCCGTCGAGACCTTCGCCAAGGTCGTCGGCGGGTCGTTCACCCGCGTGCAGTTCACGCCGGACCTCGTGCCGGCCGACATCCTCGGTACCCGCATCTACCGGCAGAGCAGCGAGAAGTTCGACGTCGAGCTGGGCCCGGTGGTGGCCAACTTCGTGCTCGCCGACGAGATCAACCGCGCGCCCGCCAAGGTGCAGTCCGCCATGCTCGAGATCATGGCCGAGCGGCACGTCTCCATCGGCGGCCAGACCTTCCCGATGCCCGATCCCTTCCTCGTCCTCGCCACGCAGAACCCGATCGAGAACGAGGGCGTCTATCCGCTGCCCGAGGCGCAGCGCGACCGCTTCCTCTTCAAGATCGTCGTGGACTACCCGACGGCCGAGGAGGAGCGGGAGATCGTCTACCGGATGGGCGTGACGCCGCCGGAGCCGCAGCAGGTGCTGAGCCCCACCGAGCTGGTCCGCCTGCAGGGCGTCGCCTCGCAGGTCTTCGTGCACCACGCGCTCGTCGACTACACGGTCCGCGTCGTGCTGGCCACCCGGACACCGCTCGAACACGGCCTCAACGACGTCGCCGGCTGGGTCGCCTACGGCGCCTCGCCGCGTGCCAGCCTCGGCATCGTCGCCGCCTCGCGGGCGCTCGCGCTGATCCGCGGCCGCGACTACGTGCTGCCGCAGGACGTGGTGGACGTCGTGCCGGACGTGCTGCGCCACCGGCTCGTGCTGTCCTACGACGCGCTCGCCGACGGCGTCCCGCTCGACCACATCATCTCGCGGGTGCTGCAGACCGTGCCGCTGCCGCAGGTCTCCGCGCGGCCCCAGTCCGGCGGTGTCCAGCCGCCACCGGTCGGGGTGGCCGGGAGGCCGTGAAGGACAAGCGCAAGAGCCGCGACCGCCCGCCGTGGGCACCGCCGATCATGCAGGGCGAGCGGATGGAGCACGGGCTGCGGCTGCTCGAGCTCGACGTACGCCGCCGCCTGGACGGTCTGCTGCAGGGCAACCACCTGGGTCTCGTCCCGGGGCCCGGCAGCGAACCCGGCGAGGCCCGCGCCTACCAGCCCGGCGACGACGTGCGGCGGATGGACTGGGCGGTCACCGCGCGGACCACGGTGCCGCACATCCGGGAGACGGTCGCCGACCGCGAGCTCGAGACGTGGCTCGTCGTCGACCTGTCCGGCAGCCTGTTCTTCGGCACCGCCGCGTGCGAGAAGCGCGACCTGGTGGTGGCCGCCACCGCGGCGGTCGCGCACCTGACCGGCGGCGGCGGGAACCGGCTCGGCGCGATCATCGCCACCGGGGAGAAGACGACCCGGATCCCCGCGCGCGGCGGCCTCGCGCACGCCCGCGGCCTGATCCGCAAGGTCGCCGAGATGCCCCGCCCGCCGGAGGGCGTCCGCGGCGACCTCCGCGACGCCATCGAGCAGCTGCGCCGCCCGCCGCGCCGGCGCGGGCTCGCCGTGGTGATCTCCGACTTCCTCGGCGACCTGGAGTGGCAGCGCCCGCTGCGTGCCCTGTCCACCCGGCACGACCTGCTCGCGGTCGAGGTGCTCGACCCGCGCGACGTCGACCTGCCGGAGGTCGGCACGGTCGTGCTCGCCGACCCGGAGTCCGGCCGGCAACGCGAGGTGCACGCGTCCGCCTTGCTGCGCAAGGAGTTCGCCGCGGCGGCGGCCGAGCACCAGGCGATCGTCGCGGCCGCCGTGCGCCGCGCCGGTGGTGGGCACCTGATCCTGCGCACGGACTCGGACTGGATCGCCGACACCGTCCGTTTCGTCGTCGCCCGCAAGCGGCGCTGGTCGGGGGGAGGGGTGGCCTGATGTTCAACCTGAGCTTCCGCAACTTCACCGCACCCTGGTGGTTCCTGCTGCTGGTCCTGGTGGCGGCGATCGGCGCCGGGTACGTGGTGGTGCAGCGGATGCGGCACAAGCGCACCATGCGCTTCACGAACCTGGCGCTGCTGGAGCGGGTCGTGCCGCGCCGGCAGGGCTGGATCCGGCACGTGCCGGCGATCGTGCTGGTGATCGCGTTGATGCTGCTGACCACCGCGATGGCCGGGCCGACCGCCGAGCAGCGGGTGCCGCGCAACCGGGCGACCGTGATGCTGGTGATCGACGTGTCGCTGTCGATGGAGGCGACCGACGTCCGGCCGACCCGGCTGCGGGCCGCGCAGGACGCCGCGAAGGACTTCGTCACGGGCCTGACGCAGGGCGTCAACCTCGGCCTGATCGCGTTCGCGGGGACCGCGACCGTGCTGGTCTCGCCGACGACCGACCGGGAGGGCGTGTCGAACGCGATCGACAACCTGCGCCTGGCCGAGTCGACCGCGACCGGTGAGGCGATCTTCGCCGCGCTGCAGGCGATCGAGGGCTTCGCGCAGGTCGTCAGCGGCGTGGAGGGCGCGCCGCCGGCCCGGATCGTGCTGATGACCGACGGCAAGCAAACGATCCCGACCGACGACGGCAACGACCCGCGCGGGGCGTTCACCGCCGCCCGCGCCGCGGCCGACGAGAAGATCCCGGTGTCGACGATCTCGTTCGGCACGGAGAGCGGTCAGGTGTCGATCGACGGCAAGACCCAGCCGGTGCCGGTCGACGACGAGTCGATGCGCGAGATCGCCCGGCTGTCCGACGGCGAGTTCTACAAGGCGGCGTCGGCCGACCAGTTGCACAAGGTGTACGACACGCTCGGTGAGCAGATCGGCTACGAGACCAAGGACGCGGACGCCAGCAGACCCTGGCTGATGCTCGGCACACTGGCGGCCCTGATCGCCGCGGGCAGTGCGCTGGTCATCGGCCAGAGACTGCCGTAACTGAGCCGAAATGTCCGATATTGGGTGTTTGTTGTGATAGCGATATACTGACGCCACGGTGGAGTCCGGCGCGGGCCGTCGCGCCGGAACGAATATCCTTGCGTTCGCAAGCTTTGGGGCAGCCGAGGAGTACGCGTGGGACGTTCTGTGTTGATTACGGGGGGTAATCGAGGTATCGGGCTGGCGATCGCCCGGGCCTTCGAGGAAAACGGGGACAAGGTCGCGGTCACCTACCGCGGCAAGCCGCCGCCGGAGAGCCTGTTCGGCGTGCGCTGCGACGTGACCGACGCGGGCCAGGTCGACGCCGCGTTCAAGGAGGTCGAGGACGCACAGGGGCCGGTCGAGGTGCTGGTGTCCAACGCCGGGATCACCGACGACACGCTGCTCATGCGGATGTCGGAGGACCAGTTCACCCGCGTGCTCGACGCCAACCTGACCGGCGCGTACCGGGTCGCGAAGCGCGCCTGCCGGGGCATGTTGAAGGCACGCTGGGGCCGGATGATCTTCATCTCCTCGGTGGTCGGCATGACCGGCGGCCCGGGGCAGGTCAACTACGCGGCCAGCAAGGCCGGCCTGATCGGCGTCTCCCGCTCGATCGTGCGGGAGATGGGCAACCGCAACATCACCGCGAACGTGATCACACCCGGGTTCATCAGCACCGAGATGACCGACGCGGTGTCCGACGAGCGGCGGAAGATGATCCTCGCCCAGGTGCCGGCCGGCCGCTACGGCGGCACCGACGAGGTCGCCGCGGCGGTGACGTTCCTCGCGTCCGACGTGGCCGGCTACATCACCGGCGCGGTGCTGCCGGTCGATGGCGGGCTCGGCATGGGCCACTGAGCGAACTACTGACAGACTGGGCCCCTCCACTCACCAATCAGGAGGGACGCTCGTGTCCGGTCTGCTCGAGGGCAAGCGCCTGCTCATCACCGGTGTGATCACCGACGCGTCGATCGCGTTTCATGCGGCGAAGGTCGCGCAGGAGGAAGGCGCGACCGTGGTGCTGACCGGCTTCGGTCGCATGAGTCTGGTCGAGCGGATCGCCAAGCGCCTGCCGCAGCCGCCGCCGGTGATCGAGCTGGACGTGCAGAACCAGGAACAGCTGGACACGCTGGCCGACCGCGTCCGCGAGCACGTGGACGGGCTGGACGGCGTGCTCCACGCGATCGGCTTCGCGCCCCAGACCTGCCTGGGCGCGCCGTTCCTGGACGCGCCGCGCGAGGACGTCTCGGTGGCGCTGGAGGTGTCGGCGTACTCGTTCAAGTCGCTGGCCGTGGCGCTGCTGCCGCTGCTCGGGCGTGGCTCGTCGGTCGTCGGCATGGACTTCGACGCGCGGGTGGCGTGGCCGGCCTACAACTGGATGGGCGTGGCGAAGGCCGCGCTGGAGTCGGTGAACCGGTACCTGGCCCGCGACCTCGGGGCCAAGGGGATCCGGGTGAACCTGGTCTCCGCGGGCCCGCTGAAGACGATGGCCGCCAAGTCGATCCCGGGCTTCGGCGAGCTGGAGGGCGGCTGGGACGACCGCGCGCCGCTGGGTTGGGACGCCGAGGACGCGACGCCGGTGGCGAAGACCATCTGCGCGATGCTGTCCGACTGGCTGCCCTCCACCACCGGCTCGATGATCATGGTCGACGGCGGCGTGCACGCGACCGGCCAGTAGTGGACGCTCTGCTCTGGCTGTCGTTCGGCGGGCCGGACAAGCCCGCCGACGTCCGGCCGTTCCTGGAGAACGTGACCCGGGGCCGCGGCGTGCCGCCCGAGCGGCTGGACGAGGTCGAGGAGCACTACCAGTCCTTCGGCGGGGTGTCGCCGATCAACGAGCTGAACCGGTCGGCGATCGCCGCGGTCACCGACGCGCTGGTGCGCGCGGGGATCGACCTGCCGGTGTACTTCGGCAACCGCAACTGGCACCCGCTGGCCGAGGACGCCGTGGCGCGGATGGCCGCGGACGGGGTGCGCCGCGCGCTGGTGTTCCCCACGAGCGCCTACGGCGGCTACTCGGCCTGCCGCCAGTACGACGAGGACATCGAGCGGGCGCGCGCGGCGGCCGGGGCGGACGCCCCGGAACTGGTGAAGCTGCGGCACTTCTTCGACCATCCGCTGTTCGTGGCCGCGTTTGCGGACGCGGTGCGCACGGCCGCGGCCAGAGTGGGCGAGCACCGGCTGGTGTTCACCGCGCACTCGGTGCCGTTGTCGGCCGACGCCGCGTCCGGGCCGCCCGAGGAGGGCGGGGCGCGGTACTCCCGGCAGGTCGCCGAGGCCGCGCGCCTGGTGGCCGCGGCGGCCGGTGTCTCCGGCTACGACGTCGTGTGGCAGTCGCGGTCCGGACCGCCGCAGGTGCCGTGGCTGGAGCCGGACATCCTCGGCCACCTGGACGTGCTGGCGGGCAAGGGGGTGCCGGCGGTCGTCGTGTGCCCGGTGGGGTTCGTGAGCGACCACCTGGAGGTCGTGTGGGACCTCGACACCGAGGCGGCACAGCGGGCCGCGGACCACGGGATGGGCTTCGCGCGCGCCGCGGCGCCCAGCGGTGACCCGCGGTTCGCCGAGCTGGTGGTGGAGCTGGTGCGTGAGCACCTCGACGGCGCGCCGGCCCGGAAGCTGTCGGACTTCCCGGCGGCGGGCTGCACGGTCAACGGCGCGCCGTGCGCGCCGTTGTGCTGCGAGCCTCAGCGCAGGCGCAGGTAGGCCTCGCCACGGGGGGACAGGCGGTACCCCTTCTCCAGGCTGACCGTCAGGCCCAGGTTCTTGAGCTTGCGAACGTCCATTTTGAACGAGAGCATCTCGCGGCCGACCTCTTCCGCGAGGTCGACGGCGCGGATCGCGGGCCGCCGCCGGATGACGTCGAGGGTCTCCTCGGTCCACGGGCCGCGGGTGGCCGTCCGGTCGAGCCGGGCCAGCCGCCGGGAGATCTCCTCGACGTCCGAAGTGGACAGTTCGGTGTCGTTCGCCAGGACCTCGCGCGGGTCCGGCTCCTCGGCGTAGCGCAGCCGCAGCAGGTACACCGGGTCGGACTCGTCGCCGCGCAGGTCGGCGACCGCCTCGGCCACCGAGCGGTACCCGGCCGCCACCGCGTCCGCGTGCCGGATCCGTGCGGGCGACACCTCGTTGACGGACTCGACGATGATCCGCCCGGCCGCCGTCCGGTAGACGTTGCCGGCCGTGACCTGTCGCCGCCGCCACCGCCGGAACATCACGGTGACGGTGCCGTCGCGGATCCCCGCGTGCAACCGCTTCTCGATCAGCACGCCCAGGAGACTAGGGCCTAGAGCCGCCCCGCGTGGTCGGACAGCGCACGAACGGCCTCGGCGACCGCCGCGCAACGCGCCGTGCGCACTGCGGAGAACAGCGGGCGCAGCGCCTCGGCCCGCTTCAGCGCGGCGGACGCGGATAGTGCGCCACCAGGCTCGTCCTCCATGGCCAGCTCCAGGATCGCGGAGACCTCCGCCGCCCGCTGCAGCACGCGCAGCGCCCGCTGCGGCATGCCGGCCGGCCAGCTCGACTTCGTCCGCTCGGCCACCCTGGCCTGCAGCTCCTCGCGCACGCCGTCACGCTGCTTGGCCACGCCCAGCTCGATCAGCATGCCCGCGGCGACCCGCATGGCGCCGGTCAGCTCGTGCTCCGCCTCACCCAGCGGCACGACCGGCGGCGGGGCGGTGTGCGCGACCTCGAAGACGGTCCAGCGCACGATGCCGCCCTCGGCGGCGTTGCCGATCCGCTCGGGCACGACACCCAGGTTGTTCAGGATGACCGACTCACCGGCCCGCAACGCCTCGGTGGCGAACATGCTCGCGCCGCCGAGACCGCGGACGTCGCCGGGCACCGGCATGACCAGCCGCCCGTTCTCGACGCCCGCGCGGCGCAGTGCGGCGAGGAACGCGGCGGGTGCGCCGCCGGGTTCGCCTCGCACCGGGATCTCCAGGGCGGCCGCAAGATTCTCGTCCGCGGCGACCACCTCGTGCAGCTCGGCCCAGTCCTGCAGGGCATCGAGCACATCGTCGGCGGCGGCGGCCCCGCTGAGCCAGGCCGAAGTCCACACCGCCATTGTCGCGCTGGGGGATGACACGAACGCAGATTACGCGATCACGGCCGTCACCCGTTCGGGGTGGCCCCCACGAGATCGGCCGGACGCCCCTGGTAGCTCAGCGCTTCTCGGGCCCGACCTGGCGTTCCAGCAGCTCGCGGAACCGGCGGCGCTCCTCCTGGGCGCCGAACGCGCGGTTGGGCACCGGCAGCAGCGTGGCCGCCTTGTCGGTGCGCAGCACGAAGCTGCGGTTGGTCTCCAGCCAGCCGCCCAGCGTCGACCAGTGCAGGTCGGTGTACGCGGTGCCGTCGACCGTCATCATCCGCATCGAGGCGTCGTCGGCGGTCGCGGTGACGGTCTGTGCGGCCACCGGGTTGCGGCGGAACGCGGAGTACACGTCGATCATCGGCAGTATGCCGATGACCAGCGCGCAGACGATCCCGAAGATCCCGGGCAGCGGCATGCCGAGTACGACCAGCACGGCGCCGAACGTCGCGAGCGCGGTGGCGAACCACGGCGACCACCGGTAGATCGGCGTGACGGCGCGCAGCGCGTCGCCCCAGTCGCCGGGCCGGGGGTCCCAGCGCAGTTCGAGCTGCTCGTCCGACATCCCGTGTCGCCCTCCCACCACCGCGTTCGTTGAGCAAAACTAGGCGCATGACACATCCCGCACGGGTCCGGATCGAACGGGTACGGGAAGCGAGCTCCGCCACGACCCTAGAGCTTTTCTTCGATCTGGTGTTCGTGTTCGCACTGACCCAGATCACCGCGCTGATGGCGCACGACGTCTCCGCCCACGGTCTGCTGCGCGGCGTGCTGCTGATCGCCGTGGTCTGGTGGTGCTGGGTCGGGTACTCCTGGCTGTCCAATGTGGTCAAGGCGGACGAGGGCTGGGCGCGGGTCACCATGCTGCTCGCGATGGCCTCGATGTTCCTGCTGGCACTGGCCATCCCGGAGTCCTTCGTGGACCTTCCGGGTGGGCTGTCCGGGCCCACGGTGTTCGCGCTCGGCTACCTCGTGCTGCGCCTCGCCCACCTGGTGCTGTTCTGGATCATCAGCGGCGACGACGCCGGACTGCACCGCCAGGTCGCGAGGTTCGCGCCGACGATGGCCGGCGGCACGGTGTTCCTCCTGCTCGCCGCGAACACCTCCGGCGACGCGCAGCTGCTGCTCTGGGGCGCCGCGGTGGTGGCCGACTACGGCGGCACGCTGGTCATCGGCGCGCGCGGCTGGCGGCTGAACTCGGCTGGCCACTTCGCCGAGCGGCACGGGCTGATCATCCTCATCGCGCTGGGCGAGTCGATCGTGGCCATCGGCGTCGGCGTGACCGCGCTGCCGATCTCCTGGCCGATCATCGTCGCGGCGACGCTCGGGCTGTCGGTGTCGGCGAGCCTGTGGTGGGTCTACTTCGACACATCGGCGCTGCTCGGCGAGCACGCGCTGGCCAAGGCCCGCGGCGAGCACCGGGTCTCGATGGCCCGGACCGCGTTCACCTACCTGCACCTGCCGATGCTGGGCGGCGTCGTGCTGCTCGCGCTCGGCCTGAAGAAGGTGCTCGAGTACGTCGGCGACACCGAGCACCACACGCTGTCCGACCCGCTCAAGGGCGTGCCGCTGTGGGCGCTGTACGGCGGCGTCGCGATCTACCTGCTCGCGCACGTCGCGTTCTCCTACCGGTGCTACCGCAACGTGAAGATCTTCCGGCTGGTCGCGGCCGGCGTGCTCGTGGCGGTGGTTCCGCTCGTGGCGAAACTGCCGGCGCTGGCCAGCCTCGGGATCCTCGCCGCGGTACTGGTCGCCCTCAACATCGCCGAGATGCTGAGGTTCGCCGAGGACCGCAAGGAGCTGCGGCACGGCGACCCGGCCCAGGCGCACCACGAGTAGCTGGAGCCGCTCCACGTCGACCGTCGGCCGAATCGTGCGTAGCGTCGGGAAGGTGACAGGACAGGTGAAGCCACCAGAGGGACTCCCGCGAACCGCGGGGGAGCTGCGCGCGGCGGAGTACCGCCCGCGCGGTGTGAAGACCGAGATTCGGGAGAACCTGCTCGCCGCGCTGCGCGAGGGGCGCACCGCGTGGCCGGGCATCGTCGGCTTCGACCGGACCGTGCTGCCGCAGCTGGAGCGGGCGCTGCTGGCCGGGCACGACGTCGTGCTGCTCGGCGAGCGCGGGCAGGGCAAGACCAGGCTGCTGCGCACGATCATCGGCCTGCTGGACGAGTGGACGCCGGTGATCGCGGGCGCCGAGCTCGGCGAGCACCCGCTCGACCCGATCACGCCGGAGTCGCTGCGGCGCGCCGAGGAGCTCGGCGACGACCTGCCGGTGGCGTGGCGGCACCGCTCCGAGCGGTACGCGGAGAAGCTGGCCACACCGGACACCTCGGTCGGTGACCTGATCGGCGACGTCGACCCGGTGAAGGTCGCCGCCGGCCGCACGCTGGGCGACCCCGAGACCATCCACTTCGGACTCGTGCCGCGCGCGCACCGCGGCATCGTGGCGATCAACGAGCTGCCCGACCTCGCCGAGCGCATCCAGGTGGCGCTGCTGAACGTCATGGAGGAGCGGGACATCCAGGTCCGCGGCTACACGCTGCGCCTGCCGCTCGACGTGCTGCTGGTGGCCACCTCCAACCCCGAGGACTACACCAACCGCGGGCGGATCATCACCCCGCTCAAGGACCGGTTCGGCGCCGAGGTCCTCACGCACTACCCGCTGACCGTGGCCGCCGAGATCGAGGTGATCCAGCAGGAGGCCGACCTGGTCGCCGAGGTCGGCGAGCCGCTGCTGGAGGTGCTGGCGCGGTTCGTCCGCAACCTGCGCGAGTCCTCGGCCATCGACCAGCGCTCCGGGGTGTCCGCGCGGTTCGCGGTGGCCGCCGCGGAGACCGTGTCGGCCGCGGCGCTGCGCCGCTCGGCGCTCATCGGCGAGGACCCGCCGATCGCCCGGCCGATCGACCTCGAGTCCGTGCCGGCCGTGCTGCGCGGCAAGCTGGAGTTCGAGTCGGGCGAGGAGGGCCGGGAGACCGAGCACCTCACCCACCTGCTGCGCCGGGCGGTCGCGGAGACGGCCAAGGCGCACTTCGCCGGCCTGGACCTGCGCCCGCTGGTCGACGTC
The DNA here is from genome assembly GCA_963841395.1 of uncultured Actinomycetota bacterium. Lineage (GTDB taxonomy): Bacteria > Actinomycetota > Actinomycetes > Mycobacteriales > Pseudonocardiaceae > Actinophytocola. The sequence continues at coordinate 221,593 of CAWJCX010000052.1, forward strand.
GTGGTCGACGGGCACCTGGTGGCCACCGGCGAGCGGGTGCCGGGCAGCGAGGTGCTGGGTGCGCTGCCGGAGCTGCCGGTGCTGCACGAGGTCGCCGCGCGGCTGGACGTCGGGCCGAGCGACCCGCCGGGCCGGATCGCCGCCGCGGTCGAGCTCGCGCTGGAGTCGCTGTACCTCGCGCGCCGGCTGGCCAAGGACTCCGAGGACAACGGCGGGATGACGGTGTACGGGCCGTGACCAGCCCCGCCGACGTAATCTTCTCCGCGGAGGCGGCATCGTGACGGACCGTTTCGAGTACGGCCCGTGGCACGAGGGGCCGGACCCGCTGGCGCCGCCGGTGGACCTGCGGGACGCGCTCGACGCGATCGGCCAGGACGTCATGGACGGCCGCTCGCCGCGCTCGGCGCTGGAGGAGCTGCTGCGCCGCGGCACGCGGAACTCCTCGGGCCTGGACGACCTGACCCGCCGGCTGTGGCAGCGGCGTTCGCAGATCCAGCGCCGGCACAACCTCGACGGCACGCTGCAGCAGGTGCGCGAGCTGCTGGACGAGGCGCTGCGGGCGGAGAAGTCCGCGCTGTTCCCGGACCCGTCCGACGACGCCCGGTTCCGCGAGGCGCAGCTCGACGCGCTGCCGTCGGGCACCGCGGCCGCGGTCCGCGAGCTGGCGGAGTACGACTGGCGGTCGGACGAGGCGCGCGAGGCGTACCGCAAGATCCACGACCTGCTCGGCCAGGAGCTGATGGAGTCCCGGTTCCAGGGGATGAAGCAGGCGCTGGAGAACATGCGGCCGGAGGACAGCGAGCGCATCCGGCAGATGATGGCCGACCTCAACGACCTGCTGCTGTCGCACCTGCGCGGCGAGGACACCACGTCGCAGTTCCAGGACTTCATGCGCCAGCACGGCGAGTTCTTCCCGGAGAACCCGGCGCAACACCGAGGAGCTGATCGACGCGCTGGCCGCCCGTGCGGCGGCGGCGCAGCGGATGATGAACTCGATGTCCGCCGAGCAGCGCGCGGAGCTGGCCGAGCTGATGGCGGGCGCGTTCGGCGACCCGCGGCTGGTCGAGCAGGTCGCGTCGCTGGACGCGAACCTGCGGGCGCTGCGGCCGGGGGAGGACTGGACCGGCTCGGCGCGGTTCCGCGGCAACCAGCCGCTCGGCCTGGGCGAGGGCGCGCAGGCGATGGCCGACCTCGCCGAGCTGGACGCGCTGGCCGAGCAGCTCGCGCAGTCCTACCCCGGGGCGCGGCTGGAGGACATCGACCTCGAGGCGCTGGAGCGCCAGCTCGGCGAGGACGCGGCCGTCGACGCGCGGCGGCTGTCCGAGCTGGAGCGGGAGCTGCGCGAGCAGGGTCTGCTGGAGCGCGCGCCGGACGGCTCGCTGCGGCTGTCGCCCAAGGCGCTGCGGCGGCTGGGCGAGACGGCGCTGCGCGACGTCGTCAACGCCGCGCGGCGGCAGGGGCAGCGCGACACGCGCAACGCCGGCGCGGCCGGTGAGCCGACCGGCTCCACCCGGCCGTGGCAGTTCGGCGACACCGAGCCGTGGGACGTCTCGCGGACGGTCCGCAACGCGGTGCTGCGCACGGCGTCGACCGGTGGCTCGGTCTCGCTGGACGTGGCCGACGTCGAGGTCGCCGAGACCGAGCAGCGGGCCCGGGCCGCGGTGGCGCTGTGCGTGGACACCTCGTGGTCGATGGTGCAGGACGGCCGCTGGGTGCCGATGAAGCGGACCGCGCTCGCGCTGCACCAGCTGATCACCACCCGGTTCCGCAACGACGCGCTGCAGCTGATCACGTTCGGCCGGCACGCGAGGCCGGTGGAGCTCGCGGAGCTGGTCGGGCTGGAGGGCGTGTGGGAGCAGGGCACCAACCTGCACCACGCGCTGCTGCTGGCCGGGCGGCACCTGCGCCGGCACTCCGGACGCGCAGCCGGTGGTGCTGGTGGTGACCGACGGCGAGCCGACCGCGCACCTGGAACCGGACGGCGAGGCGGTGTTCTCCTACCCGCCGCTGGCCGCGGACCCTGCGCAAGACTGGCCGAGGTGGACGCGCTGGCGAGGCTGGGCGCGTCGGTCACGGTGTTCATGCTGGGTGAGGACCCGCGCCTGGCCGCGTTCGTCGACCTGATCGCCCGCCGCAGCGGCGGCCGGGTGGTGGCACCCGGACCTCGACGGCCTCGGCGCCGCCGTGGTCGGCGACTACCTGCGCAGCCGCCGGACCCGGCACTGACCGCTACGTGGCCTGGTCGTCGGGCTGCATGGCGCCGAACACGTTGCCGTCCGGGTCCTTGAAGTAGGCGAGCCAGCCGACGCCCGGCACGGCGTGCTTCGGGAGCGCGATGGAGCCGTCGGCGCCGGTCACCGTGGCGACCGTGGCGTCGAGGTCGGAGACGTCGACGGTGATGACGAAGGAGCTCACCGCCGCGTCGGCGGCGGGCGGCGGTCCCGGCCGCTGCACGATGCCGCCGTCGATGCCGGGCTGCGTGTCGCCAGTGGTGACGAGCCAGTAGGGGACCTCGCCCCACTGCTCGATCTTCCAGCCGAACACCTGCTCGTAGAACGCGGCGACGCGTGGCGGGTCGGACGCGTGGATCTCGAAGTGCACGGGACGAGGCATGGCGGCCTCCGTTTTTGTCGGTGGTCTGTCGTAGCGTCCCCGACCATGCCAGTCAACATCCAGGTCACCTTCGACGCAATCGATCCGGACAAGCTCGCCGCCTTCTGGGCGGTCGCGCTCGACTACGTGCTGGAGCCGCCGCCGGCGGGCTTCGACACGTGGTACGAGTTCGCCGAGAAGGTCGGCATCCCGCGCGAGCGATGGCACGACCTCGCGGCGGTGATCGAGCCGTCCCGGACCAAGCCGCGGCTGCTGTTCCAGAAGGTCCCCGAGGGCAAGACGGTGAAGAACCGCGTGCACCTCGACCTGCACGTGAGCGCCGGCGTCACCGACTCCGACGAGCGGTGGCAGCGGGTGCTGGCCTACGTCGACAAGGTCGTCCCGGCGGGCGCGACCGTCGTCAAGGAGTACAACGTGCCCGGCGGCCGGTGGATGGTCATGCAGGACCCGGAGGGCAACGAGTTCTGCTTACAGTAGGTGCGTGCCGACCGCCGAGGACGCGTTCCGAGCGGGGCACACCTACGACAACGTCTACCTGATCGTGGTCGACGCGTCGGGGTACTCGAGCATCGTGCGGCACAACCCCCTCGACCGGGCCGCGCACGCCTTCGACCAGCTGCGCGAGCGGGCCGTGGCGCGGGTACGCCGGGTGTCGTCGAAGCTGCGCTGCGCCCGCGCCGAGCTGTGGTCGTGGCGCGGTGACGGCGGGATGCTCGCCGTCCACGACGAGAACGAGAGCGTCGCCCGCGACGTCGCGCTCACCGCGGCGCGCGACGTCCTCCGGGTCGACCTGCGCCAGGTTCGCGACGGGCTGCGCCGCACCGAGCTGAAGGGAGAGCTGCGCCTGCGGGTCGCGGTGCACAAGGGCACGATCCGCTACGCCGCCGACGGCCGGTCGGGTGCGATCCACTCGCCGGTCATCAACCTGGCCGCGCACCTGGAGGAGCTGACCCCGCCGGACTGCCTGGCGATCTCCGAGGCTGTGTACCAGGTGGCCGGCCCCCACGCGGACGCCTTCGAGCACGTCGGCGACCATGAGGGCAGCAACGTCTACCTGATGACCCCGAGCGGCTCGGAACTCGACGCCCGCCGCGCGTGGCTGGCGAAGACCGGCCTCGAGGGCGGCGCACCGGTCTTCGCGCAACCGCAACGCCCGAGCCAGGCGGAGAAGGCGCGGCTGATCCGGTCGGCGCACGCGGACGTGGTCGACCTCGGCACCGCCCTGCACACGTCGTCCGGCTACCTGACGACGCCGGAGCGCCCGGCCCGCTACCGGGACGCGGTGCTCGAGTTCCTCGCGCGCGGCGGCACCTACCGGGCCGTCCTGCTCGATCCGGCGTGCGAGGCGGCCGCGACGCTTTCCCGGTACCGCAACGAGAACCTGCCGGACAAGATCCGCTCGTCGATCGTCGCATTCGGACGCTTCAAACAACGCCACGGCCCGGTCACCGACGGCCTGCACGTGTATCAGTCGCGTGCATTTCCCGGCTTCGCCGCAATTGCGGTCGACCTGGATTCGCCGGACCCGATGGTCCTGTATTCGCCATATCTGATGAGCACCACGGATTTCCACGTCGAACACGGCGACTCGCCCCACTATCTCGCCACGACATCGTCCGGTTCACTGCTCGGCGGCCTGACCGCCCTGGTCTCCGCGACACTCGACAACGGCGAGATCGAACGCGTCCGGTAACCCGACGCTCGGCGGTACGAGAACTCGTCTGGCGGAGAGCAGCGCCAGTGCGAGCGAAGGTTGTTGTGAGATCGCCTGCTTCGATCGGACCGTATTGGTTCGCGACTCGAAGAACCGTTCCGGCGCCACATTGGCATTCTCGCGCGGCGACTGGACGGAATTCCTGCGCATGGTCAGCCACTGACCGCGGTGTGCTCGAACGGCAGGCATTTGGCGAGCAGGGCTCGCACGTAAGCGGCGGCGGTCAGGGAGGCATACCGGCGCCAGGCGTCGTCGCTGTGGCCGTCACCGTAGTCGCTGATGCCGCGGACCACGAACCATTCCTTGCCGTTCTGGAAGCTGCTGCGGCCGATGCCCGCGCCCTCCATCTCGACCGCGAGGAACCCGTAGCGGGCGGCGAGCTCGTCGCGTGTCACGGCGTCGCGCAACGAGATGTCGGCGCTCCCGATCGACCCGTAGTGCACCTTGGGCATGCCGTTGGCCGGATGCTCGCTGTGCCGGCGGCTCGGGTGGGGTACGGCGTTTCCGTCACCGTCGCGAAGCACGTCGGTCTTGTGCGGCGGCCGGGCGTAACGCACGAGGTTCGCCGGCCTGCCCGGCCCGATCCAGTGTTCCCACGGGCGCTTCCCGCCGAGCTCGCCGGCCTTCAGCAGGTCTGCGCACCGCACGAACCGCGGTGACGGCTGGGGGAACTGCCGGCGCTGCTGGTCGCCGTCGGCGACCCGGCGGATGTGCCCGTAGTCGATGAAGTCCCGCGTGCCTACCACGATGTCGCCGAGCCGGACGTGCCGGGCGGGTTGTCGCGGGTTCGGGATCCCGGCCGCGATGCCCACCATGAGCACCAGCGCGACGGTGGGGAAGCTGCGCAGCAGGTGTGTGCACCCGTCCGCCGCCGCGTCGGTGGCCGTCGCGCCGAGCAGCGTGAGCGCGACGCGATGGTTGCGTGCCTCGGACTTGCTGGGCACCGAGGCGAGCACGTACGTCGCCGGGTCGCCGGGAACGTCGCGCTCGACCGGCCGGTCGAGCAGCGCGCACATCGCGGCGTACTCCTCGGGAATCGCCGTGACGATCCCGATCGTGGGCGGGCCGATCTCGGCCACCGCGTCCGCCGGGCGCGGTTGGGGGACTTCCTGCAGAACCGGTGCCGGGCCGGTCCTGCAGTCGCCGTCGTGCTCGCTGGTGGGCGACGTCATCGCACGGCCGAACCCCCCTCCGCGTCCTACCTGTCGAGTTGCATCCTGTCGAGCACCGCGTCGAGTGCGGCGTCGATCTCGTCCGCCGGTGTGGCTATCTCCTCGAGCGCCTCGAAGATCTCGAGATACTTGCTCGTCGAGTCCGGGTCGTCCTTGACGAGCATGTCCTTCTCGGGGTTCTCGATGCTGACGATCGTGTCCTCGTCGTGGGCGGCGAAGTCCAGGACCGTGAACGACGCCCGCATCCCCGGATGCATGCCCAGGGAGAACGGCGCGACCCGGATGGTGATGTTTGGCTGCTTGGCCATCCGCCTGAGGTGCTCGAACTGGTGGCGGGTGACGTCGGGGCCGCCGATCCACCGTTGAAGCGCCGACTCGTCGATGATGAACCGGGCCTGCTTTCCGTGTTCCGGTGCGAGGCTCTGCTGGCGCCGGATGCGAACCTGCACGGCGCGTTCGATCCAGTCCGCGCTCTTCATGTACTCCGTGAAGACCGCGCGCATGTACTCCTCGGTCTGCAGCAGGCCGGGGACCACGAACGAGATGAACTGACGGACCTGCGCCGCGGAGTCCTCGTAGGCCAGGAAGTCCAGGAACTCCTGGCGGTAGGCCGACCGGTACGCGTTCCACCACGCGTCCTCCTTCGCGCGGGTCATCGCGAGGAGGTCGTCGGTCTTGGCCTGGTCGGTGATGCCGTAGAAGTGCAGCATCGCCCGGACGTCGGCGCTGGACACGCCCGTGGCGCCGGTCTCGATGCGGATGATCTTCGACGTCGACCACTCGAGCTCGGCCGCGGCGGCCTTCTGCGTGTAACCGGCCGACTCCCGCAGCCGCCGAAGCTCTGCCCGGAGTCGTCGCTGCTGCATCACACGGCTGCCGCCCTGTGCCATCGGTGTGTCCCCTCGTTGCGAGATGGCGAAACGCCACTAGCAGGGTGCCACGTAGCATAATGGTACATCGCATCCTGCGTACATCACATTGACAGCGGCAATTTAGCAGGCAGCTCAGTGCCACGTTCGGGTGATGGCAGTCCCCGCGGTGTCACCGCGCGCTGGTAGAGGTACACAGGTCACACCAGCACTCAGGAGAGAACACGATGGCCAAGTACTTGCTGCTCAAGCACTACCGCGGTGCTCCGGCTTCGGTCAACGACGCGCCCATGGACCAGTGGACGCCGGAGGAGGTGTCGGCGCACGTGCAGTACATGCGCGACTTCGCCGACCGGCTCGTGGAGACCGGCGAGTTCGTCGACAGCCTGGAGCTCGCCCCCGAGGGGACGTTCGTCCGGTACGACGGCGAGGGGCGCCCGCCGGTCACCGACGGCCCGTTCGCCGAGACCAAGGACCTCATCGCCGGCGGGATGGTGATCGACGTCGACAGCTACGAACGCGCCGTCGAGCTGGCCGGGGAGCTGTCAGCGGCTCCCGGAGCGGGTGGGAAGCCGATCCACGAGTGGCTCGAGCTGCGCCCGTTCTACCGCATACCGCCCGCCATCACGGAATGACCTCTCACCTGGACGAGGCCCTGCTCCGGAGCCTCACGCCGAGCGTGCTCGGGGTACTCGTTCGCCGCGGAGCCGACTTCGCGGCGGCCGAGGACGCCGTGCAGGACGCGCTGGTCGAAGCGGTCCGCGTCTGGCCGGCCGACCCGCCGCGGGACCCGAAGGGCTGGCTGGTCACCGTCGCGTGGCGCAAGTTCCTGGACGCGACCCGGTCGGACACCTCCCGCCGCAAGCGGGAGGAGGTCGTCGACGAGGAGCCGGCGCCCGGGTCCGCCCCCGCGGTGGACGACTCCCTCCAGCTCTACTTCCTGTGCGCCCACCCGTCGCTGACGCCGTCGTCCGCGGTCGCGCTCACGCTGCGCGCCGTCGGCGGGCTGACCACCCGCCAGATCGCCCAGGCCTACCTGGTGCCCGAGGCGACCATGGCGCAGCGCATCAGCCGCGCCAAGCGCACCGTCTCCGGCGTGCGGTTCGACCAGCCCGGCGACGTCGCCACCGTGCTGCGCGTCCTCTACCTGGTCTTCAACGAGGGCTACTCCGGCGATGTCGATCTCGCCGCCGAGGCCATCCGGCTCACCCGCCAGCTCGCGGCCGCGATCGACCACCCGGAGGTGGCGGGGCTGCTCGCCCTCATGCTGCTCCATCACGCTCGGCGCGCCACCCGGACCGCGCCGGACGGCAGCCTGGTGCCGCTCGCTGCGCAAGATCGCGGCGGCTGGGACACCACGTTGATCGCCGAGGGCGTCGAGATCCTGCAGGCGGCGCTGGCCCGCGACCAGCTGGGCGAGTTCCAGGCCCAGGCCGCCATCGCCGCACTCCACGCCGACGCGCCCACCGCCGAGGAGACCGACTGGGTGCAGATCGTCGAGTGGTACGACGAGCTCGCGCGGCTGACCGACAGCCCGGTCGTCCGGCTCAACCGCGCGGTGGCCGTCGGCGAGGCCGACGGGCCACGCGCCGGCCTGGCAGCCCTCGCGGCACTGGACGACGCACTGCCCCGCCACACCGCGGTGGCTGCCTACCTCCACGAACGCGACGGCGACCTCGCGACCGCGGCACAGTTCTACGCCGAGGCCGCGCACCGCGCCCCCAACCTCGCCGAGCGCGACTACCTGACTCGGCAGGCCGCCCGGCTCAACACCGGCCGGAGTCCCTGACGGTCTCGGTGGCTACGACGTGATGTCCTTCGTGCGGAAGCGGCGCCAGGCGAGCAGGCCGAAGAAGGCGCCGTAGGCGATCGCGGAGAAGGCGCCGGCGGCCATGTTCGACCAGTCGATGTCGTTGGAGATCAGGTCGGACCAGGCGAACGCGTAGTGCGTCGGCAGGTAGTTGCGGAGTCCTTCCAGCGCGGTGATCTGGTCGAGGATCTGCGACAGGATCGCCACGAGGACCGTGCCGCCGACCGCGCCCAGGGGAGCGTCCGTCGAGACGGTCAGGAACAGCGCGAGGCCGGCCACCCACACCAGGTGGATCGCGAGGTAGCAGATGGTCAGCACCAGCGCGATCATCGACTGGTCGAACGGGATCGCGTCGCCCGTCGGGCTCAGGGCGTCGCCCGCGCCGTAGAAGACGATGCCGACCCCGAGCGCGACGGCCGGCAGCAGCGTGATCGCGAACAGGGACAGCAGCGCGGAGGTGAACGCCTTCTGCCGCATGAGGCGGTGGCGGGGGATCGGCATCGCGAGCAGGTACTTGAGGCTCGACCACGAGGCCTCGCTCGCGATCGTGTCGCCGAAGAACAGGGCCACGATCATCGGGAGCAGGAAGCTGCCGGTGGCGAACAGCGCGAACACCACGAAGTTCGGCGCGCTGCGGGTGGCCAGGTCGACGAAGCCGCCGGACCGCGCGCCGCCGTCGTCGGTGCCGAACTCGAACGCCGCCCAGAGGATGAACGGCAGCAGCACCAGGAAGCCGAGGACCAGCTGCACCCGCCGCCGGCGCACCTGCCGGGTCAGCTCGACGCGCAGCCGCAGGGTGCGCCGCGCCCGGTAGCCCACGACCGACCCGTCGGCCGCGACCTCGACCGTCTCGTGCGCCGCCGCCTCGGCGAGTATCTCCAGTGCCGCCGGGTCGGTGTGCACGTCGTGATCGTCGTGCCCGTCAGCGGATGTCACGCCGCCGGCGGACGTCGCGTCGGTCGAGTCGCGGGGGCTCATCGGGACACCTCCTCGGTGAGTTCGCCCGCCACCGGCCCGGTGCCCGCGCAGGTACGCGGTCCGCCTCGGCCGGCCAGCGTGGGTTGAGGACGGTCGGCGGCCACGGCGGTCAGCGCCACGGCGAGCTGCCGTGGGCCGACAACGTTCCTCGCGAACACGGCGAGCCGCACGCCGTCATGGCCCGCCGGGTAGAACGCACCCGCGAACCACGCCGACACGGTTTCCCTTGCCGCGGCCTGGAAAGCGGGTCGGGTCGGGCCGTCCGGCGTGTGCGTCGGCGGGCCGTCGGCGACTGCGCTGTGTGCGCCGTCGGCGCGCGGCGCCCTTGCGGTGGTGACCGTCGCGGGCGATGTGGCCGTGGGGGAGGGCGACGTCGCCCGGCGTGGGCCTGGCTGGGCGGCGTGTGCGTCGGCTCGGCCGTCGGCCAGCGTGTTGCGTGCGCCGTCGATGCGCGGCGGAGGGAAGGGGGCCGTCGGGCGGTATGCGCCTGGCTGACCGGCGGCGGCTTGGCTGCGGATCGCGAGGCTGTCGGCCACGGCGTCGGTGGCGTGTGGCGCCGCGGTGGTGGGTGGGGTCATTTCGGGGACTCCTCGCCGACCAGTTGCAGGAAGGCGTCTTCCAGGCGCCGTCGCGGGCCTGCTTGTTCGACGGCCACGCCGGCTCGGACCAGGGTGGCCAGGGCTTCGGCTCGGGGGAGGCCGTCCAGGTCCGCGTGGACGAGAGGGCCGTCGACCACGACGTCCTCCACACCCTCCACGGCGCGCAGCACCTCCGCGGCCTCGGTGGGCTGGTCCACCCGGAACGTGGCCTCGCCGCCACCGCCCACGATGTCGTCCACCGGGCCCGACGCGACCAGGCGGCCGTGGTGCATGACGACCACGTGGTCGCACGTCTGCTCGACCTCGGCCAGCAGGTGCGACGACACCAGCACCGTGCGCCCGGCCGCCGCATACCGGCGCAGCACCTCGCGCATCTGGTGGATCTGCGGCGGGTCGAGACCGTTGGTCGGCTCGTCGAGCACGAGCAGGTCCGGCAGCCCCAGCATCGACTGCGCGATCGCCAGCCGCTGCCGCATGCCCTGGCTGTACGTGCGCACCCGGCGGTGCACCGCGTCGCCCAGGCCCGCGATCTCCAGCGCCTCCGAGAAGTGCGCCTTGTCCGCCGGCCGCCCCGTCGCCGCCCAGTACAGCTCCAGGTTCGCCCGCCCGGACAGGTGCGGCAGGAACCCGGCGCCCTCGACGAACGAGCCGATCCGGGACAGCACGGGCGCGCCCGCGTACACCCGGTGCCCGAACACCCGGATGCCGCCTGCGGTCGGCGTGATCAACCCCATCAGCATCCGCAGCGACGTCGTCTTGCCCGCGCCGTTGGGGCCCAGGAGCCCGAGCACCTGCCCGCGCTCCACCCGGAACGACAGGTCGTCGACCGCGACCACCCCGCCGGGATACGACTTCGACAGGTTCTCGATCACCAGCGGCACGTCGAGCAGGGACGCGTCCGAGTCGACCGACCGGCGCCGGCGCAGCGCGCCCCAGATGCCGGCCAGCACGCAGATGCCCAGCACCACGGCGATCCCGACCAGCGGGCCGGTCGGCGGCCCGCTGTCGGACCGGGTGCCCGCCACGACCGGAGCGTCCACAGTGGCGTCCGGCGCGATCGACACCCGGTACGCGGCCGCCTGGGGCGGCGTCGCGTACGCCTGGTCGGTGGTGCTCAGGACGAGCTCGATCCGCCGGTCGGCCTCGACCGGGCGGACGATGCCCGGCAGCGTGACCGTCAGCTCGACCGGGCGCCCGTCGGCCGGCAGCGACGGGATCCGCAGCGGCGAGACGCCCGCGCCCGGCAGGATCCGCGTCCCGTCCGGGCCGACGTCGTACAGCTTCGCGAACAGGACCGCGCCGCCCGCCGGGACGGGGGCGCCTTTCACCGCCGATACCCGCACGTGCACGGTGCTCGACCCGGCGATCAGCAGCTGCGAGGTCAGCGGCCGGCTGGAGAAGTGCGCGGACTGGCCCGGCAGGTCGATCGACAACCGCCCCGCCAGCCGCGACGAGCTGCCGACGATCGCGCCCAGCCCGGGCATGCTGCTGATCGCGGCCGGGTTGCCGCCGGGCGGGTTGACGATCGTCTGCTCCGGCCCGTAGATCCGCACCTGCCGCCGGTCCGTGGTCGTGCCGTCGAGCCCCGGGTAGTTGTCCGCCGACACCGTGCGCACCGACGGCGCGCCCTGCACCCGCAGCGCGCCCTGCACGGCGTACTCGAGCCCGGTGCCCGGGTCGCTGCCGCGGTCGCGCAGGTGGAAGTCGAACCAGTCGGCGATCTCGCCGCGCAGCTCCGGCCCGGGCTTGCCGCCGTCGTGGCCGCCGGTGTACCAGACGACCTTGACGTCCCCGCCCGCCGTCGTGATCTGGCGGGCGTTGGCGTCGGCCTGGTCGAGGCCGAACAGCGTGTCCTGCTCGCCCTGCACCAGCAGCGTCGGCTGGGTGATCTTGTCGGTGATCTCCACCGGCGACACCGAGCGCAGCAGGTCCACGGTCTTCTGGCTGGCCCGGCCGGTGGTGGCGACCTCGGCGTAGGCGAGGCAGAAGTCCTGTCGGAACTTGCCGCACGGGTTGCCGCTGTTCAGTGTGGCGCCCGGGCCGCCGCCCGACGGTGCGCCGTCGGCGGGTGCCTGCTCGGTGGGCGCCTGGCCCGTGTTGGCCGGGGCGTCGGCGTTGTCGTCCTGGCTACCCGGCTCGACGGCGTCGGTCGACGGGTCGGCGAGCCCGGCGCCGCCGACCCCGGAGGCGAAGAAGATGCCGGCCCAGGACTTCTTGAACACACCGTCGGCGGCGAACGCGTTGGCCGCCACGGTGGGTGGTGTCGCGCCCGGCGTGGCCGAGTTCGGCAGCAGCGCCTGGCTCAGGTCGTTGTAGGTGATGGTCGGCGCGAGCGCGTCGACCCGCTTGTCGGTGCCCGCGAGCAGCAGCGACAACGCGCCGCCGTACGAGCCGCCGGTGACCCCGACCCGCGGGTCGTCCGGCCCGTCCTGGACCACCTCGGGCCGCGTCGCCAGCCAGCTGACCAGCTTGCTCGCGTCGGCGACCTCGGCGTCGCGGGAGTTCAGCGCGATCTGCCCGGAGCTGCGGCCGAACCCGCGCGCGGAGTACGTGAGCACCACGAACCCGCGCTGCGCGAGCTCGCGCGCGTCGCCGTCGACGCTGTCCTTGCTGCCGCCGAACCCGTGCGCGACGATGACCGCCGGCGCGGGCGTGTGCTCCGGGAGGTACAGCGTCGAGTCGAGCTCGATGCCCTGGCCGGCGCCGGCGAGCGTCTGCGCCCGGGTGCGCACGGGGGGCGGCTCGTCGGCGCGGTTGAGCCAGACCACACCGGCCGTGGCCACGACGACCACCGCCAGCGCGACCAAGATCCAACGCATGCGGGAGCGGGAAAGTCGGGCCACGGCCAAACCGTATGCGACGTTTCCTGAGAGTGGCTGAGAGGATGCCCGGTGAGCCCGATACGTCCGGTCCGCCCGAATGTGACGAAGACCATTCCCACGAAGCGGTCGCCGACTGGTGCAATTCGGACCTGGCGACGATAATGGCTGGTAGTGGAGGGGAGTATTCCTTCGCGCCGACGTCGTCAACACGGATCGCCTGGTGAGGATCCCGGCGTCGGCGGCCGGTTCACGGGCCGGCGGAAGAGACCTCCGGTCAGACGTATGTCGTGAGACCGGAGGTCTGTTTTATGAACGTTCCCGTGTGGATCTGGCTTGCCACCATCGGGGGCCTCCTGGTGTTGCTCGCCATCGACCTCGTCATCGTCGATCGCAAACCGCATGAGGTGACCATCGGTGAGGCCGCTCGCTGGGTGGTCTTCTACGTCGCGATCGCGGTGCTGTTCGGGCTCGGCATCTGGATGTTCGCCGGCGGCACGCACGCGGGGGAGTACTTCGCGGGCTACATCACCGAGTACTCGCTGTCGGTCGACAACCTGTTCATCTTCCTGGTGATCATGTCGGCGTTCTCGGTGCCGGTCGTCCACCAGCACAAGGTGCTGCTGGTCGGCATCCTGCTCGCGCTGGTCCTGCGCGGCCTCTTCATCGCCGTCGGCGCCGCCGCGATCGCCCAGTTCAGCTGGGTGTTCTACGTGTTCGGCGCGTTCCTCGTCTACACCGCGATCAAGCTGTCCCAGTCGAACCTGGGCGGCGACGAGGGTGAGGACTACGAGGAGAACCGGGTCACGAAGTGGGCCAGGAAGCTGTTCCCGGTCACCGACGACTACGACGGCGGGAAGGTCTTCACCAAGATCCGCGGCAGGCGCTTCGCGACCCCGCTGTTCATCGTGATGATCGCCATCGGGTCGGCGGACGTCATGTTCGCGGTCGACTCGATCCCGGCGATCTTCGGCCTCACCAAGGAGGCCTTCCTGGTCTTCGCCGCCAACGCGTTCGCGCTGATGGGCCTGCGGCAGCTGTACTTCCTGCTGGGCGGGCTGCTCAAGCGGCTGGTGTACCTGTCGATCGGGCTCGCGGTCATCCTGGGCTTCATCGGCGTCAAGATGATCCTGGAGGCGTTGCACACCAACGCGTTGCCGTTCCTCAACGGCGGGCAGCCGCTGAACGTGCCGACCGTGGGCATCGCGCTGTCGCTGACGGTCATCGTGGGCGTTCTGGTGATCACCGCGGTGGCGAGCCTGCTGAAGACCCGTCGCGACGACCGCCGCGCGCTGGTGTCGGCGCAGACGGAGCAGTCGCGGGACCCGGCCAACACCTGATCAGGCCACCTCGACGAGGTCGTAGCGCGAGTGCAGCTCGGTCCACGTGGCGTGGTGCCAGCCGTCCGCGGAGTGGTAGCGGCCGTCCTCGCCCGGCTGCCAGGTGCGCATCCGGGTGTCGCGGACGACCGGCTGGTCCTGCGGGTCGGTGGGGGTGCCGACCAGCCAGACCCGGGGTCTGTTCTCGTGCTGCAGCGTGTTCATGGTGGCCCTCTCGGTCTTGTGCCCGGTGGTGTGATGCCGCTCACCAACCCTTCGTCACTGACGCTAAGGCGGCTTGGGCTGTAGGGACATCGGGGAGACCCCCTGTTTGCCGGTGGGGCAACCCCTACCCGAAGCACGAGCTACATGAGGGTGTAGTTCAGGGCTTCACAGATTCGTGACAACGGCAGGTCGAGGCCGGGGTAGTCCAGCGGCACCAGCACGTCCGGGCTCGCCGGCAGCGCGTCGCACGCCGGCGGGTCCCACAGGCAGACCGCGGGGTCGCCGGAGTCCATCGACGAGCGGTACCAGAGGCCGTCCAGGTCGGGGATGGGCGGCGCGGATCGCGCGGGCCCATGCCTGCGTCACGTCCTTGGGCCCGCTGCTGATCTCCTGTGAGGCGCCCGCGCGGGTCGGCCACAGGCCGGTGAGGTCGAGCAGCCGCAGCGTGCGCCGCGGCTGGAACACCACGAGGTGCGGCCTGCGCGTGGTTCTGTCCACAATGGACGTCTGCTGGTAGACCTCGGCCACGCTGGTACGCACGGAGAGCCCGAAGTACAGCACGCCCTCCTCCGACGGGCCCGCGCCGCCGCCGGGCCGCGGCGGCTGCGGGTCGAACCGCGCGTGGGCGAGCGGGCCGGTCGTACGGAAGGTGTTCCACCGCTGCTCGTGCCTGCCGCCGGCGGCGAACACGCGGACGAGCCGGGTGCCGGAGTGCACCGCCACGACGTCCTCGTGCGGGCGCAGCAAAGCTTTCAGCGCAGCGGGGGCCGGCGGCTGGGGGAGCCGTGACATTCCTCGATGTGTCTCCTGGTCGCCGGCGTTCGGACGGTTCAGCCTAGACCGCGCCGGTGCGCAGGGTGAGCGGTTCGGCTCGAAGCGTGCCGGTGCCGGTCAGGCCGGGGTGCCGAGCGTGGCCACCAGGCGGGCGACCGCCGCCGGGTCGCCGCCGGCCAGCAACCAGTCGCGCGGGGTCGTCGGCTCGCCGGCCGTCGGCAGGTCGGCCTGCGGCGTGGTCATGAAGCCGGCGACGACGAGCGGGGGCTGGTCCTCCGGCACGGCCGCCAGCACGGTTTCCAGGCCCGGCAGCACGCCGTCGTTGGTGAACTGCCAGACCGGCAGCCGCCAGCCGCCGCGGTCCTTCCACCCCGTGAGCCGGCCGTCGGCGAGCCGGTGCCGGATGCGGCTCGCGTCGACGGCGACCCGCTCGGCCGCGCCCGCGACCGACAGTGCCGTGTCCCGCAGCACCGCCTGCAGCGCGACAGTCCGGGCGCGCGGGTCGCGCTCGGTCGGCCGTCGCGGCGCGAGGTCCAGGCCGACGTCGGACAGCGCCGTGCGCTGCGAGTCGGTGAAGTACTCGGCCGGGTCGGGGTCGGCGGGGGAGAGTTGGCGCGCGGCGTCCTCGACCAGCTCGAGGAACTCGTCGGAGTCCACTCGCAGGCCGGCGCGGGCGAGCGCGCTGCGCAACGAGGCAGCCATGCGCCCAGGTTAGCACGAACGTGCGCATTCGTGCGCGGGTCGACCGCCGGCGATGCCTTGACACCGCGAATCGCCACCCCTAGCGTCTGGGTAATCGATTTCCCAGTTGGCTTGTTCGGCGACGAGGGATGCATGGACGACGGTGTCAGCCCGCTGGTCGAGATGATCGGCATCAGCAAGTCCTACGGCGGCGTGCGGGCCTGCCGGGACATCGACCTGACCGTGCGCGCCGGTGAGGTGCACGCGCTCCTCGGCGAGAACGGCGCGGGCAAGTCGACGCTGATGCGGGTGCTCTCCGGCGATGTCACCGACCACGACGGGGAAATCCTCGTCGCGGGCGCGCCCGCGCGGTTCGCCGCGCCGGTCGACGCGCAGCGCGCCGGCATCGCGATGATCCACCAGGAGCTCGACCTCGTACCGGGACTCTCGGTCGCGGAGAACATCTTCCTCGGCCGGGAGCTGCGTACCCGGGTCGGCTCCGTGGACCGCCGGCGGATGAATTCGATTACCCGGGAGCTGCTCGAACGGTGCGGGATCGACCTCGACCCGCGCCGCCCGGTCGGCGAGCTGCGCACCGGCGAGCAGCAGCTGGTCACGATCGCCAAGGCGCTCTCGCTCGACGCCAAGGTCCTGATCATGGACGAGCCCACCTCGGCGCTGTCGTCGGTCGAGGTCGAGCAGATGTTCACGGTGATCTCCGAGCTCCGCCGCTCCGGCGCCGGGATCGTCTACATCTCCCACCGGATGGACGAGATCGGCCGGATCGCCGACCGCGCCACGGTGCTGCGCAACGGCGCGGTCGTCGCCGGGTTCGACGCGCGCGAGCTGACCGCGGAGAAGGCCGCCGAGGCCATGGTCGGCAGGCCGGTGCAGGCCATGTTCCGGACCAGGACCGTCGAGCCGGGCGAGGAGATCCTGCGGGTCACCGACCTCGTGCTGCGGCCGCGCCGGGACCGCCCGGGCCGCCGCGAGCCGAACGGGATCTCGGTCACCGTGCGGCGCGGCGAGATCGTCGGGCTCGGCGGTCTGCTCGGGTCCGGGCGCACCGAGTTCCTCGAGACCCTGTTCGGCGCGGGCACCCGCGGCACCACGCACGGCGCCATCGAGTTCCGCGGCCGTCCGGTCCGCCCGCGCGGCCCGCGGCAGGCCCTGGGGCTGGGCATCGCCTTCGTACCCGAGGACCGGCGCATCGCCGGGCTCGCCATCGACCACTCGGTACTGGCGAACACCGTGCTGTCCATCGTGGACCGCATCGCGGCGGCCGGGGTGGTGCCGCGGGCGCGGGAGACCGGCGCGGTGCGGCGGATCGTCGACGAGCTCAAGGTGAAGCTCGGCTCGGTCAACGACCCGGTCGGCACGCTGTCCGGCGGCAACCAGCAGAAGGTCGTGTTCGGCCGGATGCTGCTGACCGAGCCGACCCTGCTGCTGCTCGACGAGCCGACCCGGGGCGTGGACGTCGGCGCCAAGGCGGAGATCTACGCGCTGCTCGGCCGGGCCGCCGAGCAGGGCATCGGCGTGCTGATGGCGTCCTCGGAGCTGGCCGAGCTGGTGGGCGTGTGCGACCGGGTGGTGGTGCTGTCGGGCGGGCGCAGCGTGCGCGAGCTGGACACCAGCCACGCCGGCGAGGCGGACCTGCTGGCGGCGTCGATGGGTGAGGGCAGCACGGCGCTGGCCGTGGACGCGGGAGGCGACGCATGAGCGACACGGACATGGTCACCACGAGTCCGGAGAGCCCGGCGCCGCCGGGTCGCAACGGTCGGCGGACCGACGTGGTCGCCGCGCTGTTCCGGTTCCAGAGCCTGTTCGGGCTGGTCGCGGTGTTCGTCGTGGCCGTCGTGTTCTCCCCGCGCCACAACGGCGAGATCCTGTTCCTCAACGACGAGAACCTGTTCAACGTCGTACGCTCGATGTCCGAGATCGGCATCATGGCCGTCGGGATGACGTTCGTGATCCTCGTCGGCGGCATCGACCTGTCCGTCGGCGCGGTGCTCGGTCTCGCGGCGGTCGGCTCGGCCGTGCTGATGGTCGAGAGCGACTTCGGCGTCCTGGCCGCGGTGCTGATCGTGCTGGCGCTCGGGCTCGGTTTCGGCCTGCTGCAAGGGCTCGCGTCCACGCTGTTCGGCATCCAGGCGTTCATCGTGACCCTCGCCGGCATGCAGATCGCCCGCGGGCTCGCGCGCATCTGGTCCGGTGGTCAGGGCGTCGCGATCTCCTACGGGGACGGTCCCGGCCAGGCGCCGGTCGCGTTCTCGCTGCTCGGCGAGCGCACGTTCAACGGGCTGGTGCCGATCCCCGTACTGATCTTCGCGGTGGTCGCCGTCGTCGCGATCGTGTTCCTGCGCACCAGCGCGTTCGCCCGGCACGTGTACGCGATCGGCGGCAACGAGAAGGCCGCGCGGCTGTCCGGCGTGCCGGTGACGCGCGTGAAGGTGATCGTCTTCTGCATCGCGGGCTTCCTGGCCGCGCTCGCCGGCATCGTGCACGCCGGCCAGCTCAACCAGGGCAGCCCCAACGACGGCTTCGGCTACGAGCTGGACGCGATCGCCGCGGTCGTCATCGGCGGCACCAGCCTCATGGGTGGCCGCGGCTCGGTCGTCGGGACGGTCGCGGGCGCGCTGCTGCTCGGCGTGCTCAACAACTTCCTCGGCCTGCACGGGGTGGACCCGAACGTGCAGCTGCTCGTCAAGGGACTCGTCATCGTCGTCGCGGCGGGCCTGCAACGCCTGCGACCCGCGGCATGATCGGATATGAAAGAAGGTAGACACATGGCCCGTCGTCGTGCCGTGGCAACCGTGCTCACCGCGGCCGCCGCGCTCACCCTGTCCGTCGCATGTGGAACGACCAGCGAGAACTCCGGCCAGCAGCAGGCCGGTGGCAAGAGCGCCGAGTGTGGTGGCCCGGACGGCAAGTACACGATCGGGATGAGCCAGGCCAACGTGGCCGAGCCCTACCGCGAGCGGATGGACGACGACATCCGCGCGGCGGCCGAGGACGTGTCGCAGTTCAGCGTCGAGTTCGCGGATGCCCAGCAGGACAACGCCAAGCAGGTGTCCGATGTGGAGAACTTCCTCACCAAGAAGATCGACCTGCTGATCATCAGCCCGAACGAGGCCACGCCGCTGACGTCGGTGGTGGCGAAGGCGTACAACAAGGGCATCCCGGTGATCGTGCTGGACCGCAAGGTCGACGGCGACGCCTACACCACCTGGATCGGCGCGGACAACGTCGAGATCGGCAAGACCGCGGGTGAGTACGTGGCCGAGAAGCTGCTGCCCAAGGGCGGCAAGGTCGGCGAGATCCGTGGCCTGGCCGGTGCCACGCCGGCCAAGGAACGCGGCGACGGGTTCCGCGAGGGCATCAAGGGCAAGAACATCGAGATCATCGCGAGCTCGGACGGCGACTGGCTGCGGGAGAAGGGCCAGGCCCAGGCGGACGCGATGTTCAAGGCGCACCCCGACATCCAGGTCCTGTTCTCGCACAACGACCCGATGGCCGAGGGCGCGTACCTGGCGGCGAAGGCGGCGGGCAAGGAGAAGTCGATGAAGTTCGTCGGCATCGACGGCCTGCCGATCCCGGCCGGCGGCATCAAGGCCGTCGAGGAGGGCCGCCTGTCCGCGACGCTCATCTACCCGACGGCCGGCAAAGAGGCCGTCGAGACCGCGAAGAAGCTCCTCATCGACTGCGCCGAGGTGCCGAAGACCCAGACCCTGCAGACGAAGCTCATCACGAGTGAGAACGCGGTCGAGGTCTACAACGAGGCCAACGGCTGAGAAGTGCGGATCGGGCCCGCTCCGCGAGGGCGGCGGGCCCGGGCGGTCAGCCCCGGTGGGAGCTGCCGCGCTCGATGAGCCGCGCTCCCAGGGTCGTCGTGGTCGGCGCCCGGCCGTTGTCGGTGATGCGGGCCAGCAGCAGCTGGGCCGCGACCGAACCGATCTCGTAGGCGGGCTGCGCCACGACCGTCAGCGGCGGGTCCACCAGACCCGCCCACGGCACGTCGTCGAAGGCGACCACGCCCACGTCCGTCCCGGGGCGCAGCGAGTGCGACCGCAGCGCCGCCAGCACGCCGATGGCCATCGCGCTGTTCGCGACCAGGACGGCGTCCGGCGGCTCGGCCTGCTCCAGCAGCTCCTCGCACGCCTTGCCCGCCCCGGCCGCCTTGAACTCCGTGCGCCGGACCAGCCGCGGGGACGTGCGGACCTTCGCCGCGCGCAGGGCGTCCCGGTAGCCGGCGAGCCGGTCGTCGGCCGTGCGGACGCCCGCCGGGCCGGTGATGCAGCCGACCCGCTCGTAGCCCTGCGCCAGCAGGTGCTCGGTCGCCTGCCGGGCGGCCAGGCGGGTGTCGACGAGGACCGTGTCGCTGGTGCGCTCGGGCAGCGGGCGGTCCACGGCGACCAGCGGCGTGCCGCGGTTGAGGAGCAGGTCGACGTTCGTCGACGTCGAGGTGGGGGAGATGATCACGCCGGCGACCCGCTCCTGGATGGCCACGTCGACGTAGCGGCGCTCCTTGTCGGCGTTCTCGTCGGCGTTGCAGAGCACCACCGAGTAGCCGACCGCGTGTGCCACGTCCTCCACGCCGCGCGCGATCGCGGTGAAGAACGGGTTCTCCACGTCGCTGATGATCAGCGCCAGGACCGCCGCCTCCTGGCGCCGCAGGTTCCGGGCCGGCCCGTTGGGCCGGTACCCCAGGTCCTCGGCAGCCGCCAGTACCCGCGCCACCAGCTCGGGATCCACTGTGGACTTGCCGTTCAACGCCCGGGACACGGTCGCCGTGGAGACCCCGGCCCGGGAGGCAACGTCGCTGATGGTCGCCACTTCCGCCTCGCTTTCCGCCCTCGCCGCAGACCCTACCGGCCCCTATTGACACGCTCCGAGGTGGAGAATAGCTTTTGAGAAAACGATTACTCCAGTCCAGTCAAGCAGTATCGCTCGCTCAGGAGGACCGGTGGCCCGAATCGGCGTGATCAACATCTCGGACGGCCGGGACTACGTCCACAGCGGCATCGCCGACTTCATCCTGGCCAACGAGGACAAGCTCGTCGCCGGGCTCACGGCCGCCGGCCACGAGGTGGTCCGGGCGAGCGCGCCCGTCTCGTCCAACGTCCTGGCCACGAGCCTGGCCAGGGAGATCGAGGCCGCGAACGTCGACCTCACCGTCCTGCACTACTGCGTCTGGGCGTTCCCGCACTTCACGATGCTCGCCGCCGGCCAGCTGACGAGCCCGCTCGTGCTGCTCGCCAACATCGACCCGGTCCAGCCGGGCATGGTCGGCATGCTCGCCGCGGGCGGCGCGCTCGACCAGATCGGCCGTCGGCACACCCGGTTGTGGGGCGACCCGGAGGACGCGGCGCTGCTCGGGCAGATCGGCGTGCGGTCGTCGGCGGCCGGCGCGGTCGCGGCGCTGCGCGGGCAGACGTTCGGCCGGATCGGCGGCCGGCCGATGGGCATGAACACCGCGGTCGCGAACACCGACCAGTGGCAGCGGCAGTTCGGCGTGGACGTCGAGGAGATCGACCAGTGGGAGATCGTCCGGCGCGCCGAGCTGGCGGACAAGGCGGAGAAGGTCCGCGCCCGCCAGTGGCTCGAGCAGCACGCGACCGTCCACTACGACGGCGCGAAGCTCACCGAGGAGCTCCTGGAGCGCCAGGTCGGCTCCTACCTCGCGATGCGTGAGCTCATCGACGAGTGGCACCTCGACTTCACCGGCATCAAGGGCCAGCCCGAGCTGACCCAGTACTTCGCCACCATGGACATCGCCGAGGCGTTCCTCAACGACCCGTACGACTGGAACGGGCCCAAGGAGCCGCACGTCTGCGCCACCGAGGCGGACATGGACGGCGCGCTCACGATGCAGATCCTCAAGCACATCGCGCACACGCCCGTGCTGTTCGCCGACGTCCGGCACTACCACGGCGACCGCGACATCTGGGACCTGTGCAACTCCGGCCAGCACGCCACCTGGTTCGCCGCCCGCAGCGACGACCCGGCCGAGAACCTCGCGAAGGTGCACCTGTACCCGGAGGTGTTCTTCTTCCCCGCCGGCGGCGCGTCCGTGCAGCACGTGGCCGCGCCCGGCGAGATGACCCTCGCCCGGCTGACCCGCGACGACGGCCGCTACCGCCTGCAGCTGATGCTCGGCGCCTTCGAGAACTACGACGAGGCGACCACCGAGGCGCTGATGAAGATGTCCACGCCGGAGTGGCCGCACGCGTTCGCCCGGCTCGACGCGCCGGCCGAGGTGTTCCTGTCCCGGTTCGGCGCCAACCACATCCACGCGGTGCCCGGTGACCGGCGGGCCGAGCTGCGGGCGGTGTGCGAGCTGCTCGACATCACCCTGGACGAGTTCACCCGTGGCTGAGCTCTACCTCGGCATCGACATCGGCACGTCCAGCTCGAAGGGCGTGCTCGTCACCCGGCAGGGCCGCATCGTGGCGCGCGCGACCCGCGAGCACCGCACGTCCACCCCGCACCCGGGCTGGGTCGAGCACGACGCGGACGCGGTGTGGTGGGCCGACTTCCTGGCGCTGGCCCGCGAGCTCGCCCCGGCCGCCGACGGGCGGCCTGGCCGGGCTCGCGGTCAGCGGGATCGGGCCGTGCCTGCTGCCCGCCGACGGCGCGGGCCGCCCGCTGCGCCCGGGCATCCTCTACGGCGTCGACACCCGGGCGGGCGCCGAGATCGCCGAGCTGACCGCAGAGCTGGGCGCCGCGGAGATCCTGCGCCGCGGCGGCACCCCGCTGTCCACCCAGGCGGTCGGGCCCAAGATCCGCTGGCTCGCCCGGCACGAGCCGGAGGTGTACGAGCGCACCGAGATGCTGCTGATGGCGAGCTCGTACCTGGTCCACCGGCTCACCGGCCGCTACGTGCTCGACCACCACTCGGCGAGCCAGTGCGACCCCATGTACGACCAGAACGCGCTGGACTGGGCCGGCGACTGGGCCGCCGCCGTGGCGCCCGGGCTGACGCTGCCCGAGCTGGCCTGGCCGACCGAGGTCGTCGGCACCGTCACCGCCGACGCCGCCGCGGGAAACCGGCCTGCCGCAAGGACTTCCGGTCACCGCCGGCACGGTCGACGCGTGGGCCGAGGCCACCAGCGTCGGCGTCCGCGAGCCCGGCGACGTGATGGTCATGTACGGCACCACGATGTTCCTCGATCCAGGTCATCGAGGCGCCGGCGCCGCACCCGGGGCTGTGGACCACGAGCGGCGTGTTCCCCGGCACCCGGTCGCTGGCGGCCGGCATGGCCACCTCCGGCGCGGTCACCGACTGGCTGCGCCGACTCGTCGGCGGCGAGTTCGCGACGCTCGTCGCGGAGGCCGCCCAGGTCCCGCCGGGCAGCCGCGGACTGTTGCTGCTGCCGTACTTCGCCGGCGAGCGCACGCCGATCTTCGACCCGGACGCCCGCGGCATCGTCGCCGGGCTGACGCTCGAGCACGGCCGGGCCGAGCTGTACCGCGCGGCGCTGGAGGGGATCGCGTACGGCGTGCGGCACAACCTCGAGGTCATGCGCGAGGCGGGCGGGCAGGCGCGGCGGCTGGTCGCGGTCGGCGGCGGCACGCAGGGTGGGCTGTGGACCCAGATCGTGTCGGACGTGACGGGACAGGCGCAGCAGGTGCCGACCGAGACCGTCGGCGCGTGCCTGGGCGACGCGCTGCTCGCGGCCGTGGCCACCGGCGTCGACGTCGACCCCGAGGCGTGGAACCCGCCCGGCCACACGGTGGTGCCGGACGCGGCGGCGCGTTACGACGAGTACTACCGGAACTATCGGGCCCTTTACCCGGCGACGGTTGACGTGGCACATTTCCTGGCAGCCGAACAGCATGCGGCCGACAAGGCCTAGATTCGGCCGCTTACGCCAGGCTTAGCCGCGATGTAGCCGCCGCGAGCACTCTTTCTCACATGCGGGACAGATCCCCGCGACAAAGGTGGGAAAGGGGCATAAGGAAATGTCTGCAAGAGCCAAGCTCGTGATTCTGGCGCCGCTGGCGGCGCTGTCGCTGGCCGGCCTGGCCGCCGGCTCGGCGTCCGCCGACACGCACGACGCGCACCGCGCGGCGCCGAAGAGCGAGGTGGGGGTGGCGAGCTACGACGGCGTGTGCGAGGCCGACGAGGTGTGCCTGTACTTCAACAGCGACTTCAAGGGCTCGTCCGTCGACTTCTACGACTGGGTCGAGGACTTCGCGGGGTACAAGTTCCTGTCCGCCGGCAACGGCAAGGGGCAGAGCGTGAAGAACAACGCCGCGTCGGCGTGCAACTTCGACGACGTGAACACCGCGCGCATCCACTTCAACTCCGGCTGGGGCGGCGCGGTCGACGACATCCCGCCGCTCACCTGCCGCAACCTCACGAACACCTACAACGAGAACGCGTCGCTGTCCTGGCACTGACGCGCCAGCTCCGCGCCGGCGCCTGCCGCCCTTGGTGTCGGCGCGGGTCCACCCTGCCAAGAGGAGATTCACCATGCGTACCAAGACATTGGCCATCGTCCCGCGCGTCGCCGTGGTACTGCCGATGACCGCGACGGCGGTACCTGCGCCGCGGGTGACACCGCGCAAGACTCATCGCCGATACGACGAGGTCCGCCTGGTCCTCGACCGCGGCAGGCGGGGAATCGTGCACGGACGTTCCGCCGAACAGTCGCCGCGACCTCGTGAGGACCTGGAAAGAGAACGCCTGGCTGTCCTGGGCTCTCAGGTGACCGTCCTGAAGTGAACGTTGAAACAAAGAAATACAGGGAGAATTCACATGCGCAAGATCACCGCAATCGCACCGCTCGCCGCTGCAGTGGCGCTGTCCTTCACCGCTCTGGCCGGCACGGCGTCGGCCGAGTCCGCGCCAGCCGGTGACGTGACGGCACAGGCCGCGCTGGACGGTGTCTGCCAGTCCGGCGAGTTCTGTCTCTACTACAACAGCGGCCACCAGGGCTCGTTCTCCGACTTCGTGCTCGGCGTGAAGGACTTCTCGACCGTGAAGTTCATCGCCGCCGGGGCCGGTCAGGGCCAGCTGGTGAAGAACAACGCCGCGTCGGCGTGCAACAAGGACGACAACCTCGACGCGCGCGTCTTCTTCAACTCCAACTGGACGGGCGTCTACGACACCATCCCGCCGAACACCTGCAAGAACCTGGTGAACACCTACAACGAGAACGCCTCGTTCGAGTGGATCGCCTGACGATCTGGGGGAGGTCGGTGCCGCGGGGGTCGGCACCGACCTCAGCCGGGTTCCCGGCCGGTCGCGCCGACGGACCGCCAGAGCGTCGCCGCCTGGTCGAGGTGGCGCCGGGCGCCGGCCGGGTTCCCGTGCTCCGCCTCGAACGTGCCCAGCAGCTCCCAGCACTGGGCCTCGTCGAGGCGGGATCCGTTGCGGCGGAAGATCTCCGCGGCCAACTCGAGGTCCGGCACCGCGCGGGCCCGGTCGCCCCGCCCCGCGTGGATCTGGCCGGACTTGACCAGCGTGTACGCCACGCACCGGTCGTCGTCGAGGTCGGTGAAGATGTCCTGCGCGCGGCGCAGGCACCCGAGCGCGTCGTCCGGCTCGCGCAGGGCGCTCATCTCGCGCAGTATCACCGCCTCCCGGTGCACGTCGCCGAGCGTGCGGCACAGGGTGAGTGCGTCGTCGAACCAGGTGCGGGCGTCGTCGTGGTCGCCGTGCGCCAGGTGGATCGCGCCGATCGCGCTCATCAGCTGCGCCTCGGTGTTGCGGTCCCCGGCGGCGGTGACCAGCTCCAGCGCCTCCGTGGCGTGGTCGAGCGCCGGCTCGAACTCGTCGAGCACCCGGTGGATCGTGCCCAGCCCGGCGGTGGCGAGGCCCTCGCCGAGTTTGTCGCCGACCCGCCGGAACAGCTCGACCGACCGCCGCATGTTGGCCGTCGCCTCGACGAAGTTGTCCCGGTAGATCTGCACCTGCGCGAGCCCGCGCAACAACACGGCCTCGCCGAGCTGGTTGCCGGCCGCCCGCACCGCGCCGAGCGCGACCTGGTGGCCGCGCTGCCAGTCCTCGTAGCGGCTGTGGTGGTCGTAGTAGGACACCGCGACCGTGGCGAGCTCCCACGCCACCTCCGCCAGCTCCCAGTCCGCGGCCAGCTGCACCGCGCCCAGCAGCACGGCCCGCTCGGTGTCGAACCAGCTGACGGGGTCGGCGACGACCCGCCGCTCGACGTCGGCGCGGGCCCGGCGGCGGGGCGCGGACCCCGGTGGCGGCCGGAACAGGCTCGGCGGCAGCGCGTCGGCCGCCCGCGTGGCCAGGTCGAGCCAGGTGGCCAGCAGCCGGGTCAGCGCCTCGACGCGCTCCTCGCGCGGGATCGCCTCGGCGCCCTCGGCCGCGTACGCGCGCAGCAGGTCATGCAGCCGGTAGCGGGGCTGGCCGTTGGCGTCCGTGGCGGTCAGCCGCGCCAGGTTCGCGTCGACCAGGGTGTCGAGCACGTCGTCGGCGTCGGCGCGGCCGAGCAGCGGGCCGACGACCCAGCCGGGCACGGTCTGCGCGCCGAGGATGCCGAGCAGCCGCAGCGCGGTGACCGCGTCGCCGGGCAGCAGGCGGATGGACGCCTCGAAGCTCGCCCGCACACCGAGGTCGCCCAGCCGCAGCTCGGACAGCCGGCGCGACTCGTCCTCCAGCCGCTCCCGCAGCACCCGCAGCGACCACGCCGGCCGGCCGAGCAGCTTGCCGGCGGCGATCCGGATGGCCAGCGGCAGGTGCCCGCACGCCTGCAGGATCGCCGCGGTGTGGTCGGGTTCGCGCTCGGCGCGGTCGGCGCCGACGATGCGGGTGAACAGGTCGTGCGCCTCGGCGGGGTCGAGCACGTCCAGCTCGATGTGGCGGGCGCCGGGCAGGTCGGTCAGCACGGCCCGGCTGGTGATGATCGCCGCGCAGTCGCCGGTCGGCGGCTGCAGCCAGCGGGCCTGGTCGGCGTGCGCGGCGTCGTCGAGCACCAGCAGCATCTTGCGGTCGGCGAGCAGCGACCGGTACAGCGCGGCCCGGGCGTGCAGGCCGTCGGGCACGGCCGCGCCGGTGACGCCGAGCGCGTGCAGCACCTCGGCCAGCAGCACGGCCGGGTCGCGCGGTGCGGCGGAGGTGCCGGCGAGGTCGAGGTAGAGCTGGCCGTCGGGAAAGCCCGGCGTGGCACGGCGTGCGGCGTGCAGGGCGAGCGTCGACTTGCCGATGCCGGGGCCGCCGGAGATCACCGCGACCGGCGGCGGTGCGTCGGGGGAGCGCGCGTCGAGCAGCTCGCCGAGCGCGTCGAGGGGCCGGGCGCGGCCGGTGAAGTCGGGGACGTCGGCGGGCAGCTGGCAGATCGGCGGCACCACCACGGCCGGCGCCGCGACCTCGCGCGGACCGGCCGCGGGCGGCGCCGGAACGAGCCCCGGGTCGCCGGCGAGCACCTGCTGGTGCAGCTCACGCAGCGCCGCACCGGGCTCGACGCCGAGCTCGTCGACGAGGATCGTGCGCACCCGCTGGAACGCCTGCAGGGCCTCGGCCTGCCGGCCGCTGCGGAACAACGCGAGCATCAGGCGGTGCCAGGCCTGCTCGCGCAGCGGGTGCTCGTCGACCAGGTGGCGCAGCTCGCCGACGAGCATCGCGTGCCGGCCGCATTCGAGGTCGGCGTCGACCCGGGCGTCGAGCGCGGTCAGCCGTTGCTCGGTGAGCCGGGCCGCCTCCGCCGCGATCGCGTCCGAGGCCGGCACGTCGGCGAAGGCCGGGCCACGCCACAGCGCGAGCGCCTCGCCGAGCAGCTCGGCCGCGCGGTCGGGCCGCCCGTCGCGCTGGTGGCGGTGGCCCTCCTCGGCCAGTGCCTCGAAAAGCTGTACGTCAGTGTCCGGGGCGCCGTCGCCGCCCGCGAGCACGAGCCGGTAGCCGGGCGCGGCGGTGGTCAGCAGCCGGCCGTCGCGGTCGTCGAGGAGCCGGCGCAGCCGCAGGACGTAGCCGTGCACCTGGGTCGTGGCCGTCTTGGGCGGGGTGTCGCCCCACAGCTCGAGGACGAGCTGGTCGATCGGCACTACCTGGCGCGGCCGGATCAGCAGGTTCGCCAGCAGCAACCGCAACTTCGCGGCCCCGACACCGGTCCAGCAGGTGCCGTCGAACACTTCCAACGGCCCGAGCAGCCGGATCTTCACGGGTGGAGACCTCCCCCAGCTAGAGGCCCGTGGCAGTGTCCACCGTACTGTCGCCTGCGTGGCAACGGAAGCAGAGGGGTTCAGCGCGAAGGCGCTCACGGACAAGATCGATCAGCTGATCCGCGAGGGTAACGTCCGCCGCATCGTCGTGCGCAACGCGCAGGGCCGCACGGTGCTCGACGTCCCGGTGGCCGTCGGGCTCGTGGCGGTGCTGGTCGCGCCGATGATCGCGGCCGCCGCGTCGGCGGTCGCGCTGGCCGGAGGCTGGCGGCTCGAGGTGGAGCGGACCGAGCCGCTGGTCATCGACGAACAGTCCGAACAGTCCGAAGAGGACAGTTAGCTGACGGCGATGGCCGGATTCTCGAGGTCGGTGTTGTCGATCACCAGGTTGGCCCGGGCCCGGGGGTTGCACTCGGCGAGGTAGAGCCGCTGGGCCTGGACGTAGCGCTGGTTGGCGGGGGCGTCGGGGTTCGGGTCGCCGAAGCCGCGCTGCGCGCCGCGCGGGATCGACACGCTGAACGGCACCTCGAGCCACACCGAGTAGTCCCAGAACTGCACCAGCTCGTCGCGGTGCACGAAGATCCCGTCCACGACGAGGATCGAACGCGGCTCGGCCAGCTCGGGCTGGGGGGACAGCTCCCGCTCCCGCTTCCAGTCGTAGACCTCCGGCACGTAGTTGCCGGAGCCCTCCGGGCCGAACGGGTCGAGCAGCAGCCGGATCAGCCGGCCGTAGTCGAACGAGTCCCGGTAGAAGCCCTCCGGTGAGTACCGGCCACGCCGCCGGCGCGTTCGCACCGGGTTGTGGAAACCGTCGACGGAGGCGCGGACCACCGGTGCGCCCCGTCCCCTGAGCTCTCCGGCGAGCTCGTCGGCGAAGTGGGTCTTGCCCGCTCCGTCCACTCCGTCGATCGCGACTCGGCGGAACCCGGCCTCTGGCAGATCGAGGACCGCGTCGGCCACTTCCTTGATGAGTTGTTTCCTCATCGCCGTAGTCAACCCCGCAATCGGCCGAATTCCAAGGTTTCTCGGCGCACCGGGCAACGCGTTCACCGATCCGGTCCGTCCTGGGGGCATGAACCAGGACTTACCCAGATGGCCACGGATCGCCGTCGCGGCGGCGGCAGTGGTGGGTTTGGGTGTCGGCGTGGCCGGCACCGCCGTGGTCGTCGGGGTGACCGACGGCGACCAGAAGCCGGGCATCGACCCGGCCGGGATCACGCTCGTCGCCTACGACACGTGTGACTCGGCGCTGCACGAGCTGAAGGCCGCGGCGCTGCCGCACGTGGGCCCGTTCGGGCTGGGTGGTGACTCCGTCACCTACGGCGAGGACGTGGCGATCGCCGACGGGAAGGCCGCCGCCGCACCGCGCGAGGCCGCCCCGGGTGCCGCGGACGGCGCCGCCGAAAAGGAGCAGTCCGCGGCCGGGGCCGGAGAGCCTGCCCCGCCCGCCGGCCACTCCGGGACCAACACCCACGAGTCCGATGTGGACGAGCCGGACATCGTGAAGACCGACGGCCGGCGGGTCGTCAGCGTCGCCGACGGCCGGCTGCGCGTCGTGGACGTGGCCACGCACCGCCAGACCGCGAACGTCACGCTGCCCGGCGGCTACGCCACCCAGCTGCTGCTCGCCGGCGACCGCGCGCTGGTGCTGACCGGCGGCGGCATGGTCGAGCCGATGCCCGGCGAAGGCGACATCGCGCCGGGCGAGCCGGCACCGAACGGCGGCGGTATCGCGCCGGGCGAACGGGCACCGGACGGCAACGGCATCGCGCCCGGTGAGCCGGCGCCCGACGGCAGCGACTCGCCCGGCGAGCCGGTGCCGGACGCCCCGTCGGACTCGAGCCCGCCGATCGGCAAGCCCACCGACCCGTCGATCGCCCCGTCCTACGGCACGCAGCTCGCGCTCGTCGACCTGACCGGCCAGGGCAAGGTGCTCGGCACGCTCGCGGTCGAGGGCGGCTACCTCGACGCCCGCCAGGTCGGCTCGGTCGCCCGGGTCGTCGTGCGCTCCACGCCGCGGCTGAAGTTCTCCTACCCGGACGGCGTCACCTCGCCCGCGGACGTCGAGGCGACGAACCGCGAGGTCGTCGAGTCATCGTCCATTTCGGACTGGCTGCCGCGCTACGAGCTCGACGCCGGCGGCCACCGCAGCTCCGGCCAGCTGGTCGAGTGCACCGCGGTGAGCCACCCGAAGACTACACCGCGAGGGCCTGCTGACCGTGCTGACCTTCGACCTGGCGCGCGACCTCGGCACCGGCGACCCGATCAGCATCGCCGCCGACGGCGACACCGTGTACGGCACCGGCACCAAGCTCTACGTCGCCGACGACCACGTCACGCACGCCGGCGAGATGCCGACCGAGAAGCCGGCGCCCGACGGCGGCCAGGCGCACCGAGATCTACCAGTTCGACATCTCCTCGCCCGGCCGGCCGGTGCACGTCGCCTCCGGTGGCGTGCCGGGCAGCCTGCTCAACCAGTACTCGCTGTCCGAGCACGAGGGGAACCTGCGCGTCGCCACGACGGTCGGCATGACCGAGCAGTCGCAGAGCATGGTCAGCGTGCTCACCCGCCGCGGCAAGGAGCTGGCCCAGGTGGGCCAGGTCGACGGACTCGGCAAGGGTGAGCGGATCTACGCCGTGCGGTTCGTCGGCGCCACGGCGTACGTGGTGACGTTCCGCCAGACCGACCCGCTGTACACAGTCGACCTGTCGGACCCGGCCGCGCCGCGGGTGACCGGCGAGCTGAAGATCACCGGCTACTCGGCCTACCTGCACCCGGCCGGTGAGGGCCGGCTGCTCGGGGTCGGGCAGGAGGCGACCGCCGAGGGCATGACCACCGGCACCCAGGTCTCGCTGTTCGACACCTCCGACCAGGCCGGCGCCAGGCGGCTCGGCCAGCTCCAGTACGCCGGCGGGCACTCCGAGGTCGAGGGCGACCCGCACGCGTTCCTGTACTGGCCGGACAAGGACCTCGTGGTGCTCCCGATGACGCGGCACGCTGTCCGGCTCGTCCGGCACCTACCCCGACGCGGGCGCGCTCGTGCTCAAGGTCTCGGGCAACACGATGAGCGAGAACGGGCATGGTGCGCCACGAGGTCGGAGCGCGACGGCATGCCGTTCATGCCGCGCCGCGCGCTGGTGATCGGCGACGAGCTGTGGACGGTGTCCGAGGCCGGCATGCTGGTCAGCGACCTCGACACGCTGGCTCAGCTGGCCTGGCTGCCCTTCACCTGACCGGCCGGCCCGTGCCGGAGGTAGGTCCACATCGGACTGATGACGCTCCGGCGCGGGCCCGGCCAGCGGTGGCGCCACGCCCTCGAGCGCCGCGCGCAGCGCTGTCGTCGTCGGCGACGAACTCCGGCTTGAGGTGGTCGGTGTCGTAGTAGCGGTGGTAGACCGGCGTGAGCGCGCCGGACATCGGCGGCACGATCCAGCTCCAGTCCGCCGGGCAGGTGCGGCCCGCCTGCTCCTCCTTCTCCAGGTGCTTGAGGAACCGCGCCGACTCCGTGTGGTGGTCGCTGATCGTCACGCCGGCCGCTGCGAACGAGTGCAGCACCGCGCGGTTCACCTCGACGAGCGCGGCGTCGCGCCACAGCGTCTGCTCGCTGGCTCGTGTCCAGGCCCAGCCGCGCGGCGACCGTCGGCAGCAGGTCGTAGCGGTCGTGCGTCGGCGAGGTTGCGCGCGCCGATCTCGGTGCCCATGTACCAGCCGTTGAACGGCGCGGCCGGGTAGCTCACCCCGCCGATCGACAGCCGCATGCAGCTGATCGCCGGCACCGCGTGCCAGCGCAGGCCGAGGTCGGCGAACCACGGCGAGGTCCGGGTGGTGCAGCGGCACCTCGGCGACCGCGTCGCGCGGGCAGCGTCGGCCAGGTGCGTCTCGCCGTCCGTCGGACACCACCAGCGGCAGCACGTCGAACGCGCCCGGGTGCCGGCGGCGCGCCAGCCGAGCCGGGTGACCGCCTCGGTGAACCGCACGTAGCGCGGGTCGCCGAGCACCGTGCCGTCCGGCCGGCCGGTAGCCGGCGTAGCGGATGAGCTGCTCGTTCCAGATCCGCGGGCCCGGCCGGCCGGGCGCGTCCGGCGCGAACACCGTGATCACCGGGCGGATCTTGCCGCCGTTGTAGGCGATGCGCAGGTGCTCGACGCACTGCGCGGCGACCTCGGCCGGCTCGCGGACCGCCCGCAGGTCGCGGACCTGCATGCTGCGCCAGTACAGCCGGCCGATGCAGCGCGCGCTGTTGCGCCAGGCCACCCGCGCGCCGAACGCCAGCTCCGCGCTGGTGTGCTGGTAGGTGCCGGTCAGCTCGATCTCCGCGCGCACCCACGCGATGCGCTGCGCGGGACAGCCGGCGTCCGGGTTCTCGGCGTGGAACAGCCGAGAGAACTCGACCGCCTCGGCGACGTCGACGGCTTCGCCGCGGTGCGGTGGACCAGCGGCGTGACGGTGCCCAGGTCTGGACGGTCACTCGCGAGAAGCTACCGTGATCTGATCGTGATCGAACTGGTCGTACCGGATCGGCGCAGCGCGCGCCCGGCCGGACCAGGCGTGGTGTCCCAGTGGGTGAACGCCCCTGGTGGTAGCCGCGGCCCGATGTGGGTAGACATCAGGGATGAGCCGAGCGAGTACCCGCCCGGCGAGGACCCGCGGCGCTGGCGGGCGCTGGTGGTGACGCTCGCGGGCGGGTTCATGATCCTGCTCGACGTCAGCATCGTGACCGTCGCCGTGCCGTCCATCCAGCAGGGCCTCGGCTCGTCGGCGAGCGGCGTGCAGTGGGTGGTGTCCGGCTACCCGCTGACGTTCGGGCTCGCGCTGGTCGCGGGCGGCCGGCTCGGCGACGCGTTCGGCCGGCGCCGGATGTACCTGATCGCGCTGTCCGGGTTCGTGCTCACCAGCGTGCTCGCCGGTCTCGCGCCGACGTTGCTGCTGCTGGTCGTCGCCCGGCTGCTGCAGGGGCTGGTCGCCGGGCTCGTCACGCCGCAGAACGGCGGGCTGATCCAGGACCTGTTCCGCGGCGCCGAGCGGGGCCGCGCGTTCGGCCTGCTCGGCGCCACGATCGGCGTGTCGACCGCGGCCGGCCCGGTGATCGGCGGGTTCATCCTCGCCGCGTTCGGCGAGCCGGACGGCTGGCGCTGGGTGTTCCTGGTGAACCTGCCGTTCGGGCTGCTGACGCTCGTGCTCGCGTGGCTGCTGGTGCCGCCGATCCGCGCCGCGCAGCACCAGACCCGACATCGACTTCGCCGGCATCGTGCTGCTCGGGCGCGACCGTGCTGTGCGTGCTGTTCCCCGTCGTCCAGTTCGAGTCCGGTGGTATGCGGCGGTTCTGGTGGCTGTTCGTGCTCGCCGTCGCCGCTCGGCTACGCGTTCCTGCGCTGGGAGCACCGCCGGGTCGCCGACGAGCGCGCGCCGCTGGTGGACATGCGGCTGTTCACCGCGACCCCGGGGTTACTCCCCGGGCGCGGCGCATCGGCGCCGTGTACTTCTGCGGGTTCAGCCGGCATCTGGCTGGTGTTCGCCGTGTTCTTCCAGTCCGGGCTGGGCTTCTCGCCGCTGGAGTCGGGGCTGCGGTGACGCCGTTCGCGCTCGGCTCGGCGGTGTCCGCGTGGCTCGCCGGGCGGCTGGTGGACCGGTGGGGCCGGCGGCTCACGATCGCCGGGCTGGCCATGGTCGCGCTCGGGCTCGGCGGTGTCGCGGTGGTGGCGCTGCTGGTCGAGCACGGCGTACCTGGTCCCGGCGATCACGCTGCCGATGCTGGTCGCGGGCATCGGCGGGGGAGCGGTGATCTCGCCGAACACGACGATCACGCTGTCCTGCGTGCCGAGCGGGATGTCGGGTGTGGCGAGCGGGGTGCTGCAGACCGGGCAGCGGATCGGCACCGCGGTCGGCACCGCACTGCTCGCCGCGGTGTTCTACGCCGTGGTCGGCACCGCCGGGCGGTACCCCGCGGGCCTTGCCATTGCGCTGTTCGCAGCAGTGGTACTGGTCCTGATTGCCCTGGTACTCGCCGTTGTTGATTTCCGTGGGAATCT
This sequence comes from uncultured Actinomycetota bacterium, assembly GCA_963841395.1. GTDB lineage: Bacteria > Actinomycetota > Actinomycetes > Mycobacteriales > Pseudonocardiaceae > Actinophytocola. The sequence continues at coordinate 255,322 of CAWJCX010000052.1, forward strand.
TGGGAACAACAAGTTGGAAAATTTCCCCGAGCACTCTATGACATCTAGTCAGTAACTACTATTCTCGCCTGCGGAGGCGTTCTTGCCGGCCGCGGTGGTGGTCCCTGCGCACCCTGCCGCCGTGGTTCGAGGGCCGCTTTCTGTCGCTCATTTCCTTATTACACGGCCGGCGTTTCCGCGTGGGCAGCTGCTGGCTGCCCGCGTGTTCCGCCGTCCATTGGGACGGAGAGATCGAATGCGAAAACTGGTAGTCCGAGCGCTCGTCGTCGCGGCCTCCGCCGCGACTGCTCTGCTGGTCTCGACCGCCGCCGCGCAGGCGTCGGCCCAGCCCAAGGAACACGACCCGGTGTTCGACAACGGCACCGGCTCGGTCGGCGTGCTGGTCACCAAGCTCAGCCACGCGGACGCGACGTCACGGCTGCGCTCGTCGAACATCACCTGGTCGTCCAGCGGTGGCTGCAGCGACCGCAACAACTCGACCTGCACGTCGTTCGACCAGGTCAACCTGGCCACGATCCAGGGCATCCAGACGCTGAAGTCCGCCAGCGGCTGCGGGATCAACGTCACCGGCGGCACCGAGACCGGCCACGCCAGCGGCACCTACAGCCACTGGAACGGCTACAAGCTCGACATCGGCCTGAACAGCTGCGTGTCCGGCTACATCCAGGGCACGTTCACGTCCATCGGTGGCAGTAAGTGGCAGTCCGGTTCGGGCAACGTCTACTACCACGAGGGCAACCACTGGGACATCACGTACTACAACTGCGGCGGCTGCTGAGCTGACCGCGGTCACGGCGCCCCCGGGTACTCCCGGGGGCGCCGTGCTATCTCCAGCGGATCGGCAGGTGCTTGATCCCGTTCTGGAAGTTCGACCGCAGCCGCACCGGCTCACCGGCCGGCGAGACCTCTCCGAGCACGTCGAACAGCGCGCCGAACAGGGCCCGCATCTGGACCTTCGCGAGGTGCGCGCCGATGCAGTAATGCGGGCCGTGGCCGAAACCGAGGTGGTCGTCCGCGTCCCGGGTGACGTCGAACCGGTCCGGCTCGGCGAACGCGCGCTCGTCGCGGTTGGCCGAGGAGAACCACACCACGACCTTGTCGCCGGCGCGGATCGCGCGTGCCGCCGAGCTCGGTGTCCACCGTGGCCGTCCGGCGGAACCGCATCACCGGCGACCACCAGCGCATCATCTCGTCGACCGCCGCAGGCAGCAGGCTCCGGTCGGCGCGCACCCTGCGATATTCGTCCACATTGGACATCAGGGCGAGCATGCCGCCCGGCAGCGCGTTGCGCAGGGTTTCGTTGCCCGCCACGGAGAACAGCCAGAAGAGGTTCTCGAACTCGCCGATCGAGATCTTGCCTCCCTCTTCGTCGACCTCGCGCATGAGGTTCGACATGATGTCGTCGCCGGGATTGCGCCGCTTGTACTCGCCGAGGTCGTGGGCGTACGCGTAGAGGTCGGGCATGCCGGCGCGGGTGCGCTGGTCGGGCAGCCGGCCGTTCTCGTCGGGCCGCGGCCGCAGCGCGAGCGCCCGCCGGGCCATCTCGGTCGACCCGGTCTCGCCGGCCTTCGCGGACCCGGCGTACTCGGTGTCCTGGTAGCCGATCACCCGGTTGCTCCAGTCGAACATCAGCCAGCGGTCCTGGCTCGGCACGCCGAACAGCTCGGCGAGCGTGAGCAGCGGCAGGTCCGCGGCGATGTCGGTGGCGAAGTCACACACCGTGCCGCCCGCGACGCCGCTGACGAGGTCGCGGGCCCACCCGTCGATCCTGTCCTCGAGCCGGGCGATGGCCCGCGGGGTGAACGCGCGGGTGAGCAGCCTGCGCAGCCGCGAGTGCTCCGGCGGGTCCTGGTTGAGCATCATCTGCCGGACGAACGCGAGCGTGGCCCCGTCCGGCGGGTCGGAGATCTGCGTGGCGCCGAGGTGTGAGGAGTACACCGCCGCGTTGCGCATGACCTCCTTGACCTCCGCGTGCCGGACCACGCCCCAGAAGCCGGGCCCGGCCGGCCACCCGTCCACCGCGGGCTCGTCCATCCACACCACCGCGGACTCCGCGCGCAGCCGGGCGAAGGCCTCGTGCGGGACGCCGGTCAGGTAGGTGTCGGGGTCGACGATCGCGTCGGTGTCGGCGGACATGCCGCCATTGTGCCGCCGGGTGCGGCAGGATCGAGATCGTGGACGTGTACCTGGCCCGGCACGGCGCGGGCGACCCGGTTCTGCTTCTGCTGCACGGACTCGGCGCGACGGGCGAGGTGTGGGACGGGCTCGTGTCGTCGCTGGCCGGCCGGTGGCCGGGGGAGATCCTGGTGGCCGACCTGCCGGGGCACGGCCGGTCGGCGCCGCTGGCGCGGTACTCGTTCGGCGCGCTGACCGCGGCGCTCGCCGGCGCGCTGGAGCCGGGCCGGCCGGTGGCAGTGCTGGGCCACTCGCTCGGCGGCGTGGTCGGGCTGGCGCTCGCGAGCGGCTGGTTCGGCGTGCCGGTGCCCGCGGTGTGCGGGCTGGGCATCAAGGTCGCGGTGGGCGCCCGAGGAGCTGGCGAAGGCGGCTTCGCTGGCCGCGCGGCCGGCGAAGGTGTTCGGGACGCGCGAGGAGGCGATGGACCGCGCGCTGAAGGTGGCCGGCCTGCACGGTCTGGTGCTGGCCGTCGAGGCCGGGGTGACCGAGGCGGACGGCGGCTGGCGGCTGTCACTCGACGCGGCCGCGTTCGGGGTCGGCGCGCCGGACCTGCCGGGGCTGCTGGCCGCGTGCCGGGGCACGGCGATCCTGGCGGCGGGGGAGTCGGACGCGATGTCGCCGCCGGCGCACCTGCCGGCGGACGGCGTGGTGCTGGCCGGGCTCGGCCACAACGCCCACGTCGAGAACCCGGAGGCGTTGTGGCCGCTGGTCGACCGGCTGCTACTGGACGCCGAGCAGGTCGACGACGAAGACGAGGGTCTCGCCCGGCTTGATGGCGCCGCCGGCGCCGCGGTCGCCGTAGCCGAGGTGCGGCGGGATGACGAGCTTGCGCCGGCCGCCGACCTTCATGCCGGCCACGCCGCGGTCCCAGCCGGCGATGACCCGGCCGCCGCCGAGCGGGAAGCTGAACGGCGCGCCACGGTTCCATGAGGCGTCGAACTCCTCACCGGAGGAGTGCGCGACGCCCACGTAGTGCACGCTGACCTGCTGACCGGGCTGGGCCTCGTCGCCGTCGCCCAGGGTGATGTCCTCGACGACCAGATCGGCCGGCGGCGAACCGTCGACGGGGTCGACAACGGGCTTTTCGAGGGCCATGCGGTTCTCCTTATGGGTTCTACGGTGCTACCCGGCACATCCAACCAGCCACCGAGCACCCCGGCCGGACGGCCCGCCGCCGCCCCACACGCTCGCCCCCACCACTCGCACCCCGCCCCACGCCGATTGCGAACGCGAACGCCGCAGCTCAGAGGTGTCCGTGTCGCCCTGGGGGACCCCTGGAGCCAGCCTAGTTGCGGGCACTGACGGAACCGGGCGGTCGGCGGCTCGCTGTGGACAGCCGGTCCCGTTGTGGACAACCGCGGGCGTTGACATGTGACCATTTGGTCACCTATTCTTCGGGCGTGGCCGACGACGACAGGGTGTTCAAGGCACTCGCCGACCGGACCCGGCGTTTCCTGCTCGACCGGCTGTTCACCGAGGACGGCCGGACGCTCACCGACCTCGAGTCGGAACTGGAGATGACCCGGTTCGGCGTCGCGAAGCACCTGCGCCTCCTCGAGGACGCCGGTCTGGTCACCACCCGCCGGTCCGGCCGGGAGAAGCGCCACTTCCTCAACGTGGTGCCGATCCGGCTGATCCACGACCGGTGGATCGACAAGTACACCGAGCCCCAGGTGTCGGCGCTGGCCCACCTGAAAACCGTTCTGGAGGACACGATGACCACGACCGAGACCGGCACCACCGTCCAGGTCCACCGGGTCTACATCAAGGCCGCGCCGCAGGCGATCTGGGACGCGATCACCAAACCCGAGTGGACGCAGCGCTACGGGTACGGCGGCAGAGTCGCCTACGACCTGCGCCCGGGCGGAGAGTTCAAGGCCTTCGCGAGCGAGGAGATGAAGAAGTTCGGCGGCCCGGACGTCATGGTCGACGGCGAGGTCGTGGAGGCCGACCCGCCGCACCGGCTGGTGCAGACCTGGCGGGCGGCCTGGCTCGAGGAGCCGTACACGACGCTCACCTACGAGATCCGCGAGGGCCAGCACGGCGTCAGCACGCTGACCGTCACCCACGACGTGCACGACGCGCCGCAGACCGGCGCCCAGGTCGCCGGCACGGTCGAGGGCGCGGGCGGCGGCTGGATCGAGGTGCTCAGCGACCTGAAGACGTTGCTGGAGACCGGTTCCTCGCTCTACGGCGCCACGGCCGCCGAGCGGTTCGAGCAGAGCTGACCGGCCGGCTCCCGGCACCCGCGTGGGTGCCGGGAGTCAGCTCTGCCGGCCCATCAACGGGTCCACCCGGCGTAGTGCCTCGGGCCGTGCGTCCGTCTCCCCGGTGCTCCTTTCGGTGGTCGCCGAGGGTGGTAATCAGGCGCATGATGCGCGCACACCCCCGGTGACCCGAGGAGCCGCGCAGTGCGTCCGTCCGTTCTGACCCGTTCCAGACCCCCCGAGAGCTCCCCGGTTCGCGACCTGCTCGCGCTGACCGCCCAGCCCGAAATCATCTCCTTCGCCGGCGGCCTGCCCGCGGCCGAGCTGTTCGATGTGGACGGTTGGCGCGACGCCTTCGCCCGGGCACTCACCGAGCCGGACGCGCGGCGTAACCTGCAGTACGCGCCGACCGAGGGCAACGCCACGCTGCGTGCCCTGATCGCCGAACGGCTGTGCACCCGCGGGCTGGACACGCGCGAGGACGACCTGCTGATCACCACCGGCTCCCAGCAGGCGCTCACGCTGGTGGCCGCCACGCTGCTCGGGCCGGGCTCGGTCGTCGCCGTCGAGGAGCCGACCTACCTGGCCGCGCTGCAGGCATTCCAGATGTCCGGCGCCCGGGTGGTGCCGGTCGCGAGCGACGCGGACGGGATCGTGCCGTCCTCGCTCGCCGAGGTCATCGAGCGCGAGCGCCCGACGGTGCTCTACCTGGTACCGACGTTCGCGAACCCCACCGGCCGCACGCTCACCCCGGCGCGCCGCCTCGAGGTCACCGCGCTCGCCGTGGCCAGCGACCTGTGGGTCGTCGAGGACGACCCGTACGGCGAGCTGCGCTACCGCGGCGCGCCGCTGCCCGCGCTGGGCGCCGCGCCGACGGACCGGGTGATCAGCCTGGGCAGCCTGTCGAAGATCTGCGCGCCCGGGCTGCGCCTCGGCTGGCTGCGCGCGCCCGCGCTGCTGATGCCGACCCTGGTGATCGCCAAGCAGGCGGCGGACCTGCACACCAGCATGATCGACCAGGCCGCGGCCGCGGTGTACCTCGCGTCGTCCGACTTGGACGGTCACGTGGCACGCCTGCGGGCGGAGTACCGGATCCGCCGCGACGCGATGATCGCCGCGCTGCCGGACGCGACACCCGACGGTGCGCAGTGGACGGACCCGGACGGCGGCATGTTCATCTGGCTGCGGCTGCCCGGCCGGGTCGACGCCGCCGCGGTCCTGCGCGCCGCGCTGCGCCGGCAGGTCGCGTTCGTACCGGGCGCGCCGTTCTTCGTCGCCAACCCCGACCACGCCACCCTGCGGCTGTCGTTCACCACGAACACGCCGGACGAGATCGCGGAGGGCATGCGCCGGCTGGCCCCGGTGCTCACCGGACCCCTCCTTTGAGGACCCATACGTCCGGCCCGGTTCGAGCGATACCCCGGTATGAGCACCGAACGGGTCCTGGGCGTGGACGCCTGCCGCGCGGGCTGGGTCGGCATCGCGCTGACCGGTGACCGCGTCGACGCCTACCAGACACGCACGATCGCCGACCTGGTCACGACCGTGACGGCGGACGGCCCGCTCGCGGTCATCGCCATCGACATCCCCATCGGACTGCCCGACAACTCCCGCCGCGAGGCCGACGTCGAGGCCCGCCGCGCGGTCGGCGCGCTCGCGTCGTCGGTCTTCATGACGCCGGTCCGCGGTGCGCTGGAGTTCCACGACCACGGCAGCGCGAGCGCGCACAACCGCGCGCGGGCGGGGGAGGGCATGTCGATCCAGGCGTTCGGCATCCTGCCGAAGGTGCGCGAGGTCGACGTGTGGCTGCCGGACGCGCCGTGCCGCGTGGTCGAGGTCCACCCAGAGGTCAGCTTCGCCGCGCTGGCCGGCGCGCCGCTGGGCGTCCGCAAGCACACCTGGGCCGGCGCCCGGCGGCGCCACCGGCTGCTCACCGAGGCAGGCATCGTGCTCGACGACATCGGCGACCCGGGCACGAAGGCCGCCGTCGACGACGTCCTCGACGCGGCCGTCGCGGCGTGGACCGCGCGCCGGGTCGCCCAGGGCACGGCCACCTCGCTGCCCCAGACCCCGGAGACCTTCACCGACGGCGTGGCGAGCGCGATCTGGCGTTGATCTTCGAACGGCCGCGTGGCGTGAAACGTCAGGAAGTGGGTACGTCGGGACCAAGCACCTACTGAGGAGGTCACCGACGATGATCATGCGCCGGATCGCCCGCCCACTGCTGGCGGCCGCCTTCGTGTCCGGCGGCATCGAGTCGCTGCGCAATCCCAAGCCGCGGATCCAGGCCGCCGAACCGCTGGTGGACAAGGCGGTCGACCAGGTCAAGGACAAGCTGCCCGACCAGATCCCGACGGACGCCGAGTCGCTGGTCAAGATCGACGCGGCGGTGAAGATCGGCGCCGGTCTCGCGCTCGCGCTGGGCAAGTTCCCGCGGCTCGCGGCGCTGCTGCTCGCCGGCACCATCGTCCCGACCACCGCGGCCGCTCACCGGTTCTGGGAGTGCGAGGACCCGCAGGAGCGGGCCGCGCAGCAGGTCCACTTCTTCAAGAACCTCGGCCTGCTCGGCGGCCTGATGCTCGCCGCGGGCGACACCCACGGCAAGCCGTCCGTCGCATGGCGCGCCAAGCACGCCGCGAGCGTGGCCGCGGGCTCGGTTCAGGGCAGCACGGCCGCCGCGGCCGGCAAGGTCTCGAAGGTCACCGACACCGCGACCGGCAAGATCTCGAAGCTCGCCGACACGGCGAGCGGCAAGGTCCAGGAGGCCGCCGGCTCGGTGTCGGGTTCGGTGAAGGGCGCCGCCAAGGGCTCGGCGAAGGGTGTGCGCGCCGCGAAGGGCACCGTCACCGCGATCCTGCCCGGCTGAGCAGGCACTACAGACGCAAACAGGCCCCGCTCCATCGGAGCGGGGCCTGTTCGGTCCAAAGACCAGATCAGACGACGGTGACGCCAGTCGCCTGGGGGCCCTTCTGGCCCTGGCCCACGTCGAACTGCACGCGCTGGTTCTCCTCGAGCGACTTGAAGCCGCCACCCTGGATCTCCGAGTAGTGCACGAACACGTCGGCACTACCGTCGTCGGGGGCGATGAAGCCGAAGCCCTTCTCCGAGTTGAACCACTTCACGGTGCCCTGAGCCATATCTCTCCTCAACAGATGATGAATGCGATTCGCCGCTGGTGTGGCGAACCGGGCTGTCTGCGACGGGAACCTTCTCCGACCAGACCTGGAGGAAAGACGTGCACCCGCTACAACGTTTCGCGCGCGCGAAATGACACGTACACAAAACCAACGACCGACCTAAGCCTACCGCGCCCCGCTGACGCCGGACGGCAGGGCTACCGCGAGTCGCCGATCATGCGCCGAGCACGCGTGCCAGCAGGGTGCGGCGACTCCGCACAGAGGTCTTCGCGAAGATCGACTTGAGGTGGTCCTGGACGGTGTGCTCGGACAGGAACATCCGGGCGGCGACCTCCCGGGTGTCCGATCCGGTCACCAGCCGGCCGACGAGTTCGGTCTCCCGGGCGCTGAGCCCGAACGCCCTGGTGAACAGGGACGCCCGCGCGGCCGGCGACGTCTCCTCGATGGTCACCGCGATGTTCTCGCCCATGCGGGCGGCGCGCACGGTCACCCACCGCCCGGAGGCCAGATGCACCCTGGCGACCGGCGGGTGCTGGTCGACGCCCGCCTCGACCGCCACCAGCTGCGCGGCGACGTTGTAGGCGCCGGCCGGGACCGGCGCGTTCCCCTCGGCCGGGGGCACCAGGACACGCAGGTACGCCAGCGTCTCGGGCGTCTGGCCGAGCACCTCCATCTCCGGGGACAGCAGCAGCACCACGGGCCCGCCCTGGCGCGGCTCGCTCGTGGCCCGGACGACGAAGGTGTCCGCCTGGCACCGGCGCAGTGCCGCGGTCACCGGTTCGGTGATGCCGGCCAGGAAGGCGGCCTCGGCCGACCCGAACCGGGCGGAGCCTCCGGAGCGCCACAGGTCGAGGAACCCCCAGCAGCCGAACCGGTCGGTGAACGCGACCGACGCGACGTCGACGACGTCATAACGGTCGAGCAGCTCCCGCCACAGCACGCTCTTGGACAGCTCGCCGCCGGTCGCGTCGTGCAGCAGGGCCGGCTCGGTCAACGTCGTCCAGCGGTTGACCTCGGTGAGGTACTTGAGCCTGATCAGTCGCGGCAGCTCGGGCAGGCACGGCACGTCGGCCAGCGGCGCGCCGCCGACGGTGGTCTCGGGATCGGTGAGCAACCAGGCGTAGGCGTCGAATCCGATCGCCTGCCGGAGCTCGTCGAGCACCCGAAGGCGCAGCTCCCGGGCGTCCGTGGCCGACGCACACGTCCGCAGGATGCGCGTCCGCGCCGCCGCCGGACCGACCATCCGCTGAGCGTAAACCCCAGAAAGCTGGGATGTTGCCGGCCGGCCCGCGGCTCGTACGTTCGTTCCATGCCAACACTGCACATCGAACACGCCGTCGTGAGCTTCGACAGCTGGCACGCGGCGTTCGCCCGTTTCGCCGAGATCCGGACCCGGTCCGGGGTGCGTGACCAGCGCGTCCTGCGACCCGTCGACGACCCCGCGTACGTGGTAATCGACCTCGACTTCGACACGGTGGCGGAGGCCACCCACTTCCTCGAGTTCCTCCGAGATCAGGTGTGGCCCTCCCGCGAGAACGCCCCGGCTCTGGCCGGCCCCGTGCACACCCGGATCCTCGAGCCCGCCGACCAGGCGTAACTGCCGTCCCCGCCAGATACGCAAACCGACGACGAGGGCGAGCCGGTCCTCGACTGTGCCATCGCAGAGGCGCTAGCCGGCACCGTCAATGGTCATCTGGACGGTCATCTCGTGGTCATCTGGACGCGGGTTTGGTGGTCATCTGGCCGCTTTGGCTCGCCAGGAATCTCGAGACCGCGACTACCAGTCGCGCGAACGCCATTCGTCGAGGTGTGGGCGCTGCTCGCCGAGGGTGGAGTCGTCGCCGTGGCCCGGGTAGAACCAGGTGTCGTCCGGGAGTTGGTCGAAGAGCCGCTGATGACACGTCGTTGATCAGCGAGGTGAAGTCCGCCTTCGACCTGGTCCGCCCGACCCCGCCCGCGAAAGAACGAGTCGTACTGACGGTGAACAACCGAGCAGATGGTCAGCGCCCTTCATGAGGTACGACAGGCCGGGTGACTGGCACGACGGTGAGCAGGTCGTGAAGTCCGTCGAAGTCACCGGGATTCGTTGTAAACAGAGGAAGTTCTTCAGCGATGGCGGTTGCCGCGATCATCAGGTCGCCGATACGGCGTCGCGGCTTTCGTCCAACGGCGACAACCGAGGCGGTCACCCGGCCGTAGATCCTGGCCGCTTCGACACCGAAGGGATCGGATCGAACTCGTGCTCGGTACGTTGAAGTACATCAAGGCGCCGAGCGCGTTCCGCGTGCTCGTCATAGGTGTCCTGCTCGCTGTTCGGGCGTACGTGGTGCGGGCCTGCGGAGAGTTCGGCGAGCGTTATCGCGCTGATCGCCATTTCCTCCGGCAACTCGGCTGGATCGACCCAGCGGCGAAGGATCAGGATATTCGTGTCGAGAAGGCCCTGGCGACGGGGGCTACTGCTCATAGGGGTCGGCGACCTCCTGATCCGCCGCGGCGTCCTGGTCCGCGCGGAACGCGTTGATGTCGACGCTTGCGGCGTTGCGTGACATGGCGGTGAACTCATCCCGAGCAACGAAGCGCCGGCGCCGGCGCAACGGAATCAGTTCTCCGATTTCATGCCCGTCGCGAGTGACCGTGAACGATTGACCGCTCGCGACGGCATCCATGATCTCCTTGGAGCGGCTGCGAAGGTCGCGCTGGTTGATCTCAGGCTGAGCCATGGTGCCCATCATAAGCGATTGTGCTACTCGGTGGCACCGTGTGCCACGCATTCGCGGTTGTAGGTAGGCCACATACGTCGAGCCGTGACAACTCTTTTGCCAGCGTGGCGAGCCTGTTCAGTGGTCGTCTGGCCGGCCGGTTGACGTTCATATGGCCGATACGATTGTGGTCGTTGATGACGTTGACAAGAGTGCCTGGTCCGGCGGGTGCCAGGTGGCGCTGCGGGGACTGTCGCCGCGGTTCGCGACAATGGCGCGGTGACCACGCAGCAGCGCAGCGAGGACGCCACCGTCGAATCCGTGCCCCGGCAGCCGTTCGCCCATCTCAGCGCTCCGAACGCGCCTCTGTACCGCGACGTGCTGATGACGTTCGCGCGAGCGAAGGACCGGTTCATCGTGCACATGCGGCCGGAGGACGTCATCGCTGATCTCGGCCGTCCCGGTGAGACCGACGACGTGGTCGCCGCGCTGGACAAGCTCGTCGAGTGGGGGAACCTCCGTGCCGACCCGGACACCGGCCGGGTGACGAGCGTCGAGGACTTCCACCGTGCCCGGTACCTCTACCAGCTCACCGCGGCCGGGCAGGCAGCTGAGCAGGCCATCGCGGTCTACGAGGAGGCCATCGGGCGCCGCGGATCGCTGCAGTCCGTCGCACTGGCTGACATCGCCGCGCAACTGCGTTCGCTGGCGGACATGGCCGACCAGCAGTCCGATCCGGATCCCGCCAAGGTGCACCTGCTGCTGCTCGGTCTGGCCGAACGATTCGCCGGCCTTGCCGACAACGCGCAGGCGTTCATGGCCTCGCTGCGCCGGGTGATCGACTTCGCGGATGGCGACGTCGACGCGTTCGTCGCCTACAAGCAGCGGCTCATCGACTACATCAACCGGTTCATCGCCGATCTGGCCAACCGGGGCGCGGAGATCGCCACGGTGCTCGTGCGTATCGAGTCGGCCGGCGTCGAACGACTGCTGCTTGTGGCGGCCCGTCGCGAGGCCGCCGACGCGGTGCCCGACCTGCCCGAGGACGGGCCGGCGGACCAGGAAGGTGCCTACGAGACGGCCGTCGTCGAATCGCTGAACGCCTGGCGCAACCGGTGGCGAGGCTTGCGCGACTGGTTCGTCTCGGGTGACGCACGCCACCCGTCGCAGGCGCGGTTGCTGCGCGGCGCGGCGGTCACCGCCATCACACAGCTCATCGACACGGTCGCCGCGTTCAACGAGCGGCGGTCCGGACGTTCGGACCGGTCGGCGGACTTCCGCGCGCTGGCCAGGTGGTTCGCCGAGGCTCCGGACGACGTGGCGGCACACGCACTGTGGCGTGCGGCGTTCGGCCTCACCCCGGCGCGGCACCTGACCGTCACCCCGGACACCATCGCCGAGTGGGAGCAGGAGCGGCCGCCGCCGAACAGCCCGTGGCGGGAGGCGGCGCCGGTGCGGATCAGCCCGCAGCTGCGCAAGACCGGCTCCTACGAACGGCGCGGCCGGCCCAACCGGGTGGCCGACCGCGCCGAGCAGCGGCAGCTGCTGGCCGCGCAGGCCGCCCGCGAGGCCGCCGAGACCGGCGCTGCCCGCGCACAGCTCTGCACCGACGGCCCGGTCCTGCTCTCCGAACTGGGGGAGCTGGACGCTCGGGCGTTCCGGTTGTTCCTCGGCCTGCTCGGGGACGCGCTGTCCGCTCGGCTGCCCGGCGACACGGAGGTGCGCACCACGACCGGTGACGGCACCATGGAAATCCGCCTGTCACTGGTATCCGACGGTGGCATCGTGGTGATCCCGACCGAGGACGGCGAGCTGCGCGGCCCGCAACACGTCGTCGACATCGTCGACCTGACCGCGGCCCGCCTTGGCGCCGGAGCGGTGGCATGACCACGGCTGTCACCGACGAGAACCTCGCACAGCGACGCTCGGCGTTGCGTGCTCTCCTGGCGAAACCTTTGCTCACGGCGGGGGCGGATGACGAGGTGCTGCGGCTGGTTCGCAGGCACGCCGCCGACCTGCGCGACTGGCTGGCCGCCGAGACCGGTTGGCGGCTGGTGGTGGACGCGGAATCCGCGCGGCTGTTCAAGACGGTCGGGCACGAGGACGGCACGCATCCGGCGCGAGAGGGCAGGGGCAGGCCAGCGTTCGGCCGCCGCCGCTACGTGCTGGCCTGCCTCGCGATGGCGGTGCTGGAGCGTGCCGACGCGCAGATCACCCTCGGCAGACTGGCGGAGGGTGTGCTGGTCGCGGCCGGCGAGCCGGAACTGGCCGACGCAGGCGTCGTGTTCACCCTCAGCCGTCGCGACCAGCGATCCGACCTGGTCGCCGTCGTCCGGCTGCTCCTCGGTCTGGGGGTGCTGGAGCGGGTCGCCGGAGACGAGGACGCCTACCTGACCGCCACCGGCGACGTGCTGTACGACGTGCGGCGGCGGGTGCTCGCCACGTTGCTCACCGGGGCGCGCGGCCCGTCGACGATCGAGGCGTCCGGCCACGGCGCGCGACTGGCCGAGCTGACCAGCGAGCCGGTGCCCGACACCGACGACCTGCGCAACCGGGCGCTCCGGCACCGGCTGACCAGACGCCTGCTCGACGACCCGGTGGTCTACTACGACGAGCTGACCGATGACGAGCGCGGCTACCTGGTCAGCCAGCGGCATGCGATCACCCGGCGGATCGGGCAGGCCACCGGCCTGGTCGCGGAGATGCGGGCCGAGGGCGTCGCGATGGTCGACCCGGACGACACGCTGACCGACGTGCGCATGCCCGAGCAGCGCACCGACGGCCATGTGACCCTGCTGGTCGCCGAGTACCTGGCCCGCCGCGCGCACGACGGCGAGCCGGTCGCGGTGCCCCGGTTGCGTGCCTTTATCCGGGCGAAGGCCGTCGAGCACGAAACCTACTGGCGGCGTGGTGTCACCGAGCCGGGCGCCGACGCGGAGCTGCTCGCCATCGCGCTGGACAAGCTGCGTGCTCTGCGACTCGTCGCCGATGTGCCCGGTGAGCCGCCCGCGGTGATCGCCCGGCCGGCGATCGCGCGTTATGCCGTGCAGGCGCCGACCATCCGCACCGGACCGGCGAACCGTACGACAAGGAAGGCGAACCGCACGTGAGCCCGACTCCCCACCGCGAGCGCTGGCAACCGCTGCGCGCCGGGCTGGTCGACCTCTTCTACTACGACGTCGAGGAGTTCCACTTCCATGACGGGCGGCTGCTCCTGCGCGGCAACAACGGCACCGGGAAGTCGAAGGTGCTCGCGCTGACCCTGCCGTTCCTGCTGGACGGCGAACTCGCCGCGCACCGGGTCGAGCCGGACGGTGACCGCAACAAGCGGATGGAGTGGAACCTGCTGTTGGGCGGGAAACATCCCCATCCCGAGCGGCTGGGCTACGCGTGGCTGGAGTTCGGCCGGGTACTGGCCGACGGCACGGCCGAGTACCGCACGATCGGCGCCGGTCTCAAGGCCGTCGCGGGGCGCGGCATCGCCCGGCACTGGTTCTTCGTCACCAGCCAGCGCGTCGGTGCGGACTTGTCTCTGGTCAGCCCGACGCGGGTAGCCCTGACAAGGGAGAAGCTGCGGGACGCCGTGGACGGGCACGGCACGGTGTACGACACCGCGTCGGACTACCGCAGAGCGGTGGACGAGGGCCTGTTCGGGTTGGGCACGCACCGGTACGAGGCGCTGGTCAACCTGCTGATCCAGCTGCGCCAGCCGCAGCTGTCCAAGAAGCCGGACGAGAGGTTGCTGTCCCGCGCGCTGACCGAGGCGTTGCCGCCGCTCGATCCCACGCTGGTGGTCACGGTCGCCGAGGCGTTCCGGGGTCTGGACGAGGAACGGGAGGCGCTGCGCGGGCTGGCCGAGGCCATGTCCGCGGCGGAGGCGTTCCTCACCCACTACCGCCGCTACGCGAGCATCGCGGCCAGGCGGTGCGCCACTCCCGTGCGGCAGGCACACAGCCGTTACGAGCAGCTCGGCCGTGAGCTCGCCGACGCCGAGGCCGCACACGCGGCAGCGCATGAGGTGCTCACCGCCGCCGAGGAACGGCTTGAGGAACTGGCCGCGACCGAGAACACCTTGGAGGCGCGGCGGACCGCGCTTCAGCAGAGCCCAGAGATGCGGGATGCCGAGGCGTTGAAGACGGCCGGCCAGGACGCCGAGCGGCTGGGCCGGTTCGCCACGACCCGCGAAGCGGATCGGGCCACAGCCGCCGACACCGCCCGGCGCAGGGCAGACCAACTGGCCCGGGCCAGGGCGGATACCGAAGCAGACGAGGCATCCTTCCGCGCCGCGCGAGAGACGGCGCGTCATGCCGCCGACGCGGCCCTGTTGACCGAGGGACATGACGCGGTGCTCGCCGAACTGGCCGCCGACGCGCCGCCGTTCGCGAACGCGGGCCGGTCGGGCGACGCGCTGATCGACCGGCAGTCCTCGGCGCTGTCCCGGCTGGAGGTGTTGCTGACCGAGGTGCGTGCCGCCGAGGCGGCCCTGCGTGCTGCCCGCGGCGAGGTGGACCGGATCACCGGCGAGCAGCAGGCCGCGGCCGACCGGATCTCCTCGGCGGACGGAGCGGTGGCCGAACGAGCCTCGGCGCTGGTTGCCGCCTGCACCCGGTACCTCACCGAAGCCGTGCACGTCCGGGTCGACGCGGCAGAGGACGTACTTGCCGCGCTGGAGGCATGGGCCGAGACGTCGGCCGGACCGAACCCGGTCGAGTCGGCGGTGGACGACACGGTCCGCCGGGCCACCGTCGACCTGGGTAGGCGACAGGCCGACGTGGACACACGACGGGCCAGGGCCGAGGCGGAGCGAACCGCCGTCGCCGAGGAGATCGACCGGTTGGCCGAAGGCGATCACGACGTGCCGCCGACGCCACCCACCCGCGACGGGAGTGGCCGGACCGGGCTGCCCGGCGCACCATTGTGGAAGGTGGTGGACTTTGCCGAGGGCGTCCCTGAAGATCACCGGGCCGGGATCGAGGCGGCCCTGGAAGCCGCCGGCATCCTCGATGCGTGGGTCACACCCGACGGCGAGTTGCGTGACGTGCACGACGACGTCGTCGTCCGGCCCGGCGATCCGGCGCCCGCCGGGGGCCTGACCACCGTGCTGGTCCCGGCCGTCGACCGGGACGATCCGCACGCCGCCGCGCTCGGCGACGTCGTGGTCCGCTCCGTGCTGGCGACCATCGGGCTCGGCCCAGGGGCGCCCACCTGGGTCGGTGTGGACGGCCGGTTCACCAACGGCCCTCTCATCGGTTCCTGGCACAAGCCAGCCGCGGGCTACATCGGTGAGGGAGCACGGGAGGCCGCGCGCCGGGCGCGGCTCGCCGAACTCCGGACCGAACTGGCGGTCATCCAGCGCCGGCTCGACGAACTGGCTGAGCTTGCCGCCGAACTGGCGGAGCGGGCCGACGCCCTCGAGGCCGAGCGGCGGGCTCGGCCGTCTGACGCCGACCTGCTGAACGCACACGTCAGGCTCGCGGCCGAGCACGAGACCAAACGACGGGTGGACGCGCAACTGACCGAGGCGGCGGAGAGCGCGGCGCGGCGACAGACCGCGGAGCGAGTCGCACGAGACGGGATGACCGAGTTCGCCGGTGATGTCGGGCTGCCACCGGACGACCGTGCGCTGGTGGCGGTACGTGTCGCGCTCGGCGACTATCGGGTGGCACTGGCCGGCTTGTGGCCGGCGGCGCGGGCGATCCACCGGGCACGAGGCGCCGTCGCGCAGGCCGAACAGGAACACGACGGCGCGGTTGCGGGACTCGAGCAGTGCATCGTCGCGGCCGACCGGGCCCGCGGCGAGGCGGACGTCGCGGCCGAACGCCACCGGGTGCTGGTCGAGACGGCCGGCGTCGGGGTCGACGAGCTTTACCGCAAGCTGGACGCGATCGCGACCGAGATGGCGGTGCGTGACGAGCACCAGTGGGACGCTCGTCGGGTCGCCGACCGGGCCCGGGACGAGCGCGGCAAGGCCGACGGCCGCCGAGAGACCTTGCGGGCGTCGATCGACACCGCGGCCGGGGAACGGGACCACGCCATCGCCGCGTTGCGTTCCTTCGTGGTCACCGGGTTGCTGCACACCGTGTTGCCCGACCTGACGACGCCGGACACGGCCGAGGAATGGGTGGCGACCCCGGCCGTCGCGGTGGCCAGGGCCGTCAACGCGGCGCTGGAGTCCGTCGACGACGCCGACCGGCCGTGGGAGCTGGTGCAGCAGCGTGTCTCGGCCGAGCACAAGCTGCTCACCGACGCGTTGTCCCGGCACGGGCACTCGGTCGGCATGACCGTCCGGGACGGCATCATCGTGGTGGACGTGCTCTTCCAGGGACGCAACCAGGACATCCCCACCCTCGTCGCGGGACTCGCGGAGGAGACCGAGCACCGGGCGACGCTGCTGTCCGCGAAGGAGCGGGAGATCCTGGAGAACCACCTGGTGAACGAGGTGGCAGGCACGCTGCAGGAGTTGATCACCGGCGCGGAAAGCCAGGTGACGGCGATCAACGCCGACCTGGCGGACCGTCCGACGTCGACCGGCATGCGACTGCGACTCCAGTGGCGCGCCGCGCGTACCGCACCCGAGGGACTGGGCAGGGTGCGTGACCGGCTGCTGCGCCAGACCGCGGACGCGTGGAGCGCCGGGGACCGCGCCGCGGTTGGCGCCTTCCTGCAGGAACAGATCAACCGGGAGCACGCCGAGGACACCTCGGGCGGCTGGGCGGAGCAGCTGACCAGGGCGCTGGACTACCGCGCCTGGCACGAGTTCACCATCCAGCGCTACCAGGACGGTCAGTGGCGTCCGGCGACGGGACCGGCCTCGGGCGGGGAGCGGGTGCTGGCCGCGTCGGTGCCGCTGTTCGCCGCCGCGTCGTCGTTCTACACCTCGGCGGGCAACCCACATGCGCCACGTCTGGTCGCCCTGGACGAGGCGTTCGCCGGGGTGGACGACGACTCCCGCGCGAAGTGTCTCGGCCTGCTGGCGGCTTTCGACCTCGACGTGATGATGACCAGCGAGCGTGAGTGGGGTTGCTACCCGCAGGTGCCGGGCCTGGCCATCGCACAGCTCACCCGCCGCGACGGCATCGACGCTGTGCTGGTCACCCCCTGGCGGTGGGACGGCCGTGAGCGGGTTCGCCTCGACCAGCCCGCGTCCTCCCTGCCGGCCGGCGAACTCGCCGACACCCTGTTCGGGCAATGACGGTGTTCGAGCCATGACGGACGAGACCCGCTTGCACAGGCTGCTCGGCGGCGAGCACATGGGCTGGCTGCTTGCCAGGGTTCGTCGCCGGCTGGAGCTCGGCAAGCCGGTGACGGGAACGGTCACGCTCTCCGGCGCCAGCCAGGAACAGCGACGCGCGATGGAGCGGCTGCTTGGCCGGCGGGCGGGAACAGGCGCGTCGCTGATGGTGTCGCTGGACGAGGTGGATGCGGTTGTGCGTGCCAGCGGCACCGCACCGGACGGGCTCGCCGCGGCGGTCGGGATTCTTCTCGGACCGGTGGTCGACCGGGCGGCGGCGGAGACCAGGGAAGCAGCGGCGTGGTCGACGGCATGTGCACCACTGGACGAGCTCGTGGACCGACGTCCCGAACTGGCCGGGTGGCGCACCTGGCTCGATGCCACCGGCATGCTCCGCAGAGTGGCCCCGGCCCCGGCCGACGCCGCGCCGCTCGTCGAAGCACTCGTGCGGGTACTTGACGCGTTGCCGTCGACCGGGCTCGCTCTGGGCCGCCTCGCCGCGGCGGCCACCGGAGACGCGCACGCGTTGGATGACGGCAGGCCACTGTCCACATTGTCTCTTGGCGCGGTCCGCGTACTGGCTGGAGTGGCTCCGGGCGGCGACGGTTCGGCGTTCGAACGCCGCGCGGCCTGGGCGGCGGTGGGCGTGCACCGTGATGAGTTGTCGTCCTCGGTGCTGTGCGCGGGGTTGCCCGGCGGCATCGTGACCACCGTCGGCAGGATGGTCGCCCTGGCGCGCGAGGCGGGGGAGCCATGCGTCCTGACTCTGCGCCAACTCGGCCGTGACCGGCCGGATCTCGGTGCCAGTGGCCTGGTGCGGCTTTGCGAGAACCCGATTGTGCTGGCGTGCGCCGCCGACGAACTGGGCCCCGAGTGCCCTCCCCTGGTGTGCCTGAGCGGCCACCCGTCCGCCGCGGCGCTGCGCTTGCTCAGTGTGTTGGTCTCCGACGGTGCCCGCCTTGCCTATCACGGTGATTTCGACTGGGGCGGCATCCGCATCGCCAACGCCCTGCGCGAACGGTTCGCCTGGACACCGTGGCGGTACGACGCCCCGGCCTACCGGTCGGCACTCACGTCGGTGACCGGCGGTCCGCTCGCCGGCCGCCCGGTCGACGCGACATGGGACCCGGCCCTGCGTGCCGCCTTCGAAGAGCACCGTGTTCATGTTCAGGAAGAACTGGTGCTCCCCGAACTCATCGCTGATCTCCAGCCCAGGTGCTGACGAGTCCAGAAAGCACCGGCATTAGTGGTTGAGTCCGCCCTGCCAGCCGTGAGCACGCCATTCGTCAAGGTGCGCTTGCCGGCCTGGCGAGCGCCGTTGACGAGAACGACACGCGTGTCTCCGAGTGCTTCGTGAACCAAGGATTCGGCTCGGCGACATATCAGGCCAGGAGGCTCGGGCATGGTGACAGTGCGGTACGAACAAGATCAACGGTCATCTGGACGGTCGCCATACGGTCAACCGGACGAGCGGCGCATCGTCACCTGGACGCGCCCGTGGGGTAACTCACCAGCCGCGGGCGCGCCACTCGTCGAGGTTGGGGCGTTCCTTGCCCAGCGTGGAGTCGTCGCCGTGGCCGGGGTAGAACCACGTGTCGTCCGGGAGATGGTCGAAGACGCGGGTCTTCACGTCGTTGACCAGGGACGTGAAGTCCGCCTTCGACCCTGTCTTCCCTACCCCGCCCGGGAAGAGCGAGTCGCCCGTGAACAGGTGGCCGTGCCCGGCCGGGTCGCGGTACAGCAGGGCGACCGAGCCCGGCGTGTGGCCGCGGAGGTGGATGACCTCCAGCACGCAGTCGCCGACCGGCACCGTGTCGCCGTGTTCGACGAACCGGTCCGGGGGCACCGGCAGCGGCCCGGCGTCCAGCGCGTGCGCGATCGTGTTCGCGCCGTACGCGCCGGCCACCGCGCCCAGCGCGTTCCAGTGGTCCTGGTGCTGGTGCGTGGTCACGATCGTGCGCAGCGTGGGGCGGTTGTCGTCGTGGCCGATGAGGTCCGACAGGCGCTCCGGGTCGTTCGCCGCGTCGATCAGCAACGCCTCCTGCGTCGACCGGCAGACCAGCAGGTACGCGTTGTTGTCCATCGGGCCGACGGAGATCTTCGTGATGGTCAGCGCGTCCAGCGTGCGCCGCGCGGCTGACCCGCCCGGCTCGACGTGACCGCTGTAGTCCTCGACAACATCCACGGCCGCGACCCTAGCGCGCCCACCCGCCGCGCTGACAGCATGGCCGACATGATCAACGGCTGGAGCTGGTTCAACGAGCCGGCGACGTGGTCCGCCGAACGCGACACGATCAGCATCACGACCGACCCGGACACCGACTTCTGGCGCACCACCCACTACGGCTTCGTCCGCGACACCGGGCACCTCTTCGGCCGGCGCGCCGAGGCGGACTTCACCCTCACGGCCACCTTCCGCGGCGACTACCGCGAGCAGTACGACCAGGCCGGCATCGCCATCCGGATCGACGAGCGGAACTGGATCAAGAGCGGTATCGAGCTCGTCGACGGCCACCAGCAGATCTCCGCGGTCGTCACCAGGGAGTTCTCCGACTGGTCGGTCGCGCCCGTGCCCGCCCCGGCGAGCGTGACGATCACGGCCGAGCGCACCGGCGACGCCGTGACGATCAGCTACGGCGTGGACGGCGCCGACCCGATGACCCTGCTACGCCTGGCCTACCTGCCACCCGGACCGGTGACGGCCGGCGTCATGGCGGCCTCACCCACCGGCCGCGGGTTCACGACAACCTTCACCGGCGTCGGTCTAACCCCACGCGGGTAGTACCGGCACGTCTCCGTCGAGGCCCGCGCCGTCACCGCGCCCGGTCAGCCACGCCAGCACGGGCGCGGCCTCGCCGGAGACCTGGTGCGGGTCGCCGTCCACGCCGCCGACGAGGTCCCAGACCCGCTCGTCGCCGTCCGGCAGCGTCACGGTCAGGTGCACCGACGGCCCGTCCGGCCGGTCGACGAGCCGCGCCACCGCGCTGCCGAGCATGCCTTCGACCTGCTCGGCCGGGACGTCGCCGAACCCGAAGTCCACGTCGAGGTCGACGAGGTGCACCCACAGCTCGAACAGCCGCATCGACGGGATGTTCGCCGCCGGGAACACCATCGACGCCCGGCCGGCGACCGTCGCGAGCCACTGCGAGTCGGACAGCCGCTCGCTCGCCACCGAGAACCGGTCACTGGCCGCGCGCAGGTCCTCGTGCACGACCTGGGCGAGCCGGCCCGCGCCCTCCTGGATGTCCGCGTCGCGGTCGGCGGTGCTCGGGTACATCGCATGCTCGACACCGGTCCGCGCCCACGTGAGGAGGTTCACGAAGCCGTCCGCGTTGCGGGCCAGATGCGTGATCACGTGCCCCCTGCTCCACCCGGGCAGCAGGCTCGGCCGGTGCATCCGCCGCGTCGCCGAGCTCGCCGACGATCCGGTCCAGTCTCTCGGTCGCCGCCCGCACGTCGGCCATGCAGCGCCTGGCCTCGGCCGCGGCCGATCGTTCGTTGGCCCGGCGCTGTTCGGGCACGCTGTCGTGCCGCACGGACGCTTGCGATGAGATGCTGGAGCCAGTCATACCGCCATCCCCGCGAGTCGGTAGTTCAGAATGGGCGTTGCACCAGACGTGGTCTCCCCACCCTAGGTGAGCAGCACCCACCTGGGGTAGCCGCCGGCAGTCGGACGTGCGCCGCAGAAATTGTCGGTGCCCCGTCCTAGCATGGCGTCGGCCACGCGGGCACCCGCCTGACCTGCACGTGGCCGTCCAAGAGCAGCATCTCCGAAGGGACTTCAGTGGCTGACCGCCTCGTTGTTCGCGGCGCCAGGGAGCACAACCTGCGCGGCGTGGATCTCGACCTGCCCCGCAACAGCATGATCGTCTTCACCGGGCTGTCGGGCTCGGGCAAGTCGAGCCTGGCCTTCGACACGATCTTCGCCGAGGGTCAGCGCCGCTACGTCGAGTCGCTGTCGGCCTATGCCAGGCAGTTCCTCGGCCAGATGGACAAGCCGGACGTCGACTTCATCGAGGGCCTCTCGCCCGCGGTGTCGATCGACCAGAAGTCGACCAGCCGCAACCCGCGGTCGACCGTCGGCACCATCACCGAGGTCTACGACTACCTGCGGCTGTTGTTCGCCCGCGCCGGCAAGCCGCACTGCCCGCAGTGCGGCGAGCCGATCAGCAAGCAGACCCCGCAGCAGATCGTCGACCAGGTGCTGGCGATGGACGACGGGCTGCGCTTCCAGGTCCTCGCCCCGGTCATCCGCGGCCGCAAGGGGGAGTACGTCGACCTGTTCTCCTCGCTGCAGTCGCAGGGCTACTCGCGCGTGCGGGTCGACGGCGTCGTGCATCAGCTCACCGACCCGCCGAAGCTGAAGAAGCAGGAGAAGCACGAGATCGCGGTCGTGATCGACCGGCTCGCGGTCAAGACGTCGGCCAAGCGCCGGCTCACCGACTCGGTCGAGACCGCGTTGCGGCTGGCCGACGGGCTCGTCGAGCTGGAGTTCGTCGACCTGCCCGACAACGACCCGGCCCGCATCCGCGGCTTCTCCGAGAACCTCGCGTGCCCCAACGGTCATCCGCTCGCCATCGAGGACCTCGAGCCGCGGTCGTTCTCGTTCAACTCCCCGTACGGCGCGTGCCCGGTGTGCACCGGCATCGGCATCCGGCAGGAGGTCGACCCGGAGCTGGTGGTCCCGGACGACGAGCTGAGCCTCGAGGACGGCGCGATCGCGCCGTGGGCGGGCGGGCAGACCGCCGAGTACTTCGTCCGGCTGCTCGGCTCGCTGGCCGAGACGGTCGGGTTCCGGATGGACATGCCGTGGCGCAAGCTCCCCGCGAAGGCGCAGAAGGCCGTGCTGCACGGCATCGCCGACCAGGTGCACGTCCGCTACCGCAACCGGTACGGCCGCGAGCGGTCGTACTACGCCAACTACGAGGGCGTCATCCCGTTCCTCGAGCGGCGCCAGGAGCAGACCGAGTCCGACTACATGCGGGAGAAGTACGAGGGCTACATGCGGGAGGTGCCGTGTCCCGCGTGTCAGGGCACGCGCCTCAAGCCCGAGATCCTCGCGGTCACGCTCGAGCACAAGAAGCACGGCGCGCGGTCGATCGCCGAGGTGTCGGCGCTGTCCATCGCGGAGTGCTCGGAGTTCCTCGACGGGATGTCGCTCGGCCGCCGGGAGACGATGATCGCCGGCGCGGTGCTCAAGGAGATCCAGGCGCGGCTGCGGTTCCTGCTCGACGTCGGCCTCGACTACCTGTCACTCGATCGTGCGTCCGGCACACTTTCCGGTGGTGAAGCGCAACGCATCCGGCTGGCTACGCAGATCGGCTCCGGGCTGGTCGGCGTGCTGTACGTGCTCGACGAGCCGTCGATCGGGTTGCACCAGCGGGACAACCACCGGCTGATGGACACCCTCATCCGGCTGCGCGACCTGGGCAACACGCTGATCGTGGTCGAGCACGACGAGGACACCATCCGCGGCTCCGACTGGGTGGTCGACATCGGCCCGGGCGCGGGCGAGCACGGCGGCAAGATCGTCCACAGTGGACCGTTCCAGAAGCTGCTGAAGAACAAGGAGTCGCTGACCGGGGCGTACCTGTCGGGCCGGGAGCAGATCCCGGTGCCGCCGTTGCGCCGGGTGGCCGACCGCAAGCGCCAGCTGACGGTGGTCGGCGCGCGGGAGCACAACCTGCGGGGCATCGACGTGTCGTTCCCGCTCGGCTGCCTGGTATCGGTCACGGGCGTGTCCGGGTCGGGCAAGTCGACGCTGGTCAACGACATCCTCGCGACCGTGCTGGCCAACAAGCTGAACGGCGCGCGGCAGGTGCCGGGCCGGCACACCCGGGTGCGCGGGCTCGACCAGGTGGACAAGCTGGTCCGCGTCGACCAGTCACCGATCGGCCGCACCCCACGGTCCAACCCGGCGACGTACACCGGCGTGTTCGACCACGTGCGCAAGCTGTTCGCGGCCACGACCGAGGCGAAGGTCCGCGGCTACCAGCCCGGGCGGTTCTCGTTCAACGTCAAGGGCGGCCGCTGCGAGGCGTGCGCGGGCGACGGCACCATCAAGATCGAGATGAACTTCCTGCCGGACGTCTATGTCCCGTGCGAGGTGTGCAAGGGCGCCCGGTACAACCGGGAGACGCTGGAGGTGCACTACAAGGGGAAGACCGTCTCCGAGGTGCTGGACATGCCGATCGAGGAGGCGGAGAAGTTCTTCGAGCCGATCCGCGCGATCCACCGCCACCTGAAGACACTGGTGGACGTGGGCCTCGGCTACGTGCGCCTGGGCCAGCCCGCCCCGACCCTGTCCGGCGGCGAGGCGCAGCGGGTGAAGCTGGCGTCGGAGCTGCAGAAGCGCTCGACCGGCAAGACGGTCTACGTCCTCGACGAGCCGACGACCGGCCTGCACTTCGAGGACATCCGCAAGCTGATCGGCGTGATCAACGGCCTGGTGGACAAGGGAAACACGGTCATCGTCATCGAGCACAACCTGGACGTGATCAAGACGTCGGACTGGGTCGTGGACATGGGCCCGGAGGGCGGCAACGGCGGCGGCATGGTCATCGCGGAGGGCACTCCCGAGGACCTGGCGGACGTCAAGGAGAGCTACACAGGCCAGTTCCTGCAGCACGTCCTGGCTTGATCGCTGCGTGTCTCGGGGTGGGGCTGTCCGGGGGAGGGGTGTGCCCTGCGCCCCTGCTTGATTTCGCGGTGCGGTTGGGTTGGCGGGTGCGGTTAAGAAATGGGTCGCCGAGCCCGGGTCGAGTTGCCGGTTGCGAGAGAGCCGGCGGGTGACGGTTGCGTTGTGGTCGGGCCACTTTTGAGCACGAAGGTGCCCGTTGATCCTGTGATCCACGGCGGCTGGGCTGGGTGGTGTGCGCAATTTCGGGCAGGCCGCCAGGCCTGCCCTTAACAGGCGTGCCAAGGCCGCGAAAGAGGCTCGCTGTCAAGGGGTCGCCAACGACAAGCGCCCAGCGCTGGCAGCGATGCGACCCCTTTACAGGGAGACTCGCGGCCTTAAAATGCACGCCGGCCAGCCCAGCCGCAGCTCACTTCCTGAAGCCACGGCCAGGACCGCTCGAACGAACGGCCCGGACCGAGCAACCCACTCAGGCCCCAGCAGCCGCCAGGTCATACGTAACCCCGGTCAACCCGGCCGACCGCTCCCACAAGGCCAACGCCACCGAGGAATCACGAGCGGCCCGGGAAGACGAGACCACCTTCGGATAGCCGTGCTGCCCGGTGAGCCCGCCAGGCCCGGCGAAGCTGCCGCCCGGGATGTCGGCGACCGCCGCGTACAGGCTGGGCAGCGCGCCCATGAACGCGCTCTGCGCGACGAGCCTGTTTCCCAACGCCATCACCTGGTCCTGGAACGACTCCGTGTGCGACTGGAGGTTCGTCGACGCGTAGCCAGGGTGGGAGGCCGTCGCCCGGAGCTTCGAGCCGGTCGACTCCAGGCGGCGGGTCAGCTCGAAGGTGAACAGCAGGTTCGCGAGCTTCGACTGGGCGTACGCCGACCACCGCGAGTACCGGCGGCGTTCCCAGTTCAGGTCGTCGAGGTTGATCCGGCCGATCCGGTGCACCGTGCTCGACACGGTCACCACGCGGTCGCGCAGCCGCGGCAGCAGCAGGCCCGTCAGCGCGAAGTGGCCCAGGTGGTTGGTGCCGAACTGCATCTCGAAGCCGTCGGCGGTGCGGCGAAACGGGGTCGCCATCACGCCGGCGTTGTTGACCAGGATGTGCACGTCGTCGGTGACCGAGGCGGCGAAGGTGCGCACCGACGCCAGGTCCGCCAGGTCGAGCGCGCGGACCTCGATGTCGCCGGACAGCGCCCGCCGCGGCCTCTGTGCCCTTCGCCACGTCCCGGCACGCCATGATCACCCGCGCGCCGGCCCGGGCCAGCTCGCGGGCCGTGACCAGGCCGATGCCGCTGTTCGCGCCGGTCACGATCGCGGTGCGTCCACTGTGGTCAGGAATGTCCGTCGCAGTCCACTTCGCCATGGCCGAACTCTAGTCGGGGGCATACTCGACGGTGTGTCGCTCAACGACTACCGGTTCCGCGACGTCTGGTCCGTGGCGGCGGCGACCGCGCGGGTGTTCGACGCGCTCGTCGACCTCGTCAACTGGCCGCGCTGGTGGCCCGACGTCCGCTCCGTCCACCAGCTCGACGACGACACCGCCGAGCTCACCTGCCGCGCGGTCCTGCCCTACGCCCTCACCTTCCGCCTGCACCGCGCCGAGCAGGACGAGCGCGCCGGCCGCCTGCGCGTCGACATGACCGGCGACCTCGAGGGCTACTGCGAAGGCGTCGTCGGCCACCACGTCACCGGCTCGCGGCTGGCCATCGACCAGCGCGTCGTGGTCAACAAGCCGCTGCTGCGCGCCTTCGCGCCCGTCGCCCGGCCGCTGTTCCAGGCCAACCACGCCTCATGATGTGGCGCGGCCAGCGTGGCCTGCGCGGCTACCTAGTCCCAGGCGCCGAGCACCGCCCGGACGTCGGCGCGTAGCCGGTCGGCCAGCCGCCCGCCCGGCGCCAGCGCCCAGTCCAGCTGCGCGCCGTGCGCGAGGCCGGCCACGATCCGCGCGGCACGCGCGGGCGGGGGAGCGGCGGGCAGCGCCGCGGCCGCGAGCAGCGACCGCAGCACGCCGCGGACGCGGGTGCGCAGCACGGCCAGCCCCTCGCGCAGCGCCGGGTCGCTCATGTCGACGCCGAGCTGCGCCAGGTGGTTGGACGTCGTCGCCGGGTCGTCGACGCCCTCCGCGGTGACCAGCGACCGCCGCCACCACCGCGGCGACCGGGTCGGCGTGCCGTGCCGCCGCGGCGCGCATCCGCTGCTCGACGCCGTCCGCCGCCGCGGTCATCATCGCCAGCAGCAGGCCGTGCTTGGAGCCGAACCGGCCGGACACCGTGCCGACCGCGACCCCGGCCTCGGCCGCCACCTGCGCCAGCGTGAAGCCCGGGCCGTGCCGGCCGATCGCGCGGCCGCAGGCGGCCATCAGCTCGTCGTCGGAGATCTTCCTCGGCCGGCCCACAAAGTTATTGAACCACGGATCGGAAACTCGGCGTAGTATCCGAACGGCGGTTCAGATAAGAGGGGAGCACGATGGCCACCTGGCAGGAGATCGAGAAGGACGCGCCGGAGTTCGCCGCGAAGGTGCGTGCGGTGTTCGGCACCGGCAAGCACAAGACCATCGCCACGCTGCGCGCCGACGGGTCGCCGCGGATCAGCGGCAACGAGTGCGAGTTCGCCGACGGCGAGGTCACCTTCGGCATGATGGGCGACTCGCTGAAGCTGCGCGACGTCCGCCGCGACCCGCGCATGGCGATCCACAGCCCGACCCTCGACCCACCCGAGGAGGGCGGTGGGCCGGGCGACGCGAAGCTGTCCGGCCGCGCGGTGGAGGTCCCACCGGCGCCGGACAGCCCGCACGACGGCGCCGGTGCCTTCCGGATCGACATCGACCGAGGTCGCGCTGACCTACGTCGGCGAGCCGGCCGACCACCTCGTCATCGAGTCCTGGCACGCGGGCCACGGCTACCGACGCCGGACCCGCGCCTGAGTCAGGACCGCGTCGGTCTCGCCCGGGGCGACGGCGTCGCCGGACGTGGTCCGTCCGGTCTCGGCGTCGTCCGCCGGCGGTGCCGTGGTCGTCGTCGAGCATCGTGGCCTCGTCGAACGGCTCCTCGCCGGAGAGCACCCGGTCCGCCTTCTCGCGGTCGAACTCCTTGGTCCACGTGCCCACCAGCACCGTGGCGACCGAGTTGCCGGCGAAGTTGGTCAGCGCCCGCGCCTCGGACATGAACCGGTCGATGCCCACGATCAGGCCGACGCCGTCGACCAGTTCCGGCCGGTGGGTGGACAGGCCGCCGGCGAGCGTCGCGAGCCCGGCGCCGGTGACGCCCGCTGCGCCCTTGGAGGCGATGATCATGAACAGCAGCAGGGAGATCTGCTCGCCGAACGACAGCGGGTCGCCGGTGGCCTCCGCGATGAACAGCGTCGCCATGGTCAGGTAGATCGCGGTGCCGTCGAGGTTGAACGAGTAGCCGGTCGGCACGGTGATGCCGACGACCGGCTTGCTCACGCCGAGGTGCTCCATCTTCGCGATCAGCCGCGGCAGCGCCACCTCGGAC
Organism: uncultured Actinomycetota bacterium; assembly: GCA_963841395.1. Lineage (GTDB taxonomy): Bacteria > Actinomycetota > Actinomycetes > Mycobacteriales > Pseudonocardiaceae > Actinophytocola. The sequence goes on from CAWJCX010000052.1 coordinate 282,900, forward strand.
GACGACGTGGACAGGATCAGCAGGAACTCCCGGCCGAGGTAGCGCAGCAGCGCCAGGATGTTCATCCGCGCGATCACCCACAGCAGGCTGCTGAGCACGCCGAACACGAAGATCGCAGCAGGTGATGTAGAAGCCGAGCATCAGCACGGCGAGGCTCTTCAGCGCGTCGACCCCGGTCTCGCCGACCACCGCGGCCATCGCGCCGAACGCGCCGATCGGCGCCACCCACATGATCATCGCGAGGATCCGGAACACCAGCCGCTGGATGTACTCGACCGCGACCAGGATCGGTTTGCCCTTGCCCCGCAGGGCCTGGATCGCGAACCCGGTGAGCAGCGCGACCAGCAGCGTCTGCAGGACGTCGCCTTCGGTGAACGCGGACACCAGCGTGGTCGGGATGATGCCGAGCAGGAAGTCGACCGTGCCGACGCTTTCCGCGACCTGGCCCTGGCCCTCGTCGCGCAGCGTGTCCGTGAGCTGCAGCCCGTCGCCGGGGTGCAGGATGTTGCCGACGATCAGCCCGATGGCGAGCGCGACCGTCGACATCACCAGGAAGTACCCGATGGCGAGCGTGCCGACCTTGCCGACCTTCGCCGCCTTCGCGACCGAGCCGACGCCGATCACGATCGTGCAGAAGATGATCGGGCTGATCATCATCTTGATCAGGTTGACGAAGCCGGTGCCGAGTGGCTTGAGCTCCTTGGCGAAGTCGGGCCAGACCAGGCCGACGAGGATGCCGAGCGCGACCGCGGCGAGAACCGCGATGTAGAGGAAATGGGTGCGGTCCCTGCGGCGGGTGGGCGGCGATGCGGTGGCGGACACGGAAGACCTCCTCGCGGGGCCGGCGGCGCTGCCGGCCTGTTGTACCCCCGGGGTCAGATTGTCCGAAACAGTATGACCTGCGTCACCTTTCTGTACATTTCGTTCACGATTCACCTGAACGCGGTGCATGTCATGCGGCGGGCCACACTGTGTCCATGAGACGCGGCGGCCGGCTGGGACGGTGGAGCCTGGCCGGGCAGCTGCTCGTCCTGCAGGTGACGATCGTCGGCCTGCTCGTCGCGGTCGGCGCCCTGCTGGCCTACCTCGACGTCGCCGACCGGACCGAGCAGTCGACGCGGGACGAGGTCGTCTCGGTCGCGCTCACGATCGCGGACTCGCCGGTCGTCGTGGACGCGGTCGGCGCCGCCGAGCCGAGCGCGGTGCTGCAGCCGTTCGCCGAGCGGGTCCGCCGCGACACCGGCGTCGACTTCGTCACGATCATGGACCCGGGCGGCCGGCGCTACACCCACCCGGACCCGGCCCGCATCGGCCACCAGTTCCTGGGCCACACCGCCGAGGCGCTGGCCGGCCACACGTTCACCGAGACCTACACCGGCACGCTCGGGCCGTCGGTCCGCGCGGTGGTCCCGGTGTTCGACGGCGACCGCGAGATCGTCGCGCTGGTGAGCGTCGGCATCACGCTCGACGCGATCGCCGGCCAGGTCCGCGACCGCCTGGTGCCGCTGGCGATCATCGCGCTCGTCGTGCTCGCCGCCGGCACGGCCGGCACGTACCTGGTGAACCGGCGGCTCGCCAAGCGCACCCACGGGCTCGGCCCGGCCGAGCTGAGCCGGCGGATCGAGTACCACGAGCAGATCCTGCACACCGTCCGCGAGGGCCTGCTGCTCGTGGACCAGGACGGCCGGGTGACCTTGTGCAACGACGGCGCCCGCGAGCTGCTCGACCTGTCCGGCGAGGTCGAGGGCCGCGGGCTCGCCGAGCTCGGCCTGCCGCCGGCGATGGTCGAGAGCCTGGGCCGGGTCACCCGCGACGAGATCCAGCTGACCGAGCGGCGGGTGCTCGTGGTGAACTCCGCGCCGGTGGGCGCCCGCGACCGCGCGCACGGCACGGTCGTGACCCTGCGGGACCACACCGACCTGCAGGCGCTGACCGGCGAGCTGAACTCGGTGCGCGGGTTCGCCGAGTCGCTGCGCTCGCAGGCACACGAGGCCGCGAACCGGCTGCACACCGTCGTGTCGCTGGTGGAGCTGGGGCGCACCGGCGAGGCCGTGGAGTTCGCCACCGCCGAGCTGGCCCTGGCCCAGCAGCTCACCGACCGCGTCGTCGGCGCCGTGTCCGAGCCGGTGCTCGCCGCGCTGCTGCTGGGCAAGGCGGCCGAGGCCAACGAGCGCGGTGCCGAGCTGGTGATCACCCCGGAGACCGACATCGACGACGCCGTGCTCGGCGGCGACCAGGCCACCGCCCGCGACGTGGTCACGATCCTCGGCAACCTGATCGACAACGCGATCGACGCGGCGCTCGACGGGTCCGCCGCACCGCGGGTGCTCGTCACCGCGCGGACCGAGGACGGGCAGCTGGTGCTGCGGGTCGCCGACACCGGGCCGGGCCTGGCCGCCGAGTCGGTGACCGACGCGTTCCACCGCGGCTGGTCGACGAAGGAGGACCCCGGCCGCGGCCTCGGGCTCGCTCTCGTGTGGCAGGCGGTGCGCCGCAACCACGGCACGATCGACGTCGGCGAACAGGCGGGTGGCGGCGCGGTGTTCACGGTCCGGCTGCGGACCGGCCGGCTGCTGGAGGCCCGGCCGTGATCGACGTGCTGGTCGTCGAGGACGACCCGGTCGCCGCCGAGGCGCACCGGCTCTACGTGGAGCGGGTGCCGGGCTTCGCGGTCGCCGGCGTCGTGCAATCGGCCGCCGGAGCGCAGCGCATGCTGCGGCCCGGGGTGGACCTGCTGCTGCTCGACCAGTACCTGCCCGACGGCACCGGGCTCGAGCTGTGCCGCACGCTGCGCGCGTCCGGGCACCTGGTCGACGTGATCATGGTGACCTCCGCGCGGGACCTCGCGGTCGTCCGCGCCGCCGTGTCCACGGGCGTGGTTCAGTACCTGCTCAAGCCCTTCACCTTCGCCACGCTGCGCGACAAGCTCGAGCGCTACGCCCGCTTCCGGCGCGGCGTCGACGGCACCGGTGACGGGTCCGGGGTCGCCGACCAGACCGGGGTGGACCACCTGTTCGCCACCCTGCGCGGCACCGACAGCGCGCTGCCCAAGGGAATGAGCGGTCCGACGCTGGACGCGATCGTCTCGGCGCTGCGCGACTCGGCCGACGGGCTGTCGGCCGGCGCGGCCGGCGACGTGCTCGGCATGTCCCGGGTGACCGCGCGGCGGTACCTGGAGTACCTGGCGGACAACGGGCTCGCCGTCCGCCAGCCGCGCTACGGACAGGTCGGCCGGCCCGAGCTGCGCTACCAGTGGGACCCGGCATAGAAAGGGGCCGCAGGTCGTTCTGCTAATCTGTAGGACGCGACCAGCCTCGTGCGAGCGAGGCCGCGAAGTGGAGCCCCGCTCCCACCCGAGTCACGTAAGTGTCCGGGTTCCGGTCGCCGCGACTCGCGTCGGCTCGTCCGGTGCCGGTGGCGGTGTCTCGACGTGCACTGACGTGCATCGTCGGGGATCGGTCGGATGCGGGCCCCGTACACGCCAGGTGTGCGGGGTTCGTGCTGTGTGGGGCTCTGACGACGCGAGCGTCGTCAAGACAGAGAACTCGGCCCGAGGAGGCCCCATCAGCTCCGAGACACGTATCAATGACCGCATCCGAGTCCCAGAGGTCCGACTGGTCGGACCGAACGGCGAGCAGGTCGGAATCGTGCGCATCGAGGACGCACTCCGGCTGGCTCAGGAGGCGGACCTGGACCTCGTGGAGGTTGCCCCGCAGGCACGACCGCCCGTCTGCAAGCTCATGGACTTCGGCAAGTTCAAGTACGAGAGCGCGCAGAAGGCGCGGGAGTCCCGCCGAAACCAGCAGCTCACCGTGATCAAGGAGCAGAAGCTCCGCCCGAAGATCGACACGCACGACTACGAGACGAAGAGGGGCCATGTCATCCGGTTCCTCGAGCACGGGAACAAGGTCAAGGTGACGATCATGTTCCGTGGTCGTGAGCAGTCCCGGCCGGAGCTCGGCTTCCGGCTCCTGCAGCGGCTCGCCGACGACGTCGCCGATCTCGGTTTCGTCGAGGCGGCGCCGAAGCAGGACGGCCGAAACATGATCATGGTGCTGGCGCCGCACAAGACGCAGAAGACGCGGCCCACCAAGGCGAGTGCGGGCACCGACACGAACTGACCGGCCGGCGCGTCCGGCGAGGACACGGAGCGACCCCCGAGGCGACGCTCCGGTAGACGAGCGCGAGGATTCACATGCCCAAGAACAAGACTCACTCCGGGACCTCCAAGCGGATCCGGGTTACCGGCAAGGGAAAGCTGCGCCGGCAGAAGACCGGTCTGCGGCACAAGCTGGAGAAGAAGTCCAGCAAGGTGACGCGGCGCCTGTCCGGCACCACCGAGGTGGCGGCCGTCGACGTCAAGCGCATCAAGAAGCTGCTCGGCCGCTGAGCCACCCCTTCCCATGACCATCCGGGCGGATCTCCTTACCGCCCTCGAGATCGACAGGATTTGAACCGTGGCACGCGTCAAGCGGGCGGTGAACGCCCACAAGAAGCGCCGGACGACCCTCGAGCTGGCCAGTGGCTACCGGGGTCAGAGGTCGCGGCTGTACCGCAAGGCGAAGGAGCAGATGCTCCACTCGCTCAACTACGCCTACCGGGACCGCCGGGCCCGCAAGGGTGACTTCCGCCAGCTGTGGATCACCCGCATCAACGCCGCGGCTCGCCAGAACGGCATGACCTACAACCGGTTCATCCAGGGCCTCAAGGCCGCCGGCATCGAGGTGGACCGCAAGATCCTCGCCGAGCTCGCGGTCAACGACGCGACCGCGTTCGCCGCGCTGGTGGACGTGGCCCGCGACAACGCCGACCCGCAGGGCAAGGCTTCCTGAACACGCAGGTGACGCGACCCGGGGACGGTCCTTTCACGGAAAGGACGCCCCGGGTCGCTGCTGCTCGGGCCCTGACCAGGCGGGCCGGCCGGGTCAAGTCCGGCCGCTTCCTCGCCGAGGGCGCGCAGGCCGTGCGCGAGGCACTGCGCTGGTCGCTGGCCGGCCGCGGCGTCGTGCACGAGCTGTTCGCCGTCGCCCCGCCCGCCGACCTCGCCGAGCTGGCCGCCGAGGCCGGCGTCCCGGTGTCCGCGGTGACCGAGCGCGCCGCCGCCGGGCTCTCCGAGACCGTGACACCGCAAGGCGTCGTCGCCGTCTGCGACCTCGTCGACGTCCCGCTCGCCGACGCGCTGGCCGGCACCCCGCGGCTGGTCGCCGTACTGGCCGGGGTGTCCGACCCGGGCAACGCGGGCACCGTCATCCGGGTGGCCGACGCGGCCGGCGCCGACGCGGTGGTCCTCGCCGGGCACGCGGTCGACCCGCACAACGGCAAGTGCGTCCGCGCCTCCACCGGCAGCCTCTTCCACCTCCCGGTCGCCCGCGCGACCGTCCCCGAGGTGCTCGACGCCTGCCGCGGCGCGGGCCTGCGGCTGGTCGCCGCCGACGGGCACGCCCGCGACGACCTCACCGCCGACCCCGCACTGGCCGGCCCCACGGCGTGGGTGTTCGGCAGCGAGGCGCACGGCCTGCCCGCCGACGTCGTCGCGTCGCTGGACCACGCGCTGCGCGTCCCCGTCTACGGCGATGCGGAAAGCCTCAACCTCGCCACCGCCGCCGCGGTCTGCCTCTACGCCACGGCCTGGCGGCAGCGAACCCCCGGACGCGGTAGCTTCTGAGCAGCCACGCCGCTGACCACCTGCTCATCCGAGCGCCACGGGAAACTGCGTGTAAGCCGATTCATCCGATCACCTAGGATCACAGTGTTCGGGGCAAACAGCCGCATCGCCCACGGGCAACCAGCCGTCACCGTTCCGGGGAGCTGTCCACCCATCATGTCCGCAGCCAACGACTCCTACGATCCCAAGCAGGTCGCGGCGCTCGCGCCGGAGACGCTGCAGGCTGCCGTCGAGCAGGCCCGCAAGGAGTTCTCGGCCGCCGCGGACCTGGACGCGCTGGCCGCGACGAAGCCGCACCACCTCGGGGACAAGGGCCCGCTGATGGTGGCCCGCCGCGAGATCGGCGCGCTGCCGCCCAAGGCGCGCTCCGAGGCCGGCAAGCGGGTCAACGAGGCGCAGAAGATCGTCCGCGAGGCGTTCGACGGGCGCCGCGCGGAGCTCGAGACCGAGCGGGACGAGCGGGTGCTGCGCGACGAGGGCGTCGACGTCACGCTGCCGTGGGACCGCGTGCCGCGGGGCGCCCGGCACCCGATCACCACGATCTCCGAGCGCATCGCCGACGTGTTCGTCGGGATGGGCTACGAGGTCGCCGAGGGCCCCGAGCTCGAGACCGAGTGGTTCAACTTCGACGCGCTGAACTTCAAGAAGGACCACCCCGCGCGCTCGATGCAGGACACGTTCTACGTCGCGCCCGCGGACTCCGGCCTGGTGCTGCGCACGCACACCTCGCCGGTGCAGATCCGGGCGCTGCTCGAGCGTGACCTGCCGGTGTACGTCGTGTGCCCGGGCCGGACGTTCCGCACCGACGAGCTGGACTCGACGCACACCCCGGTGTTCCACCAGGTCGAGGGCCTGGCGGTGGACAAGGGCCTGACCATGGCGCACCTGAAGGGCACGCTCGACGCGTTCGCCCGCGCGATGTTCGGCGACAAGGCGAAGATCCGGCTGCGGCCGTCGTACTTCCCGTTCACCGAGCCGTCCGCCGAGCCGGACGTGTGGTTCGAGGAGAAGAAGGGCGGCCCGGGCTGGGTCGAGTGGGGTGGCTGCGGGATGGTCAACCCCAACGTGCTGCGGGCGTGCGGGATCGACCCCGACGTCTACTCCGGCTTCGCGTTCGGCATGGGCATCGAGCGGACCCTCCAGTTCCGCAACGGCATCCCCGACATGCGGGACATGGTGGAGGGCGACGCCCGGTTCACCGCGCCGTTCGGCACAGAGGCGTTCTGACCGTGCCGATCGGCCCCGCCGACACAGACTGTTCGTAGTTACCGAAAGGAACGCCCAGTGCGGGTTCCCGTCAGCTGGCTCACCGAGCACCTCGAGACGGACGAGAAGTTCACCGCCGAGCAGCTCGCGGACGCGTTCGTCCGGGTCGGCATCGAGGTCGAGGAGGTCACCCCGCTCGGCGAGGTGACCGGTCCCGTCGTGGTCGGCCGGGTGGCCGAGATCGAGGAGCTCACCGAGTTCAAGAAGCCGATCCGCTACTGCATGGTCGAGGTCGCCGAGCCCGACGACCAGCCCGAGGGCGAGCCCCGGATGCGCGGGATCGTCTGCGGCGCCTCGAACTTCGCCGAGGGCGACCTGGTGATCGTCGCGCTGCCCGGCGCGGTGCTGGCCGGCGGGTTCGCGATCTCCGCGCGCCAGACCTACGGCCGTACCAGCGACGGCATGATCTGCTCGGTGCGCGAGCTCGGTCTCGGCGAGGACCACGCCGGCATCCTCGTGCTGCCCAGCGGTGAGGCCGGCGCGGGCGACGACGCCGTCGAGCTGCTGGGCCTCGACGAGTCGGTCATCGAGCTGTCGATCACGCCCGACCGCGGCTACGCGTTCTCCGTGCGCGGCCTCGCCCGCGAGCTGGCGTGCGCGCTGGACGTGCAGTACCGCGACCCGGCGGCGATCGACGTGCCGACCGCCGAGGGTGCCGCGTTCCCGGTCGAGATCGCCGACACCGACGGCTGCCAGCGGTTCGTGGCCCGCCGGGTCACCGGCGTCGACCCGACCGCGCCGACGCCGTGGTGGGTGCGCCGGCGGCTGCTGCTCGCCGGCATCCGGTCGATCTCGCTGACCGTCGACGTCACCAACTACGTGATGCTCGAGACCGGCCAGCCCATGCACGCGTTCGACACGCCGTCGCTCAAGGGCGGGATCGTCGTGCGGCGAGCCGCCGAGGGCGAGAAGCTGACCACGCTGGACGACGTCGAGCGCGCGCTGGACCCGGACGACATCGTGGTGACCGACGAGTCCGGGCCGATCTCGCTCGCCGGCGTGATGGGCGGCGCGACCACCGAGGTTCGCCCGGACAGCACGGACATCCTGCTCGAGGCCGCCATCTGGGACCCGGCCGTCGATCGCGCGCGCGGTGCGCCGGCACAAGCTGCCGAGCGAGGCGTCGAAGCGGTTCGAGCGGTGCGTCGACCCGCTGCTGCCGCCGGCCGCGCTGGAGCGGGCCGCCCGCCTGCTGCGCGACCACGCGGACGGCAGCATCCAGCCCGGCCGCAGCGACGAGGGCGCCGCCCGGCCGCTGCCGGCCGTGACGATGGCGATGGCCCTGCCGGACCGGGTGGCCGGGGTCAACTACGCGCGCGGCGTGACCGTGCGGCGGCTGAACCAGATCGGCTGCGGCACCGAGGTCGACGTGTCGGACGACGGCACGCCGACCGTGACCGCGCAGCCGCCGAGCTGGCGGCCCGACCTCGCCGAGCCGGCCGACCTGGTGGAGGAGGTGCTGCGGCTCGAGGGGTACGACACGATCCCGTCGACGCTGCCCGCCGCACCGCCCGGCACCGGGATCACCGCCGGGCAGCGCCGCCGCCGGACCGTGGCGCGGGCGCTGGCCGAGGCCGGGTACGTCGAGGTGCTGCCGTTCCCGTTCGTGTCGCCGGCCGTGTGGGACTCCCTCGGCCTGGCCCCGGAAGACAGCCGCCGGCGCACCGTGTCGGTGCTGAACCCGCTGGAGGCCGAGCGCAGCGAGCTCGCGACGACGCTGCTGCCCAGCATGCTGGACGTGCTGGTGCGCAACGTCTCCCGCGGCACGCGCGACCTCGGGTTGTTCCACATCGGACAGGTCGTGCTGCCGAAGGCGCACCAGGTGCCGGTGCCGTCGGTCGGCGTGTCCGGCCGCCCGAGCGACGCGGAGCTCGCCGGCCTGCACGCGGCCCTGCCCCAGCAGCCGACGCACGTCGCGGTGGTCCTGGCCGGCAACCGCGAGCGGGCGGGCTGGTGGGGCCCGGGCACGCCGGCGAGCTGGGCGGACGCCGTGCGCGCCGCGGAGATCGTCGCCGAGGCGGCCGGCGTGACACTGACCGTCCGCAAGGCCGACCTGCTGCCGTGGCACCCGGGCCGGTGCGCGCAGCTGCTGGTGGGCGACCTGCCGGTCGGCTACGCGGGCGAGCTGCATCCGAAGGTCGTCGACACGCTGGGCCTGCCGAAGCGCACCTGCGCGATGGAGCTGAAGCTCGACGGCCTGCCGCTGGTGGAGCGCAAGCCCGCGCCGTCGCCGTCGCCCTACCCGCCGGTGCTGCTGGACGTGGCGCTGGTCGTCGACGCCGCGGTGCCGGTCGCGGAGGTGGCGAACGCGCTGCGCGGGGGCGGGGGAGACCTGCTCGAGGACCTCAGCCTCTTCGACGTGTTCACCGGGGAGCAGGTCGGGGAGGGAAAGCGGTCGCTCGCCTACGCCTTGCGGTTCCGGGCTCCCGACCGGACGCTCACCGTCGAGGAGGCCACGGCCGCTCGCGACGCCGCGGTCAGTGCGGCGGGGGAGCGGTTCGGGGCGTCGCTGCGGGCCTGAGTCCGGTCCCGTTTCCGGCTGCGGTGAATTCCCGTCGCAGCGGGCTCACAGGTGCTTGGTCGCCTCCTTTCGGGACAGCGGGGACAGCGCCGGGTGAGTGTCGACGAAAGCGCGCACCCACGCGGGCTCCGTGCGGGCGAACTGACGCAGCGCCCAGCCGATGCCCTTGCGGATGAAGAAGTCGCGGTCGCCGATGTTGGCCTCGACGCAGTAGGTCAGCAGGCCGGTGTCGGTGTCCTCCTTGGACCCCAGCTGGCAGATGATCGAGGTGCGGCGGCGCCACAGGTCCGGGTCGGTGGCCCACCGCCGCAGCACGGGGTCGACCGTGGCGCGGTGGGCCCGCAGTAACGGCCCCACCCGCCGGCTCGCCAGTTCGTCCACGTAGTCCCACCAGGCGCCGGTGACGATCAGCTCCTCGTACATCTCCAGCAGGTCCGGCGTCTGCCACGCGGCGTAGCGGCGCTGGCCGGTGAGGTCCATCGCCAGGTAGCGCTCCTCCCGGTACTCCGCGTCACGCCACAGTGACAGCACCGTGGCCCGCCACGCGTCCACATCGGACAGCGGGTGCGCCGCGAACAGCTGGCGGCCGAACGCGCGGCGCTCCGGGGAGGCCACGCCGCGGAACGGCATCTCCGACTTCATGTACCGCTGCATGTCCGGCGCTTTGACCGGATCGGCGAGCTCGGCCAGGCCGGTGCGGGCCGCGGCGAGGAACGAGGTGGTGGCGCGGGCGGTGTCCTGCATATCAGTCATGGCAGGGAACGTACGCGCATGGACCGACAAAAAAGCATGTTCGGTAACCGGCACGTCGCGGAGAGTTCGGTCACGATCTCATAAATCGACGAATGGCGGTTTCCTTATCAGCGCTGGTCACGGCAGGCTCTTCCGGTGTCCCGGAGCCGATCGCGCCGAGGGCGACAAAAGCAGAGAAGAAAAGGGGCAAAGTGAACAAACTCGTTGCCATTACGGCGGCGGCGGCGGTCGTGGTCGGCGGGTTGGTCGTCGCTCCACTTGCGATGGCCGACCAGTCAGCTCCTGCCGCGAAGCCCAAGGGGTACACCCCGCCGCCCATCGAGTGGGGTGCCTGCGAGAACCCGCGACTGGTGGACGCGGGTGCGCAGTGTGGCTTCGTCGTCGTGCCGCTCGACTACGACAAGCCGAACGGCGAGAAGATCAAGCTGGCCGTCTCCAGGGTGACCCACAAGAGCCCGGACGCCCAGGCCCAGGGCCCCATGCTGGTGAACCCGGGTGGCCCCGGCGGCTCCGGCCTCATCTACGCGATCTTCGGCGACTTCGTGCCGAACGGCGCCGGCGACTTCTACGACTGGGTGGGCTTCGACCCGCGCGGTGTCGGCTCCAGCCAGCCCGCGCTGAGCTGTGACCCGAACTTCGACGGCTACAACCGGCCGTTCTACGTGCCCATCTCGCCCGGTATCGAGCGGGCGTGGCTGAAGCGGTCCAAGGACTACGCCAAGGACTGCAAGCGGGCCGGCGGCAAGCTGCTCGAGCACATGACCACCATCGAGGTGGCCAAGGACATGGACAGCATCCGCAAGGCGCTGGGCTCGGAGCAGATCAACTACTACGGGTTCTCGTACGGCACCTACCTCGGTCAGGTGTACGGCACGCTGTTCCCGGAGCGCATGCGCCGCGTGATCTTCGACGGCAACGTGGACCCGACGCGCGTCTGGTACAAGTCGAACATCGACCAGGACATCGCGTTCAACCGCAACATCAAGGTGTACTGGCAGTGGGTCGCGAAGTACGACAGCGTCTACCACCTGGGCAACACCGCCGCGAAGGTGGAGAAGCTGTACTACAGCCAGCTCACGAAGCTGCTGCGCAAGCCGGCCGAGGGCAAGATCGGGCCGGACGAGTGGACCGACATCTTCCTGTCCGCCGCGTACTACGTGTACGGCTGGGAGGACACGGCCAACGCCTTCTCCGCGTGGGTCAACAACGGTGACGCCTCGGGTCTGCTCGACCTGTACCCGCCGCCGGGCGACGACAACGGACACGCCATCTACCTCGCCGTGGTCTGCACCGACGCGAAGTGGGTGACCGATTACAACCGGTACCGGCTGGACAACTGGATTACGCACATCAAGGCCCCGTTCACCACTTGGGGTAACGCGTGGTTCAACGGTCCGTGCCTGACCTGGCCGGCGAAGTCCCACAAGCCGTTGAACATCGACGGCAGTGGTGTGGAGAGTGCGCTGCTGATCAACGAGACGCTCGACTCGGCCACGCCGTACCCGGGTGCTCTCGAGGTCCGCAAGCGGTTCCCGAACTCCGTCCTCATCGAGGGCGTCGGCGGCACGACCCACTCGGGTTCGCTGTCCGGCGTGGCGTGCACCGACGACAAGATCGCCGCGTACCTGGCGACCGGTGCGCTGCCGGAGCGTCAGCCGGGCAACCACTCGGACGTGCAGTGTGACCCGGTGCCGCAGCCGGTGCCGGCGGATGCCGTCGCACCGACCGCGAGCAAGAAGTCCGCGTCGGCCTCCTCGGCCGACCTGCGCAGGGAGCTGGCGGTCTCCGCGCCGCGCTGATCCCCGCACCGCCTGAACACGACGGGCGCCCCGGCCGACCGGCCGGGGCGCCCGTCGCCGTTCGTGCAGGTCTGGTCCATGGCTGGTGCAGGCGCCCGACTCATGCTGTGCGCCAACCCGAGCCGGAAGGGACCCCCGACCTATGACGACCTCCGAGCTGCCCGCGCTGTCCGGCCTGAGCCCCACCTTCGCGATCACCGTCCTGGAGTCCGGGGACCCGGCGGCGTTCGGGGCGCTGCGCCGGTTCGTCCGCGACACGCTGCTCGACCCGGGCCGGGCGTACGCGGTCCGCATCCTCGGCGAGCTCGTGCTGACCGACCCGGACGACGAGGTCGACGGCCTCGGCACGCTCGCCGACCTCGGCTTCGACGGCCTCTACCTGGTGGTGCGGCAGCGCTGGGCACACCCGCGGTGGGCCGACGACGGGCCCGTTGATCTGACCAACGAGCTCACCCTCGCGCTGCGCCGCCACCGTCTGGTCGCGCTGCACACCCCGATCTCCGGCGCGCTGCTGCGCCGCTGGGCGCGCACCGACGGGCCGTACCGCTTCCTGCCGGACGTCGTCCTCGACACCTACGACCAGGAGGTCCGCGGCGCGATCGACGTCGCGCCGGCCTGGTCGCGCCTCACGTCCGGAGCCCGGCTGGACCTCCCCGCCTACCTCGCCACGGTCACCGAGTCACTGGACCTGCTGGACAAGGCCTTGGTGGCTGAGAACACCCAGGCCCCGTTTGAGTGAGTTTGCATGACCGTGCATAATCATCCAAGTGACGGTTCGGATCGCGGTCGGCGGCGCCAGTGGGTATGCCGGAGGTGAGCTCCTCCGGCTGCTGCTCGGCCATCCCGACGTCGAGATCGGGACGCTGACCGCGGGCGGCAACGCCGGGTCGACCCTCGCCGCCCACCAGCCGCACCTCGTGCCGCTGGCCGACCGCGTCCTCGCCGAGACCACCCCTGACGCGCTCGCCGGCCACGACGTCGTCTTCCTCGCGCTGCCGCACGGCCACTCCGCGGACCTCGCCGCACGGCTCGACGCGGGCACGCTCGTGATCGACTGCGGCGCCGACCACCGGCTCGCCAGCCCGGCCGACTGGGCCCGCTGGTACGGCGGCACCCACGCCGGTACCTGGCCCTACGGGCTGCCCGAGCTGCCCGGCGCCCGCGCCGCGCTGAGCGGTGCACGCCGCGTCGCGGTGCCCGGCTGCTACCCGACCGGCGCCACCCTCGCGCTCGCCCCGGCACTGGCCGCCGGGCTGGTCGAGCCCGACGTCGTCGTGGTCGCGGTCAGCGGGACCTCCGGCGCCGGCCGCGCGCTCAAGCCGCACCTGCTCGGCTCCGAGGTCATGGGCTCGGCCGCCGCGTACGGGGTCGGCGGTGCGCACCGGCACACGCCGGAGATCGGGCAGAACCTCGCGGCCGCCGCGGGCCGCCCGGTGACCGTCTCCTTCACGCCGGTCCTCGCGCCCATGCCGCGCGGCATCCTGACCACGGCGTCGGCCCCGGTCGGCGAGGGCGTGGACACCGAGGCGGCGGTCGACGCCTACCGCAAGGCCTACGCCGACGAGCCCTTCGTCCACGTGCTCACCGAGGGCTGGCCCGCGACCGCCGCGACGCTCGGCTCCAACGCCGTCCACGTCCGCGTCACGGTCGACCAGGCCGCGGGCCGGCTCGTGGCCGTCACCGCGCTGGACAACCTCACCAAGGGGACCGCGGGCGGTGCCGTCCAGTCCATGAACATCGCACTCGGCCTCCCCGAGACGGCCGGCCTGTCCTCGGTAGGGGTGGCGCCATGACCGTCAACGCGCCCAAGGGTTTCCGGGCCGCCGGGGTCGCCGCCGGGATCAAGGAGAGCGGCGGCAAGGACGTCACGCTCGTCGTCAACGACGGGCCCCTCGACGTCGCCGCCGGGGTGTTCACCCGCAACAAGGTCAAGGCCGCCCCGGTGCTCTGGTCCCAGCAGGTGCTCAGCGGCGGCCGGGTCAAGGCCGTCGTGCTCAACTCCGGCGGGGCCAACGCCTGCACCGGCCCCGAGGGCTTCCAGGACACCCACGCGACCGCCGAGCACGTCGCGCGGGCGCTGGGCGTCGGGGCGATCGACGTGGCGGTCTGCTCCACCGGCCTGATCGGCGAGCGGCTCCCGATGGACAAGCTCCGGTCCGGAGTGGACGAAGCCGTCCGCAACCTCGCGACCACCCACGAGGCCGGGGTCGACGCCGCGACCGCCGTGATGACCACCGACACCGTCCCCAAGCACGCCCGGTCCACACAGGACGGCTGGACGGTCGGCGGCTTCGCCAAGGGCGCCGGCATGTGCGCGCCGAACATGGCCACCATGCTCGCGGTCCTCACCACCGACGCGGCCCCCGAGGACGCGCACGCCGCCCTGCACGCAGGCCGTCGAGGCCACCTTCAACCGGCTCGACGTCGACGGCGGCACCTCGACCAACGACACCGTCCTGCTGCTCTGCTCCGGCGCCGCCGGCCGGACGCCCGCCGACTTCACCGAGGTGCTCACGACGGTCTGCCAGGACCTGGTCAACCAGCTGCAGGCCGACGCCGAGGGCGTCACCAAGCACGTGCGGATCACCGTGCGCGGCGCGGCCACCGACGCCGACGCGCACCTGGCGGCGCGCCAGGTCGCCGAGGACAACCTGTGCAAGACCGCGTTCTTCGGCTCCGACCCCAACTGGGGCCGCGTCGCGATGGCCGTCGGCAACGCGCCCACCGACTTCGACCCGGCCGGCCTGGACATCACGATCAACGGCGTCGAGGTCTGCAAGGACGGGCGGAAGGCCGAGGACCGGGCGAAGGCGGACCTGTCCGGGCGGGACATCGAGGTCGAGGTCCACCTGCACGCCGGCGACGGCGAGGCGACGGTCCTCACGACCGACCTGTCGCACGCCTACGTCGACGAGAACAGCGCGTACTCCACATGACCGGCGGCCTGACCACAGACGTGTCCCGGGCCGAGGCGGCCGAGAAGGCGGCAGTGCTCGTCGAGGCACTGCCGTGGCTGCAGCGCTTCCGCGGCGCGACCGTCGTGATCAAGTACGGCGGCAACGCCATGGTCGACGACGCCCTCAAGGCCGCGTTCGCGCAGGACATGGTGTTCCTCAAGCTCGCCGGCCTGCACCCGGTCGTCGTGCACGGCGGCGGCCCGCAGATCACCGCGATGCTGAACCGGCTGGGCATCCCCGGCGAGTTCAAGGCCGGCCTGCGGGTGACCACGCCGGAGACCATGGACGTCGTCCGCATGGTGCTCACCGGCCAGGTCAGCCGCGAGCTCGTCGGCCTGATCAACGCGCACGGCCCGTACGCGGTCGGCATCTCCGGCGAGGACGCGCGGCCTGCTCACCGCGCGCCGCCGGACGGCCACCGTGGACGGTGAGACGGTCGACCTCGGGCTCGTCGGCGAGGTCGTCGCGGTCAACCCGGACGCGGTGCTCGACATCGTCCGCGCCGGCCGGATCCCCGTGGTGTCCACGGTGGCGCCGGACGCGGACGGCCTGGCGCACAACGTCAACGCCGACACCGCCGCGGCCGCGATCGCGGTGGCGCTGGGTGCGGAGAAGCTCGTGATGCTCACCGACGTCGAGGGCCTCTACGCGGACTGGCCGGACCGGGACTCGCTGCTGGGCGTCGTCCACGCGAGCGAGCTGGAGCGGCTGCTGCCCGGCCTCGCCAGCGGGATGATCCCGAAGATGGAGGCGTGCCTCGCCGCGGTGCGCGGCGGCGTGCCGCGCGCCCACGTGATCGACGGGCGGCTCGCCCACTCCGTGCTGCTGGAGGTCTTCACCGGCCACGGCGTCGGGACGATGGTGCTGCCCGACGGGGAGGCTCCGCATGATCGCGCTCCAATGTGGACGGACAGGCCCGGTGGCGGGCGTCCGTCATGGACAACTACGGCACGCCCGCGCTGACCCTGGTCCGCGGCGAGGGCGCGCACGTCTGGGACGCCGACGGCAACCGCTACCTCGACCTCGTCGGCGGCATCGCGGTCAACGCGCTCGGCCACGCCCACCCGGCCGTCGTCGAGGCCGTCACGAACCAGATCGCCACGCTCGGCCACACCTCGAACCTCTACGTCAACCCGGTCGCCGATCGAGCTGGCCGAGGCGCTGCTGGACGTCGCCGGGCCTGACCGGCCAGGCCAAGGTGCGTGTTCGCCAACTCCGGCGCGGAGGCCGTCGAGGCCGCGGTCAAGCTCGCCCGGCTGACCGGCCGCACCAAGCTCGTGGCCTGCGAGGGCGCGTTCCACGGCCGCACGATGGGCGCGCTCACCGTCACCGGCCAGCCGGCCAAGCGCGCGCCGTTCGAGCCGCTGCTGCCCGAGCGTCACGCACGTCCCGTTCGGCGACGTCGACGCGCTGCGGTCCGCTGTGGACGGTGACACCGCCGCGGTGTTCCTCGAGCCGGTCCTCGGCGAGGGCGGCGTGCACCCCGCGCCGGCCGGCTACCTGCAGGCCGCCCGCGAGATCACCAGCCGAAGGCCGGCGCGCTGCTGGTGCTCGACGAGGTGCAGACCGGCGTCGGCCGGCTCGGCAGCTGGTTCGCCTTCCAGCAGGCCGGCATCACCCCGGACGTGATCACGCTCGCCAAGGGGCTCGGCGGCGGCCTGCCGCTCGGCGCGTGCATCGGCGTCGGCGCGGCCGGCGACCTGCTGCGGCCCGGCCAGCACGGCACCACGTTCGGCGGCAACCCGGTCGCCTGCGCGGCCGGCCTCGCGGTGCTCCGCACGATCGCCGCCGACGGCCTGTGCGAGCAGGCCGCCGCGCTCGGCAAGGAGATCGCCGCCGGCGTCGAGGCGCTCGGCCACCCGCTGGTCACCGACGTGCGCGGCACCGGGCTGCTGCTCGGCATCGGGCTCGCCGCCCCGGTCGCGCCCGCGGTCGCCACGGCCGCCGCGACGCCGGCTACCTGGTCAACAACGTCGCGCCCGACACGATCCGGCTGGCCCCGCCACTGGTCGTGGCCGCCGACGACGTCGCCGGCTTCCTCGCCGCACTGCCCGGCCGATCCTCGACACCGCGAAGGAGGCCTGATGGTCCGGCACTTCCTGCGGGACGACGACCTGTCCCCGGCCGAGCAGGCCGACGTGCTCGACCTCGCCGACCGGATGAAGGCCGACCGGCTCGGGCTTCCGCGTCCTCGAGGGAAAGTCGGTCGCGACGATCTTCGAGAAGAACTCCACGCGCACCCGGCTGTCGTTCGAGGTCGGCATCGGCCAGCTCGGCGGCCACGCCGATCGTGGTCGACGGCCGCACCATGCAGCTCGGCCGCGAGGAGACCATCGAGGACACCTCGCGGGTGCTGTCCCGCTACGTCGACGCCGTGGTGTGGCGGACCTTCGCGCAGGCCCGGATGACCGCGATGGCCTCGGCGGCCACGGTCCCGGTGGTCAACGCGCTCACCAACGAGTTCCACCCGTGCCAGGTCCTCGCCGACCTGCAGACCGTCCGCGAGCGGCTCGGCACGGCTCGCCGGCCTCACGCTGACCTACCTCGGCGACGGCGGCAACAACATGGCCCACTCGCTGCTGCTCGGCGGCGCGACCGCCGGCATGCACGTGCGGATCGCCGGTCCCGCGGGCTTCCACCCGCACGGCGAGGTCCTGCTCGACGCCAAGCACCGCGCCGAGGAGACCGGCGGCAGCGTCGCCGCTCGTCGCCGACCCGCACGCCGCGGTCGACGGCGCCGACGTGCTGGTCACCGACGCGTGGACGTCGATGGGCCAGGAGAACGACGGCAAGGACCGGGTCTCGCCGTTCCGGCCGTACCAGGTCAACGCCGACCTGCTGGACGCGCGCCGCGCCGCGGCGCGATCGTGCTGCACTGCCTGCCCGCGCACCGCGGCGCGGAGATCACCGACGAGGTGCTCGACGGGCCGGCGAGCGCGGTGTGGGACGAGGCGGAGAACCGGCTGCACAGCCAGAAGGCGCTGCTCGCCTGGCTGGTGGGGGGCCGATGACGCCACGGCCAACGCCAACCGGGTCGCGCGGCAGGCCCGGATCGTCGAGCTGGTGTCGTCGATGGGCATCCGCAGCCAGACCGAGCTCGCCAAGCTGCTCGCGGGGGAGGGGATCGAGGTCACCCAGGCCACGCTGTCCCGCGACCTCGACGAGCTCGGCGCGGTCAAGCTGCGCGGCGTCGACGGCGGCGCCCCGGTGTACGTCATCCCGGAGGACGGCAGCCCGGTCCGCGGCGTGCAGGGCGGCACCTCGCGCCTGGCCCGGCTGCTGGCCGAGCTGCTGGTGTCCGCCGACTGCTCGGCGAACCTGACCGTGTTGCGAACCCCGCCCGGTGCCGCGCAGTTCCTCGCGAGCGCGATCGACCGGGCCGCCCTGCACGAGGTCGTCGGCACGATCGCCGGCGACGACACGGTGATGGTCATCGCCCGGGAACCGTTGTCCGGCAAGGACCTCGCCGACAGCTTCACCGCGCTCGCGGCGCGAACAGACGTCAACAAGGGAGAAGGCACATGACTGAGCGGATCGTGCTGGCCTACTCGGGCGGCCTGGACACGTCCGTGGCGATCGGGTGGATCGCCGAGGAGACCGGAGCCGAGGTGGTGGCCGTCGCGGTCGACGTCGGCCAGGGCGGCGAGGACCTCGACACCATCCGCAAGCGGGCGCTGGACTGCGGCGCGGTCGAGGCCGTCGTCGCCGACGCCCGCGACGAGTTCGCCGACCAGTACTGCCTGCCCGCGCTGCAGGCCAACGCGCTCTACATGGACCGCTACCCGCTGGTCTCGGCGCTGTCCCGGCCGGTGATCGTCAAGCACCTGGCCGAGGCCGCGAAGTACCACGGCGCCACCACGGTGTCCCACGGCTGCACCGGCAAGGGCAACGACCAGGTCCGCTTCGAGGTCGGCATCGGCGCGCTCGCCCCCGACCTCAAGGTGATCGCCCCGGTCCGCGACTTCGCGTGGACCCGGGAGAAGGCCATCGCCTACGCGCACGAGCGGAACCTGCCGATCGACCAGACGAAGTCCTCGCCGTACTCGGTCGACCAGAACGTCTGGGGCCGCGCCGTGGAGACCGGCTTCCTCGAGGACATCTGGAACGCGCCGATCGAGGACGTCTACTCCTACACCGACGACCCGGCCGTGCCGCGCGAGCCCGACGAGGTCGTCATCACGTTCGACAAGGGCGTGCCGGTGGCCATCGACGGCGAGACGGTGACCGTGCTGCAGGCGATCCAGCAGCTCAACCGGCGGGCCGGCGCGCAGGGCGTCGGGCGGCTGGACATGGTCGAGGACCGGCTGGTCGGCATCAAGAGCCGCGAGGTGTACGAGGCGCCCGGCGCGATCGCGCTGATCACCGCGCACCAGGAGCTGGAGAACGTCACGGTCGAGCGCGACCTCGCCCGGTTCAAGCGGCAGGTCGAGCAGCGCTGGTCGGAGCTGGTCTACGACGGCCTGTGGTTCTCCCCGCTGAAGGACGCGCTGGACACGTTCATCGCGAAGACCCAGGAGCACGTCACCGGCGAGATCCGGCTGACCCTGCACGGCGGACGCGCGGTCGTCACCGGGCGGCGCAGCGAGCAGTCGCTGTACGACTTCAACCTGGCCACCTACGACGAGGGCGACACGTTCGACCAGTCGCTGGCCAAGGGCTTCGTGCAGCTGTGGGGCCTGCCGTCGAAGATCGCGGCGAAGCGCGACCTGCACCATGCCTGACGCCCGTGCAGCTGTGGGGCGGGCGGTTCGCGTCCGGTCCGGCCGAGGCGATGGCGGCGCTGTCCGCGTCGACGCACTTCGACTGGCGGCTCGCGCCGTACGACATCGCCGGCTCCCGGGCGCACGCCCGCGTCCTGCACCAGGCCAAGCTGCTGACCGACGACGAGCTCACCGGCATGCTCGCGGCGCTGGACCGGCTCGCCGCCGACGTCGCGTCGGGCGCGTTCACGCCGACCGTGGCCGACGAGGACGTGCACACCGCGCTCGAACGCGGCCTGATCGAGCGGGCCGGGCCCGACCTCGGCGGCAAGCTGCGGGCCGGCCGGTCGCGCAACGACCAGGTGGCGACGCTGTTCCGGATGTGGCTGCGCGACGCGGCCCGCCGGGTCGGCGCCGGCGTGACCGGCGTCGTCGAGGCGCTGCTGCACCAGGTCGACCAGCACCCGGACGCGGTCATGCCGGGCCGAACGCACCTGCAGCACGCGCAGCCGGTGCTGCTCGCGCACCACCTGCTGGCCCACGTCCAGGCGCTGCTGCGGGACGTGGACCGGCTGCGGGACTGGGACCGCCGGGCCGCGGTGTCGCCGTACGGGTCGGGCGCGCTCGCCGGCTCGTCGCTCGGTCTCGACCCGGCGGCGGTGGCCGCCGAGCTGGGCTTCGCCGCGCGCCGCGGAGAACTCCATCGACGGCGTCGCGGCGCGGGACTTCGCCGCGGAGATCGCGTTCTGCCTGGCGATGCTCGGGGTGAACCTGTCCCGGCTCGCCGAAGAGGTGATCATCTGGACCACCGCCGAGTTCGGCTACGCCGCGCTCGACGACGCGTGGGCGACCGGCAGCTCGATCATGCCGCAGAAGAAGAACCCGGACGTGGCGGAGCTGACCCGGGGCAAGTCCGGCCGGCTGATCGGCAACCTGACCGGGCTGCTCGCGGTGCTCAAGGCGCAGCCGCTCGCGTACAACCGGGACCTGCAGGAGGACAAGGAGCCGCTGTTCGACTCGGTCGAGCAGCTGGAGCTGCTGCTGCCCGCGATCGCGGGGATGGTCGGCACGCTGCGGTTCGACACCGCGCGGATGGCCGCCCTCGCGCCGGCCGGGTTCACGCTCGCGACCGACATCGCGGAGTGGCTGGTGCGCCAGGGCGTGCCGTTCCGGGTCGCGCACGAGGCGGCGGGGGACTGCGTGCGGATCGCCGAGTCGCGCGGGGTCGGCCTGGCGGAGCTGACCGACGACGAGCTCACCGGCGTGCACCCGGCGCTGTCGCCGGAGGTCCGCGACGTGCTGACGGTCGAGGGGTCGATCTCCTCGCGCGACGCGTACGGCGGCACGGCGCCGTCGCGGGTCGCCGAGCAGCGAGCCAGCGTCACGGAGGTGCTGGCCGACCTGCGGAACTGGCTTGCATAAAATCTGTGCACAGTAGTTGTGCACAGATAACGTGCACAGTTAATGTGCACGCATGGCGGAACACTTTCAGCTCGACGGCCGCGCGATGCGGGTGCTCGCCCACCCGCTTCGCGCGCGCCTGCTGAGCGAGCTGCGCATGCACGGCGCCTCGACGGCCACCACGCTGGCCACCCGGCTCGCCACCAACACCGGCGCGACCAGCTACCACCTGCGCAAGCTCGCGGAGGTGGGCCTGGTCGAGGAGACCGGCGAGGGGAGCGGCAAGGAGCGCTTCTGGGCCGCGGCCCAGGACTCGCACGGCTGGCGCGACGCCGACGTCGAGGACGACCCGGACGGCCTGGCCGCGTCGAACTGGCTGCGCCAGCACTACTGGCGCAACTACATCGGCAAGGTCGGCAGCTGGGAGGAGGTCCGCCCCGGCTGGCCCCTCGAGTGGCGCGACGCCGCGAGCATGTCCGACCACCTGCTGGTCATGAACGCCCGCCAGGTCCAGGACCTCGCCGCCGAGCTGGACGCGGTCATCCGCCGCCACGTCGACCGCGCCGCGGCCGATCCCGCGGAGGACCGGCAGCGGATCTCGCTCTACATGCACACGCTGCCCACCGAACCGGCCGAGTGGGCGGAGTCGTGACCGCCCTGGACGCGGCGCGGGTGCGGCGCCGCTACCTCGTCCTGCTCGCGCTGCGCTGGTTCCCGGTCGGCCTGTGGATCCCGATCACCGTGCTGCTGCCGCTGGACCGCGGCCTGACGCTGGCCCAGGTGGGGCTCGCGGCGTCGCTGCAGGGTTTCGTCGTGCTGGCGCTGGAGCTGCCGACCGGCGGGCTGTCCGACTCGTGGGGCCGCCGCCCGACACTCGTGCTCGCGGCGAGCACGGGCGTGGTGTCGATGGCGCTGCTGTCGTTCGCCGACACGTTCGCCGCGTTCGCGGTCGTCTTCGTGCTGCAGGGCGTGTACCGCGCGCTGGACAGCGGGCCGCTGGAGTCGTGGTACGTCGACGCGGCGGTCGCCGCCGACCCGGCGGTGAAGCTCGAACGCGGGCTCAGCGCGGGCGGCACGGTCCTCGGCGTGGCTATCGGTGCGGGCGCGCTGGTCACCGGCGGGCTCGTCGCGTGGGTCTCCGTCCCCGGCATACCCACGCTGGTGCTCCCCGTCGTGCTGGGGCTGGTCGTACAGGTCGCCGGGCTGGCCGCGGTCGTGTTGCTGGTGCGCGAGCCGCCGCACCCGGACGGCCGGCGCACGCTGCTGTCGTCGCTGCGCGACGTGCCGAAGGTGATCGTCGGCGGCGTCCGCGTGGTTCGCCGGTCCCGGATCCTGGCGGCACTCCTCGCGGTGGAGCTGTGCTGGGGCTTCGGCATGGTCACGTTCGAGACGCTGATGCCCGTGCGGCTGTCCGAGCTGGTCGGCGGGCCGGAGAAGGCGGCGGCGATCACCGGGCCGGCGAGCTCCGCGGCGTGGCTCGCGTCGGCCGCCGGGGCCGCGCTGATCCCGCTGCTCACCGCCCGGATCGGCGTGGGGGTCAGCGCGCTCGTCCTGCGGATCGTGCAGGGGCTCACCGTGCTGGGCATGGGTCTGCTGGCCGGCCCGGTCGGCGTGCTGACCGGCTTCCTGGCGACCTACGTCGTGCACGGCGCCGCCAACCCCGTGCACATGACGCTGCTGCACCGCGAGGTCGACGGACCGAACCGGTCCACGGTCATGTCGATGAACTCCATGGTGGCCCAGCCGGCCGGCTCGCTCGGCCTGATCGTGCTGACCGCGGTCGCCTCCGGCACGTCCGTGAGCACGGCGATGGTGCTCGGCGCGGTCGTCCTCGCCGCGGCGGCGCCGCTGTACCTGCCGGCCGTGCGGGCGGAACGGCGCCGCGCGATCGCCGTATAGGCTCGCCCGCGTGTCCGCCGCCGGTTCTCTTCTCACCCGAGCGGAGCTGGCGGTCGACCCGCTCGACGCCGCGACGCTGTTGCTGGGCTGCGTGCTCGAGGCCGGCGAGGTCCAGGTCCGGCTCACCGAGGTGGAGGCCTACTGCGGCGGCGACGATCCCGCGTCGCATTGCTACCGCGGTAGAACGCCGCGCAACGAGGTGATGTTCGGCCCGGCCGGCCACCTGTACGTCTACTTCGTCTACGGCATGCACTTCTGCGCGAACGTCGTCTCGCTGACCGACGGCGTGCCGGGCGCAGTGCTGCTGCGTGCCGGCGAGGTGATCGAGGGCGTCGACCTGGCGCGGTCGCGGCGGCCGGCCGCACGCAGCGACGCCGAGCTCGCGAAGGGACCCGCACGGCTGACCGGCGTGCTCGGCCTGGAGCGCGGGCACAACGGCGTGGACCTGACCGACCCCGCGTCCCCGGTGCGGCTGCTGGCCGGCGACCCGGTGCCGCCGGAGCTGATCCGCACGGGCCCGCGGGTGGGCGTGGCGGCCGCGATGGACGTTCCGTGGCGGTTCTGGGTCGACGGGTCGCCGTCGGTCAGCGCGTACCGGCGCGGCGGCAAGGCGGCCCGGCGGCGGGTGGCGACCTCGTAGGTCCCGGGGAATGCGGTTGAGCAGGTACGCGACACTGGTCGCCGTGAGAGAGCACATTCTCGACGAGCTGTCCTGGCGCGGGTTGATCGCGCAGTCCACCGACCTCGCCGCGCTGCGCAAGGACCTGGACGCCGGCCCGGTCACGCTGTACGCGGGCTTCGACCCGACCGCGCCGAGCCTGCACGCCGGGCACCTGGTGCCGCTGCTGATGCTGCGCCGCTTCCAGCGCGCCGGCCACCGGCCGATCGTGCTCGCGGGCGGCGCGACCGGCATGGTCGGCGACCCGCGCGACGTGGGGGAGCGGACGCTCCACGCGGCCGACGTGGTCGCCGAGTGGGCCGGACGGATCCGCGGCCAGCTCGAGCGGTTCGTCGACTTCGACGACTCGCCGACCGGCGCGGTCGTCGCGAACAACCTGGACTGGACCGGCGAGCTGCCCGTGCTGGAGTTCCTGCGCGACGTCGGCAAGCACTTCTCGGTCAACGTGATGCTCGCCCGCGAGACCGTCAAGCGCCGGCTCGACTCCGACGGGATGTCCTTCACCGAGTTCAGCTACCTGCTCCTGCAGTCGTACGACTACCTGCAGCTGCACCGCCGGTACGGCTGCTCGCTGCAGGTGGGCGGCTCGGACCAGTGGGGCAACATCGTCGGCGGCGTCGAGCTGATCCGCCGCGTCGACGGGGACGGCGTGCACGCGCTGACCACGCCGCTGGTCACCGACGCCGAGGGGCGCAAGTTCGGCAAGTCGACCGGGGGCGGCAACGTCTGGCTCGATCCGGCGCTGACCTCGCCGTACGCCTGGTACCAGTACTTCGTGAACGTCGGCGACGCCGACGTGGTCCGGTACCTGCGGATGTTCACGTTCCTGCCCCGCGAGGAGATCGACGCGCTCGAACAGGACCTGGCGGAACGCCCACACCTGCGGGCGGCGCAGCGCAGGCTCGCCGAGGAGTTCACCAGGCTCGTGCACGGCGACCACGAGACCGCGCAGGTCATCGCGGCCAGCCAGGCGCTGTTCGGCCGGGGGGAGCTGCGTGAGCTCGACGAGAGCACGCTGACGGCCGCGATGGCCGAGGCGCCGACCGGCTCCGTCCGGCTGGCCGACGAGCCGACGATCGTGGACCTGCTGGTCGCGTGCGGCCTCACGCCGAGCAGGGGCGCCGCCCGGCGGGCGGTCACCGAGGGCGGCGCGTACGTCAACAACGCGAAAGTGACCGACGAGGGCTGGCGGCCGGCCAAGGAGGACCTCCTGCACGGCCGGTGGCTCGTGCTGCGTCGCGGCAAGCGGAACACCGCGGGCGTGGAAATCGAGGCCTGACCAGCGCAAACGACGCTTAAGGGGGGGCGGTTTAAACCCCCTTTTCAGCGCCGTGTAACTTTCTCTCCGCCAGCGCGGAACGGGCCCGAAACACCGGGAACGAGCGCCGGCAGGGGGTCGCGAACCAAGCTCTCACGCAAGTGATAGAGTGGGCGACCTGCGGTTCGAAGCGATTCGAACCGAAATAACCGAGGATTCAAGCCCCCGGAACATAGCTCTTGCAGTGTGTGATGGGTGTGCGTGTGTTGTTTGAGAACTCAACAGTGTGCCGATTCAATATGCTAGTGAGCTTGTGCCTGGCCTTTGAATTTTTGGACAGGCTTTTTGCTGGGATGATTTTCCAATTAAAGCATTATTGGAGAGTTTGATCCTGGCTCAGGACGAACGCTGGCGGCGTGCTTAACACATGCAAGTCGAACGATGAAGCGCCTTCGGGTGTGGATTAGTGGCGAACGGGTGAGTAACACGTGGGTAATCTGCCCTGCACTCTGGGATAAGCCCGGGAAACTGGGTCTAATACCGGATATGACCATGTCACGCATGTGGTGTGGTGGAAAGTTCCGGCGGTGCAGGATGAACCCGCGGCCTATCAGCTTGTTGGTGGGGTGATGGCCTACCAAGGCGACGACGGGTAGCCGGCCTGAGAGGGCGACCGGTCACACTGGGACTGAGACACGGCCCAGACTCCTACGGGAGGCAGCAGTGGGGAATATTGCACAATGGGCGAAAGCCTGATGCAGCGACGCCGCGTGAGGGATGACGGCCTTCGGGTTGTAAACCTCTTTCGCACGGGACGAAGCGAGAGTGACGGTACCGTGAGAAGAAGCACCGGCTAACTACGTGCCAGCAGCCGCGGTAATACGTAGGGTGCGAGCGTTGTCCGGAATTATTGGGCGTAAAGAGCTCGTAGGCGGTTTGTCGCGTCTATCGTGAAAACTGGAGGCTTAACTTCCAGCGTGCGGTGGATACGGGCAGACTTGAGTTCGGTAGGGGAGACTGGAATTCCTGGTGTAGCGGTGAAATGCGCAGATATCAGGAGGAACACCGGTGGCGAAGGCGGGTCTCTGGGCCGATACTGACGCTGAGGAGCGAAAGCGTGGGGAGCGAACAGGATTAGATACCCTGGTAGTCCACGCTGTAAACGTTGGGCGCTAGGTGTGGGGAGCATTCATGTTTTCCGTGCCGTAGCTAACGCATTAAGCGCCCCGCCTGGGGAGTACGGCCGCAAGGCTAAAACTCAAAGGAATTGACGGGGGCCCGCACAAGCGGCGGAGCATGTGGATTAATTCGATGCAACGCGAAGAACCTTACCTGGGTTTGACATGCACCAGACATCCCTAGAGATAGGGCTTCCCTTGTGGTTGGTGTGCAGGTGGTGCATGGCTGTCGTCAGCTCGTGTCGTGAGATGTTGGGTTAAGTCCCGCAACGAGCGCAACCCTCGTTCTATGTTGCCAGCGCGTAATGGCGGGGACTCATAGGAGACTGCCGGGGTCAACTCGGAGGAAGGTGGGGATGACGTCAAGTCATCATGCCCCTTATGTCCAGGGCTTCACACATGCTACAATGGCCGGTACAGAGGGTTGCGAGACCGCAAGGTGGAGCGAATCCCTTAAAGCCGGTCTCAGTTCGGATCGGGGTCTGCAACTCGACCCCGTGAAGTCGGAGTCGCTAGTAATCGCAGATCAGCAACGCTGCGGTGAATACGTTCCCGGGCCTTGTACACACCGCCCGTCACGTCACGAAAGTCGGTAACACCCGAAGCCCATGGCCCAACCCGTAAGGGGGGGAGTGGTCGAAGGTGGGACTGGCGATTGGGACGAAGTCGTAACAAGGTAGCCGTACCGGAAGGTGCGGCTGGATCACCTCCTTTCTAAGGAGCAACACACGTCCACCACTACTTAACGGTGTCATCCATTCTGGATGGCCGGTGGTGGCAGCCGGCTGCCTCTGAAGGGCGCCGGAGTGATTGTTCAACTTCTTTCATTTGCGGTAACAGCAAATACAGGCTTGCTAGCACGGCTGTACGGGTCGGCACACTGTTGGGTCCTGAGACAACACACGCCTTTTTGTGTGTGTGTTTCTCTGGAACAGCGTTATTCAGGCACCTGTCGGGGTTCAAACCGCATCGACCTGTCGTGGTCGGTGTAGGTGGTTCCTGGTGTGGTTGGGTGTTTCTGGTTGGTGTTTGAGAATTGCATAGTGGATGCGAGCATCTTTGATCGTTTGTGGTGTAAGTTTTTAAGGGCATACGGTGGATGTCTGGGCATCAGGAGCTGATGAAGGACGTGGGAGGCTGCGATATGCCTCGGGGAGCTGTCAACCGAGCTGAGATCCGAGGATTTCCGAATGGGGAAACCCGGCACCCGTCATGGGGTGTCACCATCACCTGAATGTATAGGGTGGTGGGGGTAACGCGGGGAAGTGAAACATCTCAGTACCCGTAGGAAGAGAAAACAACCGTGATTCCGTGAGTAGTGGCGAGCGAAAGCGGAAGAGGCTAAACCGTGCGCGTGTGATACCTGGCAGGGGTTGCGTGTGCGGGGTCGTGGGACCTACCTGGCCGGTGCTGCCAAGCCGGCGGGGAGTGAGAAAATGTTGTTGTTAGTCGAATCAGTTTGGGAAACTGGACCGTAGACCGTGAGAGTCGGGTAGACGAAAACACAACATCTCCCTTGGTGGTGTTCCCGAGTAGCAGCGAGCTCGTGGAATTTGCTGTGAATCTGGCGGGACCACCCGCTAAGCCTAAATACTCCCTGATGACCGATAGCGGACTAGTACCGTGAGGGAAAGGTGAAAAGTACCCCGGGAGGGGAGTGAAAGAGTACCTGAAACCGTGTGCCTACAAGCCGTCAGAGCCGTCTTAGCAATGGTGATGGCGTGCCTTTTGAAGAATGAGCCTGCGAGTTAGTGGTGCGTGGCGAGGTTAACCCGTGTGGGGTAGCCGTAGCGAAAGCGAGTCTGAATAGGGCGAATGTAGTCGCGTGCTCTAGACCCGAAGCGGAGTGATCTACCCATGGCCAGGGTGAAGCGACGGTAAGACGTCGTGGAGGCCCGAACCCACCAGGGTTGAAAACCTGGGGGATGAGCTGTGGGTAGGGGTGAAAGGCCAATCAAACTCCGTGATAGCTGGTTCTCCCCGAAATGCATTTAGGTGCAGCGTCGTGTGTTTCTTGCTGGGGGTAGAGCACTGGATGGTCTAGGGGGCCTACAAGCTTACCGAAATCAACCAAACTCCGAATACCAGTAAGTGAGAGCACGGCAGTGAGACTGCGGGCGATAAGGTTCGTGGTCGAGAGGGAAACAGCCCAGAACACCAGCTAAGGCCCCTAAGTGTGCGCTAAGTGGGAAAGGATGTGGGGTCGCCCAGACAACCAGGAGGTTGGCTTAGAAGCAGCCACCCTTGAAAGAGTGCGTAATAGCTCACTGGTCAAGTGGTCCTGCGCCGACAATGTAGCGGGGCTTAAGCGTACCGCCGAAGCTGTGTCATTCACGCAATAGATCCGCATCACTCTTCGGGGTGGTGTGCAGTCGTGTGGATGGGTAGGGGAGCGTCCTGCATCCAGGGAAGCGGCGACGGAAGTCAGCCGTGGAGGGTGTGGGAGTGAGAATGCAGGCATGAGTAGCGAAAGCAGAGTGAGAAACTCTGCCGCCGGATGACCAAGGGTTCCTGGGCCAGGTTAATCCGCCCAGGGTAAGTCGGGACCTAAGGCGAGGCCGACAGGCGTAGTCGATGGACAACGGGTTGATATTCCCGTACCCGTGTGGATGCGTCCCTGGCGAGGTCGGTGATACTAACCACCCGAACCTGCTTACGGCCCTTCGGGGTTGTTTGTGGGGGAGCGTGGGACCTGAGCCGGTAGTAGCCAAACGATGGGGTGACGCAGGAGGGTAGCTCCGCCAGCTGATGGTGACTGGTGTAAGCGTGTAGGACGTACCGTAGGCAAATCCGCGGTGCATATAGTCTGAGACGTGATGCATAGCCGAATGAGGCGAAGTAGAGTGATCCCATGCTGCCGAGAAAAGCCTCTAGTGAGTGTCCATGCGGCCCGTACCCCAAACCGACACAGGTGGTCAGGTAGAGAATACCAAGGCGATCGGGTGAACTGTGGTTAAGGAACTCGGCAAAATGCCCCCGTAACTTCGGGAGAAGGGGGGCCGCAGCGCTTGAAGCCCCATTGCGGGCTAGGGCGAGGCGGCCGCAGAGACCAGCGAGAAGCGACTGTTTACTAAAAACACAGGTCCGTGCGAAGTCGCAAGACGATGTATACGGACTGACGCCTGCCCGGTGCTGGAACGTTAAGAGGACCGGTTAGTCACCTTGTGTGGCGAAGCTGAGAATTTAAGCGCCAGTAAACGGCGGTGGTAACTATAACCATCCTAAGGTAGCGAAATTCCTTGTCGGGTAAGTTCCGACCTGCACGAATGGCGTAACGACTTCTCGACTGTCTCAACCGCAGGCCCGGCGAAATTGCACTACGAGTAAAGATGCTCGTTACGCGCGGCAGGACGGAAAGACCCCGGGACCTTTACTATAGCTTGGTATTGGTGCTTGGTTCGACTTGTGTAGGATAGGTGGGAGACTGTGAAGTGGCCACGCCAGTGGTTGTGGAGTCAACGTTGAAATACCACTCTGGTCGTACTGAGTGTCTAACTTCGGACCGTGATCCGGTCCAGGGACAGTGCCTGGTGGGTAGTTTAACTGGGGCGGTTGCCTCCCAAAGAGTAACGGAGGCGCCCAAAGGTTCCCTCAGCCTGGTTGGCAATCAGGTGTTGAGTGCAAGTGCACAAGGGAGCTTGACTGTGAGACCGACGGGTCGAGCAGGGACGAAAGTCGGGACTAGTGATCCGGCACCACCTGGTGGAAGGGGTGTCGCTCAACGGACAAAAGGTACCCCGGGGATAACAGGCTGATCTTGCCCAAGAGTCCATATCGACGGCATGGTTTGGCACCTCGATGTCGGCTCGTCGCATCCTGGGGCTGGAGTAGGTCCCAAGGGTTGGGCTGTTCGCCCATTAAAGCGGCACGCGAGCTGGGTTTAGAACGTCGTGAGACAGTTCGGTCCCTATCCGCCGCGCGCGCAGGAGACTTGAGGAAGGCTGTCCCTAGTACGAGAGGACCGGGACGGACGAACCTCTGGTGTGCCAGTTGTTCTGCCAAGAGCACGGCTGGTTGGCTACGTTCGGGAGGGATAACCGCTGAAGGCATCTAAGCGGGAAGCCTGTTCCAAGATGAGGTCTCCCACCCCTTTGAGGGTTAAGGCCCCCAGTTAGACCACTGGGTTGATAGGCCAGAGATGGAAGCCCAGTAATGGGTGTTAGTTGACTGGTACTAATAGGCCGAGGACTTACCCACAAACGATCAAACTTGTTTTGATTCTGCGTGAAGATTTTCGCATCCACTATGCAACTCTGAAACACCAACCACGTGTGTGGTTGTGGATAGTTTCATAGAGTTTCGGCGGTTATAGCGGTGGGGAAACGCCCGGTCCCATTCCGAACCCGGAAGCTAAGCCCACCAGCGCCGATGGTACTGCACTCGACAGGGTGTGGGAGAGTAGGACACCGCCGAGCATTCATTCCCGAAGAGCCCTCCGACACCGGAGGGCTCTTCGGCGTGTTGAATGGTGGTCGGTGCATGTCTCGAACTCAATCGGTGGAGGACCAGGTGTCGCAACCCAACGACCCACGCGACGAGCGAGGTCGCGCGGAGTCGCCTCGCCGTGACCAGGGGAGTGGCTTCGGCCGCAAGTCCCCCCGAGCGGACTCCGACCATCGCTCTGACCAGCGTGAACCCCGCCGAGACTCCGACCGCCGGCCCGCCGACCGCGACTCCCGCGGCCGCGACGACCGACCCCAGCGAGGCTCCCGCGGCGGTTCCGACCAGCAGGGCTATCGAGGCAACTCGCGCAACGACTCGAACGACCGGGGTTACCGAGGTTCCCGCGGTGACTCCGGCGACCGTGGCTACCGAGGCGGCTCCGACCAGCGCGATTCTGGCGGCGGCGGCTACCGGGGCGACTCGGATCGGCGCGACTCCCGCGATCGTGGCAGCTCGGACCAGCGCGGCTACCGCTCGCGTGACGACTCCGACCGGCGGGGCAGCGGCTCCCGCGACTCGGGCACGCGCGGCTATCAGGGCGGCAGCACCTCACGCGGTGACTCCGGCAAGCGCGGCTACCAGGGCAGCACCTCGACCGACCGCGGCCACGGCGGTTCACGCGACTCCAGCCGGCGCGACTACCGCGGCGGCTCTGACCAGCGCGGTTACCAAGGTGGCTCACGCAGCGACTCCGACCAGCGCGGCTACCGAGACGGTCCCCGCGGCGACTCCGATCGCCGCGGCTACCAGGGTGGTTCCCGCAGCGATTCCGGCCAGCGCGGCTACGGCAGCAGCTCGCGCGGCGATTCGGGCCAGCGTGGTTACAGCGGTGGCTCGCGCAATGAGTCGGACCGGGGTGGCTACCGGGGAAGTGCCTCGCGCAACGACTCGAACGACCGGGGTTACCGAGGCGGCTCGCGCAGCGATTCCGGCCAGCGCAGCTACAGCGGTAACTCACGCAACGATTCCGATCGCGGCGGCTACCGCGGGAACGATTCCGACCGGGGTGGCTACAAGGGCAGCAACTCCCGTAGCGATTCGGATCGCGGCGGCTACCGCGGGAACGATTCCGACCGGGGTGGCTACAAGGGCAGCAACTCCCGTAGCGATTCGGATCGCGGCGGCTACCGCGGGAACGATTCCGACCGGGGTGGCTACAAGGGCAGCAACTCCCGTAGCGATTCGGATCGCGGCGGCTACCGCGGGAACAGTTCACGGAACGACTCCGACCGGGGCGGTTATCGCAGCAGTGACTCGCGGAGCAAGTCCGATCGTGGTGGTTACCAGGGCGGTAGTTCACGCGGTGAGTCCGATCGCGGCGGCTACCGCAGCGGCGGCTCGCGTGGCGATTCCGGTCAGCGCAGCTACAGCGGTGGCTCGCGCAATGACTCCGGCCGGGGCGGCTACCAGGGCGGTGGCTCGCGGAACGATTCCGATCGTGGTGGTTACCAGGGCAGTAGTTCACGCGGTGAGTCCGACCGTGGTGGCTACCGCGGCGGCGGCGGCGGCTCGCGAAACGACTCGGATCGGGGCGGCTACCAGGGCGGCTCGCGAAACGATTCGGACCAGCGGGGTTACCGCGGCAGCCGGCGGGACGACGCCGATCAGCGCGGGTACCGGAGTGGCTCGCGCGGCGACTCCGACCGGCGTGACAACCGCAGCGGCGGCCGCGACGACGCCCGCCGTGAGTATCGGGGCGGCAGCTCCCGCGACGACTCGAAGCAGCGCGAGTACCGAAACCGCACCGACTCCGACCGCCGCAGCGGCGGCTACCGAGGCTCCCGCGACGACTCGAGCCGCCCCGACACCGGCCGACGCGACCACCGCGACCCGGAGGGCTTCCGCGAGGTCTCCAGGCCCACAGAGGACGACCGGCTGACCTCGGCCCCGGCGGCGGACCGAGCCCAGCCACCGACCGACCAGGTCGAAACCGACGCGGCACGCACCGGGACGAACCTCGAGACGCCCGAGAGCACCGACGCGGCGACCATCGCCGACCCGGCAACCGAGGAGACCATTCCGGCTCACACCGGAGACGGCCCCGAGGCACCTGGCGAAAGCGCTGGCCCAGCAGACATTCCGGCGTCGGGCGTGCCCGACCATGCTGCCACCGCCGACCCCACAACCGACGGGTCTGCGCCGGACATGGCACCCGCCGACCCGGCCCACGCCGAGACGGACCTCGAGACGTCCAGTGAGAGCACCGACCCGGTGCACACGTCGGCGCCGAGCGAGCCCGACGAAGTCGCCACCGCAGACTCGGCAACCGAGACCGGTCCGGCCCACGCCGGGACGAGCCTCGATGCGCCCGTCGAAGGCACCGGCCAGGTGCACACTGCGGCGTCGAGCGAGACCACCACCACAGACCCGGCAACTGCCGAGTCCGCGGCGGACACGGCATTCGCCGACCCGGCAACCGACGAGACCGACCCTGCCCACGCTGGGACGAACATCGAGGAGCCCAGCGAGGGCGCGCACACGCCGGCGCCGAGCGAGCCCGACCAGGCCACCGCCGACCCGGCCCAGGCCGGAACGGACCTTGAGGCGCCCGTAGAAGGCACCGACCAGGTGGACACTGTGATGCCGAGCGAGCAGGCCACCACCGCAGACGCAGCAGCCGAGACCGGTCCGGCTCACACCGGAACGGCCCCCGAGGCGCCCGACGAAAGCCCCAGCCCGGTGGACACTCCGGCGTCACCCGCCCACGCCGCCACAGCCGAGCCTGCCGGCGACGCGTTCCCCGAGACGCCAAACGACGCCAATGCCCTCGCAAACGGGTCACCGGAAGACGAGGAGCCGGCCGCCCGGGAGCGGTCGCCCCGTAACCCCGGCGACGAGCCCGAGCTGCCCGACGACATCGAGTACGCCGACCTCGACCCCGAGGCCCGCCGCGAGCTGCGCAGCCTCGCCAAGCCCACCGCCGAGCTGGTCGGGCGGCACCTCGTCGCCGCGGGGCGGTTGATCGACGACGATCCCGAGCTCGCCCTCGAGCACGCCCGCTTCGCGCGGTCGCGTGCGGCACGGGTCTCGCTGGTGCGGGAGGCCGCCGGCCTCACCGCCTACCACGCGGGCCAGTGGGCCGAGGCGCTCGGCGAGCTGCGGGCCGTCCGCCGGATGAGCGGCGGGCAGGCGCACCTCGCCGTCATGGCCGACTGCGAGCGCGCGCTCGGCCGGCCGGAACGCGCGCTCGAGCTGGCCGCGGACGTCAAGAACGACGACCTGCCCAAGGATATCGCCGTCGAGCTCAGGATCGTGGCCGCCGGTGCCCGCCGCGACATGGGTCAGGTCGACGCGGCCGTCGTCGCCCTGCAGGGGCCCGATCTCGACCCCGCGCTGCGCGATCCCTGGAGCCCGCGCCTGTTCTACGCCTACGCCGACAACCTCGAGGCCGCCGGCCGCACCGACGACGCCATCCGGTGGTTCCTCAACGCCGCCGAGGCCGACCCCGACGAGGAGACCGACGCCGCCGAGCGGGCCTTCGCCCTGAGAGGGGCCGAATGAGTCTGCTCGACCGCTACGACGCCCTCCTCTTCGACCTCGACGGCACCGTCTACCGCGGCGAGCACGCCATCGACGGCGCGGCCGAGGCGGTCGAGGCCACGCGCGGCAAGGGCGTCACCGTCCGGTTCGTCACCAACAACGCTTCCCGCGGACCCGACGAGGTCGCCGCGCACCTCACCGACATCGGCATCCGGGCCGCGCCCGGCGAGGTCAGCACCAGCGCCCAGGCCGCCGCGAAGGTTCTCGCCGAGAAGACGTCCGGCACCGTCCTCGTCGTCGGCTCACCGGCCCTCGAACACGAGATCGAGCTGGTCGGGCTGACCCCGACCCGCACCGCCGACGACGCGGTCGCGGTGGTCCAGGGGCTCGCCAAGGACACCGGCTGGCGCGACCTCGCCGAGGCGACCGTGGCGCTCAACGCCGGCGCGCTCTGGGTCGCCTGCAACGTCGACACGACGCTGCCCACCGAGTGCGGCATGCTCCCAGGCAACGGCGCCTTCGTCGCGACCCTCAAGATCGTCACCGGCCGCGAGCCGATCATCGCCGGCAAGCCCGCCACGCCGCTGATGGACGAGGCTGTCCGCGCCGCACACGCCGAGCACGCGCTCGCGATCGGCGACCGCCTCGACACCGACATCGCGGGCGCCGTCGCGGCCGGCCTCGACTCGTTGCTCGTCCTCACCGGCGTCACGACCCCGGCCGAGCTGCTCGAAAGCGACCTGCGGCCGACCTACCTCGCGCAGGACGTCCGGGCGGTCACCGAGGATCCCGAGCGGCTGGCGCTGGGCCCGAAGGCGGGCTGGACGGTCGAGAACGGCGTGGTCACCGGCGACGGGGACCCGCTGGACCTCCTCCGCGTCCTGTGCGCCGTGCCCACGACCCGGCTGACCGCCGGCGGCGACGACGCGGTGGCGGCGCTTCGCCATCTCGGCCTGCCGCATGAGCTAGCGTGACGGGGTGCAGGTGGACGGCATGACTTCCCAGGATCCGGCGGCCGCGATCGACGCCGCCGTGGCCGGCACCGACGCGCTCGAGGAGATCCCGCTCGCCGAGCACGTCGCCCGGTTCGACGCGGTGCACGGCGCGCTGAACGAGGCGCTCTCCCGCATCGACACGGACTGACCCGTGCCCCGCCGGACACGGCTGGACGCGGAGCTCGTTCGCCGCGGCCTGGCCCGATCTCGCGAACACGCGTCGCAGCTCATCGCGGACGGCCGGGTGACCGTGCGGGGCACCGTCGCCGGCAAGCCCGCCACCGCCGTCGAGACCGACGCGGCCGTCGTGGTCCGCGAGCAGGCCGGCGAGGACTGGGCCTCCCGCGGCGCGCACAAGCTGATCGGCGCGCTCGACGCGTTCGACGTCGACGTGACCGGCCGCCGCGCGCTCGACGCCGGCGCCTCGACCGGCGGCTTCACCGACGTACTCCTGCGCCGCGGCGCGCGCGAGGTCGTCGCCGCGGACGTCGGCCGCGGGCTGCTCGTCTGGCGGCTGCAGACCGACGAACGCGTGCTCGTGCTGGACAAGACGAACGTCCGCGCCCTGACCCCCGAGCAGACCCGGGGGCCGGTCGACCTGGTCGTCGCCGACCTGTCGTTCATCTCGCTGCGGCTCGTGCTGCCCGCGCTGCTCGCGTGCACGGCCGACGACGCCGACCTGCTGCCGATGGTCAAGCCGCAGTTCGAGGTCGGCAAGGAACGGCTCGGATCCGGTGGTGTGGTCAGGGATCCTGAACTCCGCGCGGCTGCGGTACGTACTGTGATCACGGAGGCCGAGACACTCGGTCTGCGCGCGCACGGGGTCACCGCCAGTCCACTTCCCGGCCCGTCCGGGAATGTCGAGTACTTCGTGTGGTTGCGTCGCGGCGAACCGAACGCCGATGCCAGTGCACTCGTCGAGACCGCCGTCCGGGAGGGGCCGCAATGACCGCACGTGAGGTTCTCCTCGTCGTGCACACCGGCCGGACCGACACCCGGCACACCGCCGAGAAGGTCGCCGGCTGGTTCGCTGCCGCCGACATCAAGCTCCGCGTGCTCACCGACGAGGCGCCGCACCTGGACAGCGCCTGCTACCAGACCGTGGTGCGCAGCGGCCCGGACGCGGCGGCCGGCACCGAGCTCGTGTTCGTCCTCGGCGGCGACGGCACGCTGCTGCGCGCCGCGGAGCTGGCCCGGCCGGCCGGCGTCCCGGTGCTGGCGGTGAACATGGGCCGCGTGGGGTTCCTCGCGGAGGCCGACACGGACGTCCTCGAGCAGGCGGTCGAGCAGGTCATCGAGCAGAACTACGAGGTCGACGACCGGATGACCGTGGACGTCACGGCGTCGGTGCGCGGCAAGCGGCTCGTGCACACCTGGGCCCTCAACGAGGCCAGCGTGGAGAAGAGCAGCCGGGAGCGGGTCCTCGACGTGCGGATCGAGGTCGATGGCCGGCCGGTGTCCGCGTTCGGCTGCGACGGCGTGCTGTGCGCGACGCCGACCGGTTCCACCGCCTACGCGTTCTCCGCGGGCGGGCCGATCGTGTGGCCGGACGTGCAGGCGCTGCTGGTGGTGCCGAGCAACGCGCACGCGATGTTCTCCCGGCCGCTGGTCGTCTCGCCGGTCTCCGTGGTGGCGGTCGAGGTCGACCCCGGCGGCCACCCGGCGGTGCTGTGCTGCGACGGCCGGCGGACGTTCGTGCTGCCCCCGGGCGCGCGGGTCGAGGTGGTCGGCGGCGAGATGCCGATGCGGCTGGTCCGGCTGCGCGAGGGGCCGTTCACCGACCGGCTGGTGCACAAGTTCGAGCTTCCGGTGCAGGGCTGGCGGAATCGCTGAGTGGAATCTCAGCCAATCGAACACACGTGTCGTTCAATACCGGGTTTCGTCGGTGGTAGCCGATAAAGTGCGCGCTGTGTTGGCCGAAATGCGCATCGAGGGCCTCGGCGTGATCGACGAGGCCACCCTTGAACTAGATCCGGGACTCACCGTCGTCACCGGCGAGACCGGTGCCGGCAAGACCATGGTCGTCACTGGTCTGCACCTGTTATCAGGTGGCCGGGCCGAGGCGTCCCGTGTGCGCAGCGGCGCGCAGAGAGCCGCGGTCGAGGGCCGGTTCGACGCTCCGCCCGGCTCGTCCGCGGCCAAGGTCGCGGCCGACGCGGGCGCCGAGCCCGACGAGGACGGCGCGCTCATCGCGCTGCGCACGGTCAATACCGACGGACGGTCCCGGGCACACCTGGGTGGCCGGTCGGTGCCGGTCGGCGTGCTGTCGGAGCTGTCCGAGCAGCTCATCGCGGTGCACGGGCAGAACGACCAGTTACGGCTGCTGCGCCCCGTGGAGCAGCGGGGCGTCCTCGACCGGTTCGCCGGCGAGGAGCTGCTGGGCGCGCTGACGGAGTACCGGCGGCTGCGCGAGGAGTGGCACGCGGTGAGCACCGAGCTCACCGAGCGGACCGCGCGCTCGCGGGAGATGGCCCGGGAGGCCGATCTGCTCCGGCACGGCCTCGCGGAGATCGCGGCCGTAGACCCGCAGCCGGGCGAGGACGACGACCTGGTGGCCAGGGCCCGCCGGCTGGCCGACGCCGACCAGCTGCGGGAGGCGGCCGCCGGTGCGTCCTACGCGGTCGCCGGCTCGCCGGAGGGCGATCCGGACGCGCCGGGCGCGCTCGGCATGATCGCCGACTCGCGGCACAAGCTGGCGTCGTCGGAGGATCCGCGGCTGCGTGACCTCGCGCCCCGGCTCGCCGAGGCGGAGGCGCTGCTGTCCGACGTGGGCACGGAGCTCACCGGGTACCTGGAGTCGCTGGACGCCGATCCGGCCGTGCTCGAGCAGGTGCTGGCGCGGCAGTCCGAGCTGAAGGGCCTGACGAGGAAGTACGCGGCCGACGTCGACGGTGTGCTGGCGTGGGCGCAGGACGCCGAGGAGCGGCTGGCCGGGCTCGACACGTCCGAGGAGGCGCTCGCGGAGCTCGAGCGCCGGCGCGTCGAGCTGGCCGGGCAGCTGGCCGAGCGGGCGCAGGTGCTGACGTCGCTGCGGGTGCAGGCGGCCGACCGGTTCGCGAAGGCGGTCACCGTGGAGCTCGGCGGCCTGGCGATGGGTCAGGCGAGCGTCGAGGTCGTGGTGAGCACCCGCTGGGCCGAGCCGGGCGACGCGCACGCGCTGCGGGTGGCCGGCGGCGGCGGTGGCGGTGACGCGCTCGTGCACGCGGGGCCGGACGGCATCGACGAGGTCGAGCTGCGGATGTCCGCGCACGACGGGGCGCAGCCGCTGCCGGTGCACAAGGCCGCGTCGGGCGGTGAGCTGTCGCGGGTGATGCTGGCCATCGAGGTGGTGCTCGCCCACTCCGACCCGGTGCCGACGCTGGTGTTCGACGAGGTCGACGCGGGCGTGGGTGGCCGCGCGGCGGTGGAGATCGGCCGCCGGCTGGCCCGGCTGGCGACCAGCCACCAGGTCATCGTGGTCACGCACCTCGCGCAGGTCGCCGCCTTCGCCGACCGGCACCTGGTGGTCGACAAGAGCGCCAAGGGCGGCGTGACCCGCAGCGACGTGCGCATGGTCGCCGACAAGGACCGCGTGGTGGAGCTGGCCCGCATGCTGGCCGGCATGGACTCGACGGAGACCGGCCGCGCCCACGCCGAGGAGCTCCTGGCCGTCGCGGAGGCCGACAAGGCGGGGGGTGGGAAGCGGCGGAAGCGCCGGGCCTGAGCGTGGGGGAGCAGGGGACGTCGGCGGAGGCCGGGGGCCGGGGTTGGGGGCCGGGACGTGGGGCGGCCGGATTGGGTTTGTGGCTGGTTCTGGGTTGCCGGGTGCGGTGTTGGCTTCGCTCGGGGCGGGCTGCCTAGTTCGCCTTATTTGGGATTCCCGGCTGCGGCTGGGTTACGGGGTGCGCCTCGGCGGCTTCGTGCTTCGATGGGCTAGCAACTCCATGAGCTTGGCCTGGTCGGTGAGCGGGTGCCGCGCTCCGACACTCGCGCACCGGTGGGTCGGCCGGGTGCGGTTTGGCGGTCTGTCCATGACCCGCCACAGGCCTTCCTGCTCGTTCCTTTCCCGGGTTTGCCTTTCCCGATGCGTCCATTTGCGAAATCGATCTTCGTGGTTCAAGATCGACTGTCTCTTGTGGGCGGTGACGGGGTCACTCGGGACGGTTATCGCACGTCACCGCAAC
This sequence comes from uncultured Actinomycetota bacterium, assembly GCA_963841395.1. Taxonomy (GTDB): domain Bacteria; phylum Actinomycetota; class Actinomycetes; order Mycobacteriales; family Pseudonocardiaceae; genus Actinophytocola. The sequence continues at coordinate 322,057 of CAWJCX010000052.1, forward strand.
GGCGTGGCTAACCGAATATCTTCTGCCCATTTGTCACCATCAGTCTCATGAAGCTCACTGGCCTCCTGCCGCGATCGAATCAGAGTCGGCCTGGGATGACCGGGGTGGCCAGGGTCGATCGGCGGACCGGCGACTTGTTGCGGCGCATCGACATGGGCGACATCGTCGTGCTGGACCAGGTCGACCTCGATCGGGCCACGGCTGACGCGCTCGTCGACGCGGGGGCGGCGGGCGTCGTCAACGCGTCGCCGTCCATCTCGGGGCGGTTTCCCAACCTCGGGCCGGAGATCGTCGTCGCCGCGGGGATCGTGCTGATCGACGACGTCGGGGCGGGGATCCTCCGCTCGGTCAAGGAGGGCAGCAAGCTCCGGCTCCACGAGGGCGGCGTCTTCGTCGGCGACAAGGAGCTCGGCCGCGGCACCGAGCAGACCGTCGAGTCGATCGCCGACCTCATGATCGAGGCCAAGGCCGGCATGTCCGCCCAGCTCGAGGCGTTCTCCGCGAACACGATCGAGTTCCTCCGCCGCGAGCGCACCCTCATCCTCGACGGCGTCGGCGTGCCGCAGCTGGACGCCAACCTCCAGAACCGCCAGGTCCTGGTCGTCGCCCCCGGGCACGGGCACGCTGAGGACCTCGCCCGCCTCAAGCGGTACATCGGCGAGCACCGGCCCATCCTGATCGGCGTGGACAGCGGCGCCGACACGCTGCACGGCCACGGGTACAAGCCGCACGTGATCGTCGGCGACCCCGACCGCCTCTCCACCGACACGCTGCGCAGCGGCGCCGAGGTCGTCGTCCCCGCGCACATGGACGGGCACGCGCCCGGCCTCGAACGCGTCCAGGACCTCGGCATCGGCGCCGTCACCTTCCCCGGCTCCGGCAACGCGGAGGACCTGGCGCTGCTGCTCGCCGACACGCACGGCGCCAGCCTCGTCGTCACGATCGGGTTCCAGGCCACGCTCAGTGAGTTCCTCGACCGCGGCCGCTCCGGCTCGAACCCGTCCACGTTCCTGACCCGCCTCAAGCTCGGCAGCAAGATCGTCGACGGCAAGGCCGTCGCCACCCTGCACCGCAGCCGCGTCTCGCTCGGCGCGGTCTTCGTGCTCGTGCTCGCCGCGTTCGGCGCGGTGGCCGTCGCGTTAGCGGTATCGGGCGTGGGCCCTGCCTACGTCGACTGGGCGACCGACACCTGGCACAGCTTCGTCTCCTGGATCGAGGGGCTCTTCTCGTGATCTCCCTGCGCTACCACGTCATCTCCATCGCCGCGGTCTTCCTCGCGCTCGCCGTCGGCGTCGTGCTCGGTTCGACCACGCTCTCCCGCTCGCTGCTGTCCGGCCTGAGCAGCGACAACGACGACCTGGTCAACCAGGTCCACGACCTCGAGAACCAGCGCAACGCGCAGAACGCCCGCCTCGCCGACGCCGACAGCTTCGCCACCCAGGTCGGCCCCATGGCGGTCCACGGCCAGCTCGCCCAGCGCACGATCGTGATCATCACCACTGCCGACGCCGACCCGGCCGACCGCGACGCCCTCAAGGCCCTGCTGACCGACGCGGGCGCCCGGGTCACCGGCGAGCTTCAGCTCACCGACGACTTCAGCAACCCGGAGAAGGCCGACCAGGTCAAGGACCTCGTGCCGCGCCTGCTGCCGGCCGGCGTCCAGCTGCCCACGGTCTCCGACCCCGGCACGCTCGCCGGCGGCCTGCTCGGCCCGCTGCTGCTGATCGACAAGGCCGACAACAAACCGCAGGCGTCGGCGGACGAGACCGCCGCCGCGTTCGCCGGCCTCACCGAGGGCGGGTTCGTCAAGGCCAGCCAGGGAATCCAGCCCGCCCAGCTCGCGATCGTGCTCACCGGCGGCGCCGCGAAGGGTGACGGCGCGGGGGACCGCGCGGCCACGATCGCCCGGTTCGCCACCCAGGTCGACCGGTCCGGCGCGGGCACCGTGCTCGCCGGGTCCGAGGGCTCCGCGGACGGCACCGGCGCGGTCGGCGTCGTGCGCGCGGACACCGCCGCGACGTCCATCCTGTCCACAGTGGACAACGCGGGCACGCCGGGCGGTCGGGTGGTCACCGTGCTGGCGTTGCACGAGCAGCTGGACGGCAAGTCCGGCCGCTACGGCAGCGCCGGCAACGCGGAGGCACCGGCACCGGGTGCCCCGGCCGAGTGACGCTGCGTCATACCGAAGCGGGTGACCGCGTGTCGGGAGAGGATCCGCCGAGCAGGTGATACGGTGAAAACCCGTGGAGAGTCAGGCGGGTAGTCCCGCTGCGAACGGTATCGCGAGCAACGGTCATGGACCGGTCAGCCCACGGGGGGCATCCCTGGTGCAACACTCACGCACGACGAAGTATGTGTTCGTGACCGGTGGGGTTGCCTCGTCCCTCGGCAAGGGCCTTACCGCGTCCAGCCTCGGTCAGCTGCTCACCGCCCGCGGGCTGTGGGTCACGATGCAGAAGCTGGATCCCTATCTCAACGTGGACCCGGGCACGATGAACCCGTTCCAGCACGGTGAGGTGTTCATCACCGAGGACGGCGCGGAGACCGACCTCGACGTCGGGCACTACGAGCGGTTCCTCGACCGCGACCTCGCCGGGCGCGCGAACGTCACCACCGGGCAGGTGTACTCGACGGTCATCGCCAAGGAGCGGCGCGGCGAGTATCTCGGCGACACGGTGCAGGTCATCCCGCACATCACCGACGAGATCAAGGCCCGCATCCGCGAAATGGCCGAGCCCGGCGACGACGGCAACGCGCCGGACGTCGTGATCACCGAGATCGGTGGCACGGTCGGCGACATCGAGTCGCTGCCGTTCCTGGAGGCCGCCCGCCAGGTGCGCCACGACGTCGGCCGGGACAACTGCTTCTTCCTGCACGTGTCGCTGGTGCCCTACCTCGCGCCGTCCGGGGAGCTCAAGACCAAGCCGACCCAGCACTCGGTCGCCGCGCTGCGCAACATCGGCATCCAGCCCGACGCCGTGGTGTGCCGGGCCGACCGCGAGATCCCGAGCGGGCTCAAGCGCAAGATCGCGCTGATGTGCGACGTGGACCTCGACGCCGTGGTGGCCGCGCCGGACGCGCCGTCCATCTACGACATCCCGAAGGTGCTGCACACCGAGGGCCTCGACGCCTATGTGGTGCGCCGGCTCGGGCTGCCGTTCCGCGACGTCGACTGGACGGTGTGGGGCGATCTGCTGTCGCGCGTGCACAGTCCCAAGGAGACCGTCCGGATCGGGGTCGTCGGCAAGTACGTCGACCTGCCCGACGCGTACCTGTCGGTCACTGAGGCGCTGCGTGCCGGCGGGTTCGCGCACCGGGCGAAGGTCGAGGTCGTCTGGGTCGCCTCGGACACCTGCGAGACGCCGTCCGGCGCGGCCGCCGCGCTGTCCGGGTTGGACGGGGTGCTGATCCCCGGTGGCTTCGGGGTGCGCGGCATCGAGGGCAAGATCGGCGCGATCCACCACGCCCGCGTGCACGGCGTCCCCGTGCTGGGCCTGTGCCTCGGCCTGCAGTGCATGGTGATCGAGACCGCGCGCAACCTCGCCGGCATCGCCGACGCGAACTCCGCGGAGTTCGACGAGACGACCGAGCACCCGGTGATCAGCACGATGGCCGACCAGCAGGACGTGGTCGCCGGCGAGCGCGACATGGGCGGCACGATGCGCCTGGGTGCCTACCCGGCGAAGCTCACCGCCGGCTCGGTGGTGGCCGCCGCGTACGGCACCCGCGAGGTGTCCGAGCGCCACCGGCACCGCTACGAGGTCAACAACGCGTACCGGGCCAAGCTCACCAAGGCCGGTGTCGTGTTCTCCGGGCTGTCGCCCGACGAGCACCTCGTGGAGTTCGTCGAGCTGCCGGCGAAGGCGCACCCGTTCTTCGTCGGCACGCAGGCGCACCCCGAGCTCAAGAGCCGCCCGACCCGGCCGCACCCGCTGTTCGCCGGTTTCGTGAAGGCGGCGCTGTCCTACCGGGCGGCCGAGCGGTTGCCGGTCGAGCTGCCGGAGCCGCTGGGGGCGCGTTCGTGACCGAGCCGGGGCAGCACGACTTCACGGTCGTGTCCACTGAGGACGTCTATCTCGGACGGATCATCGCGGTGCGGGTCGACGACGTGACGATGCCGGGCGGTGGTCGGGCCAAGCGCGAGGTCGTCGAGCATCTCGGCGCCGTCGCGATCCTGGCGCTCGACGAGGACGACCACGTGACGCTGATCCACCAGTACCGCCACCCCATCGGGCGGCGGAATTGGGAGCTGCCCGCCGGGCTGATCGACAAGCTGGGCGAGGACCCGGTCGAGACCGCGCGGCGTGAGCTGGTCGAGGAGGTCGGCCTGGCCGCGGGGGACTGGTCGGTGCTCGTGGACGTGGCCGCGTCGCCGGGCTTCACCGACGAGGTGGTGCGGGTGTACCTCGCCACCGACCTCGCCGCGGTCGAGCGTCAGGTGGAGGGCGACGAGGAGGCGGACCTGGTGGCCCGCCGCTTCCCGCTGGACGAGGCCGTCCGCATGGTGCTGTCCGGCGAGATCGTGAACGGTGCCGCGGTCGGCGGCCTGCTCGCCGCCCACACCGTGCGCGGGCTGGCCGTCCCGACCCGCCCGGCCGACGCGCCGTGGCGCGACCTGCCCACGAAGCTGCCCCGCCGGCAGAGCTGAGCACGCGCGATCATGTGCGCCGCCTAAAGCAAAGGTAATGTCCCGCTCATGGTGTTCTTATGAGCAGGACGGCAACGCCGCATCAGGTCACCCGGAGCGCGCCCTTCCAGCTGCTGGCGCGGGTGGGACTGGTGACGTACGGGGTCGTGCACCTGCTGGTCGCGTGGCTGGTGGTTCAGGTGGCGATCGGGGACACCGGCGACGCCGGCCACGCGGACAAGACCGGGGCGCTGCAGTCGATCGCGGGCACCGGTGGCGGGTGGCTGCTGTGGCTGATCGCGGTCGGCATGGGCGCGAGTGCGCTGTGGCAGCTCGCCGAGGCCCTGTTCACGCGGCACAAGGGCCCGTGGCTGCGGGCGATGAACTTCGGCGAGGCCGTGCTGTTCGGCTACCTGTCGTTCAGCGCGGGCAAGCTCGCCGCGGGCGGCTCGACCTCCTCGACCGACGCCGCGCAGCTCGGGATCATCGGCTCGCTGCTCGCCGAGCCGTGGGGCAAGGCGGCGGTCGTGGCGATCGGGGTGGCGATCGTGCTCGCCGCGCTGTTCATCGCCCGGCACGGCTGGTCGAAGTCGTTCGCCGAGGAACACGACTACGGCGGTGCCGACCGCCGGACGCGCGAGCTCGTGGTGCGGCTGGGCCAGGTCGGCTACGCCGCGCTCGGCGCGGTCTACGGGCTGGCCGGTGGCCTGGTCGTGATCGCGGCGGTGAACTCCCAGCCGGACAAGGCCACCGGGCTGGACGTCGCGCTCAAGACGCTCGCCGCCCAGCCCGTGGGCCCGTTCCTCCTGTTCGTGATCGCCGCCGGCCTGACGGCGTTCGCGGCGTTCACGTTCTTCGACGCCCGCTACCGCCGGGCCTGATCCGTCAGATCACGTCCAGGTCGCGTTCGATGGCGGCCAGCTCCTCCGGGGTGCCCTGCACCTTCGGGCCGGTGAACCAGCGCCGGGCGGACGCGACCCACCAGATCCCGGCGAAGCCGAGCACCACCAGCACCGCCACCGGGGTGTAGTTGAACGTCGTCGCCGTGACCGGGCTGGCCTGCGGGAGCATGAAGAGGATCGTGATGAAGCAGACCCACACCACCGCCACCGTGCCGATCAGCTTGCTCCACCGGCCGAGGTGCCACGGGCCGCGGACGAAGTCGTCGCCCTGGCGCAGCCGCAGGAAGGTCGGCAGCACGTAGGCGATGTACAGGCCGATCACCGCGATCGACGTCACCGCCGCGTACGCGGTGTTGTTCCACAGGTACGGCAGGCCCAGGATGAACGCGCCGCCGGCGGCCAGCCACACCGCGTTCGTCGGCGTCCGGGTCTTCTTGTTCACCCGGTGCCAGAACGACGAGCCGGGCAGCGCTCCGTCGCGGGAGAACGCGTAGATCATCCGCGAGTTCGCGGTCACCGACGACATCCCGCAGAACAGCTGCGCGCCGATCGCGACGAGCAGCAGCAGCTTGCCACCGGTCGACCCGACCGCGTCGATGAAGATCTGCGCCGGGGGCACCGCCGTGGCCGTGCCGGTCGCGCTGTCGTAGCTCTGGATGGCGAACGTCAGGCCGATCAGCAGGATCCAGCCGGCGACGAGCGACACCACGATCGACATGACGATCCCGCGCGGGCCGCTGCGGGCCGCGTCGTGCGTCTCCTCGGTCATGTGCGCGCTCGCGTCGTACCCGGTGAACGTGTACTGGGCGAGCAGCAGGCCGAGCATCGCGACGTAGAACGTCGAGGTCCAGCCGGTGTTGTTGACGAAGTGGCCGAACACGAAGGACGCCGACTGGTGGTGGTCCGGCACGAACGCCAGCACGCCGACGATGACGAGCACGCCCACGACGTGCCACCACACGCTGATGTCGTTGAGCCGCGCGACGAGGTTGACGCCGAACGTGTTCAGCAGCCCGTGGAGCACGAGGATGAGCCCGAACAGCAGGATCGTGTGCCCCGGTGTCGCGCTGAACCCGAACTGCAGGTCCAGGAAGGCGTTGAGGAAGAACGCCGCGCCGAAGTCGATGCCGGCGGTGACCGCGACCTGGCCCAGGAAGTTGAACCAGCCGGTGAACCACGACCAGGCGGCGCTGTTGCGCCGGGCCAGCTTGGCCGACCAGTAGTAGAGGCCGCCCGCGGTCGGGAAGCTGGAGCAGACCTCGGCCATCGCGAGGCCGACGAGCAGCGTCATGAGGCCGACGAACGGCCAGCCCCAGATGATGATCACCGGGCCGCCGGTGTTGAGGCCGAACCCGTACAGGGTGAGGCAGCCGGACAGGATCGAGATGATCGTGAACGAGACGGCGAAGTTCGAGAAGCCCGACATGCGCCGGGCCAGCTCCTGGGCATAGCCGAGCTCGTGCAGTCGCGACTCGTCGGCGCTGCGCAGGTCGGTCCCGGCGGTGGACGTGGGGTCGGGTTCGGCGGCCATGGCCTGCGGGCTGTCGGTTGTCACGGAGGGGCCCTCCTCGCTGCCAATGGGCCAGAAGCAGTCCTTTGGGTTCGGACGTGGCCGGGTTGGCGCTAAAGTGATCCTTGACAGGTCAGAGTGCACCCGCGTGCAAATGTGCGTCAATGGGTCAGACGGGATCCTTTGGAGGTCGGTCTCATGGGACACCGCGACGGCTTGCTCACCCTCGAGCGACTCCGCGAGCTGGTGGACGACGGCACTGTCGACACCGTCCTCGTGGCCATCACCGACATGCAGGGCCGGCTGCAGGGCAAGCGCTGCGCGGCGGAGTACTTCCTCAACGAGGTGGTCCCGCATGCCACCGAGGCCTGCAACTACCTGCTGGCGGTCGACGTCGACATGAACACGGTCGACGGCTACGCGATGTCCTCGTGGGACCGTGGCTACGGCGACTTCGTGCTCCGCCCCGACATGTCGACACTCCGGATGGTGCCGTGGCACCCCGGAACCGCGCTGGTACTCGCTGACATCGAGTGGGTGGAGGGCGGCCCGGTGCCGGCCTCGCCACGCCAGGTGCTGCGCCGCCAGCTCGACCGGCTCGCCGAGCGCGACCTCGCCGCCTACGTCGGCACCGAGCTCGAGTTCATCGTGTTCGACGACTCCTACGAGCAGGCCTGGAACTCCGGCTACCGCGACCTGACGCCGGCCAACCAGTACAACGTGGACTACTCGATGCTCGGCACCGGCCGGCTGGAGCCGCTGCTGCGCGACATCCGCAACGGCATGACCGGTGCCGGTCTCTACGTCGAGTCGGCCAAGGGGGAGTGCAACCCCGGCCAGCACGAGATCGCGTTCCGCTACGACGCCGCGTTGTCCACATGCGACAACCACAGCATCTACAAGACCGGGGCCAAGGAGATCGCCGCGCGGCACGGCAAGAGCCTCACGTTCATGGCGAAGTACAACGAGCGCGAGGGCAACTCCTGCCACATCCACATCTCGCTGCGCGGCACCGACGGCTCGGCCGCGCTCGCCGGCGACGGCCAGCACGGGTTCTCGCCGCTGATGGAGCACTTCCTCGCCGGCCAGCAGGCGCTGCTGCGCGAGCTCACCTACTTCTTCGCGCCGAACGTCAACTCCTACAAGCGGTTCGCGCCCGGCAGCTTCGCGCCGACGTCGGTGGCGTGGGGCATCGACAACCGGACCTGCTCGCTGCGCGTGGTCGGCCACGGCGAGTCGCTGCGGGTGGAGAACCGGGTACCGGGCGGCGACGTGAACCCCTACCTCGCGGTTGCGGCGCTGGTCGCGGCCGGGCTTCACGGCATCGAGAACGAGCTGCCGCTGGAACCGGAGCTCACCGGCAACGCCTACGCCGCCGACAAGCCCCAGGTGCCCGCGACGCTGCGGGCCGCGGCCGAGCTGCTGGCCGAGAGCAAGCACGCCCGGGCCGCGTTCGGCGACGACGTGATCGACCACTACCTGAACAACGCGCGCGTCGAGCTCGCCGCCTACGACGCGGCCGTCACCGACTGGGAGAAGTTCCGTGGCTTCGAGCGCCTCTAGCCCGCTGATCGGGATCAGCTCCTACCTGGAGCAGACCCGGTTCGGGGTGTGGGACGTGCCGTCGGCGGTGCTGCCGCGCGGCTACCTCGACGGCGTGGTGCACGCGGGCGGCACGCCGGTCCTGCTGCCCCCGGTGGGCGACTGGGAGCCCGGCCATCTGTCCAACCTGGACGGGCTGATCATCGCGGGCGGCGCGGACCTCGACCCGTCCTGCTACGCCGCGGACCGGGCCCCGTCGACCGGGCCCGCGCGGCCGGAACGGGACTCCTCGGAGTGGGAGCTGATCAACCTCGCGTTCAAGCTGCGCATCCCGCTGCTCGGGGTGTGCCGGGGCATGCAGCTGCTGAACGTCGTGCTGGGCGGCACCCTGCACCAGCACCTGCCCGACCACATCGGCACGGACGACCACCTGCCGAAGCCCGGCACGTTCGGCCGGGTGCCGGTCACCCTCGCCCCGGGCAGCCGGCTCGGCGGGATCCTCGGCGAGCGGGTCGAGGTGCACTGCCACCACCACCAGTCGATCGACCGGCTCGGCGACGACTTGGTGGCGGTCGCGTGGGCGGCGGACGGGACGATCGAGGGCATCGAGCTGCCGGCGGCGCCGTTCGCCGTCGGCGTGCAGTGGCATCCGGAGGAGGACGGGATCGACCGGCGGCTGTTCGAGGCGCTGGTGGAGATGGGGAGCGCGTGACCGATGTGATCAACCCGGCCACCGAGCAGGTGGTCGCGGCCGTGCCGGCGACGTCGGCGGCCGACACCGACGCGGCGATCGAGCGGGCGCATCGCGCGCTGCCGGCGTGGCGGGCGGTGGCGCCCGGGGACCGGGCGCGGCTGCTGCGCCGCTTCGCCGACGCGGTCGACGCCGACCTCGAGACGCTGGCGTCGCTGGAGGTCGCCAACTCCGGGCACACGATCGGCAACGCCCGCTGGGAGGCCGGCAATGTCCGCGACGTGCTGCACTACTACGCGGCCGCGCCGGAACGGCTGTTCGGCAGGCAGATCCCGGTGCCCGGCGGGGTCAACATCACCTTCGCCGAGCCGCTCGGTGTCGTCGGCGTGATCGTGCCGTGGAACTTCCCGATGCCGATCGCCGGCTGGGGGTTCGCGCCGGCGCTGGCCGCGGGCAACACCGTGGTGCTCAAGCCGGCCGAGCTGACCCCGATGACCGCGATCCGCCTGGGCGAGCTCGCCCGCGAGGCCGGTCTCCCGCCGGACGTGTTCCAGGTACTGCCCGGCAAGGGGTCCGTGGTCGGCCAGCGGTTCGTCGAGAACCCGTTGGTGCGCAAGGTGGTCTTCACGGGGTCGACCGAGGTGGGCCGGCAGATCATGGCCGGCTGTGCGGCGCAGGTGAAACGGGTGACGCTGGAGCTCGGCGGCAAGAACGCCAACATCGTGTTCGCCGACGCCGACCTCGAGGCCGCGGCGGCCGCCGCACCTAACGGCGTGTTCGACAACGCCGGGCAGGACTGTTGCGCGCGGTCGCGGATCCTGGTGGCGCGCAGTGTGTTCGACCGGTTCCTGGAGCTGCTCGAGCCGGCCGTGCGCGGCGTGGTCGTCGGCGACCCGGCGGACGAGAAGACCGAGATGGGCCCGCTGATCTCCGCCGGCCACCACGCCTCCGTCTCGTCCTATCTGGACGATGTCGACGTGGCGATCCGCGGCAGTGCGCCCGACGGCCCGGGCTACTGGCTCGCGCCCGCCGTGGTGCTGCCGCGCACGCCGGCCGACCGGGTGGTCGTCGAGGAGGTGTTCGGCCCGGTCGTCACCGTCCAGGCCTTCGACGACGAGGCCGACGCCGTGCGGATGGCCAACGACACCGACTTCGGGCTGTCCGGCTCGATCTGGACCCGCGACGTCGGCCGGGCGATGCGGGTGGCCCGCGGCGTCGAGGCCGGCAACCTGTCGGTGAACTCGCACTCGTCGGTGCGGTACTGGACGCCGTTCGGCGGCGTCAAGCAGTCGGGGCTGGGCCGCGAGCTGGGCCCGGACGCGCTCGACGCGTTCACCGAGACCAAGAACGTCTTCATCGCCACCGAGGGGGAGTAGATGGATCGCCTGCAGGACCGGGTCGCCGTGGTGACGGGGGCGGCGAGCGGGATCGGGCTCGCCACCGCGCGCCGGTTCGCCGACGAGGGCGCCAAGGTGGTCGCCGTGGACCTCACCACCGACGCGATCGAGTCGCTGGCCAAGGAGGTCGACGGCGAGGCGATCACCTGCGACGTCACCGACGAGGCGGCCGTCGAGGCGATGTTCGACCAGGTCGTGGCCACGCACGGGCGCGTCGACGTCGCGTTCAACAACGCCGGCATCTCCCCGCCCGAGGACGACTCGATCCTCACCACCGGCATCGAGGTCTGGGACCGGGTGCAGAAGGTCAACCTCACGTCGGTGTACCTGTGCTGCAAGTACGTGCTGCCGCACATGCGCCGGCAGGGCCGCGGGTCGATCGTGAACACCGCGTCGTTCGTCGCGGTGATGGGCGCGGCCACCTCGCAGATCTCCTACTCGGCGTCCAAGGGCGGCGTGCTGGCGATGACCCGCGAGCTCGGTGTGCAGTTCGCGCGCGAGGGGATCCGGGTGAACGCGCTGTGCCCCGGACCGGTGAACACGCCGCTGCTGCGGGAGCTGTTCGCGTCCGACCCCGAGCGGGCGCAGCGGCGGCTGGTGCACGTCCCGATGGGACGGTTCGCGGAGGCGTCGGAGATCGCCGCCGCGGTCGCGTTCCTGGCGAGCGACGACGCCTCGTTCATCACGGCGTCGTCGTTCCTCGTGGACGGCGGCATCTCCGGTGCCTACGTGACCCCGATCTAGACCGATGGCCACGACCGTGCGGTCCGCCTCGGCCGCGGTGTTCCGTCCGGTCCGGACGCGCAACGCGTTCGAGGAGACCGTGGAGCGGCTCCTGCAGGCGATCCGGCTGGGCGTGGCCGCGCCGGGGGAGCGGCTGCCGGCCGAGCGGGAGCTCGCCGCGCGGCTCGGGGTCAGCCGGGTGACGCTGCGCGACGCGATCCGGGTGGTCGCGGACGCGGGATACGTGGAGTCGCGGCGCGGTCGGTACGGCGGGACGTTCGTCGCCGAGTCGCTGCCCGGCCTGCCGCGCCGCGATCCGTCCGATGTGGACATGGAGGACGTGCTGACGCTGCGCCGGTGCCTGGAGACCGGCGCCGCGGAGACCGCCGCGTCGCGCTCGCTGACCCCCGACGAGCGCCGGCACCTGATGGTGGCGCTGAACGACGTGGACGCGGTCGGCACGGACTCGGCGGAGGAGTACCGGCGGCGGGACTCACGCCTGCACCTGGCGATCGCGGAGGTCACCGCGGCGCCGTCGCTGACCTCCGCGGTGGCCGACGTGCGGACCCGGGTGAACGAGCTGCTGGACGCGATTCCCTTGCTGGGCACCAACATCGAGCACTCGAACGTCCAGCACCGGGCGATCGTGTCGGCCATCCTGACCGGCGACCCGGCCGCCGCCCGCACGGCGATGGACGAGCACCTCGACGGCACCGCCGCGCTGCTGCGGGCGTTTCTCTAGATCCGCAGTGGGCGGCCTTCCGCGTCGGTGCCGCCGCCGACCAGCAGCACGATGCCGTCGATGATGCTCCAGATCACGCCGACGCCGATGAACATCGTGAACAGCTGCGCGAGCGCCATCCCCGTGTGTCCGGTGTAGAACCGGCCGACGCCGAACGGGAACACGATCTGCAGCACGCCGGCGACGACGCGGTACCGCTCCGAGGGCATGGCCGGCTGGATCGCGTTGTACGGCGGGTAGACCGGCACCGGGACCGGCTGGACCGGGCGCACGGGCGGGACCATGAACGCGGGGTAGGGCGCGGGGAGGTCGCGGAACAGCGGGCGCAGGTCGCCGCGGGTCTTGGCGGCCACGGCCTCGCCGACGCGCTCCTCGTACTCCTCGACGGGGAGGCGGCCTTCCGAGAAGTGGTCGCCGAGGATCTTGACGGCGTCCTCGCGCTCGCGCGTTCCGACGCGGAGCTCGTCGTACCCGGCTATGTCTCCTCCCACGAAGCCCACGATACGACAGGCGCGCCACGCCAACGCCGAATCCGCACAACCGCGCGGGAACCGGAATAAGCTGGGCCGCCTCCCAGGGAGGTGCCATGGTCGAGCGTCCGGTCGCGCCGGCCCTCGCCGCCGCGGTCGCCGGCTACCTCGACCATCTCGCCGTCGAGCGCGGCACGTCCCGCAACACCCTCGACGGCTACACCCGCGACCTTCGCCGCTACGCGTCGCACCTCACCGCGTCGGGCGTGCCCGACCTGTCGGCGGTCGGCGAGGTACACGTCTCGGCGTTCCTGGCCGTGCTCCGCGAAGGCGACGCCGAGCACCCGCCGCTCGCGGTGTCCTCGGCCGCCCGCGCGCTCGTGGCCGTGCGGGGGCTGCACAAGTTCGCCGTCCGCGAGGGGCTGGTGGACCTCGACCCGGCCCGCGAGGTGCGCCCGCCGGTCGCGCCGCGCCGGCTGCCGAAGGCGCTTCCGGTCGGCGAGGTGGAGCGACTGCTCGACACCCCCGGCGACGGCCCGGGCCCGCTGCGGGACCGCGCGCTGCTGGAGGTGCTGTACTCCACCGGGGCCCGGATCTCCGAGGCGGTCGGCCTCGACCTGGACGACATCGACGCCCACGACCGGACAGTGCTGCTCGACGGCAAAGGCGGCAAGCAGCGGCTCGTGCCGATCGGCCGACCCGCGCTGGACGCCCTCGACGCGTACCTGGTCCGGGCGCGCCCGGACCTGGCCCGGCACGGCCGCGGCACGCCGGCGGTGTTCCTGAACGTGCGGGGTGGCCGGTTGTCGCGGCAGAGCGCATGGCAGGTGCTGAAGGTGGCCGCCGAACGGGCCGGCATCGCGGCGACGGTCTCGCCGCACACACTGCGCCACTCGTTCGCGACGCACCTGCTGGAGGGCGGCGCGGACGTGCGAGTGGTGCAGGAGCTGCTGGGCCACGCCTCGGTGACCACCACGCAGATCTACACCCTGGTCACGGTGAACACCCTGCGCGAGGTCTACGCCACCGCCCACCCCAGAGCCCGCGGCTGACCCCGACCTCCCGCGCGCACGCACACGCGTGCAGAACCCGAGAAACGTAGTCCCACCCTGTCCCGCAGGGTTGCGTCAAAGTCGATCATCCGCATGAGAGCAGACACGGCCCGGGGGCAGGGAGGTCACCTGGTTCGCCCCGGTACTCGACCACGTCGCGGACCTGGCCGGGATGGTGATCACCGCACCGGTCACGGCCGAACTGAACGCCGCACCCTGGACGTCCTGTCCGCCCCCGAAAGTATCGGTTTCCCCGGCGCAGCACAGGTTTTCCGCATCACCCGCCAGCGCACCGACCGCGGCAGCGGCAAACACGAGATCCACACCTGGGTCGGCGTCACCGACCTGGACGCACAACACGCCCAACCCGCCCAGATCGCCGCGTTGCTGCGCGGGCACTGGCATATCGAGAACCGGATGCACTGGGTCCGTGACGTCACCTTCGGCGAAGACACATCCCAAGTCCGCACCGGCACCGCACCCCGAACCATGGCTACCTTGCGCAACCTCGCCATCAACGCCCTACGGCTCAACGGCGCCACCAACATCGCCCAAGCCCTACGCGCCATGGCCCGCGACATCACCAGACCACTACACCTGTTCGGCATCACACCCCGACCAGCACCGACCCGACTTTGACGGAGCCCTGACCCTGTCCCGGGGGCCACCCTCGATGCCAGTCTACCGGCGATCGCCGACAAACAGGCTGGTCACGGCCTTGCTGTGGACAACTCGGCGGGTTGTGGGTAGGTCAGCACGTTCGAGATCACCGGGGGCCGGCATCCCGTTCACCGAGCCCGAGCACGTCACGGTAGAAATGCACCGTCTCCTCGTAGTCGGCGGTGGTGACGACGAGGCGAAGCTGGCGTACCGGCACGGCTCTCAGGATAGGTCGACACCCCATCGGCGAGCCTCTTTGCTGCCCGCACCAGCCAATCTCTAAGCTTCGGCGCACAGCGGACGACAAGGAGCTAGGTCCATATGTCGACATTTCATCCCTCGGAGCTCAGTATCGCCCCGCGGGCGGCCTCCGACGAGGACGAGGCGCTCGACGAAAGCCCCAACGGCGCACTCGGACCCACCGGCCGTCGCAAGCGGCACATCCCCGAGCCTCCGCTGCTCAACGGCCACGGCCCGGCGAAGGTGCTCGCGCTCTGCAACCAGAAGGGCGGCGTCGGGAAGACCACGTCGACGATAAACCTGGGTGCCGCGCTGACCGAGTTCGGCCGCCGGGTCCTGATCGTCGACTTCGACCCCCAGGGCGCCCTGTCCGTCGGCCTCGGCATCCCCGCCCACCAGCTCGAGCGCACGATCTACAACGTCATCATCGAGCGGTCCGCCAGCGTCACCGACTCCGTGATCCGGACCGGCGTCGAAAACATGGACCTGCTGCCCAGCAACATCGACCTGTCCGCGGCCGAGGTGCAGCTGGTCGCCGAGGTCGGCCGCGAGCACACGCTGGTCCGCGCGCTGCGCCCGGTGGTCCCCCAGTACGACTACATCCTCATCGACTGTCAGCCCTCGCTCGGCCTGCTCACGGTCAACGCGCTGGCGGCCGCGGACGGCGTGCTGATCCCGCTGGAGTGCGAGTTCTTCAGCCTGCGCGGGGTCGCGCTGCTCATCGACACCATAGAGAAGGTGCGCGAGCGGCTGAACCCGAAGCTGGAGATCACCGGCATCCTCCCGACCATGTTCGACCCGCGCACGCTGCACTCGCGCGAGGTCATCCAGCGCGTGGTCGAGCGGTTCCAGGACGTGGTGTTCGACACCGTCATCAACCGGACGGTGCGGTTCCCGGAGACGACGGTGGCCGGCGCGCCGATCACCGTGTGGGCACCGCGCTCGGCCGGGGCGAAGGCCTACCGTCAGCTGGCCCGCGAAGTGATCGCCCGCGAAGTGGCGCTCGCCCGGTGAACCGTCGAGCCTCGTTGCCGGGCGCGGCGGAACTGTTCAGACCCACCGGACCGACCGAGGAGACCTGGTACGAGCGGAGTCGGCCCGCGAACGCGAACCACCACGCGGCGGCGAGCCCGCGGCGTGGCACGCCGCGGCAGAAGCACACCGCGAAGATCACGGTGTACGTCTCGGACGAGGAGCTCCTCGCGCTGGAGCACGCCCGGCTGACCCTGCGCGCGGCACACGGCCTGGCCGTCGACCGGGGCCGGGTGGTGCGCGAGGCCATCGCGATGGTCCTCGCCGACCTGGAGGAACGCGGTGACGACTCGGTGCTGGTGCGACGATTGCGCCATGACACCGGGAAGTAGTGCTTGTTGATCTCATCGGCCTCCGACGCCCCGGAGGAGCCGACACCGGCACGGTTCACCGTCCGGTTGTCGAACTTCGAGGGCCCGTTCGACCTGTTGCTGCAGCTGATCTCCCAGCACGAGCTGGACGTCACCGAGGTCGCGTTGCACCGGGTCACGGACGACTTCATCGCCCACCTGCGCCAGGCGGGCGATGACTGGAACCTGGACGAGACGACGGAGTTCCTCGTCGTCGCGGCCACGTTGCTCGACCTGAAGGCGGCGCGCCTGCTGCCGACGGGCGACGTCGAGGACGAGGACGACCTGGCCCTGCTCGAGGCGCGCGACCTGCTGTTCGCGCGCCTGCTGCAATACCGGGCGTACAAGCAGGTGGCGGCGCTGTTCGCGGAGCTGGAGCAGGGCGCGCTGCGGCGCTACCCGCGCTCGGTGGCGCTGGAGGACCGGTTCGCGTCGCTGCTGCCCGAGGTCATGCTGGGCGTGAGCGCCGACCGGTTCGCCGAGATCGCGGCGGCGGTGTTCCGGCCGAAGCCACCGCCGATGGTGTCCATCGACCACCTGCACATGGGCAAGGTGTCGGTCCGCGAGCACGCGGCGCTGCTGCGGGTCAGGCTCGCGTCGACCGGCCACGCGTCGTTCGGCGAACTGGTGGCCGACTGCGAGCACAGCATCGAGGTCGTGGCGCGCTTCCTGGCGCTGCTCGACCTGTACAAGGAGGACGTGGTCGCCTTCCAGCAGGAGGAGGCGCTGGCCGAGCTGCACGTGCAGTGGACCGGCGGCACGGTGGCCGACGTCGAGTCGGACGCCGCGGCGGAAGGCGCCGAGGAGGAGGAGTACGGGTGAGCGAACCGCAGGAGCCGCGGAGCGTGGGGGAGGCGGCCGAGCCCGCCATCGCGCCGCACGCGGACGCGGACCCACCGACCGAGCTGGTCGACGAGCCACGGCCGGCCGCCACGACCGAGCCGGTCGTGCCCGACCCGGCCGAGGTGGATTCGGCCGGTCCGGCGCCGGAGGAGCTGCGCGACGCCGATCCGCCGACCGAGCAGGTGGATGAGCCGCCGTCGGCGGAACACGGCGAGGTCGACTCGGGCGGTCCCGCTTCGGACGAGCTGAATGATGCCGATCCGCCGACCCTGCAGGTGGATGAGCCGCCGTCGGAGCAACCGGCCGAGGTCGACTCGGGCGGCCCCGCTTCGGAGGAGCCGAGTGCGCCCGCGGCGGGTGGGCCGGTTGTGGCTGATCCGGCCGAGGTGGATTCGCCGCCGGAGGAGCTGAGTGACGCCGATCCGCCGACCGAGCCGGTGGATGAGGTGCCGAGCGGCGGTGCCGTCTCGGCGGAGCCGAGTGAGTCGGCCGTGCCCGATCCAGCCGAGGTGGATTCGGCCGGTCCGGCGCTGGAGGAGCTGAGCGACGCGGATCCGCCGACCGAGCCGGTCGACGATCCCGCCGACTCCGCCACCGCGGCAGACGCGGCTCCAACTGCCGAGCCGTCGCCCGCCGACACCGAAACGCCGCGGCGCGCGAGGCAAGCGACGCCGATCCGCCCACCGAGCCGGTCGACGAGCCGCCCGCTGGTCAGGAAGCCGGACCGGCGTCTGCCGAGGCTCTCGACGCCGAGGCCGACCAGCCCGAGGAGGAGATCGAGTCCGACGAGCTGCCGCGGCTCGATGACGAGGAGCTGGAAAAGGCACTCGAAGCCCTCCTCCTCATCGTCGACTCGCCCGTCGAGGAAGACGTGCTCGCCAGCGCGGTCGGCACGGAGCTGGACCGCGTCGTCGAGACGCTCAAGCGGATGGCCGCCTACCTCGGCGAGCACGAGCGCGGCTTCGACCTGCGCCGCGCGGGCGGCGGCTGGCGCTTCTACACCCGCGACAAGTACGCTCCCTACGTCGAGAAGATGCTGCTCGACGGGCAGCGCGCGAAGCTCACCCGGGCCGCGCTCGAGACGCTGGCCGTGATCGCCTACCGTCAGCCCGTCACCCGGGCCCGGGTCGCGGCCGTCCGCGGCGTCAACTGCGACGGCGTCATCCGCACGCTCCTCGCGCGCGGGCTGGTGGAGGAGACCGGGACCGACCTCGAGACCGGCGGCTTCCTCTACCGCACCACCGAACTGTTCCTCGAACGCCTCGGCCTGTCCTCTTTGGACGACCTGCCGCCGATCGCGCCCCTGCTGCCGGAAGTGGACTCCATCGATGACATCTGACGAAGGGGTTCGCCTCCAGAAGGTGCTCGCGCAGGCGGGCGTCGCGAGCCGCCGGGCCTCCGAGGAGCTGATCGCCGCGGGGCGGGTCAGCGTGAACGGCAAGGTGGTCAGCGAGTTCGGCCGCCGCGTCGACCCGGACACCGCCGTGATCCACGTGGACGGCGTCCGGGTCGTCGTGCGCGCCGACCTCGTCTACTTCGCGCTCAACAAGCCGCGCGGCGTGCACTCCACGATGTCCGACGACCGCGGTCGCCCCTGCGTCGGCGACTACGTCCGCGACCGCCGGGAACGCCTGTTCCACGTCGGCCGCCTCGACGCCGACACCGAGGGCCTGCTGCTCCTCACCAACGACGGCGACCTCGCCCACCGGCTCATGCACCCGTCGTTCGTGGTGTCGAAGACCTACCTCGCGGAGGTCCCCGGGCCCATCCCGCGCACGGTCGGCCGGCAGCTGCGCGACGGCATCGACCTCGACGACGGCCCGGCCAGGGTCGACGCCTTCCGCGTCGTCGACACCACCGGCGGCAAGGCGCTCGTCGAGGTCGTGCTGCACGAGGGCCGCAACCACATCGTGCGCCGGATGCTCGCCGAGGTCGGCCACCCGGTGCGCAAGCTCGTCCGCACCCAGATCGGCGACGTCCGGCTGGGCAACCAGCGCACCGGCTCGCTGCGCGGGCTCACCCGCCCCGAGATCGGGTCCCTGTTCGCCGCGGTAGACCAGTGACATGACCTGGGTCCGGCCGATCGACCGTGGCTGGGTCGTGCGCCGCGAGGTGCCCGGCCCGGACGTCGACGAGTTCGCCGAGCCCGACCGGATCGTCGACGCGCTGCGCCGGGCCAACCCGCGCACGCTGCTCGCCGTCCAGCACCCGCACCGCACCCCGGCCGCGCGGGCCCGCGGGCGTCGGCCTGCTCGACGCGCTGCCGGACGCCCGCACCACGCTGGCCGTGCTGCTGCGCACCGACTACCGCGAGGTCGCCGACGTCGTCGCGCCGTACGAAGTGGACGGTCCGGACGGGACGGCGCGCGGGCTGCTGTGCATGGTCGATCCGGCCGCCGTGGACGCGGAGGGCATCGGCCGGGTGCGGCACAGCGAGGAGGTCTACCCGGACGTCGTCGCCGAGCGTGCCGAGGCGCTGACCGGGCTCGGCTACGCGACCAGCGCGGCGATGCTGGTGCCCGTCGGCGAGCGGGACACGCTCACCGAGACGATCCGCCGGGCGACGGCCGGCAGCTCGCCCGCGGTGTCCACCGTGGACTCGAAGGGACGGCGGCACCGGTTGTGGCTGCTCGGTCCCGGCCCGGAGCGGGAGACCGTGCTCGCCGAGGCCGCGGCGAACCCGTTGATGGTGGCCGACGGCAACCACCGCGTCGCCGCGGCGGCGGAGGCGGGGCTGACCGGGATGCTCGCGCTGGTCACCGCGGGTCCGGCGCTGCGCATCGGCGCCTTCCACCGGGTGCTCACCGGCACCGGCCACACCGCCGAGGACCTCGCGGCGGCGTGGGGGCGGCACGGGCTGACCGTGACGCGGACCGAGCACGCCGAACCGCCTGCCGAACCGGGCACCGTCGTGGTCCGCTGTCCACAGGGGACGCTCACGGTGGCGCTGCCCGAGGGGATGGACCATGCCGTGGTCGAGGACGTGCTGATCCGCGAGGCGCTCGGCATCGATCCGGAGGGCCCGCACCTCCGCCCGCTCGCCGGCGACCGCCCGCCACCGTCCACAGCGGACGCCGTGCTGCTGCTGGCTCCGGTGCCGCTCGCGGACGTCCTCGCCGTGCACGCCGCCGGCGGGCGCATGCCGCGCAAGAGCACCTACTTCACGCCGAAGCCCCGCTCGGGCCTGCTGCTGGCGGACCTAGGCCGTCGCCGGCCGTAGCCGGGGCAGGACGAGCCGCATGGCCGGCTCGACGAGCCGCGCCGCCAGCGGCCCGAAGATCGCCATCACCAGCACGTAGGCCGTCGTCAGCGCCGCCAGCTGGGTGTCGACCGCGCCCGCGGTCACCGCGAGCCCCGCGATGACGATCGAGAACTCGCCCCGCGCCACCAGCGCCGCCCCGGCCCGCGCCCGGCCCATCCGCCCGATGCCCTGCCGTCTCGCCGCCCACCAGCCGGTCACGATCTTGGTGACGGTCGTGACGAGGGCCAGCAGCACCGCCGCGCCCAGCACCGGCGGGATGGTCGAGGGCACCGTGTTCAGCCCGAACACCACGAAGAACATGGCCGCGAACAGGTCGCGCAGCGGCTCGAGCATCCGGGTGGCGTTCTCCGCGGTCGACCCGGAGATCGCGATGCCGAGCAGGAACGCGCCGACCGCGGCCGACACCTGCAGCTGCTGCGCGACGCCCGCGACCAGCAGCGCGGCGCCCAGCACCCGCAGCAGGAACACCTCGGGGCTCTTGCTGTCCACGATGGCCGACACGTAGCGGCCGAACTTCAGCGCGAGCAGCAGCACGAGCGTGACCACGACGAGCGAGACGGCCGTCGCGGACAGCCCGCCGAGCAGCGTCGCGCCGGCCAGCACGGCGGTGAGGATCGGCAGGTAGACGGCCATCGCGAGGTCCTCGATCACGAGGATCGACAGCACCACCGGGGTCTCCCGGTTGCCCAGCCGGCCGAGGTCGCCGAGCACCTTCGCGATGATCCCGGACGAGGAGATGTAGGTGACGCCGGCCATCGCGAGCGCGCCGACCGGGCCCCAGCCGAGCATGAGCGCGACGGCCGCACCGGGGATCGCGTTCAGCACCAGGTCGACCAGCCCGGCGAGCCACGACCGGCGCAGGCCCGTGACCAGCTCGGCCGCCGAGTACTCCAGGCCGAGCAGGAGCAGCAGGAGGATCACGCCGATCTCGCCGGCTAGCGAGGTGAAGTCCTCGACGCCGGACAGCGGGAGCAGCCCGCCGCTGCCGAACGCCAGCCCGCCGAGCAGGTAGAACGGGATGGGGGAGATGCCGATCTTCCACGCCAGCCGCCCGAGGACGCCGAGCCCGAAGAAGATCGCGCCCAGCTCGATCAGCGCGACCGCGGAACCGTGCACGGGCCGCTAACCCCGGTCGAGGACGTCGGCCGCCTTGGCCAGCCCCTCGGCCGTGCCGACGGTGATCAGCGCGTCGCCGCCGCCGAGCATGAAGTCCGGATGCGGCGACGGGTGCACGGTGCCCGCGCGCACGACCGCGACCACGGAGACCGCGGTACGGGTGCGCAGCTGGGTGTCACCGAGCGTGCGCCCGTCGAAGGGGGAGCCGTGCAGCACCGACAGCTGCTTGGTGTGCACGCCGGGCAGGCCGTCGTTCTCCCGGCGCAGGTCGGCGACCAGCTGCGGCGCGCCCAGCAGGCCGGCGAGCGCACCGGCCTCCTCGACGGAGAGCGGGATCGACGCGGTACAGGCGTCCGGGTCGTCCTCGCGGGAGACGATCAGCTCGAGCCGGCCGTCCCGGTAGGTGATCACGCCGATACGGCGGCCCGCCCGGGACAGGAAATCCTGGCGCGTGCCGATCCCCGGCAGCGGCGTCACCTCGACATTCACCACGTCAGGGTAACGGCGAGTACCCGAACTTTCTTCCCGGCGCGGACGGTCCTAACGTGGTTTGGTTCTCCCTCCCGATCAAGGAGCCATCATGGCCGGTCGCACCAAGTTCGTTCTCGACGAAGCCGACATGCCCACCCAGTGGTACAACGTGGTCGCCGACCTGCCGGAGCCGCCGCCTCCGCCGCTGCACCCCGGCACCGGGGAGCCGGTCGGGCCCGAGGACCTCGCGCCGCTGTTCCCGATGGCGCTGATCGAGCAGGAGGTCAGCGGCGAGCGGTACATCCCGATCCCGGACGAGGTCCAGGAGGTCTACCGGCTGTGGCGGCCCTCGCCGCTGTTCCGGGCGCACCGGCTGGAGAAGGCGCTCGGCACGCCGGCGCGGATCTACTACAAGTACGAGGGCGTCAGCCCGGTCGGCTCGCACAAGCCGAACACCGCCGTGCCGCAGGCGTACTACAACGCCGCGGAGGGGGTCGCCAAGCTGACCACCGAGACCGGCGCGGGGCAGTGGGGGAGCGCGCTGGCGTTCGCGTGCGCGCAGTTCGGCCTCGAGTGCGAGGTCTGGCAGGTGCGCGCGTCGTACGACCAGAAGCCGTACCGCAAGATGATGATGGAGACGTTCGGCGCCACGGTGCACCCGAGCCCGTCGGACCTGACGAACTCCGGCCGGGCCGTGCTCAAGGAGCACCCGGACTCGACGGGCTCGCTGGGCATCGCGATCAGCGAGGCGGTCGAGATGGCCGCCGGCGACCCGACGGTGCGGTACGCGCTGGGCAGCGTGCTCAACCACGTGCTGATGCACCAGACGGTGATCGGCGAGGAGGCGCTGCGGCAGTTCGAGCTGGCCGGTGACACGCCGGACGTGATCGTCGGCTGCACCGGCGGCGGGTCGAACTTCGGCGGGCTGGCGTTCCCGTTCCTGCGCGAGAAGCTCGCGGGCCGGATGTCGCCGACCATCCGCGCGGTCGAGCCGGCGGCGTGCCCGTCGCTGACCCGTGGGGACTACGCGTACGACTTCGGCGACACGGCGGGCCTCACCCCGCTGCTGAAGATGCACACGCTGGGCCACGACTTCATCCCGGACCCGATTCACGCCGGCGGGCTGCGGTACCACGGGATGTCGCCGCTGCTGTCGCACATCGTGGAGCTGGGCCTGGTCGACGCCGTGGCGATCGGCCAGAACGAGTGCTTCGCGGCGGGCGTGCGGTTCGCGCGGTCGGAGGGCATCGTCCCGGCCCCGGAGCCGACGCACGCGCTGGCCGAGTGCGTGCGGGAGGCGTTGCGCTGCAAGGAGAGCGGTGAGGAGAAGGTCATCCTGACGGCGCTGTGCGGGCACGCGCACCTGGACCTGCCCGCCTACGCGAGCTACCTGGCCGGCGACATGGTGGACCGCGAACTGACGGATGACGAGCTCAAGCAGGCCCTGTCCACAATCCCGTCCCGCTGACCCGCTGCGGCGGCGAGCTGTCCACAGCAGACAAGGTTGTCCACAGCTCGCCGCCACACACTCGTTTCCGTCAGTCCTCGCTACTAGTGGTCGCGCCCGTTAGTTCGTCGGGGGTTGAGCCAGGCGGTGTGGTCGTTGAGGTAGAGCCCGCAGGCGCAGTCGAGTGCTTCCTGCGGGCGTGCCTGAGGGGTAGCCGCTGGGCAGGATAGGAGTTCTCGTAGTCGTCTGTGGCTGGCGCGGTAGATGGCGAAGCCCCAGGTGGTGGCGGATCCGGTGTAGCGCAGCCGGAACAGCGGCATGGTCGTGCCGTCGGGCAAGGTCGGCCGGTGACGTAGGCGAACGCGCCGCGATGGCGGACGGTGACATCGCCAGCTGGGGCCAGCGTTCCCGCGCTCGGGCCAGCAGGCGTTGGCGCAGCGAGGTCTTGGTCGACTCGGGCGGGGCAGGCCATGCGGTTCATGGTGCCCGATACCGTCACTCCCTCATAGTTGATCTTCGTGATGGCGGTGTCGTGTGGGGCCGTGCAGTCCGTATGTGGTCATTCTCGGCGAGGCCGACCGGCGGGCGCTGGAAGCTCTCGCGCGGCGGGGCTGTGCCGAGCATCGTCAGGTGCTGCGGGCGCGGATCGTGCTGGCCGCCGCTGACGGTGAGCCGCAACGCGGTGATCGCGCGTCGGCTCGGCGATCCACAGACGACACCGTCCGCAAGTGGCGCAAGCGGTTCTGCCGCGATGGCCTGGCTGGGCTGGCCGACCGGCCGCGCAGCGGGCGGCCGCGGTCTTTCCCGCCGCGGTGGTGGCCGAGGTCAAGGCGCTGGCCTGTGAGCCGCCCGCTCAGGCCGGGGCCGCGCTGGCCCGGTGGAGCTGCCCGGAACTGGCCCGCGAGGCGATCGGCCCGCGGTGTCTGCGAGCGGGTGTCGGCGTCCACGGTGCGCCGCTGGCTGGCCGCCGACGCGATCAAGCCGTGGCAGCACCGGTCGTGGATCTTCCCGCGCGACCCGTACTTCGCGGTCAAGGCCGCCCGGGTGCTCGACCTGTATGCCCGGACTCTGGGAAGGCGAGCCACTTGGGCGCCAACGATTTCGTGCTCAGCGCGGACGAGAAACCGGGCGTCCAGGCCCGTCCGCGTATCCGACACCCAGCCTGCCGGCCGGCGCGACCGGGCGATGCGGGTCGAGTCACGAATACACCCGGCGGCGGCACCCTGGCCTACTTCGCCGCCTACGACGTGCACCACGCTCAGGTGTTCGGCCGCTGCGAGCCCACCACCGGCATCGTCCCGTTCTCCCGGCTGGTCGAACAGGTCATGACCACCGAGCCCTACGCTCGGCGCCGGCGGGTGTTCTGGGTTGTCGACAACGGCGCCTCCCACAAGCAACTGGGCCGCCGCAGCACCGCATGAACGACAGCCTGGCCCAACGCCCACATGGTCCACCTGCCGGTGCACGCCTCCTGGCTCAACCAGGTGGAGATCTACTTCTCCGCCGTGCAACGCAAAGCGCTCACCCCCGACGACTTCGCGCGACCTCGACGACGTCGACCGAACGGCTTCTGTCCTTCCAGGACCGATACAACCACACCGCCCACCCCTTCGACTGGACATTCACCCGCGACGACCTCAACCAGCTACTCGACCCGACTCGGCCGCCACGACCGCCACACACCCCCGCCACTGGCGGCATGATCAACCCCCGACGAACTAACGGGCGCGACCACTAGTCTGGCACCAGGGGTCCCCCTTGCCGACGCGCAGACGTCTGAGCAAGGGTGTTTGCATTTGCACGCGGTGCGGGGATCGGGTCAGCGGTAGAGGTGGCGGGCGATGATCTCGCGTTGGATCTCGCTCGCTCCCTCGTAGATGCGGGGTGCGCGGACCTCGCGGTACAGGTGCTCCAGCAGGTGCCCGTGCTCCAGGGCGCGGGCGCCGTGCACCTGGATCGCGACGTCCACGGCGGTTTGCGCGGTCTCCGTGGCGAACAGCTTCGCCATCGCGGACAGGTGACCCGTGCGTCCCTCGCCCGCGTCGTACGCGGTTGCCGCGTCGTGGACCAGCAGGCGGGCCGCGTGCAGGCGGGTCGCCACGTCGGCGAGTTGGTGGGACACCGCCTGGAACTCCCGCAGCGGCCGGCCGAACGCCTGCCGGTCGGCGGTGTGCGCGACCGCCGCGTCCAGCGCCGCCTGCGCCATGCCCAGCGCGAACGCGCCGACGCTCGGCCGGAACATGTCCAGCGTCCGCATCGCGACCTTCCACCCGGCGTCGACCTCGCCGAGCACCGACGACGCGGGCACGTGCACGTCGTCGAAGACCAGCCGGCCGATCGGGTGCGGCGACACCATGGTCTGCCGCGTGCCGCGCAGCCCCGCCGCGTCGCCCGGCACGGCGAACGCCGTGATGCCGCGCGAGCCGTTGTCGCTGGTGCGCGCGAACACCGAGTACACCGCGGCGTCCGGCGCGTTGGAGATGAACGCCTTCTCGCCGGTGAGCCGGTAGCCGTCCCCGTCCGGGGTCGGCGGCCAGCGCGAGCGCCGCGGCGTCGGACCCGGCGCCCGGCTCGGTGAGCGCGAAGCCGACCGCGACCTCGCCGGCGGCGATCCGCGGGATCCACTCGTCGACCACCTCGGGCCGCCCGGCGAGCAGGATCGGGTACGCGCCCAGGCCCTGCAACGCGAACGCGGTCTCCGCCTCCGTGCAGTGCCGGGCCAGCCCCTCGCGGATCAGGCACAGCGCCATCGCCGACGTCGGCGCGTACCCGGATCCGTCGCGCCGGAAGATCTCCTCCAGCAGCCCTGCCGAGGCCAGCGCCTTCAGCAGCGGCAGGTTGACCCGACCCGGCTCGCCCGACGACGCGACCGGCACCAGCGTCCGCGCGACCTCGGCGCTGCGGTCCAGCAGCGTCATGCCGGGATCACCGCCGTGCCGACCAGCTCGATCGTGGCGTCGTCGTCGAACAGGGCGGCCACGCCGAGCAGCGCGACCGCCGGGTAGTGGCGGCCGAAGTGCTTGCGCCACAACGGCCCGAGCTCCTTCAGCGCCGCCCGGTAGGCAGCCACGTCGGTGGTGTAGATGATCAGCGAGACCAGCTGGTCCGGCGCCGCGCCCGCGGCGGCCAGCGCGGTCACCACGTTGCCGGCGGCCACGTCGAACTGCTCGGCCAGGGTCGTGCCGACGATCGCGCCGTCCGGGCCCTGCGCGGTCTGCCCGCCCAGGTGCACCGTGTCACCCGGCCCGGCGACGACGGCGTGCGCGAACCCGACCGGCTCGGCCAGACCCGGCGCGTTGACGATCGCGGTTCACTTGCCGCTCCACTGTGGACGGCGCCCGGCGACCCACGCGGCGTAGAACTCCGCGTGGTCGTCGCTCTTCATCAGCAGCGCCTGGGTCATCGCCTCCAGCTCGATCGCGCTGCCGAGGTCCATGTCCAGCTCGCGGGTCAGCAGCACCTTCGTCGTCGAGTACGCCAGCGCCGGACCGTCGGCGAGCCGCCGCGCCAGCGCCGACGTCGTCGTCGCCAGCTCCTCGTCCGGCACCACGGACGTGGCGAGGCCGATCTTGTCGGCGTGCGCCGAGTCGACCTTGTCGCCCAGGATCAGCAGCTCGGTGGCCCGGCCGAGGCCGACGAGCCGGGGGAGCAGGTACGCCGAGCCCATGTCCGCGCCGGCGAGGCCGACCTTGGTGAACAGGAACGCGAACGACGCCGACGACGCGAGCAGCCGGAAGTCGCGACGCCAGCGCGATCACCGAGCCGGCGCCGGCCGCGATCCCGTTGACGGACGCGATCACCGGCAGCGGGCACTCGCGCAGGGCCTTCACCACCGCGCCGGTCATCCGGGTGAACTCGAGCAGCTGCGCGGGCGCCATCTTCTGCAGCTCGCCGATGATCTCCTCGACGTCGCCGCCGGAGCAGAACCCGCGGCCCTGCCCGGTGAGCACGACCACCTTCGCGTCGCCGCGGTGCGGCAGCTCGGCCAGGAGGTCGCGCAGGTCGGCGTAGACGTCGAAGGTGAGCGCGTTCAGCTTGTCCGGCCGGGTGAACGTGATCGTCGCGACCCCGTCGTCGACGGCGAGGTCGAAGTGCTCCCAGGTATCCGTGAAGCCGGGCGAAGCCCGAAAAGGACTCATGTCTGTATTCCTCCTCCGTCGAGGACGATCGTCTGGCCGTTGATGGCGCCCGCCTCCGGCGCGGCGAGGAACGCCACCGCGAACGCGACCTCGTCGGGCTCGAGCAGCCGGCCGAGCGGGGACAGCCGCGCGATCGACGCCTCGCTGTCCTCTTCGGACTTGCCCGGTCCGCTCGGCGATCCGCCGGATCGTGCGCGCGGTCATGTCGGTGCGCACGAACGTCGGGCACACCGCGTTCGCGGTGACGCCGGTGCCGGCGAGCTCGGCCGCGACCGTCCGCATGAGACCGACCGCCGCGTGCTTGGACGCCGTGTACCCGGCGGTGTAGGGCGCGCCGAGGTGGCCGGCCGTCGAGGCGACGGTGACGATCCGGCCGCGGTCGCGCTCGCGCATGCCGGGCAGCACCGCGCGGGTGCACAGGAACGCGCCGGTCGCGTTGACGTCCAGCTGCGTCGCGCCAGTCGTCCAGCGTGGTCCGGTGCACGCGGCGCGCTGGTGGAGACGCCGGCGTTGTTCACCAGCACGTCGACCTCGCCGAGCGAGCCGAGCACGGCGGCCACCGCGTCCTCGTCGGTGACGTCGCAGGTCGGCGCGGCCGAGCGCCACGACCTCGTCGCCGGCGTCGGCGAACCGCCGGGCGATCGCCGCGCCGATCCCCTTGGTGCCGCCGGTGACCACGACGCGGCGGCTCACGGCAGGGCCCGCAGCGCGCGCCGGTCGAGCTTGCCGTTGCTCGGTGCGCGGCAGCTCGGTCGACGAACACGATCTCGTGCGGACGCTTGTGCCCGGACAGCCGCGCGCCCACGTACTCGCGCAGCGCCTCCGCGTCGGCGCGGCCGCCCCGTCGCGCAGCACGCACGTACGCCCGCGTCCGCACCAGCCCGTCCGACTCGTGCCCGACCACGCCGCACTCGACGACGTCCGGGTGGCCGATCAGGCAGTGCTCGATCTCGCCCGGCGCCACCCAGATCCCGCCGACCTTCAGCAGGTCGTCGGCGCGGCCGTGGTAGGTGAAGAACCCGTCGGCGTCGCGGCTGAACAGGTCTCCCGTGTGGACGGTGTCGCCGCGGTAGGTGGCGGCCGACTTCTCCGCGTCCTGGTAGTACTCCTTGGCGACCGTGCCGCCGGTGACCTCCAGCGTGCCGATCTCGCCGTCCGGCAGCTCCGCGCCGTCCGTCGGCGACCACGCGCGCGGTGTAGCCGGGGACGGCCTGCCCGCAGCTGCCCTGCCGCGCCGCGCCGGGCCGGTTGGAGATGTAGATGTGGTACGCCTCCGACGAGCCGATGCCGTCGACGACCTCGACGCCGAACGCCGTCGTCCCACTTGCGGTGCAGCTCCGCGGGCAGCGCCTCGCCGGCCGACGTGCACAGCCGCAGGCAGCTCAGGTCCTGTGTGGACGCCTCGGGGTGGGCGACCATCGCGCTCATCATCGTCGGCACGTTCACCAGGATCGTCGGCCGGTGGCGGGCGATCAGCTCGAAGATCCGGTCGGGCGTGGTGCGCTCGGGGAACGCGATGCCCGCGCCGCCGACGCCGAACGGGTACAGCGCGGCGAGGTCGCGGGCGTAGCCGAAGAACAGCTTCGGCACCGGCAGCACGATGTCGTCCGGGCCGAGGTCGAGCACGCCGCGGGCGTAGCCGTGGTGGCTGAGCACCGGGCTCGCCGCGGTGTGCACGCACGCCTTGGGCGCGCCGGTGCTGCCGGTGGTGAACTTCCAGATCGCGACGTCGTCCTTCGTGGTCGGCGCGGCGTCCAGGGCGTCCGGCGCCTGCGCGGCGAGCGCGCGCAGGTCGTACTCGTTCGCGCGGAGGTCGGCGTCGCCGACGACCAGCAGGCGGTGGCGGCCCTCGCGACGCCTCGCGCATCCGGTCGAGCGTCACCGGGTCGACCACGACGACCGCGGCGCCGGTGTAGTCGAGGAAGTAGCGGTAGTCCTTGGCCGGCAGGAACGTGTACACCTCGGCGGTGACCGCGCCGATCTTCTGCGCGGCGTACCAGGTGGCGACGAACTCCACGCCGTCGGACAGCGCGAGCAGCACCCGGTCGCCGCGCCGGACGCCCTGGTCGCGCAGGACGTTGCCGATCCGGTTCACGAGCGCGGCCAGCTCGGCGTAGGTGACCGCGCGCGTCGCCGGTGAGCAGCGCGGTCCGGTCGCCGCGCCCCTCCGCGAGGTTGCGGTCGACGAAGTAGTCGGCGACGTTGAGCCGCTCCGGCAGGTCCTCGTACCGCATCAGCCGCGCCCCACTTCCCGGATCAGCTCGACCAGCAGGTCGGTCAGTGTGTCGAAAGTGGACGCTCCCTCGGCGGCGGTGGCGCTCGGCGGGGGAGCCGCAGTAGGCGCGGTCCATGCCCATCTCGACGAAGTCCGTGCGCCCGGCGGACATCGCCGCCGGCATGTCGACGTGCACCGTGCGGCAGCTCGCGCATGACCGCGGTGTCGACCAGCTCGGGCCGGTCGGCGAGGACGAGGGAGGTCTCGTACTGGCCGGCGTGGCACGAGCCGGACCGGAACTCGTCGGTGAGCCGCGCGACGTTGGCGCGGCGCAGCAGGTCGAGGTGGGCGACGCCGGCCTCGCTGACGGCGGCGCGCAGGGCGGCGACGTGCGCGGGCTCGAAGTGGTTGTTGACCACGACGATCCGGCGGAGTCCCTGGTCCCGCAGCGCCCGGCAGACGTCGATGACGAGCGCCCGCAGCGTGTCCGCGCCGATCGAGATGGCGCCGGGGAAGGCCGCGCCCATGTCGGTGACGCCGTAGTTCAGGGCGGGCAGGACGAGGACGCGCAGGTCCGGGTCGCCGTCGAGCCGCTCGGCGGCCCGGGCGCACATGCCCGCGGAGATCAGCCGGTCGGTGCCGAGCGGCGCGTGCGGCCCGTGCGGCTCGACCGCGCCGACCGGCAGCAGCAGCACGGGCGTGCGCGGCCCGGCCAGCAACTCGGCGACCTGAGGCGAGGTGAGGTCGGCGAAGGCGGTCACAGCGTCGCCTCCAGCGGGCTGGGCAGCGGTTCGAACAGGCACAGGTCCGCCCGGCCCGCGGCGACGATCGTGTTCACCTCGTCCGGGGTGGTCAGGTAGCCGCCGACCAGGGTCGGCACGCCGGCCTCGTTGCGCACCCGGTCGGACAGCGTCGTCAGGTAGCCGCGCCGGTACTCCGGCCGCGAGCCCGCCGTCGTGTGTCCGGCCCGCACGTGCACCAGGCCGACGCCGTGCGCGGCCAGCGCGCGGGCGTGCGCGATGCCGTCCTCGACGGTCAGCCCGCCGCGCGCCCAGTCGGTCACGGTCAGCCGCACCGCCAGCAGCCGGTCCGCGGGCCACGCCGCGCGCACCGCGTCCACAACGGACAGCGGGAACCGCAGCGGCTCGGTGCCGAACTCGTCGTCGCGCCGGTTCGTCAGCGGGGACAGGAAGCTCGCCAGCAGGTGGCCGTCGGCCAGGTCCAGCTCCAGCACGTCGAACCCGGCGACGGCCGCGGCCGAGGCCGCCGCGACGAAGTCGTCGCGCACCCGGGCCATGTCGGCCGGCGTCATCTCCCGCGGCACCGCACCGAACGGCGCGTACCGCAGCGGCGACGCCGACAGCAGCGGCCACCCGTCCCGCAGCGGCGACGTCCACACCGGACTCCCGCACCGCGCCGCGCCGCCCGGCGTGCCCGAGCCGCACGCCCACCAGCGCGCCCGCGTCGTGCACCTTGTCCACCACCGGCGCCCACGAGTCGTCGAGCACCGGGCAGGACGGCGTGGTGCGCCCGTCCGCCGACACCGCCACGAACCCGGTCAGCAC
This sequence comes from uncultured Actinomycetota bacterium, assembly GCA_963841395.1. Taxonomy (GTDB): domain Bacteria; phylum Actinomycetota; class Actinomycetes; order Mycobacteriales; family Pseudonocardiaceae; genus Actinophytocola. The sequence continues at coordinate 353,053 of CAWJCX010000052.1, forward strand.
GAGCCCCGCGCCGGTCCGGGCCGCCGCCGCGAGGTCGCCGCCCGCCCGCACCACCCGGTTCCGCGCGGTCGTGCCGCCGATCGTCAGCGGCGCGAACATCGGGGGCGGGGCCACCGACCCGGGCACCGCCGCGCCGGTGAACCACGCGTCCAGCACCCGCAGCAGCTGCGGGTCGCGCTGGGTCAGGTTCGCGTGGCTGATCCGCCCGCTGCGGGTCAGCAGGTTGAACGCGAACTGGATCGGCTCGAGCCCCGTGTAGTGGCCGACCCGGCCGAAGTACGCGGCGCTGTCGCCGGCCGCCTGCTGGAACCGTTCGACCACCGGCTGGCGCTCCAGCTCGTAGTCCGTCAGCGCCGGCTCGACACTGCCCGGGTGCCGCACGAAGCTGTTGGCCAGCGCGATCGCGTCCTCCATCGCGAGCTTGGTGCCCGAGCCGATGGAGAAGTGCGCGGTGTGCGCGGAGTCGCCGATCAGCACGACGTTGCCGTTGTGCCAGGACTTGTTGCGCACCAAGGGGAAGTCGAGCCAGATCGACTTGTTCGACATCAGCCGGTGGCCGCCCAGCTCGTCGGCGAACAGCGCGGCGCAGAACGCGATGCTCTCCTCTTCCGACATCGTGTCCAGCCCGGCGCGCCGCCACGTCTCCGGCCGCGTCTCCACGATGAACGTGCTCGTGTACTCGTCGAACGGGTACGCGTGCACCTGGAACAGCCCGTGCTCGGTCTCCTTGAAGATGAACGTGAACGCGTCGAGCACCAGGTCGGTGCCGAACCAGACGTACTTGCAGCCCTGCGGTTCCACGGTCGTGCCGAAGTCGCCGCCCCGGCGCAGCGTGCTGTTCGACCCGTCCGCCGCGACGACCAGGTCCGCTGAGTCCACAGTGGACACCTCGGTGCCGAACCGCAGGTCGACGCCCAGCGCGCGGGCCCGGCGCTGCAGGATGTCCAGCAGCTGGGTGCGCTTGATCGCGGAGAACGTGTGACCCGACGAGCGCAGCACCTGGCCGCGGTAGTGGATGTCGATCGACGTCCAGCGCGCGAACGAGTCGGTGATCTCCAGGTAGGTCGCGTAGTCCGCGTCGCGCAGCGCGCCGAGCGTCTCCTCGGAGAACACCACGCCCCAGCCGAACGTGGCGTCCGGCGCGTTGCGCTCGACGACGGTGACCTCGTGCGCCGGGTCGGCCTTCTTCAGCAGGATCGCCAGGTACAGCCCCGACGGCCCCGCGCCGACCACGGTGACGCGCACTACGACAGCACCTCGGCGAGCCGGTCGAGGTCGTCGAGGTCGGCGACCGTGGGGTAGAGGATCAGCTCGTCGCAGCCCTCGGCCTCGTAGCCGCGCACGAAGTCCTTCACCGCGCGCGCCGAGGTCAGGTTGCCGGCCGCGATCTTCTCCGCGAACGGGCCGGTGAACGCGTAGTAGTCGCGCAGGTAGTCCGACCCGCGGTCCGGGTCGCCGAACGCGAAGTAGCCCTGACCCCACAGCAGCGGCTCGCCCGGCCGCTCCAGGTCCCGCCACGCCGCGCGGGCCCGGGTCGCCGCCGAGCCGAACGCCCGCGGCGGGCCGCCGCCGTGCGCGTAGCCGTCGGCGTAGCGCGCCATCCGGGCGAACGCCGCCCCGCTCGACCCGCCGACCAGCAGCCCGATCGAGGGCCGCGCCGGACCGATGCCCGAGCCGTCGAGCTGCCCGCGCAGGTAGGCGAGCTGCTCGGACAGCGCCGCGCCGCGGGTGCGCCGGTCGACCCCGGCCGCCGTCGTAGTCGTCGCGCCGGGCGCCGACGCCGAGGCCGAGCGTGAACCGCCCGTCCGACAGGGCGTCGACGGACACCGCCTGCTTGGCGAGCATCGCCGGGCCGCGCAGCGGGCCGATCGCGATGTTGGTGGCCAGCCCGATCCGCGAGGTGACCGCCGCGGCGGCGGACAGCGCGGCGAACGGCTCGATGCTGTCGTAGACGAGCCGGTCGAGCACCGCGGCCGTCGAGAACGGGCCGGCGTCGGCGCGCCGCGCCCACTCGACGAGCACCGCGCCGGTCGCGCCGGGGATCGTGTTGGGGAGCCCGATACCGACCTTCACGTGCGACACATTACGGTTGACCGCGCTGAGGCGTCAACTATGCTCGCTGCCGGGCAGTGACCGACGGTGCTGCGCGGGTTCGAGCCTGCCCCGCAGGATCTGGTGCTGAGCCTGCTCGGCGCGCACCACATTCCCGCGCGACCGCGACGACGTGTGGTCGGGCGGGCTGGTACGGCTGCTCGAGGAGTTCGGCTTCTCCGCGGGTGCCGCCCGGGTGGCGCTGAACCGCCTGGTCGGCCGCGAGCTGCTGGCCCGGAGCAAGGACGGCCGGCACGTGCACTACGCGCTCACCCCGCGCACGGTGGCGGTGCTCGCCGAGGGCGACCGGCGGATCTTCCCGCTCGGCGAGTCCCCGCGCGGGGAGACCACCTGGACCGTGCTGTGGCACTCGATCCCGGAGGACCGCAGGCTCGCCCGCACCCGGCTGGTGCGGCGGCTGCGCTTCCTCGGCTTCGGCTCCGTGCAGGACGGGACCTGGCTCGCCCCGCACGACCGGGCGGCCGAGGTCACGACCTTGCTCGCCGAGCTGGACGTCACGACCCACGCGGGCGTCATGCTGGGCCGGCCCGCGACCGGGGTCGACTTCGCGACGTTCGTCGGCCGCGTGTGGGACCTCGACCAGCTCGCCGAGCGCTACCGCGCGTTCGTCGAGCACTTCCGCGACCAGGCGGTCGGCGGGTCGGTCAGCGACCGGCAGGCCCTGCTGCTGCGCACCCGGCTGGTGCACACGTTCCGTGAGTTCCCGTTCCACGACCCCGAGCTGCCCGAGGACCTGGTGCCCGCGCCGAAGCACCGGGCCGAGGCGCTGCGCCTGTTCCACGACCTGTATCCGGCGCTGGCCCCGGCGGCCCAGCGATACTTCGACGAGGTGACCGTGCCATGACAGAACAGTCTCCCGCGCTGACGTACACGTCCTACCTGGCGCTGGACGAGGTCCTCAGCGCGCAGCGGCCGCGCTCCGACGAGCACGACGAGATGCTGTTCATCGTCATCCACCAGGTCTACGAGCTGTGGTTCAAGCAGCTGCTGCACGAGCTGGACCACCTGCAGCAGATGCTGGAGAAGGTCGACACCGCCCACTCGCTGCGCACGCTGCGCCGCGCGCTGACGATCCTCAAGGTCGTGGTCGCGCAGATCGACGTGCTGGAGACGATGACGCCGCGCCAGTTCACGAGCTTCCGCACGCGCCTCGACGCGGCCAGCGGGTTCCAGTCCGGCCAGTTCCGCGAGCTCGAGGCCGTGCTCGGCCGCCGCGACGAGCGGATGCTCGCGCCGTACCCGAAGGACGGCGTCGCCTACGAGCGGATCACTGCCGCGATGTCGCGCCGCTCGCTGTTCGACTCGTTCCTGCAGTTACCTCGCCGGCAGCGGCTACGACATCCCGGCCGAGTACCTCAACCGCGACCTGCGCGTGGCGTGGACGCCGGCCGAGGACGTGCAGCGGGTGCTGGTGCAGGTGTACGGCGACGACGCCGGACCGTCCACTGTGGCCGATCTGCTCGTCGACCTCGACGAGGGCATGCAGGAGTGGCGCTACCGGCACGTGAAGATGGTCGAGCGGACCATCGGCGCGAAGGAGGGCACCGGCGGCTCGGCCGGCGTCGCGTACCTGCGCACGACGCTTGTTCAGCGCCGTGTTCCCCGACCTGTGGGCCGTGCGGAGCCAGCTGTGACCACCCTCGACGACCTGCGCCGCGCCCCCAACGCGCTGGCCACGCACTACGGCCGCTTCGGCGTCGGCGACCGGCTGCTGCTGACCGGCCACTCGCACCAGGCCTGGCCGGACGTCGCGCTGCACGGGCAGATCGAGGCGTTCACCGACGCGGCCGCCGCCGTCGACGGCAAGTGGGAGCGGGCGTTCGCGAAGGCCGACCGGGTACGCGCGGGGTTTCGTGCGCTGCTCGACGAGTCCGGACGCCGACATCGCGCTGGCCGGGTCCACGCACGACCTCGTCATCCGCTTCCTGTCCAGCGTGGACCTCCGGCGCAGGCCGCGCCTGGTGACCACCGACGGCGAGTTCCACACGCTGCGCCGCCAGCTCGCCCGCCTCGCGGAGGAGGGCGTCGAGGTCGTCCGGGTGCCCGCGGCACCGGTCGGACACGCTCGCCGAGCGGCTGGCGGCCGAGGTCGACGAGCGGACCGCGGCCGTGCTGGTGTCCGCCGTGCTGTTCGAGACCTCGCGGATCGTGCCGGAGCCTCGGCTCGCTGGCCACGGCGTGCGAGCGCGGCGGGACCGAGCTGCTCGTCGACGCCTACCACGCGCTGGGCGTGGTGCCGATGTCCGTGCGCGAGCGGGGTCTGGGCTCGGCATGGATCACCGGCGGCGGCTACAAGTACCTCCAGCTCGGCGAGGGCAACTGCTTCCTGCGGCTGCCCCCGCACGCGGCGTCGCTGCGCCCGGTCGTGACCGGCTGGTTCGCCGAGTTCGACGACCTCACGGCGAAGGCGTCCGGCCAGGTCGGCTACGCGCCCGGCGCGGACCGCTTCGCCGGCTCGACCTACGACCCGACCAGCCACTACCGGGCGGCCACCGTGTTCGACTTCTTCGCCGGCCAGGACCTCACACCGGCGTTCCTGCGCGAGGTGTCCCAGCACCAGACCGGGCTGCTCACCTCGCTGTTCGACGCGCTCGACGCGCCGGCGGACGTGATCACCCGGGACCGGTCCGCCCCGCGCACCGAGTACGGCGGGTTCCTCGCGCTCGAGTCACCCCGGGCGGGCGAGCTGCAGAAGGAGCTCGCCGAGCGCGGCGTGCTCACCGACAGTCGGGGAAAATATCTCCGGTTCGGCCCCGCCCCGTATCTGTGCGATGAGCAGCTGGAGAAGGCGATTGCCACGCTCGGCGAGCTGCTCTGACAGCTGGACTACTTGTCCGTCCAGCCGATGACCACGTGGTGCTGCTGCGTGTTCTTCGCCGCCGCACCGCTCGCGTAGTTGTCCTCGACCTGCGCGACCTCCTCGGCGTTGGGCTGCGCGTTGGCGCAGTCCACACCGCCGGTCGAGCCGGACATCAGGCTCTCGCACGGGCCGGGCTTCATGTCCGGTAGCCCCAGGCTGTGCCCGAACTCGTGCGCGGCGATCCGCACCAGGTTGTAGCCCTGGTCGACGGCCTCCTTGCCGTACCAGACGGTGCCGTGGTCACCGGGGAACATCGGACCCAGCTCGGCCTGCGGCCAGCCGTCGAAGGACTCGAAGGAGACCTCGGGCTGCTGACCCGCCGCGACGTGCGTGATCTCGACGTTGTTCACCGAGTCGTTCCAGATCTGGATCGCCTGGGTGATCGCGTCCACGTACTCGGGAGCCTGGCTGTCGTCATAGGTGATCGTCACGGCCGCGGCCTGGACGTCACCCTCGACATCCGCGATCGCGTTCGGCACCACGAACCCGCCGACCAGCGCGGACGTGACGGCGACAAGGCCGATGACTGTGCGTTTGAGCATCGTTACCTCCTGTCATGTCCATTCGGATGCTAGGTCGGTGAACGGCGCCTGGGGACCCGCTGATGGTCGGGGAGATGACCGTCACCAGTTGCCAGGTGCCGGGTGATCGCCCGATCCGAAGGGACACCAGGCACAATGGGGGAGGGCGAATCGGACCTGAGGAGGCATTCGCGGTGGTTGAGGGCGAGCTGCGTGGCGTGATCGCGCTGGACGGCCCGTCGGGAACCGGAAAGTCCACGGTGGCGCGCCGGCTGGCGACCGCCCTGGGTGCCGGCTACCTCGACACCGGAGCGATGTACCGGACGGTGACACTCGCCGTGCTGCGGGCCGGCATCGACCCGCTCGACGAGGAGGCCGTGGCCAGGCTCGCCGAGCGCGTGCTGCTGCGGATCGGCACCGACCCGCTGCGCCAGGAAGTGGCGCTGGGCGAGGAGAACGTCGGCGCCGAGATCCGCGGGCAGGCCGTGACACTGGCCGTTTCCGCGGTGTCCGCGGTGCCACGGGTGCGCGAGCTGCTCAAGATGCAGCAGCAGGAACTCATCGCCGGCGCGTGCGAGTCCTACGGCGGGATCGTGGTCGAGGGCCGCGACATCGGCACGGCGATCGCCCCGGACGCCGACCTCAAGGTCTTCCTCACCGCGTCGTCGGACGCCCGCGCACAGCGGCGCACGAGCCAGGACGCGGCCGAGGGACGCAGCTCGACGCTGGACGCGACGAAGCAGGACGTGGAGCGGCGCGACCGGCTGGACTCGTCGCGGGCGGCGTCGCCGCTGCAGCCCGCGGACGACGCGGTGTGGCTGGACACGACGCACCTCGACATCGCGGGCGTGCTGGACCGGATCCTGGAGATCGTCGACGAGCGCTCGCTGCGTGGGGTGGCTGCCGGCCCTGGCAGGTGGTGACGTCAGGTGTTGCCCGAGGGTGCCCGGCCGCGCCTGCATGACTTCGGCCGGTGGATCGGGCGGTGGCTGTACCGGCCGGCGTTCCGGATCCGGGTCTCGGGGCTCGCCCGAGTACCGGCGACGGGCCCGGTGGTGCTCGTCGCGAACCACAGCACGCTGATCGAGCCACAGGTGATCTTCGGCGTGCTGCCGCGCCGGTCGGTGTTCCTGGTCAAGAGCGAGCTCGCGTCCGGTGCGATGGGCTGGGCGCTGCGCCGGATCGGGCAGCTGCCGGTTCGCCGCGGCGAGGCCGACCGGGCGGCACTGATGGGCGCGGTCGCGGTGCTGCGCGGTGGTGGCGTGCTCGGCGTTTTCCCTGAGGGCACAAGGGGATCCGGGGATGTCGACCGTGCCGAGCAGGGCGCCGCGTGGCTCGTGCGGACGACCGGCGCGGTGGTGCTCCCGGTGGCGACGCGCGGCACGCTGCGGCCGTCCGGAAGCGGTCGGAGGTTCCGGCCTAAGCTGGACGTACTGGTCGGCGAGCCGTTCCCGCTGACTGTCCGGCGAGGACGGTCCGGCCTGGGGGAGGCGACCGAGGAGATCCGCCGGCGCCTGGCCGACCTGGTGCATGAACTGGACGAGCAGCGCACTGCCGCTGTCTGACGAGGACTGAGATGACTGAGCTGGATGGCACGTGGGCTTCCGAGTCCGACTGGACGTCCGTCGACGAGGAGTTCGGCCACCCCGACGGGGACGGCGGCGAGCCACCACAGCCCACGCTGGCCGTGGTGGGCCGGCCGAACGTAGGCAAGTCGACGCTGGTCAACCGCATCATCGGCCGCCGCGAGGCGGTGGTGCAGGACAAGCCCGGCGTGACGCGCGACCGCGTGGCCTACGACGCTCTATGGGGCGGGCGGCGGTTCACCGTCGTGGACACCGGTGGCTGGGACCCGAAGGCCCTCGGGCTGCAGGCGTCGATCACCGAGCAGGCCGAGCTGGCGATGATGACCGCGGACGCGGTGCTCCTGGTGGTCGACGCGACAGTCGGCGCCACGGGAACGGACGAGGCGGCCGCGCGAGTGCTGCGGCGGTCGAAGAAGCCGGTCCTCCTGGCCGCGAACAAGGTCGACGACGAGCGCCTGCTGGCCGACACGGCGTCGCTGTGGTCGCTCGGGCTGGGGGAGCCCCACCCGGTGTCGGCCCTGCACGGCCGCAACTCCGGTGACCTGCTGGATGCCGTGCTGCACGCGCTGCCCGCCACCCCCCGCGAGTCCTTCGGCGAAACCCGCGGGCCGCGCCGCGTGGCCCTGGTCGGCAAGCCGAATGTCGGGAAGTCGTCCCTGCTCAACCGCCTGACCGGCGAGAACCGCGCCGTCGTCGATGCCGTAGCCGGCACCACTGTCGACCCTGTGGACTCCCTGGTGGAGCTGGACGACGAGATGTGGCGTTTCGTCGACACGGCGGGCCTGCGCAAGCGAGTCAAGACCGCGTCCGGCATGGAGTACTACGCGTCCCTGCGCACCAGGGCGGCGATCGAGGCCGCCGAGGTGGCCATCGTGTTGCTGGACGCGTCCGAGCCCGTCACCGAGCAGGACCTGCGGGTCCTGACCATGGTGGTGGATGCCGGGCGCGCCTGCGTCCTGGCGTTCAACAAGTGGGACCTGGTCGACGAGGACCGCCGCCACCAGCTGACGAAGGAACTGGACCGAGGCCTGGTCCGCCTGCCGTGGGCGGAGCGCATCAACGTGTCGGCGCTGACCGGCCGGTCGGTCCGCAAGCTGGCCCCGGCCCTGCGGACGGCGCTGACGTCGTGGGATCAGCGCGTGCCCACTGGTCGGCTGAACTCGTGGCTGGCGGAGCTCATCGCCGCGACGCCGCCGCCCGTCCGCAGCGGCAAGCAGCCAAAGGTCCTGTTCGCGACGCAGGCCCAGACGAGGCCGCCCACACTGGTCCTGTTCACGAGCGGCTTCCTGGAGGCGGGCTACCGCCGCTTCATCGAACGCCGCTTCCGAGAAGAGTTCGGCTTCACCGGCAGCCCGATCCGCATCTCGGTCCGCGTCCGCGAGAAGCGCACCCGCAAGAGTTGAGCTGCGCGCCTGCGCTAAGCTGTGCTCCGCACCCAGCGGTCGGGGGTGTGGCCGGGCTGTGGCGCAGTTTGGTAGCGCACTTGACTGGGGGTCAAGGGGTCGCAGGTTCGAATCCTGTCAGCCCGACGGTCGTAATTTGCCCGCTGAACCTGGATGAATTGCCAGGTCAGCGGGCATCTTTGTGCCTGTGTCCTGATCTTGCTTCCACTGTCCACATCGGTCTGTACTGGTCGGTAACCCCGTAAGTGGGAGGATTTTGGGAGGATCGCGTCGCGACCGATGAAATGGGGTCGCGTTCGCGACTGCGAATCGCAATCCCCAACGGATGATCTTCAGGACCACGTCATCCACCTCGGTGATCTACGCGGCCCGCCCAGCGTGATGTATGCAGCGCGTGTGTTGGGGTCAGCGGTGCCGGTTGGGCTGGCGCTTCGCGGGACGGAGATCGGATGAGCCACACCGTGATTGCCGTCCAGTAGTGGCAACCACCGCGCTGAGAGTTCTAATTCGCTGCGGTTCGTAATGCACGTGAGGGCATATGCACGGCTGATGTCGGTGCGCGACGCACCTCGATCTTCAGACCGCTGATGAAGAGCCAACAGACGTCGTGCATGCCTGGAACGGCATACCTGGAACGCGACGAGGGCGGCTTCATGAGCACTACCGTGTCAACGTAGATCAACAAGTGTTTTGACCTGCAGGAATAGGACTCCTGCGGGTCAGCACACATCCGTTCAGTGCCGTTGAGTGCGGTTCACTGTCGTTCGATGGTGTGGTCGGCTCCCACATTGCTCCCATGGTCTGCTCCCGACGCTCCCAAACGGTGGTGAGCGGCAACCCAATAGGCAAGGGTGCCTGATGCGGGCCGGTCATGTGAATGTTGACCGTGAGTCAATCAGTCGATTATCGACGTCTGTTCCAGAGGTTGTGCTGCTCGAGCGCTGCCAGTATGCGGTTCTCAAGGTCGGCTGCGGTGGCTCTGTCGGTGGTGACGGTCCAGCACATGTGCAGGTTGGCGCGTTCGAAGGCTAGTACGCCCCACTCTTTTGCTCGGCGGGCTGTTCCTTGTTGGAGGTCGGTCAGGCGTTGGTGTAGCCATAGCGCATCTTGTAGTGCGCGGTCGAAGACGGCTTCGCCCAGGCCGCTCGCCAGTGCGCGTCCGCGTGAGTAGATCGTCAACCGGCCACGGATGCCTTGACCGCGGCGTTCGCCGGCCATGCCGACGTAGACGAGCGCGCCGAGAGGGCCCTCGCGAGCCAGGTAGACACCGGGCTCACGGGGAGCAGACACTCTCGCCTCGGTGAACGGCACCCACCTCGACCAATCGGCGAAGTCTCGTATGACCTCCATGGCGGACGCAGTCATCGGCACATTGTGCGGCAGAGCCGGTTTACGCGCTTGTGAGGAAAGCCGACAGTCGAGGGCGACATTGCCGAGCAAGCCGACCGCTGGGGCGCTCGACTGATGGCGAGAGAGGATCTCGGCAGATAACTCCGACTATCTCCCCATCACCGCAGGGCTCCGCTGCTGAGCGGTGGTGGCGCCGCGCCGCTCGTCGACAGGGACTTTCGCCGCGACCGTGCCGGCGGGATGGCTAGCGACCTCGGCTGAGCAGGCACGACACGAGATTGGCGACCCGGGTAGCTCGAAGCCTGGCCACGCCGCGGGCGGCCCGGCGACGGGCTGATGGAGCGGCGCACGCTCGACCTGCGAAAATGCCTCCAGTGTTGGTGGCCAAAAGGCCTGGACCAGCGAATTCGACGACTTCTGTGGTCGCTTGTGGACGGACTGCTTCAGTTGACCTGCTAGTTCTCGATGCCCCAGCGGTCGCGCACCGACTCCGACCAGCGGTTTCGGACGGATCGGCCGGTCCAGATGCTCGCATTCGTGCAGTCAGTTGCGCGCGCGCCACGCGGAGAGCGCGAAATGTCCGTTATAGGAGCATTGTCGCCGAAGAAACATGCCCGCTGGCCGCAGGTCGTTCTTGCTGCTCAGGGCGGTTGTGCGAGCCTCCTGCCAGGGCAAATACCTGGCAAATGCCTGGCAATGCGGCAGGCCTGCGACCAGCGGTTATGCGCGCAGTTTGATCTTCGCTGCTGTTTCTGCAGGTAGATGCGGGTTTGTGGTCATGATGAGAGCTTCCTTCGAGAAGTGATGTAGATCATGATCTCAAATGTGCGGAGAGCATTTCCGGGCGTCGGATTGCGTGATCCATGATGAAGAAAGCCGCAGTGGAAAGGTGGTTGGCCGCCACCACAGCAAAATGTCTTCAAGGCAGCCTTGCTGCCAACTGTCACCCTCTGGGAGAAATTCTGATGTCCGTAGTGTCAACCATGTTGCCCCAGTTGCCTCGCACCATCTGCGATGTCGCGTCCCGACGACTGCAGGCCACAACCGTTACTATTCTTGCGGTTTTTGTGGTCGTGATGGTGCTACTTGGGCAGCCGCTGCCGGTAGCCGCCGGCGTCGCCGGGTGGCTCGTGACCGTAACCACGCCGGCCTCGGCCACCCAGCAGAACAACGAGAGGAACGAGGCGTATTCGTGACGACGCGCGTGCCGCGGCCTCGTCGCCCTGATTGGTCGATGCCGCGGGAGAGCGATGCAAAACTGCAGCCTCACATCGAGCAGTTGCGGTCAACGTTGCGGAGATTGTGTGATCGGCCAGTCTCCGGTGCACTGTGGGAACCTGCGTTGCTTGCCCTCAACACAGGCTTGGACCTGCCAAGCGTCGAGCTCGCTCTAGAGCCCGGCTCTCGGAACCACGACGGTCAGCAGGAGCTCGTCAGGTGGGACGTCTATGACCTGCTGTTGCGGGAGCTGCAGGCCGACTCAGAGGACCGCGAGGTCTGCACGCAGGCTCAGGGACAGCTGGCACGCCATCTCCACGTTCGGGTCGCGCCGCCATCGGACCTTGCGAAGGTGATCAACGAGGAAGACTTTGTTCATGCGCTTGCGGCGTTGCGCACTCAGTCGGGTATGACCTTGCGTGCCATCGCCAGCGCAATGCGGGATCGTGAACCGCGACATGCTTGGACCAAGTCGGGACTCGAGCCATACGTGGCCGGCAAGAAGCTGCCGCCTGGTGACAAGCGGAACCAGTTGGAGAACCTCTTGTCCGTACTCTGCGCGGCGGCTGGACGCCCACCTGTGGACGTCGGGCACTATCTTGCAGCCTGGTGGTACATCCGAAGTCTTCCCGCGCGGAACATCGACCGAACAGCGCCACCCGTTTCGCAGCAGCTCATCGCTGCCGGAGCGCTGTCGCTCACAGCTGGACCTGTTGTCAGCGGCAAGGGCGCGAGGCGAGCGCTGGGACCATTCGCGGTAGGACTGGCTGCAGCACTGGCCCTGCTCATCATCGTGGTCATCGTGGTGCTGCTGGTCTGACATGTCGCTCGGCCAACTCGCCGAGTGAATGGCAGGGACAGTGTGAGGACGACGAGCATACGGAACCGACGGCGCCCGTGTTCGCAGGAACACGAGCGTCGTCGGCGCTCCGTGAGAAGTGATCGCCTTCCTCCGCGACCTCACCATCACCGGCTGACGCGCCGGCATCCGCGCGGGACTCCGCGGGCGCGCTACCAGTCGGAGATCACGAGACGCCCTTAGCGGTATTGGCGGTGTTGTGCGTTCTGGATCGCCTGCCGTAGCTCGTCCGGGAGTTCGACGATGTGCACGGTGATGTCGAGGTCCTGCAAGGCGCGGGCTGCCCACGACCGAGTGTGGGGGAGGAACGGTGCGGCGGCCGCGGGGTCGCAGAGGCACAGGATTCGCTGTGGCCTGGGGTTGTCCGCGCTATTTGAAAGTCCCCACGGGTACTAGATCAACTTCCCCAGGTGGCGGATAGAGCTTAGCGGGTTCAGCGACGGAGCGGGATCACTCCGTCGGGCGCGGCGGCGGGCATCTGTGGTCGGGCCGCCTCGGGGGTGGTGAGCAGGGCGACGATGGTGACGGGCCCGCCGCAGTGCGGGCAGTCGCGGTGGGCGACGGTCTGTGGCAGCGGCGTTGGTGGCGCCGGGGCCGGTGCGGAGGTCGGTGGCTGTCCCGGGTGGGCTGTGCGCTCGACCTCGCGCCGGGCTGCGGCGGTGCGCTTGCACTGGGGTGAGCAGTAGGTCTTGTGCTTGGCCTGGCGTCCGGTCGCGACGAAGGTCTCCCAGCAGATCGGGCAGGTCTTCGAAATCGTATAGCTGTTGTCAGGAGACATGTGCGTTCACCGCCTTGCGCAGCTTGTCCGAAGTGGACTGATGGGCGCGGAGTCGGTAAGAAGGGCCGTCGATGCCGACGACGGTGGCGCGGTGCAGTAGCCGGTCGAGCATCGCGGCGGCGACGGTGGCATCGCCGAAAGCTGTTGCCCAGTCAGCGATCCCGACGTTCGTGGTCAGGATCGTGCTGGACTTGAGGTAGCGCTGGTTGATGACCTGGAACAGGGCGGACGCGCCGTCGCCGGGCAGCGGCAGGTAGCCGAGTTCATCGATCACGAGCAGTTTCGGACCGGCGAAGAACCGCATGCAGGTGGCCCACCGGCCCTCGACCGCGGCCTTGTGGCAGCGGGCGGCGAGGTCGGCGGCGGTGGTGAAGTAGACCCGGTTGCCGGCTTCGGCCGCGCCGCGAGCGAGTGCGGTGGCGAGCATGGTCTTGCCGACTCCGGGCGGACCGACGAACAGGACGTTGGAGGCGTCGTCGAGGAACCGCAGGGTCGCGAGGTCGCGGATCAGCTTCTCGTCGACGCCGGGTTGGGCGGCGAAGTCGAAGTCGGACAAGGCCCACGGGTCCGGGAGGCAGGCGAACCGCAGCCGGCCGGCGAGGCGGCGTTCCTCGGTGGCGTTGACCTCGATCTCCAGCAGTCGCTCGAGCGCGGCGGTCATGGACAGGTTCTCGGTGCGGGCCTGGTCGAGGATGCGCGGCAGCGCTTCAGCGGCGTTGTCGAGCTTCAGGTAGGAGAAGTGCGCGCGCAGTTGCTGATAGCGGCGGGCCTCACTCATCTGTGGCCCTGAACGGTTTCCGGACATGTGTTTAGTCCTTTCTGGACTCATTGGTGGGTGCCCTGCCCAGCCGCGCCGCGGTGGCGACGTAGGCGGACAGGTCGATCACGACGTGGGCCGCGGGCCCCGTCGCGGGCAGGCCGCGCAGTCGTGCTGCTTCGGCCAACGCCGCCGCCGAGGGCGGGCGGCGAGTCTTGTGGGTGCAGGGCCGGTCGGCGCTGAACGCGGCGAGCGCGGCCCGTTCCAGGGCGACGACGTGTCCGTCGTCGCGGACCACCCGGCCGGCGCCGTCCGGGGCGCGGTGGTGGACCGCGACCGTGGCGCCGCCGGCGGTGACGATGCGCAACTCGTCCGCGCCGAGCCGGTGCCGGACCTGAACGCGGGCGCCGCCAAGCCCCGGCGTAACCGAATAGTGGTTGCCGCGAAAGGAAACCATCGCTTGCGCGGTCACCGTCCGGGTGACGTCGAACTCGGCCGGGAACGCCACCAGCGGCGCCGGGTGCAGCCGCTCAGCGGCCGCGAGCGCGCCGACGGTGGTGCGCTCGCCGTCGGCGACCCGACGCCGGTCGTCGAGCTTGGCCGCGAGTCGATCGACCCCGGCCTGCGCCTCGACGACCGTGAGATCGTCGCCCAGGGTGCGCCACCAGCGCTGCGCCGCCGAGTGGTTCGCCTTCTCCACCACCCCCTTGCGGTTCCCCCGCCGCGGCGGACACGTCACCGAGTGGACGCCGTAGTGCTTGGCCGCCTGCGCGAACGCCGCGGTGATCCGACCCGACGACGGGTAGCAGACCGTGGCCATCCGGTCGAACCGCCAGACGTCGGTGACCCCGCCCAGCCGGCGGACCACCGCGTCCAGGGCCTCGATCAGGTGCGGGAAGTCCTCCGCGTCGGCCAGGACACCACGCCAGCGGCCCGAGTGCGCCAGCGCACCGACCAGCAGATGCGCGTGCCGCCCCGCGCCCCAACTCGCCGGCGGGTCCGGCAACTCCACCCAGTCCCACTGGGTCTCCTCGCCCGGCGGATGCGCGATGACCGCGACGTCGCGGCCGCGGGACACCTGACAGGGCTCGCAATGCGGCCGCAGCCGGCGCTCGCGGATCGCCGCGGTCAACGACGGATACGAACCAGTGAACCCGAGCTCGGTCAGCTCATCGAGCAACGTCGACGCCCACAAGTGCGGGTCATCGGCCAGCCTGACCCGGCAGTACTCGAGGAACGGTTCGATCAACGTGGGCTGGGTGCGCCGACGCCGCCCCGGCTCCCGCTCACCGGACAGATACGCGCGGACCGTCTTGCGATCCACACCCAGGTGCCGGGCGATCGCCGAGATCGACCAGCCCTGCTGACGCAACGCCTGCGCCTGCACGTCTTCCTCCAGAGACAGCATCCAGCCCCTCCAGCGACGACCCACGGTGACCAACACCGCGAACCCTCACCCGAAAGGCAACTGACCAGCGCAAATGACACGCCGGACTGGGACACCACCTGGGGAAGATGATCTAGCAACACTGAGGAAGATCAATTAGCGCCAACAGGGTAGAGGGTGGTGCTGATCCAGTGGAGCTTGAGCGCATCGGCGAGAACCTTGTTCCGTTGCGCGGCCTTGGGAGGCCCTTGGTGGGCCCAACATTCCACCAGCACGGTGCGATGGGCGTCGGTGCCATCGATCTCGACGCGTTCACCGGAGGGCACCTTGATCGTGGCCGGACCGAGGACAAGTCCGAGGATTTCACCGAGCAGGTCAAGCATCACGCGTTCAGCGTCGCGTTGTTCGGTCGAGCTACCGGGCGGCCGCGCATGCCCACTCGGTCGCTCCACCGTTGCGAGATCGCCGGCATGCAGCTCGACTTCACTGGTCGGGGCGGTGATGAGCTGGTTCACGATCTTGCCGTCGACGCCGACATAGCGGCGGAGTACTCCGTCGCGCTCCAGCTGCCGGCACAGCTGGTTCACCGTCTGGCGTGGCCGAACTCCTGCTTGTGCGGCGAGTTGATCGTCATCCAGGGGATAAGTGCTGATCCGCAGGGCGGTCAGCACGCGCTCCCGGTTGCTGTCGCTCGACATCTGAAACTCCTGGGCCGGGTCAAGGATTCCGACGGGACTGGTGGCGCCAGATCGCATGGTCGAGCTCCCACGGCGTATAACCGGTCCGGTGCGCGGTGGCTGCGATCAAGTCGCGGGCTTGTGCAGGATCGATAGGGCGCCCGAGATGGTGGGTGAGCCATCGCAGCACCATGCGGTCGGGTTTCACATGCTCGTCATCGCCGGCCAGCATCCACAGGTAGCCCAGGCGCACGTCCGCGGCCCCGTTACCCGGCACCGCACGAAGCTCCTCCTCGACCGCATCGAGTCGCGCAGGATCCGTAAGCAACATGGACACGTCGGCCAGGGCGCGTACGTCATGCGCGAGGAGTGTTTCGGCGTACTGGAGAGCGGCGTCGGCCTTGAGGATTCCGTTGCGGGTGCTGGTGCGTCCACGATGGCGTACAACGCCAGCGGCGAAGCCCGCCACGCCGACAGCATGGATGTCGGCGATCAAGACATCCAGCGACTGTTCCGCATCGGTGCCGATCACTTTGCTTGCCTCGCGGTGGGGGACCGTGATCACCTCGAGCCCGGTGTGCCGAGCGTACGCGCGGCAGACTCGGACGACGCCGGTGTATCGCGCGCCGACGGAGTACACAGCGTCCAGCACACAGAGAGACAGATGAACCCACCGGTCCATGTCGGCCCGCCTGGTGACCGTCAGATCGCCAGCAGCTCGCGCCAGCACATCCACCGCATCCTGACTCATCACAGCAACTCCCGCACGCAGTCCTCCGTGCATTTAGTCACGCCGCGGACGTTGACCGTTACCACTCGGGCGTCGTGACTCACGCCGATACCACCTCGGAGCCGCTCTCCTGCAGAGGATCATGGTCGTTGTCTAAGAGCCCCTAACATGTTGATGATCTTGCTTTGAGATGATCTTGTGGTGGCTGCGCCCTGGATGGTGTCCGACGAGTTGTGGTCCCGGATCGAGCCGCGGTTACCGGGCCGGCCGGCGAGTAGGACGGGGCCGAAGCCGTTGCCGGATCGGCTGGTGCTCCAAGGGATTCTGTTCGTGCTCTACACCGGCATCGGCTGGGAGGACCTGCCCCAGGAGCTCGGGTTCGGCTCCGGGATGACCTGCTGGCGGCGGTTACGGGACTGGACCGAGGCCGGTGTGTTCGACCGGCTGCATCAGGCGCTGCTGGCCGAGCTGAACGCGGCCGGCCGGATCGACTGGTCCCGGGCGTGCGTGGATGCCTCCCACATCCGCGCGAAAAGGGGGGTGCCGACACCGGACCCAGCCCGGTGGACCGGGGCAAGACCGGCTCCAAACACCATCTGATCTGCGACGGCGGTGGGATCCCGCTCGCCGTGACATTGACCGGCGGCAACCGCAATGACATCACTCAGCTCATCCCTCTCGTCGACGCGATCCCCGCGGTCCGCGGCCGCCCAGGTCGCCCCCGTCGCAAGCCGGACATCGTCGTGGCAGATCGTGGCTACGACCACGACAAGTACCGCATTATGTTGCGTCAGCGCGGGATCCGACCGCTGATCAGCAGGCGCGGCACACGCGACAACAACCAACCGGTGCGCTGGGTCGTCGAACAGACACTCGCCCTGCTCCACCAGTTCCGACGCCTCGCCGAACGCTGGGAACGCCGCACCGACATCCACCACGGATTCCTCACCCTCGCCACCAGCATCATCTGCTGGCGACGACTCCGAACATCAATGCGTTAGGGGCTCTAAGTCCACTCCGCGAGGGTGGGGTGAGCGCGGCGCCGAATACTTTGTCCGTAGGCGCGAGGCGGTATTTCGGCGCTGACGTGCTCCAGGGCCGCGCTCCGCCGACACGACGCCGTGCATGCGCTTACATTGCGACCTCAATCCGGTGGCGCACACATCATCTGAACTGGTCAAGTCCATGCAACGAGGGTGAGAGCGTCTCTGCTGGAGACGCAGAGCAGTTGCGGTTAACCGGGCTGCAGGCTCCAACGCACAAAATCGAGCTCCCGCCGAGGCCGTGCGGTGACGTCACGCTGACAGGCTCATTTGATGTTGAAGTTGATCGCTGTGCTGGGTGGCATCGTCGCGGTCCTAGCGGTGGTCCTCGTGCTCCTTCTCGCCCTTGCCGATCCGTCGGCGGACTTGGCTTTGGAGGGCGCCAAGACTGTGATGACCCTGATCATCGCGGTGCTCGTCACAGGCGTGCTCTCGGCCGTTCTGGCACAGCGCGCCACGAACCGGGCGGAGTTGGAGGATCGGAAGGGCGTCATGGTCGCTGCGTTGCGAAACTTGAAGGCTGGCTGCGAACAGGTCGAGTTAGCTAGGTTCTTCGTTGCCGCGAACAGGACCGCGACGACCGTCATCGAGCAAATTCCCAGGCTTATTGATGCCCGCTCGTCTCTGCACCTCGTACAACGGGAGCGTTTCCTCGTCGGGACCGAGATCGACGATCGCGTTCAGAACATGCTGGTCTATTTGGCTGACCTAGCGGACGAGTACATGAACAATTGGCAGACGCTGGCCGAGGCGGCCCTGCGGGAGGAACGCGCCCGCAAGCAGTACATAGATGGTATGATTGACGCTCCGCCTGAACAATTGCCACTGAACGGCGCACTGTTTCCCAGGTTGTTCGAATTCGGTCAACCGCCGAACCAATGGGAGCACGGCGTTTTCGACCGAAACTACCAGATTGCCAAGGGTAAATTGCGCGATTGGTTGACCGAGTCGCGCGACTATCGGCTAAGACTTGGCTTCCTGGTTGGCGTGAACTCAATGTCACCTAATTCCGAACTTGGGACCCAGGGGGAGCCCCCCGGCTGAGCCCCATGCGGACCTCCAACGTCGATGTTGCCGACAGCTACGAGATGCCCGTCAACGCCCTCGCGTGCTGAGCTGCTCGCACCTGAGTGAAGCGAGTTGTACGTCTTGCCTGACGACGCCGAAGCCCGCCTCACGGCACGAGAGTGCGTTGGTGGCCAGAACCACGCAGTCACATGAGTGGCCCCCTAGTGTCATCGTCAGGTGAGTCGGTGGTGGTCTTTGAGCCAGCCGATGGTCGCGAGGTCACGGGCGAGCCATTTGTACGCCAGGATTGTGGCAGGAGAGTGCGAGTGCAGGGGCAGCTCGAGGTGTTGGATTGGTTTCTGGCCGAAGAGCGTCCGACCGGATCCCCGGTGATCTGCCGCGAACTTCCAGACTATGTCGCTGGCGTTCTTGGCGAGTAGGCGTAGCTCAACGTCAGGCAGGTCAATGGCGTGTTGTGGGGCGGGTTCGAAGGCGAGTATCAGATTGATGCTGTAGGCGTTGTCATCGATCGGTCTTTCTACGAGCCCTTCGACGCGCAGCGGCAGCATGCTGTGAAGGCCCAGGGCGTCACCGAAGGCGGGGAAGTTGAGCTCTACGAGTTGGTGGTAGCCGACGATCGCCTCGCGCACGATGCTTGTGGCCATGGTCAACGTCAGGTCAGGCGAATACGCCTGCCACACCCACTTGCCGGCGTCCGGTTGATCAGCGGACGGCCAGGGCGCGTGGAGTGTGTCGTCGTCCTCCAGCGCGAGTTGGGTCGTCAGCCAGCGGATGTCGTTGGAGTCAACGGTGCGGCCAGTTGACTGCCATCGGGCGAACTCGGATGCGTTCACCTTGTCCATCCAGGTGGCTACCGTGTCTCGGACTTCGGCGAGGCCTATCGGGCGGCGACGTCGTGAGACTCCGTAGTCGTGCACAAAGGACGCGAGATAGTAGGTACGTTCCCGAGCCAGCATGGATTTGGGTGGGACGGCGAGGGTCTGTCGTACGATCTTGGTTCGGAGTTGTTCTTGCAGTTCTCTCTGCGCGACGTGCCAGCGTCCGAAATTTTCGGTTGGGAACGCGAACTGTGTAATGCGGTGCCATCCTTCCGCGAGGCCCGGACGCGCCCGTGTCAACTTGACAACTTCGGGTGGCGGCGGTGTGTCGCGGGCGCGCGCAAGGGTGAGATATCCATCCTTCAACCAGACACCCCACTGCACGAGTTTCCCGTCGCGATGTCGGACCAGTGACTCGGCGAGCGGCCCCAAACCCGTCAGCAGCGCTTGCTCAGCCTCCCGGAGCCACACCCCAGCTCGTACCGCGAGGTCAGGCTCATCCGGGACTCCTTGGGGGCAGCGGCATCGGATGACGGCAGCGAGTTCGTCGTCAGAAGGTCCGTCGTGTTCGGACGTCGCGTCGGTGTCGGTGAGTTCGTCGACGATCCAGAACGCCGCTGCGGGGTTGATGCGTGCCAGCTTGAGCAGCAGCGTTTCTTGCACCTGCGTTGCGGTACTCGCCATCGCAAAGGTTAGCGCGTACCGCCACCGGGGGAATGAGGTGGCCGCGGCGGCGTGTTCAAGGTTCACCAACCCGGACTTGATCGCTTCGCTGCCGAAGTATTGTTCGAGCACTGGTAGCGCGAAGGCCACAGTGTTCTCGTCCCGGACGACGAGATCGGTAGCGAGCAGCCGGCGCAGGCGCGGCAGCGAGTTGTATGTGTTGATGGTGGCAGGTTCCGGCTGAGTGAGCGTGGTTACGGCCAGTTGGGCAAGGTCGTGCCATGTTTCGTCGGTCATATCGATGTGATGTGACTCGATCACTGTGGGAGTGAGGTTGGCGAGGAGCTGGGCGCGGGACACCTTGGTATCGCGACCGGCCTGGACGCGGGCGGCCAGCGCTAGCGCTGTGAGTGGGCTCGCCAGCAGATCGGTCGTTTCGGTGGTCCATAGATGCGTGGGAACAGGTTCACCAATGGCCACCTCCGCGAGTTTCGAACCCAGTAGGGCCGGCCAAGGGGCGATCGTGATCTTCTCCTCGGCCGGCACTGCAAGCCCGGGTCGTGCGGTCGCCAGGACACTGACCATAGGCCACACCTGGACGAGTTGACGTGCTTCGGTCAACAGCCAATCCGCCTGCTGGGCTGGCACGCTGTCCAGGTCGTCGATGACCACTCTGCAAATGCGTGTTGGGTCATGTCCGAGTTCGGTGACGATCGCGTGTTCCAAGCTCGAGGAGATATGGCGGGGATCGAAATGCAGTGGGACCTCAGTTTCGGGGTCGTTGACGACCGTCTGCAGTCCCTGCTCCCACCATCGGGCTGCCTGTTCAGATTTGCCGGCGCCGAGACGTGCGACGAGGACCCGAACCTGACCAGCCGGCACGTCGACGATCGGATCGTCGAGCGCTGCCATCCACGCCATCACCGCATCCCGACGAACAGCGTTCACAAGTGGTGTCAGACGGGCCCTTCTTCGACCATGGCCTTTTCGCACAGCGAGTTGCCATGTCTCAACACGGCTCCGCATCCGCGGATTGAAAGGCACCACCTGGCTGATCGCCTCGATCGCAGCAGTCAGATCGAGTGGAGCGACCGCTTCTTCCGCCTCCGAATCGGTGATCGTCCAGCACTTGCGGGCGCGTCGGTACTGATCCAACTGATCACGTTTCCAGAACCGCAACATGTCCGCGGGATACAGGTCAGGTGTTTCGTCGACTTCCCAGGCGTGCATCAGGCACAGCAGAAGCAAGTTGCCGACGTCGCGATTGTCCTCCTCGCTCATGTCTGGATCCCAGCGAGGACCACCCTCACTACGAGCGTGAATATGCGCGACATGGCTGTTGAGGACCCGCCGGCCACTGTCCTCATCCACCGCGTAGAGCTCAGCGCCGCATCCGGGTCGGCCGCAACCGAACGCGGTGCCGTAGAGCTTCCGCACCGTACCCGCCGTAGGCACACGATGCTCCACAGGTTTCCGCCTGGCTGAACCAGTCACTGCCCCATTATCCGGAACCGTCTCGGCACTCGCGGCTGCGCCACGCGAGGACAGGCTGGTCGAACGGATGCTTTGTCACCGTCTCGCAAGCGAGCTCGCCCTGGAGCGGGCCTTCGCAACCGGCAGATCTCCTGCGCTGGTTACAGTACGCGACGGGGCCGCACATCGGCGCCGTCAACCTGCATACCGGTGACGGTAGCTTTGTCGGCGTCAAGGTGCTTCGCCTTGCGACGCCGACGAGATGTCTGGCTGATGCACATCGATGAAACTCAACATCGCCGACATGCTTCGCGACATCGGACCAGTCGTCTGCCCAAACGCCCCACTGCGGCGGGGCGGCCTGCGCCTGGCCTGGAACACGTTGTCCTCCGACGCACAGGTACTCGGAGCCTGATAACCCGTGCAGTTTTTCAAACCGGACCTGCGGACCGGGCCACTGGTTTGTCGGTCGGCGTCGTCAGTGGCCTTTGGCAGACCTCGCCGGTTGGTACGACCTCACCATGAACACCCTTCGCCGCGGCTGGAGCCTGTTCGATCAGCGATGCGAGGGGCGTGACCAACCTAGATTGGCGTGATCAAAGCTACGCGGAAGCGCCCACTCGCCCCGGCCGTGCCGCGACGTCGGGAACGAATCCGACGAAGACTGACGTGATAGAGGTATGACTCAGGTCGACGAACCGACTGATCAGTACACGGAGCGGCGGATGGCGGACGGTGAGGTGAGCGACGACCGAGAGCCGAGCCCGGTCGAGGCGATTGCGTTACGGAGCGAAGGGGTGTTTCTCACCGACAGTGAGGCAACCCCGGACGAGTTCCCGACCTTGACGAACATGTCGGCCGGATTCCTATTCGGCGGCGTGGTCCGTCCGCTGGAACCGGCTCCACCCGAGTACGTAGCGCTCTCGATGGCCCGACCGGACATGGAACTGGTCGGAGCGGTCGGTCAGTGGAACATGCTGTGGGAGGCGGCCCAGTTCCGGAGGCGCTTCTTCGACCTGGACGAGCTACCGGAGCCGATGGCGAAGATCGCCGACCTCGGTGACGTCAACGTCGCCTTCGTGCCCCGAACACGGGCGAGGTACTTCGAGTACGCACCACTGTTGCACCTGCTGCCCAAGCGCGTCCTGAACAGGTTCGGATTGCCGTTGCTGCGTGGCGGCCAATGGCCGTTCCTGGCCAACTGGGCGGGGATCGACGACTTCCTACCGCAGGACTTCGATGTCAGGCTCGCCCGCGCCTGGGCGTGGACGGTGTGGCCACATCTCGTGTCGGGATCGAAGATGAAGGCGTTCTCCACCGACGACCCGCTCCGGCTGCTGGCCCACAACCTGGACTTCTGGGTGCCCGCGGTCACCGCCACGATCCAGGATCGCTTGCGGGACTTCCCCGAGGTGGACAAGGGCAAGACGTCCGGCCCGGTCACCCTGGAGGACGGCAGCGTGCTCGCCGGAGCCGTGGCCGGCAACCCGCGGATGGGCGGGCCCGTGTGGTTCGGCGAGGACGACGCCCACGATGCCGTGATCGGGACAGTGGAGGCCGCCGACCGGACCGGCCGGCTGCGCGGCATCCTGGACGCGGTTCGATCTCACCGGATCGAGGACGACTTCTCCGGCCACTGGTCGTTCGCCCGTGAGGACTTCGAACGCAAACTGCACGGCAAACGACGCAAGGTCACAGTGACGTTCGTCGAGTTGACCGACACCTTCCCTGTCCAGGGTCCGGAGAGCGAGGTGCTGGGCAATCTGGTCACCAACGACTTCCTCACGCTGCTGGACACCCGGAACCGACAGATCGTCGTGCTGCTGAACAGCGGCGTGACCAGCAAGACCGAGATCGCCAACCTGCTCGGGTACGCCAACCACAGCGCCGTGTCGAAGCGACTTGCGCAGATCCGCCGCACCGCCGAGGCGTACTTCGACGAAACTTGACCTGTCCAGCTCGGACCGACCACCCGCTCAGTGTGTGCGATGAGCGATCTGACGAATCGAAATCGTCTTTGCTTTGCCAGCTGGCGTACCACCACAGGACAGCCGCCTTGGCTCAACTTGAACAGCCTGAACGTCACGGCTAGATGTCGGATGCCGCGCTGACGAGGGGCTCTGAGGTCACAGCCGCGTAAGCGCTGGTCACGTGGTTCGAACACGCCTTGCGCGGCCATGAGCGCCGCTCATAATCGAACGCGTGAGCGATCAGGAGCGGGACGTCGAACGGGGCCTCTACGGACGGGCCCTGCCGGTCCGCCCAGCTCCGCGCGGTGTCAGGCCGACACGGTGTCCGCGCACGCACAATCTCGCCATCGCCACATCCGGCACCGGCTACCACCACCGCTACAACCTGAGCACCTGCACCTGCAACATCTGCTGGGCACTGCGCGACCCACTGCACACCTGGGCACTCGTCGACCCCGCCGGCCAGCACACAGCTGACACCGCACCGAACGCCGGGCTCGTGCTGGTGCGCATCCCGCCACCGGTCCGCGGCGGCATCGGACAGCTGCAACTGCGCATCGACGGCGTCACCCCCTCGCCGACCTCGACCTCGCGGTCTGCGGGCCATGCCGGCGTGCGGTGCTCGAGCAGGTACGTGTCGACGAGCCGCACCGCCGCCAGGGCTTCGGTCGCGTGCTCGTCGCCGCGGCACTCGCGCTGGCCCCACCTGATGACTACCAGTGGTCCACCACAACGGTCGACGACCACGTGGTCGCCCACGCATTCTGGGCAGCTGTCGGCTGGCCCGGCCAGTTCAAACCGGCCTACTGCACGGACATGGATCGCGCCGCAGGCCGACTACCCGACTGGTAACGACGGCCCCCTCGTCGACCATCTGTGCCCGAACAGACGGCTCCATCACTGCCGATTTGGACAACTGCCCTGGCCCGGCTGTGTGGGCGTCGAGGGTGTCGGCGGTGCAGGCGCGGTTGGTTCGGGCGGCTGCCGTTGCTGCGGTGGCTCCGAAGCCGGGCCATGTCGCAGTGTGAGCGCCAAGTGCTCCTCGCTGCAGGCGGCGATGAAGGCGGTTGGCTTTGTCACGGATCCGGTCGTGACGAGGCTGAATCGGACGCGCTCATCGTTTGCGGCGCAGGTACTGCCGCACCAGGCGCAGTGGTCGATGTCGGTTGCGTGTGTGGTCATGTGTTGATCTGACCGTGAGCTCGGCGCGTGCGCAAACGGCTGTCCACAGCCTTGCCGACCCGCGTGGCGACGCGAGCGAAATGTCTACATCGCGTGGATCACTGTGAGTGGGATGTTCGGGCAGTCCGTGGCGAGGTCGGTCAGGGCGGTCTTTTCCGCGGGGTCGACGGTGAGGTGCCATCGGGTCTTCACCACGGTCCAGTCGGTGATGTAGCCGCAGCGTGCCGGTTCGTAGGGTGGGAGCCACTCGCTGGGGTCTTGGTCGGCTTTGGAGCGGTTGGTTCGGGCGGTGACGGCGATGAGTGCTCGGGGTTCGTTGAGGTCGTTGGCGTAGGCCTCGCGCTGTTTTGGTGTCCATGCGGAGGCGCCGCTGTCCCATGCTTCGGCGAGCGGGACCATGTGGTCGATGTCGCTGGCTCGTGCCCGGGTGAGGTAGGTGTCGTCGTAGGCGGAGTACCAGCCACCGCCGTCGATGCTGCACTGCGGGCCGACCGTCGGCGGGGTACTGGCTTCGGCGAGGAGGACCTCCGCGCGGGTGTCGCATCCGTCGTGGTCGGCGTCGACCCAGTGCTTGAACTTGGCGCGGTCATACCCGTCCCGAACCTCGTCTGCGACGGACAGGTGGGCGACCAGATCGCGCAACGGCACACCCGCGATGGTCGCCTGGTTCCCGCCCGAGCTAACGGTGGCTGCGATCGCGGAGCCGGAGGTGAGTAGCGGGACCGAGAGGCACGTCGTAGCCACCGCCAAAGCCAGGTACTTGTGTCGGAACATGCGTTGGCCAGCTCCCTCGTCCTCGAGAAGGGCGGCCTGCCCACGCACGCCACTCCACACCATCCTTCTAGCCGGCTTCCGCGGACCGTGCCTCACGAACTGGCGCACTTCCACCGATCGGTGATCGGGCGGCGCCGACGGTACGATTCGCGTCGCATAGCGCGCACGCTGGCCAATTGTCATCACCCGAGCACCCGCAACCGCGCCGATGAGTGCGACAACCGCCAGCAGGACCACCGCGAGCAAGGCGGGTCACCACCCGCATCAGCATGTAGAACTGACCCGGCTCTATCCAGTGAACGGTTGCCCCGAGGCTGTTGGGTTGGTGTGCCGCAAGTCGTGGCGCTGGCGTGTGCGTACCCCGTGGCGCTCAGTACAGGCGAATCGGATGACTCGGCCAGACAGAAGGTATGTAGGCGGTGCCGCCGGTGTGATTCGTACAGCGTGCTGCTCGGCGTCATCGGAGTGAGCAGCCCGTGGAAACTTCCCGCTGATCCCTCGATGCGCGCGGTCGCGCCGGGGCAGCGCTGACGATCTACTGGCTGGTGCTCGGCCGGCAGGTGCGGGTCCGGGGTCAGTCGAGGTCGCCGACACCGCGGAGAGTGTGGCGGACGTCCTGGCCCGATCGCCGGACGCGTGAGGCGCCGGGAGCGTAGAGGAAGGTTGAAAGAGGTCGTATTCTCTGCGGATGGCGCAGCTGCAACCTCGTGAACCGGTGGTGGTCGAGCCTGTTGTCAACCGCGAGAAGCTACGCGAGTTGCTCGCGTTGGAGACGGAGTACCCGACGCTCGACTTCAAGTCGAGCTGCGACCTCGGCGAGAAGCGGGAGCAGGTCGAACTCGCGAAGGATGTCGGTGCTATGTCGTTGCGTGGCGGATTCCTCGTCATCGGCGTCGATGGGTTAGGAAAACCGACGGGGCAGGTGACCCTCGAACAGGCGAAACTCTTCGACGAAGCTCGGCTGCGACCAAAGCTTCTGAAATGGCTGCCGGACAGCCTGGAGATCTACTCCCAGGTCCACGACGTCGACGGTCACTGGGTCGTGCTCGTGTACGTAGCTCCGAACCCTTCGGGCTGTGCCTTCCTCCGGGCAGATGGCCAATACGACAAACCTGGCAAGACCTCGACTGAGGTTGTGTTCCGGGAAGGAGAAGTGTTTTGCCGTGACGGTTCAAAGAGCGTCAGGCTCAACCACCACGGTCTTGAAAACGTCATTCGTCAGCGAGTCGCAAGCGAACGAGTTCGGTGGGAAGCCCAGCGCGCCGAGAGTTACCGACGACTCGCGGACGAGCTCCGGGCCGGCGTCGCCGGTCAAGGCGTTGCTCGAGGTCCAGCCGCCGAGTTCAACCTCACTCTCGAACCCGACGTGCTGGTCGAGGCTGCGATCGAACTCCTGCGCGCCGACGACGACATCCCTCTCCGCCGACTGCTGTCCCGGGCAATCCCAGACCTACGCGCCCTATTCCGATCAGGTGACGAGGAGGCCACCACTGGACTGCTCGACCGCCTCACCTGTCTTGCTGCGACCTACCTGACGCTAGCCCGTCGCGACTGGTTCGAGCAGGTCGTCGACACATTGATTTCGGTTTACGCGATCGGTTTCGAAAACCAAGCGCCAATCGACAATATTCCGCCACGGCCGTCCGCGACGTTGTGGCTGGCGATCATCGAGCGGGTGCTGGCTCTCGGCTCGTTGGCCGTCCGCCGCAGCGAGTGGCATGCGGTGCGGGACCTAGCCGCGCCGAAACCAGCCGACATGCACGAGATATACCCGACCTGGCTTCGACATGCGGTGACGATGGCCAATCGGGCCGAGCTACTGGCGTATCGCGAAGAGGACGAAACTCTCGACTCTCTGCTCAGCCGTGCACGCAACGTCGTTCGCCACTCGGAGTGTCTGCGACCCGACGTCGAGGTCGACGACGAGAAGGTGTTGATCAGTCTGACCCAGTTCGACTTCCTCGCCAACCTCGTCGCGATGGCCGACAGCAACAATAAACGCGGCATCCACCCAGACTTCGCCCGCTTCTACGCAGAGCGGACGCGGCCTGCCGCACAACGACTCCTACGTGAGCCCGCGATGCGGGAGATCATCTACCCTGGTGACGACCACCACCTCGCCGCTGCGCTTCACACCATCGATTACGACGCGCGGCGGGTTGGCACTCATTTCGACGGCTGGGACGGTTACACCCAGGACGTCAACACCTTCATCCGGGATCACGGCGTTGAGATTTGACTCTGTCCCGACCTGCGGAGATGCACACACGCCGTGGCGGGCTCCCTCACTGTCGGACAGTTCGACGAACTCGGTGCACCGGGGGGACAGTACCTACCCCGTGTGGGCGGTTCGCTTCCGTCAATCGGATGGCGCCTAGACCGATCCACACGCAGACTACGCAGGTGACCAACGCGGCGCAGCCTCAATGGGACCAGCTGATCCAAGACTATGAGGCGGGGATCCATGCGGTCGTGCTGTCGACAAGGGAGCGGGTGTCCGAGCCGAGTGGGCAAACGTATGATCCGCGATTCGGGTTGCGGCGATCGATCTACGACCGGTCGACCGGTGTGTTGACCCTTGAGCTGCTTGAGGGCCGACGGCTCGAGGTGGAAGTTGGCAGAGAGCCGGACAGCGCCCTGGCTGGTCGGGTTCGGGTGTATCTGGATCAGAACAATGGGTCGCCCTCGCGCAGCATCTACACACCCCCGCCAAGCTCACCCCGGCCGAGAACGCGGCTGCGGCAACCGTGATCGACTGGGTGCGGCAGCATCGCATTGTCCTGCCGTTGTCCGAGGCACACTGGTCGGAGATCGGCTCCGCGCGTTCGCGGTATCGCGCGACAGTCGTGCCGACGATGCTCGACCTGTGCCGCGGATGGCAGATCCGATCACCTCTCCAGGTGCGTACCGACGAACTCAGCGCCACGTTTGCCGAGCTCGCCGGCACGCCCGCTCGATCGGTTCGCGACGTCGTCACACTCCAACCGGGCGCGATCTTCTCCGAGCAGTCGGGATACAGGCTGCCGGCAAGCACACACCCCCGAGGAAGCGGCAGTGGACCGTCACCTCACCTGGATCACCTCGCTGTACTCCGCGATGCTCGACGACGAACGCGAGGACCTCACCGAGCCGGACAACTTGGCCGCACGATGGGCGACATCGTTTCACGAACTTGCACAGGAATTGCGCCGCAACACCACCGCCCGTAAACACTCAGCGCAGATCACCGCGACCCGCCTGATCATCGACATGCAAGACGACGTCGCCCGCAGCGCCCTCGGCGCTGGGCTGACGCAACAGCAGTTCGAAGACTGGCTACTCCACCGGTCACAGGAGGACCTTGCCCGCTTGCCTTACCTCGGCACCATGTACGCGGCCACCCACACCCGCCTGCGCAACGCCGACGATGTCTGGAACAGCCATGACCTCACTGACATGATCTACCTGGCATGTGCCAGCGCGTACACCGACATCGTCGTCTGCGAGAAAAGGCCGCCGACTACCTCACCCGCGCCTGGCGTGGCCGCACCGGCGGCGCACCACTCGTGTCCTCGCTCTCCGCACTCGTCGAACAGCTACATGGACCACTCAGCGCCTCGTGACTTGACCGCTGTTGGCGCCGGCTACGAGCAGGTGATCGCGAGCCTGGGCCGGTGGCCAGGCGCGCACCGCGACACCTCGCTGCGGCAGTTCATCTTCTGCGACGGCGCGGGCGGTGTGTGGAGCGGATCCGGACCGACCTGTCCGGGCCGCACCTGGACCACGTGCGGGCTGCCATGGACACCACGCCGGACGCGATGCGCGACACCGGCCACACCGCGGTGCCGCCCGCCGACCAGCACACCCCGTCGCGGCCGTTCCGGGTGACGCCGCCGCTAGTCGAGGTCGCCGATGCGCTGACGCGCGCCGGAGGCGAGGTGCTGGCCGGACCCCGAGAACTGATGTGGCCCCCTGGAAATGATCCACTCTTGTGAGAGTTGAGGCAGAGTGATCATTAGGAGGTCATTGCGCCGAAGTCGTACTCGTGGTCTGTCCGGTGCGGCGCGGTATGTCGGCACCTTCCTCGACGTCGTGCAAGGTCGGCTGGGACTCGGCCACGTATCGGGCGGTCGGTGACGGTAGTGGCCCGGCCGATGCACCGTCTACACGGCCCTCGCCGACGCCGCTACCTCCACGATGAGCCGCGGCATTATGGTTGGCGGCCGCGGCCAGCGCGGAGCGGAAGTTGTGTGCGGATACATGCCCGAGTGCGCCGAACTGTGCCTTGCCGGTAGCGACGGCGGTGGCGTTGCGGAGCAGCCAGTCGAGACTGAAGTTGTATCCGGCGGAACGCCACTTGCCGAGGTGCGTACGCATGGTGGCGGGTGCTTCGGGCCGCTCGGCGCATAGCTTGACGAGCGCGAGATCTCCTTTGGATAGTTTCGTGCCGCCGGAGTTGATCGCCGACCCCAGTAGCGAATCGTTTGCGGCCGGCGATACTAGGTCGCGACAACCCGATCGGAAAGCGACGGTCCAGGCACGATGCACAGTGGGATGGACTGCGGACCAGGCTGGTATCCGGCGATGCCACGCACCGTGAAAGTTTTCCTCTCCCACAGTTCCGAAGACGCCTCGACGGCGGCACACCTGCACGACGTGCTGACGGAGAACGGTTTCGCCGTCTGGCTCGACGTGACGTGTCTGCTCCCTGGCCAGGATTTCGCCGGCGAAATCCGCGACGCCGTCGCGACATCGGACATCATCGCCGTGCTGGTGTCGAAGAGTTCCGTCGACAAGGCGGGCTACATACAGCGCGAAATTCGACTGGCCCTCGATCATGCACTGGAGAAACCGCCCGGCAGTATCTATGTCATTCCCGTTCTCGTCGACGGCACACCGCCGCCCGGCGACCTCGCTCGCCTGCATTGGGTGGACATGCGTTCCCCGTCCTGGTTGCGGCGCATCAAGCTGGCCCTGACGGACACGGCACGTGCCACGAGCACCCGCACGCCCATAGCCGGAATTGAGGCCGACCCAACGCGAGCGGAGATACTGGATGTCGTGGTCCGGAACGTTCGACGGCCCGGCGCGATCGGCAGAGTGATCGACTACGTGATCCGCGCGCAACCGATGGTCACCGTGCTCGGCGCCAGTTTGATAAGCCAAACGAATGAGGAGTACTACCAGAGATCCGCCGACCGTACCGTTCTGCTCCGTCCCGGTGTCGCGTCATACGGCCGGCCGCTGCCCGAGCCCGATGGGATTCCTCCTGGTGAATACCAGCTCATCGTCAGCATTTGGCGCGACGCGATCGAACTGGGACGTCGTGTCGACAGATACGTCGTCGACGAACCGGTGACCGTCGGTCGCTAGAACAGGAGGAGTCAGCGCAGGGCGTCGGCGACCGCGGTGGCGGCGGCGCGGACCTGGGGGCCGACGTCGTCGACATCGTCGGGCTCACCACGCAGGCGGGGACGAGTTTCGGCGTGGCCTTCACCCTGCTACGCGAGACCATCGAGCGCGACGTCGACCTGCTCAAGGCGGACGCGCACCGGGTGTACCGGCCGGCGGTGTTCTTCCTGTCCGACGGTCACCCCACCGACCCGGCGACCTGGCCGGATGCCTACGCGCGGCTGGTCGACCCGGACTGGCCGGCCCGGCCGAACATCATCTCGTTCGGCATCGGTGACGCGGACGCGGACACGATCGGCCGGATCGGCACGTTCCAGGCGTTCATGAGCGCGGGCGGGGTGAGCCCGGGCAACGCCCTGCACGGTTTCGCCAGGGCGCTGACCACCTCGGTGGTCCGCTCGGGTGGCACCAGCCCGGACGGGGACCTGGTGTTGCAGGTGCCCGATCGGGTCGCGGGTTTCACCGCCTTGCAGATAGACCCGGTTTGATGAGTGGCCAGTGGAACGTCGGCTCGTCCCAACCATGGGGCGCGCCGACCACGCTTTCGCGCGGGGAATTGTGTTGCAGCGGAAAGCGCAGTTGGAGTCGCTGGTATTGCTGCGTGATCAGTGCCTATGTGTAGTCTTCGGGTTTGATGGCCATTCTGAGTTTGGCCAGTGCGCGGTGTTGGGCGACTCGGACGGCGCCTGGGGTCACGCCGACGGCCTCGGCGGTCTCGTCGGCGCTCAGCCCCACAACGACTCGCAGGAGCACGATGTCGCGCTGTGGTCGATGACCGCAACCCGACCGGCCCCGTCTGGAGCGGGGTGCCCGACGTCGCCGGTGGGTGGGCATCGCGGGCGGTGGCACCGGTACTGATGTGGGCGGTATTGGTTCGTTCACAGTGCCGTCTGGTGCTCGTCGATGCCAATAGTTCAGCCTCGTGCGAAACGACCCACAAAGGCGGTCACGACCGCAGGGTGAACTGTGCCGGCTACCGATCCACCGACTTGGGGATCATTTTTGGAGCTGGAAAGTCGTCAGGTCGAGGTTGTTGGTTGCGATGAGTATCGCGACGACGATGAAGCTGAAGATGGCCCATGCGGTGGTGGCGATTCGTGCGTAGCGGTCGAGGGAGTCACCGGTGCGCCCGACCAGCAGTGCCCACCTCCCCGGGATTTTGGCGCGCAACTCCGGGACAGGCTGGCCATCCTTGCCGAATGCGCCGACTGAGCTTGCCAGAGCGGCGGCGCGATCGGGGGTGGCCAGCCCGGTGAGCACGACCTGGGCCTCGGTGAGCATCGCCGCGATTTCGATTGGGCACCGGGTGGTCAACGCGTCTTTGCCCATCAGGAACCGACGTACGTGGCGTCCGCAGCCGAGAACGACTGAGGCGAGTGGGTGACCCTGTGACGCCCGGTCCAGACGGCGGCCGGTTCGCTCCAGTGCCCGCATCACGATCTGCAGCTGGTCCCGCTTTGCCCCGAGTGGCTCACGCGCCCATCTCACTGCGACATCCGCGTCGTCATTGGGATCCTGAAGGCATCGGTGAATGGCGTTGCCCGCGTAGACGGGTGCCAATGCGACGTCGATGACTGCGAAGAGCCGGAACGTGAGCAACATGCTGAGCGCGGTGGAGCTGAGGAAGAGCACCTCGGCGAGCATTTCCGGCGTCCAGGCTAGTGCTGTGTCCATGAACGTTGGCCGGGTTGGCGACACGCCGGTCAGCGTTCGTGGTGAGTGGCTGTGATCGCGTCAGGCTGGCTGGATGGCAGATCCAGTTCGGGTGCGCAGGCTGACCGATCACGAGGGTCAGCGGCTGCAGCAGATCGTGCGAAGAGGCACCGGTTCGGCGGTGCGGCTGCGTCGGGCGATGGTGGTGCTGGCCTCGGCCGGCGGGAACACCGTCCCGGCGATCGCCCGCTTGGTCCAGGGCGACGAGGACGCGGTCCGGAGGTGATCCACCGGTTCAACGAGATGGGGATGGCCAGCCTGGACCCTCGGTGGGCGGGTGGCCGTCCCCGCCTGATCAGTCCTGAGGACGAAGCCTTCATCGTCGCGACGGCCACCACGCGACCCGAAGCATTCGGGCAGCCGTTCACCCGCTGGAGCCTGCGCAAACTCGCCGACTACCTTGGCGAGCAACGCGACCCGCCGGGTCCGGATCGGCCGGGAACGGCTGCGGCAGTTCCTGCGCAAACACGAGATCACCTTCCAGCGCACCAAGACCTGGAAGGAGTCCAACGACCCCGACCGGGACGCGAAGCTGGCCCGGATCGAGCACGTCACCAGCAGGTTCCCCGACCGGGTGTTCGCCTTCGACGAGTTCGGGCCGCTCACGATCCGCCCGCACGTCGGAGCCGGCTGGGCCCGCACAGGACATCCGGACCGGCTGCCGGCGAACTACCACAAGCCGCACGGCGTCCGGCAGTTCCACGGCTGCTACTCCGTCGGCGACGACACCCTCTGGGGCGTGGTCCGACAGGAAGAAGTCCGCCGCCAACACCCTGGCCGCGCTCAAGTCGATCCGCGCCGCACGTCCGGACGGGGCACCGATCTACGTCATCCTGGACAACCTGTCCGCCCACCGCGGCCAGACGATCCGCACCTGGGCGGCCACGCAACAAGGTCGAGCTGTGTTTCACCCCGACCTACTCGTCCTGGGCCAACCCGATCGAGGCGCACTTCGGGCCGCTGCGCACCTTCGTGGTCGCCGGCTCCGACCACCCCAACCACACCGTCGCGACCCGCGCACTGCACGCCTACCTGCGCTGGCGCAACGCCAACGCCCGCCACCCCGACGTCCTCGCCGCCCAACGCCGCGAACGCGCCCGCATCCGCAGCGAGAAAGGCATCCGCTGGGGCGGCCAGCCCATCACCCAAGCCGCCTGACCACCCCGGCGAACCTAACTGGACACAGCACTAGCTCTGACGGTGAAGCGGATGGCCGAGGTGGTGGGATCCGGCCATCCGTTAGCCCTGTGAGGACCAGCGTCGGTCCGACACTGCCGGCCACGAAGGCGGCACACCGCAGCTGGGCGTAGAGGTACACCTTCCGATTGAAGAGCATGCGATCCCGCAACGGTACCGACTGATCGACCAGCCGGAAGCCAGGCCCCCGAAGCAGGCCGCGCGCAGGAGACCTGCCAACCAGATACCGCATGCATTTCCCGAATGTGACCACGCCGAGAGTTGCTCCGACCAGTAACAGGACCAGCGATCCGTCCAGCGCAGGACGGCCGATGACATCCCGGGTCACGAAGAGCGGAAGCAGAACAAAAATCGTCGCGAGGTAACCGCCTCCAGCGGCCATCGCTCCGAGGACAACCATCAGCACCGTCCGCCTGAACAGCACTTTGAGCCCGCGGTTTCTGGTCAGTCGCCACAGGTGGGTCTGCATTCGCCACCACGGCATGCGAGCCGCCTGCGTGCCGGGTTTCGCTTCCCACGTGATCCTGAGTAGTGCCCTGGCAGTTGACGCTTGATTCACGAACGCCGGGATGGCCAGACCGCAGAACGCCGTCAGGACTGCTGCCGGTCCGGAGAAAATGAGGAGCAACGATGACTGTAGGTCCACAACCGTCGTGCTTACCACTCACCACTGACAGGGTCGGGACCACAGGGGCTGCTGGGCAGGTCGCTCGTGCTCGACATGTTTCTGGAGTGTGTCCGCCCGAAGGCCTGGTACGAGTCGCCGTGGCTCACCCACATATGCCTGTGTCCGAGTAGGTTCAGGTCATGCGGGCTATCAGCCAGACCGAAGCCGAATCGATGAGAACCGCGCTCAAACAGATCGCCTCGTACTGGAATCCGGCACGCGATCAAACCCGTGGCAGCCAGGCTTCGGCCCGCCAGGCCCGGCAAGTACTCGAAGATCTTGGCCTCTACCTTGAGTCTGACGCTCGAGACCGCTGACCGGGCACCGAACGAGACCTTTGCTCTAGAGTATTCGCCGCCGCGAGCGGGAGCTGGTGTACCACCACGTGACAGCCGTATGACTCAGCCTGGGCTTGCCCGAATGTCACGGCTCAATGTCGGGTGACGCGCTGACGAGGGACTCTCTGGTCACAGCTATGTAAGGATCTGGTGGCAGCGGTGGGTGAGCTTGTCGACGGTGCTCGGCGTGTCGTACTGGTGGTCCGCGTGGCAGACCGCGCAGGGGATCAGCGTGGCCGAGCCCGTCGTCGGGCGGCTCTCCTGCTTGCTAGGTTGACGGATGATGAAGCGAGGGATTGTCCGAGAACCCAAGCTGCCACCAGGCGAAGGCCGGTGGCTTGCTCGCGGCTCTTCGAGTTCGTGGGGTTTCCATGATCCTGACCTCGAGTACCTTCGGCCTATTACGGAACCCGACGCGCTGTCGCTGCAAAGAGCGCACAAGTACTTCGGGTTGAGCAAGGGCCAGTCAGCGGTCACGCCCTTGTTTGATGCCTACGGCGCGTGGCGAGATACGCCGAAATCTGTATCCGACTTCACGCGCTTAGGTCCACTCCATCTCTATGCCGGCGCCGTCGGGGAACGACTGATGTCGTTTCTCTTGGTATGGCGGATGGCATTAGATCATCTCGCGAAGGATACGTCGTCGCGGTTCGGGAAGGATTCGAAGCAGTGGGAGGCATTCGAAGCCAGTCGCAAACAGGCCCATAAATCCCACTTCGGCTATCGCGTTGTCGACGCCATGCGGAATCTCGTTCAGCATCAGGAAAAGCCGCCACTGGCCTACTCTCTATTGCGATCTCCTTGTACCTGTGATCGTTGTGATGGACAGCACGAGGATCTCGACCTTGAGGTCCGACTATCGAAGGACTGGCTCCTCTCTAATCAATGTCCGCGGATGTTGAAGCAGGACTTAATCGCGATGGAGCGCAACGACATTGACGTCAGGGTTGCAGTAGATGGCAGCATGGCAGGGATTGAGGACATCCTGTATGCAATGGCCATGGTGAACGATGAGGCGCTTGGCCATCTCGCACGCCTGGTCGCGATATTTGGCGAGACCGAGCCGCATATACCTCTGATCGTGGAATGGACCGCAGACGACAAACCGGTAAAAGCCAGCCTTCGACCGCTGGACGGCCTGGCCTGGGTGATGACGAGAGCCACAAGATAACTCCTTGTTGACGCGACCCGAACGGTCAACCGACTGACTGTTCGGGTGTTTCAATTCGGTGCGGGTTTATGGAGTGGCGCGAACAGTGCCCTGGATTCTGGGACTCTGACCTGCGGCGATGTCGGCCACTGCACCAACCTTCGCGTGCATGATCGTGGTCGGGGCGAGACGTGATCATGAAACTCTGACGATCGCCAGGCCAGGTCGTGGTCGATCTTGTGCACCAACCGTGGGCTGGGAGTGGTGTCAGCGGGGTTGGCGCATTCCTATCCGGTCCGCATGTGGAGCACAACACGGCGGCGAGGGGCACGACGAACACTCCTGGTGCCGCCGCTCTGGGCGCGTGGATCAGCTGAGTTCACGGAGGGTCAGTTGTTGGCGGTGGAACTCGAAGTGCTGGGTGGGGAAGTGGTAGACGTCGGCGAGGGTCATGTAGTCGTGGAAGAACGGGTCCCAGCGAGCCGGGTAGTGCATTCCGCGGGCGAGATCGGCGTCGGACTCGGCGTTGAGGCGCCGGTGCAGCTTGGTGATGACGTGATCGAACATGATCCCCATGCGGCGGGTGGTGAGCGTGCTGCCGCCGAGGCGGGAGCCGAGATAGTTGATGGCATCGAAGGGTCGGGTGGCCTTGTTCAGCAGCCGGGCATAGGCGCGGCTGACGCCGTCCGGGAGACGGCCGAAGAGGCGGACGAGCGTGCTGAGCGCGCGGATGATCAGGTAGCCGAGCAGCATGTGGAACAGCAGTTGCTTGTTCGTCCATTTCGTGCCATCCGACGGTCGGCGCAGATCCGCGTCCCCGGCGGCGGCAAGGAGATCATGGAAGGTCTCGCGGGCCTGCTCGAGCTCTCGATGCACGATCTCGCGATCCACCGGCCGAGTATCCCGTCAGAGGGCTGAGAGTTTGCTGAGGCGTTCATCCGCTTGGCTCGAGCGGGTGGTGATCTTCCGGTCGCCGGCCAGTCGTGCGGTCAGCCGGTCCGGAGCTGTGGGAGCAGGGTGGTCATGCTGGGTTGTCCCTTCGGGTTGGGACGAAGCCGGGGACGATTCCGAGGTGGGGTAGCGGGTTTCCGGTGATGCGGTACATGACGCGGGGCCCTGTGTAGGCGCGGCGGCCGTGCAGCCATCGGTGGTTGTCGAGGACGTATCCCTGCCCGGCGGCGAGTGTGAACGTGGTGGTGTGCTGGTGGATGGTGGCGCGCAGGGTGGGCAGCCAGCGGGTGACTTCGGGGGAGAACTGGGCGAGGTCGTCAAGCCTGAGACGAACGGTCATCCGGCCGTTACCCGGCACGCGGGGCCGAGCCGGAGAGCGGGCCGAAGATGGAGCTGAGGTGGCCGGCTGCGCCGCCGAACAGGGCCGATCGAGGTGCGCCCAGGGCAGTGGCGGCGTCGGGGTGGTGCTCGAGGAGTTCGTCGTAGACGGCTTTGCCGTCGATGACCATGCTGTCACCGCCGTGGGTCGCGGGTTGTCCGCAGGACGTGATCAGGAGCGCGGGCGGGTGCGGCGTGCCCGATCGGTCGGTGTGTGGAGCGAGCGCGGACTTGGTGAAGCCGGCGAATCCGGAACGCACGCCCCCAGCGACATGGCTGACATCGGCCGTTTCGGCGAGGTCGGTGATGGTGGTGAGGCCTCTCGCGTCGCTGTCGCGGTGCGGCACGATCGTCGCCAGGCCGCGGGCAAGAGCCAGCAGACCGGCCGGTCCCGCGACGTCATCGACCAGCACCAGGCCGGTCTCGGCGAGCGGCGCGGCGAGTTCAGCACTCACGCGGCCGGCGCGGACGCGAACGACTGGCGGCGCCGAGGTGCGCATGACGTTCGACCTCCCTCCATACGGAGACATCAGTTGGTTGTGAGGTCCAGGAAAGGTGCGACGGCCTGCTAGGTCGAGTGACAATCTGTCAACTGTCTTCGAACGTCCTGCGGCGGCCAGGTGCGCTAACTTGGCTGGGACCTGCAGGTCATGGATAGGAGATTCGCTGGTGGATCACGGCGCACCGAAGAAGTTCTCGGTCTCGATCAAGGGTGTGGTGGTGCGGGACGGGAAGGTGCTGCTGCTTCGCAATGAACGCGAGGAATGGGAGCTACCGGGTGGGCGGATCGAGATCGGGGAGACGCCTGAGGAATGCGTCGCTCGTGAGATTCATGAGGAGACCCGGTGGAAGGTGGTCACGGGGCCGATCCTCGACACGTGGATGTACTACATCAACGTTGCCGAGAAGCACGTGTTCATCGTGACCTACGGCTGCCTCTCGACCGACGACGCAGACGACTCCGATCCTGTCGTGTCGCACGAGCACAAGGAGGTCGGTTTGTTCGCCGAGGACCAGGTGCCCGGCTTGGTGATGCCCGACGGGTACAAGCGGTCCATCGCCAGCTGGTATCGGATGCTGCGCGACAACGCCCGCGCGATCGGGTAACGGCATGACAGGAACGCCGGCGACGGCGACGTGGATGTGGTCCTCACGCGACGCCGCGGCGGCGCTCGCCACTCGCGATCTCGCGACCGTCCTGCGGACTTACCGTCGTCTCAACGGCGTCAATCAGCAACGTCTCGCGGCCTCCTCGGCTACGACAAGACTTACGTGTCCATGATCGAGACCGGGCGGCGCACCATCAGCGACCTCGGGACGCTGCGTCACATCGCCCGCACGCTCGGTCTGCCTGCTCACGTGTTCGGGGTGACCGACCGCGATGACGCGGACTTCGCCGCGATGGTCCAGTTCGGTGACTCCACCATCCGCCTCGCCGACCTCGCCCGACGCGCCGGCCGGGCCGTGGAGGCCGTGAACGAACTCTGGCCTTTGGTCGCGCGGCTGGAAGCACGAGCCGCCGAAGGCCACATCGAACGCGACACCCTCGCGCTTCTCGGCCGTGCGCGGGTCGCGCTCGGTGTTTCGCTGGGCACCGTCCTGCCCGAGGAACGCCTCGCCACCGCCGCGCGATGGACCGGCACAGCGCTACGTATCGCTGAGCACCTTGACGACACCGCGTTCCTGGCGCACACGTTGCGGATGCACGG
Source organism: uncultured Actinomycetota bacterium (assembly GCA_963841395.1). GTDB lineage: Bacteria > Actinomycetota > Actinomycetes > Mycobacteriales > Pseudonocardiaceae > Actinophytocola. The sequence continues at coordinate 391,737 of CAWJCX010000052.1, forward strand.
CAACGAACTCCGCAAAGCCAAGCGGATACCCGCCGCCGTCATCCGGCTGCGCCGAGCGGTCGACCTGTCCACCACATGCGAGGACCGGGGAACTGCGCTCGCGTTCCTTGCCCGCGCGGGCGGTGAACACGGCGACCGCGACACGTTCGACCACGCGATCGACCGCTACCGCGCGCTGGTCGATATCGGGAGCGTGCACGGCATGTTGGTCAACCCCTTCGCATTCCGCGAGATCCGCCTACGCGGCCTCGTCGGAACTGGACGCCCGACCCAGGCGGTCCAGCTCGCGCGAACCGACCACACGACCGGGGCCCCAGCGGCGCCGCAGTGGCACGTCATCGAACGCATCACCCTTGGCGAGGTCCACCTCGCGTCCGGCGACCGCGAAGCCGCCGGCGTCGTACTACGTGAAGCGATCGCCGCCGCCGAGACATACCACCTGCCTCATCAACTCCAACGCGTCATCCGCGCAGCCCAGACTGGCGGCCTTAGCGACGTCAAGGCCGACGGCGATGCCGGCCTGACACGGCTGACGACCCTTCTCGCACTATCGACGCCCGAGCCGTAGAACGCGTCCGTCGCCAACCAGGTGGATCCCGCTTCTCGCCTCGACCTGGTGGTCGGAAAGCGCCTCGCCCGCTCGACTGGAGCTCGCCCTGCTGCTGCGGACTTGGTCGTAGCTGTCGGAATCGAGGCGTTGGTGGTGTGAACGCGATCGGGTGACTTGTCTTGTCGTGCCGGCAAGCCGAACTATCCGGCGTCATGGACGAGCGCCGTATCACTATCGCCTTCGCCGGTGGGCTTTCCAACCCGACGTATGCCGCACTGATCCGCGGGCTGCAGGGACTGCTCCATGCTGCCGGCGTCAGCCGGTGCTCGACGATTCATCCGGATGCGCACATCACCGATACCGAACCCAACGCCGCCTACGTCGAGGCGGCTACGTTCGACCCGTGGGCTCCGTGAGAGCGAGCGCGCTCGGACGGTCAGTTCGGGTCGCGTCGCCGTGCGCTCGTGTCCGACGTCGATGGTTCGTGGCCGAGGCGTTGTGCACCGGAGAGAACTCTGTCGAGGAGCAAATAGGCCTCCGGGCCGACTGCGAGCTGCGCCCGCCGCAGAGCGTGCGACAAGGCACTCGAGTCCTGGTCGTGGGCGGGCCAGACCAGTGCGCCTTCCCGCTGTCGGCGGCGCCTTGTAGCTGGGTCGGCGGCATCATGGTCGAACCAGCCGCCGTTCGGCGGAGCCGCGGTCAGCTCGCGAAAGGCCTTGCCGGGAGTGCGACGCGGTAGGTCGTGGTCCATGTTGGCCCTGTCATTGGGTCTGGTCGGGGCGTGGGGCGTCGACGAGTCGGGTGTAGGCGATGCCGTCGCCGTATTTGGCGGTGACTTTGCAGATGACGCGGATGCGTCCGGAGCGCATGGGGTCGATGCCGTTGACGGCGTTGCGGACTGTTCCTTCGGGGAAGCTGTCGTCGCCGAGGGTGCTGCATTCTTCGGCGAGGCGGCGGACTGTCCAGTTGTGGTCTTCGAGCCATTCGCGGATCACGTTGCGGTTGAGCTTGGGCATGGGTGGTCACCTGTTGGCTGGCGAGTTGCGGCCGCCTCGGCGTTCGGCGATGTCGGCGAGCCAGGAGCGTGAGGACGCCTCGTCGAGGGCACGCTGGTCGAGGGCGGTCATGACGTGCTTGTAGGTCGTGACCGTTTCCTTGCGTTCCAGGAACGCCGCGGAGGTCGGGAACTCGAGGTAGACCACGGGAGGTAGGTCGGCGAACTCGAGCAGGGTGAACGCGGTGACCTGCCCGATGCATTGGCGTTCGAGCAGTACGCGGATCTCGACATGTCGTTTGGTGGACAGACCCAGGAGATGGGTCGCCTGGTCGGCCATCACCGAGTCGCCGGCTCCGGTGCGGGTGAGAACGTATTCGTCGATGAACATCCGCACCTGGGGTGGCCATTGCCGTTCCAGAACGAGCTGACCCTGGATGATCTGCGTCGTTCGCTGTTCGACCTCGTCGACCGCGTTTGGCGGCAAGGCATGCAGCACGGCTCTGGCGTAGGCGGGTGTTTGCGCCAGGTCCGGTACCAGCGTGTCGTGGTAGGCGGTGACCGCGGTGGCGATGGCCATGTTGTCGGTCAGCGTCGTACGGTCGACCGGGAGGTGGGTGCCGTAGTCCTGCCACCAGGTCGTCTCATGCGCGTTCTGGGCGAGGTCGAGGATCGCGTCGCGACGGGGCCCGATCACGCGGCACATCGCGAGCATCGCGGCGATGTCAACGAGGCTGGCGAGTCGTTTGCCGGAGAGCAGCCGGCTCATCTTGCTCGGTGACCAGCCCAATAGCGCCGCCATCTCGCTGCCGTTGCGGCCGCTGCCCTCCATGGCGCGCTGCAGGGTTTGTCCGAGCTCGCGCGAGCGGACGGTGGTTACATGATCAAACACGGTCGAACACCGTCCCCTCGATGTCTGTTGTCCCGCGGTGGATGGACAAGTCGGTTCGACTTCCTGCCCACACCACCGCCAGCGGATACATGTGGCTGTGCCGTGCGCACGCCGCGTCGGCGGAGTCGTGGAGGCCAAGCAGCCAGTTGGCGTCCCGGCCACCGAACACGACTGCGAATCGTTCGGACGCAGTGGTGATCTGCACGCCCCACGCGAACACGACCGGATCCGGGGTCGGATCGCCGTCGTTCTCGACGAGGGTGAACAGCTGCCCGTACGCGGTGGCACCTGCCCGCTCAGTCTTCGTTCCGGTCATCCCGCCACCCGCCAGACATCCCGGGTCGATCGCTGCGCATCGCGCGATCTATCGGATGGGAAGGCCGATCGAACCGGTAGACCGCCAGCCGCAACAGCACAACGACCAACACGACGCCAGCCGAAAGCCACTCCATCCACATCGGACACTCCTTCGGATCGCGGAAGCTCGCGTGCCGCCGTCGCCAGGCTTGGCAAACCGCGATGCCACGCAGGGAGACCGGTACGCAGGCTGCGCCGTCGAACGTTCTTGGCGACCCATCGATCAACACCGGGATAGATCACGGCGCCGCAACCGCACCACAACACGGCGCAGACATGAGGCCCACGCCGGGTTCTCTGTCGCCACACCAGCGCCGACTGGGGCGCACACACATGAGTCCGCCGCGGTAGGCGCACAGCGTTCCAAGGGTTTCCGGCACGGTGTCTCAGCCGATCATTGGCAGGATCGCGCACCCAGAGGCCTCCACGGTGAGGCAGCCGTCGATGCGTGTTCGCTTCCGGCAGGGCGTGCCGGGCAACAGAAGGAGCAGCTTCACGCCGTCGAACAGTGGTCCGGAGATGCCCAGCTCGTGCACAATCGGCGTTCGTGATCTCTGGATCGGCCGGCCATGGGTTCCGGAGCCGTGTTCCCCGATGACGTAGAGGCTCTACGCACGGGCGGCGTGGGCTCGTGTGCTGGTGGGCACTCACCGCTGCCGACCGCGCGGCGCTGTTGCGACCGTCGTCGACGCTTCGTGCGGGCTTGCCGCTGCACCGCAACCGGGACAGCCACGTCGGGTTCCGCGCGGCCATCCGCTGGTCCAGATCACGCAGCTGTGCCCGGGCGCGCAGGACCACCACGCAGCGCCCGCATCTGCTGAGTGGGCCGACATCCATCGACGCGGGATGAATCGCGGTACCACACAGAGCCGCGTACCGCCCGCCTCCGGTGGTCATCCCGGTGACCTGCGCGTGGTCGTCCACCGCATGCTCGCTGCGGTCGGACTCCGCCGTGATCCACGAGATCCGGTCCGTGTCGAGAGTCATGTCCGCACCCCCGTGTCGTCAGGGCGGTGGAAACCCGGTGGGCAGGTGGAGGTCGGGGTCAACGCCTGACCACCGGGGGCCGGGGGAGTGCGGCCGACCGTGTCCCTCCCGTTGAGCCGGGAGGGACACGGCGTGGGCCACGCCGCCGTGCGACGACAGTCGACGACCGTGTTGGCGCGTCGGCCGGTCGACCCGTCGCCGGGATGCTGTTTCCAGAGGGACGCGTCGGCTGGGAACGGCGCCTGCACGCGCGCATCCCCTCGACGTCCGCCCCGCATCCCACCAGCGCCGCGGCACACCAGGGGGAGAGCCGGACACCCCAGCAACGCGGCGCCGCGGCCTTGCACGGCAGACAATCTCGCGATGCTAAGTTTTGTACACATCGGTTTCAGGCTCCTCCCCGGTGTTGGCCGTGGTGGTACCGTAACTCTTGTACAAAAGTTTTGTACACAACCAATCGGGTGATTCCTATGTGTACGGTCGGTGATCATTGGTGATTCGCGAGGTGGAGGTGTCGTGTCGCAGTCACAGCAGCAGCTGCCCGCGCCGGTGATGAAGATCCTCTTGGGTCGTGTGCTCGAGCGGCAGCGCAAGGAGGCCGGGCTTACTCAGGATGACGCGGCCGAGGTGCTGCATTGCACGCAGCAGAAGGTCGCCTACGTCGAGAACGGTGGCGGCATCACGTACCTCGACATGAAGGGGCTGCTCGATGCGTACAACCCGAGCGACGCTGACCGCGCATATGCGGAGGACCTGCACAAGGAGAGTCGGCTGAGGTCCAAGCGGGGCGGGTTCCGCTCGCGCTTTCGCCAGTACATGCGGCTATTCGTTGACCTCGAACCGTCGTGTCAGCGGTACCTGTCGCATCAGTCAAAGCTGGTGCCGGGCCTTCTGCAGACCGAGGACTACATGCGCGCCCTGTTCCGTGCCTGGCGTCCCTCGCTCAGTCAGGACCAGATCGATCAAGACACGGCAGCTCGGCTTGCACGTCAGAAGATTCTGGATAACGCCGGCCAGCGGTTCTGGTTCATCTTGGATGAGGCTGCACTGCGGCGAACCGCCGGTAGCAACGAGATCATGAAGGCCCAGATCATGCGACTGGTGGAGACGATCGATCGCCCCAACGTTGATCTCCAGGTCGTGCCGTTCGACATCGGCTACTACATGGGCCAGGCGCACAGCTACTACGTCTTCGGATACGACACGACTCCCTCTGTGGACATCGTCTACCTTGAGCAGCACGACGGTGGCGAGTACGTGGACGACATCAAGAGGACGCCCAAGTACCAGACTCTGTGGGAGCAGCAGCAGGCTGCTGCCATGGGGCCCGAGCAGACCCGGCGCTTTCTGCTCGACCTCGCCCGAACGTCGTGATCACCGTTGGCACTGCACACCATCGGAAGGCACGACCTGAGATGAACACCGCTCCAGCCGGTCAAGCCGGCTTCGGTCTCTGGCGCAAGTCCTCGTTCAGCGAACCCAACGGCAACGCCTGCGTTGAGGTCGCCTGGCGCAAGTCCTCGTTCAGCAACCCCGATGGCAACGACTGTGTCGAGGTGGCCTTCGGGGAGGCGGTCGTAGGTCTGCGGGACAGCAAGAACCCGGAAGGCCCCAGGTTGGCGTTCGACCACAGCCGCTGGCTCGCCTTCATCGGCAAGGCCGCTGAGGCCGCCCAGTAGAGCTCGACACACGCGCCCGCGGTGACCATCTGGTCGCCGCGGGCGCTTTGCTTTTGGCCTGCCGCGTTCTGCGTTTGGCCGACCTTGGGTTACGGATGCGCTACGGTCCGCGACAGGTTTGGTGAATAGAACAAAGCGAAAAGATCGTTGACTCGGGCAATCCAATGTGCGAATTGCGATCGTCGTGAATTATCCGATAAGGTAGCGAAACATACCGATCGAAGTCTTTCGCGACTCAGCATCCAGGAGAGCCATCGATGGCACAGCAGGTCCTTGTCCAGCTCGTAGACGACCTGGACGGCACGGCATCCAACGACATTGCCACGGTCCAGTTCGGGCTCGACGGCGTGACATATGAGATCGATCTGTCCGCGTCCAACGCGGATCGGCTACGGGACACTGTCGCCGACTACGTCGCCAACGCCCGGCGCACCGGTGGTCGTGTGAAGCGTGGCACACGGCCCGCTCAGCGTGGTCAAGGCGCCGCGAATAACGAAGCCGGACAAATCCGTGAATGGGCGCAAGCCAACGGCATTGAGTTGGCGGCCAGGGGTCGCATACCGGGTCACGTTGCCGACTCGTACCGTGAGGCTCAGGCCACCGAAAAGGCTCTTGCGGCGACCAATGGCACGACAAAGCGGCGTTCTCGGGCAAAGAAGGCCTGAACCGCTAAATGGCCAGCGCCAATGCGCCCAGGGCGCCGAGCAGCATCGTGGGCCCGGCTGGAACACGTACGCCTCGAGTCATTCTCAGTGTGACCATGGCTGCCACGGTGAGCACCCCGCCGGCTGCGGCGCCAAGCACGGCGCCCACGAGCAGCGTGGACCAGCTGTGCCACGCAAGCACCCAGCCGATGACCCCGGCCAGGCGCACGTCGCCTGCGCCGAGGTCACCCGGGTGCGCCATGGCGATGACGAGGTAGACCAGCAGCGAGCCGGCCAAGCCTAGCGCTGCCCGCAGCACGCGTCCGGCATCCCCATCCAGCAACTCGACGGCCGCCGACATGGCGATCGAGACGACGTACAGGCTTCGCATGAGTGGTGTGGGCAGCCGCTGTTCGTGTGCGTCGACCAGCGCCAACGGGACCGCAAGCATGGCGAAGGCGCTGTAGACAACCAGATCCGACCATGTCGGCCCGCGCCACGCGAGGACCCCCCACGCCGCGGCGGTGAGCAACACCGACATCGCCAGCACAGTCACCGCGGGGCGAGCAGTCACCATCGTTCGACGGGTCACAGGCGCAAGAGCGGCACCCGCGAGGCCTCCGAGCAGCGTCCACGCTGGTGCGGCCAGTGAGTTGATCATCAAGATTCCCGCCAAGTGACTGACCGTAGTGACCCATGCGCCGTTCGGGTACATCTGTCTCGGGCGAGGCCATGACCAGCGGATGAACGCCTACCGTCGATCAACGGGGCTAGCGCAAGTGTTGCGTATGGACTGATGTATCGACGTCTGGGGATTCGATGGTCAGCAAAGCTAATGCCGGCTTTGGTGCCGCGTTGCGCATTGGCGAGTTCCGGTACCTGTGGGCGGCTGAGCTGCTGTCGGTGGCCGGCGATCAGCTCGCGCGGGTGGCGCTCGCCGTGTTGGTTTACGCGCGGACGTCGTCCGTCAGCTTGACCGCGCTGACCTACGCGTTGACGTTCATGCCCGCGGTGCTCGGCGGCATGTTGTTGTCCGGGCTCGCCGACCGGTTCTCTCGGCGGCGCGTGCTGGTGGTCGACCGATCTCGTGCGCGCTGCTGGCCGCGCGCGATGGCGGTGCCGGGCCTGCCGTTGCCGGTGTTGTGGGGCCTGGTCGGTGTTGAGCGCGGCCGCGGCCCGTTCAAGGCCGCGCAGCTCGCGGTGCTGCCGCAGGTGATCGCGGACCGACAAGCGCTCTACCGGGCGGGGCTTGCGTTGCGGCAGGTCACCGCGCAGACCGCGCAGCTCGTCGGGTTCGCGGCCGGCGGTGTGCTGCTGATCGCCGTCGAGCCGCATCTGGCGCTGCTGCTCAACGCGGCGACGTTCGTGGTCAGCGCGGTGCTGATCGTGCTCGGGAGTGCGGGAGCGCCCTGCGGCGGCGTGCAGTCGAGCGACGACCGGCACGGATGGCGCCGATCGGACTGCCGGGCCGATTGTGGCCGTTGTTCGCGCTCGCCGGGCTGGTCGGTCTGTACGTCGTGCCGGAGGGCCTCGCCGCGCCCTACGCCGAGGGAACTCGGTGCTGCGGCCGTGGGCGTCGGGGTGCTGATGGCCGCGGATCCGGTCGGCAGCGTGCTCGGCGGGTGGCTGGCGGCGCGTGTGCGGATTCCCGTCTCGGCGACCGCGGCTGTGCTGCTCGCGATCGCGGCCGGGGTGCCGCTGGTCGTGTGTGTGCTCGGCCCGGCGCTCGGTGCTGTCGGCGGTGTTGTGGGCTGTGTCCGGCGTGTTCTCCACGATCTACCTGGTGCAGATCCAGGAGATGGTGGTCGACCTGGTGCCGGATCATCGCCGCGGCGGGGTGATGGGTCGGCTGGCGACCTGCTTGTACTGCTCCCAGGGGATCGCGATCCTCGGCGGCGGCCTGGTCGCGGAGGCGTTCGGCCCGTTCCGGGCGGTGGCGCTCGCCGGGGTGCTGGCGGTCGTGCTGGCGGGTGTGATCGGCGGCTGTGGTGGTTGGCTCGTTCCCGGCGCGCAGCTGGCGGCCGGGAACGAGCCGGAGTCGAGCGATGTGTCTCATCACAGGTCCTTGTTGGCCATCGCGGGCACCTCCTCCCCAGGTACGGACTGCCAGCCCGATCCCGAGGTCGAGGAAGTGGTGGGCGACCAGGGATCGGGTGGAGACGCAAGTTCGCCAGTCTACCAGTGCAACACAGCCGCCTACCGGCAGTGAAGTGGGCAAACGAGGACGTGCCGGGCGCATGCGGCGTCCTGGCGGCTGTGGCAGCTGCCGGCCAAGGCCCGCGGCATACCTGATCGGAGTCGAGGTGGTGGCGGTCGTAGCGACCGTCGTGCTGGCGGTCCGGTACCCGGTCACCGCCGAGCCGCGGTGCTCTTCGCGATCATCGTCGGGCTGGGTGTCCTGGCGGCCGAGGCGACCAGGCGCGTCGAGCGGATGCGCCGCCGGTTCTCCGACACACCGCACGTGAACATGAGCTCGGTGTGGACGTTGTCCGCGGCGCTGGTCACCACACCCGCGCTGGCCGCGGCGACGACCGTGGTGCTCTACCTGCACCTGTGGCGGCGCAGCTGGCGGCAGGTCACCGGCATGCACCCGTTCCGGGTCGTGTTCAGCGTGTGCGCGGTCGTGTTGTCGTGCCACGCGGCGTTTCTGGTCGACGTGTGGCTGCCGGGCGCCTTGCCGCCCGAGTCGTCCGGGGCCGGCCGGGCTGCTCGGGCTCGTGGCCTGGTGATCGTCGTCTACTGGGTGTGAACTCCGGCCTGGTCGGCGTCGCGATCGCTCTGCTGCGGTCGGGACCGGTCACTCGGCCGGCTGCTCGGTAGCTGGAGTGAGAACAGCCTGGAGTACGCGACGCTGTCGGTCGGCGCGCTCACCGCGCTGCTGCTGTCTTGGTACCCGTGGGCGGTCGTGTTCGTGATGCTGCCGTTGTTCGTGCTGCACCGCAGCGTGCTCGTCCGCCAGCTCGAGCACGCGGCGACCACCGACGACAAGACCGGGCTGCTCAACGCCGGCACCTGGCGAGCTCTCGCCGCCAACGAGCTCGAGCGCGCGGCGCAGCACGACACGCAGCTGGCGATGCTGATGGTCGACGTCGACTACTTCAAGTGCGTCAACGACCGGTACGGCCATCTGGTCGGTGACCAGGCGCTGCGCGCGATCGCCGAGGACCATGCGTGGCTCGGTTCGTGGCTATGACCTGGTCGGCCGGTTCGGCGGCGAGGAGTTCGTGATCCTCCTGGCCGGCGCCGACAGCGCGGGAAGCGTGGAAGTCGGCAACCGGATCTGCGAGCGAGTCCGTGCGCTGCGGGTCGAGGAGCCATCACCGGCGGCGCCTACCCAGACCTGCGCCTCAGCGTGTCGGTCGGCGTCGCGACGTTCCCGGGCGCGGGACGGGGCCTCGACGAGGTGCTGATGGAGGCCGACACCGCTCTGTTCGCCGCCAAGGACGCCGGCCGAGACCGGGTGCTCGCTATTCAGCCCGACGGCTGCTCCGCGTGGTCACGAGGCCGGGCGGTCCCCGCTCTGACGCCGCCGCGAGTGGCGGTTCTCCTGGGCCCATTCCGCCAGCGGCCGCAGCGCGCTCAGCAGCGAGTAGCCCGTCGGCGTCAGGCTGTACCAGGTGGCGCCGAACGGCCCCGGCTCGGATCGCTTGTCGATCAGGCCGTCGTCCTGCATCCGGCGCAGCGTGTCCTCGAGCACCCGGTCGGTCAGCGGTCGCGCGTGCGACGACGCGGCCGGCGCGGTCGTCCACCCCGTTGATCGCCGGGAGCAGGTCCTTGCGCCGGGTCTCACCCAGCGCGAGCGCGGCGAGCACCGCGACGGTCCACTGTCCCCGAAGGACGGCCATCACGTCCTCGACGCCCTGCCGGTACGGAACGTCCCACCCCTCCATAGTTCTCCACCTAACACGACTGTCCACAAGCACCGCACGCGATTCACGCGAAATTCTGTGTCAAGGGCGACAATCGGTAATTACGCCGATCGAGTGAGAAATGCCGGACTGAGCCCAGCCTCAGTGCGGCGTTGACCTTGCACTCAGTCGAGGACCGCCAGGTAGGCATGGGTTACCCAGGTCGGACTGCCTGGGGACGCAAGAGGATCGCGCAGTGGCCGGGACTGCCCCGACCCGCAATCGCCAGCGGGTTCGGCCATTGCGCAATCCCGGGCTCTCAGAGATTGGGTAGCACTGTGAAAATGAGATTCTTGGATGGAAGGATCTTCCGTTTCCGGCGCGCCGGCGTGTTGGGGTGTCGCGTGTCTCATATCCGCTGCCGGCGTGGTCGCGTGTACAGCGACACCTGCCGCGCCGGAAGCGCCGCAGGCGCCAGCGAGCTCGACGACGGAGCTGCTGGTGGCTCGCCATCCGAGAGCTCGCCGGCCGAGGTGGCGGGGCAGAAGGCCGTCAAGGTGTACCTCGGCATGTGGCACGCCATGGCCGGCGCCGCGCGTACCTCGGACTGGCAGTCGCCGACGCTGAGCCAGTTCGCCACCGGCGAGGCGCTGAGCACGATCTCCGGCGGCCTGTACACCGACCATCAGAACGGGCTCGTCACCAAGGGCGCGCCGAAGAACGAGCCGACGGTGGCCGCCGTTGAACCGGCGGACGAACCGAGCACGGTCACGATCAGCGACTGCGGCGACTCCACTGACTGGCTGAAGTACCGGGCGGACACTGGCCAGCCCGCCGACGACGGACCCGGGGGGCGGCGGGCGATCACCGCGGTCGTGAAGCGCCAGGACGACGGCCGTTGGCTGGTGTCCGACTTCGCGGTGCAGGCGGTGGGGACATGCTGACCGGCACGGACGCCATCGCCGCCGCCATCGGTGACCTGCCGGTAGGTACGTGCGCTGCTCGGCGTCGGCATCGCGGCCACTCTGGCAGGTACGGCGCCCGCGCGGCGGACGGATGGGGGACGGTCGACTGCGGCCAGGCGCCGACACCGCAGTGCGACCTGCAGGTCGGCGAATCAGCGGCACTTCCGCATCGCAGAACGCGGGGCAGCCAGCTCGCCCTGGCGAGTCGGATACCGGCGGTAGCGAGGGCGCCGCCGGGGGCCAGAACCTGGCGAACTGCGCTTACCGGCCGAGCGGGTTCGAGGAGCCGGTCGGCGCGGTCGGGACGGGCCTGTTTCCATCCGCCGCCTGGTACGACGGCCTGTGCACCACGTCCGGGGCGATCTCCGGCCCGGTCCAGGTTCCTCGGTGCGCCCGGTCGACGTGGCTCGGCTCGCGCGAGACCAGCTCGGCCTGCCCGCGCCGCGGATCGCGGCGAACCCGCGTACCGCCCAGCTGGTCAACCTGCCGACCTGGCTGTGGCTGGACGGCGGATGGGCGGCGGTGTCGGCAACAGCGTCGGTGCCCGGGGTCATCGGTCACCGCGACGGCCGTCCGCGCTCGGTGACGTGGTCCATGGGCGACGGCGCAACAGTCACCTGCGCGGCGCCGGGACGCCGTACCGGCCCGATGGGGCGCCCCGGCGATCCCGGTCCTCGTCCCCGGACTGCGGGCACACCTACCGCCGATCCTCGGCCGCTCAGCCCGGGACGCACGTACGCGGTCTCGGCGACCGTGCACTGGACGGTCACCTGGTCGGGCGCGGGGCAGTCCGGCACGTTCCCCGAGCTGACCACGACCGCCACCGCGCGGTTCCGAGTCGCCGAGTCGCAGGCCCTCAACACCGCGACCAGCTCGCTGACGCCAGGTACCCACGACACGCTCTGGCGGCACGACGTATCGGCCGGTCAACCATGCTCACAGGACATGACGATGTCCACCAGCCGGCCACACGTCCGAGCCGGCCGGCGACGAACGGCTCCACGCAGTCCGCGGCGTGCCGCGCGCGGTCGGTGCCCGCATCTTGTGCTCGGGCTCCTGCTTGTCAGCTCGTGCACCGCCGGTGCCGTGTTCTGGTCGCTCGACGTCGGAGACCGACGCCCGGCGCTGGCGCTCGCCCGCCCGGTCGCCCTGGGCCAGACCATCCAGGCGGCCGACCTCGGGCGAGGTCGACATTGCCGTCGACGGCGCGGTGGATGCGATACCGGCGGGCGAAGCGCCGTCGATCATCGGCAGGACCGTCGCGGCCAGCCTGCCGGCCGGTGTCCTGCTGCCCCGCGGCGTGCTCGGCACGGCCCGGGTACCTGCGGACGGCCGCGCGGTCGCCGCGCTGGCTCTCGAACCTGGCCAGGTCCCGCCGGACATCGGCCCGGGCGTCGCACGTACTGGTCGTGCTCGCCGCCGACCCCGACACCACCAGCGGCGCCGTGCTGGCACGCGGACTGGCCCGGCGTCGTCGTCGGCGTGATCAGGGACGCGAACGACAACAGCCTGGTCGTGTCGGTCGAGCTGAACGACGCCGACGCCCGGCACGTCGCCGCCGCCCCGGCCGGCCGGCTGTCTGTCGTGCTGGTGCCGGGAGGTGACCGGTGATGCTGATCGCGGTCTGCTCGCTGAAGGGTTCGCCCGGGGTCACCACATGGGCGCTCGCGCTCGCCGCATGCTGGCCGCGACCCGCGAGCGCCGTGCTCGTCGAGTGCGACCCGTCCGGCGGCAGCCTGGCGGCCAGGTTCGGGCTGGCGCCGGCGCCCGGCCTGGTGCAGCCTCACCGCGGCGGCCCGGCGTGACACGACCGCCGGCTTGCTGTGGTCGCATACGCAGCCGCTGCCGGGCGGTCTGCCGGTGGTCGTTGCCCCGTCCGGCGCCGACTACACCCGCGCTGCGCTGCACACCCTGCTGGACAGCCGACGGCGTAACGGTGTCGGTTCTGCGTGGCGTCGCCGCGCGCGCGGGACGGTTGTCATCGCGGACTGCGGTCGGCTCGACAGCGACGTCGCCGGCCATGCCGATCGCCCGCGAGGCCGACCAGGTGCTGCTGCTGGTCCGTCCACTCGCTGACGAGCTGGCGAACCTCGCCGCCGGCCTGTCGATGGTCGACCTGTGGTCCATGCGGCCCGGTCTGGTGCTCGTCGGTCCGGGATACCCGGCGACCGAGGTCGCGCGCGAGCTCGGCGTTCCGGTGGTGGCAGCGATTCCGCACGACACCAAGGGCGCACGTGCCCTATGTGGACAGTCAGGCGCTCGGCGCGGTCCCGCGCGTTCCCCGCTGGGCAGGGCCGCGCGGCAGTCGCGACGCGGCTGAGCACGCCATCTGGAACGGCCCTACTGCAGGCAGGACACGAACGTCCCGTTGAGCACGCCGGCGCGAACGGCGGGCTGTGGCAGGCGCTCGCTTCGCCGCCGAATTCGACACCCAACAGCAAGGGGGACATGGCATGACCGACACCGCACATCGGAACTGGCCACGCATCGTCGGCGAGGCTAGCAATGGAGACGCTGCGGCGGATCGCATGCGCCGGAGGCTGCGGGAGGTGCTGGCTGCGAAGCTGCCAGGCCGTGTCGACGCCGCGCAGCGAGGCTCTGACCGCGCCGCCGTTCCGGTCGCGCAGCGGGTGATCGCCCAGGAGATCCTCGACGAGGCTGTGTGCGCGCACAGCGAGGACGAGCTGCGGGCGAACCGGCTGCTTCTCGATTCCGGCGCTGAGCAGCGGGTCGTGGTCGAGGTACTGAACGAGTTGTTCGGATGGCCGGGCTGCAGCCGCTGCTGGACGACCCGGAGGTCGAGACGATCAACATCACCGGCTACGACCGGGTGTTCGTGCAGTACACCGGCGGCAGCCGTGCACGGCTCGGTCCGGTCGCCCGCTCCGACGACGAACTCGTCGAGCTGGTGCGCACCCTCGCGCGCGCGCTCGTCGAGTGAGGAACGCCGGTTCGACCGCGGCGAGCCCGGCGGTGAGTCTGCAGCTTCCCGGTGGCGAGCGGTTGTTCGCGGTGATGGCGCTGACGTCGGCGGCCGGCCCGCGTTGTCGATCCGCCGTCACGGCTTCCGCACCGTAACCCTCGTCGACCTCGCCGACATGGGCACCGTCGATATGGGACTCCGCGCTTTCCTCGCCTCGCTCGTCCGGGCGCGCCGCAACATCCTGATCACCGGCGGCACCGGCATCGGCAAGACGACCATGCTGCGTGCGTTGGCGAGCGAGATCGACCCGATGGAACGCATCGTCACCATCGAGGACGCGTTCGAGCTCGGTCTCGACCACGACCCGGCCAGCCATCCCGACGTCGTCGCGCTGCAGGCTCGTGAGGCCAATGTGGAGGGTGCGGGCGCGATATCGCAGTCCGAGCTGGTGCGGTGGGCGCTGCGGATGACACCGGACCGGGTGATCGTCGGCGAGATCCGCGGGCCCGAGGTCGTGCCGATGTGCAACGCGATGTCCCAGGGCAACGACGGCTCGATGGCGACGCTGCACGCGTCGTCGTCGCGGATCGCGTTCACCCGGCTCGCGTCCTACGCGGCCCAGGGCCCGGAGCGGCTGCCGCTCGAGGCGACCAACCTGCTCGTGGCCAGGGCCGTGCACTTCGTCGTCCACCTCGCCCGCGCCACCGACACGACCACCCGCGTGTGTCAGCTCGGTCCGCGAGGTGGTCGGCGCCGACGGCAGCCAGGTGATCTCCAACGAGGTGTACCGGCCCGGGCCGGACCGCCGCGCGCACCCGGTTCCCGGTGCGCTGCGCACGGAAACCGCCGAGCAGCTCTGCGACGCCGGGTTCGACCCGGCCCTGCTGGAAGCGACCGAGGACTGGTGGGTTCGGTGACCACCAACACGGCGTTGTTCCTCCTGTTCGGGGCCGGGGGAGGGGTGGGCCTCTGGCTGCTGCTCGACGGGGTCGCGCGTCGGTATCGCATCCCCCGATCCCGCCGGCCACGTCGTCCCCGGGCGCCGCGGAGGCTGCGCGCGGCGACCGCGGCCGCCGGCGGCGTCGTGGCCGGGGTGGTGACCGGCTGGGTCGTCGCCGCGGTACTCACCGCCGTCGCGGTGTGGTCCCTGCCCGCACTGCTTGCGCGGGAGCGGGACCACACCCGACGCGTGGCGCGCATCGAGGCAGTCGCGACGTGGGCGGAGATGATGCGCGACACCCTTGCCGCGGCCGCCGGGCTCGAACAGGCCGATCATCGCGAGCGCGGCCGTCGCTCCCGCCGCGATCCGGACCGAGATCACCGCGCTGGCTGCCCGGGTCGAGACCGGGCACCGGCTCGCGCCGAGCCTGCGACGCCTCGCCGACGATCTGGACGACCCCACCGCCGACCTGGTGATCTCATCGCCTGCGTGCTCGCCTCGACGCAGCAGGCCCGCAACGTCAGCGACCTGCTCGGCTCGCTCGCCGCCACGGCCCGCGCGCAGGCATCGATGCGGCTGCGGATCGATGCCGGCCGGGCCCGGTCCCGGACCAGCGTCCGGATCATCGTCGCCACGACCGTGTTCTTCGCCGGTGTCCTGGTCGCTGCTCAACCGCGACTACCTGTCCGTCTACGACCCGCCCGGCGGCCAGCTGGTGCTGCTGGTGATCGGCGCGCTGTTCGCCGCCGGGTTCGCCGGCGCTGGCCCGGATCGCCGCGGCCGACGAGCCGACCCGAGTTCTGGCGCCCACCGCCGACCGCATCCCGTCACGAGAGAAAGGCATGGCATGACCTTCACATCATCACGGCCGGATCCCACCACCACTCATTCATCCGCCCCGGTCGACGCCCGGCCGAAGCGGCGGCGCCTGGGGCTCGTCGTGATCGTCGTGGTCGCGGTGCTCGGCGCGGGCGCCGGTGTGTTCGCGATTTTGGGTGGCCCGACCCGCACCGTGGCCGGGGAACCGGTCGCGCTGCGCGGGGCGGGGGAGCGGTTCTCCCCACCGAACAAGGCATACAGCCTGGAGATACCCGCGGGTGTCGTGAAAGTGCCCCCGCGCGAGGACGCATCGATCCCGTCCCATATCGAGCTGAGCCTTGAGCTCGACGGCAAGGTCAACGACGGCGGGGTGATCAAGACAGGAATCCTGGCCGGCCCCGCGGCTACCGGCAGCTATGCCGAGGTCGGCGACGAGGCCGCCCAGAAGTACGCGAGCCAGTACGACAGCCACCCGGAGATGTGGGGTACCGGCGCCACGGTCGAGAAGAAAACCCTTCGGGTCGGCGGCAAGGACGCGGTCGAGATCGACGCCCAGTTCTCGCCGAGCGGCAAGCCGGAGCCCTCGACGTTCTTCCGCGTCTACTTCGTCGACCCGTTCAACGGGCCCGCCATCCTCATCACCTGCGACTGGAACACCAGCGACACCAGCGGCATCCGCGAAGCCTGCGACTCGCTCGTGGCCTCGTTCACGGTCAGGACCTGACCCATGACCACCGCGATCCTTCTCGGCAGCGGACTCGGGGTCGGCTTGTGGGCGCTCGCCGTGTGGCTGGCACCTCCGCGGCCCGCGCTCGGCGCGGTCCTGCACCGCGCCACCACCCCGGCACCCGCCCCGATCACACCCGGCGGCCACCAGGCGTCCCGGCTCGGGCGACCACTCACCGCGCTACTGACCGGGTTGCCCCGGACGGTTGGGCTGCCGACCGCATCCATGCGCCGCGATCTCACCGTCCTGGAACGCCCCGTGGACTCCTACCTCATCGAGAAGACCATGCTGACCGTCGGTGGGCTGCTCGTGCCGGGCAGCGTGGTCGCCGCGGTCGGTGTTCTCGAGGGCGGGATCGGGCTGCAGGTGCCGCTCGTCGTGGCCGCGGGCTGCGCTCTGGTGGGGTTCGTCGTACCGGACCTGCGCGTCCGTCGTCGCGCTGCCCGGTGCCGCGCGGACTTCCGGCACGCGCTCTCGGCCTACCTCGACCTCGTCGTGATCTCCCTCGCCGGCGGCGCCGGTGTGGACAGCGCCCTGCACGACTCGCTGAACGCCGGCCACGGCTGGGCCTTCGGACAGCTCGACCGCGCACTCACCGCCGCCCGGCTGACCAGAACCACACCCTGGACGGCCCTCACCCAGCTGGGCACCGAACTCGACATCAGCGAGCTCACCGAGCTCGCCGCCTCGGTCTCCCTCGCCGGCACCGAAGGAGCCCGGGTCCGGCAATCCCTCTCAGCCAAGGCAGCAGCCCTGCGCGGTCGCGAGCTGACCGATGCCGAGACCGCTGCAGGCGAGGCCACCGAACGCATGAGCCTGCCGGTGGTGGCGTTGCTGCTCGGTTTCCTGATCTTCATCGCCTACCCGGCCGTGAGCCAGGTCCTCACCGGACTGTGAACAACGAAAGGAGCACCAATGTGGACATACATTGTCATCGTCGTCACCGGTGTCAAGGACCGCTGGCGCAAGGTCAATGCGAACCCCGAGGGCGGCTACGCGTCGGAGGCGGTGCTCGTGACCGCCCTGCTGGTGCTGGGCGCGATTGTCGTCATCACGATCATCGTCGCCAAGGTCACCGCCAAGGCGAACGACATCGACCTGGGGATCGATCTCGGCATGCTGATGCGGAGCGTGGTTCCATGAGCGCGGAACTCGCGATCGCGACACCTCTGCTGCTGCTGATCCTGCTGGGTGTCGTGCAGTTCGCCCTGTGGAGCCACGCGACACACGTCGCACAGGCTGCAGCTGCGCAAGGACTCGCCGCCGCACGCGTCCAAGGAGGCACCGCCGGCGCGGGCACGGACCGCGCGCGAGAGTTCCTGCGGCGACTCGACGGCGGATCGCTCACCGACACCGCGGTGCACGCCACACGCTCGCCCGAGCAGGCCACTGTGGACATCGACGGCGTCGCCTCTTCTGTGGTCCCGTTCCTCGAGTTGCGTGTACACGCCGAAGCCGCGGGCGCCGTGGAGCGGATCGAAGGACCGGTCGCGGTGAGCTTGCGATGAGGCCGCGAGACTCCCTCCGCCAGTGCACCGCATGGTGGCGTGCGGACCACGGGTCGGTCGCGGCGGAGGTCTCCATCGTCGCGCCGTTCTTGGTCATGCTGCTGGTGTTCGTCGCCGTGGTCATCCACCGGGGTGTGGACGCCCGCATCCGCCTCGACGACACCGCACACCAGGCCGCTCGCGCCGCGAGCATCGAACGCACACCCGCCGCCGCGACCGCGGCCGCCCAGTCCACCGCCGGCGCAGCGCTGTCCGCGGCCGGGGTGGTGTGCCGCTCTCTGGCGGTTCGCACTGCGACAGACGGGCTGCGACCGGGTGGCGCTGTGCGGGTGACTGTGTCGTGTGACGTCGACTTCGGCGATGCGCTGTTCCTCGGCGTTTCCGGCGGCAAGCGCCTGTCGGCCAGCGCCATCGAGCCGGTGGACACCTGGCGCTCCACTCCGGACACCGCGAGGCTGCGATGAGGACCGGCGTGGGACCCGACGGGGATGCTGGCGTGGGCGGGGTGAGGGCCTGGTGGTGTCGCGACGACGGGCAGCTGAGCGCGTTCGTCCTCGTGTTCCTCGCCGCCGCACTCGCCTTGGCGGGCCTGACTCTCGACGGTGGACTCGCGCTCGGTGCGAAGGTGCGAGCCACCGGTCAGGCCGAGTCCGCTGCTCGCGCCGGCGCTCAGGCAATCGACCTCGCCGCCTATCGGCGAGACGGCACCCTGCGCCTGCTACCGGCGCAAGCGGAGAACGACGCGCACGCGCAGCTGACCGCCGAGGGCGCGACCGGAACGGTGACGGTCGACGACGACACCGTGACGGTCACCGTCACCGCCGCCTACCCAACCCAACTACTGGGCCTGGTCGGTGTCGATTCCCTCACTGTCCACGGCGAAGCGCACGCTCATCCGCAACAAGGATCATGAATCGCAGCGATATGCCGCGCGTGAGAAGGGAGATCACTATGACGATGAGTGACGAGATCCGGCGTCGCGTCGAGGAAGCCGACATCGCCCGCAGCGCCACGAGATCCGCCGCCGCACAGCGCATCGGTGAGCTTGCCGGTCGCCACGCGACGATCGCCGACCAACTCGCGGACGTCGAACGACAACTCGGCGACGCGCTGGCCGAAGCCCAGGCCGTGATCGACATTCCGGAGCTGGCGCGCTTCACCGAAGTAAGCCCGGTCGACCTCACACGATGGCTCACGAACCGGAAACCCACGCGTGCCAAGCGCAAACCGGCCCGGCCGGGCAAGGCTCGCGCGTCCTCGAGGACACCAACGGAAGCGCCGGCGACGACCGCGTCAGACCCGGCCAGTTCGCCGTCGACCGTCCATGCGCATGTCACCGCCACGCCGTGACATGAACAGGCTCGCCCCAGCGCCGAGTGGGCAGGCTTACGCGCTTGGAATAATCCGTTCGTTGGCGAGGCGTGCGGGCGCGACCACGGCGCTGACGGGGCTCCTTGTGGGTCTCCCGTGGACGTTGTGGCACTTCATCGGCTGGCCGCTGCCGAATCACGTGCCCTCGTGGGCAGATCTCGAGCGAGTCCTGGCGCAGCCGATGACCGCCACGTTCGTCCTCGACGTCCTGGCCTGCGTGAGCTGGCTGGCGTGGGCGGCGTTCGTCGTCGATGCTGCCCGATTCGCAGCCGGTCTCGCCCACTCGACGCGCATCCCCGACCTGTCGGCAGCCGGACCGCTACGGCGGATCGCCGCGGTACTCGTGGGTACCGTGCTGGTCTCCGTCCCAGCCCCGCTCGCGGCCGCTGGACCTGCGGACAACCCACGGGCGGTGGTCACCGCGCCGACCACTGCAGCCGATCCCGATTTGGCCGCGCGTGGTGCGATCGGGCAGCCGGCTCGCGCGACATCGGCCGTGGTACTCCCGTACGTCCCCACGACTGGCGTGCACGATTCCCTGTGGCGGATGGCGGAACGCACCCTCGGCGACGGCAACCGCTGGCCGGAGATCTACGCACTCAACAAGGGCAAAACACAACCAGGCGGCGCCACATTCACCCACCCCGGCCTGGTCTTTCCCGGTGAACAGATGACCCTGCCCGATGACGCCACCATGCCCGCGGCACCCGTCACACCACCCGCACCACCGCAGCCGGCGCCCTTGACACCCCCACCGACCTCGACACCGCCACCGAGCAGCCCCGCCACACCGGCGCCTTCCACCACATCAGGTCCCTCGACGACACCGCCACCGACCAAGCCGCACTCTTCTCCCCAGACCGCCCAGGCGCCGCCGAGCGCGAACACCCCCGCAGGTCCCGGATTCAGTTGGGGCGAGGAGCTGTTCGTCGGGCTCGGCCTGGCCTCGGCCGTCAGCACCGCCCTGGTCATCGCCCGCCGCCGCAACCGTCGCCGCTACCGGCCCGGCAGCGGCGACCGCAGCGACCTACCCGTGGCCCCGGCGGTCTACCAGCTGAGACTCGCTCACCGCCGCGCCAACCACAACGATCTCGACGATGACCTCGACAGCGACCTCGACGGCGAGCGACGACGCGACAGCGAGCCGGATCACGAGTCGGTGAACGACAGGGCACCGGGCCTGTCAGTCGGTGTGCGGGACGGTCACGAGATAGCACTGGACCTGGCCGCCACCCACGGCCTCGGCCTGCTCGGCCCCGGCGCTCCCGCCGCGATACGCGCGCTGCTCCTCACCGCCCTGACGACGAAACCGACCGCAACTCCGGCGACATCGGTGACGTCGGTGACGCCCGCAACCCAAGGCGGATCCTCCACGATCATCGTGCCGGTCGAGGACCTCGCGGCACTACTCGGCCGGCGCGCGCAGTCGACGCCCAGCCCCGCGGGCCTGCATGTCGCGGCCGACCTTGACGCCGCCCTGGACGTTCTGGAATCCGAGACCCTGGTGCGCGCCGGTCGGCCACTGCCCACCGGCCGGACATGGAGCCCTGTCGTGCTTGTGGCCCGCACACCCGGACGGCAGGCCCGACGGCTGCAGGCAGTGCTCGACAACGGGTCGACCGTCGGCGTCACTGGACTACTGCTGGGCCAATGGCCGCCGGGTGTGACCGCCTACGTCCGCGACGACGGCACCATCTCCACCACCAGCCCCGGAATCGGCGAGCCCTTGCGCGGCACCCGCGTGTTCCGGCTCGGCGAGGATCACACCGCCGACCTGCTGGCCCTGTTGCGCAACGCGGATCACCACACCGGATCCGGACATGGGACCACCGGCCCCAGCCCGTCCGCAGTGCACTCACGACACGAGATCAGAGGGGACGAGGACGGGTGCTCGACGCTCGCGGACACAGCCCACGACCGCCCCGGCGACCGCGCACTGGAAATCCTCGGCCCCGTTCCCCCGTCTGTGGTCTCGCCCGCTCCACCGCGCATGACCATCGCTCCCGAGCCCGCGGCAGACAACCAGACGGCAGACAACCAGCCAGGCGACCAGCCAGCTGACGACGGACCGCGAGGTCACGACAACACGGGTCGCGAGGCGCCGTTCGCTCCGCTGCGGATCAGCGTGCTGGGTCCGCCGCAGGTGTGGTGGCGTCCAACGGCGCCGGACAGCGACAACAGCATGGTCGAGCGCGAGATCACCTCGGCGTTTCAGCCCCGGCTCCGGGAGTTGCTGGTGTTCTTGGCCGTGCACCCTGACGGCGCCACCCGAGAGGCGCTCCTCGCGCTGTGGGCCACGAGCTCACCGGCGAACACCACCAACGCGATGAACACCAGTCTCAGCCGCATCCGCCGTGCCCTGGCCGGCGCCACTGATGGCGTGGTGTCCGACGTGGTGCTCGCCGGCGAGGGCCGTTACCGCTTGGACCCGAACCTGGTGGAGGTCGACTACTGGTCCTTTGCCGCCGCCGTGGCAACCCGCCGGGCCGCCGCTAACGATCAGCAGCGGATCGAGGCGTACCGGTCCATTGTCGACAGCTACCGCGGCCCGCTCGCCGACGGCATGATCACCGACTGGATCGAGACCGCCCGCGAGGCCATCCGCCGCGACGCGGTCGACGCCGTGGCCGCACTCGCCCGCGCTCTGGTAGCCCAAGACCCACAGCAGACACTCGACCTGCTGGAGATCGCACGCGCATTCGACCCGCACAACGAACTGGTCTACCGCGACATCATGCGACTGCAGGAACGCCTCGGCCAGCTCGACACCATCCCACGCACCCTGACCCTGCTCACCACCCGGCTGGCGGAGATCGACGAACGGCCCACCCAACACACCGTGGACCTGGCCGAGAGGCTGCTCGGCCGCCATGACCTCTTCGCCGACCCGTCGCGGCCCGACCTCAGGCACGGCCGCGCCGGATGAAACCGGCCCCCAACACCGAGCTGAACGCCAGGCCGGCCGCCGCGTGCGGGGTGAGGGTGCCGCGTGGGGTGGAAAGCAACCAGGTTCGCCGGAAGATTCGAACCAGGGCACCTCGTCGAAAGCCGGGTACCGCACCATGTCCGCGACCGGCCGTCAAGTCAACAAATACTCGGCTGGAGGAGATGAAAAGACCTTTTCATGTCTCCCGGCAAATGAACCGCTGCGATCACATCGGATTTCTGCCCATGCGCTCAAAATGCTATCATCAGCACAATGATTCGCCCGCTTCGTTCGCCCCAATAGACACCGGTTGGCTATGAAGACCATCTCTACTCGACGCGGCGTGCCGCCTCGATGTACCACGAGAACGGCGGAACCATCGCCCGGTCGCCCGCGGACACAGCGGCTACTCTCCGTAGGATCAATGAAGATCGCCTACGCGCACGGTTACTTCCGTTGGGGGTTCCTACGGGGGGTCATACGGGGGATCAGGTTGGGGGTCCTGTTAGAGCGCCACCCCCTCGGCTCGGCAAAGACACTGCTCAAGGGGCTTATGAGGGGATCCGCGGGTATCCCAGACTCGCTTGGCCACAAGTCGGTGAACACATCGGGGGGCAGGTGGCCGGCTAGCTGGGTCACGGTCGGCTCCGCGGTGACCAGCCTCCCTTCGACTGCATTCATTCTTTCTCAATTCCCTCCCTTAACTGCTCCTCAGCTCCCTTCTTATTATTGCCTATTCGCAGCCGGCTTCCGGGGCTCTGACGGGTCGGCTCTCGGCCGCTGGCCTGCGGAAACGTGACGAGTCGGAACTGCGGGGACGCGCACCCGCGCAATTCCGAAACGGGTGGCGGTAGCCAATTCGGAAAAGAGTCTTGAAAATGAGCTGCTAAACCTATTGCATGACGCGCCGCGCAGAGTCATAATTGAATTGTCACCGGGGAAACCGGAAATCACACCGAATACCACGCCCGGCGCGAGCCATGTCGAAAACGGGGAGCCAACTGCCCCCGTACACCCCGAAGGGAACGCCCGCGATGACCACGCCCACCCCGCCCGCCACGGCACCCGCCGCACCGACCACCACCCCGGCGGGTGGTGCGACGACAACCCGACTGCGCAACGGCGAATTGCGCGCGATGGTCGCGCGGGTCCTCGCCGACAACTCGGGTAGCGACCTGACACCACGCTGGATCGCGGACACCCTGAACCGCTCGTCGGGCGCGGTCGGCAACGCATTGAAAGCCCTCGCCCTGCAGGGACACGCGTGGATCACGTCCAGCGCACCGCTGAAATACCGGGCGTCCGCGTCCGTTGTCGCCGCCCCCACCGCCACGCCCGCACCCGCACGGCCCAGCACACCGCGCCCCACCACCACGCCCGCACCCGCACGGCCCAGCACACCGCGCCCCACCCGCCCGAAGACGACACCCGCCGCCACGGTGCCCACCAAACCCGCCCTGCCCGCGACGGATGGGCCCGCGACGGATGGCACCGCCGCCGGGTCTGCGGGTGTGGTGACCGGTCCGGTGAAACGCCCGAACGGCATGGACTATCACCCCCGGAAGCTGGCGGGGATGCCGGATGTGACCGCGTTGCACCGGTTCCGGGACGCGGGGGTCGCCGCCCTGTTGTACGGGCCGCCGGGCACGGGGAAGACCTCGGTGGTCGAGGCCGCCTTCCCGGATCTGTTGACGGTTCAGGGCGACGGGGACACCACGGTCGCCGACTTCGTGGGCGAGTACACCCAGACCGACGACGGCCGCTACGTGTTCGTGCACGGTCCACTGGTCCGCGCGATGCGTGAGGGTGTGCCGCTGTTCATCGACGATGCCACCCTGATCGCGCCGACCGTGCTCGCGGTGGTCTACCCCGCGATGGACGGCCGCCGCCAGATCGTGATCAAGGCCAACGGCGGCGAGGTCGTGGACGCCGCGCCGGGGTTCTACGTGGTCGCCGGACACAACCCCGGTGTGCACGGCGCGATCCTCACCGACGCCCTGTCGTCGCGGTTCTCCGCGCAGATCCACGTGGTCACCGACTACGACCTCGCCGCCCAACTCAAGATCGACAGGCGGGCGGTCAAGGTCGCCCGCAACCTCGCCACCCGACAGGCCAACGGTGAAATCGGGTGGGCACCGCAGCTTCGGGAGTTGATCGCGTTCCAGAAGATCGCGGGCGTGGTCGGGGCGGAAGCCGCCGCCGGGAACCTCGTGGGCATCGCGCCGGAAGAGGACCGCGAGGTCGTCGCCTCCACCGTGAAGGCCGTGTTCGGCACCACCGTGGCACCCCTGGCACTCGGTGCCCGCATCTGACCCCAACCCGCCTGCCTGCCACCGTCCCGAAAGGACACTCGCGATGACCACCCACCTGGTAGCCGACCCCGACGCGACCGGTGCCGCCGTGTTCCCCGCCCGCCCCGTATGGCTGACCCTGTCCGCCGCGCTCGTGGACGAGGTCGAGGTGATCGCCGACCGCGAGGACCTGCTGGTCAGCATTGCGCCCGGTGCGGGCGGGGGTGCCCCGGCGTGTTTCTACCCCGCCCGCGCGCTGATCGAGGTCGACGGCGTCCACCTCGGAGTGGACCCCGCGACCGTCAACCCCGCCAACCTGTCCGACCGCGCCCGCTACGCCACCACCTGGGGACTGCTCACCCACGAATGCGGACACGCCAAACACACCGCCTGGAAACCCCCCGACGACGCGCCGCCCGCCGTGGTCGAGGCCGCCATGCTGCTGGAAGAACCGCGCATGGAAGCCGCGCAGATCCGCCGCCGACCCGACGACCGGCACTGGTTGCGCGCGTCCGCCACGAACCTGATCCTCGCCGACACCGACGCCACCGACCCCGCCCGCGCACCGCAGATGACCAAAGCGGGCGCCGCGCACACCGCCGCGCTGTTGCTGGCACGGACCGACGGCGGCATCCTCACCGCCGCCGAAACCGCCCCCGTCGCCGCCATGGTCGAAACCATCCTCGGTGCGGACCTGTTGGCCGAGTTGCGCCGGTTGTGGCGCGAAGCCCTGGACACCGCCGACGACGACGCCGACGCGATGATCGACCTCGGGCGGCGGTGGTGTGCAGCCATCGGCACCGACCCCGACAACCCAGACCCCGGCGCGGACCCCGATGCGTCCGGCGACCCCGACCCGTCCGGTGTGCCCTCGCCGCTGACCCAAGCCATCGGGCGAGCATTGGCAAACGTCGCGCGGGCGGTCGCGCAGGAGACCCCGCCACAGGACCCGGTCGTCGTGGCGGCGGAAAAGCGGGCCGCCGAGGACGCCGCTCATGAGGCCAACGAGGCGACCGCGCGGACAGTGTTCTCCGGCGCGCACCACAACACCCGCCGGTACCGGTCAACCGCCACGGCGGGTACCCGCGAGCCCACCGCCGACGAACGCACCGCCGCCCGCGTCCTCGCGCGCGCCCTGTCCACCGCCGGGGTCCGGGACCGGGTCCCGGTCAAGTCCACCTCGGCGGTCCCGCCGGGACGGTTGCGGATGCGCGGCGCACTCGCCGCCGACGCCCAACGCGCCGCCGGGGCGACCGTGACCGCCGAACCGTTCACCCGCACCACCCGACTCGTCGCGCCCACGCCACCACTACGGCTCGGCATTGCGTGCGACGTGTCCGCCTCCATGGGCTCCCTACGCGGCCCGGTCGCCTCGACCGCGTGGATCCTCGCCCACGCCGGACACCGCGCCACCGTGCCCGTCACCACCGCCACCGTCATCTACGGCGAACGTGTCCGCCCCATCACCCACCCCGGCACCGTTCCCGACCTCGTGACCGAATTCAAGGCCAACGACCTCTCGCACGAGATCGGCACCGCCGCCGCCGCCCTCGACGGTGCGCTCGGCTTGTCCCACCCCGGCGCGGCGCGACTGCTGGTGATCGTGTCGGACGGGCGCTACAACGACGACGAACGCGCCGCCGGACGCAAACAGGTCGACCGGTTGCGCGCGTCCGGGTGCGCCGTTCTGTGGCTGACCCGCAATGACCGCGACGACCCCTTCGACGGCGTCACCGTCCACAAGCTGACCGACCCCACCGCCACCGCCCAAGCAATCGGACGCGCCGCCACCAGCGCCCTACGCGCGACGACCCACTAGCCCCACCGGTTCGGGCCGGGGGCACCCCCGCCCTGAACCCCCACCACCCGCACAGACCCACGACCACGAGGTGACCCGCGATGACCGACCACCAACTCGCAACCGTGGGCGACGTGATCGCCGCCCTGTCCGGCGACGACCCGACCACGCCCTGCGGATCGCCGCCCAACCCCGCATCCTGTATCGCATGGGCCGGGTCTACCTACACAAAGAGGCTCCGGACGACGCGCTGAAGATGTTCCAGCTCGGTGTGATCGCGGCACAGGAGGCCGGCTCTCCGCTAGCCGTCGCGGTCATCTGCGCGAACCAGGCGTGGGCCTACGCGATGATGGGCCGTGAGGGCCAGGCAAGGACGCTGATCGACCGTGCCCGAGACGAATTCTCCCGATCGAACCCGGAAGAGGCGGCGGACTGGGTCGCGTTCTTCAACGAGAACGATGACGTCTACGGCTTTCTGACCCGGCAGGTCGACCCCCAACATGCGAAGTACGGGATCCCGGCGTTGCACCGGGTGATCAGCTCGTACAACGACGACACAGGGGCAACCACATCATCCTGATGAGATGGCTGCCAGAGGACTCCCAACGTAATCCCGGTGGTCCCCGCCGACCTCGTCCGCGAAGCAGTGCGCGAGCTGGTCGGGGTGCATGATGAAACGCATGCCCTTAGAGCCAGCCTCCGGTAGCCCGTCGGACGCCGGCAGCGCCGCCGCCGCGGTCCACGTCGAGCTACGCGCGGACGCGGTCGTGGTGCACGTGACCGGGGACCTGGACACGGTCGACATCGCGACGTTCCGGGAAGCGCTCCCGACGGCGTTGCGGAGCTGTCCCCCGATTCTTGTCATCGATCTCAGCGGGGTCACTCAGCTGTCCGCGCCGGCGTTCTATGTGCTGATGGGATCAGACTTCGCCGGCGCCGAACACACCTCGATTCGGGTGGTCACCGGCGACGGAAAGATCGCCTGGCCGCAGACGGTCTCCGACCTGGACCGCTACCTGAACGTCTACCCCACCCTCGACGCCGCACTCAGAACCTGACCACGTCAACGATCTGTTCGGGTGTCTGTCTCCAACCCGGCAAAGCAGCCGGGATCGGCCACTGACCAGGTCCCGGTCGGTGCTGCCCGGGGCCGGTAAAGGTTCAAGTTCGCCCGAAGGCCCATGGAAACACGTGCTTGGGTTGCACATCCGAATGCGTGGTGCCCCCGAGGGGCTCCATAATCGTTGCGGCCCGAACCCGTGCGGAGTTCCGGCGGTAAGTAGGGCGCAACCTGTTCGCCTGATAGCGGCCGAACAACACCCGCGCGACAGGGCATACGACTACTTCAGCGTCATTGACCATCAAACAGGCCAACAATTTACATCCCCAACGGCCACGGCCAGGACCCGGATCAGGGTCGTGTATCCGGCGGGGAATCCCCACCCGCCGTGGGCAACACACAACCCCGGGAACCCTTGCGCAGGAACGAGAAACGTCCGAACGCCGTCGTGCCCCCAACGATGAACCGTTGGAGGCACGTGACGACATGACCGTCCGATAACCGGGGACGGCTACTCCGTTGTTGCGGCAGTCGTCGCGGCGATGGGAGTACTTCTTCGGCTTGTCACTGGTTCGCACGGCGTAGCCGCTCTCGACCAGCTTCTCCAGCGCGTTGTGTACCGCGCCAGAGGATCGGTGCAACGCCTTGCCGATCGCGTTCGGGCTGAACTCGCCCGAGTTATCCCGCAGGTAGTCCTCGACCATGCCGCGCAACGCCCCCGGTGCCAACCGCTGAGGCATCTCCGACTGCTCCCGGTCGATTCGTGGGCTGGTCGTTGGTGGGCTGGTCGTCGGTGGGTTGGTCGGCCGTGGTGATGGACCATCGGTCGGCGGGACGGGAACCGCCGTCGGCGATCCCGGCGGTGCGCGTGACGATGCCGTCCTTTTCCCAGCGGGTGAGGATCTTGGGTGCGGTCGACTTGCCGATTCCGGCGGTGATGGATAGGGCGGTAGCGGTGTTGCCGGGGTTGTTCCGAAGTGCCTGCCACAGCTTTTCCTCGGTCTCCGTGCGCGGCTTCGCAGGGTCGGTCACCGGTGCGGGGACGGCTCGAAGGGTGCGGTTGGCGGACATGACTACCTCGCAATGCTGGCGTGTTGGGTCGGGTGGTCATGCCCCGGCCGGGGCGGGTGCGGCCCCCGGTGCGCATCCGGTGGTGTTTCGGGCCGCATGACTATGGACGCTTCCTTCAACGCATGAAGTCAAGCGGTACATCAAAAAACCCTTGTCTCCTGTGGACGTAACACCATCGCGTTACGTCCGTTAGTACGAACCGGTCCACTTCGTTCCCATACGGCCCAGGGTGTTGACACCTACGCGTGTACGAAGCGTTCATACACATCGACCGACCACAAACCGTTGGAACCAAAGGGGATTGACCGAATGCGCGACCTGAACGACCTCGCAACACCCGCGCGCCGGCCGCGGCGAGGCAGCCGGCGTCCCAACAGCAGCTCGGACTTGCGCCTTGGACGCGTTGGTTGGGTCCACAGGACGCAGGGCCGCGGCGTTGGATCGCCGCCGCCGTGCTTGACGGCGCGGGCAACTGGTTCCCCTCGTCCTGGAACCGAGACCTGATAGTGCCTCCCGACCGCACGACCACCCCGACCTGAAGGGCCCCGTTATGACCACCGCCGCATCCGATGCCGTTCCGCCCCGTCAGCCCGCTGGCGCCGAGCCGAACACCGCCTTGCCCGCCGACGACCCCGCGCCGCATCCCGTGACGCCACAACCCGACGCAGAGACGGCGTTGTTGCGGTGGGAAGGGCTGCCCGCCGACTCGACCGTGCTCGTGCCGTCGCTGGGCCCCACACCGATGCGCGTCCCGGACAACGCCTGGGCGATGCTCGTGCTCGCCGTGGACATCCCGGGCGAAGTCGATCCCGACACCGCCGGACGGGTGGCCTTGTTCGCCGGGAGTTGGCTCGCCGACCAGCCACCCGCCGATCTCCACGACGGCGACCTCGTCATCCGCCCACTCCCACCCGAGCAGGACCTCGGTATGCCGGGCGGCGACAACCACGTCTCCGACCTGGAGGTGCTGCTGGCCTACCGTGGCCGGTGGATGCTTATCGGGCGCTGGGCGGGATTGGACGAGCGCTGGCCGTGGACCATCGCGCCCACGGTCGCCGCCGCGATGCGCCTCTACATCGACGCCGCCGATACGCTCAGCCGGGACGTGGCGCTGACTCCCGAACACCCGGGGGCCTCGCCGCTGCGCTGGGCGGGCACGGTCCTGAAGGACCTGATGTCGGCCGAGCTGGTGACCCACGGCGAGGAACTCGTGTGGGAACGCTGCGCGGGCGAAGTGCGCCACACGGCTCTCCTGCGGATCGACGGCACCGTCCTGCTCGCTGACGGCGAGCGGGCCTTCGCCACCCCGTCAGCCGCCGCGACCGCCCTGAGCGGCAAGCACCACCACGGCTGGAGCGCGTGCGACGCACCTCCGACGGTCGCGTCCTGGCCGACCTGCGCGCTGACCTCCGTGCCCGGCGGGACCGGTAGTCCACGCACCACTCGACACCACTCGGAGTCACAAGCGCCTCGTCGGACCACCCCACTGTGGTGGGCGGTCCGACGGCGTCCACTCAAGAAGGACTCGTCATGGCTGAACCTGACGTACCAGCGGAGCTGCAGGTTGTGTGGGGCGCGCGGGTCGAGATCGAACGCGGCTACCGGTTGGAGGCGATCGCCGTCGCACTGTCCGCCGACATCGCCGAGCTACGCGAGGACGGCGGTCTTCCCAGCCACATCCACACCCGCATCACCGTGGCGCCCCAGCACCGGCTGCTGGAAATCCAGGTCGAGGGCCTGTCGATCGAGACCGACCCGGACCACACCACCAGCCGCGAGGTGCTGAACACGTTGTTCGAGCTGGCCAGCAATCACAACATCATCACCCTCGATGCCGTCTCGCCACCGCTGTTCACCCAGCGCATCATGCTGGTCGACCACGACGGCCAGCCCTTCGCCGCCAAGGTCGGAGCAGGCATGGGTGAACCCGAACCGTTCACGCCGCGATAAAGGCAACTGGTGGAGTAGCAGTATTCGAAGTGTGTCGTATTCTGCGGGATCGCGGCTGCTGCCATCCGAATCCCCCTGCGCGTCTGGTTGTTGCCTCACCTGCTGGCATCAAGCCGGAATTCGAGAAGTCGGCGTTGGTCGGTCAGCGTGGTGACGGTGTCGGGAATCAGTCCGTGTGCAGTGGCGAGTGTGCGGAACTCGTCGATCCTGCGCTCGCGGCCGCCGTAGATCACGAGCATGGCCAGGTCCATCTCGCTGTTGGTGCGCTGTCCTCCGACTGCTTCGATGACGAGGATCCGACCAGTTGGTTGAGCGGCCTCAACGCAACGGGCCAGGATGCGGTGGGCGTGCTCGTCGTCCCAGTCGTGGAGGATGTCGAACAACACATATGCGTCCGCGCCGGTTGGGAGCGGGTCGAAGAAGCTGCCTGCGGTCACTTCAGTTCGGTCGTCGAGGTTGTGGGCGTTGAAGGTATGCCTGGCGTCGGCAGCGGTCGCTTCGAGATCGACCAGGTTGCCGTGCATCTGAGGATGGGCTGTCAGGATTGCGGCGAGCAGGGTGCCTTGGCCGCCGCCGACGTCGACGATGGTGGAGAATCGGGACCAATCGAAGTTGGCGACGATCTGCGGGATTTGTTCGCGAAACCGCAGGGTCATCTGTCGGTCGAACGTCTCACGCAGGTGAGGTTGTTCGGTGAGGTCGGTCCAGAAGTCCTGCCCGTAGCGGCGTGGGTAGGCCGCTTGCCCGGTGGCGATGCTGTGGGCGAGTTCGACAAAGGCCAGTTCGGCGCGTCCGGCGGCGGAATCCATGTGCAAGAGGATGTTGGTGAAGCCGTTGCCGCCATCGGCGCAGAGGTTCGCTCCGTATTCGGTAGTCGTGTAGCCGGTGGAGGTGCGTTCGATGACGCCGAGGGTCGTGAGATGGCCCAGCAGGAGATCCAGCGCGATCGGTGAAACGTTGAGCTCGACCGCGAGTTGATCGGCAGCAGCACCGTTGTCCAGGAGCCGGTCCGGCAGGCCCAGGGTCACTGCGACCCGCAGAGCCATCGGTGTCGCCAAGCCGGCCATGCGACGGAGCGCGTCCGCATCGTTGTCGTTGTGTCCCACGAGGATGCACTGTGGCATGCCCTGTCAATCGAAATCGGTCCTGCCCCCGGACCGCGTGCGGGCGGCAAGGTAGGTGGTCCAGTCGTGTTGGGCGTAGGTGGCCCAGGCGTTGGCAGTGTGGATGTTGAGGTCGAGGAGGTTGGCGAGGACGGCGGCGGGGAGTTCGGCGGCCAGCGCGGCGAGGGCGGCGCTGCGGGCGCGGCGGAGGTGGACGGGCAGGTGTGTGCGCAGGGCGCGGTAGAGGGCGTCGCGGGCGGGTCGCCCGGGCAGGCCGCCGGGGAACAACCAGCGCGGTCCGGTGTTGGTGCGCGCGAGCAACGCGGCGCCGGTGCCGTGTTCGCGCTGGGCGTGGAGCAGGGCGAACACGGCACCGGCGCCGGTGCCGTGTTCGCGCTGGGCGTGGAGCAGGGCGGCGACCGCGTCCGGCAACAGCAGTCGATGCTGGGTCATCTGCAGCCAGCTGGTGCTGTCGGCGTCGGTGTGGACGTCGGTGTGCTGTAGGGCGGTGATGCGGCTGACTGGGAGCCCGAAGAGCAGGACGAGCGCGCCGGCGGCGCGGACCTCGGTGGGCAAGGACTGTTCGTGCAGGCAGCGGCGCAGCTGCGTCCAGCGATCGTCTTCGGTAATGGGTGGCAGACTGCTGCGGATTGGCCTCTTCGGGATGCTGACCTCGCCGGCGAGGTCGTGCTTGCGTGCCCAGTAAAGGAATTCCCGCGCGGCGTAGGTGGCGTCGGTGGGAGTGGCGGTCAGCCACTGGTCGATGGCGCTCTGGGTCACGGTCGCCAGGGTGAGCTGGTGATGGTCGAGCCAGGTGAACCATCACCAATGTTGCACCAGATGCAATAATGGTCAATTGACCGGGCGAGTCGACCCGGCGTAGTCGTCGCCGTGGTATCGGTAGGGCTCGATCTTTACCACTTGCCCGAAATCGGGGGCGTCGATCATCAATCCGCCGCCGACGTAGAGGCCGACGTGATGAATGTTGGCGGGTGTGCCGTAGAAGACGAGGTCCCCCGGCAGCAGCGGCTGTCCGAACGGGACGTGAGGCCCGGCGTTGAACTGGGTCTGCGCGGTGCGCGGCACACTGACTCCGGCGGCGGCGTAGGCGGCCTTGGTCAAACCGGAGCAGTCGAACCCCGCGTCGCCTCCTTGTGGCCCGTTCCCGCCCCACACGTAGGGCAGACCGCGCTGCCCGCAGGCGTAGTTGATCGCTGTCAGGGTGACGGCGTTGGGGGCCTGGATGGCGTTGCAATCACCGGTACCGCCGCCGGCGGCGACCGTATACCTGGCGGCTTGGTTGAGCACCATGTCGACGTAGGAGTCGTCGTGGTTGTAGGCGAAGATCGCCGCTCGCAGGTCGCCACGCCGCACGCCCGTGTCGCACAGCAGGAAGGCCGCGGCGTGGATCGCGTCGTGCGGGTTGTACCGGGAAGGCGGTGAGGCACCTCCTGGTGGGATGTGGTGTTTCGTGATGACCTCGTCGAAGGTCGACGCGAGGAACTGCATCGGCCCGCCGGCCCCAGCGAAGTTCTCGTCCTCGCTGACGCCGTCCAGTGTCGACCGGCCGTGGTCGGTCTCCTCTTTGCCGATCGCGGCGAGCAGAGTCCATTCCAGACCGGGGCAGTCCGGTGCCGCGGCGACGTAGAGCAGGCAGTACTCGGGCGGGATGTCGGCGATCGGCTTGGTGCAGTCGACGGCGTTGTTCGACGAGCTGCCGAACAGCGCGTCCACGATCGCCGCCACGCCCAGGCCGAACATGACGGGGATGAACAGCAGCACCGCCGCGGCCCCGAGGGTGATCTTGGCGGGCATGGCCTCACCGACTCCCCGGCCGGCTCGACCCGCGCGGCGCCCGGGTACCGGCCGGGGCGGGCGGCATCGGTGCCGGCGGCGGGGACAACGCGTGCGGCGAGTTGGGCGCCGCCACCGTTTCCATGGCGGGTGGGACAGGTGGCGCGACGTGCGGCCAGGCGCCCCACAGCGGCGCCAGTGCTCGCCGCGGCTCACCGGCGGGGGCGGTCAGCGGGAGCCAGACCTCGTCGGCCGGGCTCGGGTGGTCGGCGTCGGGATTGAGCAGCTCGGCTGCCGCGGTGGCGACCGGCACCGCGCGGCGGTCGTCGAGCTCGCGCCAGGCGCGCGCGAGCAGTCGGCGGGCGGTGGCCTCGCGCCGCGAGGTCGGCAGCCACACCAGCAACGGTGTCCTAATGCCAGTTGCCTGAGCGAGGGCCGCGTAGCCGGCCAGTTTCCCGGCGAGTTTGGCGAGAACCTCGGTGCCGAAGTCGTATTCGAGGAACCACTCGACCTGCTGATCACTGGGCCCGTGTCGCCAGCGTCCGTAGCCGTCGGGTTTGATCAGGTCGCCGAAATGGCGGGCGCAGCGGGTTTCCGACCACCAGGCCGCCAGCTCGACGTGCTCGCCGGGTTGGGGGTGGCGGGCGCGGTCGACCAGCGCGGTGAACCACTCGTTCACGCCGACGGTGTGAGCGAGGCGCAGGCTGTGCGCGATGCCGAAGACGCGGTCGTGCCGGTAACCCATCTCCTTGACGTCCAGGCCGTCCTC
Source organism: uncultured Actinomycetota bacterium (assembly GCA_963841395.1). Classification (GTDB taxonomy): domain Bacteria; phylum Actinomycetota; class Actinomycetes; order Mycobacteriales; family Pseudonocardiaceae; genus Actinophytocola. The sequence goes on from CAWJCX010000052.1 coordinate 425,703, forward strand.
GGCCGCGAGTACCGCGGCGCCGGCAGGTGCCAGGACGTAGTGCATCGGCGCGGTGCCGAGGGTGACGAATGGCTGGAAGCGGTCGAGGACACCCCAGAGGTAGAGCTCACGCAGCCGCATCCGCCCGGACCGGAACGACGGGAACGCGAGCGCGGTGATCTGGTGAGCGGTGAGCACCCGGTGCTCCCAGAGCATCCGGACGATCCACTTGTCGCGCGCGGTCAGCCGCCACGCCAGCACCGCCTGGTGCTCAGCGGTGTTCGCCACGCGCGGCGCGGGTCGGGTCGGCTTGTGGCCGCGCAGGGCACGCTGCCGAGTGGGATTGGTGATCATGATGGGCACCTCCGAATGGGTAGGGCGAAGCCGCCCCGGCGCGACACGCGCCGGGGCGTGACCGGCAGATGGAAGGGTGAGACGGTGAGTTAGTGCTCAGGCGTTGCGGCGTGGGTCGGCACTACGCGGACGCGCTGCTTGTCCGCTCCGGTTCGCGGGGCGCGTCGAACCTGACGGCGTGCGAGGTCCCTCGGTGCGGCCGGCCCGCAGCGAGTCGGTGGCGTTTGCGCGAGTACGGGCAGCGCGGCGTGCGGCGCTGCGGACTTCTCGTGCCCTGCCGGGGACGGCAGGCGGGAGGGGCTGAGTGAGGATGGTGAACGGCTGGGCTTCCTCGCCGCCCAGGACCAGGCGGACGGCGGCGTGGTAGACGCCGAGGTGGGCGAGGTCGTGGTCGGACAGCCGCGGCGCCGTGTGTCGGGACAGTTCGCGCGAGTCCTCCGGGCTCGCATTGAAGAAGATCTTGCTGCGGGCGTTGGTGGACATGCCTTCCCGAAGTTCGCGGGGAAGTTGGCCGAGGTGCTGGTGAGCCAGGGTCATCGCGACCCGGAACCCGCGGGCCTCGGCGAGCATGTCCTCGATCGGATACGGCAGGTTCAGGAAGTTGTGGCACTCGTCGATGACCAGGCTCGCGTCGCGGCGTTGGCGTTGCGGGATGCGGGCCCGTCCGGTGGTGGCCTGCCAGGAGCGTGCGACGACCAGTGACCCGATCAGGCGGGTGGTCTCCTCACCTAGCGAGCCCTTGGGGATGCGAACCAGGCAGATGCCGCCATCGAGCACCTGCTTCATGTCCACTGTGGAGTGACCGCCCGCGATGGCGTCGCGGACGAAGGGCCGCAGCAGGAACGCGCGGAGTTTGTTCATCAGCGGGCTGATGACCTGGGAGCGGGACGAGTCGGTGAGCTCCTCGTACCAGGACCAGAACCCGCGCAGCACGGGGTCGGTAATCCCGGCGGTCACGCGACTGCGGAACGCCTCATCTGCGAGCAGCTTGGGGAGGTCGGCGAGCGTGGCGACGCCTTCCTGGGTCCGCAGGGTGAGGCAGGCGGCGCGCATGACGTCGTCGGTGCGCGGCCCCCAGAACGCCGAGTACACCCGCCGGAACACCGACACGAGGTTGTCCACCGTCAGGTCGGTCTCCCCGCCATCCAACGGGTTCAGGCACGGTGGGCGGGCTTTGCTGTCCGCGTCGAAAATCACAACCCGGCCGGCGGCAGAGCGGGGCAGTCGGGAGAGGACGTCGGTGACGAGGTCGCCTTTGGGGTCGATGAGCACGATCCCGCGGCCGGCTTCGGCGTCGGCCAGGATCATGTTCCCCAGCAGCGTTGACTTGCCTGACCCGGTCGCGCCGATGACGTGCAGGTGGTGACGCGCGTCCGGGACACGCAAGGCGACGAGCCTCTGGTGGCCGGTGTCGGTGACCCCGATCGGCTTGGCCTCCGGACCCGGGGTGGCGATACCGGGCGGGGGTGCGATCGCGCGGGCTCCGGCGCGTTGGATGCCGGGGATGGCCTCGTCGGTGGGCAGGTGCGCGATCGCCGCCAACTCCGGCACGGACAGCAGGTCCCCGCGTCCGAGTCGCCGGGAGTCGATCACGTGGCCGGGGTGGAGGACGCGGTGGCGGGTGTAGTGGTTGTGCTCGGTGTAGGACGCAAACGAGGCCGCAAGAGCGTGGGCACGACCGCGGGCGATATCCCGCGCTTGACGGAGCTCGTTCTTGTCGGTGTCGGTGGGCAGCAGGGTCGCCACGGCGTAGCGGACGACGGTTTCGAACTGGCTGCCGCGTTGTTTGCCGACGATGGCGCGGTTCTGTGCCGCGTACTCGAGTGAGGTCTGCGGATCGCTGTGCAGCGCCCCGGTCTTCGTCCGCGCCGCTGTTGATGTTGTCGGTCGGTGGGAGCGGCTGCTCGTGCCGGGGGTGATCGTGTCGAGCAGACGCCCGATCACGCGGGTTGAGCCGCCGGTGTGGATGCGGCGGGCGGCGCGGCGGGCCTGTTGCACGCGGCGGCCGGTGACCGGTCGGGCAAGCACCTGCACGCAGGCGTACTCGTCTCGCCCGAGTCCGACCGGCGCCCCGATCAACGCGCGGATCGGGTCGGCAGCGAAGTCGCCGCGGAAGTCGCTGCGGATCGGCAACGCTTCGGGCCGCGCCAGCCGCAGCTCACCGCCGACCACGAGCCGCCGCTGCCCCTCGACGGCCACGGGCAGGGGCGGCTCGGCCGCGCCGACGCGGGTGTGCGCGCCGGGCCACGCGGCCTCGACCGCGCGTTCGACCAGGCCGGGCGGGATGACGCCGGGCACCCAGAGCCGGATCGCGACCCCGGCCTCGGAGAACACGTACTCACATGCCACGTGGGGCTGGCCGGTGAACGCCCGTCGCCAGCCAGGTCGTAGCAGGCCGACGAGGTTGGACCACAGAGCGGCGCCGCCCGCGGGATCCACCGTGGGTGGGGCGAGCACGGTGACCTGACGAGCGTCGGCCAGCAACACTTCGTGGCAGCGACGTGCCCACCACCGCCGGCAGAACACGATCCCTGCGATGAACACCGCGAGCACGGGGGCCGCGATCGGGCCCCAAGCCAGGGCGAGGTCGCGCAGCCGGGCCAGCAACGCGAGCAGCACGCCGCCGGGATCGCGCAGGTAGTCCTCCAACCACCCGGCGGCGGTCGACGAGTGTGGGGGACGGGATGGCGTTGAGGGAGGGTGCCTGCGGTGGCTGATCGACGGCAGGCGGTATCCACGGTAGGTGTTCGGGGCAGCATGAACGAGTCCCTTCACGGGAGATGGACGTACGAGGCGTTGGTGCGTGACTGGTCAGGCGGCGTCGAGGTGGATCTGGTCCTCGTCGTCACCGGTGTCGGAGCCGAACTCGTCCCCGCCGACGGTGTGGTCGTCGTTGTCGAAGCCCAGGTCGACGAACGCGGCCTCGGCGTCGTCGACCGCCGTCGGCGTGTCGGCGTAGGCGGCGAGTTCGGCCGGGTTGCTGGTGACCAGGTAGTGCTCGGTCGGGGAGGCGATGCTCTGGAACGCCACCCGCTGGGTTCCGGCCGACAGCAGGCCCTGGCCGCGATCGGCCGAGAGCAGGAACGCGCGTTCTCCGGCGGAGAGGTCGAAGGTCTGGGTGATCTCGTCGATGGCCTGCGACGCCTGCCGCAGCAGGATCTGGGTCGCCGCGTTCGCCACGACCGCCTTGCCCAGATCGCTGCCGAGCACGTCGGCGGTGTCCTGGGTCGCGACGGTCAACCCGGCCCAGTGCTTCCGGCTGGCTTTGGCCATGCGGAACAGGAACTCGGCGCCGGAGCGCTGCTTCATCAGCAGCCACGCCTCGTCCACCACGACCAGGCGCGGGCGGCGGATGGCCGGGTTGGACACCCGCCGCCACACCGCGTCCAGGGTCAACAGGGTGCCGATGCCTTTCAGCTCGTCGGGTAGGTCGCGCAGGCTGAACACGACGAGGTGTCCTTCGGGGTTGACGCTGCTGGGGCCGTCGAAGAGTTGCTTGAACGCGCCCTCGACGAACGGGTGCAGCCTCGCCGCGAGCTCGCCCGCGGCCCGGTCGCCGGCCTGCCCGGTCCTCGCGAGCTGGTCCCGCAAGGTCCGCAGGGTCGGGGAGGGGCGGGTCCAGGTGCGGGCGTCGGCGGTGATGCCCACGCTCTGGTAGGTCGCCGGCGATCGCCCGGTCCAACGCCGCCCGCTCCGCCGCCGCCAGCTCGCCGCCGGTGCTGTCGGACTGTGATCGGTGGCGGTGAGGACGGCGATGACGGTGTGCAGGAACAGCGACCGGCGCACGAGCGCGTCCTTCGGGGCGGTGCGGCGGCCGTCGGCGCGGGTGTGGATCGGCAAATCGAAGGGGTTGAGGCGGACACCGCGTGCGCCGAGGTGGACGTAGGTGCCGCCGACCGCGGCGGCCAGCCGGGCGTACTCGTCCTCGGGGTCGACGACCGCGATCTCGATGCCCCGGTACAGCGACCGCAGCAGCTCGAGCTTCACCAGGTAGGACTTGCCCGCGCCGGAGCGGCCGAGGATCACGGAGTTGTGGTTGTGCATCCCGTCGCCGAACCGGTCCCAGTGCACCAGCCCCTGGGAGCCGACGTTGTAGCCGTACAGCACCCCCGACGGCGCGGCCACGCTGGTGGGGTCGGGGGCGGGCAGGTCGGGGCTGGTGAACGGGAACGCCGCCGCCAACGCCGAGGTGTCGAACGTCCGCCGCATGCCGATCAGGTCCAGGCCCATCGGCAGCGTCGACACCCAGCCCTGCAGCGACCGGTAGGTGGTGTGCTTGGCGTCGAGCAACAGGCTCGCGCACAGCGACCGCAGCGCGGCCACCTCATCGGTGAGGGTCTTCTCGGAGGCGGCGTGGATGGTCAGGTACAGCCCGACCCGGAACAGCTTTCCCTCACCGCGGGCCACCCTTGAGGACAGGTCGTAGGCGTCCTCGGTGGCGGCCTCGACCTGCGGGTCGAACAGGCGGCCGTGCTCGGCGGTGTGGCGGCGCCCGGCCTCCAGCTTCGCGAGCTGCTTCTTCAGCCGCGAGGCGGCGGTGGCCGGGTCGATCGGCTCGACGTGCACCGAGACGTCCAGGCGGCCGGGGTAGGTCAACAGCGGCGCGAGCCAGCCGGGGTGCACCTCGCGCGGGAAGCCGACCACGGCGAAGCTGGAGACCCATTCGCCGCCGACCTCCAGGTGCCGTGCGGCCACCGACAGGGCGTCGGGGGTGAACGCGGCGGCCGCCGACGAGGCCGCGATCGGGGCGGCCGGCCTGTGGTTGCCGCGGGTCTTGCGTGTGCGGGTGGCCATCAGGACCGCCCCCTCTCGTCGTAGGCGTCCTCGTGGTCGTCGTCCTCGTAGTCCCAGTCGTCGACTGTCCTCCTCCTGTCCCGACGGCGCTGGGTCGGGTGTCGTGGTGGTGTGTGCGAAGAAGGAGCTGTCGTCGAAGTCGTCCGCCGCTGCCGATGTAGTCCGCGCCGGAGGTGGTGATGACCTCGTCCGCGCCGGCCAGTCCCGCGGAGGGGGCAGCAGGCTGTCGGGGTTGCACGCCGAGGCCAGCACCGCCGTGGCCTGCCCGGCGTCCAGCGGGGTGACCACGATCCCGGCCGGGGACAGCAGCTCGATCGCCTCGCCGAGGCGGCGCACCAGACGCGACTCCGCCGCCCGCCGCGTTCCGGCGTCGACCTGCCCGCCCGCCTGCCTGCGGCGCTTGCCCGCCATCGACCCGAGCAGTGTGCTCAGCACGGCCAGCGGGCCGGGCCCGCCCAACCCGTCGGTCGGGGCGGCGACGCCGAGCGGCTCGCGCAGCACGAGCAGCACCTGGCGGCGCAGCAGGTCGGACTGCTGCCCGAGCTGGACCAGGTAGTCGGCGTGCTCGACCGCGGCGGCCTCCAGCGCGGGGTGCGGCAGCCCACCCGCGCGCTCGCGCAGCTCGGCGATCTGCGTCGGACAGGTCGAGTCGTTCGGTGCGCACGAGCACCTGCACCGGCGCGGTCAGCGAGTGCAGGTAGCGGCCGAACGAGGCGACCAGCGCTTCCTGCTCGTTCGGGGTCCGCAGCGCGAAGTTCACCGTCGAGGCGACCGCGACCACCGCCAGGCCGTCGGCGCCCAGGTCGACCACGCCGGTCTCGGTGACCGCCTCGGCCGGCAGCCGCAACGCCGAGGGCGAGACCTGCTCGGGCTGCCCGGTGCCCGGCCCTTGTCGCCCTTGCGACGACCCGCGGCTGGCCTGGTCCGGTCGGTGTCCGGGGTGAGCCAGGCGGGTGCCGGGCGCACGCCCTCGGGTGCGGCGACGCGGTGCCGTGGGGCGACCCGCTGACGGATCGCGGCGACGAGCAGCTTGTCCATCGGCACCCCGTCGCGCTTGCCCAGCGCGAGCATCGCCGAGGCCGCGCCGACCGGGACGGCGAAGGCCAGGAACACCGGGATCGGCACGAAGGCGCGGGTGGCTGCCCAGATCAGGTAGAGCACCGCCCCGGCGGCGGCGAGGATGGCCAGTTGGCGTGCGGTCAACGGCCCGAGGACACGGTCGTGCATGTCGACATCGGCCGGGATTCGGACGGGAGCGGTCATGAGGTCTTACCTCCTGGGCTTGCGGCTCGGCCGCGCTGGCGGGGCGGCGGTGGTGACGGTGGTGAGCTGAAGATCGGCGTCGTCGGTGGCTCGGGCTGAGACGGCTTGGGCAGGTCCAGCGGCAGCCGCAGTTGCTTTCCCGCGCGCGGCGCGGGCCGAGGCGGTGCCGGTGGTGGCGGGTGCGGGCTTGGGCGCGGGTGCCCGCCGCACGCCGTCCAGCGGCAGCGGGTACTGGCCGCCGCGGTTCGCCCGGTTGCCCTTGTACGGGTCGAACGGCAACTCGAGCTGCCTGCCGCGGCCCGCCCGGCCGGACGAGTCGCCGCTGCCGGCGCCGGCAGGTGAGGCCGGTGGCAGTGGTTCGCGTTTGACGTCCAGCGGCAGCCGGTACTGCCCGTCGCGGCCGAGGACCGGCTTGTTCTCCGGCCAGTCGTCACCCAGCGGCAGCGTCAGCTGGCGACCCGCGGACCTGATGCCGTCCGACGTTCCGCTTGACCGGTCGTCCCGGACCGGACTTCGTCTTCGGCGTGGGTTTGCCCGCGGGCGGGTGCGGCGCACGCCGGGCAGCGGCAGGACGTACTGCCCGTCCGCGTGGCACGCGGTTGCGACGGGTTGGCGTACGGGTTGGACGAACCGCCAACGGCGCCGGTTGCCGCCGTGAGCGGTCGCCGTTGCCGCCCCGGCCACCGCTCGAGGGGCGAGGCGTCGGGCTCCCGCCGCCGCCGCGACCGCCGAGCAGACCGAAGGTCTTGTAGGCGATGAAGCCCTTGACCAGCGATCCGATCAGACCCCGCCGGCCGCCCCCGCCGCGCACCGAGGACAGCACCCAGAACGGGATCTTGAACAGGATGTACATCAGCGCGATCGCGACGCAGGAGGTTCACCAGGCCCGGACAGGTCGGGCCGAACATGGTGAACCCGCCGGGGGCGAGGAACACCTTCATCGCGGTGATCAACGTCAGGCGACTGGCCGACCTGGATGGCGAGGCAGCCGCCGAACGCTTTCCACCACCAGTAGGCGATGCCCTCGGTCTGCGGCAGCGCGTGGAACATCAGCGCCAGCGGCGCCCCGGCGATCAGGACGATGGTGAGCGCGACCCGCACGACGTAGGTGACCAGCAGCGCGACCAGCATCCCGGCGAGGAAGATGCCGATGAAGATGATCCAGATCCCGCCGGTGAGCGAGCCGAGGATCGATGTCGCTTGAACGCGTCGCCGGGCCGAACGGTTTGCTGGCGTCGACGCCGCCGCCCATGATCGCCTGCGACGAGCGCGTTGGCGATCTGGATGCCCTTGGTCGCTACCCACAGCGACAGCGCGCCGGCCAGGAACCCGACCACCAGACGCGGCGCGAGTTCCTTGATGGAGTGTCGGGTTTGGACGGTCTGGTAGCCCATCGCGATGACCCCGCGATGAGCACGAGCAGCCCGTAGGAGACCAGCAGGATCTCCCAGGAGTTGTCCCACAGCTCACCGATGCGCGGCAGCGAGTCCGGCATCGGCGTGGTCAACAGCGTCTTGGACAGCAGGTCCAGCAGCGGGTTGAGCGCGTCGGTGACGATGCCGCGGAAGAATGCGTCGATGCCTTCGGTGAGGCAGGCACTGACGTCGGTGATCCCGCACTCGTCCTCGGTCTCCTCGCCCGCACCTGGCTGGCTGTCGCCGGGGGCGGCCGGGGCCTCGGTGGGTGCTCCGGGCTGGGGGATGCAGCCCTCGCCTGAGCACGGGGTCGACGAGGTCGGTGGCGCTGTCGCTGTGCCGCTGGGTGCGCACGGCTGCAGGGGGAGGTGTGGGTCGCACGGCGGCAGCGTCGGCACCTCGGTCGGCACCGGCAGTCCGGTCCCCGTTGGCGTCGGGTCTGGGGAGGGTGGTGTGCAGGTCGGCAGCGACGGGGAGCCGGATCCGCATGGGTCCGGGTCGACCGTCGGGACCGGCAACGGCGGCTGCTCAGTCGGCTGATTTGCCGGCTGGTCTTCCGCTGGTGCCGCCTGTGCGGCCACGGCAGAGGCCCGCTGCTCTTCTGTGCCCGGACCGAGCGCTGCCGAGGCGAGTGTGCCGCCCAGCAGGACGACCAAGCTCACCGCCAACGCCAACGCCAACGCCAGCGCTCGGCTCCGCGTCAAGCGGAGGAGCCGCACTGTTCGGAGGCTCCGCCGGTAGTGCTGCTGGTGGTGCCGCCGGAGACTCGCTGCGGGAGGCGCGAGCATCTCCCGCTGATCCGCCGACACCGACCCGTTTTGCGCGGCGGCGTGCGGTGAGCAGACGGTGGGGCCGACCGATGGGCGGCGTGTGGCAGACCAGACCGGCCTGAATCGCGGGCGCATCGGTCAGGCCCCCACGATGCCCTTGAGCACGGTGACGACCAGCGGCGCGAGGGCCGCGAGGACGTAGCCGATCCCGGCGGCCTTGAAGCACTCCTTGGCCTTCTCCTGCTCGCTGGGGTCGCCGCCGCCGAAGACGCGGCGGACACCGCCGAGGGTGAGGAACACCGTCGCCAGACCGGCGAGGATGCCCATCAGCCAGTTCGGATGTTGCTCAGGACCTCGTCGACGGTGGCCACGACGGCGAGCACCACGGCGCCGTCGCGGCCATCCGCGTGCGCGACCGCGCTGGAGGCCAGCAGCATCACCACGACCAGGTCGGCAACCACCAGGGCGATCTGCAGGACGCGCCGGCGAATGCGCCGGCGGAGAACGCCGGGCGCGTCAGAGATCGGAAGTGCGCTGCTGTTGCTGGCCGGCTGGCGCGGGCCCGGGCACACAGGCGCGTGGGCTCGCGAGGCGACCTCGCGGCGGCCCGGGTCAACCCCGCGGAAGGGCCGGCGGTCACCGGGCCGACGGTGGTTGCGAGGACGAGTCGGGGTACGGGTCAAGCGCATCGCGACGCTCCCGGAGTCGTGCCCGACGGCCGCCGCGCTGAGCGCTGTGCCGTGCGCCGTTGCGGGCGCTGCGCCGGCTGCGGTGGCGTGGGCGGAGAGGTGGTGTGCGCGGGGGTGGCTGGTGTCCTCCCGCGCCCCTGAACTCCGGAAAATCGGTCCTGCGGGGACATGCGATCGTCGATTTTCTTTGCCGTGCGTGTCCCAGGTCGAGTGACAGTGCGTGAGGATGCGGCGAGTGGAGTCGGGTGATCGGCGGCGGTGGTGATGGTCACCGCGTCGGTGACCTGGGACGCCAGGTCGGCGTTTCTTCGGGCCGGCATGCGCGATGTCCAGGGTGGTGTCGAGCAGGTAGGCGACCAGGCGGTGCTCGGCGCGCTGGCGCGCCTTCTTCGCTGCTTGGTAGGAGAGGTTGCGCTCGGCCGCGGCGTCGGCGAGCGGCACGCCTTCCAGCCGGGTGGAGCCGATCAGTTCGGCCTCGGCGGCGGTGATCGCTTGCTCGGCGACCGCGCGGGCGAGGACGAAGTCCGGGTGGCCCCACGGGGGCGGCGGCATCGTCGAGCGGAACCCGTCCGTCCCGTGGCCCGAGGGCACCGGCGCGTCCAGTGCCTCGCGCACGGCGGTGTGGCCGGCGCGGTAGGCGGCCCACCGCAGGCGCAGCATGACGCGCGGGCGGCGGAGGTCGATCGTGGCGAGCTCGGCGACGAACCCGGCGAGGACCGCGGCGTGGATGTCGCTCGGGTCACCGGCGAAGCGTGCGGACAAGGTGGCGGCGATGGAGGTCAGCGCGGGCAGCGCGACCCCGACCGCGCCGACGGTCCAGGCGCCGCCCTCGGTGCGGGCGAGCAGGACCAGATGCGCCCACACCGCGTCCCGCACCGTCTGCGGGCAGCGGCGGCGCAGCAGCCGGTCGCGCAGCTCGTTCAGCGGCACCCGCCGCGCCGGGAGACCGGGGAACAACCGGCCGTCCACCGACACCGGGTGCGGCCCAGCGACCAGCCACTCGAACGCTGACCGGGCGGCGTCCAACGGCATGGAATCGCGCTCGAAACCCGAGCGTGGAATAGCATCACGTGAACTCATGGAATGGCTCCCGAAGCAAGTCTGAAATCAACGACTCGCCTAGGACGCCACAGCGGGTAGTACCAACCGATAACCAAACGGGTACCGAACTACTACCTAGCTGCTACCGCAGCGGTACCGGCGATCCTCAAGCCCGCACGACGCCCGTTTCAAGATCCATGTTGGCGACCTCGGTAGAGCCTGGGATGCGCGCATTCAAGATCAAATAGGGTGGCTCTGTTGTGCCTCTTTAGCTGGCGATATGCGCTCGCGGTACTAGTTCAGTACTACTTTGGTCATAGCCGTGATGTGCCGTCGCCCAGCTGCGATCCGGCGGCCCTTCAACGATCTCCGACGGGATCTGAGAGAGAGTTTCGGCCTTCCGTCGTCGGGCCGCATCGTTCCTCAAATGCGGGCATGCGCACGTGCGACTCTTCCGCAATTAGCGGCAACAAAAGTTGCTTGAAAAAATCGACGAACGCGTGTCCCCAAATGGCGGGTATTTCGGAGTTCAGGGGTGTCATCAGCGCCTCACACCGGCAGGCGCACCCGCCTGGCGAAGGGACACCCGTGACCCAGCCCGACCACCCCGCCCACCGCGCACCCCGACAGCGCAGCACCGCGCGAACGGCCTCGACCCACCCCGCCTCGACTCACCCCGGCGGGCGCCGAGGCGGCGACCGTCGGCCCTGGCCGACCGCGCCGACCACCACCCGCGTCAGCCCCGCCAAGCCCCCGTCCGGCAGCGGCCGCTCACGGCCGCGCGGCTCGGCCTCGACACCAACGCCGGCGACTGTCTGGACCGCCGGCACCGCCCCGATCGACCTCGACGCCACCTGGCCCCCGGCATTCGTCGAGCGGGTCGTCACCTCGTTCAGTACGCCTGGCGCGCGGGTCGTGCTACTGGAATGGCCGACCCCGAACCCCGCCCCCTCGACGCTCACCGCGGTCGGAGCCGACGGCGTCATCGACCGCGCCCCTGGCACCGACCCGGATCCCGAACTCGGGGACGCCGCGGCGGTCGTCGAACGCCTCGACCGCTCCGTGCGCGTCGAGCACGTCCCGGTCGATCCGACGGTGACCGGCCCAGCCTCCCGACCCTTCTGGGCCGACCTCGTCGCAGGCCCCGTCCCGTCTTCCGTCGTCTTGCCCACGGCACCCGAGGCCGCCGCTGAGGTGTCCGCGAAGGACTCGGAGGCGGGGCACGCAGACAGTGCTGACCTGATCGTCACCAGCGTGCCGCCGCACTACCTCGACGACCACAGTGACCATGCTGCGGACCTCGTCGCGCTCTACGCGGCACGCCGAATGCGGGTCGGCGGCATCCTCGTCGTGCTCACGCACTGTGACTGGACGAGCGGTGAACTGGCAGACCCGACGGGCGCGGTCGTGACCGCCGGGCAGAACGCGGACCTGCTCTACCTCCAGCACATCGTCGCCCTGCACGCACCCGTCCGCGACGGCCATTTCCACCTCGCCGATCCGCACCCGGACAACCTCTCCGACAGCGACACCGGAGACGGCCATCCCGATGACGGGGCGGCCCGCGCGTGCCATCGAGCCCAGGCACGGGGACTGCCTGAACCCCATCGGCGCATCCACTCCGACGTCCTCGTCTTCGCGCAACCGCACGACCACCAGCAGTCGCCTCCGACGTCGCCGAGTGCGCCCACGAACGCGGGCTCGGCGGGTGAAGACCTCCGATGAACACCGCGCCTAACTCCGACCGCGCCCAACCCGGACTGCACCGCCAGGAAGGCATGCCCGTGTCGCACGACGCCAACAACTCGCCCACCACCGAGTCCTCTACCAGCTCCGTCGGCGACACGCCGACCCTGCCTATCCCGCACGCCCTCATCAGTGCACTCGACATCGTGCCTACCACTGGGGACAACTCTGTGGACAGTGCATCGCGTGCCGATGGTCAGGAACCGCCCGCGGTGTCGGTGTGGACGACCGCGCAGTCCTCGCCGGCCGGCCAGCGCAAGAACAGATACACGGCCGAGTCGACCGCGCACCCGGCCAAGATGCTGCCCGAGGTCGTCCGCCACGCCGTAGCCCACTACACCAAGCCTTGCGAGTTGGTGCTCGACCCGATGTGCGGGATCGGTACCACTCTCGTCGAAGCCGTGCGGCTGGGTCGCCGAGCTATCGGTGTGGAGTACGAACCCCACTGGGTCGACGTGGCGAGGGCGAATCTCGACCTCGCGCGAGAGCAGGGCGTGGGCGGCGATCACGGGATCGAGGCCCGGGTGTTCCGCGGCGACGCCCGCCAGCTCGTGACGCTGCTGCCGCCCGAGTACGTCGGGCAGGCGGCGCTGGTGGTGACCTCCCCGCCCTACGGTCCCTCGACCCACGGGCAGGTGTCGGTCGCGGCGGGGGAGGGGGTGCAGAAGTACCACCACCGCTACGGCAACACCCTCGACCGAGGGAACCTCGCGAACATCGGCCACCACCGACTGCTGGCCGGGTTCACCCGGATCCTCGCCGCGCTACGCACCTTCCTGAAGCCCGGTGGGCACATCGCCGTCACCATCCGGCCGTGGCGTGAGCACGCCGAGCTGATCGACCTGCCCGCCCAGGTCCTCGCCTGTGGACGCGCCGCCGGCCTGATCCCCGTCGAACGAAACGTCGCCCTGCTCGCCCGCGCCGCGGAGGCCGATCTCGTGGCTCGTGGGTCGTTCTTCCAACGCGACTTCATTCGCAAGCAGCGCGAGGCGGGGCTGCCGCTGCACCTCATCGCGCACGAGGACGTCCTCGTGTTCCGCACCGCCTTGCACAAGATCGCCGCGCACACCACCACCACTACGTCGGCGGCCGCCGTGATCGACCTCGGGCAGTACCGCTCGGCGCGCTCCGTGGGCGGCGCGAGCGTCGGTGTGGGTGAGCGGGGCCAGGCGGCATGACCTCGACAAACCTGGCGGTGCCCGCTCCCGGGCCCGCGTTGCGACTGCTGTCCCTGGGAGCCGGAGTGCAGAGCACGACCGTGCTGCTCCTCGCGTGTGAAGGGGAGATTCCACGCTTCGACGTCGCCCTCTTTGCGGACACGGGCTGGGAGCCGCGCGCCGTCTACGCCAACCTCGAGCGGCTGACCGCGCACGCTGAGAGACACGGCATCCCGGTGCGCCGGGTCTCGGCCGGGAACATCCGCGCCGACGCCCTCGACCCCAAACATCGCTTCGTCTCCATGCCCCTGCACACCCTCAACCCGGACGGATCGCGAGGACTCGCACGGAGGCAATGCACCGCCGAGTACAAGATCACCCCGCTGAAGAAAGCGGCCCGCGAACTCCTCGGCTACCCCCATCCGCACCGGGTCCCGCGCGGGGTCTACGCGGAGCAGGCGATCGGCATCAGCACCGACGAGTTCACCCGCGCCAAGGATTCCGGACTGCGGTTCCTGCGCAACGTCTTCCCGCTGATCGACCTCGGCTTCGACCGCACCCGCTGCATGGAATACCTCGCCGAACATGGCTTTGGGGAGACGGTCAAGAGCGCCTGCGTCGGGTGCCCTTTCCACGGCAACGCCGGATGGCGCTGGGTACGCGACAACGACCCCGAGGGCTGGGCAGAGGCGGTCGAGTTCGACCACGCCATCCGCCACGGCTACCCCCGCGCCACCCAGCAAGGACAAGAACTGCGCGGGCAGTACTTCCTGCACCGCTCCTGCACACCGCTCGACCAAGTCGACCTCGACGCGCCCCCGAAACGCAAACGGCACCTGCGGCTAGTCACCAACGAAGCGGTTCGCGGCCCGGATGTCAGTGAAGACGGCGATCCAGATGGCTGCTCGCCGTGGTCGTGCCGCTCCGGTGACCCGATCACCATCACCGAGACGACAACTGGCGTCGGAGAACGAGCGGCATGAGCGCGAACTCGCGCGAGGGCTCAGCCGGCCACCACCACCGCCACCTCATAGGCCGTGACACCGAGACGACCGACGTAACACCGACCGCGTCGGCGATCGATGCCGCATCTCAGTTGCTGTACACACCGTCGCAGGCGGCGGAGCTGCTGGCGGTGAAGGAAAGCTGGCTGCGCCGCAAGGCCGGTCGGCGCGCCATCCCCTGCACCTTCCTGGGTAAGCATCTTCGCTTCTCCCACGCCGATCTACGCAGTCTGATCGCGGCCAGCGCACAGGACCTCCGGCCGGCTCGTCGTCAGCGTCGCAGGTGACTCGGTGTGACAACAAAAACTTTGGCCACAGGTGTTGCGCCGCGTCCGTAATGGAGCGTCCATATGTCTGTCGAACCACACCGGACTACATCAACTGGACAAGGGGAGGGCCTGTGGCCTGGTCGGAGAAACGCGGCAAGCGATGGCGCGTGCGCTACTGGCAAGACGACAGCACCCTTGGCTCCGTACCGGGATTCCGCACCAAGAGGGCCGCTGACGACTACGCCGAGACCCTCGAATCAGAGCAGCGCAAGGGAACCTGGATCGACCCTGCCGCGGGAAGACTCACTCTTGCCGAATGGACAGTGTCGTGGCTGGATGCGCTCGACGTCTCCCGCAACACCGACGCGCAATACCGCAGCCTGCTCGACAACCACATCCTGGCCCGCTGGGGAGACACCTCGCTGTCCGACATCTCCGGCATCGGCGTAGCCACCTGGTCGAAGAAGCTCCGCGCGGCCGGCTACGCACCAGCAACGGTCGCCACCATCATCAAGGTGTTGTCGATGCTGCTCGCCGACGCCGCCGACGAAAAACTCGTCGCCGCCAACCCCATCCGCCCGAGACGACGTGGGAAACGGGCACGTGTGAAGGCTCGTGAACAGATCTGGGCTACTCCGCAGGAGGCGCTTCAGGTCGCGGACAACGCCGCAGCCCTGGTCGGTCCGTGGGCGGGCGTCCTCATCGTGACCGCCGCCTGGACCGGCGCCCGCTGGGGCGAGCTCGGCGGGCTCCAACGCCCCAACATCCATCTCGACGACGGCACCATCGTCATCGACCCGGACATCGGCGCGCTGCACGAGGTCAACGGTCACTTCGAGCTCGGTCCACCCAAGACCGCGGAGTCCGCTCGCACCATCCAACTCCCACGCTTCCTCATTCCTCTGCTGCGCACCCATCTGGACAGTCATGACCACCCGCACGCGTTCGTCACCGCCGAAGGCGAATACCTCCGTCGTTCCAACTTCGGTCGCCGCGCCATGCGTCCCGCCGCCGACGGCAACCTCCACCGCGTGAACCCGCCCGTGCGCGTTCAGCCTGTCAAGAGCGGGCTGAAGTTCCACGGCCTGCGGCACAGCCACAAGACCTGGATGATCGCCGACGGCGTACCCGAGATCGCGCAATCCGGTCGCCTCGGCCACACCCTCGACGACAAGATCCAAAAGGTCTACTCCCACATCGCAGACGAGGTCAAACACCGCCTCCTGCAATCGTTGCAAGACCGATGGGACAAAGCCATCGCCGACTCCAACACCACAGACCAAGGATTCGCATGGCGGGCACGATGAGTCCTCGTGCCCGGCAGCTGAGAGTTTGCACGGACAGCGCTGCGCAGCTATTGGATGGCGACCGCAGGCAGGGGCTCGGCCACGGCCACCGATCCCGTCCCCAACGCGGCACCCGGGCGATGACGAGGCGATGATGCTGTGAAGCAACAGCGCCGGCGCCACGACCAGGCGCTTGCCGATCCTCGTGCAGGAGACGCTCGACGCGCAGAGCGCGGACATCGACATGGTCAGCGGCGCCACGGTGACCAGCGACGGCTACCTCGGATCGCCGCAGGGGCGCCCTGGATGGGGCCGGGCTGTGACCCGGGCGGCGGCAGACACGGTGGACACCGCGTGCTACGTCGAGCACGTGATGGGTATGCCGATCAGTCTGGTCCTGCGCGGCCGGCACACCACTGACGAGGCAGCGCGCACCGCGTGGGCGGCCGTGTCGGCGTCGCTACGCGACGCCGACCGCGTATTCAGCACCTACCGGCACCACTCGTTCGTCTCCCGACTCAGCTGGGGCGACCTCGACGTTGTCGACTGCCCGTCGGAGGTCGGCGAGGTCCTGGCGGCGTGGTGAAGGGCTGGGCCACCGAGCGCGCCGCCATACACCTGGACGCCCTGCCGGGCACCAACTACTACCTGTCCGCCGGCGGCGACCTACTTATGGCCCAGCCGGCCGACGACACCAGCTGCGCGCCGTTCCCCGAGCGCCCCGGCGCCGGCATGGCCGGCGCGATAGACCCGCCCCAGGGCAACGGCTTGCGCGGCGGCAAGGGCAGCGACGTCCCGTACACCGACGACAAGTTCCCGAACAGCCCGTACCGCGACCACGGCTACGCCGGGATGGTCTGGCACGTCTTCGACCCGAACTGCAACGAGCCGCTGTCGCTGTCCGACCCGAGCGTCACGATCGACACCTGGGCCGGCAACGAGCTGTTCAACATCGGCAAGAACATCGTCGCCGCGACGAACTCGCTGCACTACACGCTCTACCAGGGCGGCGTGCTCGGCGGGCTGAACCAGCAGATCGGCAAGGCCGCGAGCGCGATCTTCGACAACGTCTTCGTCCAGCTGTTCAGCATCTTCATGCTCATCCTCGCGGTCGCGATGTTCCGCCAGATCTGGCGCGGCGACTTCGCCGCGGTCAGCAAGCGGACCCTGTGGGCGCTCGGCGGCATGTGGCTCGCCGCGTCGACCCTGGTGCTGGTCAGCAACTACGACGCGGTCGACAAGCTGATCGTCGAGACCACCACCGGCATCCAGAACGGCTTCGAGGATCCCGGCAGCGACGACGTGCAGCAGCACGTGCTGCCCGTCGATGCGGTGGGATCGTTCGCCCGATCACTGCCTCCTCAGTCTCGCGCGCCCATGTGACCGGCGAGCGCGCGCAGCACGCCGAGCGCGACGACGGTCAGTGCGCCAGGAACGCCCACGGCGACCGCGAGGTTTTGGTTCTGGGCGACTAGGACGAGCACGAGGGCGGCATCGACCCCGAACACGACCAGGAAACCAACCCACCACAACCACCACGGCGTTCCGGCGGGCGACTGGCTGCCGGTTGGCGGCCTTTCAGGGACGTCTGCCGGCTCGTGGACGATCGGAGGCACGATTTCGGCGGTCTCCTGCGGGACCAATGCCTTGTCCTCGGCCGGCGTGTCCGGCGGGGTGGGGACTGGAACGTCAGGCATGTGCGTCTCACTTCTTCTGGAGTCGTCTGGTCGTGGGTAATTTGATCTTGCGCGAGGTTGGCGAAGCAGGCGGGAACTCTCGTTCGCCGTTCGATGCGAGCACCACGGCGGGGAGGACTGGGCGCCGACGCGGCCGTCGACGACGTCGGCGATGCGGCTTGGATCGGTGGTGCACCGCCCGCGGCTTGTGGTTGCGGATGCGGGCGAGCTCAGGATGACGAACTCGCCATCCTCAAACAGACCCAGCAAATCGTTGGGCAGGTTGGCCTCGCTCTTGTCCAGCTCATCGATGAGCAACACGCGGGGTAGCTTGCTGGGCAGGAACGTCGTCCTGAGTGCACCGAGGCGGATGAAGGCGCCGATCGGCTTGCACAGCGTCGGCGATGCGGTAGGCGAGGCTGGACTTGCACAGGAACTGCCATCGGCTGTCGGGACCGGTGGCAGCACCACCGGTGCTGGCAACGGGCGACGCCCCCTTCCGACTGACCGGAACCCGTTTACTCTTCGCTTCCCACGAGTTGTTGACACGGTCATGGGTCCACCTGCGGGGCGCGCCTCGGGTCGTATCATGCACGCACCTCCTGCGGGGCAGGCATACGGCGTGCCTAGCAGGCCAAGGGAGTCATGGTTGAACCTCCGGCGGAGGTTCGTTGTACGGCGAAGGTTCGATCGCGCTGTCCCGCAGAACTCCACGCACCAAGTCCTCGACGCTTCACTCCAGCCTCCTCGTCAGAGACCCGATGGCCTCGCCTCGACGGAAGATGTATGGGCATGAGGGCTCGATGCCGTGGATCTATTGTCCCGCAACGTATCGCAGACGCAAATCCTACGGAAGGAGGGTTGCGTGACGTCGCCGTACGGTCTACATCGCGTGCTCGAACCTGCCGGTGTCCTGCCGCAACAAGCGTGGCGACTGTCCACGGAAGTTCGCTCGTGGCCGGATGAAGTGCTGGTCGACGTCGAGGTGCTGAACCTTGACGCTGCCAGTTACCGACAGCTACGGGAACAACACGGCGAACCCGGGGCAGTGCGGCGCGCGGTGCTCGACATCATCACGGAGCGCGGAAAGATGCACAACCCGGTCACCGGATCGGGTGGCATGCTTCTGGGGACCGTCCGCGAGGTCGGCCCGGAGTCCCCGCTCGGTCTGAAACGCGGCGACCGGATCGCGACGCTGGTGTCCCTCACGCTCACTCCACTGCGGATCGACGACGAGCTCGCGGACTGGAGTGGCGAGGGCGAGCAGATCCCGTGCCGCGGTACTGCCGTCCTGTTCGGACGGTCGATCGCCGCCGTGCTCCCCGACGACCTGCCCGACGAGCTCGCACTGTCCGTACTGGACGTCTGCGGCGCGCCGGCGCTCACCGACCGCGTGGTCCGCCAGGCGGGCAGCAGCCCGTCCGTGCTGGTTCTGGGTGGAGGTGGCAAGTCGGGCAGCCTGTCGCTCGCGGCCGCGCGCCGCGCGGGGGCGGGGCGGCTGGTCGCGCTCGTGCCGACCCGGGCGGAGGCGGATGCCGTCGTCGCGTCGGGCCTGGCCGACGAGGTCGTGCTGGCCGACGCCCGCGACCCGGTCGCGGTGGCCGAGGCCGTCGGCGGGCAGGTCGACGTCACGGTGGTGTGCGTGGACGTGCCCGGCTGCGAGCACGGTGCGGTGCTGGCCACCGCGGACGGCGGCACGATCGTGTTCTTCTCGATGGCCACGTCGTTCTCCGCGGCCGCGCTCGGCGCCGAGGGCCTGGCCGCCGACGTGCGGATGCTGATCGGCAACGGCTACGTGCCGGGCCACGCGACGTTCGCCCTCGACCTGCTTCGCACGACCCCAGGGGTTCGCGAGCTGTTCGAGCGGCGGGAACGGCACACTAGCCCGACATGAGGACCCTGTTCACCGGTGGCCGGATCCACGGCGGCACGGCGACCTCGCTGGCCGTCGAGGACGGCGTGATCACCTGGCTCGGCCCGGGCGACCCGCCCGGGCCGGCCCGGGAGACCGTGGACCTGGCCGGCGCGCTCGTGGCGCCCGAGGGCCTACGTCGTTCTCCGACGCCGTCGACTCCTATCAGGAGGCCGACGCGATCGTCTCCCCCCGATTCCAATCGTCGGCAGGCCTCCATGTCGCGGCGCACCGGACGCCATCGCGGTGAGGCAGGTCCGCGCGAAGATACGGCGCGCGCCGGAGCGAGTGCTCGGGGCGATGGCTGTTAGCTGCGCGTCGTTTCGATTTTGCAGCTGTGTTTCTGGATAACTCGGTCGGCCGTGAGGTCGTGCTGTTGGAGGGCAGCGGCTACCGCGTCGGGCCGCTTCCAGGCCTCGCCTCGGGCAATCTCAGTGGCGAACGCCCGCACGTGGTTCTTCAGCGACTCGAGGGTTACCGGGGTGATGACGCGGGTTCCCTGCGGGGCGGTGGCCAGCTGGTGCAGCTGTGGGCTCTTGGCGATGAGCACGGGGATGCAGGTTTCGGTGTCGTTGACCTCGTCGTTCCAGGCGACCGCGCCGGCGAGCTGGTCGGTCTCGGATTTGATGATGTCGGTGTCCTCGCGGGTGGTCCCGGTTTTGAGTTCGATGACTGCGTTTGTCGTCGGGGTGAGACCCCAGCAGCCGTCGGGCCCCTTGGTGGCCTCCTTCTCCGGGCGCGTAGAGGCGAAGCCGAGGTGGTGGCCGAGGTCGCGCATCGCCGCTTCGGCCGCCTCGACCCGCTCCTGGCTTGGCTCAAAGGCTAGGTCGTCGAGCATCGACTGTACCTTCAGCTGGAGCGCGGTGCCGTCGTCGTAGCGCTCGGTGAGGTACTCCGAAGCGGCGGCGGCCTGTTGAGCGCGGCCCCTGACTGGCTTTGCGACCAGCGGGATGGTCGGCATGAGGGTGTTCTTGTTGGCCTGCTTGGCGGCCTTAATGGTGGCCTGGGCGCTCTGCGGGTCGACCTCGTGCTGGTAGGCCGCGACCTCTTCCAGTCGCCACCCGCGCTCGATCCTGTCGACATCGGTGAGCGCGTCGCGCAGAGTTGTCGAGGCGGCGCCGGGGTCTCCGGCGGCGGCGAGGTCCCACGCCTTGCGGCGAGCCTCGGCGACTTGTGACACGTGTCCGTCAGGGTCGTAGGCGACGCCCGCAGTGGCGCCGCTGGAGAGCTTCTTCCAGTCCGGGTCTCGTTCGAGGAACATGGTCAACGCGTCGCGGACGGGCCCGAGCCCCTCGCCCTTGATCTGCGCGGCGATGGACTGGCTGAGCCGGATCTGAGCGCGAGTCGCCGGCGAGAAGTGCTTTAGGTCAGCGGGGTCGGCCAGCGCGAGCGCGAGCTCGCTGCCGAGCAGAAGGACCGCGCAGTGGTCCTCGGCGTCGCGGATGCCACGGCCCATGCCCTGTTCGAGGCGCTGGACCATGCGGATCCGGAAGGTCTCGCTTCCGGCGAGCGCGCCGGCCTCACGTTGCTCGCCGGGGTCGAGCGGAGTGGGGACTCCGTCGACGACCAGCAGGCGGCAGGCGTCGTGGGGGAGATCGACGCCGTCGTACTTGTTGACAAGCACGATGAGCCCGACGTGCTCGCCGGCCGACATGCGGTCGATGACGGTCTTCATGTCGCGCACGTGGAGTATTTCCGTGGCGTACGGCGTCCACAGCGCGGCCGCCCTGTCGCTTGGCACGAGGACGACGACGTTGATGGGCTCGGCATCGTCCACTTCGTCGCCGTCGCGGTCACCGACCGAGAAGTCCCAGGCGAGGCGGCGGATGGTGTCGTCGATGACCTGCGGGTTGAGCGCGGCGGGCGCGAGGATGAGCCGGTCGCCGAGGTCGGTGGCCCTGTCGGGGGTGATGGGGCGCCGGACGGAGGCGGGGTCAGCTCCGAGGTCGGTGACGAGGACGCCGTCGTCGGACAGGGTCGCCGTGAGGTAGACCCTCCTCTTGGCCTGGTGGAAGGCAGGGATGAGGTCGATCGTTGGGCAGGGGGTGCGTATCTGGAGCCCGCGGGTCGAGATCGTTGCGACCGCGTGCTTCATGTAGTCGGCGACCAGCGGCCACGCGAAGTAGATGCCGGGGAAGTCGTCGAGTTTGGGCGTTGCCATGATGGCGTCGACGATGACCTGGTATTTGTCCGCCCAGGTCCAGAACGGGATCCGCAGCGGTGCACACCAATCGCCGGCGAGCAGCGCGGCGGCATTCTTGGTGCTCTGGCGCTTCAATTCCTCCCCGAAGACAGCGAGGGCCTTGCCGTAGGCCGGGTGCTCGGGCGGGATGTCGAGCGTGAACTGCTTGCGGGCGGCGCCCAGCGCGGCGTGGGCGTCGTCGACGACAAGCGTGCCGACGGTGCGCGCGCGGGGGTCGCCGGTGAGTCGGAAGACGGTGCGGCCGTTGACGATCTTGTCGAAGGTGCACACGAGAATGGCGGTGCCGCTGAGGAACTCGGTGCTCTTCGCGTCGGTGGTGACATTTAGCCCAAGCCGGTGGGCCTCATCAACCACCTGGGCGACGAGGTAGGAGTCGGGCACGAGATAGGCGGCGGGCCCGACGCCTTCGTTGAGGCTGGACTGGGCGATCAGCAGGCCCACGACGGTCTTGCCGCCCCCGGTGTTCTGCTTGATCACCAGGTCGCCCTCGGCCCGGCGGACGAACCACGTCTTGAGGACCTGGTCCTGCT
Source organism: uncultured Actinomycetota bacterium (assembly GCA_963841395.1). Classification (GTDB taxonomy): domain Bacteria; phylum Actinomycetota; class Actinomycetes; order Mycobacteriales; family Pseudonocardiaceae; genus Actinophytocola. Next base: position 447,791 of record CAWJCX010000052.1, read on the forward strand.
CGACTCTCAGCCGCGGCCAGGGCCGGTTCCCGAGGCTCGCGAAGATGTCCCGCGGCTCGATGAGGATCTTTCCGGCGTTGGGATCGATGGCGCTGAGGTCGAGCGGCACAGTGGGTCTCCGGGAGCGATAGGTTGTCAGCCTGTCATTCTGCCTGGGCGGCCAAGCGAGGTTGAAGCCACCATGGCGCTCCGGCCCTGGTGCCTGGCGGCAGCTGCGCCGGGACGCGTCGGAGCACCACGAGCACGCGGTCGTGGTCGCCGACTTCCTCGACGAGATGCGCGAGCGGATGCAGCTGCTCATCCCGGAGGAGGACGCGGACCCGTACCACGACGACCGCGACGACCGGCTGACCGTGCTGACGATGGCCGGCCTGACGCTGCCCAAGGACGGCGTGGGCCGCGAGCACTGGACCGACGCCGAGGCGCTGGGCGTGGAGATGCTCAACCTCGCCGCGTGGCTGACCCAGCGGTCGATCTACGAGCGGCCGAAGGACCTGCGCAAGGGCGTCTGGATCGACGAGGCGTTCTTCCTGTCCGAGGTGCCGACCGGCCGGGTCCTGATGAACCGGTTCGCGTGCGTGTGATGTGTTGCGTCGGGTATGTATAGGAGGGAACTCGAGGAGCCCAACCGTTCGCATGCGTGGCGGCTTCATCCTCGCAGGCCCATCGGGACGACATTCCGCATCTCGGCCCGGCGTCGCCCAAAGGCGCGCAATAACCGTTATCCCGAATCGGCGGCGTCCTTCTCCGCCAGCAGGCGCAGCTCGGCGGCCTCAGGCGTGCCCAGCTCGTCGAACAGTTCGATCGCGCGCTGCCAGTGCCCTTCGGTGCGGTGGCCGTCCGCCGCGAGTGTCTCGGCGATGCCCGCGTGCGCGCGGGCCTGCTCGTAGCGCTCGCCGCACTCGGTGGCTACGGCCAGCGCCGCGCGGTGCTGGTGCAGCGCCTGCTGCCGGTCGCCGAACCGCCTGGCCGTGATGCCGAAGTCGTTGCGCACCTCGGCTTCCTTGTGTTTGCGGCCGATCGTCTCGACGATGTCCAGCGCGGCCAGGTGGTCGCGGAGGGCCTCGGCCCGCTCGCCGCGCACGGCGTGGATGGTGCCGAGCAGGTTGAGCGCGCCCGCCTGGCCGTTGCTGTTGCCGAACCGCCGTGCGCTCGCGAGCTCGTCGGTGGCGTGGCGAAGTGCGAGGTCGGCCCGGCCGAGCCGCAGCTGCAACGCCGCGAGGTTGCCGGCGACCTGGCCCACCATGTCGTGGTCGCCGCGCGCCAGGCTGACCTCCGTCGCCTCGGCGTAGTAGGCGACCGCGTTCTCGAGGGCGCCGACCTTCTCGCTGTAGTAGCCGAGGTTGTTGAGCACCCGGGCCGCCATCCACTGCTCGGTACTCAGTTCACGGGCGTCGCGCAGCAGCCGTAGCGCCTCGTCGAACTCGCCGAGCGAGCCATGCACCAGGCTCAGGTTGACCAGCGTGCGGCACTGGCCTGCGTGGTCGCCGCGCGCGACGCACTCGTCGAGCGAGCGGCCGAGGTGGTGCGCTGCGAGGGCGAAGCGCCCGGTGCGCCAATAGGTCGCGCCGAGGCTCTGCAATGCCCGGGCGCGATCGGCGGCGTCGGGTGAGCACGCCGCGCAACCGTGCACGATCTCGGCTTCCCGTTCCAGCGAGCCGAGCGACAGGTAGCGGGCGAGCGTCCGGGACAGCCGGGCCGGGTGGCCGAACCGGCCGAGCTCGCTCGCCCGGACCGCGCCCGCGACGAGCGAGGCGCGCTCGGCGTCGAGCCACGCGGTCGCGGCGTCCGCGTCGGCGAACCCCGGCGCGGGACCGGGCGGCGCACCCGCGGGCGGGCGGGCGTCGTGTTCCTGCGGCGCGCACACGTCCATCGCGACCGCGGAGACGTGGCCGTGGTAGTCGAACAGGCCGGTCAGCGCGGCGCGGCGGGCGCGGACGGTCTCCTCGTCGCGGGCGCGGGCGGTGGCGAACACCTTGACCAGGTCGTGCAGCCGGAAGCGATCGGCGTGGTGGGGTTCCGCCAGCGTGGCGGCGCGCAGCTCGGCGAGCGTGCTCGTCGCCGTGCCGAGGTCGGTGCCGGTCAGCGCGGCGGCGACATAGGCGTCGAAGTCCGGACCGGGGTGTTCGGAGAGAAGGCGCAGAAGTCGTTGCCCTGCTGGGGAAAGCTCCGCGTACGACGAGGCGAGGACGATCTCGACGCCGTCCTCGAGGCGCAGGCCCGCGCGGCGCTCGCACAACCGGTCCAGGTGGTCGGCGGGCGTCCAGCCCGGTGTCGCGACGATCCGCGCGGCCAGCACGGCGAGCCCGAGCGGCAGGTGCCCGAGCAGCTCCGTGATCGCGGTCGCACTGCTCTCGTCGGCTGCCACCCACGACGTGCCGGCCTTGTCCCGCAACAGCTCCAGCGACTCGGCGGGTGCGAGCACGTCGAGGTGAATGGCCACGCCAGGCAGGCGCAACGGCCGTCTGCTCGTGACCAGCACGACCGAACCCGCGGTGCCCGGCAGCAGCGGCCGGACCTGCTCCTCGGTCGTTGCGTTGTCCAGCACCAGCACGGCCGGGCGGTCTTTGAGCAGCTCGTGGAACTTGCTGGTGCGCGCGGCAATGTCGAGGCCGTGGATCTGGCTACCGGGCACGCCGAGCACGCGCAAGAACCCGTCGAGCGCGGCCGCCGGGTCGGCGGGCGGCAGGCGCGGGTCGTGACCGCGCAGGTCCACGGTCAGCACCAGCCGACCGGGCTCGTCGAGCAGGCGTGCGGCACGGGTGCCGAGCGTCGTCTTGCCGATCCCGGGCATGCCGTCGATCGCGACCACTACGGGACCCGTGGCGCGGGCCGCAGACAGGATCCCGGCCAGCTCCGCCGCCCGGCCGACGAACCCGGCGTCGCCGCCGCCGAGCGTTCCGGTCACGCGCACGATCGACGCCTCGGTTGCATGCGCGGTCAGCTGCTGGTGCGCCTGGCGCCACGCCTGGGCATCGGCCGGGACGATCGCCGCGACGACGTCGACGACTACCTCGACGTCGAGCCGGGTGCGTCCCGGCCGCAGGCAGCGGTAGACAGTGTTGAACGACGGCACCTCCGCCACGCCGCGGTGCCGTCGCGCCGCGGCCACCCGCCGGTGCAACTCGCGGTAGGTCAGGCCGGACCACGCGAGCAGCGCGCGCAGCCGCGCGGCGAGCTCGTCCAAGTCGCGCACTCCAACCGGGTCCGGGGGTGGTTCCGGTGCTGGTCTCGGTACGTCCACAGGCTTCCTGTTCGGATCTGATCGAGTTCCGCGACACCCGCGACAACGTCGGCGATCGTAATCGTCCGCCGGTCGCCGACCGGTGATTCATTCGGCAGAAGCAGGAGAAATGGCGATGATGAGACGGGTTCGTATTGCGCTCGTGGTGGCTGCCCTCGCGGCTGCGGGCATCGGCGTGGCCGCCGCCCCGGCCGAGGCCGCGCGCCCATCGTGCGCGGCGCAGGGTTACACGGCGCCGGTCATCACCAGGTGGTCACTGGTCAGGTCCGACCCCGACGGCACCCCGCACAGCCGGGGACACCTCTCCATCTATTGGAGCGACAGCAGGCACCGCGTCTGCGCGATGTCCGTCTCGCCGAACGGGGGCGCCGACCACATGACGGTGAAGATCAAGCGAGTGGGCCACAGCGGCTGGGACATGCAGGACAGCGGCGACTTCCACGACTTCGCGGGCGGCGTGCTCTCCGACGCCGGACTCGGCAGCGGCGACTGCGTCCGGATCTACGGCGACGCGCGCTACAGCACCGGGGACGCGGGGTTCTACTCACAGGACGTCACGGTCCACTGGAACCATCCGGCGGACCTCTGCTGACGGTTGGCCGGGCGCCGCAGTTCGGCTGTGCACATCATGAAACCGTCTGCTGGGAGGTGCTCTCGGTAGTGGTCCATGTCGGCGGGGGAGTGCGTACACAGGCACCGGAGGTGCGCGCTCCTCGCGCTGAGTCGACCACCCGGCGCAGGCCATCCAAGATGGCCGGGTTTAGTCGGCGGCGGCAACCAGGTGGATGCCGCGGTCCGCAGCGAGGTAGGACCGCAGGAGATCCTTGGTTCCGGACCAACAGCTCACTGGCACCCGCGGGGCGAAACCTGGCACGGAATGTACGGCGGCGGGGCTGGAACACCACACGCCTACACACCTACCTCGACGGCCGGCCACCGGCGTTCGACCCGGAGATCTACAAGCAGCGACATGCGGTGGAGTGCGGCATCAACCGGCTCAAACGCAACCGGGCTGTGGCCACGCGGTACGACAAACCGCGGCTCGCTACGAGACGACTGTCCACATCGCGGCCATCAACGAGTGGCTACGCCTTTGAACACTGTCTAACCGTTGGGGGGAAGCTGTATCCAACAACCGGATGAAACGCCCATATCGGACCCGCATGGCGCGACCATGTGAGGTTGAGCGCAATCAATTCCTCGCTGAGTTGTTGCATCACCGAAGCTTGGCTCACCGCAGATCTACGACATCATGAGATATGACGAGGAATCCCCTACGCTCTGTCGGCAGACGCGTCATGGACGCGACGATCGACGAGTGGATTGATTCGACACGCGGGTACCCGACCCCGCTGGCAAAGCTGGCGACTTGGGCTAGTACCGCCGTCGGCGGCGTCACGGATATTCACAGTCTCGTTTGCGATTCCGGCGCGTTGATCAAGATCGCCACTGGTGGCCTCCGATGGCTCATGGCCGTCCCTGTCACGCTTGTGGCAAACCTGCTGGGCCTACCTCCCGTGGTCGCACATGTGGTTGGACGGCTCTTTGCAGGGTGGATCCTCAAGCCGCTCGGGGTCATCGATCGGTTCGCCGACGATCTTCGCATCGTGGCCGCTGCACATTGCGGTCTTGTCGATGGCCCGGAGAACCGCTGGGTCAGGGAAGTGGAGATAGAGTTCGGCACCAAACAGATGAGGGAGCGAGCTGCTGAGGCATGCGGGCTCGGTTCCCGTGACCCTGCGGACGCTTTCAAAGAGTCGCCATCCACCCGTCCAGGAGCTTCGAAGGAGGACGCTTGGCGACACGCCGAGCCACGTGCCGAGAAACCGCACAGCCCTGTGCCGTCGCCCAGCTCCACTCGTGCCCACGGACCGGCCGCGTATCACGAGACTGCTGACGGACCTCAGAACCGCGCTACTCCCGCTGAGGGAAGTACCAGCGATCGAGACCTTGCGAGGCCTGCCGGATGGCAGCCAAAGGATCATGCCGCACCGGCGCCAACTACGTGGCCTGAATCAGTCGTCGGCTCGCCGTATGCGGGAAACAACGTGGGCAACCGCGGAGATCGGCGCGAGGATGCACCTGAGCAGGCCAAGCCGCTGCTGGTTGAGCATGTCTTTGTAGATCAGGTCGTTGGCGAGCCGAGCTTGCCGCAGGGTAATGCACCCCAAGGCTTGGATTTCTGCACTACTGTGTTCTTAAACCAAGGATTGCCTGAGTCCGACTTCCCGGACCCCGATGCCGAACAGTTCCGCACGGACGTCCGTTTGCTTAGTGATGTTCCCTCGATCCCTCCGTACCCGGCTCGCGCCGAAGTGAGCCGAAGTGACGTATCCACCTTCTCGGCATGGCAGCTCCGGAACTCGAAGCTCCCTAGCCACGTACCGGATCCGCAGCGACGCCCTAGTAATGTTGGCGAGTGGGAGCTCAGCCGCGAGCTGGATCCAACCAGAGAGGAAATCGCTAACCCGTCTCTCGACTTCGGCCTCTGAGTGCTGTGCGAGTACCACGGAGGCATGGTGACGGTCATCGGAAGTCGCGGGATTTTGGGCGGTCTGGATGCCGAGGGGTCGGCGTTGAGGCTGGCCGTGCTGTGCAAAGCTGCTGGCCATCGACTCCGAGGTCGAGCACCTCGACCAGGTCATCGGCTCCGCGGTCTGTATGGCCGGCCGAGGAGATGGCCTGGCTGATGCACCGGTCGTGCTCGCTGGGCCTGCCCGCCGCGCGCAACCTGCCGGCGGTGCCGGGCGCGGCGTGGGAGCCGGAGGACCTGGCGTCGTTCACCGACGCGGCGGACTTCCACCAGGAGCCCTACTCGCCGACGGTGACCGTGCGGGGGCGGACCGGCTCGAACGCCGGCATGACGCGTCACGTCGCGGTGCTGACCGTCGGGCAGATGCACGGCCTGCAGATCCCCGAGATCGACGACCCGTGGGTGCAGCACTCCGACCGGCTCGCCGCGTCCGTGGAGTGGTCCGCGCGGATCTACGTGCGCCGCCCAGAGGGCCAATCGCGCGAGGGATCGCGATCGGCTCATTACGCACGTGTTTTCAAGGCGGCGCCAGCGCCGTCTTGCCGAAGGATCGCCATGTACGAACGCTCAGTCGTGCGGGTCTCCCACGATCCCCTGATGTGAGCCGACAATGTGGGGATGTCTTGGAGGACGGTGCTCGGCCACATGTTGGGGTTGTATGACACAACGCGTAGAAGATGGTCCACGTCGAAGATTGGGTTGGTACCGGTCGCTTTCACGAGTACGGTCGGCTTCTGCATGGCGATGCGGATGCCTAGTTCGAACAAGACGTTGGGATTGTGCTCGGTCAGGTCCACGAGAACCAGGTCCGCGTCCAACAGGTCGTTGACGATGGTTGCGTGGATGACGTCGGAGCCCTGCCGCCGTGCGGTCTTGGGCTCGAAGCCTGCAGCCACGATGGCGGGCTTGAACATCGACTCATACACCTCACTGAAGAAGCCTGGCGCATACTGTTCTGTCTTCTCAGTGAACGGCATGGCGACGAAGCACATCGGCCTCTCGCCGGATGAGAAGCCGTCCACAGGGTCTACTGGAGACGCAAGAAGAGCGCTGGCGGTGGATCCAGACTCTGGCCCCATGGGAGGGGCTGCGGGCTTGACTGGACCTGCTCCCTTCCAGTCTGCGCCGATACCAAGATACCGGCAGTTCTTCCGCCACACCTCGAGGAATTCATCGTGGGTGCGTGGATCGAGACCGAATTTGGTCTCCAGTGTGTTCCGGACGAACTCATCCTCTGGCAGTACGCTGCCCTTGTAGTGGTCTAGCATCTCCCGGAACTTGTCGACGCTCAGGAACGCGTTTAGCCTGGCGTCTGCGGCCTCCTCGTCGGAGGGTGTGCAAGGGGTCGCGCAGGCACTGCTGGTGTAGCGAAGATACGGCGCATCCGATGCTTCGCGAAAGCTAGGGGTCCCGAATCTTGCAATGACCTCTGCTTCTGAGTCACCGACCACAACTTCGTCCAGGGCCTTGTCGTAGTGGTGGACGCGGAACGCGCAGGCACCAATCGTCACTCCGGCGGCGACAACGGTTACAAGCGCCAGAATCCTGATGACCTTCCACATGCGGTCTAACGGTTGAGCTGAGCGGCGCGCGCGCCGATGTACGAGCTTGGCACTTTATCCCTCACGCGTCCGCTCGAGCGAGGTGTTAGGCAGCCACCTGCTCGTACGAAAGTGCGGAGCGTCAGCACGCTTTGAAGCGTGTTCAATCGTGATTGAGCAAATGTTGCCCTGTGAATCAACGTCCAGAATAGTGTTCTCATCGAGATCGCGGGTCTCTGCGACTGGAGAGTCGCGAAACTCTATAAGAAGCGTATCTGTCTCAGCAAAGTAGCGAATCTTCATGGCACAAACCTGCGGTCAAAGAACGCGTTATGGACTGTCTCACCGTCGGGTAAGAGGATAACCCGCAGATAGCGGTTTTCCATCTCCGGAATGGATACCCAGCGCCGGATTCGGCCGTCTTCCTGAACTACTTCGCGAATTGGGGCTGAAATCGCTCGTTTCAGCCATTCGTCGCGAATCACGGCTCGATCCGGGCGGGTGCGGATTGAGTCGAAGTACTGAGTCGTTTTCACGGAGCGAACTTAACAGATGCACGCCAGCGCGTGGCTGCCTAACGGTTGAGCTGAGCGGCGCGCGCGCCGGCGTATGGGCTTGGCACTTTATCCCTCACGCGTCCGCTCGAGCGATTTGTTAGGCGCACGCCCGTGGACTTGCTGACACTGGTTTGACCAACATAGAAAATCCGACCCATGCCAGGCCGCTGAGGTCGCGCGTCGTTCGATTGGTCCGCTTCAACGCCGATCTGGCACGTCGATCGGAATCCGTAATCCAGACCTCTACGACGCTTCGCGCTGTATGAGTGCGCTACTAACCCACAAGCTAGCCAGCATTCGCGGCATGGGCATCCAAATAACCAGTCAATATGCAGCCTGACCATCGTCCATGTCCGCGAGATTACGACCACGGAGCGGACAGGTGGAGCAGAGAGCGGCTGAGTCGGCTAGTGCACTGCGTGACGCCTAACGGTTGAGCTGAGCGGCGCGCACGCCGGCTATGGGCTTGGCACTTTATCTTTCACGCGTCCGCTCCAGCGATTTGTTAGGCGGCACATCTGGTTGTACAGCATTTCAGAATGCGACGTTTTGCTTTACACATCGAGGCAGAGCGGCTTTGGATGGTCTCTGCAAACCCGCGACGTTCCTGACCTCAAATCATGAGCCCCTCGGCGATTAGGATCTCGAGGTGCTGGATCATTGAGTGGTAGCCAGCAATGCCGCGCAAAAGCCACCGCAGGATTGCCCTAAACACTCCAGGCCTTTCCAGCGAGGGGAATCGGCTCACCCGAGTACGCTCAAGTATCGACCAGGCGTGCACCAAAACGCAGCTATCAATGGCTCGAACAGACCAACGGCAATGGGTATAGCGCGCCATTTCACCGTGAAGGGAAGTAGGTCACTAGTGGTGACTTCGGTGGCAAGGGCATGGATCGCGCTTGATACCGAGACAGCAATCATGGGCTTATGAACGTGGGAAACATGCGTAGGTCGCCTAACGGTTGAGCTGAGCGGCGCGCACGCCGACGTTTGGGCTTGGCACTTTATCTTTCAGGCGTCCGCTCCAGCGATTTGTTAGGCCGCGCAACCTTGACGACCTCACTCTTCGAGGCGGGTTCGGGAACGGATTGGCCTGACTCGCGCAGCGCTTCGATGTGTAGGGTGATCGCTTCGCGAATGAGCTTCATGACTTCGCGACGCGTGTCAGTGCCGCGCCAGCCCGGAGGTCGGGGACGTACGCCCCGTAGCTCGACTTGCCCTTTTCAACTACAACAAGATATTCCATAACCTAGCCTTTAGTCCTTCTTGAGCCCCGAGCTCTTGAGAATGCTGTTGAGTGACCCGGCGGAATGTCCACGCCAAGTTTTCCAGCGACCGTGACGGTTCCGGCTTGGTGGGATGCTGAAACTGGCGGTGACTGCCCTTGGTGCGGACGTGGCGCCACCCGTCTTGATGCAGGAGCCTGATGACTTCGCGGACCTTCACGACTTGCGGATACCCGAGCGGCCTAACGGTTGAGCTGAGCGGCGCGCGCGCCGATGTACGAGCTTGGCACTTTATCCCTCACGCGTCCGCTCCAGCGATTTGTTAGGCGACTCCACGTACGTCCGCGTCTCTAGTGTTCGACCAATTCTGAGACATTTACGTAACCCATTTTTGTCACGTACTCCGTCTTCTGTATCAGCGAAAAGACTGCTGAGATCGACTCGTATGTAGCTGCCTTTTCGGCCCGCACATGAAGATGAGCACCCGCCGGGACTCTTAAGACTTCGCGGAGGTACTTCAAGACGTCCGCGCACGGAATCTTTGCTTCTTCTACAAGACAATACTGACCTTCAGCAACTGTGATCCACACTGCACGTGGAGGTTCTGCGCTCATGCTGGGCGCGGGAAGAAAAACGCTCATAGCGATGATCGAGGATAGTGAGAGTCTGAGGCTAGTGAGGTAACGCATAGCGTCGCCTAACGGTTGAGCTGAGCGGCGCGCACGCTGTGGAATGAGCTTGGCACTTTATCGTCTACGCGTCCGCTCGAGCGAGGTGTTAGACGTCGCTACGCCTTCTTGTGCTTTGCAATCAGCTCACGCACTTTAGGAACCAACTCAGTCGGGACTTCCATTACGGTGCCAGTCGTTCCTTCGCGGAAAGCTTCGTCCTCCGCAACCGCTTCTTCCTCAGACTGCGATTCGTAGTGGCCGAGAACGCTTCGCACTCGCTGCTCGTCCCAACCAGGGGGGAACTTGGACTGTTTCATGGGCGTATTCTGCGCCTCCGGCGCCGATAGGCAAACGCTGGTTTGCCACGTAAATCGTAGGCAGTTATCACAAACGCACTGTTGGGCTGAGGATCAGGCACATAGATCACCCGGAGCAGCCGCCCACCTAGCGTTTGACCTATCGCAACCCGAGACCCTTCCCTACCGGGACGATCCTCGCCTGGGTTGGCGAGGACCTCCTCCACTTACGATTCGCGCACATCGTGATTGTAGATATGCGGAGCATCGGTTTGGGGATCGCGACCTGACACCCTTTTTAGTCCCGCCCGGACTTAGAGTCTGCGGTTGAAGATACTCCGTCTTTCTCTCTCGCTAAACATTCTTCGGCAAACTCCTGCGGCGTCAGATCGCCCAGGGAGCTGTGCGTGCGCTCGGTGTTGTACTCGATTCGCCAGGCTTCGATGATCCGCCGCGCTTGCGCCATCGTGACGAACCAGTGTTCGTTCAAGCATTCGTCGCGGAACTTGCCGTTGAAGCTCTCGATGTAGGCATTCTCGTTGGGCTTGCCTGGTCGGATGAACGACAGCTGCACGGCATGCTCGTACGCCCACGCATCGAGCACCTGGCCTTCGAACTCCGGGCCATGATCCACAGTGATCGACTTCGGCAGGCCGCGGGTGTCGGCGAGGCGCTCGAGCACCGCCTTCACACGTGTTCCGGTGATGGACGTGTCGACTTCGATCGCCACGCACTCTCGCGTGCAGTCATCGACGATGTTCAGGCATCGAAGGCGTCGTCCGTCTGCAAGACCATCGCTAACAAAGTCCATCGACCAGCTGATGTTCGCCGCGGCTGGCTTCGGCAATGGCTTGCGCTCGACCAGGCCAATGCGCTTTCGCTTGCGCCGCCGCACCAGAAGACCTGCTTCGCGATACAGGCGATAGACGCGCTTGCGGTTCACTGCCCAGCCTTCACGCCTCAGTCGCACGTAGATGCGCCGATAGCCGTAGCGCCGCTTTTGCTCGGCGATCTCCGTGATGCGCTCGCACAGCTTCGCGCATGCAGGTCTGCGGCTGCGATATCGATACAGCGATCGTGAGATCTGCAACAGCCCGCAAGCGCGTGTCACGCCGTAGTCGCGCTCGGTCATCAGCATCGAGACCGCCTCGCGCTTTGCCTGCGGGCTTACCATTTTCGGCCTAGAAGATCCTTGAGCGCTGCTTTGTCGAGCTCCGCTTCTGCTAACAACTTCTTGAGCTTCGTATTCTCAGACTCCAGTTCCTTCAGCCGCCTGGCTTCCGACACCGTCATCCCCGCGTACTTCGCCTTCCAGTTGTAGAAGGTCGGCTCAGAGATCCCGTGCTTGCGGCACAGCTCCTTCGTCGCAGCTCCCGCCTCCGACTCTTTCAGCACCGCAATGATCTGCTCTTCCGTAAACCTCTTCTTCTTCATCGTCTGCTCCTGATGGGGCAGACTCTACTCCCGGATGGGACTAATTCAGGGTTTCAGGTCGATCGATGTAGAAGCGGAGTTCCACGGGGCGGCCTAGAGGTGACGCTGAACGACGTCTAACGGTTGAGCTGAGCGGCGCGCATGCCGGCGTCTGAACTTGGCACTTTATCCCTCACGCGTCCGCTCCAGCGATTTGTTAGGCATCACTTCTACGACCGCCTCTCTTCCATGAGCCCCACTAAATTGTCATCGGCATCACGCAGGAACCCGAGCCAAAGGTCGTGATCGGGCATTTTGGCGGCAAGTGTTGGAGGACGCTCGCTCTTGGCGCCTCGTGACACGAAAGAGGCGTGAGCCTGTTCTATGCCTGTGACCGTAAAATACAGGATCGAGTTTGCACCGGGAGTGCCGGAGCCTTGCGGTGTGGACAGCATGAGGCGAACGTCTCCCGCTCCTAGGAACGCCATCGTGTCGTTAGGACTGAACAGGAAGCGCAGACCGAGAATGTCTCGATAGAACGCCAGCGCCTTCGTCACGTCAGAAACTGTGATAGCGATTTGACCGACGTTTGACACTGAAGCTGTCATGGCAGGACCTTTCCGTGACGCCTAACGGCTGAGTTGAGCGGCGCGCGCGCCGGTATATGGGCTTGGCACTTTATTCCTCACGCGTCCGCTCCAACGATTTGTTAGACGGCACCCTGCCACACTTCCTCCCATCGCTCGGGCGTCGCCTCGAGCTTGCTGATCACTTTGAGACATCCGAGCGCCTCCGACCCATTCTCCGATAGGAAAACAATGTAGCCGTGTAGCGCCTCACCGTGAAGTGAACCTACTTTAGTTGTTGCAGCGGACGAAAGAACCGGCAGGCATTCTGCGATCGAATCGGCAAGCTGTAAGGCGTGGCTTCCAGCTAATGTACGTAGATGGTCGTGCCTCACCTGATATGCAGCGGCCAGTTCAGGGCCATTCGCGTCCCAGAATCGCGAGATTCGCCAGCCGGAGCGCGGTGCGTTCGCCGCCTCAGCCGCATGGCGAAGCGGGGATCTGGACAGAATGCTTGCGAGGTCGTTCACGTGCCGTCTAACGGTTGAGCTGAGCGGCGCGCACGCCGACGCCTGAGCTAGGCACTTTATCTGTCACGCGTCCGCTCCAGCGATTTGTTAGACGGCGCAGCGGCGACATTACTGCACTCCCGCCGGCTTACTGAATGGGCTATGGCGCTCACGTAATTCATGAATAGTTTGTCATCTGAGGCCACAAATAGAGAACCGTAACGCGGCAACACGTATGGGCTTCTCGTGCCCTTGAGCATGAGCAAATAGGTTTTACCTGCCTCGAGATATATTGGGCAGACGGCATGAGGCTCATCGGCACTCGTTGTGGCGCGGATTGCCTCGCCAGAGTGCATCGGCCCCTTCAGAGATCTCTCTATTCGGCCTTCGAAGGCGAAAGGGGGCGCGTACCGGCCGGAATCTAGTGGGCGCACCCAATCGATTGTCTCTACGCGAATCACGTATACGTGCTCGTAGGCGGCCAACTCTTCTAGCGGGAAGTGCTCAGGGTAAGCCCGAGTCTTACAGGCAGAGGCAGTGCCCACGAAGAGCTGTGCTACGGCGAGGGCCAATGACGCGAGTCGTGGAACGATCGATTTGGCCGACATCGTGGTTGCCTCCAGCGCCGTCTAACGGTTGAGCTGAGCGGCGCGCACGCCGATGTATGAGCTTGGCACTTTATCCTTCACGCGTCCGCTCCAGCGATTTGTTAGACGTCATGCGATTTGCCCGCCCAGTGCTTTGTACTGCTCGACCAAAGCGGTTACGACTGGCTTTTCGAGTCCCAAGAACTCCTTATGTAGCGCAGGAAAGTCGACTGACTTATCGAAGTTCCGTGGATCAGGCACGCGTGATTCCGCACCAGCTTCTGGCGCGGCACAAACGGACATTCCCACATGCGCAAAGTAGTTGCGGATAGTGTTCAAACGATTGAGGCTCTGCTCGAAATCGCGACTGTCCCCAAGCTTCGGGGCAACCTTGAGTAGTACCCGTCGCTTTAGCGCGAAAGAGCAGTATTCGTCTCCAAGAAAATCGAAGGTAAAGCTCTGGACGACTTTCCCGAAATAGACTGTGGAGATGACGCATCCGATGAGCGTCTCCAAGTTGGCAGAGCGCTCGATGATGTCGCCACGAAGTTCCGCGGTTGTTGCCATGACGTCTAACGGTTGAGCTGAGCGGCGCGCGCGCCGACGTATGACCTTGGCACTTTATCCCTCACGCGTCCGCTCGAGCGATTTGTTAGGGCTCAATCCCTCGACGAGCCTGTAAAGTTCTCCGCGCTTGACGTCAGTTGCGACCATGTAGCCGCTGCGCTCCAGCACACGCTTGAGCTTAGGATTTGGTTTGGCGCAGTTCGTGGCGTACACCAGCCATTCAATTTCCTTGAGGCCGCGTCGCTCCGCGATTCGGCGAAGCACCGTTGTCAGTGTGGGAAGGACCCCTTCACCGCCTCCATCTATATGAGCGAGCTCTGCAGTCATGCGCGAGTTCGTGACCTGAAACTGGCCGAGAACTTCTGCGGTGCCCGCCCTGAACACGATTGGCGTGGCAGAAAATACCCACGCATCTAGATCCGCGTCAGAGATGCTGAGTATTTCGTCTGGCGTGAAGCCTTCGATGGTGACGATGCGTTGGGCCATGTGCGATTGAGCCCTAACTCCTATTTAGACCGCATAAATGACGCAATGAATTGCCGCAAACGCAGGGAATAACATTCTGCCCCTCCCGCTAACCGATTGATTTCCCGCGATGATAGGCCTCTCGCAGTCGGCAAACCACTCCAATTGGTTATACGACATGCCGCATAACATTCCCGCACACGAGTCGTTCAGGACACCGGCACAGGCACCCCAGGAATGCCGCGTTCTACTTGATCGCCAACCTCAAATCCTCGATCTCTTCTTTTGCTTTTTCGAGTGTCTCTTCCACGGCCATGAGGTCCAATCGCAGGCGCGAGAACGAAGCAATCTTCTCCACCGTCATCGACAAATCCTGCATGCGCCCCGCATGGCCAACCACCAGGTAACTGGTCGCCAGGATATCCGTCAGATCCGGCTCATCCCCCACCACTTCACGATTGAGGTTCTCATACTGCGCGACGGCGTTGATCACGTCCTCAGGCAGCTTCCACCCGGTCAGAATGCTCTTGGCGAACGGTGCATGCCACTTGCGCAGCATGGTGCTGTACTTGGTCCGATCGCGCAGCACGAATGGATAGTGCGCGGCCCGCGTCAGGATGAATAGTTTGCCCACGCCGTGCATGAGTCCACCGAGGAAGGCGATATCACGATTCACCTTGGTGAACTTGCGCGCAATCACGAAGGCCACCGCGGCCGTCCATGCGCTGCGCTCCCACAAGGCTTCGAGATGCGGGCGGATGTCCTTGACCGAGTGCGCCTGCGACACCTGGCGCAGCGCATAGGCCAGCGCGGCCGAGCGCAACAGGTCGAAACCGACGCGCGTAACTCCGGTCTTGAGGTCGGTGATCTGCCGGCGCGTGGGGTTCAACGCGGCGGAGTTGGCCATCTGCAGGATGCGCCCGACGAGCACGGGCTCGTAGTTGATCACGGGCACCAGCTGCGGGATGCCCACGTCCGGATCGCTGAGCATGGCCTGCATTCGCGTGACGATCTGCGGCACGCCGGGCAGCGAGACCGCCGCGTCCTGGCGGATCGATGCCAGGTCTTTCTCGAGCGCCGCCGCGTCGTGCGCGACGATGTTCTCAATGGTAGTCGTCCCTAACGCCATTGCTGGCATGATCAGCCTCCCAGCGCGCTCTTGAGCGCCGCGATTTCCTCCGCGGACTCGTCGAGCACGGTATGACAATCGCGCACCTGCAGCTGCATGCGCTTCAATCCCTTGATCAACGTCTCATCGGGCAGATTCATTTCCGTCCCGTTGCGATTTCTTTCCACCAGCATGGCCAGCGAGAGCACGTCGGTGAGCGTGACGGGGCCACGCGCTTCACGATCGAGATCTTCGTATCCGGCCACGGCGTCGACGATCTCGTCGGCCACCTTCCAGTTCTCGAGCAGCGCCTTGGCCACGTTGGCATGCCAGTCGCGCACGATGGAATTGAACGTCAGCGGATCGGCGGTCAGCGTCGGATACTTGCTGGCGCGCGTCAATATGTAGATGCGCCCGACGTTGTGCATGAGCCCGGCTAACAAGGCCGTGTCGCCATTAAGGGATGAGAATCTGCGCGCGATCACGTGACACAGCGCGGCAATCTGCACGCTGTCTTTCCACAGCACGTCGAGCTGCTTCTCGAGATGGCGATACTCGCTGGCCTTGCGCAGCTGCTCGACGGCGAAGCTGAGCGCGGCGGAGCGCACGATGTTGAAGCCGACGCGCGCCACGGCGGTAGGCAGGTCGGCGATCTTGCGCCCGGAAGTATTCAGCGCCACCGAGTTCGCCATGGTCAGCAGCTTGCCGGCCAGCATCGGCTCGGAACCGATCACGCGCACGATGGTGTCGTTGGTCACGTTGTCGTCGGACAACGCCTGCTGCAGGCTGATGACGATGTCCGGGACGGACGGCAGCTCCACCTGCCCCGCCGACAACTCCGTGGCCAGTCCCTTGACGAACGAGAACACCACGGTGTTCGGAAGCGCGCGCGCCTCCACCGTGGACGTGACTGATGTAGCTTCTGCGCTCATGCGCCCAATGCCTGCCTGAGAGATAAGATTGCCGCGTGGGATTCGGCCAGCGCCGCGCCGCAGCCGGCGGCATCCAGCTTCATGCGTCGCGCGGCCGGCATGCCGAGGAACAGCATGTCCTCGGCCTGCGGATCCGGACCCAGCGTCGTCAACGCGCCCGCCACGCTGAGCACGTCGGTGAGATCGGTGGTGCCCTCGTGCTCGCGCTCGTGGTTCTCGCTGGCCGCGACGGCGTCGATGACATCGTCCGACAGCTCCCAGTTGCGCAGGATGGCCTGCGCCAGGCGGCCATGCCATTCGGCCACCAGCTTCTGGTAGGTGCCGGTGTCGGCGAGCAGCGCGGGGAATCTCGCCGCGCGCGTCAGTAGATAGAGTTTGCCGACGCTCTGCAGCAGGCCGGCGAGCAGCGCGGTATCGGCATTGACCTGGGTGAAGCGCTTGGCCACGAGGTGCGCCATGGCGGCCACGTGCACCGACTGCTGCCAGAGATCCGCCAGCGGTTCATGCACGCCCTTGTAGGCCTCCGCGCGGCGCAACTGCGACATGGCGAAAGCAATCGCGGCGCTGCGGGCCATGTTGAACCCGATGCGCGACACCGCGGTACGCAGATCGGCAAGCCGGCGGCCGTTGGGATTCAGCGCCGCGGAATTCGCGAGCTGCAGCAGGCGTGCCGCCAGCGCCGGCTCGGCACTCACGATCTTCACCACCTGGTCGACGTCCACCTGGTCGTTGGTGAGCGCGCGGCGCACGCGCGTGGCCACGTCGGGAAAACTGGGCAGGTCTATCTTCTCGCCCGCCAGCTCCACGGTCAGGGCCTCGGCCAGGCGCGCCACGTCCGAATGACGTGCGCTCCCGGCGCCCACTGACTGAACCGGCAATGCGACGAGGTTGAAGCTCACATCTCTCTATATCGGTCGCGGCCGCGTTCTATTTAACAGGCGGCAAGAGTGTGCCGCGCACACTCCGGGTGACCCTGCCATTGCCGCCGGATATGTAAAGTGCGGCGCTCAGTCGGCCAGTGCGGCCCGCAGCGAGGCGATTTCCGCGGCCGAGGCATTCAGCACCGCGGCGGCATCAGTGGTATCGACGCCCAGGCGCTTGAAGGACGGTGCGCCCTGCAATACGGCCTCCGCCAGCGCGGAGGCATCCTGCACGCCCGCCAGGTGGTGGGCGGCCAACAACACGTCGCTGAGCGTGGCACCCCCGCCCTGGTCCTGCGCCTGGGAAAAATCGCAGGCGGCGTCGATGACCTCGCCATCCAGCTCCCAGCGCGTCAGCAGCGCGCGCCCGGCGCGCGCATGCCACACATGCTCGATTTCCGCGCACATCGCGGCGTCGCCGAGCAGCGCCGGGAAGGCGACTCGCGCGCGTCATCACGAATAGTTTGCCGATGGCACTGAGCATGCCGGCCAGCAAGGCCTGGTCGGCATCGGCGCGATCGCAGTGCCGTGCCAGCGCGTAGCTCATGGCGGCCAGGCGTGCACTCGACTCCCAGATGGCGCGGAAGCGCTTTTCGAGTCCGCGCCAGGCATCGGCACGGCGCATCTGCGACATGGCGAATGCAATGGTCGCGCTGCGCGCCAGATTGAAGCCCATGCGCGCGACGGCCGCCCGCAATGTAGTCACGCGCTGCGCGCCCGGGTTCAACGCCACGGAGTTCGCGAGTTGCAGCAGGCGCACGGCCAGCGACGGCTCGGCGCTCACGATGCGCACCACCTCATCGAGGCTGATGTCTTCCTGTCCCAGCGCGCGACGCACGCGCACCGCCACTTCCGGAAAGCTCGGCAGTTCCGGCGTCGCGCCGGCCAGCTCGAGGGAGATGCGACGCGTGAACTCGGCCAGCGACGGACCGATGGCCTGGTGCGCGGGATCGATGGTTTCGATGGCGGCCATCAGAACAACTCGATCTCGCCTTCGGCGGTCGTGTCGAGCTGCTTCAGGTACTGGCGCTCGCGTGCCACCAGCGTCTCGTCCGGCGTGGCGTTCAGCTTGCGCACGCGCATGCGGCCGCTCTGCGGGAAATAGACCACGCGGCGCGCGAAGACGTCGCCGAGATCCTCGCTGACCACCGTGAAGCCTTCATCGCGTACGTACTGGCGCACGAATTCGATGTTGCGCGCGCCGATGTCGTTGCGAAGCTCGGTCAACACGCGCCCGCCGCCCACCAGCTTGAGTTCCAGGTCTTCACGCCGCCCGCCCAGCTTCAGGATGTCATTGATCAGCCGCTCCATGGCCACGTTGCCGTAACGCGTGGCCGCGCTCGCCGCGGCACCCCAGGCGCTCTCCCCCTTCGATCCATCGAGCGGCAACATGAAATGATTCATGCCGCCGATGTTGAGCCGCGCGTCGCGGATGCAGGCGGACACGCAGGAGCCCAGCACCGTGCACACCACTTCCGCATGACGCGTCACGTAGTACTCGCCCGGCAACAGGCGCGCGGAGTAGCAGTTGTGCTCGCTGTCCCAGAAACGCGTGACGTGCTCGAACTGCGGCAACGTGGGCTCGGGCAACGAGTTGTCCGGCGCGAGCCGGCCCAGCCGCAATCGAGTCGAGGTCTTGTCGCCGACGTCGTTCATGCCGGCCTCAGAACAATTCCACGCTGCCGCGCAGCGCTTCGTGCTCACTGTCGGCATTCGCCGCCGGCGCGCCCGGCAGGCCCCCGAGTAGCACGTCGAACAGCCGGCGCTCGTCCTCCATGGTGTAACGCGACCGGATCACGGCCAGCAGCGCGGCGGCCGACGGCGACACCGGTGCCGCCAGCGCATCGTGCATGTCGCCCAGTGCATCGCGCACGTGTTGCATGCGCTGCGCGAGCTGATCGTGGAATTGCATGGCGAACAGCGCGCGCTGCGCCTCGGCGGTCACGCGCACGCCCTGCGCCGCCACCGCCGGATCCTGGTGTGCGCACATCTCGGCACCCAGCTTCGCAAACGCCGCCACCGAGCTCGCCAGGCGTTCCACCTGCGAGTTCGAATTCTGCAGCGCCACTTCGAGCTGGGCGGTGGCCAGCTCGAGCAGCGGAGGCAGCGGAATGGGCAGTGTCTCGCTCATGCGCTCACGAATTGCCGAATAGTTTGGTCAGCGTGGTCAGCAGTTGCACCGGGTTGAACGGCTTGACGATCCAGCCCGTGGCGCCGGCGCGCTTGCCTTCCAGCTTCTTCTCCGGCTCGATTCGGTGGTCAGCAGCAGCAGCGGCGTCAACCGGTAGGTCGGCAGTGCGCGCAGCTCACCGACCAGCGTGATGCCGTCCATGCGCGGCATGTTCACATCGGAGATCACCAGATCCACCGCCTTGCCGCGCGCGATCTCCAGCGCTTCCTGGCCGTCGGCCGCTTCCACCACGTCGTAGCCCGCCGATTGCAGCGTGGCACGCACCATCTGGCGCATCGACGTCGAGTCATCCACCGTCAATATCGTTCTCAAGCAGTTCTCCCCACCGGCTGTACGCCGGCGCTTCCCACCAGCCGCATGATCGCGGCCGCCACTTGACTGAGTGGCAACACTTCATCCACCGCACCTGATTTCACGGCCGCACCGGGCATGCCCCACACCACGCTGCTGGCTTCGTCCTGCGCCACCGTGGGCGCGCCGGCGTCGTGCATTTCCTTGAGACCGCGCGCGCCGTCATCTCCCATGCCGGTGAGGATGACGCCGATGGCATTCGGCCCCACTTCCTGCGCCACCGAGCGGAACAGCACGTCGACGCTGGGACAATGGCGATTCACCGGCGGGCCGTCGTTCAGCCGGCAGCGATAGCGCGCGCCGTCGCGCTCCACCAGCAGATGCCGGCCGCCGGGCGCGATGTAAACGTGTCCCGCCATGATGTACTGCCCTTCCACGGGCTCGCACACCGAGAGCGCGCACAGCGAATCCATGCGTCGCGCGAACGGCGCGCTGAAGGCGGCGGGAATGTGCTGCGCAATGACGATGGCCGGAGAGTCGGCCGGAAGTCCCGAGAGCAACTCGCGAATGGCCTCGGTGCCGCCGGTGGAAGAGCCCACGGCGACGATGCGATCCGTGGTCCGCAACATGCGCGCGGCCGCATGCGCGGGCAGGATGGCATCGGCCGAATGCTGGGAGAGATACCCGCCGACGGCGGCGCCACGCGCGCCACCACCCGCGCACCCGCGGCGATGCGGATCTTGCCGAGAATCTCTTCGCTGAAGTTGTGCAGCGTGCCGGCCACGTCCACCTTGGGCTTGGAGACGAAGTCCACCGCGCCCAGCTCCAGCGCCTTGAGCGTGGTCTCGGCCCCGCGCTGCGTCAGCGACGAGACCATGACCACCGGCATGGGCCGCAGCCGCATGAGATTGGCGAGGAAGGTCAAGCCGTCCATGCGCGGCATTTCGACGTCGAGCGTGAGCACGTCGGGATTCGTTTCCTTGATCTTCTCGCGCGCCACGAAAGGATCGGAGGCCGTGCCCACGACCTCCATGTCATCGACAGATTCTCGAGCTGACGACGAAGATTCGCATGTTTGACGGACATTGCTGACAGCCTCCCTGATGAACGGAAAACGCGTTGCCCCGGTGAGGATGCAAACCCCGTGCCCGGACAGCCCTCCAAGGCCGCAAGTTTCGGAGTATAAAAGCAGTGCAGTCATTGCCCTGGCGCCCCGCACTGTGGCTCAGCATCCTCGCCGCCTTATCGCCCGTCGGGGCTAACGTCCTACGACCATGTCGATTCAAACCCCCGCTACCTCGTTCGTTTCACCCCAAGCGGGTCCCGCACCACTTCGCCGACGTGCTGGTCATCGGCGGCGGCATCGCCGGGCTGCGGGCGGCGATGGCGATCGATCCGCGGCTGTCGCGTGCTGGTGGTCACCAAGGACCAGCTGCGAGCAGTCGAACAGCACCTACGCCCAGGGCGGCATCGCCGGCGTGCTCGATCCCGAGGACCGCTTCGAGGACCACGTCGCCGACACGCTCATCGCCGGCGCCGGGCTGTGCGACCGCGAGGTCGTCGAGATGGTCGTCCGCGAGGCGCCCGGGCACATTCGCCAGCTGATCGAGTGGGGCACGAAGTTCGACGAGGACGACGGCGAGCTGCTGCTCGGCCGCGAAGGCGGGCACAGCCACCACCGCATCGTCCACGCCCTGGGCGACGCCACCGGCCACGAAGTCATGCGGGCCGATGATCGACCGCGGCCGCGACGTGCTGCAACGTCGCAGATCTGGGAGAACACCTTCACGCTCGACCTGCTCACGCACGACGGCGCGCTGCCGCGGCGCGCTGGTGTGGAACGACCGCCACGGCAAGACGTTCGTCTGGGCCAAGCAGACGATCCTGTGCACCGGCGGCGCCGGGCAGATCTATCGCGAGACGACCAACCCCGACGTCGCCACCGGCGACGGCCATGCCGTCGCCTATCGCGCCGGCGCCGAGCTGCGCGACATGGAGTTCATGCAGTTCCATCCGACGGTGCTGTACATCGCCGGCAGCAGCCGCAGCCTGATCACCGAGGCGGTGCGCGGCGAAGGCGCGCATCCTGGTCGACGTCAACGGCCAGCGGTTCATGCCCGACTACGACCCGCGGGCCGAGCTCGCCCCGCGCGACGTCGTGAGCCAGGCGATCGTCGACCAGATGGAGAAGACGCAGCACCCGAGCGTCTATCTCGACCTGAGCCATCTCGACGCCGAGCACGGTGCGCGCGCGGTTCCCCGGCATCGCCGCAGCGCTGCCGCGAGTTCGGCCTCGACATCGCCACCGACCGCATCCCGGTGCGGCCCGGCGCCCACTACATGATCGGCGGCGTGACGGTCGACCCGACGGCCGCACGACGCTCCCCGGGCTGTGGGCCGCCGGCGAAGTCACCACCAGCGGCCTGCACGGCGCGAATCGGCTGGCGTCGAACAGCCTGCTCGAAGGGCTGGTCTACGGCGCCCGCGCCGGCGAGGCGGCGTCGGCGGCCGCGCTCGACGATGCCCGACACGTTTCAGGCGATGCCGCTGGAGAACCCGCCGGTCGCCGCCGCCGAGCGAGCCGCTCGACCTGGCCGACATCCGCAACTCGCTCAAGAGCCTCGATGTGGCGCGCCGCCGGCGTGCGCCGCGACGGCGACGGCCTGGCCGAAGCGGCCGCGAGACGATCGACCGCTGGTGCCGCTACGTGCTGCCGCAGCAGTTCACCGACCCCGACGGCTGGGAACTGCAGAACATGCTGACCGTGGCCCGCCTGATGATCGCCGCCGCCCTGCGCGCGCGAGGAATCGCGCGGCGTCCACCTGCGGAGCGATTTCCCGGAGCACGGACGACGACCACTGGCGATCGGCGACGAGCGATCGTCCGCATGGTCGGCGCGATCGGCGACGGCTGATCGCTCGCTTGCCGCTATTTATGCCGCGTCCGGCGAACCCGCGCTGCGCCGCGGTCGTAGCGCTCAGGTATAGACACGCGAAAACTGCCGGGTTAGGCTTGCCAGCCTACCCTGGCGACGCCGTGCGCGGCCGGCTGGTCCGACCGCTGGGCTGTCGCCGCAAATGCTGCAACGGCAGCCAGTTACCGCAGGCGGTTTCTCCTTGAGCCTGCGCGGGCCTGCTCGCCTGACGGTCGCAGCCGCTTGGCCGCGACGCCGGACGCGTCGTTCGGCCGACGTGCCGATCGTCGCAGCGCGTCGCCGAGTCGCATGTCGCTGATGACGCCATTGAGCGTGAGTCCTGCACGACCGCATGAATTCAATGCCGCAACTGATCGACCCGCGTCGCCGAGTACGCGCCGCCGACGCGCCGGCGAGCCGATGATCGAGGCCGATCGGCCTGTCGAAGTTCTACGGCGACTTCGCCGCCTGCCGCGACGTGACCTTCACGATCAACCAGGGCGAGGTCGCCGCCTTCCTGGGCCCCAACGGCGCCGGCAAGAGCACGACGATGAAGCTGCTCACCGGCTACCTGGCCCCCTCGGCCGGCACGGCCCGGATCGCCGGCTTCAACATGGCGACCGACCGGCTGCGCGGCGCCGAGCGGCTGGGCTACCTGCCGGAGAACGGCCCGCTCTATCCCGACATGACGCCGCGCAGCCTGCTGCACGTTCTTCGGCGACGCCCGCGGCATGACGCGGCAGCGAACTGCGACGGCGGATCGAAGCGGTGATCGACCTCTGCCACCTGGAAGCGGTGATCGGCAAGCCGATCGGCAAGCTCTCCAAGGGCTACCGCCAGCGCGTCGGCATGGCCCAGGTGCTGCTGCACGAGCCCGACGTGCTGATCCTCGACGAGCCGACCGCCGGCCTCGACCCGAACCAGATCCGCGAAGTCCGCGAGACTGATCCGCGAGCTGGGCGAGACCAAGACGATCCTGCTGTCGACGCACATCCTGCAAGAAGTCGAAGCGATGTGCAACCGCGTGATGTTCATCAACGAAGGCCGGCTGGTGTTCGACGGCACGCCGCACGAGCTGGCGGCCGACGAGCGCGACCTCGACGAGCGGTTCCACGAGCTGACGCGGCGGCGCGAGCACTAGACAGTCATGATCGACAGAGCATCGCAGATCGCAGCGTCGACAGGCATGGCCGACGATCGCTCAATCCTGCGATCCTCTGCAATCCTGACACCTGTCGAACCATGACTCAGGACTCGATCACCATGAAGTGGAACGTCCTCAAAGCGATCTTCAAGCGCGACTTCGTCAGCTATTTCTCCAACCCGACGGGATACGTGTTCATCTGCGTGTTCGTGGTGCTGAGCGTCGCTGGCCGCGTTCTGGCCGCCGGAGTTCTTCACCAACAACCTGGCGAACCTCGACCAGCTCAACCAGTGGCTGCCGTTCATCATGCTGGTGTTCATCCCGGCGATCACGATGAGCATCTGGGCCGAGGAGCGGCGGCAAGGCACCGACGAGCTGCTGCTGACGCTGCCGGCGAGCGACTTCGACGTCGTGCTCGGCAAGTACCTGGCCGGCGTGGCGATCTACACCGTGTCGCTGCTGTTCTCGATGTTCTCGATCTATCCTCGTGTTCAAGTACGGCCTGGGCGATCCCGACTCGGGCCTGTTCGTCGGCACTTACATCGGCTACTGGTTCATCGGCCTGGCGATGCTCGCCATCGGCATGGTCGCGTCGTTCCTGACGGCAACCTGACGGTCGGCTTCATCCTCGGCATGATGTTCAACCTGCCGCTGGCGCTGTTCGGCGTGGCCGACTGGTTCGTCAAGGACCCCGCGCTGGGCCGAGCGCATTCGCCGCTGGAGCGCCGTCGAGCAGTTCGGCGATTTCGAGCGCGGCGTGATCAGCCTCGGCGGCATCGACCTACTTCGTGATGATCGCCGCGGTGATGCTCTACCTCAGCATGGTGCTCATCGGCCGCCGGCATTGGCAGGCCCGCGAAGACGGCGACTACATGTCGGCCACTACCTGGTCCGCGGCCTGGCCCTGCTGGCGCTGGCCGTCGGCGTCACCATGCTCGTCCAGAACCGCAACTGGCTGCGGGCCGACATCAGCAGCGAGAAGCTCAGCTCGCTCTCGGACGACACGCGTCGAGCTGCTCAAGGAGCTCCGCGACAACGAGGACGTCGAAGACGATCAAGATCGACGCCTACGTCAGCCCGCAGGTGCCGACCGAGTACGCCGCCGACAAGCTGAACCTGCTCAGCACGCTCGAGGAGTTCCGCGCCCTGGGCGGCGGCAAGATCGACGTCGACATGCACGAGATCGACAACTTCGGCGAAGAGGCCGAGCTGGCCGAGAAGAACTTCGGCATCACGCCGCAGGAGCAGATCGTCGATCGACGGCGGCGAAGCGCGGCCGAAGAGTTCTTCATGGGCGTCGCCGTCACCTCGGGCCTCGACAAGGTGGTGACGCCCGTTCATCAACAAGGGCATCCCGATCGAGTACGAGCTGATCCGCTCGATCATGACCGTCGCCGGCCAGCGAAGCGATACGTC
>CAWJCX010000053.1:0-101395 GCA_963841395.1 uncultured Actinomycetota bacterium
CGTGCCCGCGTCCAGCCGGGAGGCGACCCGGTGTGCGCGGGCCAGATCGCGGTCGACACCCCGGCGGCCAGCCCGTAGACGGTGTCGTTCGCCAGCTCGATCAGCTCCACCTCGGTGTCGAAGGGCATGAGGGCCACGACGGGGCGAAAATATCCTCCTGGCACAGCCGCATGCTGTTGGTGGCGTCGACGAAGACGGTCGGCCGAAGTAGAAGCTCCTTGTCCAGGCCCCTGTCGGGACCGGGCCGCAGGCCGCCTGCCGCGACCCGGGCCCCGTCGGAGCGGCCGAGCCGTACGTATTCCTCGACGCGGTCGCGCTGGCTTTCGATGGCGAGGGGCCCGAGCTGGGTGGCGGGCTCCAGCGGGTCTCCGAGACGGATGGCTTCGGCACGGGCCGAGACCCGTTCGACCACCTCGTCGTAGACCGCGCTGGCGAAGACGCGGCTGCGGCCACGCAGGTCTGGCCCGCCGCGGCGAACACCCCGGCGACGATGCCCGTGGCGGCGTTGGCGACGTCCGCGTCGTCGAAGACGATGTTCGGGGACTTGCCGCCCAGCTCCAGGGTGGTGGGGACGAACCGCGAGGCGCAGCCGGCCGCGATCCGCGCGCCTGTGCCCGTACTGCCGGTGAAGGACACCTTGGCGACCCACGGGTGCTCCACCAGCGGGGTGCCGATCTCGTCGCCGTAGCCGGTGACGACGTTCAGGACACCGGGCGGGGAACCCGGCCTTCTCGAACAGCGGGGCCAGCGGAGGAGCGAGGCCGAGGTGTGCTCGGACGGTTTGATCACCACCGTGTTGCCCGCCGCCAGCGCCGGCGCGATCTTGGTCGCCGTCAGCAGCAGCGGTGAGTTCCACGGCGTGATGGCGACGACCACCCCGAGCGGTTCGCGCACGGTGTAGTTGAGGATCCCCGGCGGGCGGCGGGGATGGTCTGGCCATGGATTGTCGGCCAGACCCGCGTAGAAGTGGAAGTACTCGGGCAGGCTCGCCAGTTGGGCGCGCATCTCGGTGAGCAGCTTGCCGTTGTCGAGAGTTTCGGTACGCGCCAGTTCCTCGCCGTGTTCGCCGATCAGTTCGGCCAGGCCGCGCAGCAGCGCACCGCGCCGGGGCTGGGGCATGTCCCACCAGGCCGGGTCCTCGAACGCCGCCCCGGCGGCCTCGACGGCGCGATGGGCGTCGGTGAGGTCGCCGCGCGCGGTCTCGTACCACGTGGTGCCGGTGGTGGGGTTGGTGCTGGGCAAGTACGCGCCGCCGCGGGCGGCACCCAGGCGCCGCCGATGTAGTGGTCATGGCGCGGTAGCCGTGGTGCGGTCACGGTTCACCTCCGTGGTGTGTCGGATGATCTCGGTCGTCAGGGGGCCGGGGGCCTCAAGGGGGAGGAGATGGCGGGCGCGGGAACGACGACGCCGCGCGCGCCGGGGATCGCGCCGGCCAGCTGCCGGGCCATCTCCGGGGTGGAGCCGGGGTCGGCTTCGCCGGTCACCGCCAGGGTGGGTACGGATATCTCGGGCAGCCGGGGCCACAGCTCGCGGTCGGCGCGGGCGAACACCTCGTAGCAGGCGAGGTAGGAGGAGGTGGTCCTGGGCGAGGAGTAACGATGACGACGGACGTGCTCAAGAGCATCGAGGACTACTTCCTCGGCCGGGACCACGAAGTGCCGTGGGCGCCCGACGTGGTGATCGAGGCGCCGTTCGCGCCGCCCGGGCAGCCGCGGCGGTACGAGGGCGCGGCCGAGTTCGCCGAGGCGACGCGTGGTGCGCGCGAGGCGTTGCCGGTGCGGTTCGAGACGTTCCGGTACACGGCGGTGCACCAGACGACGGACCCGGAGGTGACGGTGCTGGAGTACGAGCTGGGCGGCACGGTACTTACGACCGGCCGGCAGGCGTCGGCGCCGTTCGTGGCGGTGATGCGCGTGCGGAACGGGCGGATCGTGCTGTGGCGCGAGTACCAGGACAAGCTCGCGATCGCCAGCGCCCTGGGCGAATACCCCACCCCGAGCTGACAACCCCCGCGCACGCGCGCGCGTGCAGAACGCGAGAAACGACAGTCCCCCACCCACTCCGGGGGCCACCCTCGATGCCAGCCTACCGGCGATGGCCGACGAGACCAGGGGTCGGCGGTTTGCTGTGGACAGGTTCCGTGGTTGTGGACAACTACGGCGGGAGTGGGACGGTTGCCTGGGCGGCCAGGCGGGCGCGGATGCCGGTGCGGGCGCGGTCGTACGCCGAGTCGTCGTCGTGCAGGACTGCTCTGCCGTTGGCGGCCACGCCGAGGGCGTCCAGCTCGAAGGCCAGCTGTTGGGTGTCGCATGTGGACTCCAGCTGGCCCAGCTGCCGGGCGTCCTCGGCGGCGCGCTCCAGTAGCGCGGTCCAGTCGGCCAGTGCGCCGGCCACCGCGTCGCGCACCCGGCCCGGGCGCGCGTCGTACTCCGCCGCCGTCGCGAAGAAGAAGCAGCCGCCCGGGAAGACGCGGCCGCGCGCGTACTCGAGCCACCGCTCGCACAGCCGCCACAGCCGCTCCAGGCCCGGCGGCACCAGGAACGCCGGGGCGACCACCCGCTCGACGAAGACCTCGCGCGCCGCGCCGACCGTCGCCAGCTGCAGCTCCTCCTTCGACCCGAACCGGGCGAACACGCCGCTCTTGCTCACCTCCAGCTCGCTCGCCAGTCGCCCGATCGACAAACCGTCCAGGCCCTCCACCGACGCGATGTCCATCGCCCGCGCCAGCACGCTGGCGCGGGTCTGCTCACCGCGCTGCACACGACCGTCCGGGGACACGGCCTCAAGATAGACGATCGTGCCATCTTCTTCCACAACTGTGGACAGCTCCTGTGGATGAGCGCTACGGTCACGGCAAACAAATAGCACGACCGTTCACAAAGGGAGAACCGTGGACCTCATCGACCTGCACCGCCGGGCAGCGGCCGCCACCGGCGCGATCATCGACCAGGTGCCCGAAGATCTGCTCGACGCGCCGACGCCGTGCCCGGACTGGGCCATCCGGGACGTCATCACGCACCTGGTCGACAACAACCGCTTCCTCATCGCGAGGTCCGGCCGTGAGTCCGAAGTGGACGACACGGACTTCGCCGGCACCAGCCGCGCCTTCAACGAGACGTTCGCCGACCCAGAGGTCCAGGCCAGGCCGTTCGAGGTGCGCGAGATCCCCGTCGACGGCCGCGGCATGATCGCCGTGCAGTTCGCCGACGTCCTCGTGCACGGCTGGGACATCGGCCGCAGCGCCGGGCTCGACGTCACGCTCCCCGACGACCTCGCCGCCGCCGCGCTCCGCATCACCGAAGGCTTTCCGGCCGACATGCGCGGCCCCGGCGGCGCGTTCGGCCACGCGCGCCCGGTGCCCGACGACGCCCCGGCGGGCACCCGGCTGCTGGCCTTCCTCGGCCGTGACCCGGAGTGGGCGCCCGCCTAGGCCACGACGCGAACGGTGATCGAACCGAGGCGGTCGAACTCGGCGACGTAGGTCTCGCCCGCGGCCATGGGGACCGCGGCGTGCAGCGCGCCGGTCATGATCAGGTGACCCGGCTCCAGCGCGACGCCGCGCTCGCCGAGGGTGTTGGCGAGCCACGCGACCACGGCGACCGGGTCGCCGAGTGCGGCCGCCCCGGCACCGGTGTCGACCAGCTCCCCGTCGCGGCTGATCACCATGCCGACCAGCCGGGTGTCCACATCGGACAGCGGGACGAGGTGTTCGGACCGGGCCACGGCGCCGTTCGATGCCAGGTCGGCGATCGTGTCGGCCAGCCGGATCTTCCAGTCGACGATGCGCGAGTCGACGATCTCCACGGACGCACCCACCCCGCCCACCGCGGCGCGCGCGTCGTCGACGGTCACGCCGGGACCCTGCAGCCGCGCGCCCATCACGAACACGAGCTCCGCCTCGATCTTCGGCTGGATGAACGCGCCGGCCGAGATCTCCGCGCCGTCGGAGTACACGGTGGACTCGAAGACCGGCGCGAAGTCCGGCGAGTCCATGCCGAGCATCCGCTGCATCGGCTTGGACGTCAGGCCGACCTTGTGCCCGACGATCCGGTCGCCGTCGGCGAGCAGCAGCTTCACCAGCTCCTGCTGGATCAGGTAACCCTCGTCGGCGCCGAGCGTGGGGTCGGCGTCGGTGAACGGCGCGACGGGCACGCGGGTACGCCGCGCCTCGTAGAGCGACTTCGCCATCTCCTGGGGATCCACGTGCCACTCCCGTTCGCCGACAGCACCAGCCAGACCGAGACCGCGCAGCCGAGCAGGCCGGCCACGCCGAGCCAGCCGACCCGCTCGCCGAACATCACCAGTGCCCACAGCATCGTCGTCGGTGGCGTCAGGTACAGCAGGGTGCTGGCCCGCGTCGCGCCGAACGTCCGCAGCGCGAGCAGGTAGCAACCGTAGCCACCGAACGTCGACAGCACGACCACCCACGCGACCGCCCACCAGAACCCAGCGGTGGCCGGCGGGGCGAGCCGTCCGGCGACCGCGGCCGAGGCGACGAACACGCCGGCGGAGACCAGGCAGTGGATCGTCAGCGCATCGAGCAGCGGCGTCGCGAGCCGCCAGCGCCGTTCCAGCAGCGTGCCCGCCGACAGCGCCAGCATGCCGCCCGCCACCAGCGCGTACCCCAGCGGCGGGCCGCCCCCGGCCGCGTCGCCGGCGACGACCAGCCCCACCCCGCCGACGCCGGCCGTGAGGCCGAGCCACTGCCGCGCGCGGACCCGCTCGCCGAGCACCGGGCCGGCCAGCGCGCCGACGACCAGCGGCTGCAGCACGGCGATCAGCGCCGCGACCCCGGCCGGCACGCCGAGCCCGACGCCGGTGACCACGCCGGCCAGGTAGAGGCTCTGGCAGAGCAGGCCCAGCAGCGCGTGGCGGGGCAGCTCGGCCCGGCGCCAGCGCGGCCTTCGCACGGCCATGACCGCGACGAGCAGTGCCGCGGCGGCGACGTATCGCCAGGCCAGCAGCGTGTCGGCGGGCGCCTCGGCGGTCCCGAGCCGGGCCCCGACGAAGCCGGAGCTCCACATCACGACCAGACCGCCGGCGGCGAGGAGACGTGTCATGCGACCCAGGTAAACACACCGGTCGGTATACTGTCAGTGGAGGCGATGATGGCCACGATGACTCCGGCCGCCGAGCGGCTGCTGGCGGCGGCGAGCGAGCTGTTCTACACGCGCGGCATCTACGCGGTGGGCGTCGACCTGATCGCCGAGGTCGCGGGCACCACGAAGAAGACGCTGTACGACCGGTTCGGCTCGAAGGACGCGCTGGTCGCGCAGTACCTGGAGCGGCGGTTCGAGCGGTGGCGCGCGTTCGTCGAGGCGTGGCTGGCCGGGCACGGGGGCGGGCCGGTGGCGGTACTGGACGCGCTCGAGGAGTGGCTCGCGGACAACACGTTCGGGTGCGCGTTCGTCAACGCCCACGCGGAGATCGGGCGCGCGGACCACCCGGCGCTCGGGGTCGTGCGGGCGGAGAAGGAGTGGATGCGGGCGCGGTACGAGGAGCTGGCCGCCGAGGCCGGGGCGCCCGGCCTCGGCCCGCGGCTGCACCTGCTCCACGAGGGCGCGATCATCGCGCTGTCGGTGGGCGGCCGGGCGGACGCGCTGGACGAGGCCCGCACCGCGGCACGTGACCTGCTCGGTATTGCGGTGCATGCGAGCTGATCACCGGGGTATAACCGACGCGTGGACTACGTGCGGCTGGGCCGGTCAGGGTTGAAGGTGTCGCCGATCTGCCTCGGCATGATGAGCTTCGGCGACCCGCAGCGGCGGGAATGGTTCCTCACCGAGGAGCAGGGCGAGCCGATCGTGCGGCGCGCGGCCGAGGCCGGGATCAACTACTTCGACACCGCGGACATGTACTCGAACGGCCTCACCGAGGAGATCACCGGCCACCTGCTGAGCCGCCTGTTCCCCCACCGTGACGACTACGTCCTCGCGACCAAGCTCTACTACCCCACCGGCGCGGGCCCGAACGACCGCGGCCTGTCGCGCAAGCACGTGATGTCGGCTATCGACGGGTCGCTGCGCCGGCTCGGTACCGACCATGTGGACGTGTACCAGATCCACCGGTGGGACGTGGAGACGCCGGTCGAGGAGACGATGCAGGCGCTGCACGACGTGGTGCAGTCGGGCAAGGCCAGGTACATCGGCGCGTCGACGATGCCGGCGTGGCGGTTCGCGAAGGCGCAGTACACGGCGCGCGCGCACGGCTGGACGCCGTTCGTCTCGATGCAGAACTACTACAACCTGCTCTACCGCGAGGAGGAGCGGGAGATGGTCCCGCTGTGCGTCGACGAGGGCGTCGGCCTGGTGCCGTGGAGCCCGCTCGCGCGGGGCATGCTCGCCGGCAACCGGGAGCGCGGCGGGGTGCGGAGCACGACGCGGGCGGGCAGCGACCGGTTCGCGGAGGAGCTGTACTCCGACGACGACTTCGACGTGGTGGACGCGGTGCGCGCGGTCGCCGGCGAGCGCGGGGTGCCGGCGGCGCAGGTGTCGCTGGCGTGGCTGCTGGGCAACCCGGCGGTCACGGCCCCGATCATCGGCGCGACGAAGCCCCACCACATCGACGACGCCGTCGCGGCCACCGAGCTGACGCTCACCGCGGAGGAGCGGGCGCGGCTGGAGGCCCCGTACCGCCCGCACGAGGTGACCCCGAGGTCCTAACGGATGCCGTCCACGTGCCGGAAGTTCGCGACGTCGGACTCCTCGGCACTCGCGGCGCCGGCGAACCAGCCGTCCAGAATCTCCGACAGCAGCGGTGCGCTCGTGAGCCGCAGCGACAACGCCAGCACGTTGGCGTCGTTCCACCGGCGCGCGCCGCGGGCCGTCTCCGCGTCGCCGCACAGGGCCGCGCGCACGCCGGGGACCTTGTTGGCCGCGATCGACGCGCCGGTGCCCGTCCAGCACGCCACCACCGCCTGGTCCGCGCGGCCCTCGGCCACGTCCCGGGCCGCCGCCTCGCTCGCCCAGGCCCAGTCGTCGCGTTCCGCGTCGTTCAGGGCGCCGTGCGGGATCGGCTCGTGGCCGCGGCCGCGCAGCTCCTCGACGATGGCCTCGGCCACGCCCACCCGCTCGTCCGCGGCTACCGAAATCCTCATGCCTATAGTGTCCGGTACATGATGTGCAGCCCGACGAACCCCTTCGTCGCGTGCTCGAAACCCTCCGGCAGCGTCGCCACGATGTCGAAGCCCAGGGACTGCCACAGCGCGACCGCCCGGGTGTTCGTCTCGACCACAGCGTTGAACTGCATCGCCCGATAGCCGTCCGACCGCGCCTGCGCCAGCACGTGCTCGCCCAGCGCGCGGCCGACGCCACGGCCGCTGTGCCCCGGGGCGACCATGAAGCTCGCGTTCGCGATGTGCCGCGCCGGGCCCATGTGGTTCGGGCCCATCTTCGCGGTGCCGAGCACCTCGTCGCCGTCCACCGCGACCACGGTGCGGGCCGGTGGGACCGACATCCACAGCTCGCGGGCGCGCTCCTGCGTGACGTCACGGTCCCACGTGTAGGTGTCGCCGGCCGCGACGATCTCCCGCAGGAACGGCCAGATCCGCCCCCAGTCCTCGCCGGTGGCCTCTCGAATCCGCATGGGTCCAGGATGTCACGCTCCGCCAACCGTTTTCGCCGGCCGCGACACGATCGAGCGTTACCGATCAGTCGGTCTGCCGCGCCGGGACCGAGAGGTCCACTGTGGAAGCATGACTTCCTTCCGGCTCGCCGGCGCGGTTCTTGCCGCCGCCGCACTGCTCTCGACCGTGCTGGCCGGCAGCGCCGCGGCGGACCATCCGTCCACCAACCTGACCCTGACGGTGAAGGCCCTGCAGGGCGGTGGCACGACCGTCCACCTGCGGTGCCAGCCGGCGGGCGGCTCGCATCCCAGGCCGGAGTTCGCCTGCGAGGCGGTCAAGCAGGCGCACGGCGACTTCGACAAGCTGCCCGGCGCCCAGCAGTTCGTGGCCTGCACCATGGAGTACCGGCCGGTCGTCGCGTCCGCGCGCGGCACCTGGCGCGGCGACCCCGTGCGCTGGCGGCACAAGTTCGCGAACCCGTGCACGCTGCGGACCGCGACCGGCGTGGTGTTCGACTTCTAAGCCGCCGCAAGGAGATCCGTGACGTGCAGGCCGCCGTCGTACACGAAGCCGACGTCGCCGGTGCGCAGGAAGTTGTCGGTCGAACCGCGTAACCGCGCGCAGAACGTGCGCTCGCTGACGTCCGGCCGCCCGAGGTAGCCGACCGTCACGTTCGGGCCGGACACCCAGATCTCCCCCGCCGTCCCGTCCGGGCAGCGGGTGGCGGTCAGCGGGTCCACGATCGCGACCTCGAGCTCGTCGGCCGGGCGGCCGCGGTCGACCACCGGGGTGCCTTCCGCGCGCGGTTTCGCCAGCCGGCCGGGTGCGAGCGTGTCCGCGTCGAACGACGTGACCGCCGGGGAGCGGC
Source organism: uncultured Actinomycetota bacterium (assembly GCA_963841395.1). Taxonomy (GTDB): domain Bacteria; phylum Actinomycetota; class Actinomycetes; order Mycobacteriales; family Pseudonocardiaceae; genus Actinophytocola. The sequence continues at coordinate 8,433 of CAWJCX010000053.1, forward strand.
GGCCGGCGACGAGCGCGGTCGCCTCGGCCACCCAGTAGCACGAGAAGAACGAGGCCCGGCGGAACCCGCTCGACACGAAGCGGTCGGCAAACGCGTCCATTGTGGACGGTGAGCCGTCGGTGAAGGCGATGTCCCACGTGGACAGGTCGACGTCGTCGAGACCGTCCGCGACCGCGGCCCGCGCGAAGTCCCGCTCCGGCGCGCCGCTGATGCGCGCGTGCCGGTCGGCGACCGCGCGCACCCAGTCGACCGCGCTCGCCTCGGGCGAGAGCAGCGTGGCGCGGCTGCCCGCGAAGATCGGGTGCAGCACGCCGGTCAGGAGGTCGCGGTGCGCGGCGAAGCGGTTCACCACACCGGCGTCGGGCCCGGAGCCGAACAGCCGGCCGGCCTGCCGGGCGCTCGCGAGCAGGTTGCCGTGCGACACCATCACGCCGTGCGAGCCCGCGTAGTGCAGCAGCGCCAAGGAGTCCGGGCCGAGCTCCGGGCGCCGCCAGCCGTCCGGGGCGGCCTGGAGGTCGGCGAGGCAGAGGGTGCGCACGCCCGGCAGCGGGGTGTCCGGCGGCACGATCGCGGCGGCCGGGTCGGCGTCGTCGAGCACCGCGGCGAGGTCGCGGTCGGGCCGCGGCACGGCGACCGCTCCGGCGTACCAGCAGCCGAGCACCGCCGCCACGTAGTCGAGGTCGCGCGGCAGCAGGACGAGGACCCGCTGCCCGGACAGGCCGCGCGCGGCGAGCGACGCGCCGATCGACCGCGCCCGGGCGTCCAGCTCGGGGTAGCCGATGGACACAGACCCCGGACGCGTCGACGTATTCGAAGGCCAGGCCGGCCGACTCCGCGGCCCGTTCCCCCAGCACGTCGACGAACGTCGGTCCCATGTCCGTACCTCCTGGTCGAGTCGAGAATCGCCCGACCATGACATCGCGCGCGTCTCGAACCCGGCTCAAGAGCCGGTCAGGTCACCTGGACCAATCGCGCGGACACCAACTCACCTGCGGCGATGTCGAGCACGCCGACCGTGCCGTGCGGCTGGCGGCGGCGGTCGGTCGGCGAGCCGGGGTTGAAGATCCGCACGCCGTCGCCCGTCTCGTCGAGCGGGATGTGCGAGTGGCCGAACACCACGAGGTCGGCGTCGGGGAAGCGGCGGCGCATGCGCGCGGTGCGGCCGACCTTGTTGCCGCTGTCGTGGATCATGCCGACCCGCAACCCGTCCAGGTCCAGCGTGAGCGTCTCGGGCGCGCCCCACGCGACCACGTCCGGCCCGTCGTTGTTGCCGGCCACCACGTGCACCGGCGCGAACCGCGCCAGCTCGTCGAGCACGGACGGAACGCACACGTCGCCCGCGTGCAGGATCACGTCGGCGCCGTGCAGCTGGTCGGCCACCCGCGGCGGGCAGGACCGCCACCGGCGCGGCGCGTGCGTGTCGGCCAGGACGACGACTCGCACGGTTTGCCTCCTTATATAAGGCGCGACTGTTATTGTGGCGCCGTGCACGCCTTCGACATCCTCGGCGACCCCGTTCGCCGCCGCATCCTGGAGCTGCTCGCCGGCGGCGAACAGGCGGCGGGCAAGGTCTCCTCGGTCGTGCAGGCGGAGTTCGGCATCACCCAGCCGGCGGTCTCGCAGCACCTGAAGGTACTCCGGGAGAACGGGTTCGCGCGGGTGCGCGCCGAGGGCACCCGGCGGCTCTACGCGGTGGAGCCTGGGCCGCTGCGCGAGGCGGACCAGTGGCTGGACCACTTCCGCCGGTTCTGGACACCGCACCTGGACGCGCTGGCCACCGAGATCGCGCGCGGCAAGAAGCAGCGCCGGAAATAGCGCGGGCCCGCACGACGTGCGGGCCCGCTCCGGTGCACCGGCTCAGCCGGTCTCCCCGAGGTGATCGACCACCTTCATGGTCACCGAGGTGGATGCCGTGACCGTCCCGGTGTCCGCGACGACCTCGCGCTCGCCGATGAACTGACCGGTGGCCGGGTCGATGATCACGTCCTGACGCCCACCGTCCGCGGCGATCCCCAACGCGATGCCCTTGCGCCCGTCCAGGTTCGCGACCTTCTCGGTGATCTCGATACCGGGCACCATCGCCAGCGTGCGGTACAGCGCGGCCCGCAGGTCCGCCGGCACCAGCCCACTGCGCAGCATGTCGGCCACGTACACCAGCATCTCCAGGTCGGGGCCCTGCCCGCGCCCCGCGGTGTCCTTGCGCAGCCGATCGAACAGCGCCTGCGGGTCACGCGGCAGCGACGCCATGAACTTCCGGTCGGGAAGCTGCCAGCTGCCCTCCTGGGTGCACCGCTTGCGACCCTCGTCGGCGGCGTAGAAGTCGCCGCACGGTGCCCGCCTCGACTCGTGCTGCCCGGCGACGGGGAGCGAGAGGTTGTTCGCCTTCGCCTCCTCGTCGGAGCCGTCGAGCCACTTGTACCTGCCCGTCGAGGTCTCGCGCAACATCCACTCCTGGCGCTCGTCGGCCGGCACCCAGGTCTCGATCAGGAACTCCTGGAGGTAGGTGAGGGACTTCTGCTGGGTGAGCACGCTGGTCGAGGTCCACCAGGCGTGGGTGGTGATGTAGCGGTACTCGCCCGGACCGACCGGCTCGTCGCTCGCGCCGATCCGGTCCGCCGCCGAGTTGAGCTCCCGGGCGGCGGCCGCCAGCGCGACCGGCCGGCTGCCCTCGGGCCGCACGGCCTGCACGACCAGGAACCCGGCCACGACGACGGCCACGGCCGCCGCGGCGGCCGCCCAGCGGGGCCAGTGGCGCTTGGCCGGCGCCGTCTCCCGGTGCTCGACCGCGTCCGCCGCGCCGGCGCCGACGAGCAGCTCGGTCCGGGCGCGGGCGAGCAGCCGGTCGTCGGTGTCCACATCGGACCTCAGCGTGCGGAGCGCGGTGTCCAGCTCGTCGTCGGACCACATCTCGCGGACGTCACCGTTCATGTCGTCACTCATCGGTGGCCACCTCCTTGGCAGCGTTGGCCCGCAACCATTTGCGTACCCGGTGCAGCCGCGAGCGCACCGTGCCGACGGGGATGCCGAGCGCGTCGGCGACCTCCGCGGAGTCGAACCCCGCCCAGGACGTCAGCAGCAGGACGTCTCTGTCCCCTTCGGACAGTTCGGCGAGGGCGCCGGCGAGCCGCGCGGCCAGGACCGCGGCGTCGACCCGGTCGGCGACCCGGCCCTCGTGGCTCGCGGCCTGCCCCGGCGCGTGGCCGGACGAGCGGGCGACCGCGTGGAGGCCGCGCACCTCCTGGCGCACCTGCCTGCGCAGCAGGTTGGTGGCGATCCCGTAGAGCCAGGAGCGCACCACGCCGCGGCGCGGGTCGTAGGTGTGCCGCTGGTTCAGGGCCACCAGGAACGTCTCGCTGACGAGGTCGTGCGCGGAGTCCGCGCCGACCCGCCGGGCCAGGTAGCCGTGCAGCGGCCGGGCGTAGGTGTCGAAGAGCCTGCCGAACTCGACCGCCGGGTCCGGCCCGCCCAGATACGGGCGGTCCCGGTCCACCGGCACCTCGTCCCACGACCCTCGCGTCATCGTCCTCACATCAGGTGTTGCCCGATGCGGCCGGACGCGTTCACGCTACTGCGACAGCAGCTGCGCGCAGCGGATCAGCCCCAGGTGGGAGTAGGCCTGCGGGTGGTTGCCCAGCGAGCGCTCGGCCACCGGGTCGTACTCCTCCGGCAGCAGGCCGGTCGGGCCGGCCGCGTCGACGATCTGGGCGAACAGGTCCTCCGCCTCCGTGCGGCGCCCGGTCAGCAGGTAGGCCTCGATCATCCACGCCGCGCACAGGTGGAAGCCGCCCTCGTTGCCCGGGAGGCCGTCGTCGCGGTGGTAGCGGTAGACCGTGGAGCCGCTGCGCAGCTCGGCCTCCGTCGCGGTGACCGTGGCGTGGAAGCGCTCGTCGGCCGGGTCCAGCAGGCCGACCATGCCGATCAGCAGCGTGGCCGCGTCGAGGTCGGTGCCGTCGTAGGCCGTCGTGTACGAGCGGACCTCGTCGTTCCAGCCGTTCGTCAGCACGTCCGACGCGATCTGGTCGCGCAGCGCGGGCCAGGACGGCTCGACCTCGCGGCCGTACGCCTCGGCGAGCGTGACCGCGCGGTCGATCGTCAGCCAGCACATGACCTTCGAGTACACGTGGTGGCGCGGCCGGTGCCGCTCCTCCCAGATGCCGTGGTCGGGCTCGTGCCAGCGCCGCGCGACCGCCTCGGCCATCGCGCAGACCATGCGCCAGTCGTCGTCGGTGAGCTTGCCGCGCGCCTCCGACAGCGCCGCGACGAGATCCACGACCGGGCCGAACACGTCCAGCTGCACCTGCTGGTTCGCGAGGTTGCCGACGCGCACCGGACGCGAGCCCGCGTACCCGGGCAGCGTGTCGATCACGGCCTCGGCGGGCAGCGTGGTGCCGGCGATCGTGTACAGCGGGTGCAGCAGCTCAGGGCCGGGCAGCGTGGTCAGCACGCCGTGCAGCCAGCGCAGGAAGTTCTCCGCCTCGGCGATCGAGCCGACCGACACCAGTGCCTTCGCCGTCATCGCGCCGTCGCGCAGCCAGCAGTAGCGGTAGTCCCAGTTGCGGATGCCGCCGAGCTCCTCGGGCAGCGACGTGGTGGCCGCGGCCATGATCGCGCCGGTCTCCGCGTGGCACAGGCCGCGCAGGGTCAGCGCGGACCGGGCCACCAGGTCCTTCTCCACCTGCGGCAGCGCGAGCCCGTCGAGCCACTCGCTCCAGTAGGCCGCCGACCGGGCGGCCCGCTCGGGCTCCGGGACCCGGTGCGGGTCGAGGTCGTTGGTGCCGCAGCGCAGCTCCAGCACGACCGGCTGCTCGGGCGTCGGCGTGACCACCGCGCGCGCCGTGTCGTGCATGCCGTCCGACGTGATCTCCCAGACCACGCCCGGCGCGCGCAGCGCCACCGGGTCGGACGTGCCGAGCACCCGCAGGCCGTCCGCGGACGGGATCAGCCGGACCTGCACCTGGGCGAACTCCGGCCGCGGCGCGAACTCGAGGATCGCGGGCGCCGTGCCCGAGACGACCCGCACCAGGTCGGTGCGGTGGCCGAAGGCGTAGTGGTCCAGGTAGTCGGTGACCAGCAGGCCAGACCACCGCGTCTCGACGGTCATCGTGCCCGAGAGGTAGCGCTGGCCAAGCGGCAGCCCGCCGCGCTCCGGCGTGATCGAGAAGTGGCCGGCGCCCACGCCGCCGAGCAGGTCGGCGAACACCGCGGCCGAGTCCGGCTCGGGGTGGCACAGCCAGGTGAGCCGGGCGTCGGGCGTCAGCAGCGCGACCGAGCGCTCGCTCGCGAGCATGGTCAGCCGCTCGATGGGCGGCGCCTGCTCGCCGTAGAGCCAGTTGCGCCGCTCCTCCAGCAGGAACGCGAGCACCATGCCGACCTCGGCCGGGTCGGCGATCCGGAACCCGGCGAGCGTCTGGCCCGGCCCGACCTTGATGCCCAGGTCCGGGCCGGACAGCCGGGCGAACGCCTTCTCGTCGGTGACGTCGTCGCCCACGAACACCCCGGCCGTGGCGCCGACCTGGTGGCGCAGCACGTCGAGGGCGCGGCCCTTGTCGGTCTGCACGACGGCGAGCTCGATGACCTCCTTGCCCTCGGTCACCTGCACGCCGTTCCACGTGCACGGCCCGGAGCGGACGGCGGTCTGGACCCGGGCGGCCACGTCGGGCTCGGCGCGCCGGGTGTGCACGGCGATGCTGGCCGGCTTGACCTCGAGGTACACGCCCTCGTCGCCGGTGGTCAGCCGCTCCAGCTCGGTCTCCAGCCGGCGGTGCAGGTTGCGGGCCTGCTCGTCGAGCGCGTGCACGAAGCCGATGTCGAACTCCGAGCCGTGGCTGCCGACCAGGTGCACCTCGGACGGCAGCCGGGAGAGCGTGGCCAGGTCGCGCAGGGCCCGCCCGGAGATCACCGCGGCGGTGGTCTCGTGCAGGCCGGCGAGCGAGCGCAGCGCGCCGACCGACTCGGTCATCGGCCGGGCCTGCTCGGGGTTCTCGACGATCGGCGCGAGCGTGCCGTCGTAGTCGCAGGCGACCAGCAGGCGTGGCGTGCGGGCGATCTGCACGATCGCGCGGCGCAGGTCAGCGGTGAGGGCCTCGGCGGTCATGCTGCCGCCTCCGCGGAGACAAGTGCGTCGGCGGTCATGTCGCGGACCTCGTGCTCGAGCGCAGGGGTTCAACGGTCACGGTCGGGTCGACTCTCTCGCAAAAGGGTGTGTGCACTTGCTCTCAGGCTGGCACACGGCGGCAGAGCCGAACTGTATCGCCCGTCCATGTCACGGAACCGACACCCGGGGACAACGAATGCGGCACCGCGAAGATCAGGTCAGCGCTTCCTGCGTCGCGGGGTGCAGCGCGTCGAGGAACGAGCGGGCCCAGCGGTCGACGTCGTGGGTGAGCACCTGGCGGCGCAGCGCGCGCATCCGCCGCCTGCCCTCGGCCGGGTCCAGCGTGAGCGCGGCGTGCATGGCGTTCTTGACCCCGTCGAGGTCGTGCGGGTTGACCAGGAACGCGCTCGTCAGCTCCGCCGCGGCGCCGGCGAACTCGCTCAGCACCAGCGCGCCACCCAGGTCGTGGCGGCAGGCGACGTACTCCTTGCAGACGAGGTTCATGCCGTCGCGGACCGGGGTGACCAGCATGACGTCGGCCGCGGAGAAGAAGGCCACGAGCTCCTTGCGGTCGATCGACTGGTGCAGGTAGTGCACGATCGGCCGGCCGACGCGGGCGAACTCGCCGTTGATGCGGCTGACGACCTGCTCGATCTCGCCGCGCATCCGCTGGTAGTGCTCGACCCGCTCGCGGCTGGGGGTGGCGAGCTGGATCATCGCCACGTCGGCCGGGTCGACGCGGCCCTCGGCGAGCAGCTCCTGCAGCGCGTAGAGGCGCAGGTCGATGCCCTTGGTGTAGTCGAGCCGGTCGACGCCGAGGATGATCTTCTTCGGGTTGCCCAGGTCGGCCCGGATCTGGCGGGTGCGCTGGATCGCCTCCTTGCTGCGGGCGATCGAGTCGAGCCCGGAGGAGTCGATCGAGATGGGGAACGCGCCGACCCGCACCGACCGGTCGCCGACCTGGACGACGCCGGGGCGGGTGCGCACGCCGACCGCGCCGCGGCTGGGTTCGAGGCCGATGAGGCGGCGGGCGAGCCACAGATAGTTCTGCGCGCCGCCGGGGCGGTGGAAGCCGACGAGGTCCGCGCCGAGCAGGCCGCGGATGATCTCCGCGCGCCACGGCAGCTGCATGAACAGCTCGGTCGGGGGGAACGGGATGTGCAGGAAGAAGCCGATGCGCAGGTCCGGGCGCTGCTCGCGGAGCATGGCCGGGACGAGCTGGAGCTGGTAGTCCTGCACCCACACGATCGCGCCGTCCGCGGCGATCTGGGCGCAGGCGTCGGCGAATCTTCGGTTGACCTTGACGTAGCTGTCCCACCAGCCGCGGTCGAACACGGGCGTGGCGACGACGTCGTGGTAGAGCGGCCAGAGGGTGGCGTTGGAGAAGCCCTCGTAGTAGTCGCGCACCTCGTCGGCGGAGAGCGTGACCGGGTGCAGCCAGATGCCGTCGTCGGCGAACTTGTCGACCTCGACGCCGGGCACCCCCGGCCAGCCGACCCACGCGCCGCTGTGCGACCGCAGGAACGGGGCGAGCGCGCTCACCAGCCCGCCGGGGCTGTGCTTCCACCGCTCCGTACCGTCGGGCAGCTTCTCCAGGTCGACCGGCAGCCGGTTGGCGACCACGATGAAGTCGGCACCGCCGCTGTCGGGACGTTCGGTCGTGTCGGTCGCGCTTTCTTGGCTCACGCCTGGCGTGCCTCCCTCGGACCCCGTTTCGAACCTCGACATTAGTCAAGTTCCTACCGGCGTGGGTGATGAGAAGTCCCGCGTCACAAAGGAAGTCACGTCACAGCGTGTGCCCGTGCGGATGCACGGCTCATTCGAGGCGGCGCCGCGTCGGGCGCAGCGGGCCGGCCATCCGCGGCCCGGACAGCCGCCGCTCCAGGCGGCCGAGGCCGTAGCGGACGGGCTGGGCGAGGTACTCCCCCAGCGCGACGCCGGCGGCGAGCGCGAGCGCCACCGAGGCGGCGACCATCAGCGTGGACAGGCCGGTGCCGGCGCGCTCGACGGCCATCTCGAACAGCGCCCGGTAGGTGGTCAGGCCCGGCAGCAGCGGCACCATCCCGGACACGGCGACGACCAGCGGCGGGATCCGCAGCCGGCGGGAGATCAGGCCGCCGGCGAAGCCGATCACCGTGGCGGCGACCGCGGAGCCGGCGATCGGGCCGGCGCCGCCGAGCGCGAGCAGGCTGTAGCCGCCCGCGCCGACCGCCCCGGCCAGGCCGGCGACCAGCACGGCGCGCCGCGTCGCGTAGCTGGCCAGCGCGAAGCAGGCGGCCGCGGCCCCGCCGGCCACGGTCTGCAGCGGCAGTCGCAGCGCCGACGGGGCGAGCGGGTCGGCGAGCCCTTCCGAGGGCAGGCCCAGCCCGACGGCCGCGTTCAGCGCGAGGACCACGCCGGCGATCAGCCCGGCGGTCATCAGCGACACCTCGATGGTGCGCCCGGCGGCGGTGACGTTGTAGCCGGTGATCGCGTCCTGCACGGTCGAGACCACCGACAGGCCGGACAGCAGCACGGTGATCGCCGCGGCGACGACGAGCGTCGGTTTCTCGGGCAGCACGCCGCTCGCGACCAGGGCCAGGGCCGCACCGGTGGCCAGCGCGCCGCCGACGAGCTGCTGGAAGAAGAACGGCAGCGCGCGCCGGTTCAGCAGCCGCCCGACCCGGTCGACCAGGGCGGTGATCACCGCGGCGGACCCGGCCACCGGGGCGTCGCCGCCGATCAGCAGCGCGATCGCGGCGGCCATGCCGGCGTAGGCCAGCGTGGCGAGCCAGCGCGGGTACGGGTGCGGCGCGGTGGTGATCTTGTTCAGCTCGATGTGCGCCTCGCGGACCGGGATCCGGCCGCCGGTGATGTCGCCCACGAGCCGCTCGACGAGCGCCAGCCGCGTGTAGTCGAGGCTGCGCGAGCGGACCACGCGCAGCGAGGTGGCCGGCGGGCTGGTCGACGCCTCGGTGGCAGGTGACGGTGATCGAGGTGAAGATCACGTCGACCTCGCAGTGCGGCAGCCCGTAGGCGTTGGCGACGGCGATGATCGTGGCGGTGACGTCGGACGCGCCCGCGCCGACCGACATCTGCACCTCGCCGATGCGGATCGCGAGGTCGAGTACGAAGTGGACGGTCGACTCGTCCGGCAGGGCGGGGCCCTGCACGGCGGCGGGGTCGAGTCTGTCGACCCGACGCTCCCGGACGAACCGGGGTGGATTGTGTGCCCGCGCGGACCTGTTCCGCTGCGCGAACCACACGGCAGTCACCTCCATGTTGATCGCTCGCCCCGACGGTAGCCCAGGGGTCATCGGCGGGGCGCGGCCCGGTGCTGAGCCGGCACGCCGCGGTGTGGCGCACGTGACCTACGATGAGCACCGGCCACCTCGGTGTGGCCAGGCCGCTGTAGCTCAATCGGTAGAGCACTCGCCTTGTAAGCGAACGGTTGCGGGTTCAAGTCCTGTCAGCGGCTCCGGTTTTCCGCAGGTCACGCGATCAGGTGATCTCCACCGGCAACGCGTGTGCCACCAAGATCGACGGGTAGACCCCTCTCGCAACGCGCAGCCATCCACGGGTGCGCGTCAGTCGGGAAAGGGGCGAGGGTGTGACTCCACTAGCGGCCGTTGACTTCGGCCAGGGGATCTCGAACGCGTGGACGTCGGTGGCCACGTTCGTGCCGAAGCTGGCGGCGTTCCTGGTCATCATGCTGATCGGCTGGCTGATCGCGAAGGCTCTCGCGAAGGCCGTCGGCAAGGTGCTGGAGCGGGTCGGGTTCGACCGGGTCGTCGAGCGCGGCGGCATCAACCGGATGCTGTCGCGCAGCAACTTCGACGCGTCGGACATCATCGCCAAACTGGTCTACTACGCGATCCTGTTGATCACGCTGCAGATCGCGTTCGGCGTCTGGGGCCCGAACCCGGTCAGCGACCTGCTCACCGGCGTCGTGGCGTGGCTGCCGCGGGCCATCGTCGCGATCGTGATCGTCGTGGTGGCGGGGGCGGTCGCCCGCGCGGTCCGCGACCTGGTCACGAACGCGCTGGGCGGGCTGTCCTACGGGTCGCTGCTCGGCACGCTGGCCTCGGTGTTCATCTGGGGCCTCGGCGTCATCGCGGCGCTGAACCAGATCGGCGTGGCCACCGCGGTGACCATGCCGGTGCTGATCACCGTGCTGGCGACGGTCGGCGGCATCGCGGTCGTCGGCGTCGGCGGCGGGCTCATCCGCCCGATGCAGTCGCGCTGGACGCGCTGGCTGGACCGGGCCGAGACCGAGCTCCCGCAGGCGAAGGCGGGCACCGAGGCCTACCGGCGCGGTCGCGAGGACGCGGCCCGGACCGACCAGCGCATGCCGGGGACGGTCCAGCACATGGCCCCGCACGGGGCCAGTCCGATGGCTGGTCAGCAGGGCGGCCGGGAGACCTGCCCGCCCGGTCAGCAGCCGCCACGGCGGTAGCTCGACCCTTCGCGACGGCCGGTGCGGCGACGCCCCGGCCGTCGCGGTCTGTCCGGGTGTCTGTCCGGGTCCGTTCCCGGCCGGTCAGGCCAAGGACGGCAAGCCGTCGGTCCCGCCGAGCCGGTGCCCGGGGCGCAGGTTGCGCGCGAGCGCGCACACCGCGACCAGTCGCATGCCGGCCCAGTCGGCGCGTAACCAGCCGAGCAGGTCCTCGGGCACGTGCAGCGGCATGCCGCTCTCCCGCAGGTGGTCGAGCACCCCCTGCGCGTAGCCGGCCAGCAGGACCGAGCCGGCGACCGCGGCGCTCGCCTCGATACCGGTCGTCAGAATGTCGCGCACCGCGGCCGCGTGCTGGTCGACGGCCGCGCCCAGTCCGGGGATCGCGGCCGCCGCGACCAGACCGGCCCGGCCGATCTGGTCGTGCACGCGGTCCAGCACCCGGCCGGCCGACCGCTCGAGACGACGAACACCCACCTCGCATCACCTACCCGTGTCGAAGACCCACCGCGGTTGTAACACGCCGTACACACCGGAGCGGAGGTGATCCGCACCACAGGGGGATCGGCGGGCGGAACGCCGGCATACGCGTGACCAGGTGCGACCATGCCCGCCATGGCGAACACGGACGAGCTCGCGGACCTGCGAGCGCACCTCAAGAAGCTCGAGCGGCGGCTGGCCGAGGCCGGCGGCGAGAGCGACCGGACGCAGCGGCTGCTGGTCGCGCGCATGCTCGTCGTGGTCGCCACGGTCGCGCTGTTCCTCTCGGTGTCGATGAGCTGGTACGACGGCGTCGAGGTCGACGACGAGACGTTCGACTCGATCAGCGGCTGGCGGGTCCTCACGCTCCTCACCGGCGACGACGAGGGCGCGCTCGCCTTCGGCGGCGGGTACAGCTGGGCCGTCGTGCTCGCCGCGCTGGCCGCCGGGGCGGCGGTGTTCCAGCTGCGGCGCCGGTGGGTGGCGATCACGCTGACGACTCTGCTCGCGCTGCTCACCGCGGGGCACCTGCTGCTCAACGCGATGGCGGAGGACGGCGAGCAGCTGGCCGGCGCGTGGTGCGCGACCATCGTCATGGCCGCGACCGCGTTCGCCTGGGGCAACCTCGTCCAGCCGCTGCGCGACCTGGAGACCGCGTCGTTGTACTCGTCGCGGGCATGATGTCGAGGAGCGGCCGTCGGGTCCGACTTCCTCGTGACACGGCCCGCTGGGGGCCGCACAGACAAGGAGACACCATGAAGTTCCTGCTGATCATGCAGGTCGACCCGGCCGTCCTGGAGGCGCTCACCGAGGCCGAGCGCGACGCGATCGGGAACGGGCACGAGGGCTTCATGAAGACCATCCGCGAGTCCGGCGAGTTCATCGCCACCCAGGCGCTCGCCGACCCCACCAACTCCGTGACCGTGCGCGGCACGGGCGGCGTGCCCGCGGTGACCGACGGCCCGTTCCTCGAGGCCAAGGAGTTCATGGGCGGCTACTACATGGTCGACGTCGAGTCCAAGGAGCGCGCGGTCGAGCTCGCCACGCAGATCCCGGACGCCGCGGTCAGCGGCCTCGCGATCGAGGTCCGGCCGATCATGTTCGAGGCCGGCTTCGACATCTGACGGTCAGCCGATGACGAGCACCGGGACGGTCGAGGACCTGCTGCGCACGCTCGCGCCGCGGGTCCTCGCCGTGCTCGTGCGCCGGCACGGCCAGTTCGACGCGTGCGAGGACGCCGTGCAGGAGGCGCTGCTCGCCGCGGCCGTGCAGTGGCCGGCCGAGGGGCTGCCCGCCGAGCCGGCCGGCTGGCTCGTGACCGTCGCCGGGCGGCGGCTCACCGACCAGTGGCGCAGCGAGTCGGCCCGCCGCCGGCGCGAGACGGCGGTCGCCGTCGCGCAGCCTTACCACGAGCTGATCACCCCGTCGCCGGCCGAGGAGCTGGACCGGCACGTCGACGACACGCTCACGCTGCTGTTTCTCTGCTGCCACCCGGAGCTGTCCGCACCCTCGCAGGTCGCGCTGACGCTGCGCGCGGTCGGCGGCCTGACCACCGAGCAGATCGCGCGGGCGTTCCTGGTGCCGGAGTCGACGATGGCCCAGCGGATCAGCCGGGCGAAGCAGAAGATCAAGGAGGCCGGCGCCACATTCGCGATGCCGGACGGCGCCGAGCGCACCGAGCGGCTCGCGGTGGTGCTGCACGTGCTGTACCTGATCTTCAACGAGGGCTACACGGCGACCTCCGGCCCGGACCTGCAGCGCGTCGAGCTGACCCGGGAGGCGATCCGGCTGGCCCGCGAGGTGCACCGCCTGCTGCCCGGCGACAGCGCGGCAACCGGAGAGGCGGCGGGCCTGCTCGTCACTGATGCTGCTGACCGACTCGCGCCGGGCCACCCGCGCCACACCGGACGGCGCGCTCGTGCCGCTCGCCGAGCAGGACCGCACCCGGTGGGACGCCGAGCTGATCCGCGAGGGCACCGAGCTGATCGAGCAGACGATGGCGACCGCGGCGCTCGGGCCGTACCAGCTGCAGGCCGCGATCGCCGCGCGTGCACGCCGAGGCCGCGAGCACCGCGGCGACCGACTGGCCGCAGATCCTCGTGCTGTACGAGATCCTCGACCGGATGGCCCCGAACCCGATGGTGACGCTGAACCGGGCGATCGCCACCGCGCAGGTGCACGGCCCGCCGCCGGGCTGGACCTGCTCGACTCGCTGGCCGGCGACAAGCGGATCGCCGGCCACCATCGGCTGGACGCGGTCCGCGCCCACCTGCTGGAGCTGGCCGGCGACCCGGCCGCGGCCCGCGAGGCGTACGCGCGGGCGGCGAAGCGGACGGTCAGCCTGCCCGAGCAGCGCTACCTGGAGGGCAAGGCCGCGCGCCTGCGGTAGCCGTGCAGTGCGTCTCACCTGGCCGGGTCGGCCGCCCCGGCGGCGCCGGACGGATAGTCTCGCGGCGTAGCGATAGGGGGTTGGGACATGGGGCTGAAGGAGCGTCTCGTCGGGTTGGCGACTCGCTGGTACCTCACACGTGCGCAGCGCAAGGGGTTCGATCTGTCGAAGATGGCGCTGCTGCCGGACGCGGCGCTGCTGCCGCTGAAGCGGACCGGGCTGGACCCGGTCGCCGAGCTCGGCGAGATCCGGGCCACGGCGCCGGTCAGCAAGGTGAACATCCCGTTCGGGGTCAACGTCTGGCTGGTGACCGGGTACGAGGAGGCCAAGACCGTCCTCGGGAACGCGAAGGGCTACAGCAACGACTTCGCGAACCTGGTCGGCGAGCACGGGGCGTCGGAGAGCCACACGCCCGGCGGCCTCGGCTTCGCCGACCCGCCGGAGCACACCCGGCTGCGCAAGCTGCTGACGCCGGAGTTCACGATGCGCCGGCTGTCGCGGCTGACGCCGGGCATCAAGGCGATCGTCGAGCAGCGGCTGGACGCGATGGCCGCCGCCGACGGCCCGGTCGACCTCGTGGAGGAGTTCGCGCTGCCGATCCCGTCGCTGGTGATCTGCGAGCTGCTGGGCGTCCCGTACGAGGACCGCGCCGAGTTCCAGCGCCTGTCGATGGCCCGGTTCGACCTCTTCGGCGGCGCGACGGCCTCGCTCGGCGCGATCTCCGAGTCGCTGCGCTACCTGCTCGGCGTGGTCAAGAAGCAGCGCGAGAACCCCGGCGACGGCCTGCTCGGCATGATCATCAAGGAGCACGGCGACGAGGTCGAGGACATCGAGCTGGCGGGCCTGGCCGACGGCGTGCTCACCGGCGGCTTCGAGACGACCGCGAGCATGCTGGCGCTCGGCGCGCTGGTGCTGCTGCAGGACCCGGACGCGTTCAAGCTGATCCACGACGACGACGACGGCCGTGCACGACTTCGTCGAGGAGCTGCTGCGGTACCTGACCGTGGTGCAGGTGGCGTTCCCGCGGTTCGCCCGCGAGGACATGACGGTCGGCGGCGTCGAGATCGCCAAGGGCGACGTGGTCGTCGTGTCGCTGGCCGGCGCGGACCGCGACCCGGTGCTGGGCACCGACCTCGAACGCGTCGACCCGACCCGCTCGGCGACCTCGCACCTGGCCTTCGGGTACGGCGTGCACCGCTGCATCGGCGCCGAGCTGGCCCGCATGGAGCTGCGCGCGGCCTACCCGGCGCTGGTGCGCCGCTTCCCGTCGATGCGCCTGGCCGCCGAGGAGGACCTCAACTTCCGCAAGGTCTCCATCGTCTACGGCGTGGAGGCCCTGCCCGTGCACGTGAGCTGACGGACTACTCCGGCACCGCGGCGTTCTCGTACAGGGCCTGCAGCGCGGCCCCGAGGTTCGGGGTCACCGTCGCCTGGATGCCGGGCGGGATCGTGCCGGCAGTCCGGTGGTACCAACGCCTTCGTGAAGCCGAGCCGGGCCGCCTCGGCGAGCCGCGTCTTCACCCCGGACACCCGCCGGACCTCGCCCGCGAGCCCGACCTCGCCCAGCACCACCAGATCCGGCGGCAGCGCGATGTCCCGCGCCGCCGACGCCACCGCCAGCATCAGCGCGAGGTCCGCGGCGGGTTCGACGATGCGCATGCCGCCGACCGTCGCGGTGAACACGTCGTACTCCGCGAGCCGGATGCCGCCCGCGCCGCTCCAGCACGGCCAGCGCCATCGCCACCCGGGCCGAGTCGAGCCCGCTGACCGCCCGCCGGGGCGTGCCCAGCGCGGACTTGGACACCAGCGCCTGCACCTCACCCAGCAGCGGCCGCTTTCCTTCCACCGCAACGGTGACCGCCGTGCCCGCGACGCCCGTCTCGCGCCGGTTCAGGAACAGCCCCGACGGGTCGGGCACGCCGAGGATGCCGTCGTCGACCAGCTCGAAGCAGCCGACCTCGTCGGCCGGGCCGAACCGGTTCTTGACCCCGCGCACCATGCGCAGCGTCGTGTGCCGGTCGCCCTCGAAGTGCAGCACCACGTCGACCAGGTGCTCCAGCACGCGCGGGCCGGCGATCGAGCCGTCCTTGGTGACGTGCCCCACCAGGATCACCGGCAGGCCACGCTCCTTGGCCAGCGCCACGAGCGCGGCCGTGACCGCGCGGACCTGCGTGACGCCGCCCGGCGTGCCGTCGATCTCCGTCGACCCGAACGTCTGCACGGAGTCGACGACCAGCAGCCCCGGCTGGACGGCGTCGACATGGCCGATCACCGTCGCGATGTCGCTCTCCGCCGCCAGGAACATGGACTCGTGCACGTTGCCGGTCCGCTCGGCCCGCAGCCGCACCTGGCCGGCCGACTCCTCGCCGGTGACGTACAACGACGGCCCGGCGGCCCCGTCCCGCGCCGCCCAGCGGAACGCCACCTCGAGCAGCAGCGTGGACTTGCCCACCCCCGGCTCGCCGGCCAGCAGCACCACCGCGCCCGGGCACCAGGCCGCCGCCCAGCACCCGGTCGAGCTCCGACACCCCGGTGCGCCGCGCCCGCGCGGCCTCGATGTCCACCTCGGCGATCGGGCGTGCGGGCGCCGACGGGGCACCCGCCGCGATCTTGGCCAGCGCCGCCCGCGGGACGCCGACCTCCTCGAGCGTGCCCCAGGCCTGGCATTCCTGGCACCGGCCGTACCACTTCGCGGACTCGTTGCCGCACTCGGCACAGCGGTATCCGGGGACCTTCGAACGCGTGTTCTTCGCCACGGGACCAACCTAGGGGCGCGCACCGACAAAACGCGGGCGCCGCCCCAGCGGGCTACTCGCTCTCGCTGTCCGCACTCGCCGTGCGCGCGTCCCCGGCGTTGTCGATCGGCACGTTGATCGTGACCGAGCCGCCCTCGGCGAACACGAACGTGATCGGCACGTTCCGGCCCGGCATCAGGTCCGCGGTGAGGTCGGTGAGCACGATGCTGAGCGAGCCGACGACCTCGGGTGCGAGCTCGGTCCCGGTGACCGCCGGCTCCGACGCCGCGGCGCCCGCCGCCGACGACGAGCCCCCGGGCTGGGAGGTCTCGGTCGAACCCGGCGACGACTCGGAGGTTTCCGTCGAGGTTGCCGACGCGGACGAGGACGACGACGAGGACTCCTCCGGCACCAGGACGCGCAGCGCGGCGCGACTCGGCAGCGTGGTGTCGCCGATCAGCTCGACCTTGCCGGCCGCCGGGCTGGACACCGAGGTCAGCTCGTCGTCCGCGGTGCCCCGGTTGACGATCGTGAGCGTCAGCGGCGCGTCGTCACCCGCGTCGTAGGTGCCGCCCGACTCCGGGGCGGCGATGAGGACGTCGCGCAGGGCGTTGTCGCCCGCGTTGCCCGCGTTGCCGTCCACGGCGGGCAGGACGTTGTCGGTCTGGGTGACCTGACCTGCACTGCAGCCGACGAGACCGATGGCGGCGAGGCCGACAGCCACCGCCGGCAGGATCTTGCGCAGCGGTCCGGTCGATCGACGGCTCACCATTGCGGTCCTTCCTCGGGCAGGCCAACTCATGCGGAAGGGTAGCGGGGCGGACCGGCGCCTTCGCCGAGTGGTCTGCCTGTCGCCGCAACCGAGTTCGGGGCGTCGCGTCCACTGTGGAGGAGCGGCGTCGTCGATCGAATTCCCTTTCGGACCCTTCCAGCACGCCTCGAGCGAGTTTGTCAACCCCGAGCCCGCCGGTCACGTGGCCACTGACCTGCGGTTACGGATCGTGGGTCCGTTACACGCCCACCTCCGCACGTGTTAAGATGTAAACAGCGAAAGGGGCAGAGGACACATGGTTTTCAAGGTCGGAGAGACCGTCGTCTACCCGCACCACGGTGCCGCACTCATCGAAGCAATCGAGACCCGCGTGATCAAGGGCGAGGAGAAGAAGTACCTCGTCCTGAAGGTCGCCCAGGGTGACCTCACCGTACGCGTCCCCGCTGACAACGCCGAGATCGTGGGTGTTCGGGACGTCGTCGGGCAGGAGGGCCTCAACCGCGTCTTCGATGTTCTGCGTGCTCCTCACACCGAGGAGCCGACCAACTGGTCCCGGCGGTACAAGGCCAACCTCGAGAAGCTCGCCTCCGGCGATGTGAACAAGGTTGCCGAAGTGGTGCGCGACCTCTGGCGGCGCGAGAAGGATCGCGGGTTGTCCGCCGGCGAAAAGCGCATGCTCGCAAAGGCTAGGCAGATCCTCGTCAGCGAATTGGCGCTGGCAGAGGGCACGGACGAGGGCAAGGCCGAGGTAATTCTCGACGAGGTCCTCGCCACGGCGTCGGTCTAGCCGACCCTGAGCAACAACCGAATCCACGCGGCCGCCGTCGCCCTCGTCCCGGCCGCGGGACGAGGTGAACGCCTCGGCGGTCGGGGCCCCAAGGCACTCGTGCCGGTTCACGGGGTTCCACTCGTCGTACACGCCGTACGCGGCCTGCTCAACGCGGGTTGCGTGCGGCGCGTCGTCGTTGCCGCACCACTGTCCCATGTGGACATCATGCGATCGGCCCTGGCCGACGCGGGCGTCGACGCGCTCGTCGTCGCCGGCGGTGCCGACCGTACCGAGTCGGTGCGCCTGGCGCTGGCCGCCGCCCTCGGCGAGTCGCCGGACGTCTCGATCGTGCTCGTGCACGACGCCGCCCGCGCGTTCACTCCTCCGGAACTGATCCGCGCGGTCACCGCCGCCGTGGCCGCGGGCGCGCCCGCCGTGGTGCCGACGCTGCCGGTCGCCGACACGGTCAAACGCGTGGACGCGAACGAGATCGTCACCGAGACCGTCAGCCGCGCGGACCTGCGTGCCGTCCAGACCCCGCAGGGCTTCGCACTCGACGTGCTGCAACGGTCCTACGCCGCGGCGGATGCGGCGCACACCGACGACGCCGGACTCGCCGAGCGGATCGGCGTGCCCGTGTCGACCGTGCCGGGTCATCCGGCGGCCATGAAGATCACCACGCCGTTCGACCTCGCGGTGGCGGAGGCGGTGTTCCACCCGTGAGGGTCGGCATCGGCACCGACGTGCACCCGCGCGAGGCCGGCCGGGAGTGCTGGATCGCCGGACTGCGCTGGGACGGCGTGGACGGCTGCGCCGGGCACTCCGACGGCGACGTGGCCGCGCACGCGCTGTGCGACGCGCTGCTGTCCGCGGCCGGGCTCGGCGACCTGGGCGCGGTGTTCGGCACCGGCGACCCCCGCTGGTCCGGCGCGCACGGCGTGACGTTGCTCACCGAGGTGCGGACCCGCTTCGAGGCGGCCGGTTTCCGGCTGGGCAACGCGGCGGTCCAGGTCATCGGCAACGCCCCCAAGATCAGCACCCGGCGCGCGGAGGCCGAGAAGGCGCTGTCCGACGCGCTGGGCGGGCCGGTATCGGTGTCCGGCACGACGACCGACGGGCTCGGCCTGACGGGCCGCGGCGAGGGCATCGCGGCAGTCGCAACCGCCTGCCTTTTTCAGCGCAGCTAGGCTTTGCTCTCACCCCGAGCCAGGAGAAGTCCGTGAGCCTGCACCTGTTCGACAGCGCGAGCCGGAGCGTGCGGGAGTTCCATCCCGTGCGGAACGGAACGGCGTCGATCTACGTGTGTGGGCCGACGCCGCAGGGACCGCCGCACATCGGGCACATGCGTGGCGCGCTGAACTACGACGTGCTGCGCCGCTGGCTCGTCCACCGGGGGCTCGCGGTCACGCTGGTGCGCAACGTCACCGACGTCGACGACAAGATCCTCAACAAGGCAGCCGAGCACGGCACGCCGTGGTGGCAGTGGTCGGCCCGGTTCGAGCGGGAGTTCGACGAGGCGTACACCACGCTCGGCGCGCTGCCCGCGTCGATCGCGCCGCGCGCCACCGGGCACGTCACGCAGATGGTCGAGATGATCCAGGACCTGATCGACGGCGGCCACGCGTACGCGTCGGCCGGCGACGTGTACTTCGCGGTCCGGTCCTACGACGCCTACGGCGCGCTGTCCGGCCAGAAGCTCGACGAGGTCCAACAGGGCGAGACGGCCGCCGAGGGCAAGCGCGACCCGCGCGACTTCACGCTGTGGAAGGGCGCGCGGCCGGGCGAGCCGTCGTGGCCGACGCCGTGGGGGCCGGGCCGGCCGGGCTGGCACCTGGAGTGCTCGGCGATGGCCCTGGCCTATCTGGGCAGCGAGTTCGACATGCACGGCGGCGGGCTCGACCTGGTGTTCCCGCACCACGAGAACGAGCTCGCGCAGTCCCGCGCGGCCGGGCACGGGTTCGCCCGGTTCTGGATGCACAACGGCATCGTCGGCATGGCCGGCGAGAAGATGTCGAAGTCGCTGGGCAACGTCGTGTCGATCCCGGAGATGGTGTGCCGGGTGCGCCCGCAGGAGCTGCGGTACTACCTGGTCGCGCCGCACTACCGGTCGACGATCGAGTACTCGCCGGCCGCGCTCGACGAGTCGGTGCGCGCCTACCAGCGGATCGAGTCGTTCCTGGGCAAGGTCGCCGGGCGGACCGGTTCGGTCGAGCCGGGCGAGGTCGGCCCGGAGTTCACCGCCGCGCTCGACGACGACCTCGGCACGCCGGCCGCGCTGGCCGCGGTGCACACGACCGTGCGGGCCGGCTTCACCGCGCTGGACACGGGCGACGAGGCGGCCGCCCGCGCGGCCGCGGCGACCGTCCGCGCGCAGCTGGGCGTGCTCGGCCTGGACCCGCTGACGTGGACCTCGACGTCCACATCGGACACCTCGGCGACGGACGCGCTGGACGTCCTGGTCGCCGAGCAGCTCGAGCAGCGCCAGCAGGCACGCAAGGCGCGGGACTTCGCCGCGGCCGACACGATCCGGGATCGGCTGCTGGCCGCCGGGATCACCGTCGAGGACACCCCCGACGGACCACAGTGGACATTTAGGGACTAGTTGACGTGGCTGGGAACTCGAAGCGCCGCGGCGCGATCCGCAAGTCCGGTACGAAGAAGGGCGCGGTCGTCGGTTCCGGCGGCCAGGCGCGGAAGGGCCTGGAAGGCAAGGGCCCGACGCCGCGCGCGTCGGCGCGGCCGGGCCACCCCGCGCAGCGCCGGGCGAACGCGCAGGCGAAGGCGGCCGCGCAGCGCCGCTCGAAGGACAAGCCGACCGCGGAGCTGGTGGCCGGGCGCAACCCGGTCGTCGAGTGCCTGCGGGCGGCCGTGCCGGCGACGGCGTTGTACGTGCAGCTGGGCATCGACGCCGACGACCGGGTGACCGAGGCGGTCCGGATGGCGGCCGACCGCGGCATCTCGGTGCTGGAGGTGTCGAAGCCGGAGCTGGACAAGCTGACCGGCGGGGCGCTGCACCAGGGGCTGTCGCTGCAGATGCCGCCGTTCGAGTACGCGCACCCGGACGACCTGCTCGACGCGGCCGCCGAGTCGGGCGAGCCGCCGCTGCTGGTGGCGCTGGACGGGGTGACCGACCCGCGGAACCTGGGCGCGGTGATCCGCTCGGCCGCGGCGTTCGGGGCGAACGGGGTGCTGCTGCCGCAGCGGCGCAGTGCCGGCGTGACGGCCGTGGCGTGGCGCACGTCGGCCGGGACGGCGGCGAAGCTGCCGGTGGCGCTGGCGACGAACCTGACGCGGACGCTGCGCGCGTACGCGGACGCCGGGATGATGATCGTCGGCCTGGACGCGGACGGCTCGATCACGGTCGACGAGCTGAAGCTGGCGACGTCGCCGCTGGTCGTGGTGGTGGGCTCGGAGGGGCGGGGGCTGTCCCGCCTGGTGCGCGAGGCGTGCGACGAGACGGTGTCGATCCCGATGGCGGCGAGTGTCGAGTCGCTGAACGCGTCGGTGGCGGCGGGCGTGGTGCTGGCGGAGGTCGCGCGGCGGCGGCGGATCACCGGCCGCACCTGAGCGTTCCGGCCGGGGCGGGTGCGGCGCTCGGATAGGGTCGGGCGTCCTTCGTCCGGGAGGTGAGTCGTCGGGGATGTCGTTCGCCAGCCCGCTGTTCCTGTGGATCTTCACGCCGATCGTGCTGACGCTGGTGCTGTCGTGCCCGCGCAGCTGGCGCAACGGCATCATCGCGGTGGCGAGCCTCGTCTTCTACACGGTCGGCGCCGGCCCGACGGTCATCCTGCTGCTCGTCGCGATGGTCGTGAACTACTTCGCGGGGCAGCTGCTCGAGCCGGACGAGTGGGCGCTGGCGCTGCGGCGGAAGCGGGCGCTGCTGATCGGCGTGATCGCCTTCGACGTGGCGGTGCTGGTCGTCTGGAAGTACGCCGGGTTCCTGACCGAGCAGCTGCACGGGTTCGCCCAGCTGCTCGGCGGTGACTTCCCGGTGACGCACCTCGTGCTGCCGATCGGGATCTCCTTCTACACCTTCCACAACATCTCCTACGTCGTGGACATCTACCGCGGCGAGCGGCCGGCGCTGCGCAAGCCGGTGTCGTACGCGACGTACATCTCGATGTTCCCGCAGCTCATCGCGGGTCCGATCGTGCGGTACCGGGAGATCGCGGACCAGCTGCCCCAGGAGCGGACGCACCGCCTGGACGACATCGCGGCGGGCTTCCCCCGGTTCGCGCTGGGGCTGTGCAAGAAGGTCATCATCGCGGACTCGCTCTCGCCGCTGGTCGACGCGTGCTTCTCGACCCCGGCGGACGAGATGACGTTCGCGGTGGCGTGGCTGGGCGCGCTGACGTACACGATGCAGCTGTTCTTCGACTTCTCGGGCTACTCCGACATGGCGATCGGGCTGGGGCGCATGCTGGGCTTCCGGCTGCCGGAGAACTTCGCCCGCCCGTACTCGTCGGTGACGATCACGGAGTTCTGGCGGCGCTGGCACATGTCGCTGTCGAGGTGGTTCCGGGACTACGTGTACATCCCGCTGGGCGGCAACCGCCACGGCACGGCGCGGACGTACCGGAACCTGTGCATCGTGTTCGTGCTGACCGGCTTCTGGCACGGGGCGAACTGGACGTTCCTGGTGTGGGGCCTCTACCACGGCGCCCTGCTGATCATCGAGCGCGGCTTCGGTGTGGACGGCGCGCCCACGTCGCCGCGCGCGCTGCTGGCCCGCCGGGCGCTGACGTTCTTGCTGGTGGTGTTCGGCTGGGTCCTCTTCCGGTCGACGGACATGGCCCAGGCGCTGACGATCATCGGCCACATGCTGCTGCCGGACTTCTCGGGCCTGACGGACGTCGTCGGGGAGGCGTTCACGAACCAGCGCCTGGTGATCCTGCTGGCGGCGCTGGTGGTCGCGTTCCTGCCGGCCCACCCGGTCACCGGCCCGCTGCTGGAGTCGTCCCAGTCCCGGACGGCGACGGTCCTGCGGGTGGGCGTGATGACCGTGGGCCTGTTCTACGCCGCAGTCCTCACCGCGGCGGGCACGTTCAGCCCGTTCCTGTACTACCAGTTCTGACGCCAAGCCCGACCCCATGACAAGTGCGGGAGGGTTTGCGATCACTCCAGGAGAGGTACGCCGCAAGTTACTTGCAGGTGATCTTGGTTCACATGCAGCCGGGCTTCAACGCGGCGATCGGACGACGAGCTGCTCCGCAGGAACCCGTGCAACGCCTCGTCGAAACGGAAGCCGCAGGGACGACGATCTTGGGCCGCCGGAGACACTGGTTCGCGCACCCATGCCGTATCAGCGGTCGCAGCTGGCCTTTGTCACCATGTGACCTGGAAGTCGCGGTGCCGGTAGGACGACCGCGCGGGTGCGCACCGACCCGACGTCCGCGATACTGGCCGCCTCACCAGCAGGTTGAGGGGCTCATGGCGATCGTCGACGACTTTGTTCGGCATTGGCAGGTTTACCTGTCCATGCCGGTCATCGCCGCGGTCATCGGGTATCTCACCAAGCGGGCGGCCATCGAGATGATGTTCCGGCCCCTTCGGTTCGTCGGGCTGCGGGAGCCGTGGCTCGGGTGGCAGGGGGTCGTGCCGCGCAACTCCGAGCGCATGATCCGCGTCTCCGCCGACCTGCTCACCCGGCGGCTCGTCGACACCGAGGAGATCTTCCGGCGGCTCGACGCGAGGCGGATCGCCGCAGAGATCGAGGGGCCGTTGCTCATCGCGGTCGACGAGATCACCCGGGAGGTCATGGCGCGCTACCAGCCCGGGCTCTGGGAGCTCCTCCCGCCGCTCGCGCAGGAGATGCTCGTCAAGCAGGTGCAGGCCGGCTCCCCCGAGCTCGTCGAGAAGATCATGGGCGAGATCCAGGACAACATCGCCGAGGTGCTCGACATCCGGCAGGTCGCGGTCTCCGCGCTGACCCGCGACAAGGCCCTGCTGATCAAGCTCATCCGGGAC
This sequence comes from uncultured Actinomycetota bacterium, assembly GCA_963841395.1. Lineage (GTDB taxonomy): Bacteria > Actinomycetota > Actinomycetes > Mycobacteriales > Pseudonocardiaceae > Actinophytocola. The sequence continues at coordinate 32,071 of CAWJCX010000053.1, forward strand.
ATCTCGCGGCCCGAGATGGCCTTCATCGCGCGCTGCGGTGTCTACTTCGGACTCGTGCTCGGTCTCATCCAGACGGTCGTCTGGGCGGTCACCAAGAACCCTCTGGTGCTCCCTGTCTTCGGCGCGATCATCGGGTTGCTCACCGACTGGCTCGCGATCAAGCTCGTGTTCTTTCCCCGGCGCCCCAAGCGGTTCGGGCCGCTGACCCTGCACGGCGTGTTCCAGCGCCGCCGCGACGAGGTGGCCAAGCAGTACGCCGAGATCGTCGCCCGGGACGTCATGACCGTGCCCAACATCCTCGACGCCGTGCTGCGCGGCCCCCGGTCCGACCGGCTCCTGCTGATCATCCACCGCGTGGTCGAGGAGACGATCGACGAGCAGACCCGCCTCGCCCGGCCCGTCATCGCCATGACGGTCGGGTCCGAGGCCTACGTAAAGATGCGGCACGACGCCGCCGAGCGGGCGGTTCGTTACCTGCCCGACACGATCCTGCACGCGAAGCGGTACGCCACCGAGGCCCTCGACATCCGCGACACGATCGCCACCCGGATGCGCCGGCTGTCCCGCGTCGAGTACGAGGGCCTGCTGCGCCCAGCCTTCCGCCAGGACGAGTGGAAGCTGATCGCCGTCGGCGCGGTGATCGGTGCGGTCATCGGAGAACTACAGGTGCTGCTACTGCTGCACTAGCCACGCCGCGCCGCCGTCCGCCCCGCTCGCGCACCAGCGACAGCACCCAGCACGCCAGGTAGATACAGAACGAGATCGCCGTGACGAACGCGCTCACCGGCGCGCCCGGCGCGAGCGAGAGCAGGATCCCGCCGACCGCCGAGACCTCGGCGAACACGATCGCGAGAACCGTGGCACGCAAGGGGTTGACGGTGACCCGGCACGCCGCGGCGGCCGGCGTGATCATCAGCGCCAGCACCAGCAGCGCGCCGACCGTCTGCACGCCGAGTGCCGTCGCGATGCCGACGAGCACCGCGAACACCAGCGACAGCGGCCCGGTGGGCACGCCGCGCGCTCGCGCCACCTCCGGGTCCACCGACGCGAACATCAGGGGGCGGTAGATCACCAGCAGCACCGCGAACACCGCGAGCGCGCACCCGCCGAGCAGCGCCAGCGACGCGAAGTCCACGCTCACGATCTGCCCCACCAGCAGCCCGAACTTGTTCGACGCCCGCCCGGGGTAGAACCACAGCAGCAGCACGCCGACACCGAGCCCGAACGCCAGCACCGCGCCGATCACCGAGTCGTGGTCGGAGCTGCGCCGGGACAGCAGCCCGAGCACGATCGCCGCGACGACCGCGCCCGCCAGCGCCCCCTGGCCGACGTTGATGCCCAGCAACAACGCGGCCGCGCCGCCGGTGAACGACAGCTCGCTGGTCCCGTGCACGGCGAAGGCCATGTTGCGGCTCACGATCAGCGGCCCCAGCACCCCGGCCAGCAGGCCGAGGATCGCCGCGGCCAGCAACGCCGTCCGCACGAAATCGAACTGCAACAACTGCGCGGTCAACTCGAAGTCGAAGAGCTTGTCCATCAGGCCTCACCGACCGAGTGGTCGTGCAGGTGGTGCGCCTGGTCCTCGCACAGCCCGCTCTGCGCCCCGACCACGTGGATCTGCCCCTGCACCCGGACGACGTCGACCGGCGCCCGGTACAGCTCCGACAGCGTCTGGGTGGTCATCACCTCGTCGGGCCGGCCGATCCGGAACCGGCCGTCCACGAGGTACAGGATCCGGTCCACCAGCGGCAGCACCGGGTTGATCTCGTGCGTCACGAACAGCACCGCCGTGTTCGTCGCGCGCCGCCGCTCGTCGATCAGTGAGCTGACGACCTGCTGGTTCGCGAGGTCCAGCGACAGCAGCGGCTCGTCGCACAGCAGCACCTCGGGGTCGCTGATCAGCGCCTGCGCCACCCGCAGCCGCTGCTGCTCGCCGCCGGAGAGCCGGCCGACCGGGGCGTCGGCGAACGCGCGCGCGCCGACCGAGTCCAGTGCCCGGTCCACCCGCGCGCGCCGGGCGCGCATGCCGCGCAGGCCGGTCCCCCACCGGTGCCCGTCGAGCCCGAGGCCGACCAGGTCGCGGCCGCGCAGCGTCAGGCTCTCCTCCATCGCGCGCTGCTGGGGGATGTAACCGATCCGCCGGTTGCCGCGGCCGGGCGGCTCGCCGACCACCCGCACGGTGCCGGCGCGCAGCGGCGCCAGTCCCAGCAGGACGCGCATCAGGCTCGTCTTGCCCGACCCGTTCGGCCCGAGGACGGCGACGAACTCGCCGGGCGCGACGTCCAGGTCGAGGTCCTCCCACAGGACCCGGCTGCCGTAGCTCAGCGTCGCGCCGCGCAGCGACACCACCGCCGCGTCCGGAGTGGACAGCGCCGGGGAGACGTCGCGGGCGTCCCGGTCCACCTTCATGGCTTGGCCAGGGCGTTCGCGAGGGCGGCCACCTCGTCGGTCATCCACTCAACGTAGCCCGTCACGCCCGGCGGCAGCGTCTCCGTCACGGTCAGCACCGGCACGTCCGCGTCGTGCGCGGCCTCGGCGAGCGAGTCGGTGATCGCGGTCTCGGTCTGCGCGTTGTCGACCAGCAGCGCCACCCGCCGGCCGGAGATCAGCTCGGTGGTCTCGGCGACGGCGGCGACCGGTGGGTCGGTCTCCTCCTCGACCGCCTCGGAGAACTCCGTCGGCGTCGCGTCGGTCAGGCCGGCGGCCTCGATCAGGTAGTGCGCGACCGGCTCGGTGGCGACGACCTTCGCGCCCGGCCTGGCCCGGCCGGCCTGCGCGGTTTTCGCGGCGAGGGCGTCGAGCGCCGCGTCGAACGACTTCGCGTTGCCCGCGTAGACCTGCCGGTGGCCGGCGTCGATCGCGCCGAGCTCGGCGGCGATCTTGTCGGCGACCTTGCGGACGGTCGGCAGGTCGTACCAGACGTGCTCGTTGGCGTCGGTCCCGTGGCCGGACAGCGCGAACGCGTCGACCCGCCGGGCGTGCGTGCCGGTGCCGTCGATGAGCTTGGTGAAGAAGTCGTCGTAGCCGCCGCCGTTGTAGACGGCCAGGTCGGCGGCCGCGAGGACGGTGGCGTCCTCGGGCTTGTCCGGGTGGGCGTGCGGGTCGCCGGACGCGTCGTCGATCAGCGAGCGGACGCTGACCTGTTCCCCGCCGACCGCCTGGGCGACGCTGCCCCACACGTTCGTGGACGCGGCCACCGCGATCTTCCCGTCCGCGGCGGCGCCCGGACCGCTCCCGCACGCGGCGAGGGCCGCCGTCAGCGCCGCACCCGAGGCCACGACGAAGACGGATCGTGACAGTCGACTCATGCGTGCCTCACTATAGATAATGGGAACCGTTTTCGACTACGCTCTGCCGACTATACGACGTTCGCGGGACCACCGTTAACGCGACCGGGCGAACTGAATGTCATCGATCTGGTGAACGCAGCGGAAGCGGTTGGACTTCTGCTCATGGTTCTGAACCGTTACGGTCAGCACATGGCCCGGCCTATGCATGTTCGTCGACCTGCGACACTGGCGTCGCTGGCCGCGGAGCTCGGCGTCTCTCGGACCACTGTGTCCAACGCCTACAACCGGCCCGATCAGCTGTCGCCCGAACTGCGCAGGCGAGTGCTGGAGACCGCGCGCCGGCTGGGCTACCCCGGTCCGGACCCGGTCGCGCGCTCGCTGCGGACGCGCAAGGCGGGCGCGGTCGGGCTCCTGCTGACCGAGAACCTGTCCTACGCGTTCCGCGACCCGGCGGCGCTCGGCTTCCTGGAGGGGCTGGCGCTCGCGTGCGAAGGTGCTGGTCAGGGCCTGCACCTCGTGCCGGTGAACCCCGAACGTGAGGACGTGACCGCCGTGCACAGCGCGGGGGTCGACGGGTTCGTCGTGTACTCGGTGCCCGACGACGACCCGCACCTGGCCGCGGTGCTGTCCCGGCCGGTGCCGACGGTCGTGTGCGACCAGCCGCGGGTGGAGGGCGTCGACCTGGTCGGGATAGACGACCACGCCGCGATCGCGCAGCTGGCCGGGCGGCTGATCGGGCTCGGGCACCGGAATGTCGGTGTGCTGTGCATGCGGCTCGCGCGCGACCGCAACGACGGGTTCGCGTCGGTGTCGCGGCAGCAGACCGCGCACTTCCACGTGCAGCGCGCCCGGCTGTCCGCGCTGGCAGACGCGTTCGAGGCGGCCGGCGTGGACTGGGCGCGGGTGCCGGTGGTGGAGCGGTTCGACCACAGCACGGCCAACGGCGAGTCGGCGGCCGCACAGCTGCTCGACGCGAACCCCGAGGTCACGGCGCTGATCTGCACGTCGGACATCCTGGCGCTTGGTGCGCTCACGGAGGCGAAGCGGCGCGGGCTGCGGGTGCCGCAGGACCTGACGGTGACGGGCTTCGACGGCATCGCGGAGGCCGAGCGGCTGGGCCTGACGACGATCCGGCAGCCGGTACTGGAGAAGGGCCGCGCGGCGGGCAAGCTGCTGCTGGGCGCGGCGGACCACAACCGGCCGCGGCACATCACGCTGGACACGGAGCTGGTGCTGGGCAAGACATCCGCCGCACCCCGCACGACCGAGGAACGCTGGTTCGGCCCGTAGTTGTCCACAAGCGCGGGTTGTCCACAGGCAAGATCCACATCTCGGGTCCCGTCGGGGCCCGCCGGTAGAATGGCACGTGAGGGTGGCCCCCGGGACATGGGTGGGGCTTTCGTTTCTTGCGTTCTGCCCGCGCGCGTGCGCGCGGGGGAGGTTCGTGGGGGCGGGGCCGGTGGTCAGGGGTTGAGGGTCAGGGGGGCCGCGGTGCCGGTCAGGGGGCCCAGTTTGCCCACCACGCGGTAGGTGCCCGGTGGGACCGTCGTTCGGTTGAGTGGGCAGGTGGGGGCGGAGGTGCGGCCGGCCCAGTTCAGGGAGAAGCGCAGCGGCTTGCCCGGCGCCAGGGTGCGCTTGTCGACCTCTGGCGGGCCGTAGCAGTCGTTGCTCGACCACAGCCGCTTCTTCCCGTTCGCGGACGTGACCACCAGCTCGCGCAGCTTGCGGCTCACGTCGCGGGTGCACGGGACCTTGCCGACGTTCACCACCATCAGGCGCAGCAGCGGGCGCTCCCCCACCCGGTAGGCCGGGGCGCCGGACTGGGCCACCACCTTGATCACCGCGTCGGGGCACGGCTTCGGCGGACCGGCCGGGGCCGGTGCGCGCCTGGTCGTGGGGCTCGCGGGGGTGGCCGACGTGGTGGGGGCTGCGGTGGTGGGCGCCGTGGTGGGCGCCCCGGACGTCGACGACGGCGCCCCGGCGGGGCGGGCCGACGGTGGCGGCGAGCTCGGCGCCACGGCCAGGCGTTGCGAACCGGACGTGCCGGCCACCGGCTGGTCGTCCGCCGTCCCGACCAGGCCGCCGACGATCCACGCCAGCAGCACCACCGCCACGAGGCACACACCTCCGGCGAGTGCTCGGCGACGCCAGTAGACCGACGGCGGCAGGGGGCCGGTTGGTTCGATCATTCACCGAAGGTAACTCCGCGACCCCGCCGTACCGGGGATCTACCGCACCCTCGATCGGGGGATATCCGCAGGTCGGTTCACTGCGCCAGGTAACGAAAGCCATATTGCCGCGCGGCGTGCCGCTTGTTCCAATGGGTAATCAAGCAGGAATCGAGTGGACCACCGCACTGTTTCAGATGACAGGAAGCCCGGCGGCCAGGAGCAGACCATGACCGCGATAGACGAGCTACTCGAACGGCACGCGTCCGGCGCCGACCACGGCGCGCCGGGGGTGCCCACACCCGTACCCAGCCTCCACCTCGCCGTGGTGACCTGTATGGACGCCCGGATCAAGGTGTTCGACGTGTTCGGCCTGCGCCACGGCGAGGTGCACATCCTGCGCAACGCCGGCGGCATCGTGACCGACGACATCGTCCGCTCGCTCGCGATCAGCCAGCGCAAGCTGGAGACCCGCGAGGTGATCGTCATGCAGCACACCTCGTGCGGCCTGTCGACGTTCACCGACGACGAGTTCAAGGACGAGCTCGAGCAGGACACGAAACTGCGGCCGCCGTGGGCGATCGAGACGTTCCGCGAGGTGAAGGACAGCGTCCGCCAGTCCGTCGAGCGGGTGCGGCGCAGCCCGTTCCTCCTGCACACCGACGCGGTGCGCGGCTTCATCTACAACGTGGGCACCGCCGAGCTGACCGAGGTCTTCTGAACTAGCATCACTGCCCGATGAGTCTCGACGCGCGGGTGCTGACCGACTGGTTCGCCGAGCAGGCCCGGGACCTGCCCTGGCGGGCGCCCGACTGCTCGGCGTGGGGTGTGCTCGTCAGCGAGATCATGCTGCAGCAGACCCCGGTCGCGCGCGTCGAGCCGGTCTGGCACGAGTGGCTGGCGCGCTGGCCGCGCCCGTCCGACCTCGCGGCCGCCACGCCCGCGGATGTGTTGCGCGCGTGGGGAAAGCTCGGCTACCCGCGCCGCGCGCTGCGGCTGCGGGACGCCTCGGCGGCGATCGCGCGCGAGCACGGCGACGTCGTTCCGTCCGATGTGGACACTCTGCTCGCGCTGCCGGGGATCGGCGCCTACACCGCGCGCGCCGTCGCGGCGTTCGCCTACCGCAAGCGCTGCCCGGTGGTGGACACCAACGTCCGCCGGGTCATCGCCCGCGCCGTGCACGGCGCCGGAGACTCCGGGCCCGCATCGACCACGCGGGACCTCGCCGACGCGGACGCGTTGCTGCCCGCCGACGACGAGTCCGCCGCCCGGATGTCCGCGGCACTGATGGAGCTCGGCGCCATCGTGTGCACCGCCCGCGCGCCGCGCTGCGCGGACTGCCCGGTGTTCGACGCGTGCGCCTGGCAGCGCGCCGGCAAGCCAGCCTACGCGGGACCCGCCAAGCCCGTGCAGAAGTTCGCCGGAACCGACCGGCAGGTACGCGGACGGCTCCTCGACGTCCTCCGCGACACCTCGACGCCGGTGCCGAAGGCGCGGCTGGACATCGTGTGGTCCGAGGCGGGCCAGCGCGACCGGTGCCTGGACTCGCTGCTGACGGACGGTCTGGTCGAGCAGACCGCGGACGGGCTGTTCGCGTTACCCGGTGAGCATTAGCAACGAGATGCTCCGGTATTTGGGTAACTCTTGTCACCAGAAATCCGGGTGACTACCGTCGGGTAGGCCAGTCACCGATCTGGGCCGAGTGCCCCTTGTCGAGGGAGATCGAGATGGCCGTATCTCGCCGTGCGCTGATTCGCGGCGGATTCACCGTCACCGCAGTAGGCGCCCTGGGCGCCGCGATTCCGATCACCGCCGGCGCCGCCGGCGAGAAGCAGCTCACCGCGAAAGCGGCCGCCCGGCCGACCATCCACGGCACCGCCGAGTGGGGCGCCCGCGCGGCGAACGGCACCATCGAGGTGCTCAACCACAAGCCGACCTACATCGTCGTGCACCACACCGCGGGCGCGAACTCCTCCAGCACCACGCTGGACCACGCGTTCCAGATCTCGCGGGACATCCAGGACCTGCACATGGACGGCAACGGGTGGATCGACACCGGCCAGCAGCTGACCAACAGCCGCGGCGGGCACGTCACCGAGGGCCGCCACCGCAGCGTGGAGATCCTCGACGGCGGCACCCAGCACGTCATGGGCGCCAACGTGGGCGACCACAACAGCGAGGTCATCGGCATCGAGAACGAGGGCCTCTACTCCAGTGTGGACGTTCCGCAGGCGCTGTGGGACTCGCTGGTGCAGCTGGTCGCCTACATCGCCTCGCAGTACGGCATCGCGCCGTCGGAGATCAAGGGACACCGCGACTTCAACGCCACCGAGTGCCCCGGCGAAGTCCTCTATGGACGGTTGCCGGAGCTGCGCGACGCGGTCGGCGGGGTACTCGGCGCGGCCACCTTCGCCCAGCCGGCGACCTGGCCGCTGCTCAAGCCCGGCGCGAGCGGCGCGAAGGTCCTTGCGGCACAACACCTTCTGCGGGCCCGCGGCGCGAACGTCGCGGCGGACGGTGTGTTCGGCACGTCGACGTTCGCGGCGGTGCGCGAGCTCGCCACCGGTCACGGCGTGGCCTACGAGCCCTGCTACGCCAGCCGGAACACCGACGAGAGCGGCTTCATCGGGTCGACGACGTGGCCGCTGCTGGTCCGCAGCGTGCGGGCGAACGCCTCGGGCGAGGACGCGCAGGCGGCCCGGGTGCTGCTGACCACGCGCGGCGAGCGCGCGGCGAGCGACGTGCTGGTCGACACCCCGACCTGGCAGCGCCTGCTGGGCTGACGCGTCCCGCGCTGTGGCACCCTGCGGCCATGGCGCAGGCGCTGGAGTTCTATTTCGACGGTGAGGCCGATGCCGCCGTGCGCGGTCTGTGGCGCAGGCTGGACGAGGCAGGAGTGCCCAGCCTGGCCACCCGCACGCACGGCCGGCACCGGCCGCACGTCACGTTCGCGCTGGCGAGCGTGATCCCGCCGAAGACACGGGACGCGCTGCGCAAGGACCTGCGGCTGCTGTCGATCCCGAGCCTGTGGCTGTCCACCCTCGCCGCGTTCGCCACGACCGACCCGGTGCTGATGCTCGCCGCCGTCGTGGACACCGAGCTGCTGGCCGTCCACTCCGCGGTGCACGACGTGCTGGCGAAGAAGGTCAAGCAGCCCTCCGCGTACTACCTGCCCGGCTCGTGGGTGCCGCACTGCACGCTGGCACAGGGCATCGAGCCCGCGCAGGTGACCGCCGGCTTCGCCGCGCTGTACCCGGTCGAGCCGGTCAAGGCGCGGGTCAGCGAGATCGCCGTCGTCGACACGCACACCGGGGACGCGGACGTGCTGATCACCGGCTGAGCACCTCGGACAGGAACGCCTCGACCGCGCCGCGGTAGGCCAGCGGCGCGTCGTGGTGGACGACGTGGCCGGCGCCCTCGACGACCAGGTGGTGCCCGCCGCCCGGGGCACGGACGGGCAGCCGCGCGAGCTGGCCCGGCGGCATCGCGCTGTGCTCCGCCTCGATCGCCAGCAGCGGGCAGCGGACCCGCTCGACCATCGGCCAGTAGTCGCGGCGGCCCCACTCGGCGGCGATGTCGTACAGATCCTCGAGATCGGCCGTCAGGTGGTAGCCGTCGGCGCGCTCCTCCACGCACTCGGCGAAGTAGTCGCCGAGGTCGCCGAAGAACTCGCGGACATGCGCGAGCGAGGCGAACGGGACGGGCCAGGAGTCGAAGTAGGCGCGCCACGGATCGATGGTCCGGCCGCGCTGGTCGGGCGCCATGTCCTCGACGACGACCCCGCGGACCAGGTCCGGTCGCGCGGCGGCCAGGCACCACGCGTGCAGGCCGCCCATCGAGTGCCCGATCACGACGGCCGGCTCGAGCTCGGCGGCGTCGGCGACGAAGTCCTCGGTGCGCCACCCGCCGCCGCGGTGCGGGCTGGCGCCGTGCCCGCGCGCGTCGAGCCCGACGACCCGGCCGTACCTGGTCAGCCAGGGCGCGACCGGCGACCAGGTGCGGGCCCGGCCCATCAGGCCGTGCAGCAGCAGGATGGTCGGGCCACTGCCGCCGAAGTCGATCACATCGGGTCGTCGCGTCACGGGAATGTCATACCAACACCCCGTTATCACGGCGCGTGAGCCAAGATGATGTCGGAATCCGAGCCGACGGGAGCTGTTCACGATGCATCACGGCAGGGCTGTCCGCGCCGCCTGCCTCGCGCTGGCCGCGCTGGGGCTCGCCGCGTGCACGTCACGGTCCAACGACGACGACCCGGCCGCCGGTGCCCCGGCGGAGCCGCCGGCCGAGGCGGCGCCCGGCGCGGACGGCGTGGGCGACGCGTACTACCCCGAGGACGGCAACGGCGGCTACGACGTGTCCGCCTACCACGTGTCGATCAGCTACAACCCGAAGTCCCGCAACCTGGACGGCGACACGACGGTCACCGCGAAGGCCACCGGTGACCTGGACCGGTTCAACCTGGACCTGAACGGCATGAAGGTCAGCGCGGTCGAGGTGGACGGCAAGGCGGCGAAGTTCGAGCGGGCCGGCAAGCACGAGCTGGTGGTCACGCCGGGCGCGGCGGTCGCGGACGGCGCCGAGTTCACCACCCGGGTCCGGTACGCGGGTGTGCCGGTGGGGACCGAGGAGGGCAACCTCGGCGAGAACGGCTGGCAGATCTCGCAGTCGGGCGGCGCGTTCGCGGCGGGCGAGCCGCACTCGGCGACGGCGTGGTTCCCGGCGAACGACACCCCGCGGGACAAGGCGACGTTCACGCTCGACGCGCGGGTGCCCAACGGCTGGAGCGTGATCTCCAACGGCCGGGAGAAGCCGCCGACGAAGGGCAAGGACGGGTGGACGACGTTCCACTGGGACGAGCCGACCCGGATCGCGACGTACCTGACCACGGTCGGGATCGACAAGTGGACCTTCGACCGGTCGACGCTGCCCGGCGGCACCCCGCTGGTGAGCGCGTACGCGCCGGGCACCGAGGGCAAGCGCGACGTCGAGGCGCGGCTGCCGGAGATCCTCGCCTTCCTGGCGTCGAAGTTCGGGCCGTACCCGCAGAGCGCGGCGGGCGGGATCTACATCAACGAGAACATCGGGTTCTCCCTGGAGACGCAGGGCCGGCCGATCTACGCGTCGTGGGCCGAGCTCGACGTCGTGGTGCACGAGAACGCGCACCAGTGGTACGGCGACTCGGTGTCGGTGCAGTCGTGGTCGGACATCTGCCTGAACGAGTGCTTCGCGAGCTACGCCCAGTGGCTGTGGCAGGAGGCGAAGGAGGGCGTCAACCTCGACGAGCAGTACCGGGGATCGGTCGCCGACGCCGACGCCAAGTTCTGGAGCGGGAAGCTGTACGACATGGGCGCGGGCAACGAGTTCACCTCGGTGTACGACAAGGGCCCGATGGCCCTGCACGCCCTGCGGCGCGAGATCGGGGACGCGGCGTTCAACCGGGTGATCAAGGAGTGGCCGACCAAGCACAAGGACGGCAACGCGTCGTGGCCCGACTTCGAGAAGTTCGTGACCGACGTCGCGGGCAAGGACCTGACGGCGTTCTTCGAGGCCTGGTTCCACGGCGACAAGAAGCCCGCCGACGAGTACCTGTACCCGGGCTCGCTGCGAAAGTGACCTGAGCGGCAACCGCCGTCCCCGTGGCGCGTCTTCCTGGTCGTTGCGGAAGACACCACTGAGGGGGACGTCCCGATGGACGGAGCCGACCGGCCCACCGCCCTGCTGACCGAGGCCGCGCCGCCCGCGCGGCGCCCCCGCCGGCTGCGCGCCGCTCTCGCGATCGGGGCGCTGATGCTCGTGCCGGCCGGTGTCGGTATCTGGTCCCAGCTGGCCGGCAGCACCGACACGAACGGCCCCACCCCGGAGCGCCTGTGCGCGCTGCTGGAAGGCGGGTGGACACCGGACCAGCTCGCCGGCGGCGACAGCTGGAAGTCGTGGCCGGACAGTCGGTCCTTGGTGAGCCGCGGCATCGACATCGCGGAGGCGGCCGGCAGGGGCGGTTGCGGCGACATGGTCTAGACGGCCACCGCCACGCCTACGGCAGGATGATCTCCGAGACGATCGCGTTGTGGTCGCTGCCCGGGATGTCGAAGACCGCGTAGCTGCCGAACGCGCACCGGTTGTCCGCCACGATGTGGTCGATCGTGACCGGGGGCCCGAACGGCCAGCTCTCCCACGTCGCCTCGAGGCCGTCGCCCGTCGACTCCCCCGCGTCGGCGTAGCCGCGGTCCACCAGCGTCCGGAACGCCGCGTGGTCGAACGACGCGTTGAAGTCGCCGGCCAGGACCCGGACCAGCTCGTCCGGGGTCGGGCGGGGTAGCTCGCCCAGCTCGTGGCGCCAGGTGCCCGCGTCGTGCGACTTGACGCCCGGCTGGATGTGGACGGCGGTCAGCTCGACGTCGTCGTTGCCCGGCAGGTCCACCACCATCGACGGCTGCGCCAGCGTCGACTCCTCCATCAGCACGACCTGGCGCAACGGGAACCGCGACACGACGCCCGTGCCCGAGGTCGCCGAGTCCGTGTCGTACACGCGGTTCGGCAGCAGCGTCGCGAGCCCCGCCGCGTCGAGCGCGACGGTCTCCGGCTGGGTCAGCTCCGGCATGACCAGCACGTCGACCTTCTGCTCGCGCGCGATGCGCACGACCGTACGCGCGTCCGCCTGCCCGATGTAGAGGTTGACCGACATGATCCGCAGCCGGGCGCCGTCCGCCGCGGGCTGCTCCTCCGACAGCAGCCGCGGCACCAGCAGCGTGGCCAGCGCGATCGCCAGCAGCAGCACGGTGAAGCCGACGATCCGCCGACGCAGCAGCACGCACAGCAGGCCGAGCACCAGCCCGAACGCCGCCACGTACGGCGTCAGCGCCATCGCCGCGACGAGCACCTCGGTCGACTCGACGCCGATGATCCGCAGCACCACGTACGCGACGAACAGCAGCGACAGCGTGACCAGGAAGAACCCGAGCTTGCGGCCACCGACCCGGCGCCGCGGGGCGTCGTCGTAGTCGGGCGGCGGCTCCAGCTCCTCGATCGAGGACCTAGGCATGGCGCTCGTTCCCCCGCTTGTAGTTGCCGGTCGCCCGGGCGAGCAACTGCTGAGCCTCGTCGTCGGAGGCGCCCGTCAGCCGGCCGAGCAGCCGGGCCGCGGCGGACCCGCGCACGGTGGTCACCACGCGCCCGCCACGCGAGACGAGCAGCTGCCCGTCCTTCGTGGTCCGCCAGTCGAACGGGTCGTCCTCCAAGCCCATGGCACCAATATGCCCCACCACGGGCCCGGACACGGCGAAAGCCGCATCACCACGCCGTGGCGATGCGGCCTTCGACCGATACGAACGAACTACGCGGACTCGGTGTCCTCGGTGGGCTCGCCACCGCTGGACGCCGCCATGTCGACCGGCGGGGAGTCCGGCACGTTGCCCGGCTTGGTCTCACCCCGGAAGGTGAACGTGGCCTTGTCGGTGGCCGTGCCTTCCTCGCCGTCCCAGCCCTCGACGTCGCAGATGATGATCTGGCCCGGCAGGATCTCGCCGAACAGGATCTTCTCCGACAGCGCGTCCTCGATCTCGCGCTGGATGGTGCGGCGCAGCGGCCGCGCACCCAGCACCTTGTCGAAACCGCGCGTGGCGAGCAGCTTCTTCGCCGCCGGCGTGAGCTCCAGCGCCATGTCCTTGTTCTTCAGCTGCGTCTCGACGCGCGTGATCATCAGGTCCACCATCTTCACGATCTGGGGTTCGGTGAGCTGGTGGAACACGATGATGTCGTCGATACGGTTGAGGAACTCGGGCCGGAAGTGCTTCTTGAGCTCGTCGTCGACCTTCTGCTTCATCCGGTCGTAGCTCTGCTCCCCACCACCGGCGGTGAAGCCGAGGCTCACGGCCTTGGAGATGTCCTGGGTACCGAGGTTCGAGGTGAAGATGATCACCGTGTTCTTGAAGTCCACGGTGCGGCCCTGACCGTCGGTCAGGCGGCCGTCCTCGAGCACCTGCAGGAGGGTGTTGTAGACCTCCTGGTGCGCCTTCTCGATCTCGTCGAACAGCACCACCGAGAACGGCTTGCGCCGCACCTTCTCGGTCAGCTGGCCGCCCTCCTCGTAGCCCACGTAGCCCGGAGGGGCACCGAAGAGCCGCGAGGCGGTGTACCGGTCGTGGAACTCGCCCATGTCGATCTGGATGAGCGCGTCGTCCTCGCCGAACAGGAACTGCGCCAGCGCCTTGGACAGCTCGGTCTTACCCACACCGGACGGGCCGGCGAAGATGAACGAGCCGGACGGGCGCTTCGGGTCCTTCAGGCCGGCGCGGGTGCGGCGGATGGCCTGCGACACGGCGCGAACCGCGTCCTCCTGGCCGATGATCCGCTTGTGCAGCTCCTCCTCCATGCGGAGCAGACGCGTGGTCTCCTCCTCGGTGAGCTTGAACACGGGGATACCGGTCCAGTTGGCCAGGACCTCGGCGATCTGCTCGTCGTCGACCTCCGCGACGACGTCCAGGTCACCGTCCTTCCACTGCTTCTCCCGCTCCGCCTTCTGACCGAGCAGCTGCTTCTCCGAGTCACGCAGCTTGGCGGCCCGCTCGAAGTCCTGCGCGTCTATCGCGCTCTCCTTCTCACGGCGCACGTCGGCGATCTTCTCGTCGAACTCGCGCAGGTCCGGCGGGGCGGTCATGCGACGGATCCGCATCCGTGCGCCGGCCTCGTCGATCAGGTCGATCGCCTTGTCCGGCAGGAAGCGGTCGTTGATGTACCGGTCGGCCAGCGTGGCCGCGGCCACCAGCGCCGGGTCGGTGATCGTGACCCGGTGGTGCGCCTCGTACCGGTCCCGCAGGCCCTTGAGGATCTCGATGGTGTGCTCGAGCGTCGGCTCGCCCACCTGGATCGGCTGGAAGCGGCGCTCCAGCGCGGGGTCCTTCTCGACGTACTTGCGGTACTCGTCGAGCGTGGTGGCACCGATGGTCTGCAGCTCGCCACGAGCCAGCATCGGCTTGAGGATCGACGCGGCGTCGATCGCGCCCTCCGCGGCACCCGCGCCGACGAGCGTGTGGATCTCGTCGATGAACAGGATGATGTCGCCGCGGGTGCGGATCTCCTTGAGCACCTTCTTGAGGCGCTCCTCGAAGTCACCGCGGTAGCGCGAACCGGCGACCAGGGAGCCGAGGTCGAGCGTGTAGAGCTGCTTGTCCTTCAGCGTCTCGGGCACCTCGCCCTTGACGACCATCTGCGCGAGACCCTCGACGACGGCCGTCTTGCCGACGCCGGGCTCGCCGATGAGCACCGGGTTGTTCTTGGTGCGGCGGGACAGCACCTGCATGACCCGCTCGATCTCCTTGGCCCGCCCGATGACCGGGTCGAGCTTGCCCTCACGTGCGGACGACGTGAGGTTGCGGCCGAACTGGTCGAGCACCAGCGACGAGGACGGTGTGCCCTCGCCGCGGCCGCCGGTCTCCGCGGGCTCCTTGCCCTGGTAGCCCGACAGCAGCTGCAGGACCTGCTGGCGTACGCGGTTGAGGTCGGCGCCGAGCTTCACGAGGACCTGAGCGGCCACGCCCTCGCCCTCCCGGATCAGGCCGAGAAGTATGTGCTCGGTGCCGATGTAGTTGTGGCCGAGCTGCAGCGCCTCCCGCAACGACAGCTCGAGGACCTTCTTGGCCCTGGGGGTGAACGGGATGTGCCCGCTGGGCGCGTGCTGACCCTGGCCGATGATCTCCTCGACCTGCTGCCGCACGCCTTCCAGCGCGATCCCCAACGACTCCAACGCCTTGGCGGCGACACCCTCACCCTCGTGGATCAAGCCCAGGAGGATGTGCTCGGTGCCGATGTAGTTGTGGTTGAGCATCCTGGCCTCTTCTTGGGCCAGCACAACCACCCGCCTCGCGCGGTCGGTGAACCTCTCAAACATCTGCACTCCTGACTGCTGCGCCGGCGGCCCTATGCCCCACCGATTGTCTCCGCGCCGGTGGGTTCCAGCACCGTGAAGACCACTGTAGTCGCCCAGCCTGTCGCTCTCAGTACCACTTGCTGCTGGGCACAGTACGTCTACAACGACGTAATCATCGTCGTACGGCACAACGTGCGGGAATCGGTAAGGATTCCTGTGTATACCGCTTGAATGTCCGTGTCCGCTGTCCGCGAACACCACCTGTCCGGGTGGCCGGACCGGCTCGTCGCCGCCGGCGCGCATCGCATGCCTCACCTGAGTGGAGATCGCTCAGGCGGAGCACGGCGAATCTACGGTTCGTGACCGGCACCTGGCGCCGCGTCGGTGGACCACGCGTCGTAGCAGCAGGTCAGGACGCCGCTGCGGGTCGGTATGCCGGACGACGCGGCCGACCGGGTGAACTGTGGACGGCTACTCTCCGACACCATTGGCTTCGCGACCCGGCGCGCCTCGCTCGCGGACCGGCTCTTCGAGCGCTACGGCGACGCCGCCCGGGTGGACCACCGCCGGCTACGTCATGAGGTGGTACCTCGGCGTGCTCGGCGCTGCTCTTCTCATCACGAGCGCCGCGTTCCGTCGTCGCGTCCTGAGCAGCCGGCGCTCCGCACAGCTCGACCGCGCCCCCATCCCGACTCAATCGCGGTGCTAGCTACCCGCGCCGGGCCGAGTCGCGGGGGTCAGTCCTCGGGGGTGCCGGACAGGGCGTCGCCGAGGGGGGTTCTTCGGTAGAGGACCGAGCGGCCCGCGCGGGCGCGGCTCACCAGGCCCGCGCGGCGCAGGACGGCCAGGTGGTCGCCGACCGCGCCCGGGGCCAGGCGCAGCGTCGCGGCCAGTTGGGTCGTGCTCGCGGGTTCGGCCAGTGTGGCCAGCAGGCGCGCGCGGGAGCGCCCCAGCAGCTCGGCCAGCGCGGAGGGCGGGGTCGCCTGGTCCGGCTCGAGCAACGCCGCCGTGCCGCGGGCCGGGTAGATCATCGTGCGCGGCCACGGCGGGTCCGTGTACACCGCCAGGTGCGGCCACACGAACACCGACGGCACCAGCAGCAGCCCGCGCCCACCCAGGTCCACCACCTCGTCCGTGCGGTGCGTCACGCGGATCTCGCCGTCCTGCCAGCTGACCCTGCGGTGCAGGCCCGCGAGCGCCGCCGTCCAGCCCGCCCGGCTCAGCAGGCCGGCCCGATGGACGACGTCGCGCTCGCACACCGCGCGCAGCGCCGGCCAGTCCGCGCCGACCAGGTCCTGCCACACCGCCTCCAGCGTGTCCGCCACGATGTCGACCACGGCCGGGTCGCGCAGGACCCTCAGCACCCGTTCGGGCGGTTCGGGCTGGTCGCGCAGACACTTCGCGATCTCCTCGCGGGCCACCTCGAGCGGTGTCGCGCGGACGGCGGCGAGGTCGTCGTCGAGGGTCTGGGCCATGCTCGCCGGCGGCGGGGCGATGAACGCCGCGCCGTAGCGCGACGTCTGCAGCGCCAGCACCGCGTCCATGGTCGTCGTGCCCCGCAGCCGGCGAAACACCGGGCGCAGCCGCGCCGACCAGTCCGCCGGCAGCCGCGCGTGGCTCAGGCCGGACAGCCTGCGCAGGAGGTTGTCCAGCTCGAACAGCGGCGAGATGGCGAACCTGCTGTTCAGGAAGTCGTCCCGGTGGACGGTGAACCGCAGCACGCCTCGACCTTACGTCGGGTGGCGAATCTTTGGTGGCGGCCGGGCACGCCGGCGGACGCTGGGCCCATGACAGAGGTGGCGGGCCGGGCGACCTTCCGGCAGGTGCTGGCCGAGCCGGTGTTCCGGGTGCTGTTCTGGTGCCGGGCACTCGCGATCGGCGCGGACACGCTGCGCACGGTGGCGCTGTCGGTCCTGGTGTTCGCGCAGACGGGCTCGGCGTTCCTCGGCGCGCTCACGTTCGGCATCTCGTTCCTGCCGCAGGTGTTCGGCGGCGCGGTGATCGGCGCGCTGCCCGACCTGGTCCGGCCGCGCCCGCTGATCGTCACCGGCTACACCCTCGAGGCGGCCGGCGCGGCCGCGCTGGCGCTGGCCGGCCTGCCGGTGTGGGCGAGCCTGGTGCTGGTCGCCTGCGATCGGCTGCCTCGCGCCGGTGTTCAACGGCACCGCCGGCAGGCTCACCGCGGACTCGCTGACCGGCGACGCGTTCGTCCTCGGCCGCAGCCTGTTCCAGCTGGCCGCCTCGGCCGCGCAGCTGCTCGGCCTGGCCGCGGGCGGCCTCGCGGTCGCGGCCGTCGGCGCCCAGCACGCGCTGCTCATCACCGCCGGCTGCCACCTCGTCGCGGCGCTCGGCACCCGGCTGCTGCTGCCGGACCTGCCCGCGCCCGGCCGCACCGGCGACCGGTCGCTGTTCGGGCGCAGCTGGCAGGTCAACCGGCAGCTGCTGGGCGACCCGACGGTGCGCCGGCTGCTGGTGGTGACCTGGCTGCCGCCGGCGTTCGTCACCGGCGCGGAGAGCCTGCTGGTGCCCTACGCGGCGCTGCGCGGGTTCCCGGCCGGCTCGGCCGGCCTGCTGCTCGCGTGCGTCGCGGTCGGGATGATGATCGGCAACCTCGTGGTCGCGCGGCTGCTCGCGCCGGCCACCCGGGAGCGCGCTGGCGCCGGTGCTGGTCGCGGTGCTCGGGCCTGCCGCTGCTCGGGTTCGCGCTGGGCCTCGGGATCGGTCGCCCTCGGCGTGTCTGCTCGCGGTCACCGGGATCGGGTTCGGCTACAGGCTCGGCGTGCAGCGGCCGTTCCGGGACGCGGTCCCGGCCGAGGTGCGCGGTCAGGCGTTCGGGCTGATGTCGACCGGGCTGATGACGCTGCAGGGCGTCGGGCCGACGGTGTTCGGCCTGGCCACCGAGGTCGTGCCGGTGGGGACGGCGATGGCGTTCGGCGGCGTCGCGACCGTGCTCACGGCGATCTGGGTCGGCGCGACGGGCTCGTTGAGCGGGCGAACCGGGCGAACGATTGTACCGCGGAAAGCGAAAACGCCGGTTCTCACTCACCGCGAATCCGCGGTGAGGTGAACCGGCGCTTTGCCGAATGGTCACGCCTGCGCGTTGTAGGCGTCGGTGACCTCCTTGGGGATTCGACCCCGATCGGAGACGTTCATGCCCTGCTTGCGGGCCCACTCGCGAATTGCCTGGTTCTGTTCGCGATCCGCGGAGGCGGTACGCGGCGCGCGACCCGCACCCGCGCGACCGGCAACGCGCTTACGGCCACCCGCCTGGCGACGAGCATGCTCCACGTATTCGGAGAGCGCGTCCCGCAACCGCTCCGCATTGTCGTCGGAGAGGTCGATCTCGTAGAACGCACCATCCAAACCGAACTCGACGGTCTCCCCGGCTTCGGAACCGTCAAGGTCGTCGACCAGGGTAACCATGACCTTCTGCGCCATCTGCGCCCTCCTAGGTTTGAAACGCGAGGCCGAACGTGCGTGCGTCAGCACGATATAAATACTCCCACTAAGGAGGTTAACGCAAATCGTGGGGCGAGTTTAGTGGCTCACGTGTCGCAAGATGCTCATTCTGGGCGCACGAGCGGAAACAGGATCGTCTCCCGTATGCCGAGGCCGGTGAGTGCCATCAGCAACCGGTCGATGCCCATTCCGACACCGCCACTCGGCGGCATTCCGTACTCGAGCGCCCGCAGAAAGTCCTCGTCAAGGCGCATGGCCTCGTCGTCGCCGGTGGCCCGCAGGCTCGCCTGCTCGGTGAGCCGCTCGCGCTCGACGACGGCGTCGACCAGCTCGGAGTAGCCGGTGGCCAGCTCGAAACCGCGGACGTAGAGATCCCATTTCTCCGCGACGCCGGGGACGCTGCGGTGCTGGCGGGTCAGCGGGGAGGTCTCGACCGGGAAGTCGCGCACGAACGTCGGCGCGTGCAGGTGGTCGCCGACGAGGTGCTCGAACAGCTCCTCGACGAGCTTTCCGTGCCCGAGCTTGGGATCCACCTCCAGCCCGGCGGCCGCCGCGTGCTTGCGCAGCAGGTCGGCCGGGGTCTGCGGGGTGATCTCCTCGCCGAGCGCCTCGGACACCGACCCGTACATGGTCAGCGACGTCCACTCGCCGGACAGGTCGTACGGCTCACCGTCGGCGAGCGTGATCTCGTGGCTGCCGAACACCGCCTCGGCGGCCTCCTGGACCAGCTCGCGGGTGAGCACGGCCATCGAGTCGTAGGTGGCGTAGGCCTCGTAGAACTCGAGCATCGCGAACTCAGGTGAATGCGAGGAGTCGCTCCCCTCGTTACGGAAGTTGCGATTGATCTCGAAGACCTTCTCGATTCCGCCTACCACACAGCGCTTGAGGAACAGCTCCGGCGCGATGCGCAGGTACAGGTCCATGTCCATCGCGTTCGAGTGTGTGACAAACGGCCGCGCGGTGGCACCGCCGTGCATCGTCTGGAGCATCGGGGTCTCGACCTCGATGAATCCGCGCCGATTGAAACTCTCTCGCAATGCGCGGGTGACCCCGGCCCGCATCCGGACGTTATCGCGTGCCTGCGGACGCAGGATCAGGTCGACATAGCGCTGCCGAATACGCGTTTCCTCGCCGAGCTGCTTGTGGGCGACCGGCAGCGGGCGCAGCGACTTGGCCGCCATTCGCCACTCGTCCGCGAGTACGGACAGCTCACCGCGGCGCGAGGTGATTACCTCGCCGCGGACGAAAACGTGGTCGCCGAGGTCGACATCGCTCTTCCAGCCCGAAAGGGCGTCCTCGCCGACCTTGTTCAGGCTCAGCATCGCCTGCAGTTCGGTGCCGTCGCCCGCGACCAGCGTCGCGAAACAGAGCTTGCCGGTATTGCGCATGAACATGACCCGGCCGGTGACGCCGACCACATCGCCGGTGGCGGTGTCGGTCGGCAAATCGGAATAGGCGGCGCGGATCTCGGCGAGCGTGTGGGTCCTCGGCAGTTCGACCGGATAGGGATCGACTCCCTCGGCGAGCAGCCGCGCGCGCTTCTCCCGACGGATCCGCAGCTGCTCCGGAAGGTCGTCGGCGGGTGGCTGAGTCGATTCATCGGTCACGCCGAACAGGGTACGGAGAAGGCCGGTGGCCAGGCGATCGGGTATCCGCGGTTACCGTGGGAGCCATGGACGCCGATGAGCTGATGAGCAGGCGTGCGCGGTCGTTCGGGGCCACCGCGGCCGCCTACGCCGAGCACCGGCCCGACTACCCCGCCGACGGTGTCCGCTGGGGGCTCGCGGCCGCACGCGGCGACGTGCGGCGGGTCCTGGATCTCGCGGCGGGCACCGGCAAGCTGACCGCGAGCCTGCTCGACCTGGGCCTCGAGGTGACCGCGGTCGAGCCGGACGAGGACATGCTCGCCCAGCTGTCCGCCCGCCACCCCGAGGTGCGGGCGCTGACCGGGAAGGCCGAGCGGATCCCGCTGCCGGACGCGTCGGTCGACGCGGTGGTCGTCGGGCAGGCGTTCCACTGGTTCGACCGGGCGGCCGCGCTCGCCGAGATCGCCCGGGTGCTGCGCCCGGGCGGCGCGCTCGCCGCGTTCTGGAACAAGGAGGACGACTCGGTCGGCTGGGTCGCCGGGATGGGCGCGGTGGCGCGGTCGAGCGTGACGCAGTCGTGGTCGACGGACTACCCGACGTTCGACGGCGAGCACTTCGAGGCGGGCGAGAAGACCGACTTCCCGCACACCCACCGCCGCACGGCCGACTCGCTGACGGCCACGATCGGCACCCAGTCGCACACGCTGGTGATCAGCGACGAGGAGCGGGCCACGGTGCTCGGCCGCATCCACGACTACCTGCGCTCGCGCCCGGAGACCGCCGAGGGCGAGTTCGACATGCCGCTGCTGACGACCGTGATCCGCGGCCGGCGCCGCTAGCGGCCAATTCCACCGGTTCGAGTGGCGCGCTCGACGCGTAGACCGCCGCCACCGTGCCGTCGGTCCGGTAGGCGATCCGGTGCGAGTCGGCGGCGCGCAGCGCGACGGCCCGGCGGCGGGTCATCAGCTCGAACAGGGCGGGCAGCTCCGGGTCCGGCGCGGGGACCGCGCCCGGGGCCACGACGTGGAGCGAGACCGTGTCGCCCAAGGCGCGCCCCGCGGCCCACGTCCGGACGCTCCGGCCGAGCGCCGCGGCCGAGTCCTTCGTCAGCCGGGCGGCGACCCACGGGCTGTCCCGGTGCGGGTACAGGCCGACGACCGGCACGTCACCGAAGGCGGCGAGGAGACCGCGCAGCTCGTCGCCGTGCACGCGGGCGAGCCGGGTCGCCTCGGCCAGCGCCGCCGCGGCGTCCGTGCCGTCCTCGGCCCGCAGGACCGCCACCGTGTCCGGGTCGTCCGGCAGCGCCAGGGTCAGCTCGAAGCCGCTGGCCTGCGGGAACAGCGAGCGGCGGGCCAGCACGGTCAGCCCGCGCGAGGCGGCCAGCCGCTCGACGTGCCGCCGCCGGCGCCCGCCGAGCAGCCACCCGAGGCGGCCGGCCGCGGCGACGACCGTGGCGGGGTTCATCGCGCGTTGCGCTCGAACACGAGCCGCAGGCCCAGCAGCGTGAGGTCCGGGCGGTGGTCGACGATCGTCGCCGACTCCTCCACCACCAGCGGCGCGAGCCCGCCGGTGGCGATGACGGTGACCTCGCCGACGCGGGTGGTGCGGTCCAGCTCGTCGATGATGCGCCGCACGAGCCCGTCGACCTGGCCGGTGAAGCCGTAGATGATGCCGGACTGCAGGCATTCCACGGTGTTCTTGCCGATCACCGACCGCGGCCGGACCAGCTCGACCTTGCGCAGCGCGGCGGCGCGGGCGGCGAGCGCGTCGACGGAGATCTCGATGCCGGGTGCGAACACGCCGCCGAGGAACTCGCCCTTCGCGGAGATCACGTCGATGTTGGTGGAGGTGCCGAAGTCGACGACGATGCAGGCGGTCTCGTGGAGGTAGTGCGCGGCGAGGGTGTTGATCACCCGGTCCGCGCCGACCTCCTTGGGGTTGTCGACGAGCAGCGGCACGCCGGTGCGCACGCCGGGCTCGACGATCACCCGCGGCACGGACCGGTAGTAGCGGCCGAGCATCACCCGCAGCTCGCGCAGCACGGCCGGCACGGTGGACAGCGCGGTGACGCCGGTGATCCGGTCGGCGTGCTCGCCGAGGAGGCCGCGCATGGTGAGCGCCAGCTCGTCGGCGGTCATCTGCGGGTCGGTGCGCATCCGCCAGTCCCGCACCAGCTCCTCGTCCTCGTAGAGGCCGAGCGCGATGTTGGTGTTGCCGACGTCGATGGCGAGCAGCACCTTCTCAGCGCTCCGGCTGCAGCAGCGCGTCGAGCAGCGCGGCCTCGGCGGTCTCGGCGGGGACGCTCTCGCGCGGCCCCGGGTCCCCCGGCACGGCGCCGGCTTCGACGATCGCGTTGGCCTCGTCGACGAGGACGACCCGCGGCTGGAACACCGCGGCCTCGGCGGAGTCCATCAGCCCGTAGGCGACGAGGCTGACGGTGTCGCCGGGGCGCACGAGGTGCGCGGCCGCGCCGTTGACCCCGATGACGCCGCTGCCGTGCTCGCCGGCGACGACGTGGGTCTCGAGGCGCGCGCCGTCGTGCGACGATCGTGACCTGCTCGCCGGCGAGGAGGTCGGCGGCGTCCATGAGCACCGGGTCGACGGTGACGGAGCCGGTCTGGTGCGGGTCGGCCCCGGTGACCGTGGCCCGGTGGATCTCGGACTTGAGCATGGTGCGGAGCATCGCGGCCTTCCCCTACCTCGGTTCGCCGAGGAACACGGGAACATTGTCGATCAGGCGGGTGGTGCCGACGCGGGCGGCCACCAGCAGCCGCGCCTCGCCGCTCGCGGGGGCCGGGCCGAGGTCGCGGGCACGCACCTCGAGGTAGTCGACGTCGAGGCCGGGTTCCTTGCCGAGCACGCCGCGGGCGGTGTCGAGGACCGCGGCCGCGCCCTCGGCGCTGATCCGGCTCGCGGCGGTGAGCGCGGCGGAGAGCGCCACGGCGGCGGCGCGTTCGTCGGCGTCGAGGTAGACGTTGCGGCTGGAGCGGGCGAGGCCGTCGGACTCGCGCACGATCGGCACGCCGACGATCTTGACCTCGAGGTCGAGGTCGCGCACCATCCGCCGGATCAGCGCGAGCTGCTGGTAGTCCTTCTCGCCGAACAGGGCTTGGTCGGGGCGGATGATGCTGAACAGCTTGGCGACGACCGTGAGCACGCCGGCGAAGTGGCCGGGGCGGGCGGCACCCTCGAGCTCGTCGCCGAGCGGTCCGGGGTGGACGGTGACCTGCGAGCCCGCCGGGTACATCGTCTCGCGCTCGGGGGTGAACACGAGCTCGACGCCTTCCGCGCGGCAGACGTCGAGGTCGGCCTCGAACGGGCGCGGGTAGCGGTCGAAGTCCTCGTCGGGGCCGAACTGCAGCGGGTTGACGAAGATCGAGGCGGCCAGCACGGTGTTCGGCAGCCGGCGGGCGGTGCGCATGAGCTGGCGGTGCCCGTCGTGCAGCGCGCCCATGGTCGGCACGAGCGCGATCTTGCGGCCGGCGCCGCGCAGCGCCCTGGCGATCCGGCGGGTGTCGTCCAGTCCACTGTGGATGTTGAGCTGGCCGGGCGTGAACTTCGGCGCGGCGGTCAAGGGGACTCCTGTTCGAGCACGGCGGTGACGTCGGGGGCGAGGTCGGCGCGCAGCAGCCCGGCCTGCTCGGCGCGCGCGGCCGTGCGGGTGGCGAGCACGCGGTAGGCGGGCAGCATGTCGGGTGCGTGCTCGGCGAGGACCTGCAGGTGGGCGCGGACGGTGCCGGCGTCGCCGCGGGCGACCGGGCCGGTGAGCGCGCGGTCGCCGTGGCGCAGCGCGTTGTCGAGCGCGGCGGACAGCAGCGGGCCGAGCATGCGCTGGGGGTCGCCCACGCCGGCGCGGCCGAGCAGGTCGGCGGCCTCGGCGACGAGCGTGACCAGGTGGTTCGCGCCGTGGGCGAGGGCCGTGTGGTAGAGCGGCCGGGCCGCTTCGGGGACCCGGACGGGCTCGGCGCCCATCTCGACGACCAGTGCCTCGCCGACGCTCCAGGCGGCCTCGTCGTCGTCCGCGGCGGTGACGCCGAAGCAGCAGGTACCGATGCGCTCGAGGTCCTCGGCGCGGCCGGTGAACGTCATGACCGGGTGCAGCGCGAGCGGCAGGGCGCCGTGCGCGACGGCGGGGGCCAGCACGTCGACGCCGTGCGCGCCGCAGGTGTGCACGACGATCTGGCCGGCCCGCAGCGCGCCGGCGGCGGCGAGGCCGCGGACCATGCCGGCGAGGGCGTCGTCGGGCAGGGCGAGGAGGACCAGGTCGGCGCGGGCGACGACCTCGTCGGGCGGCAGCAGCGGGACGTCGGGCAGGAGGTCCTCGGCGCGCTGCACGGACTCCTTGGAGACCCCGGAGGCGGCCACGACCGAGTGGCCGGCCCGGGCGAGGGCGGCCCCGAGCACCGCGCCGACCCGGCCGGCGGAGACCACGCCGACGGCAAGGCGCGCCGGTCGGTTCATCCCGCCTCCCCTGTCATGTCGGAAACGAGCGTAACCATCCGCGCGGGCAGCGCCGCCCGCCGGGTGTCGCGCCTCACCGCTGCCGCACCAGCTCGGCCTTCGTGGTCTGCAGCGCGCTGATCAGGCGGGCTTCGCGCTCGTCGGCGTCGGCCCCGGCGAGGCCGAGCCGGGCGGCGTGCCAGAGGAAGGCGAGCTCGGTGACGGCGGCCTGGTAGGCGCCGAGGGTGCGGGCGGCCTCCTTGCCCTTGCGGCGGCCCGTCTTCGCGCGCCAGGTGCGGCGGGCGGCGAGGTTGGTGAGGCGCTCGACGTCGGACTCCTCGACCCAGCCGCGGCCGACCATCACGGGCAGCGCGCGGGCGACGATCTTCTGCTCGCGGCGGCGGTGCCAGCCGACGAACATGACGCCGGCGATGAAGATCGGGACCATGACGAGGAAGTAGACGTTGAGGAAGGTCTGCGCGGTGCCGAGCGTGGCCGCGGCGTTCCACATCGCGTGCAGGGTGACTGCGGCGAGGTAGCCGCCGATGGGCGCGAGGAGGCGGATCGCGTTGTTGTGCGTGCGGACGGAGATGCCGACGCCGATGCCGATCATCGCGGTGAACAGCGGGTGGCAGAACGGGGAGAGGAGGCCGCGGAGGATGAACGCGGTGACCACGCCGGCGGTGCTGGTGTCGCCGAACCCGTGCTCGGCGAACGCGCGGCCGAAGTAGTAGATGTTCTCGGTGAACGCGAACCCGGCGGCGACGAAGCCCGCGTAGACCACGCCGTCGATGACGCCGTCGAACTCGTTGCGCAGCCACAGCAGGATGCCGAGGACGAACGCGCCCTTGGCGGCCTCCTCGAACAGCGGGGCGCTGACGATGGCGCTGACCGTGTCGCCCTTGCCGTGGCCGAGGAGCGCGTCGCCGACGGCCTCGGCGGTGTTGTTGATCAGCAGCGCGGTGATGGCGGCGACGCTGGCACCCCAGCCGAAGGCGAGCCAGAGCAGCCGCGCGGGTTCCGGCTCCCACCGGTCGATCCACAGCAGCGCGGCGACGATCGACCCGACGGGCACGAGCGCGGCGACGACGCCGACCAGTTCCGCGACGAGTCCGACCCGGGCGGTGCTGATCGCGAGGAGCGTCAGCCCGCATCCCGCGAGCGCCACGAGCCCGGCGACGGGCAGCAGCACGGTCCTCCGGCGCGGGCTGTGCCGCAGCGCGTGCCGCGGCGGCAAGGGAGCTTCGTGCACGGCGCAACCCTACGGGTTGAGCACATCTTCACTCGACGTATGACGTATTCGTGACTTTCCGCCGGACCGCGGTCAGTCCTCCCGGCGCCGCCGCCGGTGAGGGTGCGCGGTGCTGTCGGTGCCGCCGTGCGAGGCGAGCAGGTCGCTGACCGAGCGGCCGGCGGCGTGGCTGCCGCTGGGGGCGTCGGTGTCGGGGCGGGCGTGGCTGCCGGTGCGGGACTCCTGCCAGGTCGGCTGGCCCTCGGCGCGCCTGCGGCGGCCACCACCCCCGTCGGCGGGGGCGGGGTTGGCGGCGGTGTGCTGGCTGGGGCGGGCGACCGGCGCCATGTAGCCGGACTCCGCGGCGCGGCGGTCGACGGGCACGGGCGCGACGTAGCCGGACTCGGCGGCGCGGCGGCCGTGTTCGCTGTAGGGCTGCTGGCTGTCCGCGGTCCGCGGGTCCGGGGTAGCCGCTCGGTGGCTGCACACCCGGGCCGGCCGGCGGCATGCGGCCGAAGGACGCCGCGGCAGGGTTGGCGGGCGGCATCCGGCTCGACGACTCGGCCGGTCCCGCCGCCGCGGCCGGGTTCATCCGGCCGTGGGAGGCGTCCGCACCGCGGCTCTCACCTGTCGAGTTCAACGCCGCCTGGATCCGGCCCGGTGCCTGCGCAGGAACCGCCGGCATCCGGCTCGACGAGGCGGCGGCCGGCGACATCCGGCTCGATGACTGTGTGGGCTGGGCGCGGCCCGGGGATTGGGCGGGCTGGATGCGGCTCGCGGACTGGGTCGGGTTCATCCGGCTCGCGGCATCGGCCCGGTGGCCGGCCTGCTCGGCGGGGTATCCGGGCGGGAACGTGCCGCTGCGCGGATCCACATAGCCCGACCGCTCGGCCGCGGCCGCCGGGACCGCGCCACTGCGCGGGTCGACGTAGCCGGACCGCTCGGCAGCATGCGACGCCGAAGTCGCACCGCTACGCGGGTCTACATAGCCGGAACGCTCGGCAGCGCGTGCCGCCGAAGTCGCACCGCTACGCGGATCGACGTAACCCGACCGCTCGGCGGCATGCCCCGCGGGGAACGCGCCGCTGCGCGGGTCTACATAGCCGGACTGCTGGGCGGCGTGCGCCGCCGAAGTCGCTCCGCTGCGCGGATCCACGTAACCCGAGCGCTCGGCGGCATGCGCCGCCGCACTGGCCGGAAAGGCGCCGCTGCGCGGGTCGGCGTAGCCGGACTGCTGGGCGCGGCCGTTCGACGCCGCGGCGTGGCCATTCGCTGCCGTCTGACCATGTGCGGCCGTCTGACCATGTGCGCCGGCCTGACCATGTGCGGCGGCGCGACCATTGGCAGCGGCATGGCCGGTGGTGGCGGCGCCGTTCGCGGCGGCGCGGCCGCTTGCGGCGGGGGCGTTCGCGGCGGCACGGCCGCTCGCGGCGGCGGCGCCGTTCGCGGTGGCACGGCTGCTTGCGGCGGGAGCATTCGCGGCGGCGTGGCCGTTTGCCGCGGCATGGCCGGTGGCGGCGCCGTTCGCCGGGGCCGTTGCGCTGCCGACCGCGTAACTGTCGGCAGCCCTGCCGTTGGCGCCCGCGTGCCCACCGGCGGCTGCGTGACCGTTGGCGGCCGCGCGTCCGGTACCCGCATGACCGTTGGCACCGCCCGCGCCCGCGTTACCTGTCGCGGCAGGCTGTCCGGTGCCCGCTTGAGTGTTGGCGCCTGCCTGCCCGACCGCGGCCGAGGGTCCGTTGCCCGCGTGACTCTTCGCGGCCGCGTGGCCGTTCGCGGCTGCCTTCGCGGCGCTCGCGTGTCCGTTGGCACCGCCGTTCGCGGTCGCGTGGGCCGTGGTGTTCGAGCGGCCGTTGGCCGAGGTGCGCGAGCGGGTGGCGAACTGCGGTGAATCCTGCGCCGCCTGGCGGCGGGCCGCGGCACCGGCGCTGCGAGTGTCCTCCCAGGACGGTCGCCAGTCCGAGTCCAGGTTGTCCGGCTGTTCGAGCACGTCCGGCATGAACCACCGGTCCGACATCTCCGCCGGGTGCGGCTCGGGCTCCATCCGGAACTGCTGGAACCGCTCCTTCGCCTGCGCGGGCGACCGGTCCGCCCGCCGCGGCAGCGCCTCCGCCGACCCGGGCACCCGGCCGATGAGGTCCGTCTCCGCCTCGCGCGTGGCTATCGACACCTCGGTGTCCAGCCGCTGCGCTGGCGGGAGGCGCTTGGGCTGGTTGCTCTCGTGGCTCAGCGCGTGCCCCTCCGGCAGGGACCGCATCCGGGTCGACTCGGCGCGCAGGGCGTACCGCTCGACGAGGAACTCGCCGCCCAGCAACGTCTGCAGGGTCTGGCGCAGGCCGTGCAGCTCCGTGCGCAGCGCGGTGATGTCGTCGCGGGAGTCCTCCTCCGCGCGGCGGCGTGCCTCGGCCTCGACCTCCAGCTCGTACTCGCGGCGGGCGGCGACCTCGCGTTCCAGCTCGAACTCGTAGCGCTCCTGCCGCTCGGCGGCGTCGTCCTCCCGCTCGGCGACCTGCCGGCGGTACCGCGCGGCGATGAACGCGCCGGCGAGGGCCGCCCACAGACCGGCGACGATGCCCAGCCGCATGAACTTGAGGTCGTCGCTCAGGACCAGCACGCCGGTGGCGACCACCGCGAGCGCGACGGCTCCGAGGAGTAACGCCCGGCCGCCCAACGAGCCGTGCACGGGCTCGCTCAACGAGTCGCTGCGGGCGGTCATGGGACACACCGTACCGGGCTGTTACCAGCCTGAGACCAACGCGCCGTCGATCTTTTTCTCAGCCGGTGGCGTCCGACCGGTACTCCGGTGGTTGATTGTCCTGGTCATCTGGCGTCCGGCAGCACCATTCGAGGTACAGCGCGGCCCCGATGAGGGCCGCCGCGCAGACCAGACCGACCACCGCGCTCGGAAGATCGTCGGCCGCCGCTGCGACCTCGTCACGGCGCGGCAGGAGGTAGCCGAGCATGCCGAGCCAGGCGCCGGACATGATTGCACCGAGTAACGAGGACGCCTTGGCGAGCGCGAGCGCACGAGCCGCCGTGAGTGGCTGGACAGGCCGGCCACCTCGGGGTTTGCGGATTCGCGAGCGGAGCGAGGCGCCGAGCGCGGCCTCGACGACCGCCAGCACGATCAGCGTGGTGCCGGCCAGCGTGGGCAGCGGCGGCAGGTCTCCGTACGCCACCCGCACGAGCAGATAGACGATCCCGGCGGCCAGCAGGCCGGCCACGACGAGGTCGCGGGCCCGGGTGAAGTGCATGCGCCCACGGTACCGGCGACACTTGACTCTCCAGCTACTGGAAGGTTGAGCATGGTGGCCATGGGCGACAGCGGGGTGTTCACGATCGGCGAGCTTGCCCGCCGAACGGGCCTGACCACCCGGACGATCCGGTTCTACTCCGATGAGGGGCTGCTGCCGCCCGCCGATCGCACGTACGCCGGTTACCGGCTCTACGACACGGCTTCGCTGGCCCGGCTCGAGCTGCTGCGGACGCTGCGCGAGCTCGGTCTCGGGCTGAGCGACGCGGCCGAGGCACTGGCCGGCCGGTCGAGCGTCGGCGAGCTCGCGAAGCGGCATGTGGAGCTGCTCGACGAGCAGATCCGGGTGCTGCGGCTGCGGCGGGCGGTGCTGCGTGCGGTCGCCAGGAACGACTCCGAGCTGGACGAGGTGAGACTGATGAAGGAGCTGGCGGCGATGTCCGACGAGGAGCGCAAGCGCCTGATCGACGAGTTCTGGGACGAGGTGACGGCCGGGCTGAACATCAACCCGGACTTCGACGCCGGCATGCGCTCGGCCAAGCCGGAGCTGCCCGACGATCCGTCGCCCGAGCAGCTGCAGGCGTGGATCGAGCTGGCGGAACTGGTGCGGGACAAGGACTTCCGCGTCCGGATCCGGCAGATGAGCGAGTCACACTCGGCGGCGCGGGATGCCGGCGAGCCGATGGACGAGCCGCCGGACGAGCTGCGGGCCAAGTGGACGGTGTGGACGGACGCCGCCGGGGCGGCGATGGACGCCGGCCACGCGCCGTCCTCGCCGGCCGGGCGCGAGCTGGCGTCGTCGATCGCGGCGTCGATGGGCACGTCCCCCGCCGAGGCGGCGGACCAGATCGCGACGGGCACGGACGCGCGGGCGGAGCACTACTGGCGCCTGATGGCGACGATCAACGGCTGGCCCCAGTGGCCGAGCCAGGTGCCACGCGCGGAGTGGATCATCGCCGCACTGCGGGCAAGCTGACCGTGCACCCGGTTACGGGACCAGGCTGTGGTCGGGGCGGAGTCGGACGTCCTGTGTGGACTCCGCGGGCAGCGCGGCCAGCAGGTCGGCGACGGGGCCGTGGCCCGGGAGGACGGCGTCGGGATCCGCGGCCAGCCACGGGATCAGCACCGTCGCGCGGTCGGGGGTGCCGGGGTGCGGCAGCAGCAGGTCCGGGTGGTCGCTCGTGACGCCGTCGACCGTCACGACGTCCACGTCCAGGGTTCGCGGGCCCCAGCGCTGCTCGCGGACCCGGCCCGCCCGGTTCTCCAGCTCCTGCCCGCGCCGCAGCCACGACCACGCGTCGGCCCCGGGGTCGGCGACCAGCAGCACCGCGTTCAGGAAGTCCGGCTGGTCCTCGACGCCCCATGCCTTCGTCTCGTAGACCGGCGACGCGGCGACCAGCACGTCCGCGAAGCCGGCGACCGCCAGCCGCAGATGGGACAACCGGTCGCCGAGGTTCGACCCGAGCGAGAGGACCGCGCTGGTCACTCGCGGGACCGGCGGACGGTGACCGCGACGTCGGCGAAGTCGAGCGGGATCGGGGCCTGTGGCTTGTGGACGGTGACCTCGACCGCCCGCGTCCGGGGATCCGCCAGCACCTCGTCGGCGATCTGCGCGGCCACCGTCTCGATGAGATTCCGCGGCTCGCCGCCGACGATCTCCGCCACCCGGGTCGCCAGCTCGCCGTAGTGCAGGGTGTCCGCGACGTCGTCGGACGCCGCGGCGGCCGTCAGGTCGAGCCACACCGTCACGTCGAGGACGAACAGCTGCCCGTCGCGGCGCTCCTGGTCGAACACCCCGTGGTTGCCGCGGACCCGCAGGCCCGTCAGCGTGATCCGGTCAGACATCCGCGCCCCCCGCCGCCATCGCGACGGCCACCTCGACCGCGTCGAGCGACCGGGTCACGTCGTGCACCCGCACCCCCCACGCGCCGGCCGCGGCGACCAGCGCCGAGATCGCCGCCGTCGCCTCCTCGCGGCCGTCCGGCGGGCGGGGTGTGCCCTCCTTCGACGCCAGCAGGGTCCCCAGGAAACGCTTGCGCGACGCTCCGACGAGCACCGGCAGGCCGAGCCCCAGCAACACGTCCAGCCGGCGCAGCAGCGCCCAGTTGTGCTCGCCGCCCTTCGCGAACCCCAGCCCCGGGTCGAGCACGAGCGCCGCGGGGTCGACCCCGGCGGCAACCGCGGCGTCGACCCGTGCGCGCAGCTCGTCGCGCACGTCGGTGACCACGTCGGTGTAGGTGGCCAGCGAGTCCATGTTGTCGCTGTGCCCACGCCAGTGCATGAGGATCCACGGCACGTCCGCGCTCGCGATGAACCGCGCCATCGCCGGGTCCGCGAGGCCGCCGGACACGTCGTTGACCATCCGCGCGCCCGCGCCCAGCGCCGCCTCGGCGACCCGGGCCCGCGTCGTGTCCACACTGACCGCCACGCCCGCGGCCGACAGGCCCTCGACGACCGGCAGCACGCGGGCGATCTCGGTCGCCGCGTCCACCCGGGCCGCGCCCGGCCTCGTCGACTCGCCGCCGACGTCCACCAGGTCCGCGCCCGCCTCCCACATCGCGACGCCGTGCGCGAGCGCGTCGTCGAGCGAGTAGTACCGGCCGCCGTCGGAGAACGAGTCGGGGGTGACGTTCAGGACGCCCATCACCGCGCACCGGCCGGGCTGTGGCAGCGCCGGGTGCACGGATCTCACCGGCTCCGCCCGCGGATCAGCTCCAGCGCCTCGGCACGCGACGTCGCCGACGTGCGCAGCATCCCGCGCACCGCGGACGTGATCGTGCGCGCGCCCGGCTTGCGGATGCCGCGCATCGCCATGCACAGGTGCTCGGCCTCGACCACGACGATCACGCCCCGCGGGTCCAGCTTGCGCTCCAGCGCGTTCGCGACCTGCGAGGTCAGCCGCTCCTGCACCTGCGGGCGCTTGGCGTACAGGTCGACGAGGCGGGCGAGCTTCGACAGCCCGGTGACCTTGCCCTGCTCGTTCGGGATGTAGCCGACGTGGGTGACGCCGTGGAACGGGACCAGGTGGTGCTCGCAGTTGTGCGTCAGGTGGCCCTCGACGAGGAACGTCGGGTACGGGTCGCAGGTGAAGCTGTAGACCGTGAACGGCGACGACGCCGGCGCCTCGATCGGGCGCACCGTCCACACCGGCGTCCAGCGCGACTCGACCAGCTCCGTGTGGTGCGACTCCTTGGCGAACCCGTGCCGCAGCCACCAGCCGGTGCCGTCCTCGCGGCTCTCCGGGCGGCGGCGGGGCGGTGCGGCGAACGACATCGGCCGCGACGCGTACCTGCTCGGCTCGGTCCACTCGATCGCCGACCCGGCCACCGCGCCGGCCTCCGCCCAGCCGTCGGGCGTCGCGAGTGGATGGTCGGGGGTGAGCACGAAGCTGCCGGACGCGGTGACGACCTCGACCAGCTGGCGGGCCGGGCGCGCGGTGACCCGCGTGACGGTCGTCGGCACGACGTGGCCCTCGGCGAGTGTCCACAGCTGATCGCCGGGCCGGACGTCCTCGGCGACGCGCGGGCCCTCGATCACGTCGACCGGCTGGCGCCCCGGCACGCACGTCGAGTACGTCGGGATGTCGGTGACCAGCACCAGCTCGTCGTGGCACTCGTCGAACGTCTTGTCCAGCACCGAGTCCGGGTCGGTGTACAGCCCGCCGAACATCTCCAGGTACGCGCGCGCCACCCGGGCCGGCGTGTCCTGCAGGCCCTGCCGGTCGGGATCTTCGCCGCAGGCCAGCAGCAGCTCCCGGACCGCCTTCTCGGCGCGGGCCTGATCGAACACAGGCGGCTGCCCGCCGGTGGTGTACAGCGGGCCCGAGGTGGACCCGTTGCCGGAGCTGTCAGCCGTCAAATGTGCCTCCGCGGATCAGCGCCCACTATCCCACTCGGAGCCGCGCCCGCGGTCCTCCGGGTCGGATGATCCACGCTGCTCGCGTCCACGCTCGTGCCCACGGTCGTCGGGCCCGGGCTGCTGGTCCCAGGACGGCCGCCACTGGTTCTTCGGCTGGCCGGACGGGGTCGTGGCCGGCGTCCACCCGGGCGGCGCGCCGTAGTTCGGCGGGCCGTCGTTGCGGCCGGCGCCGGGTCGCGGACCGTTGCCCGGGTAGGGCTGGCCGTACGGACCGGGCTGGCCGTAGGGGGGCAGGCCGTTCGGGCCGCCGTTGCCGTTGCCGCCGGGCGGTTCCGGGTTCGGCCGCGGCGGGCCGCCGGGCAGCTCGCCGGCGCCGGGCGCGGTGCGGACGGGCGTCGGCTCGGGCTCCTCGAGGACCGGCGGCCACGGCTCGCCGCGCTCCTTGGCCAGCTCGCCGGGCGTCTTGATCGGCGGCTTGTCCGACGGCGTGCGGCCGCCGAACTCGTTGAACGCGGTGATCCGCGGGCGCTTCTCCACCTTCGAGAAGATCCGCTCGAGGTCCTTGCGCTGCAGGGTTTCCTTGTCCAGCAGCTCGATCACCAGGTTGTCGAGCACGTCGCGGTAGGTGTTGAGCACGTCCCACGCCTCGGTGTGCGCCGCCTCGATGAGCTTGCGCACCTCCTCGTCGATCTCGTGCGCGACCTCCAGCGAGTAGTCCGGCGCGTGGCCCATCGAGCGGCCCAGGAACGGGTCGCCCTGGTCCTGGCCGTACTTCACCGCGCCCAGCCGGGCGGACATGCCGTACTCGGTGACCATCGCCTTGGCGATCTTGGTGGCCTGCTCGATGTCCGACGACGCGCCGGTGGTCGGCTCGTGGAAGACCAGCTCCTCGGCCGAGCGGCCGCCCAGCGCGAACACCAGCCGGGCGATCATCTCCGAGCGGGTCATCAGCTGCTTGTCGTCCTCGGGCACGACCAGCGCGTGCCCGCCGGTGCGACCGCGCGGCAGGATCGTCAGCTTGTAGACCGGCTCGAGGTCCGGCATCGCCCACGCGGCGAGCGCGTGCCCGCCCTCGTGGTAGGCGGTGATCTTCTTCTCCTTCTCGGAGATGATCCGGCTCTTGCGGGCCGGACCGCCGATCACGCGGTCGACCGACTCCTCCAGCGCGGCACTGTTGATCATCGTGCCGTTCGTCCGGGCGGTGAGCAGCGCGGCCTCGTTGATCACGTTGGCGAGGTCGGCGCCGGACATGCCGACGGTGCGCTTGGCCAGACCGTCGAGGTCGGCCTCCGGGTCGAACGGCTTGCCCTTGGAGTGGACGAGCAGGATCTTCTTGCGGCCAGTCAGGTCCGGTGCGGACACCGGGATCTGCCGGTCGAACCGGCCCGGGCGCAGCAGCGCCGGGTCGAGGATGTCGGGCCGGTTGGTGGCCGCGATCAGGATGATGCCGCCGCGCGCGTCGAAGCCGTCCATCTCGACCAGCAGCTGGTTGAGGGTCTGCTCGCGCTCGTCGTGCCCACCGCCGAGGCCGGCGCCGCGCTGGCGGCCGACCGCGTCGATCTCGTCGACGAAGATGATGCACGGCGAGTTCTGCTTGGCCTGCTCGAACAGGTCACGCACGCGGGAGGCGCCGACACCGACGAACATCTCGACGAAGTCGGAACCGGAGATCGAGTAGAACGGCACCCCGGCCTCGCCGGCGACCGCGCGGGCCAGCAGCGTCTTGCCGGTGCCGGGCGGGCCGTAGAGCAGCACGCCCTTGGGGATCTTGGCGCCCAGGGCCTGGTAGCGGCCCGGGTTCTGGAGGAAGTCCTTGATCTCGTAGAGCTCCTCGACCGCCTCGTCCACGCCCGCGACGTCGCCGAACGTCGTCTTCGGCATGTCCTTGGGCAGCTGCTTGGCGCGCGACTTGCCGAAGTTGAGTACGCGGTTCCCGCCGCCCTGGACGTTGTTCATCATCCACATCAGCAGGATGAGCAACAGGCCCAGCGGGATCAGGAAGATCAGGATCTGGGTGAGGAACGACTCCTGGGTGACCGTGGTGTTGAACTCGGTCTTGTCGTTCGCCTTGTCCTGCAGCTCGCGGTAGATGTCACCGGTGGCGGCGGAAGGGAACTGGGTGATCACCTGGGTGGTCCGCTGACCGTCCTGCGTGATCGCGTCACGCAGGGTCAGCTTGAGCCGCTGTTCCTTGTCCTCGAGCTCGGCCTTCTCGACATTGCCGCTGGTAATCTGCGACACGGCTTTGGAAGTAGGCACCTCCGTATAACCGCGCGTGTCATCGAACAGCATGCTGATCAAGAAATAGAGCAGCAACACCACCAAGATCCATACCAGTGGGTTGCGCAGCAGGCGCTTGCGGTCCATCAACTTACGGCCGCGGTGCGGCCCGACCCTCCCTGACTTGCATGTAGGGCTCTTTCGCCCCTTGACCGGCCGGACAAGGCACTCCGGTCCACCCAGCGTACCGCCCGCAGCGGAGCAGCCACGCCGCGAAGGTACCCACGCGCTGTTCACCTCACGTCAACGGCCGCGGGGCTGAATCGGTTCCCGACCTGGTCATGCAGGTCAGCGGGTCGCGACCCGGCCGGTGCACTATCTGCGCTCGTTCGTCACCTCGCTGACCAGTTCGCCGATGCGGTGGCGTAGCGCCGCCGAGTCGGCCGGGGCGATGGTGACCCAGTCGGCGCGGGTCTGGCTCAGGTAGCGGCCGGTCTCGTTGTCGAACCAGGCGAGCACCGGTGACCTGCGGCGGCCGCGCATGTCGCTGCGGCTGTTCACGCCGATCTGGCCGCCGCGCCGGTTGGGCAGCGCGGTCAGCCTGGCGAGCGCCTTGCGGGCCTCCTGGGTGCTCGCGCGCTCGGCGACCCCGGCCGGAGCCGTCGACGCCAGCTCCGCGGCCGGCACGGAGATCGACTGCTCGGTGCCCCGCGGCGCGGACGGCAGCAGGCCCACGATCGCGGTGACCAGGCCGTCGCGCGGGATCGGGCGCAGGCGCAGGCCGTCGGGCTGCTGCACGGCGAGCACCGCACCGGCACGGCCGGTGGCCGCCAGCGCGAGCACGGGTTCCGCGTCCGGTTCGGGCAGGAACACGCAGTCGATGCTCAGGTCGGGCTGGGCGAGCGTGCCGAGCCAGTCGTCCAGCTCAGGGTCGAGGCGGCCGGCGTGATCGATGAGCCCGCCGGCGATGAGGTCCTCGCGGACCCGCCTGCGCAGCACGGCGCGCTCGTCCACGGTCGCGCCGTGGGAGCGGACCTCGAGCGGGTAGGGCAGCTCACCCGCGTCGAGGGCCTCCCACAGGAAGTCGAGCGCCGGCGGGGCGAGGAGGCGGTCGCGGCACGTCAGTCGTCCTCGTCGCTGCCGATGACCGACGGGGCGGTCATCTGGTCGCTGCCGAAGGTGCCCTCGGGGTCGCCCTCGACGAGGAACGACGGGCGCTCGTGCTCGTCGTCGTCCTCGCCCTTGCGACGTCCGCCGGCGCCACCCTGGCCGCCCGCGCCGCGCGCCGCGACCGGCCACCCAGGCCGGCCGGGACCGGACCGCGCGCGCCGGCGCCGCCGGACCGCGCGCCCTCGCCCGTCTGACCGGCGCCCGCGCCGGCCGCGCCGCCGGTGCCACCGGTGCCGCCGCCGCTGGACGCGCCGCCGAAGTTGCCGAACGCGCCGCCGAACCCGCCGGCACCCGGCCGACGGCCCGGAGAGGTGGGCGCCGCCGACCGGCGCGGTCGGGGCCGAGACCGGTGCGGTCGGGCCGGTGGAGGTGAAGCCGGCCGTGCTGGTGCCCGGCAGGCTGCCCGGCAGGGTGAAGTCGGTCGCCGTCGGTGCCGTCCGAGCCGTCGCCGGACGGCCGCGCCCGCGCCGGGGTTGACGCCGGTGTAGCCGCCGGACGGTGCGCCCGTCGAGGTGCCCTGGTCGAAGCCGCCGGGCCGGGCCGAGTACGGCACCGGCCCGCCGGTGATCTTGGCGTCGCCGCCGGCGCCCGGGTGGATCTGCGCCTTCGGCGGCACGAAGCTGGGCGTCTGCGCGTCGACGGCGCTCATGGCCTGGGTGTAGGCGTTCAGGTAGCGCGATCTGCTCGCGCTTGACCGCGTCCGCGGCGTCCTTCTGGGCCTTCATGTCGGCCTGCATGGCGGCCGGCCCGCCGGCGAGCATCGCGGTGAGCGACTGCTTCTGGTCGAACTTCTGCGCCGGCGGCAGCTTGCGCACCTCGGAGGCGGCGACCGACTGGCGCGACATCTGCACGCCCATCATCTGCGCGGTCTGCCCCGCCTGGCCGGCGGCCTGGGCGAGCGGCGCGAGCGCCGCCCGCGCCGAGTCGGCCGCGACGCCGGACCACGCGCCGTCGAGCTGGGTGACCGCGTCGAGCAGCCCGTTGGCCGCCTCGGCGAGGCCGTTGCCGCCGTTGTTGAAGGTGCGGCCGAGGCTGTCGGCGGTGGTCGGGTTGTTGTTCTGGGTGGCGAAGTCGTACAGCTGCTGGCTGTCGAAGCCCGTCCCAGTTCGGGGTGTCGCCGAGCGCCCGGTCGTCGCCCATCCGCACGTCGGGGGCGAGCGCGGCGGCCTGGCTGCCGGTGATCGAGTCCTGGATGTCGACGCGGCTCGACCGGTCCTCGTCGGGCATGTGCTGCATCGTGCGATGTGTCCGCGTGGCCCGGTCACCCGCGTATTCCTGGGTGTCGTAGTGGCTCGTGGTGGTGGTTGGGCGCCATGACTTCCCCCTATTGCGTCCTTGACTCTCGGCACGATGATGTCGGCCAGCTCGCTCGCCACGCGTGCACGGTTCGTACTTGCCCTCGCCGCCGGTGAGCAGCGCGGCGCTGGTGCCGAAGAGGTTTCCGTCGGGCAGGTCGACCAGCAGCTGACAGGTGACTATCGGGTCGGTCTGGCGCGACTCGACCGCCTGCAGACCCTGCACTGTTGTGGGTTTGTTGGTGATCCCTGGTCCGGTGGGGGCGCTCTTCGTGGTCAGTCCCGGCTGCACGCCCACGACCAGCGAGGTGTCGCCGGTCCAGGTGC
The DNA here is from genome assembly GCA_963841395.1 of uncultured Actinomycetota bacterium. Lineage (GTDB taxonomy): Bacteria > Actinomycetota > Actinomycetes > Mycobacteriales > Pseudonocardiaceae > Actinophytocola. The sequence goes on from CAWJCX010000053.1 coordinate 70,233, forward strand.
ACTGCGCGTGCCCGTCGGAGATGCTGTTGCCTTCCTCGCCGGTACCTGCCGCACCGAGATTCTGGGTCTCCTCCGGGGAGAGCAGCTCGCACAACCGCGCGAGCGAGTAGTCCGGAGACTCGCTTGTGGACGGTGGAGTCGGCCGGGACGAATCCGGTGCGTCGGTCGCAACCGGCTTGCCCGCCGTCGCGCTGCCGCAGCCGGCGAGCACCGCACAGCACGCACAATAGCAAGTGCCCGCACGGCACGAATCACGCCTGGCGCCCGTAGTGCGCCGCGTGCCCGTCGTCGATGTCGACGTAGTTGTCGATGCACTGCCGCAGCGCGCGCTCGGCCTTGTCGGTCTGATCCAGCAGGAGCCGCAACGCCGCCATGAAGGAGTCGCCGCCGTCGTAGCGGTCCATCGACTTCTTCGCCATGGCCACGCCGACCGGGTTCGCGCCGAGCGCGACGCTCGTACCGCCCTGTCCCGACTGCTGCAGCAGAGTGGTGAGCTCGTTCTTGACGTTGCCGATCCGCGTGAGCGCGTCCTCCGCGGCGGCCGCCTCGATGGACACCTGCCCGCTCGCGGCCGCGCTGCTGAAGGCGCCGACCGCGCTGCCGATTGCCTCGAACACCCCATGCCCCCTTGGTTCCCGGGCGTGCCGCCCCAGGCGCGGCACGTGACCCAGGTCGAAGATTAACGCACCGCCACCGACAGCCGGAATCGTAATCAGCACAACGAGGGACCTGCGGGTGTTACGGACGGTCGCCGGTCACCGTGGTCAAGAGCTCGGTCAGGCGATGGCGCAGCGTGGGCGCGTCCGCGGGCGCGATGGTGATCCACTCGCGACCATCGGAACCGCGTTTCGCGTAGGTGAGGTAGCGGCCGGTGTCGGTGTCGAACCACGACAGGACCGGGGAGCGCGAGCGGCCGCCCATCGGGGTGCGGGCGTTGACCGCGAGCTGGCCGGCCCGGTGGTTGCGCTGCGCCGCGAACCGCGCCAGGACCTGACGGTCCGCGTGCGAGCGGCCGTCCGGCAGGTCCTCGGCGGCCACGGTGATCGACGGCTCGGTGCCGCGCGGCGTGGCGGGCAGCAGGCCCACCATGGTCGACGCGAGCGAGCCGCGCGTCGATCGGGCGCAGCCACAGGCCTTCCGACGTCTGCGTGGCCAGCACCGCCCGCGAGCCGGCGGCGACCGCGAGCGCCGAGACCGGCTCCTCGGGCGCCTGCTGGAACACCGAGTCGATGCTGCGGTCCGCGCGCGCCAGCAGCGAGAGCAGGTCCGCGACCTGGCTCGTCGCGCAGGTCGCGCTCGCGCAGCTCGCCGTAGGCCTGCTGGCGCAGGGCGTTGCGCTCGTCCTCGGTCAGGCCGTGCGAGCGCACGGCCAGCGGGTACGGCGGCTCCCCCGCGTCCAGCGACTCCCACAGGAAGTCGAGCGTCAGCGGGGAGAGGAACGTCGTCAAGACGAGTACACCTTCGGGTCGAGCGTGCCGATGTAGGGCAGGTCGCGGTACCGCTCGGCGTAGTCCAAGCCGTAACCGACGACGAACTCGTTCGGGATCTCGAAGCCGACGTAGCGCACCGGCACCTCGACCTTGACCGCGTCCGGCTTGCGCAGCAGCGTGCACACCTCGAGCGACGCCGGGCTGCGCGACTCGAGGTTCTTCAGCAGCCAGGACAGGGTGAGGCCCGAGTCGATGATGTCCTCGACGATCAGGACGTGCCGGCCGGCGATGTCGCGGTCGAGGTCCTTGAGGATCCGCACGACGCCGGAGGACGAGGTCGCCGAGCCGTACGAGCTCACCGCCATGAACTCCATCTGCACCGGCACGGTCAGCGCCCGCGAGAGGTCGGTCATGAACATGACCGCGCCCTTGAGCACCGCCGACCAGCACCAGGTCGTCACGGTCGCCGTGCTCGGGATAGTCGTCGGAGACCTGTTTCGCGAGCTCTCGGATCTTCTCGTTGATCTGTTGCTCAGTGATCAGCACGGAGGCGATGTCGTCGCCGTACACACGGTCCCCTCTCGAAACTCAGCCGGACACCGAGAGCCTGCCACGGGCCCGGCTCACCTCCAAGCCGCCGGGCAACCACACACCGCCCTGACCACGCCATTCACCGATCAGTGCGTCGACGGACCGCAAATGCCCGTCGGTGAGCTCCGCCACACCGGCGTCGAGCAGCCACCGGCGCAGCACCCGGCGGCGCACCGCGGGCGGCTCGCCGACCAGCTCCGACACCGCCAGCTCGGGCCCCTGGCGGGCCCGGTCGAGAACGCGTGCGGCCAGGACGTCGAGCGCCTCGGCGTCCTCGCGCAGCTGTGCGGCGGTGCGCGCCAGCGCCGGCGCGACGCCGCCCTGCAGCACGTCCTCCAGCAGCGGCAGCACCTCGCGCCGCAGCCGCACCCGCGCGAAAGCCGGGTCGGCGTTGTGCGGGTCCTGCCAGGCGTCGAGCCCGAGGTCCACGCAGGCCGCGGCGGTCACCGAGCGCGGCACGTCGAGCAGCGGGCGGCCCCACGGCGGGTCCAGCCGGCGCATGCCCGCGATCGAGCGCGGGCCGGACCCGCGGCCCAGCCCCAGCAGCACGGTCTCCGCCTGGTCGTCGCGGGTGTGGCCGAGCAGCACGAGCGAGCCGGCGGCGGGCAGCGCGGCCCGCAGCGCGGCGTAGCGGGCGCGGCGGGCGGCGGCCTCCGCACCACCCGGGCCGCGCACGTCCACCTCGAGCACGCGGGCCTGCGCGAAACCCAGGCCGTGCAACTGTTTCGCCGCCCGCGCGGCGACGTCCGCGGAGCCGGGCTGCAGCCGGTGGTCGACGACGAGGCCGTGCAGCGTCAGGCCCGCGGCGGTCGGCGAGCTGCGCGCGTGGCCGCGGCGAGCGCGAGGGAGTCGGCGCCGCCGGACACCGCGACCGCGAGCTGAGTCGGTGTCGAGCTCGTCGAGCAGCGACCGGACCGCCCGGCGCACCTCGGCTACCGCCTGGCTGTCAGTCACGGCCGTGGACGCGGCGCACCCAGGCCGCCGGGTCGCCCATCTCCGCGCGCAGCGGAAGGGTCTCCGGCGAGGTCCACACCGCGTTGAAGCCGTCCATGCCGACCGCGTCCACCACGTGCCGGGTGAACGCGGCGCCGACGGCGTACTGCTTGACCTTGGCGTCCACGCCGAGCACGGTCCGCAGGATCCGGTCGAGGATGCCGCCGCCCCGGCGCCGCGCGGTGAAGCGGGCGCGGATCGTCGCGACGCTCGGCACGACCGTCGGGCCGACCGCGTCCATCACGTGGTCCGCGTGCCCCTCCAGCAGCGTCGACAGCGCGATCAGCCGGTCGAAGACCTCGCGCTGCTGCGGGGACTGCAGCAGCTCCATCAGGCCGATCGGCCCGCTGCTGGTGGTGGTGTCGTCGTCCGAGCGCCGGCGCACCGTCCGGATCATCTCGGGCAGCCGGGTCGAGCGCGGTCGTCGCGGTCTCGTCGAGGCCGGACAGGAACCGCGAGACCTCGCCGGCGAAGTAGTCGCGCAGCCACGGCACGGCGGTGAACTGCAGGCGGTGGGTGCACTCGTGCAGGCAGACCCACATGCGGAAGTCCTCGGCGGGCACGTCCAGAGCCCGTTGTGCCGCAATGATGTTGGGCGCGACGAGCAGCAGCCGGCCGGTCTGGTCGTCCTCGCCGCCGAACGGGTCGTACTGGCCGAGCACGCGGCCGCCGAGGTAGGCGAGCACCATGCCGGCCTGCACCCCGGCGCTGCCGGCGAGCACGCCGCCCATCGCCCGGTTCGGCGCGGAGGGCAGCGCGCCCTCGGTGAGCACCGCGAGCCCTTCGGCGGCGGCGGCCACCCAGCCGCGCCGGTCGACCACGTCGCCCGGCAGCAGCGGCAGGTCCGCGCCGAGCCCGGTCAGCTCGCGGACGTGTGCCTCGGCGGGGGCGGTGACCTCGCGCAGCTGCTCGACGGTGCGCTCGGCTTCTTCCTTCGGGCACCGCCGGTCCCGGGCTTCATGAGGGTCTGCGCCGTGGACACGGCGATCCCCCAGTCAACCGGTGTCCGGTTCCCCGTCGACTCCGTCGAGCTGCGGCGCCGCGCTCATGACATCGACGCTACCTGACGTTTCGTGAAGGGGGCGTGGCGAGCGCTCAGCGGCAGCCGCACCCCCGCAGCGTCGCGGCGACCACGTCGAGCGCGTCGCGGACCGCGTCGGTGGCGCCGCCGCCGTTCGTCATCAGCGCGAACACCAGCAGCCGGTTGTCGGCGTCGAGGACCACGCCGGCCAGCGAGTTCACCCCGGAGAGCGTGCCGGTCTTGGCGCGGACCCAGCCGCGGCCCTGCGCGCCGACGTCGTCGAAGCGGTTGTCGAGCGTGCCGCTGCCGCCGGCGACCGGGAGGCCGCCGATGAGCGGCCGCAGCTTCGCGGTCCGCGGGTCCTTGCCGTCCGGCCCGGCCGCGACGCCGAGCAGGTCACCGAACAGCCTGGCCGGCACACGGTCCTCAGTGGACAGTCCGCTGCCGTCGGCCATGTTCACGCCGTCGAGGTCGAACTTGTTGGCGCGCAGGATGTCCAGCGTCGCCTTGCTCGCGCCGGCGAAGGACACCTCCTCGCCCGCGCCCTTCGCGACCTCGCGCGCGACGGCCTCGGCGAGCACGTTGTCGGAGGTGTGCAGCATGTTGTCGACGAGCTCGACCAGCGGCGCCGACCTGACCTCGCCGAGCACCTTCGCGCCGTCCTTCGCCTCGGTGTCGGCGCTCGCCCGCGACGGTCGCGCCGAGCGCGGGTGGCGAACTCCTCGGCGAGCTGCGCGGGCCGGGTTGTCGGTGCGCGGGCCGTTCTGCGCGCGGGCGTCGCCGCGGCCGCCGTCGAGCATGGCGGGCACCATCGGCGCGATGTAGCCGGCGCCGATGTCGGCGTTGGACCAGCCGGGCGCGAGGCTGTCGCCCTCGTAGCGGCTGAGGTCGACGTGGACCGTGTTGACCTGGGCGCCGCTCTTCTTGACCTGGTCGACGAGGTCGGAGATGTGCGCCGCGCCGGGGTAGACGGACTCCACGCCGGGCTTGAGCGAGGACACCGTCGGGTCGCCGCCGCCGACGATGATCACGTCGCCGGGCTGGTCCCCCTCGACGACGCGGGTGGTGAGCTGCTCGGTGTGGTCGAGGCTGAGCAGCGCGGCCGCGGCGGTGAGGAGCTTGCCGGTCGACGCGGGGACCAGCGGGGTGGTCGGGTTGTTCTCCCAGAGCGTCTCCTTGGCGAGCGGGTCGAAGACGACGCCGGTCAGCGTGCCGAGCTCGCCGGCCGAGGTCGGCCCGGCGAGTGCCGCGCTGACGCCTTCCGGGGTCGGTGCCGGCGCGTCGCTGCCCGGCGCCTGCAGGCCCGGGTCGAACGCGACCGGCGGCGCCGGCGGCGCGATGGCGACGTCGTCCTCGGCGGTGAGCCCGAGCTTGGCGGACAGCCCCGGCACGGCGAAGACCACGCCGGCGGCCAGGGCGAGCACCGCGACCACGGCGATGGCCGCGATGAGGAGCGGCTTCCGCTTGCGCTTGGTCTTGGCTTTGGGTGGTGCTTCGCGCCGTGGCCGCGCTTCCTCCTGGGGCAGCGGCTTCGGCTCGTCGAGCTTGTGCTCGGGCCGCGCCTGGGGACGCTGGAGGAACTGCGTGGCCTCGCTCTGGGTGTTGCGGGGCGGCGAGAGGGGGCGGAGGAACTGCGTCGCCTCGCCCCGGTAGGGCGCCTGCCCGCCGCGGTAGCCGGTCGGCGGCGTCCGCGGTTCGGCCCGCTGCTCGTCCCACCGCTGCGGCGGCCAGCTCTCGGGCGTCCGCGGCTCGGCCCGGCGGTCCGGCGGTGCCCAACCCCGCTGCTCGTCGCGACGCGGGGTCCAGGTGTCCGGCATCGCGAAGCCGTGCGCGGGGGTGACCGGCTCTTCCTGCTCATCCGGTGTCCGTGGCTCGGCGCGGTCCGGGGTGCGTGGCTCGGTCCGGCGGTCGGGCGTCCGCGGTTCGGCCCGATCCGGGGTACGCGGCTCGGTCCGGCGGTCGGGGGTCCTTGGCTCCGCACTGCCATCCGGGGTGCGCGGCTCAGCCCGGTCCGGAGTACGCGGCTCGGTCCGGCGGTCGGGCGTCCGCGGCTCAGCGCGACCATCCGGCGTCCGTGGCTCGGCCCGATCTGGAGTGCGTGGCTCGGCCCGACGGTCAGGCGTCCGCGGCTCAGCGCGGCCGTCCGGAGTCCGCGGCTCGGCACGGTCCGGGGTACGCGGTTCCGTCCGGCGGTCAGGCGTCCGCGGCTCAGCGCGACCATCCGGCGTCCGTGGCTCGGCACGGTCCGGGGTACGCGGCTCTGCCCGACGGTCAGGCGTCCTGGGCTCGGCACGACCATCCGGCGTCCGCGGGTCACCCCGCTCCGGGGTGCGCGGCTCAGCGCGCCGCTCGGGAGTTCTCGGCTCGGCCAGACCATCAGGCGTCCGCGGCTCACCCCGACCCGGAGTGCGCGGCTCAGCTTGCCGGTCCGGCGTCCGCGGCTCAGCCCAGCTATCCGGCGTGCGCGGCTCACCCCGCTCCGGGGTGCGCGGCTCAGCCAGACCATGCGGAGTTCGGGGCTCGGCGCGGCCAGGGGTGCGTGGCTCGGCTCGCCGTTCCGGTGTCCGCGGTTCCGCCAGGCCATCCTGGGTCCGGGGCTCACCCCGGCCGGGCGTGCGTGGCTCAGCTCGACGGTCCGGTGTCCGCGGCTCGGCATGATCCGGTGTCCGCGGTTCTGCCAGGCCATCCGGGGTCCGAGGCTCACCCCGACCCGGAGTGCGCGGCTCAGCCCGACGATCAGGCGTCCGCGGCTCGGCACGATCCGGTGTCCGGGCCAGCCAGGCCATCGGGAGCCGAGGCTCACCCCGACCGGAGTGCGCGGCTCAGCCCGACGATCAGGCGTCCGCGGTTCCGCACGCTCCGGAGTTCGCGGTTCCGCCAGGCCATCGGGAGTCCGGGGCTCGGCGCGGTCCGGAGTCCGCGGCTCGGTTCGGTCCGGGGTGCGCGGCTCAGCGCGCCGCTCGGGAGTCCTCGGCTCAGCCAGACCATCCGGAGTCCGAGGCTCACCCCGACCCGGAGTTCGTGGCTCAGTCCGCCGTTCCGGTGTCCGCGGCTCAGGCGGACCATCCGGCGTGCGCGGTTCTGACCTGCCCGGCGTGCGCGGCTCGCCGCGCTGATCAGGTGTGCGGGGCTCTGCGCGGCCGTCGGGTGTCCGCGGCTCAGTGCGGTCCGGGGTACGCGGTTCGTCGCGACGGCGCGTTGGTGGCCGCTCGAGCCCATGGGCCGGGGTCCGAGCGTCCTGATCGAGCTCGTGCTTGGGCGCGCGGCGGTCCGGTGGACGCTCCAGTCCGCGGTCGGGGGTGCCGGTGTCCGGCGGGCGCTGCCCCAGCTCGTGCGTGGGGGTGCGACCTTCCGAGGGGCGCTGCTCCAGCTCGTGCCCCGGAGCCCGGCCGGTCGGCGGGCGCTCCAGACCGTGGTCCGGAGTGCGGGTGTCCGGCGGGCGCTGTTCCAGGCCATGCGCCGGCGTGCGGCCATCCGGCGTGCGCGGCTCGGTACGCCGATCCGGCGGCGCGTGCCCGGCGGGCGAGTCCGGCCTGGCATGGGTCGGCGTGCGTCCCGCCGGGCGCTCGCCGCGGGGCGAGTCGGGCCGGGTCGGGGCGCCACGCTGATCGTCGGGCCAGGCCGGGGCGTCGGCAGGCCGCGGGCGAGTAGGCGTGCGCCCGTCCGCCGGCGACTTGGCCTGACGATCCGGCGAGGGACGCTGCGTCCCGGTATCAGGCTTCGCCTGAGTCGGGGTGCTGCTGTCAGCCGGCGCGTCCGGCCGAGCTTTGGTCGGCGTGCTCCCGTCGGCAGGCCCAGATCCATCGGGACGAGCAGGCGCACCAGGCCTGGCTCGAGTCGACGTATCACCCGCGGGCGGTGCGTCCGTCTTCCGATCCGCAGGCGCCTGCGGACCACGCACATCGGGCGGCGAGCCCGGCTGCCGGTCGGTTGGCGCCTGGCCTGGACGCGGTCGAGTCGACGTGCTGCCATCCGGCGCTGGCCGCGGCCCACGAGGCGAGTCCGGCCCAACCGGCGCTTCAGGCCTGGGCTGGGTCGACGTGCCACCCGTCGGCGGCTGCGGTCCACGCGGCGAGTCCGGCCGGCTCGGTGCGTCGGGTCGCGCCTGGGTCGACGTACTTCCGTCCGCGGGCTTCCCCGTTTGCCGATCCGGCACAGGCCGGGGCCGCGTCGAGGTGGACCCGTCGGCTTGCGGTGCGCGAGGCGAATCGGGCGTGCTGGTCGGTCGCGGAGCTCCGCGCCGAGACGGGCCGGCAGGCGGCGAATCCGGCCGGGCCTGCGTCGACGTGCTCGCGTCGGCCGGGGCCTCGCTCGGTTTCGGCTGGGTCGGCGTGCCCCTGTCGGGCGGCGCCTGCCATGGGCTGCTGGGTGCCGGCTCCGTTGGCCGGGAATCCGGGCGGGCACGGGTAGCCGCACTGCCGTCCGCGGGCGGCTGGCCGGGTTGCGGAGGCTTGGGCGCGTCGGGCCGCGGCGGCGCCGCCGGTGGCGAATCAGGCTTGGCCTGCGACGGGGCGCTGGGAGCAGGCATCTGCGTCGGCGCGCTCCGGCGCCAATCGGGCTGCCGCGGTGGGGGCTGCTGGGCAGGCGGGGTCGGCCTTGTCGGCGTGCGCCCCTGCGGCGGCGAGTCAGGTCCGGTCTTCGTCGACGTGCTCGCATCGGCGGGCGGCGTCGGCCGGGGCGAGTCGGGCTGCTGCGGCGTGCTCCGCTCTGCAGGCGGAGTCTGCGTGCGTCCCTGCCGCTCGGGCGGCGGGACCATCCAGGGCGACTCGGGCCTTGACGGCGTGGCCGGTCCGTCGACGGGCGGAGGCGTGCGTCGTCGGTCGGCCGGCGGCGCTTCGGGGGCCGCGCCGGTTGGAGGCACCGGTGGGGGCGAGTCGGGCCGGGTGCGGCGATCGGTCGGCTCGGCGACCCGGCCGCGTGGCGAATCGGGCAGCGTGCGGGTCGACTCGCCGGGGCGGCCCGGCTGCGGCGGCTTTTCCGGCGCCTCTTCCTGCGTCTTGGGCCAGCCGATCGGCGGGGCCTTCGCGGAGTCGGGACGCGGCGCGGTGGGACGCGGCTTTTCTGGAGCGGGCGGCGGGACGCTGCTCAGCGGCGAGTCCGGGCGCGCGCGGGACTTGCCGGGCACCCGCCGCGGCAGATCCGACGGTGCTCGACGCGACTGCGGTGGCTGGCCCGGCTTGTCAGGCGCTGCTGGCGAGTCGGTCTGCGGCTCGGCCGTCCGCGCCTGAGGTGCCTTCGGCCGGTCGGTCGGCTTGATGAACTGCGTCGACTCGCCCCGGGGCGTCTCCGCGGGACGACCACCTTGAGAGCCGAACCACGAGCGCCCCGAGTCGGGACGGGCCGGCGGCGTGTCCGGGGTGGTGGGCGGCTCGGGCGCGGGTGGGATGTACGCCTCGAACAGCGACCGGTCGTCGAGGTGCGGTTCGGGGGCCGGCTGCGGCTTGGTGGCGCTCGGCGGGGCTTGCTCGCGCGGCTTGTCCGGCTTGGGCTCGGGACGCTGGTCGGCAGCCGGGGCGCTGGGCCGCTTGGTCGGTGTGGCGGCGGGCTCGGTGCGCGACCTGGTCGGTGGTTGAGCGGGCTCGGTGGCTGGCTTGGCAGGCGGCTCGGTGACCGGCGATTGGGTTCGCGGCTGGGCGGATGACGTGGTCTCCGGCTTGGCAGGCGCCGCGGTGCCCGGCTTGGCGGGCGGCTCGGTGACCGGCGACTGGGTTCGCGGCTGGGCGGATGACGTGGTCTCCGGCTTGGCAGGTGCGTCAGCCGGCTTGCCGGTCGGCGGCGGGGCAGTCGGCGTCGCTACGGATGCGTCAGTCGGGGGCTTGGCGGCCGGACCAGCAGGCGGCCGGCTCGTCGGCTCGGTGGGTGCCGTCGGCCGGGACTTGGCGGGCGCATCAGCCTGGCTCGGCGAATCGGATGGCGCCGTCGGCGAGGGCTTGGCAGGCGCATCGGCCGGCTTGCCGGACGGAGGCGTGGCCTGCGGCGGAGCGGTCGGCGTCGTCGCGGAGGCGTTGCTCGGCGGCTTGGCGGCCGGAGCAGCGGGCAGCTGACTCGCCGGATCGGCGGGCGTCGTCGGCCGGGGTTTGGCTGGTGCGTCGGCCGGCTTGCCGGACGGAGCCGGAGCCTGGGGCCGGGCGGTCGGCGTCGCCGCGGATGCGTCAGTCGGGGGCTTGGTGGACGGTCCAGCAGGCGGCTGACTCGGCGACTCGGCAGGTGCCGTCGGCCGCGGCTTAGCAGGCGCATCAGCCGACGACCCGGTAGGTGTCGTCGTCTGGGGCCGGGCAGTCGGCGTCGCCGTGGATGCATCGGTCAGGGGCTTGGCAGCCGGACCGGCGGACGGCTGACTCGGCGACTCGGCGAGTGCCGTCGGCGAGGGCTTGGCAGGCGTATCGGCCGGCTTGCCGGGCCGAGGCGTGGCCTGCGACGGAGCGGTCGATGTCGCCGGAGATGCGTCAGTCGGGGGCTTGGTGGCCGGTCCAGCAGGCGGCTGACTCGGCGACTCGACGGGCGCCGTCGACTGCGGCTTGGCAGGCGCCTCAGTTGTTGACGCGGTAGGTGTCGTGGTCTGGGGGCTCGCGGGCGGTTCACCCGACGACCCGGCGCGAGGCGCCGACGAGCTTGGCGGCGCCTTCGCTGCGGCCGAACCCGCTGGCGAGTCGGCATGAGGCTTGGCAGGTGAATCAGGCGGCGCGGCCTGAGGCCTGCCGGGCGGCTCGGTTGGCGCGGCTGCGCGAGGTGCGGTCGGCGTGTCAGTCCGCGAGACGGTGGGCGGCGCGGCAGGTGAATCAGGCCGCGCGGTCTCGGGCGCGGCAGAGGACCGATTCGGTGCCTCGGCTGGCGAATCAGCCCGCCCGCTGGTGGGTGGCGCGGTCTGCGGCCTGGCGGGCGAGCCGGCGGATGCCGTGGTCTCGGGCCGAGTGGACGGCTCAGTCCGCGGCGCGGGACGAGGCGAGTCAGCTGGCGGCGCGCCAGTGGGCGTGGCCTGAGCATTGGCGGGAGAACCGGCAGACCGCTCAGTCGGGGTCACGCCGCGAGGCATTGCCGGCGCGCCAGTGGACGCCTCGCCTTCGGGCCTGGCAGGTGAACCGGCGGGCGGATCAGTCCGCGGCGCGGGGCGAGGCAACTCAGCTGGCGGCGAGCCAGTGGACGTGGCGTCAGAATCGGCAGACCGCTCAGTCGGAGACACACCGCGAGTCCCGGCAGACGAATCAGCCTGCGTGTCAGCGGGCGCTGCGGCTTCAGGCTTCGCGGACGAGGCGGCGGGCGGATCAGTCCGCGGTGCGGGGCGAGGCGAGTCAGCTGGGGGCGTGTCAGCCGATGTGGCCTGAGGGTTCGCGGGAGAGTCGGCAGGCCGCTCAGCTGGGGACTTGGCGTGAGCCTCTGCAGGTGAGTCAGTCGCCGCGTCGGTGGATGCGGCTTTGGGCTCGGCTGGCTGGTCAGTCCGCGGCGCGGGGCGTGACGAGTCGGCCGGCGGGGGGCCGGCCGGCGTGGCCTGGGGATCCGAGTCGGTGTGCGACTCGGCTGATGGGACTGCCCGGGGTGAGTCAGCCTGCGAGGTGGGTGCCGCGGCTTGGGGCGAGGCGGGTGGGCCGCTGGACGTCGTGGACTGGGGGTTGGCAGGCGGAGCGGCGGGTGCCTTGCTGCTCGGCTCGGTCGTGGATTCGCCTTGTGAGGAGAGCTGCGCTGGGGGGCTGGTTGGCGGCCTCGTGGCCGGCTTGTCGGCTGCGGTAGGTGAGTCGGCGGGTTCCCCCTTCGACGGCGGTGGCTTTTCCGCTGAGGGGGTGGCGCTGGACTCCTTGTCGGCTAACCCCGGGACGGGCGGGGGCGAGCTGTCGCCGGACGCTCCGCGGGGCAAGGGACGGGTCAGCTGCTTGCCCGGCTCCAGATCGGCCACCGGCCAAGCGGTGGGCGTTGGTGCTGGTGGATTGGGTTGGCCTGCGGCGTTACGGCTGTCGCCGTCCGCTGTGGGCCAGACGTTGTCCCCTGGCTTCGGCACATGCCCTCCCGATCCTCATACCGGCGGTGGTCCACACTAATGGGCATCGCGGCAGGACCTGACCTGAGTGAGGGGCAGCGTGGAGTTCGACGTCACGATCGAAATCCCCAAAGGGGAGCGCAACAAGTACGAGATGGATCACGAGACGGGCCGGATCCGGCTCGATCGGACCCTCTTCACGGCCACGCAGTACCCGGCCGACTACGGCTTCGTCGAGCACACGCTCGGGGAGGACGGCGACCCGCTCGACGCGCTCGTGCTGGTCATGGAGCCGACGTTCCCCGGCTGCCTGATCAAGTCGCGCGCCATCGGAATGTTCCGCATGACCGATGAGAAGGGCGGCGACGACAAGGTCCTCTGCGTGCCGGCCGAGGACCCGCGCACCGAGCACCTGCGCGACATCCACCACCTCGCCGAGTACCACCGCCTCGAGATCCAGCACTTCTTCGAGGTCTACAAGGACCTCGAACCCGGCAAGAGCGTCGAGGGCGCCACCTGGGTCGGCCGCACCGAGGCCGAGGCCGAGATCGTCCGCTCCTACCAGCGGCTCAAGGACTCCGAGCACTGACAGAGGCAGGCCCCGCGCATCCGAACCGGACGCGCGGGGCCGTCACCTCCCCGGTCAACCTGGTCTCAGGTCGTCAGTGCACCGCTGCCGGAGCCGCAGCCTTGGCAGCCGCCTCGTCGTCGGCGGCCCGCTGGATGCCCGACTTGTCGGACAGCGGGACCTCCTTCAGGAACCAGATCAGCGCGAACGCGACCAGCATCACGACCCCGCCGACCATGAACACCGTGTCGATGGACTCCGCGAACCCGCTCAGGATCGGCCGCGCGAGCGTCGGGTCCAGCGTCTTCAGGAACTCGGTGTTGTTCAGGTCGAGACCCGCACCACCGCCGCGCAGGCTCTGCGCGAAGTCCGGGTTCTGCTGCAGCGCCGCGAGGAACGCCGGGTCGGTCCGCACGCTCGTGAACGCCGCCGCGATCCGGCCGCCGACCACGCTGAACAGGATGGACAGGAACACCGCGGTGCCGACCGTGCCGCCGATCGACCTGAAGAAGGTCGCCGACGAGGTGGCCACACCCATGTCCTTGGCCGGCACGTCGTTCTGGATCGCCAGGATCAGGGTCTGCATGCACAGGCCCAGCCCGACGCCGGCGAGCGCCATGACCGCCATGATCTGCCCCATCGGCGTGTCCACGCCGATCTGCGCGAACAGGAACATCGAGGCCGACACGATCGCGAGCCCGGTGATCGGGAAGCGCTTGTACCGCCCGGTCTTGGAGATCAGGATGCCGCTGCCCATCGACGCGACCAGGATGCCCGCGGTCATCGGCAACGACAGCAGACCGGATTCGGTCGGCGTGGCGCCCTTCACGATCTGCAGGTACAGCGGGAGCGACATCATCATGCCGAACATCCCGAGGCCCATCACGAAGTTGATCACGTTGGTCAGCGAGAACACCGGCCGGCGGAACAACCGCAGCGGCAGCAACGCCTCGTCCTTCATCATCCGCTCGATGAGGATGAAGGAGACGATGCCGATCACCCCGATCGCGTACATCAGCAGCGCCCTGCCGGAGCCCCAGCCCCACTCGCGACCCTGCTCGGCCACGATCAGCAGCGGGACCAGCGCCATGGTCAGCGCCCCGGCACCCCAGTAGTCGACGCGGTGGTTGACCTTGGTGTGCGGCACGTTCAGGAACTTGGCGACGACGATCAGCGCGACGATGCCGATCGGCACGTTCACCAGGAACACCCAGCGCCATCCGTCGATCCCGGCGAAGGTGCCGGCACCGGCGAAGAAGCCACCGACCACCGGGCCGGCCACGCTGGAGACTCCCCAGATCCCCATGAAGTAGCCCTGGTAGCGGCTGCGTTCCCGCGGCGACACCATGTCGGCGATGATCGCGAGCGCCAGGGACATCAGGCCACCGGCACCGAGACCCTGCACGGCGCGGAACGCGGCGAGCTCGTACATCGAGTTGGCCATGCCGGAGGCGATCGAGCCGGTCAGGAACAGCGTGATCGCCGTCAGGTACATCGGCTTGCGTCCGAGGATGTCGGACAGCTTTCCGTACAGCGGCGTGGAGATCGTCGACGTGATCAGGTACGCGGTGGTCACCCACGCCTGGATGGTCTGACCGTGCAGCTGGTCGGCGATGGTCTTCGTGGCCGAGGCCATGATCGTCATGTCGAGCGCGGCCAGCAGCATGCCGAGCATGAGCCCGGCCAGCACCGTCATGATCTCGCGGTGCGAGAGCGCGGCCCGTCCCCCCGTGGACGGTGCCTCGGGCGCGGTGCGCGAGGCATTTTCGGACATCAGTTCTCCCCTTCGGAACGCGCCTTGACGCATTCGTTCATCATCATCGGCATCGCGCGTTCGTGATCGGACACGAAGCGCTCGAGCAACTCGAGGAAGTGGGACACGTCCTCGGGGTCCCACTTCCGGACCACCTGTGCCAGCGCCAGCCCTAGCCGCTGTCGCTGTTCGGCAAGCAGTTCCAGACCACGCTCGGTCGGCACGAGCACGCTCGCGCGACCGTCCTCCGGGTCGGCCATCCGCTCGACCAGGCCGTCCCGGACCAGCGTCGCGACCTGCCTCGAGACCGTGGAGGGGTCGGAGTGGACAGCGGTGGCGAGCCCGCTGGACCTGCTCGGTCCATGCATGGCCAGCGCCTTCAGCAGGAAGATCGTCGAGCGGTCGACCCCCGACTTGCTCATCCGATGACTCAGGCTCGCCTGCTGCTTGCCGAGGCCGAACATAGCCCCGGCCAGCCGGTGACCGCACTCGACTTCCCACTCGGTCAGCTCGGCGGTCCGCACGTCGCTCTCTGGTGCGACCACGACTGCTCACTCCTGTTGCTTGCATCATCCAATTAGTTGCTCGATACAAGCATGCACCTGGACCCCCGGGGCTCGCAAGCCAGATACCTGTGACCCGCATCCCAACGGTACGCCCGCTGACCTGCGTAAACCGCAACTAGCGGACATACCTCGCGATGCGCCGAGGTGAACTATTCAGACGAACTGGGGCTAACTCGTTAGGTTTCCACGGTTTACACCCGGCCAGGGAGGCGACAAACTGCTCGGATGCGTCTCCGCCGCCTCCTCGGTGCCGCCCTTGTCGTCGGCGCCATGCTGACCGTGCCGACCGCCGCCGCGGCGGCCACCTCCGGTGGGGCCGACTGCCCCGCGCCCGGCCCAGCGACGCCCAAGCAGCAGCTGCGCGCCGAGTGGATCGCGAGCGTGACGAACATCGACTGGCCGTCGCGCACGGGGCTCTCCGCCGACGAGCAGAAGGCCGAGCTGCTCCGCTGGTACGACGAGGCCGTCGACCTGGGGCTCAACGCGGTCGTCGTGCAGGTCCGGCCGACCGCGGACGCGTTCTGGCCCTCGCCGTTCGAGCCGTGGTCGGCGTGGCTGTCCGGGCACCAGGGCGAGGACCCGGGCTACGACCCACTGGCGTTCGCCGTGTCCGAGGCGCACAAGCGGAACCTGGAGTTCCACGGGTGGTTCAACCCGTACCGGATCTCCATGAACACCGACGTCAGCCAGCTCGTGCCGACCCACCCCGCGCGCGTGCACCCGGACTGGGTGATCCCGTACGGCGGCAAGCTGTACTACGACCCGGGCCTGCCGGAGGTCCAGCAGTTCACGATCGACGCGATCATGGACGCGGTGCGCCGCTACGACATCGACGCGGTGCACTTCGACGACTACTTCTACCCGTACCCGGTGGCGGGCCAGACGTTCGACGACGCGGACACCTACGCGCGCTACGGCGGCGACTTCGACAACATCGCGGACTGGCGGCGGCACAACATCGACACGCTGATCTCGGGGCTGTCGCAGGCGATCCGGTCGGCGAAACCGTGGGTGCAGTTCGGCGTCAGCCCGTTCGCGATCTGGCGCAACTCCTCGACGGACCCGGAGGGCTCGCCGACGCAGGGCGGCGTGCAGACCTACGACGACCTCTACGCCGACACCCGCGGCTGGGTGCGCAAGGAGTGGCTCGACTACATCACGCCGCAGGTGTACTGGAACATCGGCTTCGAGGTGGCGGACTACGCGAAGCTCGTGCCGTGGTGGTCGGACGTCGTGGCCGGCACGGACGTGAACCTCTACATCGGACAGGCGAACTACAAGGTGGCCGACCCGGCGCAGGGTCCGCCGTGGCACGACCCGAACGAGATGAGCAAGCACCTGACGTTCAACCAGTCCCACCCGCAGGTGGGCGGCGACATCTACTTCTCCGCCAAGCAGGTGCGGACGAACAAGCTCGAGCACATGTCGATCGTGAAGCGCGACCACTACGGCCACCCGGCGATCGCGCCGACAGTCGGCCGGCTCGCCGGGCACGGGCCGCGCCCGCCGGTGGTCACCACGGCCCGACGAACCTCCGGCGGCGTCGAGCTTCGGTGGGCGGGGAAGGCCAATTCCTTTGCCGTGTACCGGGTTCCGGGCCACTTCGACCGGTGTGCGTTGGTGGACGGGCGGAACCTGGTGAGGACCGTGCGGGGCAAGTCCTTTGTGGATTCTTCGGCAGTGCCCGGGCAGCGGTACAGCTACGTGGTCACCGCGCTGGACCGGACGCACAACGAGAGCCGGGCGTCGGCGCCGCGCGTCGTCAGGTGAAGCGCTGGTAGTACAGGATGTCCTCGAAGTCGGGCTCCGGGTCGGTGAGGTGGAAGCCCGCCGACTCGGCGCACCGGCGGCTGGCGGTGTTGTCGGTGTCGATGCCGAGGACCCAGTGCTCGACGTCGGCCACGTCGGGTAAGGCGCGCACGGTCTCGATCGCGGCACGGCCGTAGCCCTGCCGCCAGCGGGCCGGGTCGACGACGTAGCCGAGGGACATGGTGACCGCGCGGATCTCGCCGGTCAGCGGCCTGCCCTCGCCGTGGTAGCGGATCCACCGGTCGTAGACCTCGCCACCGATGTGCGCGACGGGCACGCCGTCCTGGTCGTCGGCGAGCCAGCCGTAGGAGCGCAGCACCTGGCGGCCGCGGAACTCCCCCGGCCGCTCGGCGAGCAGCCGCACGGCGCGATGGATCCAGAACCGGCCACCGAGGCGCCGGTCGACCTCGGGATGGTCGAACCAGTGCTCGACCTCGTAGGCGCCCGCCTTGGTGAGCGGGCGCAGCGTCAACCGATGCGCACCCATCACACCCCTCGCTGACCGGCCCCCGCACCCGCACGCCCCGGGTCGCGCGCGCACGCGCGTGCAAAACGCAAGAAACGAAAGCCCCACCCTGTCCCGGGGGCCACCCTCACGGCTCACTCTACCGGCGGGGGTCGGGAAAGAGGGTGGTCAGCGGGTTTCTGTGGACAACTCAGCGGGTTGTGGACAGGTCAGGCCCAGCCCGGCATCGGGTAGCCGGACAGGAGCTCGGAGACCTCCGTGGCGACCTTGCCGATCGCCACGTCGTCGCCCTCGTTGGCGGCCGTGATGGCGCGGTCCATCCACTCGGCCACCTGCGGCATCTGGTCCACGCCCAGGCCGCGGGTGGTGATCGCGGCGGAGCCGAGGCGGATGCCGGACGGGTCGAACGGCTTGCGCGGGTCGAACGGGACCGTGTTGTAGTTCAGCTCGATGCCCGCGCGGTCCAGCGCCTGCGCGGCCGGCTTGCCGCCGATCCCCTTGTTCGTGAGGTCCACGAGGATCAGGTGGTTGTCCGTGCCGCCGGACACCAGGTCGAAGCCGCGCTCCAGCAACGCGTCCGCCAGCGCCGCGGCGTTCGCCACGATGCCCGCGGCGTACTCGCGGAACGACGGCTGCGCCGCCTCCGCCAGCGCGACGGCTATCGCCGCGGTCGTGTGGTTGTGCGGTCCGCCCTGCAGGCCCGGGAAGACCGCCTTGTCCAGGGCCTTCGCGTGCTCGGCGTCCGACATCAGCATCGCGCCGCGCGGGCCGCGGAGCGTCTTGTGCGTCGTCGTCGAGATGACCTGCGCGTGGCCGACCGGCGACGGGTGCGCGCCACCCGCGACCAGGCCGGCGATGTGCGCGATGTCGGCGACCAGCACGGCGTCGACCTCGCGGGCGATCTCCGCGAAGGCCGGGAAGTCGATGGTCCGCGGGATGGCCGTGCCGCCGCAGAAGATCAGCTTCGGGCGCTCGGCCAGAGCGAGCTCGCGGACCTCGTCCATGTCCACCCGGCCGGTGTCCTTGCGCACGCCGTACTGCACCGCGCGGAACCACTTGCCGGTCGCGGACACGCTCCAGCCGTGCGTCAGGTGCCCGCCCGCCGGCAGCGCCATGCCCATCACCGTGTCGCCCGGCTTCGCGAGCGCCAGGTAGACGGCGAGGTTCGCGGGCGAGCCGGAGTAGGTCTGCACGTTCGCGTGGTCGACGCCGAACACGGCCTTCGCCCGCTCGATCGCGAGCATCTCGACCTGGTCGATGAACTGCTGACCCTCGTAGTACCGCTTGCCGGCGTAGCCCTCGGAGTACTTGTTGGTCAGCACGGTGCCCGTCGCCTCGAGGACGGCGGCCGACACGTAGTTCTCCGACGCGATCAGCCGCACCTTCTCGAACTGGCGCTTCGCCTCGCCTTCCACGAGCTGCGCGAGCTCCGGGTCGGCCGCGGCCAGGTGCGGGATCGCCGGCTGGTGCATGGGGGTGCCTCCATCAAAACGCTGTCGTTGGGCCCGACCCACAGCACACTATCGGCCCGGCTCCTCCAGGTGCGCTCGCAGGTCACGCACGATCCGGGCGACCTCTTCGTGGCCGCCGAGCCGGGCGCCCGGCGCCTCGTCCAGCCGCGGCGGCCACCAGTACTCGCGCGGGGTGCCCGGGTAGCGCGGCAGCAAGTGCTGGTGCAGGTGGTCGATGTGGTGCCCGGCGACCATCGAGTAGACGTGCTCGGCGCCAGCCGCCAGCAGGGCGCGGCTCGCCCGGGCGACCCAGGTTCCGAGCGCGGCGGCCTCCGCGTCGGTGAGGTCGGCGAGCCCGGGCGCGTGCCGGCGCGGCTCGACGACGAGGTGCCCGAGGTAGACCGGCCCGCTGGAGCCGGGCGCGCCGGGCACCACGTGCGTGACGACGACGAGGTCGTCCCCCGCTACCAGCGGCGCGGCGGGGTCGCGGTGCTTGTCGCACACGAAGCAGGACATGCGGGCACGCTACGTCAGCGCGCGCCAGTCGCGGACGCGCGGCAGGCCGGCCACGAGCGCGAGGAACTCGTCGTGCAGCAGGCCGTTCGTGGCCAGGACGGTGCCGTCGCCGGTGAGCACGGACTCGCCGTCGAGGTCGGTGACGCGCCCGCCCGCCTCGCCGACGATGACCGGCATCGGGGCCACGTCCTCGTAGCCCATCGGCACGCCGGAGATGACGACCGCGTCCACCTGGCCGGTGACCAGCGCGACGGTGTCGCCGTAGGGGAAAAGGAAGACCCGCCGGTGCAGTGCCGTCATCAGCTCCTCCGGCCAGGTGCCCGGGTTGCCCATTCCCGTGCGGGCGCCGCCGATCCGCTCGCGGTCGCCCACCCGGGTGAGCTCGGCGGTGCCCTCGCCGGGCGCGCCGGTGAGCTGCCAGCAGCCCAGCCCGCGGCCAGCGAAGATCATCCGCCGGGCCACCGGCTCGTTGACGACGCCGATCGCGGGGCCGTGCTCGTCCTCGTACGCGAGCCGCGTGTTGAACACCGGCATGCGCCGGGCGAAGAAGTAGGTGCCGTCGATGGGGTCGACGATCCAGCGCCGTCCCGAGGTGCCGGGCGTCGTGCCGGCCTCCTCGCCGTAGACCTCGTCGCCGGGGACGTGCCGGTCCAGCTCCGCGCGGACCAGCTCCTCGACCGCGACGTCGGCATCGGTGACCTCGGTGCCGTCGGCCTTGCGCGAGGTGTGCGCGGGCCCGGCGAAGAAGCGCTCGGTGGCCGCCAGCCCCGCCCGATGCGCCAGCCCGACGGCGAAGTCGAGCAGCTCACGGTCGGCGGGCGGCGCGTCCAGGTAGTCACTCATCACCGGTGGACGCCCCACCCCGAACCCAGGTTGCCCGCGCGCACGCGCGTGCGGTACGGCGCCCCCACCCTCTCCGGGGGCACCCCGTGGCTCCATCATATCGGGGGGTACTGACGGGGACGGGAGATGCGGGGTCTGCTGTGGACAGGTCAGCGGGTTGTGGACAACCTGCGGTTCGGGCGGTGCCGGGTGCACCAGCGGCGGGTGCGGCCGTTCGTGCGGTCCAGGAACGGGTCTCCGCAGGTCTCGCACCGTTTCACGCGGGTCCAGCCGGCTACCGCGACCAGGGTGGCAAGGCCGGCGGCCGCGGTCGCCAGCTCGTCGGCGCGGCCCGTGGCGGTCACGTGCACCACCCGCCATCCACCGGATGACGCGACCAGGCGCGGGCCGACCCCGAGGGTTGCCAGCACAGCGTTCAGCCGGGCGGTGGCAACCACCTCGTCGGGCAGCGCCGACACCACTGTGGACAGTCCGGACGTCAGCAGGCGCTCGGCCGTCGACAGGGCCGGGTCCAGGGCGCGGAAGGGCGGCACCGCCGCGGGGCGCATCGTCAGTCCGTTATGGACACTCCCATGGACCGGGCCGTGCCGGCGATGACGCGCATCGCCGCCTCGAGGTCGGTCGTGTTCAGGTCCGGCAGCTTGCGCTCGGCGATGGCCCGCAGCTGGGCGCGGGTCAACCGGCCAGCGACGTCGTGCCCGGGGCGCGGCGATCCCTTGCCGCCCAGTGCCTTCCTGATCAGGAACGAAGTCGGCGGAGTCTTCAGGCGCAGCTCGAACGTCCGGTCCTCGAACACCGTGATCACCGCGGGCACCAGGTCACCGCGCTGGCCGGCGGTCGCCGTGTCGTAGGTTCGCTTGACCTCGACCAGGTTCACGCCGGACGGGCCCAGCATCTTGCCGAGGTCCATCATCGGCGCGTCGCCGGCCGGCATCTCGATCGTCACCCGGAACGTCTGCTTCTTCTTCGGTGGCATGCCGTCGACGCTAGGAATTGACGTTACGTGAAACTCAAGCGCGAATTTCCCGCGCCGTCGGTACCGTGTCGAAGCATGCTGGACGGAGACATACGCACCTACTACGACCGCGGCGGCGAGCGGACGCGCCTGGACGGTTCGCTGGAACTGTTGCGCACCAAGGTGTTGCTCGACCGCCTCCTCCCGGCCGCACCGGCCCGGGTGCTCGACGTCGGTGGCGCGTTCGGCGTCTACGCCACCTGGCTCGCCGAGCGCGGCTATCACGTGAAGGTCGTCGACCCGGTGCCGCTGCACGTGAAATCCGCGCGGGACAACGGGATCGAGGCCGACGAGGGCGACGCGCGCGAACTCGCCGAGCCCGGCGAGAGCTGGGACGCGGTGCTGCTGTTCGGCCCGATCTACCACCTGCTCGACCGCGCCGACCGGGTCCGCGCGTTCGCCGAGGCACGGCGCGTCGTGCGGCCGGGCGGCGTCGTGCTGGCCGCGACGATCAGCCGCTTCGCGTCGATGTACGAGACGCTACTCAACGGGATGGCCGACCGGCCGGACTTCGTCGACATGATGCGCGGTGACCTCGAGACCGGCACGCGGCGCGACACGGTGCACCTGGCCGACGGCTTCACCACGGTCTACTTCCACCGGCCCGAGGAGTTGCCCGGCGAGGTCGCCGACTCGGGCCTGCAGCTCGACGACCTGTACGCCGTCCAGGGTATGGCGCAGTGGATGCCGGACGCCGAAGCCCGACTGTCCGATCCGGACGGTCGGGCGCTGCTGCTGGAGCTCGCCGCGCGCACCGAACGCGAGCCGTCCACGCTCGGCGCCACCGCGCACCTGCTCGTCGCCGCACACCGGTAAACCGGTTGCGCCACGTGCTGCAATGACCGCATGGATCGTGCGGCCGCGCTGACGGCGTTCGAGAAGCAGCTTCGCGACACAGTCCGGCCGGGCCTCGGGGTGGGCCGGCTCGAACGGGTCGGCAACGTGATCCGCTGCGTCAGCCCGTCACCCGACGGCTGGAACGGCGTCGACTGGTCCGACCTCGACGAGACGAACGCCGACGCGGCCATCGCCGAGCAGCAGGCGTACTTCAAGAAGCTGGGTCGCGCGTTCGAGTGGAAGTACTACACCCACGACCAACCGGCGGACCTGCCCGACCGGCTGCGCGCGGCGGGGTTCGAGCCCGACGAGGCGGAGGCGCTCATGATCGCCGAGATCGCCGACCTTCCGACCGAACTGCCCGCGCCCGAAGGCATCGAGCTGCGCACCGCCACCGACGACACCGCCCTGGAGCTGGCCAGGCAGGTGCACGACGAGGTCTTCGGCGGAGACCACCGGCCGATGGTCACCGCGCTGCGCGAGCGGCTGCGCAGGGACCCGGACGCCCTCACCATCGTGATCGCGTTCGCCGGCGAGACGCCGGTGTGCTCCTCGCGCATCGACTTCCACCCGGGCACCGACTTCGCGAGCCTCTGGGGCGGCGGCACGCTGCCGGAGTGGCGCCGGCGCGGCATCTACCGCGCGATGGTCGCCCTGCGCGCCCGCCTGGCCGCCGAGCGGGGCTTCTCCTACCTGCGCATCGACGCGCTGCCGCCCAGCCGGCCGATCCTGGAGAAGCTCGGCTTCGTCCGCGTCAGCACGACGATCCCGTTCAAGGCGCCGGCGTGATGCCCGCGCGGTGGCGGCGGGCCAGGTCGCGGTAGATCGACGGGTTGCCGTCGACCCAGGCCTTCGCGTCGCCGCTCAGCGGGGCGAAGCGCTTGGCGGGCGAGCCGAACGCCACGGTCTCCGCGGGGACCGACGAGCCGGGCGTGACGGTCGAGCCGGCGGCCACCATCGCGCGGGCGCCGACCACCGCGCCGTCGAGCACGGTGGCGCTGTTGCCGATCAGGGCCTCCGCGCCGATCGTGCAGTGGTGGATCATGCACAGGTGTCCGACGGTCGCGCCCGGGCCGACCTCGCAGGTCCCCTCGCCCACGTGGATCACCGAGTTGTCCTGCACGTTCGCCCCGGCGCGGATGACGATCGCGCCGAAGTCGGCGCGGATCACCACGCCGTACCAGACCGAGGCGTTCTCCTCGACGGTCACGTCGCCGACCAGCGTGGCGGTCGGCGCGATCCACGCGTCCGGGTGGATCTTCGGGCTCTTGCCCTCGAAGGCGAACAGCGGCATACCCACACCGTAGGTCAGGCCGCCGCGAACACGGACGACCTCGCGGCCTCGGCCTACGTGGCCTTCTCGGCGCGGGCCACGAGCTCGCGGACCAGCGCGGCGACCTCGTCCGGGGTGAAGTCCATCGCGTTCTCCCCGATGCTGACCTCGAACTTGCAGCGGCCCGGCAGCGGGTCGGTCTGCGTCCGGGAGAACAGCTGGACGCCGCGCGCGGCGACGAGATCCTCGCCCGCCCGCTCCGCGGCGCCCTGCGGAACCGGCAGGTAGACGTGGAACAGGGGCGACTGCGGCGGGTCGGGGTGGACGGTGGCGATGCCGTCGTCGGTGAGCGCGCGGGCGATGGCCACGGCGTGGTCGCGGAAGGCGGGCATGCGGGCGGGCAGCGTCTCGAGCCCGATCAGCGCGGCGACCGAGAGCGGCCAGGCGTCGGGGATGTGGCCACCGAGTCGGCGACGCCAGATCTCCGCCTCGGTCACGAAGTCGACCGGCCCGGCCAGCACCGCGCCGCGGACGCCTTCGAGTCCTTTGTAGAGCGAGGTGTACACGGTGTCGAACAGGCCGGCGATCTCGGCGTGCGGGCGGTCGTAGAACGGCTGTGCCTCCCAGATGCGGGCGCCGTCCAGGTGCGCGGCCGCGCCCCGGTCGTGGGCCCAGGCCACCTGCGCGACGAGGTCGTCCCAGCTGGGCAGCAGCCCGCCGGCCTCGCGCTGGGGCAGCTCGATCAGCAGCGCGGCGGGCCGCTCGGGGACCGACCGCAGGTCGTCGAGGGTGAGCAGCCCGAACCGATCCCCGGCGGCGACGAAGCGCATGCCGTGCACCGCGGCGTAGCCGCGCTCCTCCCAGAGGTCGAGGTGGTTCTGCGGGTGCGCGACGAAGGCGTGGCGTCCGGTGCGCTCGGCGTGGATGCGCAGGGCGACCTGCTGGGCCATGGTGCCGCTGGGGAAGAACAGAGCGCCGGGCTTGCCGAGGATGTCGGCCATGCGGCGTTCGAGCTGCGCGGTCGGCGCGTCGTCGCCGTAGAGCTCGGTGTCCTCGGGCAGCCACTCCAGCATGCGGCGCAGCATCGCGGCGGGCTTGCGGCGCAGCGGGGCATGGCTGACCAGGGACCGCCGGATGTCCTTCTCGCTCATGGCCCCAGTCTGCCGACCGGCCAGCCGGTCAGCCAGCCCTTGATCCATTCGGCGTAGGGCCGGGTTCTGCACGGTCCCATGTGGACGCCCAGTCGCAGAAACAGGCCGGGCCCGCACGAGTACGCGCGGGCCCGGCCTGGTGGAGCCGCCTGTCGGAATCGAACCGACGACCTGCTCATTACGAGTGAGCCGCTCTGGCCGACTGAGCTAAGGCGGCGAAGCGCGTTCATCATAGCTGGCGCCCGGGCGTCACCTGCAGGGCACCGGCGTCGTTAGGGAGTCGGACACAGGTCGGGGACCCGTGAACTGCATGCGAGGAGGCGCCGGCCGATGCGGGCACGCTTTACCGTCGCCGCGGCGTTGCCGCTGGTGGCCGTCGTGCTTGGGCTTTCTGCGGCGCCCGCGGGTGCGCAGCCGACCACGCCGCTGCCCACCCCGACCGACACCAAGTCGCCGCCCATGTCCGCGCCGGTGGGGCCCAAGCAGACCGCCCACGCGGTCGGTGACGCCGGCACCGGGCTCGGCGTGGTCCGGATCCTGCCCAACTCCGCGCCCACCAAGGCCATCGTGCCCGGCGCCGAGGACAAGCTGCCCAAGCAGTCCGCCGCCGAGCTGGGCTTCGGGCTCGCCACCGCGCAGGCCAACTCCGAGTCCTACCTCGCCTACGAGCACGCCGTCGCCGAGGCCGCGCCCGGCGGTGCCGCCATCCAGGGCGCCAGCCCGCAGGCCCCCGGCTCGCTCGCCCAGACCGCGCCACCCGACAACCCGCAGGCCGTGCACAGCGGCCTCGAACTGCCGTCCACGCCGCTCGACGCCCTGGTCGACGCCCACGCGCTCAGCGGCCAGGTGCACGCGAAGTGGGACGACGCGCTCGGCCCGTGCGTGGACACCATCTCCGACGCGTCCACCGAGGTCGGCAGCCTGTCGCTGGTCAACGCCATCCCGACGCTGCCCGACGTCACCGACCTGACCGGCGTGTTCGACGCGCCGAAGCTCACCGCGCAGCAGGACAAGGCCGTCGTCGACGGGCTCAAGAAGCTCGCCGGCCCGCTGAGCACGCTCGGCGGCGTGCTGTCCGGTGGCTCGAACCCGCGGTCGGACGGCACCGGCTCGCTGCTGAGCCTGCCGAACACGCTGTCGGCGCGGTCCACGGTGCGGCTGGTCGACATCCCCGGCTCGAAGAACAAGGCCGTGCAGTCGACGTCGACGCTGCAGGTGGCCAAGCTCGCGATCCTCGCCGGGACGCCCTTCGCGATCGAGATCCGGGTGGTGAGCCAGCCGACGCTGCAGGTCACGTCCACCGGTGACGCGAAGACGTCGACGGTCGACTACACGGCGCCGGTGCTCGAGGTGTGGCAGGGCGGCAAGCGGCTCGGCGGTCTGGACGCCGCGCACCCGAAGCTGGACGTGCCGATCGGCCTCCCGCTGCCGGGCGGGGCGGCCACGGAGAACCTGCCCGATCATCGGCGGCCTGCTCGCGAACGGCAAGCCCGTCACGGACGCGCTGCAGAAGCTGGATCTGGGCGTACTGCGTATCGGCGTCGCGCAGCTGGACGAGCGCAACGCGGCGATGACCACCCCGTTCAAGGGCTACCAGCTCGGCGCGACGGCGCGGATGCTCGACCTGCAGGTGCTGCCGACCGCGGCGCTCGGCCTGCCGAACCTGCCGTCGGCGCTGGCGCAGGTGTCGCTGGGTGAGCAGGTGGCGCGGGCGTACGCGCCGACGGGCGGGGTCGTGTGCGTGCCGTCCGACCAGCCGGTGCCGCCGCCGACGCCGCGGCCGCAGGGCATGAAGCCGCCGGGCCTGGCGTACACGACGATGGCGTACCAGACGATCCCGATGTTCTGGACGGGTACGGCGATGCTGCTGGTCGGCGTCGTGCTGGTGGCGGCGGTGCCGGGCACGATGGCGCGACCGCGGATCTACGCGCCGGTCGGCGGCGTGCGACCGGTCGGCCTGCCACCCGCCAGTCCTCCGCCACCCGCGGAAGACGTCAGCGACTCCGGCGAGGCTCAGGCTGTCGCCGAACCGGAGACCGAGACCGACGAGTCGACTGTCGAGGACGGGGAAGCCGAGTCCGAAACGGCGGCCGACTCGACGACCGAGACCGAGCAGGAGCCCGCCGAGGCGCAGCCGGAAGCCGAGTCGCAGGCTGAGCCAGAGATCGAGCCTGCGGACGAGGACGAGCCGGTCGCCGACGCGGAAGCTGCCGATGGTGCGGAAGCGACGGCCAAGCCGAAGCCGAAGTTGCCGTTGATGCCGAGGCGGCGGCCGAAGAACTGACGGGGTCGCCGGGGGTCGCCGCATGAGGCGCGGCCTCCGGCCCCCGGAATCCAGGCTAGCGGCGAGGGCTGACAGTTCCGGTTCGGTTGTCCACAGGTCAGCCGTAGTGCAGCGTCGACAGCATCGCCTCGATGGCGATTCGCGGCTTTACGTTCAGCTCCAACGCTTCCCGGCACGCCAGCACGGCTTCCAGCCGGCGCAGGGTCGACTCCGGGGCCCAGGTGTTGGCCGCCTTGCGGGCGTCGGGCTCGCGGTCCGGGTGGTTCAGGGCCGCCGGCGCGGAGGCCGTCACCACCAGCACGTCCCGGTAGAAGCCGGCGAGGTCCACCAACGCCAGATCGATCGCGTCGCGTTGGGTTCTCGTGGCTCGGGACTTCTGGCGGCGCTCCAGCTCCTTGATCGCGGCGGCGCTGCCGCGGGTCGCCGACGCGGTGCCCTTTCCGGTGCCGCCGTGGCCCATCGCGGTCTTCAGCGCGTCCTTCTCCGCCTCGTCCCGCTTGCCGCTCACCTCGCTGGCGTCCGCCTCCGCCGACCTCACCAGGTCGTCCGCGCAGGTGAACACGTCCGGCAGGCGGTTGAGGGAAAGGGGGATCCGCAGCACCGACTCGCGCCGCTCGCGCGCCGCGTCGTCCGTGGCCAGGCGGCGCGCCCGGCCCACGTGCCCGCCGCACACCGACGCGGCCCAGTTCGCCATGTCCGCGGGGATCCCGTCGCGGCCGCGCAGGACCTCGGCGATCGACTGCGCCGACGGGGTGCGCAGGCCCAGGTGCCGGCACCGCGAACGGATCGTCACCGGGACGTCCTCGGGATGGTCCGACGGCGCGCACAGCAGGAACACCGTCCGCTCCGGCGGCTCCTCCACCGCCTTCAGCAACGCGTTCGCCGCGCCCTCGGTCAGCCGGTCGGCGTCGGTGATGATCACGACCTGCCAGCGGGCACCGGTGGGCCGCCGGGCGGCGATCTGGACCAGCGCCCGCATCTCCGCGACCGAGATCGACAGACCCTCCGGCACGACCACGTGCACGTCCGCGTGCGTGCCGGCCATCGCGGTCCGGCAGCCGGGGCACGCACCGCAGCCCATGCCCGACTCGCACTGCAGCGACGCCGCGAACGCCCGGGCGGCGACCGACCGGCCCGATCCGGGCGGGCCGGTGAACAGCCACGCGTGCGACACCGCCGACGCCGAGCCGCCGCTGAACGTCCCGTCGACCATCGACGCGGCCACCTCGGCCGACGAGCGCAGCACCGCGACGGCCTCGGGCTGGCCGACGACCTGGTCCCACACCGTCACGAGGACTCCCCCGCCGGCACCGGGGACAGGCTGTCGCCCGGCACCAGGCTGGCCAGCCGGCGGCCGGCCAGCGCGGTCTGCACCGCGAGGCGCACCCGCGCCGCGACCTCGTCCAGCTCGCCGTCCGCGTCCACCACCACGTACCGGTCCGGATCGGCCGACGCCATCTCCGTCAACACCCGCTGCACGTGCCAATGATGCTGGGTCGGCCGCGGCGCGTCGGTGTCGGCCCCGGGGCCGCCGGTCAGGGTGCTCGGGTCGCGGTCCAGCAGGATCGTCACGTCGGGCCGCAGCCGCGCGGTCGCCCAGTCGGCCAGGCCCTCGAGCTCCGCCGGGTCCAGCCCGGCCGCCGCGGACAGGTGCGCCAGCGGGCTGTCGACGAACCGCTCCATCACCACCAGCGCGCCGCGGTCCAGCGCGGGCCGGATCTGGCGCTCCACGATGTCCGCGCGCACCGCCGCGGCGACCAGCGCGTGCGCCCGCGCCCCGGCCAGGTGCGCGCCGGACAGCACGGACCGCAGCCGCTCGTCGTCCAGCGCCGGGTCGCTCGCCAGCAGCACCTCCTTGGTGCCCGGGCGGCGCAGCCAGTCGGCGAGCAGGCGCGCCTGCGTCGACGTGTCCTCGACGACGTCGCCCTCCACCGCGACCAGCAGGCCGGTGGACCGGCGCGGCTTGCGGCGGATCGCGGCGAGCAGGTCGGCCAGGATCGGCTCGCTGCGCCGGTCGTCCATCTGCCGGTAGGCGATCACGCCGACCAGCGCGGCGATCAGGCCGGCGGCGAGCAGCACCGGGCGGGTGCCGTCGATCGTCATCGGCCGGCCCCACACGATGACGTTGCGCGGCTGCACGAGGCCGACCAGCAGCGGCGTCAGCCCCATCGCGGCGGCCAGGATGATCTTCATCAGCGACTGGTAGATCGCGTTGATCCGGCCGCGGATGGCGTCCTCGATCTGGGTGCCGATGATCGTCACGCCGGTGAGGAACGCCGCGCCCGCGCACGCGCCGACCACCATCACGGTGATCAGCGAGACGGCCAGGTGCGGCGACAGCGCGACCAGGCACAGCACGATGCCGGCGAGCACGATCGCGATGCCGAACAGCCGGTTGTGCGGCAGCCGGCGGGCGAGCTTCGGCGAGCCGGCCATGCCGACCGCGAGCCCGATGAACATGGCGACGAACAGCAGTCCGAACGCCGACTCACCGCCGCGCAGGCTGTTCGCGTAGAGCTTCGCCGAGCCGATCAGCGCGCCGGCCGCGGCGAACGCGCCGATCATGCCGACCAGCAGTCCCCGCACGAGCGGGGTGCTGCGCACGAAGCGGGCCGCGTCGCGCAGCATCGCGGCGAAGCCCTGCTTGGCGTCGTCGCTGTCCTTGGGGCTCAGCCGGGTGGACGTGTCGCGCAGCGAGAGCTCGGGGATGCGGGTGGCCACGAGGATCGCGCTGGTCAGGTACAGCAGGCCGTTGATGGCCAGGATGATCTTGGCGATGCCCAGGCCGGTGGGGTCCGGCTGGAGGTTGAGGTTCGTGGTGATGCCGGTGATCGCCGCGTACAGGCCGGCGCCGGTGATCACGGCGATGCCGTAGGTCATCACCATGCCGAGCTGGCTCGCGGTCTCCACCTGGTCCGGCCGGCGCAGCAGGTTGGGCACCGCCGCGTCCTTCGACGGGATCCACATCATCGCGCAGCAGCCGATCAGGAAGTTCCCGACGAACAGCCACCACGTCGAGCCGACGACCGCGATCGAGATGAACAGCGAGCAGCGCGCGACGTCGCAGATGACCATGACCTTGCGGCGGTCGAACCGGTCGGCGAGCAGGCCGCCGAGCGGCGCGAACAGCAGGCCCGGGAGCAGCTGGGTGAGCACGACGCCGGCGAACGCGAAGCTCTGCGCCTGGTAGCCCGTCGGTGAGCTTGGTGACCAGACCGGTCAGCGCGAGCAGTGACAGCCAGTCACCGATGCTGCACAGGTAGGTGACGCCCCAGAGCCGGCGGAAGCCCCGGATGGCGAGCACACTGCGGGCACGGTGGGTGATGGACGCGTTCGACTGGGCCGGCGCGTTCGCACCGACGCTCGAGTCGAAGTCCGCGCCCCCGCTGATACCCGCCACCCCATCTCCACGCTGCCCGCTGGTCCAGAGTAGCCCGGACGAGCACGTTCGGATGGCTGGACCGTAGTGGTTGACCGGGTTCAGCGCCCGCGTGGGTACGGCGTGTCAGTCGAAGACGGCCGCGATCGTGTCGATCAGGCTCGCGAGGAACACGATCCCGAGCACAACCATCACCAGGAGTAACACCATGATGAGTGTCACACTTCCGGCTGACGATTTGACCTGGATCCCCCGAGCGGCACCCTCGGCCGGTTGCGGACCAACCCGCGCGGTAGCCGGATCTTGCGGCTCCGCTCGCCCCGCCTGGTCGCGGGCGGTAGCGCGCGAGCCGGGACGCTGCCCGCACCGCGCGGCGCGGGAATGCCCGCCGGCGGGGTCGACACCCGGGTCACCGCGCCGCGGGTCGGCACCTGGCCGGCCCCCCGGGAGAGCGTCAGCCTGGCCGGCGCCGGGGCGGGCTCGCCGGTCGCCTGCTTGGGCACCTCGGCGACCGGCACCTTCGCGACCGGGGCCGCGGGGGCGGGCGCCGGCGCGGGTGCGGGCGGCGAGTCGGTGAAGAAGTCGGCCGCCGGCGTGATCGCGGAGAGCCTCAGCTCCGAGTCCTCGTCCAGCACGGACGCCATCGCCTCGCGCACGGCGGCGATGTCCGGCATGCGGCGGCTCGGTGACGCGTACCCGCAAGGGCTCCGGCTCGTAGCGGCTGCCGGTCACCAGACCGGCCAGCGGGTCGGACAGCACCGGCGGCGGAACCGGGTCCTGAGTGCCGTCGTTCGTCATGCCAACTCCTCTGGCTACGGGTCGTCACTCCGTGTTCCAGGCTAAGCCTCGTCGCCGCGGCGGGCGAGATACGCCTGCCGAACCGCGAGGCTGACTCGAACATCCGCGATCAGTGGTTCGAAGAATGCCTGTGCGGTAGAGCGGATCGGTAGCCGCCGACGCGGTGAAGTACAGCCCGGAGAACACCGACAGCAGGATCGACAGCTGTACCAGCGAGTTCGGCAGCAGCAGCTTGACGCCGAAGAGCGTGCCGGACTCGAGGTACTTGCCGTCGCCGAGCCAGGCGTCGACGACCGTCTTGTCCACCGCGAGCGCGCCCAGCCCGATGAACAGGCAGAACACCAGCACCGCGAGCATCGCGATCTGCAGCGCCTGGGCCAGGAACAGCACCAGCATGAGGTTCGCCCGCTCGCCGCGGGTCAGCCCCACCGAGCCGGCCGGCGCGTGTTG
>CAWJCX010000054.1:0-367237 GCA_963841395.1 uncultured Actinomycetota bacterium
ACCACACATCAGTCGAACCCGGCGCTGCGGTCCTTGGCGAGGTCGGCGCCCCCGGCGGAGGCGATCACGTCGACGACGAACGGGCCCGCCGTCTTCGGCAGCGGGATCCACAGGTCGACGGTCGTCGAGTCGCGGTCGGTGTCCGGTCGCATGCGGTAGACCAGGTGGTCGTTCAGCCAGCCGCCGTGCAGGCGGCCGCCGCCCGTTTCCTGCCACATCGCCCAGCGGAGCTGGACCGGCTCGTCGCGCAGGCCGACCAGGACCGCGTCGACCGTCACCAGTACGCCGACCGGCTCGCCGCCGGGCGACTTGCGGGCGTCGTCGAGGATCTCCAGCACCCGGCGGGCCTGGACCTCGGGGTCGACCTGGTTGCCGTTCTCGTCGGTGGCGGCGCCCTCCACGACGCCCCCGATGGTCTCGCAGTCCCACGGGGTCTGCTCGCACACCTCGTTGTTCTCCGACTCGCCGGGGAAGCCCGGTTCCTCGCCGTCCGGCGGCGCCGTCGTGCCCGCGTCGATGCCGGGCAGGGCGTCCTCCGACGACGGTGACGGCTCCTCGTTGATCGGCGTCTCGTCGCCCTCGATCGCGCAGTCCGCGCACGTCGGGTCGACGACCGGACCTTCGGCGGTCGGCTCGGTGCCGGGCTCCTCGCCGGGCTCCGTGCCGGGCGGCTGGAGGCGCAGCGGCATGACGAAGCCCTGGCGCTGCGCGTACTCGCTGAGTGGTACGTCCGGGATGACCTTCACCGTGACCTGCGCGCTGTCCTCGGGATCCGGCGGGTCGCCGGCCGGCAGGAGGGCCCGGACCGCGGTGATCGCGGCCGCGACGGCGCCGAGGGTCACGATGAACGCGACCGCCCGCTTCAGCCAGCGCCGTGCCGACTTCGACATCTTCTTCGTGGTTGCTCGTTTCATGTCGAGCTCCCGAGGGTTCGGTATGTCACTCATCGCCCGGCGGTGACCTGCCATTAGGGGGTCGCCCACTCGCCAACCGGCAATGGGGAACGGGTTTTCGCGTTAACGGCCGGCGGCCGCCGCCCGACGTGCCCCGTGAGGTGGTGAACGCGTAGGGGGCGCCGCATGCGCACTGCGATCGCGAGGGCAGCATGACCCGCGACCCGGTGGTCATCGGCGCGCTGTCCGCGGTCGCGGTGGTGCCGTGGCTGCTGTTCTCCGTGGCGACGGGTGTGCTGCTGGACCGGGTCGACCGCGGGCGGGCCCTCGTCGTGGCCAACCTCGCGCGTGCCGCGGTGATCGGCGTGCTCGCACTTCTCGTGGCTGCCGGCGCGCAGGCGATCTGGGCCGTCTTCGTCGCGGCGCTGCTGGTCGGGACCGCGAAGACGGTCGCCGGCGCGGGGCGCGAGCAAGTGGAGCGGACGTCGTTGTCCGGGCCGATCGCCGGCAGCCTCACGGTCGCTGTGTTCGCCGCGTTCCCCTTCCTGCTCAACTCGGCCGGCTTCGCGGTGTCGGCCGTGCTCCTGGTGGGGATCGCGGGCTCGCACCGGCCGGTCCGCCCGCCCAGGCCCGGCGGGGAGGTCCGGGCCGGGTTGCGGAGCAGCCCGCTGATCCTGCGTCTCATGATCATCGCCGCCGCGCTGGGCCTCGCCGCCGAGCTCGCCGCGAACCAGCTCGTCCTCTACGTGCTCGAGGACCTGCGGCTCTCCGACAGCATGTTCGGCGTGTTCGCCGTGGCGGCCGGGATCGGCGGTCTCGTCGGTGCCGGGGCGCCGAAGCTCCTGAGGGTCATGCCGCGACGCGACGTGTTGCGCTGCGGCATCGGCGTCGCGGGCGCCAGCTTCGCCGGCATGGGACTCACCGCGTCGCCGGTCGTCGCGACAGTGCTGTTCGGCACGTTCGCGGCCGGTGTGGTCGCGGTGAACGTCGTCATCGCGACGGCGCGGCACCGCACGGTGCCCGACGGTTTGCCCGGCCGGGTGGCCGGCATGTGGCGGACGGTCGTGTGGGCCGCCATCCCCGCCGGCGCGCTGCTCGGCGGCGTGACCACCCGCCTGCTCGGCTGCGCGAGCGCGACGTTCCTGGTCTCCGGCGCGGCGATGCTGGTCATCTGTGCCGCGGCCGGCCCGGCGCTGCGCGTGTTCGGACGGGAGCTGCTCGACGTCACGCCGACTCGGTGATGATCACGTCGAGGCCGTTGTCCGGATGGTAGGTCCACGAGGCCTGGAAGTCGTCCCAGCTCGCGGACTGCATTCCGTCGAGCGCGCGGGTGGCCTCCATCCGGGCGATCACGGACTGCGGCGTGTGCAGCGTGCCGAGCGTGCACTTGAGGCTCGGGTACGAGTCGGTGCCGGAGCCGTAGCCCTCGCCCTCGGTGTCGACGACCAGCGTGTGGTCCTGGTCGGCGAGGTCGCCGCTGCCGCAGGCCGAGAATGCCTGGTGCAGCTGGGTTTCCGGGTCGCGGAGCCCGAGCGGGTCGGCGGCCGCGCCGGTGGGAGTGCCGGTGGGGGCGTCGTCGCCGGACGTGACCCAGAACGCGAAGACGAACGCCGCCGCGATGAACAGCAGCGCGCCGACGGCGACGAACCACGGCCACAGCAGGCGTTTTCGCATCGGGTGCCGGTACGGCGACGGCGGCAACAATCCGGGTGCCTGGGTCATGGGCAGCCTCCTTACGTCCACCGGGTAGTCGTCCGGAAATCCGTCCGCGTAACCCGATTTCATGCGCCACGCCGTGCTCGTCTTTACCGGTGATGTGTTACGCCGCAACGCATTGATTCACCCGGACCGGGGAATACTGACCCCGTGCACCGGCAACCGATCGAGTCCAGCGTGCTCGCCGAGGTCGGCTACGACCAGAAGCGCCGCCTGCTCGAGGTCAAGCTCGTGAGCGGCGCGGTCTACCAGTACCTGGACGTCCCGGCCCGCGAGTTCATGGCCCTCCTGGCGGCGGAGAGCTCGGGCCGCCACTACAACACGACCATCAAGCCGAACTACGAGTACCGCCAGCTCTGAGCTCCCGCGTCAGGCGGGTTCCAGCTCCTGGTCGGCGTCCACCGTGACCGGCACCGGTACGCGCTTCGCCTTGCGGCGTTTGCGGACCACGACCGTCGTGACCAGGATCAGGGCCAGGCCGCCCAGCACGTACATGCCGCCGGTCGTGATCAGACCCTCGATGCGCTTCGCGGCTTCGCCCAGCGCCGCGCCGATCGCGATGTGCATCGCCGACCAGCACGCGGCGCCCGCGAGTACGGCTGGGAAGAACTTGCGGTACGGCAGGCCCGAGGTCCCCGCCGCGGCGGGCATCAGCGTCCGCACCACCGGCAGGAACCGCGCGAAGAACACCGCCCACGCGCCCCGCCTGCGCAGGATCCCGGTCGTCTTGTCCCAGCCGTCGACGCCGTGCTGCTGGATCAGCTTGGTCTCGCGCAGCCGCGGGCCGAACCGGCGGCCGATGGCGAACCCCAGCGAGTCGCCCATCGCGGCGCAGATCGTGACGACCGCCCACAGCAGGAGGAACCGCTGGACCGAGTCGACCGTCGTGGCCGCGATCAGCAGGCCGGCCTCACCCGGCGCGATGAACCCCAGGCCGATCGTGCACTCCGCGAACACCATCGCGCCCGTGGCACCCACCAGCGCGGGCTGCGGCAACGCCTGCAACCAGTTCAGGACGTCAGTCAGCACGGCCATACCCGGATCCCCTCCTCGACCGGCCGCCCCCTGCGGCCGTACCCACAGTCAAGCTGTTGGACGCATCGAGTACATCGGGGTTCCCCCCGTGAGGGGATGAGGGAAAACGCTCAGTGACGCTTCAGCAGGGCGCCGATCTCCTGGCTCGCCGGCCCGGCCTCGGCCAGGTGCCGCAGCGCCTCCGGGACCTCCTCGCCCCGGTGCGCGATCGCCTGCGCGTAGAGCCGCCCGGCCCGGTACGACGAGCGCACCAGCGGGCCCGCCATCACGCCGGCGAAGCCGATCCGCTCGGCCGCCTCCTTGTGCTCCAGGAACTCCTCCGGCCGCACCCACCGGTCGATCGGGTGGTGGCGCAGCGACGGGCGCAGGTACTGGGTGATCGTGATGATGTCGCAGCCCGCGTCGTGCAGGTCCTGCAGCGCGGCGGTGACCTCGTCGGGCGTCTCGCCCATGCCCAGGATCAGGTTCGACTTCGTGACCAGGCCGAACTCGCGTGCGCGGGTGATGACCTCGAGGGAGCGCTCGTAGCGGAACGCCGGCCGGATGCTCTTGAAGATCCGCGGCACGGTCTCCAGGTTGTGCGCCAGCACCTCCGGCCGCGCGCCGAAAACCTCGCCCAGCTGCGCCGGGTCCGCGTTGAAGTCGGGGATCAGCAGCTCGACGCCGGTGCCCGGGTTCATCGAGTGGATGCGGCGGACCGTCTCGGCGTACAGCCACGCCCCGCCGTCGTCGAGGTCGTCGCGGGCGACGCCGGTGACCGTCGCGTACCGCAGGCCCATCGCCTGGACCGACTCGGCGACCTTGCGCGGCTCCTCGCGGTCGAGCGCCGCCGGCTTGCCGGTGTCGATCTGGCAGAAGTCACACCGCCGGGTGCACTGCTCGCCGCCGATGAGGAAGGTGGCCTCGCGGTCCTCCCAGCACTCGTAGATGTTCGGGCAGCCCGCCTCCTCGCAGACCGTGTGCAGGCCTTCCCGCCGCACCAGGCCCTTGAGCTCGCGATACTCGGGTC
Source organism: uncultured Actinomycetota bacterium (assembly GCA_963841395.1). GTDB lineage: Bacteria > Actinomycetota > Actinomycetes > Mycobacteriales > Pseudonocardiaceae > Actinophytocola. The sequence continues at coordinate 4,654 of CAWJCX010000054.1, forward strand.
CCATCTTCGCCCGGGTCTTGATCCACGACGGCTTCTTCTCGATCGGGGTCTGGCTGTTGCGTACCTCGAGACGCAGCAGCTTCCGCCCTTCCGGAGCAATGGTCACCCGGCCAGATTACGCCGACGTATGGTGGGCACGGCCGATCGGGAGGTGCACGTGGGCGCTGTCGTGGGGAGCGCGGCGGGCGCCTTGTTCGTGGACGAGCGGGAACCGGGTGATGCTCGTCGAGCCGACCTACAAGCCGATGTGGGACATCCCCGGCGGGGTGATCGAGCCGGGTGAGACGCCGAGCGCGGCGTGTGCCCGGGAGATCGACGAGGAGCTCGGCCTGGACATCCGGGTCGGCCGGCTGCTCGTGGTCGACTGGGCGCCGCACCCCAACGGCGAGAAGGTCCTGTTCGTGTTCGACGGCGGCCTGCTCGCCCCGGGCACCCTGGCGCGGATCAAGCTGCAGGCCGAGGAGCTGGCGTCGTACATGTTCGTCGAGGCCGGCGACGTCGGCGACTGGCTGCCGCCGCGGCTCCTCCGCCGGATCACCGCCGCCATCGCGGCGCGGGCCGACGGGACCATCCACTACCTCGAACACGACGTCCCCTCGCCGTAGGCCGGGACCCCTCCCGGTTCGGGTGCCCGAAGCTTGCCGCAGCCGGATCACAGGGGAGGACTCGTTGCGGCGGACAACCAAGCTCGAGCTGCACCAGCTGTCGGTCGACGCCGCGCGGGCGGTGCTGCACCAGCACAACGTCGGGCATCTCGTCGAGGTGGCCACGCGGCGCGTGGTCGGCGAGCGGTTCGCCGACCCGGCGGTCGCCGTGGCCGCGCTCGCGCCCCTCGAGGACGACATCCGCGGCATGGCCGAGGACGCGGCCCGGGCGGCCGCCGCGGACACCGCCACCGCCGCGATCCACGACGCCCGGGAGGCGATCGAGGCGGCCCGCGACGAGGTCGTCGTGCTCGCCCGCGAGGCGACCGCGGCGGCCACCACCGCGGTCGACGTGGCCCGCGACGACGTGCTGACGCTCGCGCGCGAGGCGACGGCCAGGGCGGAGACCGCGGTCGGGGCCGCCCGCGACGAGGTCGCCGGCCTGGCGCGGGACGCCACCGCGACGGCGACGGCCGCCGTGGCGCAGGCGCGCGACGAGGCGCTGGCGGCGGCCCGGGAGGCGGCCACGACCACGACCACCGCGGCGGAGGAGGCGCGCCGGGAGGTGGCGCGGCTCGCGAAGGAGGCGTCGGCCACCGCCCAGCGTGCGGTGGACAAGTCCCGCGACGAGGTGCGCAAGCTCGCGAAGGACGCCACCGCGACGGCGACGGCGGCGGTCGAGAAGGCCCGCGGCGAGGTGCTGACGCTGGCCCGCGAGGCCGCGGAGAAGGCGTGCGTCGAGTTCGTGCCGGTGCCCGTCGAGGTCACGCTCCCGGCCGGCGGGAAGATCACCGTCGCCGGCCACACGCACGCGATCCTGCCCGAGCTGCTGCTCGCGCTCGGTGCGCGCTGCCACGTGCTGCTCGTCGGCCCGGCCGGCACCGGCAAGTCCACGCTCGCCACCCAGGCCGCCGAGGCACTCGGGCTGGAGCTGCAGGCGATCTCGCTCGGTCCGACCACGCCGATGAGCAAGGTGTTCGGCTACTTCGACGCGCACGGCAACTACCACGACACGCCGTTCCGGCGGGCCTTCGAACACGGCGGCGTGATGCTGCTCGACGAGCTGGACAACGGTCATCCGGGCCTGCTCGCCGAGCTCAACCAGGCGCTCGCGCTCGGCATGTGCGCGTTCGCCGACGGCATGGTCGCCGCGCACCCGGACTTCCGGCTCGTGGCCACCGGCAACACCTACGGCACCGGCGGCGACCGGCACTACGTCGGCCGCCAGGCGCTGGACGCCGCCACCCTCGACCGGTTCGTCACCATCGACGTGCCGGTGGACGAGCAGCTGGAGGAACGCCTCGCGATGGCGCACGCGCCGGCGAAGAAGCGGCTGGTGCGCCAGCTGCTGACCGAGGTCCGCCGGCTGCGCGAGGTCGCCGCGGACAAGCGGCTGCCGGTGATGTTCTCGCCGCGGGTCAGCATCGACGGGGCGAAGCTGCTCGCCGCGGGCGCGAGCCTCGAGCAGGTGCTGCGCTGGCGGGTGACCCGCGCCCTGTCCGACGCGCACCGCGAGGCGCTCGGCCTGTGAGCGCCACCGCGCTGCCGCCCCTGCTGTCCTGGCACGACTTCCTCGACGCCGCGCGGGCGCCGGAGACCATTCAGGGCGCCGGGCGGCACGGCCGGGACAGCTGGTGCGGCGGCAGCTGGGCCGAGGCGCTCCAGCTGGCCGTCGACGGGTGGCCGCTCGCGCTGCGGGAGGCGGACGTGTCGGTCGGCGCGCTGCGCGAGCGGGCCGGCCTGGGCGCGTCCGCGACGACGCTGGAGCCGGCGTGGGACGTGACCGGCAGCGAGGTCGACGTCGGCGCCTACCTCGCCGGCGTGCCGGAGTGCATGGTCGACGCCGTGCCGCGGCGGACGTCCACCCGGGGGCGGGTGGTGACGTTCGTGGTGCCCGCGACGTACCTGAGCACGACGCCGCACGAGCTGGTCCGCAACCGCGGGCTCGCGCTCGCCACGCTGTGCGCCGCGATCATCGGGGCCGGGCACAGCGTGGAGATCTGGTCGGGCTGGGCCTGCATGGTCGGCACCGACCGGCACACCGCGATGGCCCGGGTGGTCTCGGCCGGCGAGCCGCTCGACGTCGGGCGGCTCGTGTTCGCGGTCGCGCACCCGCTGATGTGCCGCCGGCTGTGGTTCGCGCTGTGGGACGCGCGGCAGCCCGAGATCGCCCGGCGGATGAACGCCGACAACTACGGGGCGCCGCCCTACCACTGCCTGCCGACGGACCTGCCCGACGAGGTGACCGACCCCTACATCTTCCCGTACCTGCGACCGGACGATCCACAGTGGACGGACATGGACACCGCACTCGACTGGTGCCACGAGACGTTCGTGGACCTCGGCCTGCTCGACTGAGCTCAGCCGGACGGGACCAGCCTGCGCAGGAGCCGTTCGACCGGGCTGCGCCGCTCCCGCGGGTCGTCGCGCAGCCGCGCGACGAGTGCGGCGCCGAGCGCGGCCTGCTCCAGCCGCCCGTCCTCGGGGCCGGCGAGGCCCGCGGTCCGGGCGAGCATCCGGTGCTCGGCGCGGATCAGGGCGCCCAGCGCCGGGTGGCCGGCGTGCTCGTCGAGCAGCGCCAGCAGCGCCGGGTTGGCGGCGGCGGCCGCACGCCACGCGTCGCCGACCGCCTCGACCGGGTCGCCGGCCGCTTCGGCGGCTTCGGCGGCGAGTTCGAGCCGCCCGACCAGCTGCAGTGACCAGCGGTGATGCAACGCCAGCAGGACCTCGACGGGACCGTCGAACCCGTCGGGCACGGACAGCTCACCGCGCTCGATGACGCCGTTCAGGGCGTCTCTGCGGCGGTAGTACTCGTTCCACCCCATCGTTCCCCCTCTCGCGATACCGGCGGTCTTCGACATACCGTCGGTATGGTCTGACAAGGCCAACGTACCACCGGTATGTGCCGGGGAGGTGTCGTACGGTTGTGAACGTGGTGACAATGCGGTCGAGGCGTGTCGACTACACCGAGTCCACCAGGCAGGCGCTGGTCGACTCGGCGCTCGACCTGTTCACCAAGCGCGGCTACGCCGGGACCTCGCTGGACGCGATCGTCAAGCGCGCCCGGGTGACCAAAGGCGCGCTGTACCACCATTTCAGCGGCAAGCAGGCGTTGTTCGAGGCCGCGTTCGACCTGGTCGAGACCGCCGCGATGGACCGCCTCACGGCCGTGGTCGCCGGCGACGGCACCGCGTGGGAGCGGGCGATGGAGGGCATCCAGGCCTACGTCCGGGTCTGCCTCGAACCGTCCTACCAGCGGATCGTGATCCACGAGGCGCCGGTCGTGATGGGCTGGGAGCGGTGGCGCGAGGCCGAGGAGCACTTCAGCTACGGCCTGGTGCGCGCGACGGTCGAGGCGCTGGTCGAGGCCGGCGAGATCGAGGCGCTGCCGGTGGAGGTGACCGCGCGGATCCTGTTCGGCGCGCTGTCGGCGGGCGCGGAGGCGATCGCGAGCTCGTCGGACCCGAAGAAGGCGGCGGCCGACGTGAGCCGCACGATCGTCACGGTCATGGAGGGCATGCGCCGCGACGGGCACGCGTGATCGAGCTGCACTGGCCGGCGTCGGTCACGGAAGACCTGTGCGCGCAGGTGCACCGTGTGCTGCATGCGGTCGTCGCGGCCGGCGGCGCGGTCGGTTACCTGACCCCGCCGGACCGCGCGGTATCCGACGCGTGGCTGTCGGACGTGCTGGCCGCCGTCCGGTCCGGCGACGCGGCGCTGGCGCTCGGTGTGGTGGACGGCCGGGTCGAGGCGACCGGCCTGTGGCGCCGCGGCCCGGTGCCGATCTTCACGCACACCGCGGACGTCATGAAGGTGATGGCGCACCCGGCCGCGCGCGGCCTGGGTCTCGGCCGACTCGTGGTGTCCGGCCTGATCGAACGAGCCCGCGCGGCGGGACTCGAGATGCTGGTGCTCGGCGTGCGCGGCAACAACCACGGCACGATCGACCTGTACCGCTCGCTCGGCTTCGTGGAATGGGGCCGCCTGCCGAACGTGGTCGAGGTGGGCGACGACCGCTACGACGACGTCCGGATGTACCTGGAGCTGGGCCGTGGACCGGAGGTGCGGCTGCGCGGCTCGGCGCCGGGCGGCCCGGGCTCGTCGCCGCCGCGGGCTTGACCCCGGCACTAGCGTGGCCACATGAGACGATTACTTGCTGTCGTCGTGGTTTTCGTTGCCACGCTTGGGTTTGCGCCGGCTGTCGCCGCCGCGTCGCCGGCCCCGGTCGTGCGGTGCGAGTTCATCCCGACCCCCGACAACCCGGCCGCGAAGCCGGTCCGCCCGCCGTCGCCGCAAGGCGCCGACGCACGGGCACGCCGACCGCGGTGTTCGCGACCAACTACGGCGTGGTCGTCATGGAGCTGGACCGCGCGAACGCCCCGTGCGCGGTGCACAACTTCACGCACCTGGTTCGCAGCCTGTTCTACAACCACACGCAGTGCTGGCGGCTGACCAACAGCGCGCGGCTGGGCGTGCTGCAGTGCGGCGACATCGTGAAGGTGGAGGTCGGCGGCCCCGGCTACCGCTTCGCCGACGAGGTGACCGGCGCGGAGACCTACCCGCGCGGCACGGTGGCGATGGGCAACCAGGGCCCGGACACGAACGGCAGCGAGTTCTTCATCGTCCACTCCCACGCGGACATCCCGCCCGCGTACACGGTCCTGGGCCACGTCACGCACGGTATGTCTACATTGGACAGGATCGTGGCGGCCGGCATCGAGGGCGGCGCGCAGGACGGTGCCCCGGTACATCCGGTGAAGATCTACTGGGCACTCACGTTCTGACGCGGCTACCGGTGCTGGGCCAGCTGGAAGTCGACGCCCGGAGCTGGACGGGGTCCAGCGGGGCAGCCAGCGGTCGGCGACCGCCAGGGTCCCGTCCAGGGCGGCCAGGACGTGCCGCTCCGCCAGGGGAAGCACCTCCGCCACGGTGACCTGCCGCCCCAGCTCCTGGGACAGTGAGGTCACCCCGGCGTCCCTGATCCCGCACGGGACGATGCGCTCGAACGCCGCCGAGGTCGGCGTCGCAGTTGATCTCGAAGCCGTGCATCGTGACGCCGCGCTGCACGCGGATGCCGATGGCGGCGATCTTGCGTTCCGGGCGGTGGTCGGCGGGCAGCCACACGCCGCTGCGGCCCTCGACCCGGCCGGTCGCGAGGCCCAGCTCGTCGCACACCGCGATCAGGGCCTGCTCCACCCGGCGCACGTACTGGACCACGTCAATGGGGTCGGCCAGCGCCACGATGGGGTAGCCGACGAGCTGGCCGGGGCCGTGCCAGGTGATCTTGCCGCCGCGGTCGACGTCGACCACCGGGGTGCCGTCGTCGGGGCGCTCGTCCGGTCTCGGTGCGCTTGCCGGCCGTGTACACCGACGGGTGCTCCAGCAGCAGCATCGTGTCCGGGCCCGTGCCGTCGGCCCGGGCCGCGGCCAGCGACCGCTGGAGGTCCCATGCCTCCACGTAGTCGATCGAGCCGAGCTCGCGGACGTGCACGGGCGCGCGCGACGCGCGGCAGGAAACGTGAGCCACGGATGCGACCCTACGCCGTCGGCCCGTGACCGGCCTCGATCACCGCTGCAGAGCCGCGTCGAGCGCTTCGGGCAGCAGCGGGTAGCGGAACGTGAAACCGCGCTTGGCCAGCACACCCGGCACCGTCCGCTGGCTGTAGAGGATCTCCTCCGCGCCGTCGCCGACCGCCACGCGCAGCGCGATCGACGGCACGAACCACGGCGCGGGCCGGCTGACCGCGCGGCCCAGCGCGCGGGTGAACTCCCGGTTGGTCACCGGGTTCGGCGAGCACGAGTTCACCGCGCCCTCGATGCCGTCGTCGTCCAGCACGAACCGGATCGCCGCGACGTGGTCGGCCACGTGCAGCCACGGCATGTACTGCAGCCCGTCGCCGAGCCGCGCGCCGAGCATCACGCTGAACAGCGGCCGCAGCGTGCCCAGCAGGCCGCCGCGCCGGGACAGCACGTGCCCGGTGCGCATGCGCACCACCCGCGCGCCCGCCTGCGAGGCCCGCCGGGTCGCGGCCTCCCAGTCACGGCACAGCGCCGCCAGGAAACCCTGCCCGCTCGGCGCTGTCCTCGTCGCTCTCCCGGTCGCCGGTGTCGCCGTAGTACCCGACGGCCGACGCGTTGACCAGCACCGGGATGCCGCGCTCGGCGACCGCGGCGGCCAGCACCTCGGTCGGCTCGACGCGGCTGTTCAGCAGCATCTGCTTGCGCGCGTGGCTCCACCGCCGGCTCGCGATGCCCGCCCCGCACAGGTTGACCACGGCGTCCGCGCCGTCCAGCGCGCCGTCGTCGATCCGCCCGGCCGGCGGGTCCCACTCGCGCTCGTCGACCGCCCGCGGCCGCCGGCGCACCAGCCGGACGACGTCGTGCTCGGCCGCGTGCAGGTCACGGACGAGCGCGCTGCCGATCAGGCCGGACGCGCCGGCCACCACGACTCTCATCGCCTACAGGCCCAGGTCACCCTCGAAGTTCCCTTCCTGGAGGCGGTTCTTGATCGTCGTCAGGAACCGGCCCGCGTCCGCGCCGTCGACCAGCCGGTGGTCGTAGGTCAGCGCGAGGTAGGCCATCGAACGGATGGCGATGGTGTCGTTGCCGTCGGCGTCGGTGATCACGATCGGCCGCTTCACGACGAGGCCCACGCCGAGGATGCCGACCTGCGGCTGCGGGATGATCGGCGTGTCGAACAGCGCGCCCTGGCTGCCCAGGTTCGTCAGCGTGAACGTGGCGCCGAACAGCTCGTCCGGGGTGACCTTGTTGGCGCGGGTGCGCTCGGCCAGGTCGGCGATCTTGTGCGCCAGCCCGGCGACGGACAGGTCGCCCGCGTTGTGCACGGCCGGCGACAGCAGCCCGCGCTCGGTGTCCACCGCGATGCCCAGGTGCTCGGCACCGTGGTAGGTCACCTCCTTGGTCTCGTCGTTGATCGACGCGTTCAGCTTCGGGTGCGCCTTGAGCGCCTCGACCGTGGCCTTGGCGAAGAACGGCAGGAACGTGAGCTTGACGCCCTCGCGCTGCTCGAACGCCGACTTCGCCCGCGAGCGCAGCTTGGCGATCTTGGTGACGTCGACCTCGACGACCTGGGTGAGCTGCGCGGAGGTCTGCAGCGACTCGACCATCCGCCGGGACACCGTCTGGCGCAGCCTGCTCATCTTCTCGGTCTTGCCGCGCAGGTCGGCCTGCGGCGCCGGCGCGCTCGGGGCGACCTTCGCGGCCGGCGCGGCGGCGGCGGGCGCGGGCTGCTTGGCGGCCTCGGCCGCGGCGAGCACGTCCTGCTTGCGGATCCGGCCGCCGACGCCGCTGCCCTTGACGCCGGACAGGTCGACGTCGTGCTCCGTGGCGAGCTTGCGCACCAGCGGGGTCACGTACGGGGTGTCGCCGTTGGTCCGCTCCGGTGCGGGCGCCGCGGCGGGCCGGGGCTGCCTCCTGCTTCGGGGCTTCCTGCCTGGGCGCCTCCTGCTTGGGCGGCTCGGGCGCCTTCGCCTCCTGCTTCGGCTCGGGCTGCTCCTGCTCGGCGGCCTCCTGCTCGGGGGCCTCCTGCTTCGGCGCCGCTTGCTGCGGCTGCTCCTGCTGCGGCTGCTCCGACTTCGCGGGCGCCGAGCCGGAGCCGACGACCGCGAGCTGGCCGCCGACCTCGACGGTCTCGTCCTCGCCCGCGGTGATCTCCAGCACCGTGCCGGCCACCGGCGACGGGATCTCGGTGTCGACCTTGTCGGTGGACACCTCGAGCAGCGGCTCGTCGACCTCGACCGTGTCGCCGACCTGCTTGAGCCAGCGGGTGACGGTGCCCTCGGTGACGCTCTCGCCGAGCGCAGGCATGGTGACCGGCGTGCCCTCGCCGGACGAGTCCGAAGTGGACTCCTCGGCGGCGCGGACGCCTGCGCGGGCTCGGGTTCCGGCTCGGGCTCGGCCTCGACGTCGCCACCGGACTCGTCGGGCTCGGCCTCGACGTCACCGCCCGACTCGGCCTCGGGCTCGCTGTCGCCGCCGGACTCGCCCTCGGGCTCGGACTCGACGTCACCGCCCGACTCGGCCTCGGCGTCTCCGGAGCCGCCGTCCCCGATCACCGCGAGCTCGGCGCCGACCTCGATCGTCTCGTCCTCCTGGGCGACGATCTTCTGCAGCACGCCGGCCGCCGGCGACGGGATCTCGGTGTCGACCTTGTCCGTGGAGACCTCGAGCAACGGCTCGTCGACCTCGACGGTGTCGCCTTCCTGCTTGAGCCACCGCGTGACGGTGCCCTCGGTGACACTCTCGCCGAGCGCCGGCATCTGGACGGAGAACGCCATGGTTCGCTGACTCCTTGGTACTTAAGGGCTTCAGCCGTGCACGTGCAGTGGCTTGCCGGCCAGGGCGAGGAAGGCCTCGCCGAGCGCCTCGGTCTGGGTGGGGTGGGCGTGGATGAGCGGCGCGACGTCCTCGGGGTAGGCCTCCCAGTTGTAGATCAACTGTGCCTCGCCGACAAGCTCGCCGACCCGCTCGCCGACCATCGTGACGCCCACGACGGGGCCGTCCGGCGCCTTGACCAGCTTGACGCCGCCCGTGGTCTTGAGGATCTGGCTCTTGCCGTTGCCGCTCAACGCGTACGTGTAGGTCTCCGCGCCGCCGAAGCGCTCCTTGGCCTGCGCCTCGGTGAGGCCGACGGAGGCGACCTCGGGCTTGCAGTAGGTGACGCGCGGGATGCCGGCCTCGTCGATCGGGCGCGGCTCCTGGCCCGGCGATCTCCTCGGCGACGAAGATGCCGTGCTGGAAGCCGCGGTGCGCGAGCTGCAGCCCGGGCACCAGGTCGCCGACGGCGAAGACGTTGTCCAGGTTGGTGCGCAGCCGGTCGTCGGTGAGGACGAAGCCGCGCTCCATGGTGACGCCGGCCTCCTCGTAGCCGTGGCCCGCGCTGTTCGGCCCGCGGCCGACCGCGACCAGCAGCGTCTCGGCCTCGATCGTCTCGCCGGACTCCAGCGAGATGGTGACGTTCGAGTCGTTCTGCTCGGCGCCGGTGAACTTCACGCCGGTCTTGTACTTGATGCCGCGCTTGCGGAACGCCCGCTCCAGCTGCTTGGACGCCCACTCGTCCTCGAGCGGCACGAGCCGGGGCAGCGCCTCGACGATCGTCACCTCGGCGCCGAACGACGCCCAGACGCTGGCGAACTCGACGCCGATCACGCCGCCGCCGAGCACCACGACGCTCGACGGGATGTAGTCCAGGTGCACGGCCTGGTCGCTGGTGATGATCCGGCCGCCGATGTCCAGGCCGGGCAGGCTCTTCGCGTAGGAGCCGGTGGCCAGCACGACGTTGCGGCCGGTGTAGCGGGTGCCGTCCACGTCGACGGCGTTCGGGCCCGACGAACGTGCCCTGGCCCTCGACGACGGTGACCTTGTTGGCCTTCGCGAGTCCCTGCAGGCCCTTGTACAGCCCGCCGACCACGCCGTCCTTGTACGAGTTGACGCCGGCGATGTCGATGCCCTCGAGCGAGGACTTCACGCCGAACTGGTCGCCCTCGCGCGCGAGGTCGGCGACCTCGGCGGCGTGCAGCAGCGCCTTGGTGGGGATGCAGCCGCGGTGCAGGCAGGTGCCGCCGAGCTTGTCCTTCTCCACGAGGATCACCGACAGGCCGAGGCCCGCCGCGCGGAACGCGCAGGCGTAGCCACCCGATCCGCCACCCAGGATCACGAGGTCAGCGGAGGTATCAGTCACGGGTTCTCCTTGACGTGGACGAGCGGGCATGCGGTGACAAGCGGATGTGACGCCGCCACCACACATCATCTTGTCACTACCTGCGGCAGGCTTGCGAGGTGGCCGTATTGGCACAATGACGAGGGACGGACTTCGTACGGAGGTAGCCGCCGTGGGTGTTTTCGACTCGCTGCGCAAGAAACGCAAGGGCGGTCAGGGTCAGACGCGAGGCTCCAGCAAGCAGGACACCGCGCATCTCGACGAGTGGGCGTCCAGCGCCAGGGCGTCGAGGCGTTCCTCGAGCCGCGCACCAACGTCACCGAGACGACGGTGCTGCTCGTGGCGCACGACGGTGAGTGGACCCGGCGGCGGATCGCGAGCCCGGAGGCGGCCGGCGACTTCGCCAGGAAGCGCCAGATGCCACTTTACGAAGTGGAACGGGTTGGCTACCCGAAGCGCATGAGGGAGTATCAGGCACGCCAGAAACGCGAACGCGGCTAACCGCCGAGACAAGTTCAGAAAGGGCGTTGCGTGAGCGGAGCTTGCGGAGCGAACCATCAAACACAGGGCGACCGCGAGCGGCCGCTCGAAGCCCGTGAGGAGCGGTCGTGAGCGGGGTCACGGTCGTCGTCGACTTCGGCGCCACCGACACGGTGGGCGTGCTGCGCGGGCGCGGTCGAGGCGCCCCGGCCGGTCGTGGTGGACGGCGAGGTCAGCGTGCCCTCCGCGGTCGCTGCTCAGCCCCGATGACCAGCTGGTCGTCGGCCGGGAGGCGGTGCGCCTGGGGTCCGCGGACCCGGACCGGCTGGTGAGCGACCTCAAGAACCGGCTGGACAAGCGCGACCTGATGGTCGGCGACATCGTGCTGCCGGTGACCCGGCTGGTCCGGACGCTGCTGTCCCGCGTGGTGCGCTCGGCGGGCCGGGTCGACCAGCTCGTGCTGACCCATCCCGCCGGCTGGCCCGCGGCGCGCGTCGAGGCGCTGACCCGTGCGGCGGCCGGCCTCGCGCCGTCGGTCCGCACGCTCGTCGCGCCGCTCGCCGCGGCCGCGGGTGCCGACCTGGAGCCCGACCAGACGCTGCTGGTCGTCGAGCTGGACGGCGACGCCGGCGCGGCCACCGCGGTCCGCCGCAAGTCCGGCCGGCTCACCGTCGTCTCCACCGCCGACCTGCCGCCGGACGGCGAGGTGGCGAAGCTCGCCGGCGTCGCGGACGCAGTGCTGATCGTCGGCCGGTCCTCGCGCACACCCGTGCTCGCCCGGCGGCTGGCCGAGCTCGGCAGGTCCGTACGCACCGACCCTGACCCGGCGACCGCGGTGGCGCGGGGCGCGCTGCGGCTGCTCGACGAGCGCCCGGCTCGCAGCGTGCTGCCGTCGCGGCCGTGGCTGCGGCGCACCGTCGTGGCCGCGGCGGGGCTCGTGATCGTCGCCGCGATGGGTGCGGTGCTGGCGCTCGGCTGGGGACCCGGGCTGCGCCTGGCCGGCAGCCCCGGCCCGGCCGCGGGCGCGCTGGTCGAAGAGCCGGATGTGGAGGGCGGCCAGGCGATGCCGCCGGTCGTCGACGGCCAGGAGACGGTCGCGGCCGGCCAGCCCGCGTTCGCCGCGGGCAAGCAGGGCACGCCCGCGCGGTACCGGACCGCGGTCGGCGCCGAGCTGGAGGTCGTGGTCAAGAGCGTGCGGGTGGACCCGCTGGTGGCGGCCGTGGGCGATGCGCCGGCCGGGTACCGCTGGCTGACCGTGGAGGTGACCGGCACCAACACGTCCGGCCCGGACTGGGACGGCGACTACTCGCGCAGCGTGTCGGCGATCGACGACCGCGGCCTGTGGATCCGCCCGCTGGGCGACGGGCTCGTGGAGTGCACGGCGACCGCGTCGAAGCCGCCGAAGATCGTGCCGAAGGGCCAGAAGTTCGACGCGTGCGTGACGATGCCCGTGCCAGAGCAGACGCCGGTGCGGGCCGTGGTGTTCGGCGGCGTGCACGCCGAGCCGGACGCGCAGCAGCCGATCCGGGTGCCGGTGTCGGTGCCGGCGGTGGCGCGGGCCAGGCCGGCCACACCGCGGGTGGTCGGCAAGGCGGGCGAGCCGCCGGTCGAGGTGTCGCTGGCGGACTCCACGATGCGCGCGGGCTTCGACGTGGTCCTCACCCCGTCCGGCTACCTGGGCGACCGCAGGCCGGCGGCGGGCAACCGCTACGTGGTGGTGCGCGCCGCACTGGGCCCGGCGGATGATGTCTTCCTGAGGGACGACCGCGGGGTGCTGAGCCGCCCGGTGCCGGGATTCGATCGAATGCCGGACTGCCCGCCGTTCATCGGCCCGGGCACGCCCGACCGCCCGGTGTACGCGTGCTTCGTCTACGAGTTGGACGCCGACGCGAAGGTCGCCGGCGTGACCTACGGAGACCTGGCCGTGGACGCCCCGCTCTCCGGCCGGGACGTCGAACGCTGGCCCACCTGGACCGTCAGCTGACCGGTCCGCAGGCCGCCTTCGCGCCATCCGGAACTGTCAGACCTCGCCGGTAGAGTGGATCACAGGGGACCCCCTGGCGGCTGTCCACAACTCGCGGGTACATCCACAGATCCGCTCGCAGCGGCCGGAACCGTCAGACCCCGCCGGTAGACTGGATCACAAGGGGACCCCCTTGCGGGTATCCACAACTCGCGAGTACATCCACAGATCTGCCCGCGGCGGTCGGAACCGTCGGCCCCCGGTCGTACGCTGGATTCCGGGGGCCGGAGGCCGAGTCAGCCGTTCTCCGCGATGTCTGCCAGCACCGCCGCGATCGTGCGGACCGGCACGCCCGTGCTGCCCTTGCCCGTGTAGCCCCACGGCGCGCCCGAGTTGTACGACGGGCCCGCGATGTCGATGTGCGCCCACGGCACGCCGTCCCGCACGAACTCGCGCAGGAACAGGCCCGCGGCGAGCATGCCGCCCCACCGGTGACCGGTCACGTTCGACAGGTCCGCGAGCCTCGAGTCCAGGTCGCGGCGCAGCTCCTCGGGCAGCGGCATCGCCCAGCCGCCCTCGCCGGTCGCCTTCGCGATCGCGGCGACCCGGTCGCGGAAGTCCTCCGAGCCCATGATCCCCGCCGTCCGCCGGCCGAGCGACACGATCTGCGCGCCGGTCAGCGTGGCGGTCTCCACCAGGTAGTCCGGCTCGTCCTCGCACGCCCGCACGATCGCGTCCGCCAGGATCAGCCGGCCCTCGGCGTCGGTGTTGAGCACCTCGACGGTCTTGCCGCCGTACATCGTCAGCACGTCGCCCGGCCGGTACGCCGCACCCGACGGCATGTTCTCCGCCATCGGCACGGTCGCGACCACCTCGAGCGGGTACTTCAGCTTCGCGGCCAGCACCACCGACGCCACGATCGCCGCGGCGCCGGACATGTCGGAGGTCATCTCCTCCATGTGCGCGGCCGGCTTGATCGAGATGCCGCCGGTGTCGAACGTGATGCCCTTGCCGACGAGCGCCACCTTCTTGCGCGCCTTCGGCCCGCGGTAGGCGATGCGCACCACGCGCGGCGGCCGGCTCGAGCCCATGCCGACGCCGAGCACGCCGCCGTACCCGGCCTTGCGCAGCGCCTTCTCGTCCAGGATCTCGACGTCGAGCCCGGCCGACTTGGCCAGCGCGGCCGCGCGCTCGGCGAAGCTCGCCGGGTAGAGGTCGTTCGGCGGGGTGTTGACGAGGTCGCGCGCCGTGTTCACGGCCTCGGCGATCGTGGTCGCCGCCTTGAGCGTGGCGCGGTGCTCCTTCGCGGTGCCCTCGGCCGGGCTCACCAGGTCGACGCGCTCGACCGGCACGTCGCCGGGCTCGGAACGGTACTCGTCGAACCGGTACGCGCCCAGCAGCACGCCCTCGACCGCCGCGTGAAGGTCCACAGTGGACAGCGTGCTGACCGCGCGCCGGGTGCCGACGAGTGCCCGGGCGCCCGCGCCCGCGGCCCGGCGCACCTGCTCGGGGCCGACGTCGCCGGCCTTGCCCATGCCGACGGCCACGACGAGGCCGGCCGGCAGGCGGCCCATGGTGGGCACCTTGACGACCTCGTCGGCCTTGCCGGTGGCACCCAGCGTGGCCAGCACGGCGGCCAGCCCGCCGTCGAACGCGGCGTCGATCTGCTCGGCGCCCGGCGCGAGCGCGACGTCCTCGCCGTCCTGCACGGTGCCGATGAGGACCGCGTCAACGGTGGCCTCAGCAGCCGCGGTGGTGGTCAGGGAGAGCTTGGGCGCGCGCAACGATCTGCTCCTGTCGGTCGAGTTGCTGAAGCATGCTAACGACTTCCCACCGGCGTGCCCACTGTGAGGTCGCCTGACTCCGGTCTGACACCGTTGGCGGGTGTCCATACCGGTGCGCAGGGTCGACGTCGTCGCGGGCGGGGTGGCGGCGAGCTTCGGCGCGGGCCTGTTCCTCGGCCTGGCGCCGGCCGCGTCCCTGGCCGGGCGCTGGCTGCTCGTCGCGTTCCTCGGCGCGGCCGTCGCCGGTTCCGCCGCCGTACTGTCCACTTCGGACCGTCCTATTGAGATGCTGCCGCTTCGGTTGCGGCGCATCGGGTTCGTGCTCGGCACCGTCGGGCGGCTGGCGGCGGCGGTGGCCATCGCGGGCACGGTGGCGACCTACCTCACGCCGCTCGCGGCGCTCGGCGTCGTGGCGGCGGCCACGGTCGCGGCCGCCGTGGGACTGCCGCCCGTGGTGACCCGCGTGGCGACGGTCGTCGTGCTGGGCGTGCTGCTGATCGTCGTGGTGGCGTGCTTCGCCATCGCGCCGGCCGCGCCGCCGGTGGCCGCCGACGACGGCGGGAGCCCGCTCGGCGTGCTCGCGGCCGCCGGCCTGCTGTCGGTCTGCTTCTTCGGCGTCGAGCGGGGTGCGGGCGGGCGGCGGGGCGTCGTGGTGGTGCTCGGCGTCGTCGCGGTCGGCTGCCTCGCGGTGGCGGGCGCCGCCCTGCACCAGGTGGGGGCGCCACGGCTGGCGATCTCGCCGGCGCCGCTGCGGGCGGTGCTCGCGGCGGCCGACGCGAGCCCGGTGGAACCATTGCTGCTCGTCGGCCTGGTGGTCGGCTGCGGGTTCGCCCTGCTCGGCGTGCTGCGCGGGCTGCGGGTGTCCGGAGTGCCCCAGGTGCGGCTGGCCGTGGCGGGCGGCGCGGCGACCGCCTTCGGCGCGTTGCTGGTCCCGCCGACCGCGGCCCTCGCGGTGGCGGCCGTCCTCCTGCTCGGTGACGCGGCGTTCCGGGCGATCGCTGTGCGTCATCGCCCGGTCGATTCGTGAGATCACTTGGACGACGGAATGTCTGATCGCCGAGTTCTCAGCGAGCCGAGCGGCAGATACCGTGCTCACATGACGCCCACATTCACCAGGACTCCGCATCCGTCACCGGCGACCCCGGAGCGGATCGCGGAGGTATTGGCCAATCCTGGGTTTGGCGTGCACTTCACCGACCACATGGTGACAGTTCGCCACGACCGAACGCAGGGCTGGCACGACGCGCGGGTCGAGCCGTACCGGCCGATCACGCTGGACCCGGCAGCCATGGTGCTGCACTACGGGCAGGCGATCTTCGAGGGCCTGAAGGCCTACCGGCAGCCGAACGGCACCATCGCGAGCTTCCGGCCAGAGGCGAACGGGGAGCGGCTTCGCCGCTCGTCGCGCCGGCTGGCGATGCCGGAGCTGCCGGACGAGCTGTTCCTCGGTTCGCTGCGCGAGCTCGTGGCGGCCGACGGCCGCTGGGTGCCCGACGAGGACGAGTCGTCGCTCTACCTGCGCCCGTTCATGATCTCCACCGAGGTCGGCCTCGGCGTGCGGCCCGCGGCGGAGTACCTGTACGTGCTGATCGGATCGCCCGCGGGGTCGTACTTCGCGAGCGGCATCAAGCCGGTGAGCGTGTGGCTGTCGACCGAGTACGTGCGCGCGGCCCCCGGTGGAACCGGCGCGGCCAAGTTCGCCGGCAACTACGCCGCGTCGCTGGTCGCGCAGGCACAGGCGGCCGAGCAGGGCTGTGACCAGGTGGTGTGGCTGGACGCCGTGGAGCGCCGCTGGGTCGAGGAGATGGGCGGGATGAACCTGTTCTTCGTCTTCGGTTCCGGCGCAGACGCCCGCGTGGTCACCCCGGAGCTGTCAGGCTCCCTGCTCGCCGGCATCACCCGCGACTCGCTGCTGGAGCTGGCGTCTTCGCTCGGCTACGCCGTCGAGGAGCGGCGGGTGTCGACCGAGGAGTGGGAGAAGAAGGCCGAGTCGGGCGAGCTGACCGAGGTCTTCGCGTGCGGCACCGCGGCCGTGATCACCCCGGTCGGCTCGGTGAAGCACGCCGAGGGCGAGTTCAGCATCAGCGGCGGCGCGACGGGCGAGGTGTCGATGCGGCTGCGCGCGGCGCTGACCGCGATCCAGCGCGGCACGGCGCCGGACCCGCACGGCTGGATGGTGCCGCTCAGCTAGTCAGATCATCGTGCAGGTGGCCGCCACGATCGTGGTGGCCACCTCGCATGTCGCGCCCAGCACGTCGCCGGTGACGCCCCCGAGCCGCCGCCGCACGTGCGCGACGAACCCGGCCACCACCAGCGCCGCGACGACGATCGCGACCGGCCCGAGCCAGACGTGCCCGCGGTCGGTGAAGACCGATGCCACCAGCAGCCCCAGAAGCCACGCGACGGGCACGGAGGCGTGCTGGGTGCTGGCCACGAGCGCGCCGAGCCCGTCCGGCCGCGCGGCGGGGATGCCCCGCAGGCAGCAGGCGGTGAACGCCACCCGCCCGGCGACCACGGCCAGCACGATGGCCCACCACCGGTGACCGGCGAGCGCCCCGAACGCGGCGGCCTGCGCCGCCAGGACGATCACCAGTGAGACGACCCCGAACGGCCCGACGCCGCCGTCCCGCATGACGGCGAGTGCTCGGTCGGGTGGGCCGTAGCAGCCGAGCCCGTCGGCGGTGTCGGCCAGCCCGTCGAGGTGCATGCCCCGGGTGGCGAGCCCCAGCAGCGCGACGGTGAGCAGACCGGCGAGAAACCCGGGCATGGCCGTGCGGGCCAGCAGCGAAGCGGTGGTCGCGGCCAGTAGCCCGAGCCCCAGCCCGACGAGCGGCGCGAGCGCGATGGCCCGCCCCGCGACCCCCCGGTCGACGCGATGCTGCCCGGCGGGGATGACGGTGAGCCACGAGAGCACCAACCGAAACGCGGCACCCATCAGCCGCCAGCCCATGGGTGACGACGGTCCGGTGGGGTGGGCTGGCGCCGACGGTGCCTGGTCATCCGGCTCTGCCGCCAGGTCGGGCCGTCGCCGAGGCAGTCGCGCGGGTGTGGTGGCGGTCCAGTGGAGTGGTGCCCATCAGACGCCTGCGCCTTGGGTGGTGCCGGCCCGGTGAGGTGGCGCCCATCAGACGCCTGCCCCTGGGTGGTGGCGGTCCGGTAAGTGGCAGCCATCAGCTGCCGGCCTGGCGTGTGGGTGGCGCCGGTAGTGGACGGCTGCCTGACGCGCGCCGGGTGCCTGCTGGTGGTGCCGGTGCCGGGCGGCAACGTCCCGGGCGCCGGGGAAGGCCCGCTCCGCGGTTGTTCGTGATGCCGTCGCTGATCGGGGTGAGCCGACCGGGCGGCGTGCCCGCCGGCCGCGTGACTTCGTGGAGTTGCACGAATCGCTCGGCGCAGCCGGCCGCGGGCAGCGGTCCGCTCGCGAGGTGGCGTGGCGACGCCCGGTTTGAGACCGGCCGGTGGGGTGGGCTGGCGCCATCGATGCCTGGTCATCCGTTTCTTCCGGCAGGTCGGGCCGTCGCCGAGGCAGCCGCGGATGTGGCGGCAGCTGGTGGGTGGCATTCAGTGGGTGGGCTGGTGCCATTGGTGCCTGGTCACGTGGTCTGCCGGTGGGTGGGGCTGTCGGCGCGACGGTGGTCGTGCGGGTGTCGCGGATGGTGAGGTCGGCTGGTGGCGGTCAGTGGTTGGGCTGGTGCCGCCGTCGCCGGCCGCGGTCGCGTGGGTGGTCTGGTTCGGGCTCCCGGTGGCGGCCGCGGGGGGCATCAGGTTGCGTCGGAGTCGATGCCTGTTCGGGTGGGTTCGGGGGCGGCCGGGCCGCTGATGCCGGCCTCGCCGAAGGTGGCCATGTCGGACAGGACACCGGCGGCCATCGTGAGGAGGGGGATCGCCGCCGTCGCGCCGGTGCCCTCGCCCAGGCGCATCTTCAGGTCCAGCAACGGTTCCAGGTCGAGCTGCTCCAGGACCAGCGTGTGCGCCGGCTCCGTCGAGCGGTGGCCGGCCACCCACCAGGCCCGCGCGCCGGGCGCCAGCTCCTCGGCGACCAGTGCGGCGGCGCCAACGATCACGCCGTCGAGGACCACCGGGGTGCGGCGTACCGCGGCCTGCGCCAGGAACCCCGCCATCGCGGCGAGGTCGGCCCCCGCCACGGTGCGCAGCAGCGCCACCGGGTCGGCGGTCACCGGCTTGGCGCGGCGCAGGGCGTCGCGGATGGCGGCGGTCTTGCGCATCCACGTCTTGTCGTCGATGCCCGTGCCGCGACCCACGACCGCCACCGGCTCGTTGCCGGTCAGGGCCGCGACCAGGACGGCCGCCGCGGTCGTGTTGCCGATGCCCATGTCGCCGGCCACCAGGAGGTCCGCGCCCGCGTCGACCTCTTCGTCCACAACGGACTTCCCGGCCGCGAGCGCCTGGTGGACCTCGTCCTCGGTGAGCGCGTCCTCGGCGTCGATCGGCGCCGACGAGCGGCGCACCTTGAGCGCGGAGACCTCGTCGGCGGTGTCGGCGTCGACCGACATGTCGACCACTCGCACGGTGGCGCCGGCGGCCGCCGCCAGCACGTTGATCGCCGCGCCGCCGGCCATGAAGTTGGCCACCATCTGGGCGGTGACCTCGCTCGGGTAGGCGGACACGCCGCGCGTGGCCACCCCGTGGTCGCCGGCGAACACGACGATCCGCGGACGCCGCAACGGGTTCGGCGGGCACTGGCCCTGGCACGCGGCGAGCCACACGCCGAG
Organism: uncultured Actinomycetota bacterium; assembly: GCA_963841395.1. Taxonomy (GTDB): domain Bacteria; phylum Actinomycetota; class Actinomycetes; order Mycobacteriales; family Pseudonocardiaceae; genus Actinophytocola. The sequence goes on from CAWJCX010000054.1 coordinate 23,934, forward strand.
CTCCTCCAGGCGGCCGAGCGAGCCCGGGGGCTTGGTCAGCTGCTCGTGGCGGGCGAGGGCGTCCCGCCGGGACGCTTCGTCCGGCGGGCTGACGGTGTCGAACTCGACCGGGTCGGTCATCCAGTTCCCTCCAGGTCAGCGCAGTCGCAGCGGGATGCCGGCGACCAGCAGCACCACGTCGGTGCACCGGTCGGCGAGTGCCGCGTTGAGCGCACCCAGCTGATCGCGGAAGAGCCTGCCAGAACGGGTCGCGGGCACGACGCCGAGGCCGACCTCCGCGGACACCAGCACGATGTCGGCCCGGCTCGCGCCGAGCCCGTCGGTCAGTGCGTCGCAGGCGTGCCGGACCGGGTCCAGCGTGCCGCCGTCCCAGGCGTTCGCGTCGTCGAGCAGGGCGGTGAGCCAGGTGGCGACGTCGTCGACCAGCACCGCGCCTTCGGTCCGGGCGAGGAGCGGCCCGAGCGCGGCCGGGTCGGCGAGCTCGACGGTGTCCCACGCGGCGGGCCGGCGCCGCACGTGCGTGGCGATCCGGGCGGCCCACTCGCTGTCGGCCGGATCCACCCGCGCGGTGGCGACGTAGGTGGCCGGTGCGTCCGTGAGCAGGCCCTCCGCGTGCGCGGACTTGCCCGACCGCGCACCGCCGAGCACCAGGGTTCGTCGCACGCCGGCACGCTATCTTGTGCCGCCGTGGAGTACTGGTGGCGCTATGGCGCCGGCCCGGCGAGGTCCGCGGCGTTCGCCGATCAGGCGGAGGCGGAGGAGTGGCTGGGCACGGCCTGGGCTGATCTGCAGGAGCAGGGCATCGACGACGTGACCCTGCTGACCGGCGAGGACGAGGTTTACGGCCCGATGAGCCTGCACCCGCCGGAGTAGCTGCCCTGTCGGGGTGCCGGACGCACGCTGCCCGGCCGGGCTGGCTTCGCCTTGTTGGTCAAGGGTGTGCGGCTGGGCGGGCGGTCCGCCTCGATGGGGGCGATGTCGTGCGGTGCTGGCTCGGGGTGACGTGGCTGCTGCGCAGCTGGTCGAGCGGTTCCGGTTGGTGACCGGGTGGTCTGCGCTTGCGGCCGGCGCCGGTGCGCTTTGGGAGCCGCACCGGCGCCGACCCGTGTGTGGTCAGCCGGTGTGGGACGGGTCGGTTTCTGTTACGCCGTCCAGGGCCTTGTCGATTCGGGTGAGGGTGTCGGCGTCCAGGGTTACGCCGCTGGCCTTCACGTTCTCGTTGACCTGTTCGGGGCGGGTGGCGCCGATGATCGCCGAGGCGACGTTCTTGTTCTGCAGCACCCATGCGACGGCCAGCTGCGCCATCGACAGGCCCACGTCCTCCGCGATCGGCTTGAGCTGCTGGACCTTCTCCAGGACGTCGTCGCGCAGGAGGCGGCTGATGAAGTTCTTGCCGGACTCGTCGGTGGCCCGCGAACCCTCGGGCACCGGCTGGCCCGGCAGGTACTTACCTGTCAGCACGCCCTGCGCGACCGGCGACCACACGATCTGGCTGAGGCCCTCGCGCTCGCAGGCCGGGACCACCTCGGACTCGATGACCCGCCAGATCATCGAGTACTGCGGCTGGTTGGAGATGAACGGGACCTTCAGCTCGCGGGCGAGCTCCGCGCCGCGGGTGATCTGGTCGGCGTTCCACTCCGAGACGCCGATGTAGAGCACCTTGCCGGCGCGCACCAGGTCGGCGAACGCCAGGAACGTCTCCTCCAGCGGCACGCTGTCGTCGAACCGGTGCGCCTGGTACAGGTCGACGTAATCGGTCTGCAGGCGCCGCAGCGAGGCGTTGGCGGACTCCAGGATGTGCTTGCGGCCCAGCCCGCGGTCGTTGGGGCCGCCGGGGCCGGTCGGCCAGAACACCTTGGTGAAGATCTCGAGACTCTCCCGGCGCTGGCCGGTGAGGGCTCGCCCTAACACCGACTCCGCACGCGTGTTCGCGTACACGTCGGCAGTGTCGAACGTGGTTATCCCGGCATCGAGGGCAGCGCGCACGCAGGCCTGGGCCTGCTCCTCCTCCACCTGGGACCCGTGGGTGATCCAGTTGCCGTACGAGATCTCACTGACGGACAGGCCACTTCGGCCGAGACGACGAAACTCCATGACGTCAAACCTATCCGTGGAGTCGCTCCAGGTTCGCCGGGGACGTCCAGGCTGTGGACAGGTGGGCGGGTTGTGGACAGGTCAGATCTTGTCGCCCGGGCGCACGCGCGGCTTGGGCACCCGCAGCTTGCGGATCTGGGACGCGCGGATGAACGCGTACCAGCCGATCGACAGGCCGCGGATCGTCTCCTTCGGGTACTTCGCGCGCACCAGCCGCGTGATCCGGCGGCCGGACACCAGGCCCTCGAAGATCATCGCGACCAGCATCACCAGGCAGGCCAGCGTGGTCAGGCTCTGCACCCGCGGGTCCGGCACCAGCAGCGCCACGAAGATCAGGATCGCGAGCGGCATGAACAGGCCGAGCAGGTTGCGCCGGGAGTCGATCAGGTCGCGGATGTACGCCTTGACCGGGCCGCGGTCGCGAGGCATCAGGTACTGCTCGTCGCCCGCCATCATGCGCTCGCGCTGCTTCACGCGGATCTCGCGGCGCTTCTCGTTCAGCGCCTTGCGCTCCTCCTTGTTGCCGCGCGCCCGGCGCATCGCCTCACGGGTGGTGCGGGGCGGGGGAGCGACCGGGCCGCGCCGCTTCTGCTCGGCGTCGCGGCGCTTCGGCGTCGGGCGGCCCTTGCCGGGGGTGTGCGCCTTGCTCCGGGCGTCCTCGGCCGCGGCGTCCTCGCCGTCGACGGGCTCGGCGGTGGACTCGGCATCTTTGCGGCGAAGGAACCTCACAGCCCAAAGAGTAAGGGAGGCCCAACTACTCTTTGACCATGCGGGTCCTGATCGCTCCTGACTGCTTCGGCGGGACGCTCACCGCGCCTGAGGCCGCCGAGGCCATCGCGGCAGGGTGGCGCACCGGCGCGCCGGACGACCAGCTCACTCTGTGCCCGCTCGCCGACGGTGGTCCGGGCTTCGTCGACGTGCTCCACGCCGGGCTGGGCGGCGTGCTGCGGCATCGTTCGGTGAGCGGTCCGCTCGGGTCGTCCGTGGACGCGGTCTGGCTCGAGCACGAGGGCACCGCCTACATCGAGTGCGCCCAAGCCTGCGGGCTGGCGCTGGTCGCGCAGGGCGAGCGGAACGCGCTCGCCGCCACCACCGTCGGCGTCGGCGAGCTGATCGCGCACGCGCTCGGCTCCGGGGTGCACACGATCGTCGTCGGGCTCGGCGGGTCGGCCTCCACCGACGGCGGCGCCGGCATGTTGCGCGCACTCGGCGCCGTGCCGGTCGGCGCGGACGGCGAGCCGCTCCCGGACGGCGGCGGTCCGCTGGTCGACGCGGTCCGCGTCGAGGGCCGGGTCGACCTCGGGGACGTGCGGCTCGTCGCCGCCTCGGACGTGGAGAACCCGCTGCTCGGCAAGCTCGGCGCGGCCCGGGTGTTCGGTCCGCAGAAGGGCGCCGACGACCTGGCCGTACGCCGGCTCGAGCGGTCCCTGACCCGCTGGGCGGACCTGCTGGCCCAGACCGCCGGGCGGGAGGTCCGCGACGAGCCGGGGGCGGGTGCCGCGGGCGGGCTCGGCGCCGCGCTGATCGCGCTCGGCGCCACCGTCGAGTCCGGCGCCGGGGTCGTGCGCCGGCTGACCGGGCTGGACAGCGCCCTGTCGCAGGCCGAGCTCGTGATCACCGGCGAAGGCAGCTTCGACTTCCAGTCGCTGCGCGGCAAGCTCGTCACGAAGGTCGCCGGAGCGGCCGCCGAACGGGGCACGCCGTGCGTCGTCCTCGCCGGTCAGGTCAGTGTCGGGCGGCGCAGGGCGGCCGCGGCGGGCGTGGACCACGCGTACTCGGTCGCCGAGCACGCCGGTTCGGCCGACGCGTCGCTCGCCGATCCCGCCGGCACGCTGACCTCGCTGGCCAAGCACGTCTCCGCCCAGTGGCGCCGGTAACACCGCCGCTGGAGCGAGGTGTGCAACCATGGGTGGAAGAAAACGCGGACGATCCCGGTTGTCCACAGGTAGTTGACGTCGAAGGTCGAGGGAGAACCATGACGACCGCCGAGAACACGACCGAGACGGCCACCCACGGGGTGACCTTGTCGGACGCCGCCGCCGTCAAGGCCAAGGCGCTGCTCGACCAGGAGGGTCGGGACGACATGCACCTGCGCATCGCCGTGCAGCCGGGTGGCTGTGCCGGTCTGCGCTACCAGCTGTTCTTCGACGAGCGCACGCTCGATGGCGACCTGTTCCGTGACTTCGGCGGCCTCAAGGTCGCCGTGGACCGGATGAGCGCGCCGTACGTCCAGGGCGCCACCATCGACTTCGTCGACACGATCGAGAAGCAGGGCTTCACCATCGACAACCCCAACGCCGGTGGCTCCTGCGCGTGCGGAGACTCGTTCCACTGATCCACTCGAGAACGGGCCGCGACCTGGTAGGTCGCGGCCCGTTTTTCGTTGTCCTGCGTCACACGTACTCGTCGAGCTCCCTCACCTGGGCGTAGCAGGCGTCGTCGACCTGCCATGGCTCGGCCGCACGGAGCGGGTAGAACGCCTGGTCAGCGGGTCGTTGCGGGACCGGGATGGCGGCGCAGTCCGCGATCAGCTCGGCCATTGTCACGCGCTCGATGATGTGCACGACCCCGACGGTATGTGCAGGCAGGGATACTGCACACCCTTACCAACCGGTAGTCTCGACAGGTGTGCCCTCCGCGGGCGTGGCCATTCGCGGCCACTAACCTTGGAGACTTCCGTTCACCCCAACTGACGACCACCAGACAGGGGAAGCCCTCGTGCCCGTAGCCGTCTCCGGAAGCATCGCCACCGATCACCTCATGCACTTTCCGGGCAAGTTCGCCGAGCAGCTCGTCGCCGAGCAGCTGCACCGGATCTCGCTGAGCTTCCTCGTCGACGACCTGGTCGTCCGCCGGGGCGGAATCGGGGCCAACATCGCGTTCGGCATGGGCGTGCTCGGCGCGTCCCCGGTGCTGGTGGGCGCGGTCGGCAGCGACTTCGGCGACTACCAGTCGTGGCTCGAGCGGCACGGCGTGGACTGCTCCGGCGTGCACGTCTCGGAGACCGCGCACACCGCGCGCTTCGTCTGCACGACCGACGACGACATGTGCCAGATCGCGTCGTTCTACGCCGGCGCGATGGCCGAGGCGCGGCAGATCGAGCTGCACCCGGTCGTCGAGAAGATCGGTGGCCTGGACCTGGTGCTGATCAGCCCGGACGACCCGGACGCGATGCTGCGGCACGCGGACGAGTGCCGGCAGCGCGGCTACACCTTCGCCGTCGACCCGTCGCAGCAGCTGGCCCGGATGGACGGCCCGCAGATCCGCGCGTTCATCGAGGGCGCGAAGTACCTGTTCAGCAACGACTACGAGTGGGAGTTGCTGCGCCGCAAGACCGGTTGGACCGAGCGCGAGGTGCTCGACCGGGTCGGCATCCGGATCACCACCCTCGGTGAGAAGGGCGTGGACATCGTCCACCGCGACGGCACCGAGATCAACGTCAGCGCCGTGCCGGAGACCGTGAAGGCCGACCCGACGGGCGTCGGCGACGCGTTCCGCGCCGGCCTGCTCGCCGGGATCGAGAAGGGGCTCGGCCTGGAGCGGGCCGCGCAGCTCGGCTCGTACATCGCAGTGCTCGTGCTCGAGACGGTCGGTCCGCAGGAGTGGACCTTCGACAAGGCGCAGGCGATCACCCGCATCGGTGCCGCGTACGGTCCCGAGGCCGCCGAGGAGATCGCTCCCATCCTCCCGTAGGTACCGCTCTCGGTTACCAGGTGGTAGCTGTGGGTGTATGCGTGCACTCGCGGCTGCTACCGCGCTGATCTTGTTCTTCGCCGGTGTCGCCTCGGCGGCCACCGGCCCGTGGCAGCCGGTCGGGTCCGACGTGGCCCGGCCGCTGGACGAGAGCCAGGGCTTGGCGGTCGTCGAGCGGCCCGGTGGAACCACGGTCCGGTACACCGGAATCGCCACGGTCCCGGCCGACGTCGCGGCGCGCGGGTGGAACCACGTCGGCGACCCGGGTGCCGGGCAGGGCTACTACGTGGAGCCCTACCAGCGCGACGATCGGGGCGCGAAGCTGTTCCGCGTCGAGGCGCCGGACGGGACATGGGCGGAGTACACCCACGAGCTGGAACCGTGGGAGGCGACGAACAACTCGTTCGCCGCGGTGTCGCCGGACGGCCGGTGGATGCTGGCCGGCGAGTGGGGCACGACGGACCGCCTGCTGGTGCACCCGATGCCGGGCATCGCGCACACCGACCCGTCGGCGAACCTCCCGTACGCGTCGGCGATCCGGCTCGACCGGCCGGCGCGGGACATCCAGGGCTGCGACTTCGTGTCGGAGACGCAGCTGCTGTGTTCCTCCGACGACCCCGACGGATCGCTCTTCGGCGTGACGAAGCCGTTGCTGCAGCTGGACCTCTCCGCGCCGGTGGGCGAGGAGGACGTGTCGGCGTCCGTCAGCGCGCTGGGTCAGCTGCCGCTGGAGAGCAGCTGCGACGGCAACTTCGAGGCGGAGGGCATCGACTACGACGAGCGGGACGGCACGTTGCGGGTCGTGGTGCTGTCGCCGAGCGTGTGCGTGGCCTTCGACAGCAAGACCTGGCGCTTCCAGCGAAGCTGACTTATCTCCTCAGAGCTTGACGGGGTAGTGCGGCTCCGGGATGCGGGGCTGGATGCGCTGCTCCACGAAGATCCCGTGCCACAGCATGTACACCAGCAGCGCCCAGATCCGCCGGGAGTGGTCCAGCGTCCCGGCGCGGTGCTCCTCCAGCAGGCGCAGCACCGCGTTCTTGTCGATCTCCTCGTCCGTCTGGGACTTGAGGACGATCTGGCGGGCCCAGTCGTACATCTCCTCGCGCAGCCACAGGCGAATCGGGACCGGGAAGCCCAGCTTGCGGCGGTTCAGCACGTGCGCCGGGACGATCTGGCGCAGCGCCTGGCGCAGCGCGTACTTCGTCGTCTCCTTGGTGATCTTCTGCTCCAGCGGGATCTTCGCCGCCACCTTGAAGACCTCGGTGTCCAGGAACGGCACCCGCAGCTCGAGCGAGTTCGCCATGGTCACCTTGTCGGCCTTGACCAGGATGTCGCCGCGCAGCCAGGTGAACAGGTCCACGTGCTGCATGCGGGTCACCGGGTCCCAGCCCGCCGACTCGCGGTACGGGCCCGCCGTCACGTCCATGTGCCCGACGCCGCCGTCGAAGGTGCGCAGCACCGTGCGCAGCTGGTCGTCGCGGAAGATGCGGGCGTTGCCGTAGTAGCGCTGCTCCAGGTCGAGCGCGCCGCGGCGCAGCAGGTCCTTGCCGCGGGTGCCCTCGGGGATCTTCGTGGACAGCGAGCCCATCGCCCGGCGCAGCGCGCCCGGCACCTTCTCGAACGCCGCGCAGCGACAGCGGCTCGCGGTAGATCGTGTAGCCGCCGAACAGCTCGTCCGCGCCCTCGCCGGACAGCACGACCTTCACGTGCCGGCGGGCCTCGCGCGCGATGAACCACAGCGGCACCAGCGCCGGGTCGGCCACCGGGTCGTCGAGGTACCAGACGATCAGCGGCAGCGCCTCCATCATCTCCTCGGGGCTGACCGTGCGGACCACGTGCTTGACCCCGATCGCGGCCGCGGACTCGGCCGCCACGTCGACCTCGGAGTAGCCCTCGCGCTCGAAGCCCGTCGTGAACGTGATGAGGTTCGGGTTGTGCTGCTTCGCGAGCGCGGCGATGGCCGTGGAGTCGATGCCGCCGGACAGGAACGAGCCGACCGTGACGTCCGCGCGCATGTGCTTGGCCACCGAGTCGCGCATGACGTCGGCGATCTCGTCGTAGAGCCGCTCGGGGGAGTCCTTGCCGCGGATCGGCGTCGGGCCGGAACGTGTGGAAGAAGTACCGTCGGTGACGAGCTCGCCGCCGGGGGAGATGGTGAACGACGTGCCCGACTCGATCCGGCGGACCTCCCGGTGCATCGTCTCCGGCTCGGGGACGTACTGCAGGGTGAGGTAGTGCTGCAACGCCTTGCGGTCGAGCGTCGCGGACGTGCGCAGCCGGGGTGCCAGCTCGAGCAGCGCCTTCTTCTCGCTCGCGAACGCCACCCCGCCCGGGCCGGCCGAGTAGAACAGCGGCTTGATGCCGAACGGGTCGCGCGCGCCGAACACCACGCGGCGCCGCCAGTCCCAGATGAGGAACGAGAACATCCCGCGCAGCTTCGACACCGCGGCCTGGCCGACGTAGTGGTACAGCGCGACGATGACCTCACCGTCGCCGTGCGTGCGCATCGTGGCGCCGTGCTGCTCGATCAGCTCCTGGCGCAGCTCGAGGTAGTTGTAGATCTCCCCGTTGAACAGCAGCGTGTAGCGCTCCTGGACGCCCTCCGGGCTCCAGTGCAGCGGCTGGTGGGAGTGGTCGACGTCGATGATCGACAGCCGGTTGAAGCCGAAGACCACCTCGTCGCCGGCCCAGGTGCCGGTCTCGTCGGGGCCGCGGTGCCGCTGGCAGCGCATCGCGTGGGCGACCGCGTCCCGGCTCGCCGTGGCGTCGGATTCGGTAGGGCAGACCAGGCCAAGCAGACCGCACACGTCTCCGGCACAACCTCTCGCGTCGAGTGCTCGTCAGGCCCAAGTATGGCGGCTGCGAACACGGCCGCCCCTACGCGGTGTGGCCTGGGCCTCTCGGCTAGGCTCCCCGCCTAGATCTTGACTGTCTGAGGAGGGGCGCGCAGTGGGCGACAAGAGGCGCACACCAGCCGTTCGGCTGGCCGGTCTCGCCGGCCTGGCCGCACTGGTCACAGTCACGGTGTCCGGCTGTTCGGCCGGCGACGTGCTGCGCTTCGGCTGGCCGGAAGGCGTCACGCCGCAGGCGGACCGGATGCGTGATTTCTGGACGTGGTCGGTGATCGCCTCGCTGATCGTCGGCGTACTGGTCTGGGCGCTGATCCTCTGGCCGGTCATCGCGCACCGCAAGCGCGGCGACAAGCTGCCCAAGCAGTTCCAGTACAACCACTTCCTGGAGTTCATCTACACGGGCGTCCCGTCGATCGTCGTGGTGGTGCTCTTCTACTTCACGATCACGACGCAGAACTACGTGCTGCACGAGGACAAGCCGCAGGACGTCGACGTGAACGTGAACGTGCTCGCGTTCCAGTGGAACTGGCAGTTCGAGTACGAGAACTACAAGGACACCTCGGGCGCCACCGTCGCGCCGCGGACCCCGGACGGGCCGCTGGTGACGACCGTCGGCAGCACCACGGAGATCCCGCTGCTGGTCCTGCCGACCGACAGCAAGATCCACTACACGCTGCGTGCCCGCGACGTGATCCACTCCTTCTACGTGCCGGAGTTCAACTTCAAGCGGGACGTGTTCCCGTACCCGGAGAAGAACCACCAGTCCAACACGTTCCAGAACTCGATCGACCGCGAGGGCTCGTTCGTCGGCCGGTGCGCGGAGCTGTGCGGGACGTACCACTCGGGCATGAACTTCGAGGTCCGCGCGCTCAACAAGGACCGGTTCGACCAGTACATGGACCTGCGCCGCTCCGTGAACGAGGAGACCGGCGAGTCCTACACGGCCGCCGAGGCACTGGCCAAGCTGGGCGAGGAGGACTCGGGCTGCGGCGACCTGTGCAACCCGGTCGCGAACACGACCTCGCCGTTCGACAGCGACCGCAAGGTCCGTACCTCGTCGGGAGAGTGAGGACCGCATGAAGGTCGAAGCCAGGCTTTTCGACATCACGACCGCGTTCTTCTTCCTGTCCGCGATCGTCTACGGCATCTGGTCCAAGGAGCCGGTCGGCACCGTCGGCCTGATCCTGACCGGCGGGCTCTCGCTGATCATCGGTTCGTACTTCCACTTTGTCGCCCGCCGCGTGGAGCGCCGCCCGGAGGACAATCCGGACGCAGAGATCAGCGACGGCGCCGGCGAGATCGGCTTCTTCAGCGCCGGCAGCTACTGGCCCGTCGCGCTCGCCTCGGCGGCCGGCCTCGGCGCGGTCTCGCTCGCGTTCTGGCAGATCTGGCTGCTGGTGATCTCCCTGGTGCTCGTCCTGATGGCGGTCGCCGGCCTGGTCTTCGAGTACCACACGCGCCCCGACGCCACGGACTGACAAGCTGGTGGCGAGGGCCGCGTCGCGCAGCGCCCGACGCCGAGGCTCTGCTCGCCCGGTTCGTCGCGGCCTGGTAGCGGCCAGACGTGCCGGCCCCTGATCGACATGCCTGTCAAGGGTGCCCGGCTCACGATGCCGCCGCCCCACGTGGTTCGGCGCGCCGGCGCCCAGGCTCTGAGTCAGCTGGGCGCGAGGGCCGCGTCGCGCAGTGCGGCCGAGCGGGTGATCCAGTTCTCCAGCACGTCGCCCGCGCGGCCGGAGTCGACGGCCTGCGCCGCGGACTCCATGCCGGCCGCCAGGTCCGCCGTCAGGTCGCCGGACAGGCCGCGGAAGGCCGCGATGGCGCCCGCGGCGTTGAGCAGCACCGTGTCGCGCACCGGGCCCGCCGTGCCGCCGACCACCGCGCGGAGCACCTCGGCGTTCTTCGCCGCGTCGCCGCCGGCCAGGTCGTGGGCGGTCGACGGGGCGACCGACAGGGCCCGCGGGTCGATCTTGTCCACCCGCACGATGCCGCCGGAGGCCACCCAGACGGTCGTCGTCGTGGTCGTGGTGATCTCGTCCAGCCCGTCGTCGCCGCGGACCACCAGGACGCTGAAGCCGCGCCCCGCGAGCACCTCGGCCACGACCGGCGCCAGCCGCTCGTTCGCGCAGCCCACCAGGGCCGACGTCGGCTGTGCCGGGTTGGTCAGCGGGCCGAGGATGTTGAACGTGGTCGGGATACCGAGCTCCGCGCGGGTCGGCCCGGCGTGCCGCAGTGCCGGGTGGAAGGCCGGCGCGTAGCAGAACCCGATGCCGACCTCACGCACGCACGTCGCGACCGCGTCGGCGGACAGCTCGATGGCCACGCCCAGCTCCCGCAGCACGTCGGCGGCGCCGCAGCGCGAGGACGCCGCGCGGTTGCCGTGCTTGACGACCGGCACCCCGGCCGCGGCCGTGACCACCGCGCTCATCGTGGAGATGTTCACCGTGCCGGCCTGGTCGCCGCCCGTCCCGACGACGTCCGCGGCGGGTGTGTCGATCCTCACGCGGGTGGCGTGCGCGAGCATCGCCTCGGCCATGCCCGCGACCTCCTCGGGCGTCTCGCCCTTGGCGCGCAGGGCGATCGCGAACCCGCCGATCTGGGACGGCGTCGCGTGCCCGGACATGATCTCGTTCATCGCCCAGGACGTGTCCTCGGCGGTCAGATGCGTGCCGGCGACGAGCTGGTTGAACAGCAACGGCCAGGTCTGGTCGCCCATGGGAACCTCTCAGCCCTGGTAGACGGGCAGCCGCCGGTTGCGCAGGACGTCCGCCACCGTCTCGGCGGCGGCCAGCGGGTCGAGCGGGTGCACGATCACCGCGTCGGCCTGCGACCAGGTGGCGAGCCAGCGGTCGTCCTTGCGCCGGATCGCGATGACGATCGGCGGGCACGCGTCGATCTCGTTCTTGAGCTGGCGGCACAGCCCGATGCCGCCGGTCGGCTGCGACTCGCCGTCGAGGATCGCCAGGTCGACGGTGCCGCTGTCCATCGCCATCAGCACCTCGGCGATGGTCGCGGCCTCCTCGTACTCGACGCGGCCGATGTCCGCGGCGGGCCGGCGGCCGACCGCTGTGATGATCGTCTCCCGGATCTCGGGCCGGTGGCTGAACACCAGGATCTTCAGCGGCGAGCTCATGTTGGACGTCCTCCGGCGGGCGAGACGAGATCGGACCAGGTCCTCACAGTATGTGGCGATGTTATCCGCCTGCCGAGACGCGAGATCAGGTGCCCGGCCGGGCACCGCGACGCGCCGTGGACCCGATCAGTCCAGCATGGTCGCGGCAGGCAATAATGCCCGCGTGACGACAGCAGCGCCCTCCATCAGCCAGCGTGTGCATTCGCTGAACCGGCCGAACATGGTCAGCGTCGGCACCATCGTCTGGCTGGCCAGCGAGCTGATGTTCTTCGCCGGCCTGTTCGCCATGTTCTTCACGGTCAAGGCGCAGAACGACACGGACCACTGGCCGCCGCCGCCCACCCATCTCAACGTCGGCTACGCCCTCGTTGTCACGATCGTGCTCGTCGCGTCGTCACTCACATGTCAGATGGGTGTGTTCGCGGCGGAGCGGGGTGATGTGTTCGGGCTCAGGCGCTGGTACACGATCACCCTCGTGATGGGCGCGATCTTCGTGCTCGGCCAGGCCAACGAGTACCGGACGCTGATCTCCGAGGGCACCACCATCCCCTCGTCCGCCTACGGGACGGTGTTCTACCTGACGACCGGCTTCCACGGCCTGCACGTCACCGGCGGTCTGATCGCGTTCGCGTTCCTGCTCACCCGCACCAGGATGAGCAAGTTCACCCCGGCGCAGGCCACCTCGGCGATCGTCGTGTCGTACTACTGGCACTTCGTGGACGTCGTGTGGATCGGCCTGTTCAGCGTGATCTACTTCGTGAAGTGATGTGGGGCCGACCATTGAGCAGCCGAGCCCGAACTGACACACCAGGGGTTGCCGCACAGATGACCAAGAAACGCAGGGCGCGCACGAAGTTCCAGCGCCGGCTGGCCGGCCTGCTGGCGCTGGGTATCGCGCTGCTCGGCATCGGGACGCTGTACAGCTTCCTCGTGCCGCAGCCGCAGACCGCGCAGGCCCAGGAGGACCCGGCGGTGGTTCGCCAGGGCGAGCAGGTCTACAACAACACCTGCATCACCTGCCACGGCCAGTACCTCGAGGGCGTCGAGGGCCGCGGCCCGAGCCTCGTCGGGATCGGCGAGGCCGCCGTCTTCTTCCAGACCTCCACCGGCCGCATGCCGGCCGTGGTGCAGGGCGCGCAGGAAGAGAAGAAGCCCCGGGTGCTCACGCCGGAAGAGGTCGACCAGGTCGCGGCGTTCGTCCAGGCCAACGGCGGCGGCCCGGTCCTGCCCGACGAGCACGGTGAGGCCCTGCGGGGCGACAACCCGGCGCGCGGCGGCGAGCTGTTCCGGCTCAACTGCGCGTCGTGCCACAACTTCACCGGCCGCGGCGGCGCGCTGTCCTCCGGCAAGTCGGCGCCCGCGCTCGACGGCGCCACCGAGCAGGAGATGTACGCGGCCATGCTGTCGGGCCCGCAGAGCATGCCGCGCTTCTCCGAGCGCCAGCTCTCGCCCGAGGAGAAGAAGGACATCATCACCTACGTCAAGTCCGTGACGGACGGGAACAACAACCCCGGTGGCGACGCGCTCGGCGGGCTGGGCCCGCAGTCCGAGGGCTTGATCGGGTTCATCGTGGGAATGGCCGCACTGATCGGCATCACGTTGTGGATCGGGGCTAAGCAATGAGTGACGAGAAGACCCCGGAGACGCCGACCGAGGAGGAGCTCGCCCGGATGGACCGGGACGAGCTGGTCCGGCTCGGCATGAAGCTCGACGGCGTCGAGCTCATCGAGTACCCGGACCCGTGGCCGGTCAAGGGCACCCGGGCGGAGAAGCGGGCCGAGCGCGCGGTCGCGTTCTGGTTCACCCTCGCCGGGCTCGCCGGCCTCGCGTTCGTCGTGGCGTTCATCTTCTGGCCGGCCCAGTACGTGGCGCCGGACCAGGACGGGTACTTCCTGTACTCGCTGTACACGCCGGTGCTCGGGCTGACGCTGGGCGTCGCGATCCTCGCGGATCGGCATCGGCGTGCTGGTCTACACGCGGAAGTTCATCCCGCACGAGATCGCGGTCCAGGACCGGCACGACGGCGGGTCCAAGGAGCTGGACAAGAAGACGATCGTCGCCCAGTTCGCCGACGCGGGGAACACGCAGCACGATCGCCCGCCGGCTCGATGGTCAAGCGCTCGCTCGCCTTCGGCGGCGGCGTGCTCGGGCTCGCGGTCACCGTCGTCCCGCTGGGCGGCCTGCTGCGCAACCCGCACGCGCAGTCCTCGAACGAGAACGGCCTGCTGCACACCGGCTGGCTGCAACGACGAGCGACGAGAAGGTCTTCCTGCGCCGCGACACCGGCGACCCCGCCGAGGTCGTGCTGGTCAGGCCCGAGGACATGGACGCCGGCGCGATGGAGACGGTGTTCCCGTTCCGGGAGTCCGAGGAGGGCGACGAGAAGGCGCTCTCCACGCGCTCAAGCGGTCCGACAACCCGGTCATGCTGATCCGGCTGCGGCCCGAGGACGCCGCGCGGGTGATCAAGCACGCGGGCCAGGAGAGACTTCAACTACGGGGACTACTACGCGTACACGAAGATCTGCAGCCACCTGGGTTGCCCGACCTCGTTGTTCGAGCAGCGGACGAACCGCATCCTGTGCCCGTGCCACCAGTCCCAGTTCGACGCGCTGCAGTACGCGAAGCCGGTCTTCGGTCCGGCGACCCGCAAGCTCGCCCAGCTGCCGATCACGGTGGACGAGGAGACTGGATATTTCATCGCGACCGGTGATTTCATCGAACCAGTGGGACCCGCGTACTGGGAGCGGCGGTCATGAGTGGACTGACTACACCGACCAAGCCCGACAACGTCGCCATGCGCGCGGCCGGCGGCGCCGCGAAGTGGGCCGACGACCGCTATCACATGGCGGGCGGCATGCGGCGGCAGATCAACAAGGTCTTCCCGACGCACTGGTCGTTCCTGCTCGGCGAGATCGCGCTGTACAGCTTCATCGTGCTGCTGCTGTCGGGCACGTACCTGGCGCTGTTCTTCGACCCCTCGATGGCCGAGGTCACCTACCAGGGCTCGTTCGTGAACCTGCGCGGGCTGGAGATGTCGCGGGCGTACGAGTCGACGCTCTTCATCTCGTTCGACGTGCGCGGCGGCCTGTTCGTCCGGCAGGTGCACCACTGGTCGGCGCTGCTGTTCATGTCGGCGATCGTCGTGCACATGTTCCGCACCTTCTTCACCGGCGCGTTCCGCCGCCCGCGTGAGGTCAACTGGGTCATCGGCGTGCTGATCTTCATGCTCGGCGTGCATCGAGGGCTTCGCCGGCTACTCGCTGCCGGACGACCTGCTCTCCGGCGCCGGCCTGCGGATCATGTCCGGCCTGATGCTGTCGATCCCGATCATCGGCACCTGGATCCACTGGCTGATCTTCGGCAGCGAGTTCCCCGGCACGGAGATCGATCCCACGGCTCTACACCGTGCACATCCTGCTGGTACCGGGCATCCTGCTGGCGTTGATCGGCGTGCACGTCGGGTTGGTGTGGTACCAGAAGCACACCCAGTTCCCGGGCGTGCGGCGCAAGGAGACCAACGTCGTCGGCGTGCGCATCCTGCCGACGTTCGCGCTCAAGGCCGGCGGCTTCACGGCCGTCGTCATCGGCGTGACTCGCGTTGCTGGGCGGGCTGTTCCAGATCAACCCGATCTGGAACTTCGGCCCGTACAACGCGGCGCACATCTCCGCCGGCACCGTGCCCGACTGGTACATGGGCTGGACCGACGGTCTGGTCCGACTGTGGCCGGCGTGGGAGGTCTATCTCGGGAACTACACGATTCCCGCGCCGTTCTTCCCGTTCATGCCGGCCTGCCGCTGCTGACCGGGATCGCCGCGGTCTACCCGTGGATCGAGCGGAAGTTCACCAAGGACTACGCGCACCACAACCTGCTGCAGCGGCCGCGGGACGTGCCGGTGCGCACCAGCCTCGGTGTCATGGCGATCACCTACTTCATGGTGTCGCTGCTGTCCGCGGCGAACGACGTGCTGGCCGACAAGTTCGACATCTCGCTGAACGCCACCACGTGGGCGGGCCGCATCGGGTTGCTGCTGCTGCCGCCGCTGGCGTACGTGGTCACCTACCGGCTGTGCCTCGGCCTGCAGCGGTCCGACCGGCATGGTGCTCGAGCACGGCGTGGAGACCGGCATCATCAAGCGGCTGCCGCACGGTGAGTTCATCGAGGTCCACCAGCCACTCGGCCCGGTGGACGACCACGGCCACCCGATCCCGCTGGAGTACCAGGGCGCGCCGGTGCCGAAGAAGATGAACAAGCTCGGCTCCGCGGGTGAGCCGGTGGCCGGGTCGCTGCTGCGGGCCGACCCGGCGGAGGAGACCGCGGCGCTGGCCAAGGCGCGGGCCGCCCAGCACGGGCACCAGGCCGAGCAGCTGGAGTCCGGGTCGAGTCGGAGACCGGGTCCACGGTCGCGACCAGCCAGGAGGACCCGTCCAAGAAGCTGTGAGGCTCGTCGGCCGGTCAGGGTCGCCGCGTTCTTCGCGGCGGCCCTGCTGGCGCTCGGCGGGTGCGCCTCGGCCGACGAGGTGTCCCCGGCCGCCGAGTCCTCGCCGACCACGCCGCCGGTCTCGTCCTCGGCCGCCTCGGCAACGGCACCCGCGCCACCCACCCCGAAGCCCACGGTCAAGCCGAAGCCCAAGGCACCGGCCTGCCCGGACACGGGTTTCCCGTGCGACCTGCAGACCCGGTTCGCCGCCGCCGACGCGTACGCCGACGGCCGGCCCGGCACGGCCGGCATCGTCGTGCACGACCTGCGGACGGGTGCCGTGTGGCACAACGACCACGCCGGCGACCTGACGTGGACCGCGTCGACGATCAAGCTGGCCATGGTGGTCGACCTGTTCACCCGCGAGCGCAACGGCACCATCAGCCTGACCGACGACGACCACGCGCTGATCCACGCGATGCTGCACACGTCGGACGACGATGCCGCCGACACGCTGTGGTTCCGCTACGCCGGGCCGAACCACCAGGCGTTCAACAACAACTTCCCGCGCTACGGGCTGACCTCGCTCGAGCCGCAGTCGGGCTACACGAAGTACTACCCGTACTGGGGTTTCCAGAAGTGCACGGCCGAGGACCTGGACCGGCTGATGACCTACGTGCTGACCAAGCTGCCGGCGTCGGAGCGCTCGTACATCGTGGACGAGCTGCGCACGGTCGACCCGATCCAGCAGTGGGGCGTGTGGGGCGCGGGCGCGGCGGCGGACCCGGGCAACAAGGACGGCTGGTCCTCCGAGGACGGCGGCTGGGTGATGAACACGGTCGGCTTCGTCGGCGGCGGTGAGCGGTACGTGCTCAGCGTGATGAACAACCTGCGCGGCGAGGGCGGCTACGACGCCGGCCGTGCCACCGTCACCCAGGTGTCCAAACTGATCTTCGGCGGCTATTTCTGACCTTGCTGGAACGGGAGCCGGGGGTCGGGTTCGGCCTGTGTCCAGGTGTCGCGGATCCAGGTGTGCCGGGGATCGTCGGTGATGTGCCAGGCGCGCTCGTCCGCGGGGCCCGCCATCACGTTCAGGTAGTACATGTCGTACCCGGGCGCGGCCATCGACGGGCCGTGCCAGCCGTGCGGGATCAGCACCACGTCGTCCGTGCGGACCTCGGCCAGCACGTCGATCGGGCCGGCGTCGCTCGCGTAGACGCGCTGGTAGCCGATGCCGTCGCGGGCCACCTGGAAGTAGTAGATCTCCTCCAGCTCGCTCTCGGTCTCGGTGGCCTCGTCGTGCTTGTGCGGCGGGTAGGACGACCAGTTGCCGCCCGGTGTGAGGACCTCGCAGGCGATCAGCTTGTCCGTCTCGAACGCCTCCGGGGTGCAGAAGTTGTTGACCTGCCGGCTGCACCCGCCCGCGCCGCGCAGCTCCACCGGCACATCCTCGGCCGGGCCGTAGCGGGCCGGGAGGCGGTGCCGGCACACCGCCGACGGCAGGGCCACCACCGCCCCTTCGGTCGACATCAGCACTGCCGACGCCTCGCGCGGCACGTACACGAAGTCGGTTGGCCCGGCGAACACGTCGTTCCGGCCGAGCAGCTCGAACGTCTTCCCGTCGACCTCGACCACCACGACGCCGCCGGACAGGGGCAGCACGAGCATCTCCGACACGTCGGTGAACACCTCGTAGGGCGCCTCCGCCGACAGGGCCACCACCCGCAGCCCCGAGTACAGCCAGCCGGCCGACCCCGGCGTCACCATGACCCGGTGCCGGTCGTCGGAGAGCGAGCCGGCCGGTCGGTGGTAGTCGGTCATAGCAGCCCCGCAGCGGTGTCGACGGCCCCGGCGACGTCGCCGTCGGGTGGGTACAGCAGCGAGCGTCCCACGACGAGGCCGCGGACCGTGGGCAGACGCAGCGCGTTGGCCCATCGGGCGTAGGTGGCTTCGGCGTCCGCGGACACCTCGCCGCCCAGCAGCAGGGCCGGCAGCGTCGTCGCGCCCAGCACCCGGGCCATGTCCTCGCCGCCGTCGCCGATCACCGGGACCTTGAGCCAGGTGTACGCCGACGTGTGGCCGAGCCCGGCGGCGACGGTCAGCGCCGTGGTGGCCGCCTCGACGGACAGGTCGTTGCGCAGCCGGCCGTCCTCGCCGCGCCGGGACACGAACGGCTCGACCATCGCGACCAGGCCCGCGTCGGCCAGGCCGCTGACCGCCCGCGCGCACGCCTCGAGCGTCGGCGCGGTGCGGTCGTCGTCGAGGTCGACCCGCAGCAGCATCTTGCCGCCCTCGTAGCCGAACCCGGTCAGCGCGCCGACGTCGTAGCCGGTGAACCGGTCGTCGAGCTCGAAGGACGCGCCGGCCAGCCCGCCGCGGTTCATCGAGCCGAACACGCAGCGGTCCTCCAGCGCGCCGAGCAGCAGCAGGTCCTCGAGGATGTCGGCGGTGCCGAGCACGCCGGTGACCCCCGGCCGGGCGAGCGCCGTGCGGAGCCGGGTGAGCAGGTCGGCCCGGTCGGCCATGGCCATCGGGTCGGCGCCCGCGCGCAGCGACCCGCGGGCGGGGTGGTCGGCCGCGATGATCAGCGCCCGGCGCGTGCCGAGCGGGGCGGGCCGCTTGCGGGCGGCGGCCAGCGCGGCCACGCGGCCGGGGTCGGTGGCACGCGTCTCGGTGATCGCCCGCAGGTCACCGGCCGGCACGTGACATCAGCTCCTCGACCTCCTGGGTGGTCGGCATGGCCGTCGAGCACGACAACCGCGACGCCACGATGGCGCCGGCCGTGTTCGCGAACCGCATCATCCGCTCGGTGTCCCAGCCGGACAGCAGGCCGTGGCAGAGCGCGCCGCCGAAGCTGTCGCCCGCGCCCAGGCCGTTGACCACCTCCACCGGGACCGGCGCCACCTCCACCTCGCCGGCGCCGTCGACCGCGAGCACGCCCGCCGGGCCCTGCTTCACCACCGCGAGCGAGACTCCCTTGGCGCGCAACGCCTTTGCCGCCTCGCGGGGGTCGCGGGTGCCGACCGCGGTGTCGCACTCGTCGAGGTTGCCGACCGACACCGTGACGTGTGCCAAAGCCTCCTGCACCCAGCGCCGGGCCTCCTCGCGGGAGGACCAGAACATCGGCCGGTAGTCCAGGTCGAGCACGGTGATCGCGTCGGCGGGCCGGGCGGCGAGGGCGGCCAGCGTCGCGGAGCGGGACGGCTCCTCGGACAGGCCGGTGACCGTGGCCCAGAAGATCCGCGCGCCGCGCACCGCGTCCATGTCCAGCTCGTCGGTGTTGATCACCAGGTCGGGTGCCTTGGGGTAGCGGTAGAAGTAGATGGGGAAGTCGTCCGGCGGGAAGATCTCGCAGAACGTGACCGGCGTCGGCAGCCCGGCCACACCGGAGACGAACCGGTCGTCCACACCGAACTCGCGCAGCGCCCGGTGCACGTACTCGCCGAACGGGTCCTCGCCGGTGCGCGTGATCACCGCGGTCCGGTGCCCGTGCCGCGCGGCGGCCACCGCGACGTTGGTGGCGCTGCCGCCGAGGTACTTGCCGAACGATGTGACGTCGGCGAGGCCCACCCCGGTCTGCTCCGGATAGATGTCGACCCCCACCCGGCCAATGGTGATCACGTCAAAGCTCACCGAACCACCTCCAAGCGCTCGAGCGCGGCGTCCGCCCTGGTGAGCCAGCCGCGCCAGCTCGCGGCCGCCATGGCCGGCTCGGTCCAGGGCTGCGAGCATCGAACCATCCGGGTGCCCGGCCGATCCAGCCAGCGCAGCACGACACCCACCTCCTCGGCCGGTGCGCCGTGCAGCGGGCCCGGCTCGGGCAGCACGGTCTCGGCGGACGCGGCGAGCACGTCGACCACCGGCATCGGCGGCACGCCCCGGCGCGCCACCCCGGCCGACGCCAGCCGCCCGTGCCGCACCACCGCGAACTGCCAGCCGCCCGCACCGTCCGGCCGGGCCGCGATGAGCTCGGGCACGGCCGCGAGCGCCGCGAGCCGCTGGCCCCGGTCGAGCGTGCGGACCAGCACCCGCATCCGGTCGCGGTCGAGCCTGGCCTGCTCGTAGTGCTGGGCCGCGGCGTGCTCGGTGAGCCGGTTCTCCAGGCGGCGCAACGGATCCAGCCGCCGGCCCGCCACCAGTGCCGCGAACGAGCCGACCGCGGGGAAGTACTCGACGGTGCTCTGCCGGCCCGCGCACGGCGCCGCGCACCGGCCGAGCTCCGCGAGCGCGCACGGCCGCGCGTCCGCCCGCTGCGCCGGGATCCGCACCGTGCACGGCCGGATGCCGGTGGCGTCCTGCAGGGCGACCATCGCGTCCTCGGCGAGCGAGCGGGAGCGGAACGGGCCCAGCGCGCCGTCGCGGGCCAGCCGGACCAGCGACAGGCGCGGGAACGCCTCGTCGGTGAGGGTGATCCACCACGCCTGCTTCGGGTTCTTCGACCGCCGGTTGTACGCGGGCTTGTGCGAGGACAGCAGCCGCAGCTCGCGCACCTGTGCCTCCAGCGGGTGCGCGCAGGTGACATGGTCGACGCGGGTGGCCAGCGCGACCATCTCGCGCAGGCGCCTGCGGGTCTCGCTCGCCGTGAAGTACTGCCGCACCCGGCGCTTGAGATCGGTGGCCGTGCCGACGTAGAGCACCTCGTTGCCCGGGCCGCGGAACAGGTACACCCCCGGCTCGCTGGGCAGCTCGGCGGCCATCGTGCGCTTGCGCCGCTGCTCCGGGGTGACCTCGGGGATGAAGTCGAGCAGCTCCTCCAGCGATTGCACGCCGACGGCGCCGACGCGTTCCAGTAAGGAATGGAAGACGTCGACCGTGGCGCGCGCGTCGGCGAGCGCCCGGTGCACCGGCCTGGTCCGCGCGCCGAGCAGCTCGGCCAGGAACGACAGCCGGCAGCTCGGCGCCTCCTCGCGGGTGAGCACCCGGCGGGCGAGCTGCACCGTGCACACCACCGTGGGCCGGGGCCAGCGGTAGCCGTGGCGCAGGCAGGCCTTGCGGACGAAGTTGGTGTCGAAGCCGGCGTTGTGCGCGACCAGCACCGCGCCCTTCGCGAACTCCAGGAACGCGGGCAGCACGGCGTCGAGCCGGGGGGCGGCGTAGACCATCGTGTCGGTGATGCCGGTGAGCGACACGATCTCCGGGGGGATGCCGCGGCCGGGGTCGACCAGCGTCGCGAACTCGCCCACGACCTCGCCGCCGCGGACCTTGACCGCGCCGAACTCGGTGATCGTGTCCTCGTCGCTGACCCCGGTGGTCTCCAGGTCGAACACGACGAACGTGGTGGCGCGCAACGGGGTGCCCAGCTCGTCGAAGGCGAGTTGGCCGTCGGTCTTCGGCATGGTCGGCAAGCTAACGGAGGGCACCGACAAAAAGCCGCCGAGTGACCTGCGGGCCGCCCGGCTAGCCTGTGGGGATGACATCGCTGACCGAACCACTGGGGCCGGACGAGCCGGAACACCGGCCCGTCGAGTCCACTGTGGACTGGTCGGCGCTGCCGGACGCCGTCCGCGGGCGCATCGCGGAGCTCGGCGCGGAGGCGATCGGCACCCTGCCTCCCGTCGACGTCCCCCAGCAGCTGCGCGCAGTCGCCCGGTTCACCCCGGCCAAGCGCGCCCGGCTCGGCGGCGCACCGCTGATCGCGAGCCTGCGCGACTCGATGGCGTTCCGGACCGCGGTGGTCGAGTGGTGCCGCGCGCACCGCCCGGCCGCGCTGGACCTGACCGGCGACGACCCGGTCACGGTCGCCGCCGCGGCGGTGCTGCTGGGCGAGGAGACCGCGGGCCACTACCTGGAGCTGGTGGCGCGGCGGGCGTCCGACGCGTCGTTGCGGGCGCAGCGGGACGCGGCCGTCGTGCGGGCCGACAAGGCGGAGAACGAGCTCGCCAGGGTGCGGGCCGAGCTGGACTCCGTGCAGGGCGCCATAGACAAGGTGCGCCAGGAGGGCGAGGGCGAGCTGGAGCGGCTGCGCAAGCGGCTGCGCGAGCAGGGTGTGAAGGTGCGGGAGGCGCGCGACGAGGCGGCGCGGGCCGGTACGGAGATAGAACGTGTCCGCACCGAGGTGTCCGCGGAGCTGCGGACGCTGACCGACCAGCGTGACCGCGAGCAGGAGCGGGCCGAGACCGAGCGCGCGCGGGCCGAGCGGGCCGAGGCCGACGCGGAGATCGCCCGGCAGTCCGCCCGCGAGGCGCGTCAGGCCGACGAGGTGCGGTTGGCCCTGCTGGTCGACACGCTGGACGGGGCGGTGACCGGGCTTCGGCGCGAGCTGGCGCTGGGTGGGTCTGGTCCGCGGCCGGCGGACCTGGTGCGCGGGGCGACCGAGGCGCAGGGGTCGGTGAGCCGGGTCGAGGACCCGCAGGCGCTCGAACGGCTGCTGGCGTTGCCGTCGGTGCACGTGGTGGTCGACGGCTACAACGTGACGAAGACGGGCTATCCGGAGCTGTCCCTGTCCGACCAGCGCGACCGGCTCACCCGGCAGCTGGCGGCGCTGGCCGCCCGCACGTCCGCCGAGGTGACGCTCGTGTTCGACGGCGCGGGCGTGATCGCCGTGCCGACGACCGCGCCACGCGGGGTCCGGGTGCTGTTCAGCGACCCCGGCGTCCTCGCCGACGACGTCATCCGCGCGCTGGTGACGGCCGAACCCGAGGGCCGCCCGGTGGTCGTGGTGACCTCCGACCGCGCGGTGGCCGACTCGGTGCGCCGCCGCGGCGCGCATCCCGTGCCCTCGGCGGTGCTGCTGGCCCGGCTGGGCCGCTCGTAGGAGAACCCGCTGGGGTCGATCGCGTCCTTCTCACCTGCGACGACGACAATGTCGCCTCGCGGCGCGTGATCGAGGCATGCGGGCGTTACTGGATCGGGTGACGCAACCGGACCCGGGCCGGCCCGTTGATACATACAGGTAGGACCGAGTGGAGGCCTGGGTTGCGGATCATCGCGGCGGCGTGTGCCGCGCTGCTCACCGTCGTCCTGGCCGCGCCGCCGGTCCAGGCACGGGTGAACCCGCGCGCCGACCCGGAGGCGGGTGCGCCGGGCGAGCCGCGGACGGATCCGCGGCCCGGCACGGCGTTCGCCGACCCGGAGGTCGCCCGGCTCCAGCACACCGCGGCCGGCGTGCAGCGCGAGCTCGGCTCCCTCGCCGCGAAGATCCACGACGCGGAGCACGAGCTGCGCACCGCCACCGACACGGCAACTGCCGCGCGTACTGCCCGCGAGCAGGCCGACCAGGTGGTTTCCGCCCAGCAGGACGATGTGGACGCCTACTCGGCGGCGGTGTACGCCACGCTGGCCCAGCCGTCCGAGATCCGTGCCCTTATGTCGGGTGGACCGGAGAACTTCCTCGACGGCTCAGGACTGCTCGACCGGCTGCGCGCGGACCAACAGGTCCGGCTGGCCGGTGCCGTCCGCCGGCAGGCCTCGGCGGAACGAGCCGAGCGTATCGCGAACGGTGCCCGCGCCGATGCCGCCGATCGTAGGGCGGATCTCGACGGCCGGACCGCGGATGCGAGCGACCGGGCGGCCGCGGTCTCCTCGGAGCTGTCGGACGTCGTCGCCGGCACCGACGCGGCCGTGGTGGCGGCTCAGCGCGACCAGCAGCAGCGCAACGACCGGACCGCGGCGAACTGGCGGGCCTACGTCGGCCGGCTCGCACAGGCGGGCATCGTCCCGCCGCCGGCGGCCGCGCTGCGCGACCCCGCGCACCTGCCCGCGGGCCTGTCCGCGCTGGCGGGGAAGACCGGTCCGCAGCGGGGTGTGGCAAGCGTCACACTGCCGTCCGGTGAGGTCCTGCTGGTGCTGTCGAAGGAGACGATCGCCGCGGTCGACGCCGCCGTCGGCGCGCTCGGCCGGCCCTACGTGCCCGCCCGGGGCGGCACCGGACCGGCCGCGTACTCGTGCGACGGGCTCGTGCGGTCCGCGTTCGGGGCGGGTGGCCTGCGGCTCCCGGCGGGCGCGGCGAACCAGCTGGCGACCGGCGCGGCGGTCCCGGCGGCCGACGCGCAGCCCGGTGACCTGGTATTCCTCGGCCCGAAGCGGTACGGCGTGCAGGGCGTGGGCATCGTGCTCGACGGGCGGACCATGCTCACCGCGGACGCGCGGCTGGCCGGTGTCGTGGTCACCGACCGGCCGGCCGGTGACACGGTCCTCGGCGTCACCCGGCCCTCCCTGCCGCTCGGGCCCGCCCGCCGGGTGCCGAAAGCCACCGACAACGGCCTGACCTGGCGTTGTGGCGGCGTGGCCGTGCCGCCCCGCGGGTCCGGTGAGGCGGCCGGCGCCTGGGGCGGCTACCCGAACGGCTTCATCCCGCGGACCGTGCTGTGCCCGATCGGCGTCGGCCAGCACGCGCTGCGGTGCGACGCCGCCGCCGCGTTCGGCGCGCTGACCAGTGCGTATGCCGCCACTTTCGGCCACCCCGTGTGCGTCACCGACTCCTACCGGACCTTCGCCGAGCAGGTCCGGCTCTACGGCGTGAAACCCGCGCTCGCGGCGGTGCCCGGCACCAGCAACCACGGCTGGGCGCTGGCCGTCGACCTGTGCGGCGGCATCCAGTCCGCCGGGACCGCCGAGTACGCCTGGATGGTCGCGAACGCGCCGGCTTTCGGCTGGTCGAACCCGCCGTGGGCGCGGCCCGGCCAGGGGCGCGAGGAGCCCTGGCACTGGGAGTTCACCGGCTGAGACGCAAAAATGTCGGACCCCCTCCCTAGCCTTCGATTCATGAGGAACTCGAACCGCAAGGAGCAGGGCATGGTCATCGACTGCGACAGCTGTGTGGTGCGCGGACTCGCCTGTGGCGACTGCGTGGTCAGCGTGCTGCTGGGGGCGCCGCCGAACGTGGAGCTCGATGCCTCGGAGCAACGCGCCATCGATGCACTGGGGAGGGCGGGCATAGTACCCCGACTACGGCTGGAGCATATCGACAAGTCTGCGTGACGGGCCCAACACGCGCGGCAACCGATACTGGTCGGTAAACGGTCGTTTTCCGTCGCCGAACGGATTTGACGTCCTCCCCGTACCGGGTGAGCTGCGGTGTTGTACCGATCACAGTGTGGAGTTGACGCTGCTCCATTGGTGTTCCGAAGGGTCTGAACCACTTTTTTGGGATCGACCGGTAGACGCACGGACACTCTTTTCGTAACCTGTCCGAGATCTCGCGGTCCACAGCAGCCCACCCCGGGGCAGCTACGCGGGATCGCCGCCGAATCAGCCTTTGTCGGGAAGGCTGGGCCGGATTCCCCCACGGTGGGGTGGAGCACTGATCGCGAAGTCGCTGTTGCGGCTGACTGCGGTCCGAAGACGTGACTCCACTCCGACGGCGGTTCGGAAACGAAGGAGACCTGCGCGAACGTGGCGTCGCATCGAATGAAGCGCGCATTCCGGGTAGCTGCCAGTGTCACCGCGGCCGTGGTCGTGGTGAGTGTCTCCCCCTCACCGGCATTCGCGCTCCCCCCCGCGCATCAGGAACCCCCACCCGACACAGCGTCCGAGGCGCTCGCCCAGTACAAGAAGCTGACGGCCCAGGCCGAACAGGTGAACGAGGATCTCCTCGGCGCCCGTACCGACCTGGACAAGAAGCGGGCGCAGCTGACCAAGGCCAACGCCGATCTCAAGACCGCCAAGGCGGCCATGGCACAGGCCGCCGGCGACGAAGAGGCCTTCCGCGGCAAGGTCGACGTGCTGACCAACGCGTCCTTCCAGGGCGCCCGGTTCAACAAGCTGTCCGCTCTGCTCACAGGGTCGTCTGCGGACGACTTCCTCGAGCGGGCCGCGGCGCTCGGCGTGCTTGCCTCGGACAACGAGGAAGCGCTGTCCAAGCTGACCGGTGCGGTCAACCTGGCGACGGACGCCCAGGGCAAGGCCGCGGCCGCGCAGAAGAGTGCGCGGGACGCGACCGCTGCCGCCAAGACGTTGCTGGCCAAGGTCACCAAGACCAAGAACGACCTGGACATCAAGATCAACAAGGTCCAGATCGCCTACAACAACCTGAACGGCTCGGACCAGGCGGCGCTCGCCGGCCCGGTCGACAACAGCGTCTATCTCGGCCCGCCCGGTGCGGGCGGCACGGCCGCCGAGGTGGCCATGCAGCAGCGCGGCAAGACCTACGTCTACGGCGCTGACGGCCCGAACGAGTTCGACTGCTCGGGCCTGACGATGTTCGCGTACGCGGCGGCCAACATCAGCCTGCCGCACTCCAGCCGCGCGC
The DNA here is from genome assembly GCA_963841395.1 of uncultured Actinomycetota bacterium. Lineage (GTDB taxonomy): Bacteria > Actinomycetota > Actinomycetes > Mycobacteriales > Pseudonocardiaceae > Actinophytocola. The sequence continues at coordinate 50,316 of CAWJCX010000054.1, forward strand.
AGTACGAGATGGGCAAGTCCGTGTCCTACGGCGAATGGCAGGTCGGCGACCTGCTGTTCTACGGCAGCAGCCCGGGCTCGATCCACCACGTCGCGATGTACATCGGCGACGGCATGCTCGTGCACGCCTCCACCGAGGGCGTCCCGGTGAAGACCGCCGAGGCCCCGACCGGTGCGGGTCAGGACTACCTGGGTGCCCGGCGGCTGGCCGGCTGACCCAACAGAGATCACGGAAATCGGGGCCGGTGCCATGGCGCACCGGCCCCGATTCTCGTCAGCCCCTAGCATCTGAGTTGTGACTCGACGGGCCGGCCTGCGAACGTGGCTCGGCGCGGCCGTGGCCGTGGTCCTCCTCGGCGGCCTCGCGCTGGTCGCCGTTCCGGGTCGGTCGCCCTTTCCGGTGGCCCCAGGGCCCGGCCAGCCGATGGGCGCGGCCACTCCCGCGCGACCGTCCGACGACGCCGACGAGTCCCGCACGGAGGCGATCACCGACGTGCTCGCCCGGCGGGCGCAGGCGGTCCGCGACCACGACGAGCGGGCGTTCCTGGCCACCGTCGACCCGGCCGCGGACAAGATCTTCGCCTACAACCAGCGGCAGCTGTTCCGCAACCTCGCGAAGGTGCCGTTCTCGACCTGGGCCTACCAGCTGCACGCCGACGACACGCTCGACGTCGACGACCTGCCGGACGACGTGTCCGCCGGCGCCGACGAGCTGTGGGCCCCGGCGGTCGACCTGCGCTACGCGCTGCGCGGCGGGGACGTCACGCCCACCAACCGCGCGATGGGCTACCTGTTCGCCCGCCACGACGGCGCCTGGTACCTGCGCTCCGACAACGCCCTCGACAAGCTCGGCCGGCGCAGCTGGCGCGGGCCGTGGGACTTCGGGCCGTGCGTCGTGACCGCCACCGAGCACGGCATCGTGCTCAGCCACCCCGGCAACGAGCAGATGGTCGAGCGGCTGGCCCGGGAGCTGGACCCGTCGGTCCGCGCGGTCGGCGAGATCTGGCCGACGTCGTGGTCCGAGCGGGTCGTGCTGATGCTGCCCGACTCGGCCGGCGAGATGAAGACGCTGGTCGGCCCGGACTTCCCCGTCAACTCGGTGGTCGCGGTCGCCGTCGCCGACCGGGTGGACAACGCCAGCCGCACGGTCACCGGCCAGCGGGTGGTGCTGAGCCCGAACGGCGTGCGCGCGCTGTCGATCCCGTCGCTGCGGGTCGTGCTGCGGCACGAGATCACGCACCTGGCCGCCCGCGCGGACACGGTCGACGGCTCGCCGACCTGGCTCTTGGAGGGCTTCGCCGACTACGTCGGCTACCGCGACAGCGGCGTGACGCTCGAGGAGGGCGCACCCGACCTGGCCAAGCAGGTCCGTGAGAACGGCCCGCCCACGTCGCTGCCGGAGGACCGCGCGTTCCGCACCAGCGGCGCCGATCTGGACCAGGCCTACCAGCAGAGCTGGTCGCTGGCCCGGTTCGTCGCCGACCGGTGGGGCGAGCCCCGGCTGGTCAAGCTGTACCGCACGCTCGCCGCGGTCGGCCCGGCCTCCGCGCGGCGGACCGACGACCTGCTGCGCGAGGTGCTCGGCGTGGACCGGGCCAAGCTGGTCGGGGACTGGCAGGGGTACCTGCGCGACGCCCTCCAGTAGGGTTTGCCGGTGGCTCGGACCCTGCTGGTGACGAACGACTTCCCGCCCCGCCCGGGTGGGATCCAGTCCTACCTGCACGCGCTCGTGACCCGGCTGCCCGACCAGGACCTGGTCGTCTACGCGCCGTCGTGGCAGGACAGCACCGGCTCGCATCCCGAGTTCGACGCCGCGCAGCCCTTCCCGGTGATCCGCCACGACGGCGGGCTCATGCTCCCGACCCCGGCCGTGGCGCGGCGGGCGCGCGAGATCCTGCGCGCCGAGCAGTGCGACACCGTGTGGTTCGGCGCGGCCGCCCCGCTCGCACTGCTGGGGCCCAACCTGCGGGCGGCGGGCGCGCGGCGGGTCGTGGCCAGCACGCACGGGCACGAGGTCGGCTGGTCGATGCTCCCGGTGGCGCGTCAGGCGCTGCGCCGGATCGGCTCGACGACCGACGTGGTGACGTTCGTGTCGAAGTACACCCGCTCGCGGTTCGCGGCCGCGTTCGGGCCGAAGGCGGCGCTCGAGTACCTGCCGTCGGGTGTGGACACCGAGCAGTTCCAGCCGAACTTCGCCGCACGCAAGGAGACTCCGCGCCCGCTACGGCCTCGGCGACCGGCCGACCGTGGTGTGCGTGTCGCGGCTGTGGCCGCGCAAGGGCCAGGACATGCTGATCAGGGCGCTGCCCCGGATCCGCAAGCGGGTCCCGGAGGCGGCGCTGCTGCTGGTGGGCGGCGGCCCGTACCAGGAGCGGCTGCGCTCGATGACCGACCAGCTCGGCCTCGGCGAGCACGTGATCATGACCGGCCGGGTGCCGTGGGACGAGCTCCCCGCCCACTTCGTCGCCGGCGACGTGTTCGCGATGCCGTGCCGGACCCACGGCCGCGGGCTGGACGTCGAGGGCCTGGGCATCGTGTACCTGGAGGCGTCCGCGTCCGGGCTGCCCGTGGTCGCCGGCCAGTCGGGTGGCGCGCCGGAGACCGTGCTGGAGGGGGTCACCGGCAACGTCGTCGACGGCCGGGACGTCACGCAGATCGCGGACCGGGTGGCCGACCTGCTGGCGGACCCGACCTGGGCGAGCGAGATGGGCGAGGCGGGCCGCCGCTGGGTGTCGGGCCACTGGCGCTGGGACGACATCGCCACCCGCCTGGCCCGCCTGCTCGACGGCAGCGCCTACTGACCGTCCGCCCCAGGGCTCGGGTGTCTAGCGGCCGCCCACCGCGCGCAGCTCGTCCGCGTCCAGGACCGGCTGGATCTCGTCCGTTCCGGCCTGCTGGACGGACACCACCCGCGCCTGGATCTCGGCGGGCAGCGGGACGTGCATGACCGTGATGCCGTTCGGGATCTTGCCGGCCATCGCCGCCACGAACATCTGGTGGAAGTCGGGGGAGGTCAGCACGAGGATCTTCTTGTTCGCGCGCACGATCGACAGGAGGTACAGCTCCGCGAGGCAGTTCGTGAGCGTGCCGGCCGGGTGCCGCCCGCCCGCCGCCGCGGTCTTCACCGACGCCACGATGCGGCCGTTGTCCGACACCGCGTCGAACTCGTGGTAGCCGCCGGGCTGGAGCCGTGCCCGCTGCCGGTGGAACACGATCTGGTGCTCTGCCGACAACACATCCCGCACATGATCTTCGACCGCGGTCGTCAAGTAGCGGGTGTTGACCATCCTGGCCCTCGCTTCCGGGATTGCCCCACTCGCCGACTGGCTCGGTAGCGAAGGGCAAGCGCTAGGTTACCCAGGTACCGCCCAGGACTCGATGGCCGAGAAGTCGTCGTGGTCGTCCAGCGACCGGGGGCGCGGCGCAGGCGGGGCGGCGGGCGCGGGTTCGACAGGCTCGGCGGGCCGTGGCTGCGGCCGCGCGGCGATGATGTCCGACAGCTCCGCGGTCAGCTCCGCGCCGGCCACCGGCTCGAGCGCGGCGAGCCCCTCGGCCAGCGCCACGGCCGACGCCTCCTGGGTCAGCCGGAAGATCTCGGCCGCCAGCTCGTCGGGCTCCAGGCCCATCGCCTCGACGGACAGGTCGAGGGCGACCAGCCGGCCCTCCAGGTTCACCCGCACCTCGACACCGCGGTCGGCCGCCGACGCGGCGATCCGGCCGAGCCGCTCGAACAGCCCGTCCGCCCGCTCGTTCATCGCGCCGTTGGCGTCGAGGAGCTGCTCCACCGAGTAGGCCTCGTACGTCACGACATCCTCCAGGAGTCCGGCGTCGTCGCCTCCGCGCGCTCGGTCAGGGCGACGTCCTGGTTCAGGCCCAGCAGCGTCAGCTCGTCCTCGCCGAGCCCGTCCAGCGCCTCGCGCAGCGCCGCCTTCGTCCGCTGGTTCGCGACCGCGGTGGCCTCGTCGACCGCCGCGAGGATGGCGGCGGACAGCGCCTGCGGCCCGAGCGCCATGGACCGCCGGTCCAGCGACAGCGCCGAGAGCGCCCCGCCCGGGTGGACGTCCACCCGGATCCCGCGATCGGTGGCGGACCCCGTGATCTCCGTCATCGCGGATGCACCCCTCCGTAGAACGTCGAGCTGGACAGCGTGTGCGTCACCCGCTGCACCTTGTCCGACGAGTTGCCCTCGATCAACGTCACCTTGTCTCCGTGCACGCTCTCCACGACCCCGATGTGCGTGCTCGTCGTCGGGCTGTCCGGTCCCGTGCCGAAGAGCAGCACGTCACCGGGCTTCGCGGCGTCGAGGTTGTGCTTGCCGTAGGCGAGGCCGTGTTCCTGGCCCCAGTGGTAGACGTCGCCGGTGAACGGCAGGATCCCGATGTCCACGCCCGATTTCTGCCACACCCAGGTGGCGAAGTTCGAGCACCACGGCCCGGTCGGGCCCGTACTTGTTCTGGTTGCCCGCGCCCTCGTGGTAGCCGAGCTGGCCCTGCGCGATCTTCTTGATCTTGTTGCGCACGCCCGACTTCGTCTTCGGCGGCGCGGACTTCTTCTTCGTCGCGGTGGGGTGGCGCTTGTGCTTGCCGGGGTCGGCGAACCCGTCGTGCTCGACGGTCTTCTCGAGCTTGCCCAGCGTCTGGGCGGCGTCCTTCATCTGGCCGTTGACGGTCCGCAGGTGCCTGGTCGACTCGTTCGTGTAGTCCCGGGCGAGGTCGACGACCTGTCCGACCGCCCGCATCAGCGCACCCTGCGAGCCCGCGCCGGTCACGCCGCGGGCGGCGTCCAGCAGCCGGGTCGCCTTGTCGGTGTACTCGTCGACGAGGGTCACGACCGCCTTGTGATGGGTGTCCAGCGACGCGGCCGTGGTGGACACGACGTCCGCGGCCTTGGCGGACGCGGACGCCGTGGCGCCGAGCGCCTTCGTCATCCGCCGCGCGCGGCGGTCGAACCCGGCAGCGTTGTGCCCGTCCCAGTGGCTGGTCGCGGTGGCCGCACCCGACTTGTGGTCGTGATGGTGGCGCTCGACCGTCTTCGCGGCCGTGTCCAGGGCGGCGTACGCCAGGTACGCGTCCTCCGCCTTGCCGGCCAGCTTGTTGCGATGCGCGATGAGCTGCTCGGCTGCCTTGCGCGCGATGACCCGACTCTCCACGGCCCCGTCCTCTCCCGTCTGGGCGATACCGTCACTGTCGGCCCGGTGACCACCCGCGGGAAAGCGGCGCTGCACGGATCGTCACATCGGGTGCACGATCGGGCCGGACGGCGCCTCCGCGGACGGCGATCCCGATGCCGCGGTAGAAGCGGACGAGTGCCGGTTCGAGCCGCTCGCCGGACGTGATCGCCGCGACGCAGCGGCCGCCGAACGCCGCGCGCAGCTTGGGGTAGACCACCGTGTCGGCGACCGCGTGCTGCAGGCGCAGCGCCAGCGACGGCTTGGGCCGGCCGCCGTAGCGGACGGCGACGGTCTCCGCCGCGTCGAACACGGCCGAGCGACCCTCGGCGGCGGCCTTGTGCCGGGCCGCCGCGTGCAGGTCGCGCAGCAGGTCCGTGCCGGCCACGATGGTGCGCGGCCGGAACATGCCGAGGTCCGTCGCCAGGTCCGCGGCGTCGGCCACGTGGCCCAGGGTGGTCCGGGTGTAGACGCAGGCCAGCGACAGCAGCCGGGCGCCGAGGTCGGCGAGGGGGAGCAGGACCAGCAGCGAGTTGCCGGCCCGCACCAGCGGCGAGTACGCCGAGATCGCGGCGCGGACCTCGCCGAGCATCTCCCGGTGGGTCAGCTCGACGCGCTTGGCGTGGGCCGTGCCGGACGGGTAGACCAGCGTGGCGACCGCGTCGGCGGCCACCGCGCGCCGGCGCTCGTGCGCGACCGCGTCGTCGACCTCCGCGCCCAGCTCGGTCAGCTCCGCGACAGCGGGCACGACGCCCGCGTCCAGGTCACCCTCGACGCTGCCGTCCAGCTGCCACACCCAGCCGAGCTCGGGCAGCCGGTCGACGATCCGGCGCAGCGTCTCGCGGTGGGCGGTGGTCTCCAGCACGACCGCGCAGGCGCCCGAGTCGGACAGGACCCACTCGACTTCCTCGGCCGGCGCCACGGGGTCGATCGGCACGGTCTGGCAGCCCGCCGCCCACGCGGCGAAGTCGAACAGCGTCCACTCGTAGCGGGTGGCCGCGTACAGCGCGATCCGGTCGCCCGGCCGCAGTCCGGCCGCGATCAGCCCCTTGGCGACGTCGAGCACCTGCCCGGCGAACTCGCGGGTGGTGACGTCCAGCCAGGAGCCGTCGGTCCGGCGGCGTACCCCGATCGTGCCCCCGAACCGCTCCGCGTTCGCCCAGACCATGTCGGTCAGGCTCTCCGATGCGGTCACACGGGCAAACTAGCGCGAACGTCACATGACATGCTGCACGGGTGCCAGCGGTGGATGTGATCGACGAGACGTTTCTCGCCGTGCCGCCCGGGTCGGTCGCCAAGGCGTTCGCCGATCCCGGGTCGTGGCGCCGGTTCTGGCCCGACCTGCGCCTGGAGGTCTACGCGGACCGCGGTGACGAGGGGTTGCGCTGGACCGTGCGCGGCGCGCTGGTCGGCACGATGGAGGTCTGGCTCGAGCCGATGCTCGACGGCACGGTGCTGCACTACTTCCTGCGCGCGGACCCGCCGCCCGGCGCCGCCCAGCGCCCGGCGCGGCTGCACCGCGAGAAGACCCGCCGCCAGCTCGCCGCGAAGGCCGTCGCCCTGGACCTCAAGACCCGACTGGAGGGTGGCCGCCGTCCGGGGTGTCCGCCCGCGGGAAAGTAACCTCGGACTGGTGCGGCTCCACGTGGTGTCAGACGTGCACGGCAACGCCGAGGCACTGGCCAAGGCCGGGGACGGCGCCGACGCGCTGGTGGTCCTCGGTGACCTGATCGACTTCGTCGACTACCACGACCATGCCGGCGGGATCATGGGCGCGGTGTTCGGTCCCGGACGCGATGGCGACGTTCGCGAAGCTGCGCCGCGAGCGGGCGCACAACGAGGTCGCCGCGTTCGCGCGGTCGCTGTGGACGAGCCTCGAGGACCCGGCCGCGGTCGTCGAGGAGGCGATCCGCGACCAGTACGCCCGCATCTTCGCGGCGATGACCGTGCCGACCTTCGCGACGCCGGGCAACGTCGACGTGCCGGACGCTGTGGCCCGACTACGCGGGCGAGCACGTCCGGATCCTCGACGGCGAGACGGTCGAGCTGGGCGGGCTGCGCTTCGGCTTCGTCGGCGGCGCGCTGCTGCCGCCCGGCGCGGTCCGCCGCCGCGGCGGGGTGTTCCACCCGTACCTGCGCACCGAGGAGGAGCTGGCGGCCGACGTCGCGAAGCTCGGCGGCGTGGACGTGCTGTGCAGCCACGTCCCGCCGGACGTGCCGGAGCTGACCTACGACGTGGTGTCCCGGCGCGCCGAGCACGGGTCGGCCGCGCTGCTCGACGTGATCCGCACGCGGTCGCCGCGGTGGGCGGTGTTCGGTCACGTACACCAGCCGCTCTCGTCCCGGATGCGGCTCGGGTATACCGAATGCGCCAACGTCGGCCACTTCCAGCGGACCCAGCGGCCCTACGTGCTGCGCTGGTAGCGGGCCGACCGGGTAGCCTCCCCGCATGGCCGATGAGTCCACCCAGTCCATCGTGGTCGACGCGCCACCGGAGAGCATCATGCCGGTGATCGCGGACTTCCCGGCATACCCGGAATGGGCCAACGCCGTGAAGCAGACCGAGGTCCTGGAGGAGGGCCCGGACGGCAACGCCAAACAGGTGCGGTTCACCCTCGACGCGGGCCCGTTCAAGGACGTCTACACGCTCGCCTACGACTGGGCTCCCGACGGCCTGTCGGTCACCTGGGACCTCGTCAAGGGGCAGATGCAGCGTGCGCAGAACGGCCGCTACCTGCTCGCGCCGGAAGGCGACAAGACCCGGGTCACCTACACGCTTTCGGTCCAGCTGGCCGTGCCGATGATCGGCCTCTTCCGGCGCAAGGCCGAGAAGATGATCATGGACATCGCGCTGAAGGAGCTCAAGCGCCGGGTCGAGGGCGCGTAGGCCCTTCCATGGCGGGGGCGCGGATTCTGCTGTTCACCGGTAAGGGTGGGGTCGGCAAGACCACCCTCGCCGCGGCGACGGCTGCCCGCCTCGCGGTCGGCGGCCGCAAGGTGCTCGTCGCCTCCGCCGACCCGGCCCACTCGCTCGGCGACGTGTTCGGCCGGCCGCTGACCGCCGAACCATCCGAAGTGGACACCTGCCTGTATGCGGCCCATGTGGACGCTCGCGGTCTCGTGGACAAGTCCTGGCAGGAGATCCGCGGCCAGCTGCGCGGCTGGCTCGCCGGCGCCGGACTCGACGAGCTGGACGCCGAGGAGCTGACCGTGCTGCCCGGCGTGGACGAGCTGCTGGCGCTCACCGAGGTGGCCCGGCTCGCGCGGCAGGGCCCGTGGGAGGTCGTGGTCGTCGACTGTGGACCGACCGCGGAGACGTTGCGGCTGCTGGCGCTGCCCGAGGCGGTCGCGGCCTACGTCGACCGGCTGTTCGTACCCTCGTTGCGTGCCAAGGCTTCCGCGCTCGGCCGGCTCGCCACCCACCTCGGCGAGCTCCGCCGTCTGCTCGTCGACCCGGCGGTGACCAGCGTGCGGCTGGTGCTGACGCCGGAGCGGCTGGTGGTCGCGGAGACCCGGCGCACGCTGGCCGCCCTGGCGCTGCGCGGGATCCGGGTCGACAGCCTGGTGGCGAACCGGCTCGTGCCGCGGGCGCGGATGTGGCAGGGGCCGGCGGCGAGCTGGCTGCGCACCCGGCGCGCCGAGCAGGACGCGGTGCTGTCCGAGCTGGCGGCGTCGACGCCGCTGCGGGTGCACCTGGTGGAGCACCGGCCGGCCGAGCCGGTGGGCGTGGCGCCGCTGCTGGCGCTGGCCGACGACCTGTACGGCGACGCGGACCCGCTGGCCGAGCCGTTCGGCGGCACGGGCGACCTGCGGCCGCTGCTGGACCTGCGCCCGCTCGGGGACGGCGGCTACGAGCTGACCGTCGCGGTGCCGCTGTCCGACTCGGCCGAGCTGGACCTGGCGCGGGTGGGCGACGACCTCGCGGTGACCGTCGACGGGGTGCGCCGGCTCGTCGCGCTGCCCGTGCTGCTGCGCGGGCACGCGGTGACCGACGCGTTCGTCGACGACCGGGGCCTCGTGCTGCGCTTCGAGGCGGCCGAGTGACCGCGGTCGAGCCGGGTACCCGGCTGGTGGAGGAGCTGCGGCTGCTGCTGGACGCGGTGGCCGAGCGGGCCGGTCCGTGGCTGGACCGGGTGTCGGCGTCCGCGCCGGCCGGGTCGTCCTGCCGGTGCCCGGCGTGCGCGGTGGTGGCGCTGGTGCGGGGCGAGCCGAACGAGCTGGCCGCGCGGAGCCTGGACCGGGCGGCCGATCTGGTGGCGCTGCTGCGCGCGGTGCTGGCCGACCGCTGGCAGCCGGGCGCGCCGCACATGCCGGGGTTCACCCCGCCGCCGCGGCCCGCGCCGGGCGCGCGGCCGCGGGTGCAGCGGATCCCGGTGCGGCGCAAGGGAGATCCGGAGCAGGTTTGAAGGCCAAGACGACCATCGGCGTGGACATCGGCGGCACCAGCGTGCGCGCGGGCGTGGTGGACCGGTACGGCAACGTGCTCGACACCGCCCGCGCGCCGACGCCGACGAGCGAGGGGGCGCTGGAGGACGCGATCGTGTCCGCCGTCGGCAGCCTCGCGACGCGGCACCGGGTGACCGGCGTCGGCCTGGCGGTGGCCGGCTTCGTCACGACCGACCGGCGCTCGGTGATGTTCGCGCCGCACCTGGCGTGGCGCCACGCGCCGGTCGCGGACCGGATCTCCGCGCGGCTGAGCCTGCCGGTCGTCCTGGAACACGACGCCAACGCGGCGGTGCTGGCCGAGTACCGGTTCGGTGCCGCGCGGGGTTCGCGGGTGGCGCTGCTGGTCGCGATCGGCACGGGGATCGGCGGCGGGCTGCTGCTGGACGGGCGGCTGTTCCGCGGCGCGTACGGCGTCGCGCCGGAGCTCGGCCACCTGTCGCTCGTGCCGGGTGGGCGGCCGTGCCCGTGCGGCAAGGTGGGCTGCTGGGAGCGGTACTGCAGCGGGACCGCGCTGTCGGCCACGGCGGTCGAGCTGCTGGCGCAGTACCCCGGCAAGTCGACGGTGCTGGGCCGTGACGTGGCGGTCGACAAGCGCGCGGTCACGGGCCGGAAGGTGGCCGCCGCCGCCCGCGACGGCGACCCGCTGGCCCAGCGCGCGATGGCCGACCTGGCGACGCTGGCTGGGCGAGGGCCTGGCGCTGGTGGCGGACATCTACGACCCGGAGATCGTGGTCATCGCGGGCGGGGTGTCGGAGTCCGCGCCGCTGTTCCTGGACGAGGCGCGGGAGCACTACAAGCGGATGATCACCGGCGCCGGCTACCGCCCGCTGGCGCGGATCCGCACCGCCCAGCTGGGCGACGACGCCGCCATGGTCGGCGCCGCCACGCTGGCCGCGGACGGCGGCTGACCGGCCGCGCGGGGGTCAGAGCTGGGCGCCGTCGTCGCGGTCGTCGTCCGGGGGCTTCTGGCGGATGCGGAGCAGCAGCATCCCGCCGCCACAGGTGAGGGCCACCAGCGCGATCGGCGTGCCGATGCGGGGGTCCAGGCCGATCACGCCCGGCAGCACCAGCAGGACCACCGCCGCCAGGATGAGCACCAGCGCCACGACCGTCAGCGGGCGCAGCCGCGGCAGGGGTGGCGGCTCCGGGGGGACGTAGTGCTCTTCCTCGGTGCTCCACGACCAGTCCCACTCGCCCTCCTGGCCGCGCCACGCGGCGGGCGGCGGGGCGGGCTGAGGCGCCGGGGCGGCGTCCTCGGTGTCCCGTTTCTCGGCGGGTTCGTCGAGGTCGGGCAGGTGGCTACCCACGCCCTCCCGTTCGAGGTCGGCCACGATGGCCGCGAACGCGGCGTCGACGTCCTCCGGCCGGTCGGACACCTGGGCCTCCCTCACGATCGGGCATGAGCAGGTGATGTGGCCATCGTCGCACGAACCGGTGCCGCGGTTGGCGGGATCACTTCGGCTTGTTTACTCGTTGAGTACCGTGGCGGGAAAGAGTGTCTCCCGAGTGGTGTCCACTGTTACATGTTCCGACATTCGGGTGCCGAAGGATTGTGCCGGCCACACACCCTTCGTACCCTCGACAAACGGGTTGAGCGGCCGGCAAAGCGGGAGGCGCGGGTAGCGGTGCTGTACTGGTGGATGAAGAACGTGTTGCTCGGTCCGCTGCTACGACTGTTCTTCCGGCCGAGGTGGAGGGTTCGGAGAATATTCCGGACAAAGGCGGCGCCATGCTCGCCAGCAACCACCTGGCGGTCGCGGACTCCTTCTTCCTCCCGCTGATGCTCAAGCGGCGGGTCACCTTCCCGGCCAAGCTCGAGTACTTCACGCAGCCGGGCGTCAAGGGCCGGCTCAAGAAGTGGTTCTTCACCGGCATGGGCCAGATCCCGATCGACCGCTCCGGCGGCGCCGCCGCGCAGGCCGCGCTCGACACCGGCACCCGGCTGCTGAGCGAGGGCCACCTGCTCGGCATCTACCCCGAGGGCACCCGCTCCCCGGACGGCCGCCTCTACAAGGGCAAGACCGGGCTGGCCCGGATGGTGCTGGAGTCGCGCGTCAAGGTCATCCCGGTGGCCATGTTCGACACGGACAAGGCCAACCCGATCGGCTCGAAGATGTGGCGCCCGCACAAGATCCGCATCAAGATCGGCAAGCCGATGGACTTCTCGCGCTACGAGGGCCTGTCCGGCGACCGCTTCGTGGAGCGGTCGATCACCGACGAGATCATGTACGCGCTGATGGAGCTGTCCGGTCAGGAGTACGTCGACATCTACGCGGCCAAGGCCAAGGAGCTGCTCGCCGCGCAGGAGGCCGGCGAGCCCGCCGCGCTGCCGACCCAGGAGCGTCGCACCACCGCGTCCGAGGCCGACCGCATCCCCGAGACAGAGGCCGGATAGCAGGCCCCACTAACCTTCATCGGTGCGGTATTTCTACGATACGGAGTTCATCGAGGACGGGACCACCATCGACCTGGTGTCGATCGGTGTCGTCGACGAGGACGGACGTGAGTTCTACGCCGTGTCGACCGAGTTCGACCCCGGCCGGGCCGGCCCGTGGGTGCGCGAGAACGTGCTCGACAAGCTGCCGTCGCCGGCGGATCCCGCCTGGTGTGACCGCGCCGCGATGCGCGACCGGCTGCTGACGTTCTTGAACCGCGGTCGCGACCGGGTGGAGCTGTGGGCCTGGTTCGCCGCCTACGACCACGTCGCGCTCGCCCAGCTCTGGGGCGACATGCCGGCCCTGCCGCGCGAGCTGCCCCGGTTCACCCGCGAGCTGCGCCAGCGGTGGGAGGACGTGGGCAAACCCCCGCTGCCGGCCCCGCCGAAGGACGCGCACGACGCGCTCGCGGACGCCCGGCACAACCTCGCGCGGTGGCGGGTGATCGAGGCCGAGTGGGCCAAGCGAGGGTTCTCGCGCCGTTGACCCGGGCCGGTTGCTGCACCGATCCAGAGGATGGCACGCTTTGGGCACGACCGAGTTGTGACCTCGGCTCCAGCGGCCGGATGGAGGATCGGGCACATGCGCGTCGGCTTGCTTACTGGTGGCGGTGACTGTCCAGGACTGAACGCGGTCATCAGGGCCGTGGTCCGCAAGGGGATCGAGGCCCATGGCTGGGAGACCGTCGGTTTCCGCAACGGCTGGCAGGGCCCGATCGAGGGCCTGATCAAGCCCATCGGCCTCGACGACGTCGAGGACATCCTGACCCGCGGCGGCACGATCCTGGGCTCGTCGCGGACGAACCCGTACAAGGTCGACGGCGGCGTGGACCGGATCAAGTCGGTCCTCGCCGAGCACGAGATCGACGCGCTCGTGGCGATCGGCGGCGAGGACACGCTCGGCGTCGCCAAGCGGCTCACCGACGACGGCATCGGCGTGGTCGGCGTGCCGAAGACGATCGACAACGACCTGGGCGCCACCGACTACACGTTCGGCTTCGACACCGCGGTGCACATCGCGACCGAGTCGATCGACCGGCTGCGCACCACCGCCGAGTCGCACCACCGCGCGCTCGTCGTCGAGGTCATGGGCCGCCACGCCGGGTGGATCGCGCTGCACTCCGGCCTCGCCGGCGGGGCGAACGTGATCCTGGTGCCGGAGCGGCCGTTCAGCGTCGAGAAGGTCGTCGAGTGGGTCACCCGGCGCTTCGAGCGGCAGTTCGCGCCGATCATCGTGGTCGCCGAGGGCGCGCTGCCCGAGGGCGGCGACGAGGTGCTGGCGAGCGGTGAGAAGGACGCGTTCGGGCACGTCCGGCTCGGCGGCGTCGGCACCTGGCTCGCGGAGGAGATCGCGCAGCGGACCGGCAAGGAGTCCCGCGCGGTCGTGCTCGGCCACACCCAGCGCGGCGGCACGCCGACGGCCTACGACCGGGTGCTCGCGACCCGCTTCGGCCTGCACGCGGTGGACGCGGTGCAGGACGGCGACTTCGGCGTGATGGTGGCGCTGCGCGGCACGGACATCGTCCGGGTGAAGCTGTCCGAGGCGACGGCCGAGCTGAAGACGGTGCCGCCGGAGCGCTACGCGGAGGCCGAGGTCTTCTTCGGCTGAGGTAAGTGCTGTGCGGGACTAGTGTTTCGCGCATGGACCTCGATGAGCTCTTGTGGGCGGGCGCGGACGCGCAGGCACAGGCATTGCGGGACGGCACGGTCACCGCGCCCGATCTGCTCGAGGCGGTGCTGCGCCGCGTCGACGCGGTCGACGAGCGGCTGAACGCCTTCCGGATCGTCTACACCGACTCCGCGCGGGCCGCGGCGGCCGACGCGCAGCGGCGGCTCGAGGCGGGGGAGCGCACCCCGCTGCTCGGCGTGCCGCTCGCGGTCAAGGACGACCAGGACGTGGCGGGGGACTTCACCGGCATGGGCGGGCGCCCGCAGTTCGACCCGGTCGAGGAGGACAGCCCCGCGGTGGCCCGGCTGCGTGCGGCCGGCACGGTGCTCGTCGGGCACACGAACACGCCCGACCGCTGCCTGTGGCCGTTCACCGAGACGCTGACCCGCGGCGCGACGCGCAACCCGTGGCACCTCGACCACACGCCGGGTGGGTCGTCGGGCGGCTCGGCCGCCGCGGTCGCGGCCGGGATCGTCGGCGCGGCAACGGGTTCCGACGGTGGTGGGTCCGTACGCATCCCGGCCGGGTTCTGCGGGATCTTCGGCCTGAAGACCACGCGCGGACTGATCGACATGGGTCCGGAGGAGCACTGGCAGGGGCTCGCCGGCGTCGGCCCGCTCGGCCGGCGGGTGGCCGACGCGGCCGCGATGCTCGACGTGATCGCCGAGGAGGACCACCCCGGCGGGCTGTACCGCGACTCGGCCGACGCCGACCCGGGTCCGCTGCGCATCGCGCTGTCGTGGAGCACGCCGCTGGGCAAGCCGCCGATCGAGGCGCAGCGCAAGCAGGCGGTGCGGGAGATGGCGGAGCGGCTGCGCGCGCTCGGCCACGAGGTCGTCGAGGCCGACCCGCCGCTCGGCGTGCGGCCCAGCCCGCAGTTCATCGTCCGCTTCCTGCGTGGGGTGGCCGACGACGTCGCCGCGCTGCCGCACCCGGAGTGGCTGGAGCCGCGCACCCGCCGGATCGCCGCCATGGGCCGGCGGATCCCGGCGAGCGTGGTGGCCAGGACCCGGGCCGCGGAGTCCGATTTGGACAGTCGGATGCACGGGTTCTTCGCGGACCACGACGTGATCCTGCAGCCGGGCTGGACCGGGCGGGCGCCGCGGATCGGCCGCTACCACGGCAGCGGTGCGTCGACGACGCTCGCCGGCGTGTCAGTGGGCATCCCGTACTTCCCGACCTGGAACGTGCTCGGCTACCCGGTGGCGGCGGTGCCCGCCGGCCGCGACTCGGAGGGCCTGCCGATGGGCGTGCAGCTGGTCGGCCCGGCCTTCACCGAGCACCGGCTGCTGTCGCTGGCGGGCCAGGTCGAGCGGGCACACCCGTGGGCGGGCGACCGGCCGCCGCTGTAGCGGTTCGGCCTCCGGCCCCCGGAATCCAGCGTACGACCGGGGGCCGACAGTTCCGGTCGCAGCAAGCAAACCTGTGGATATACCGACGAGTTGTGGAACCGGCCCGGGGGTCCCCGGATTTCCACGCTACCGGCGAGCGACGACGGTTCCGGGCGCTGGGCGCGAATCTGTGGACGGCCGGGCGAGTTGTGGACAACTCCCCCGGGGGCCCCCGATTTCAACGCTACAGGCCGGGGCCGACGGTTCCGGCTGACGCGAGCGAACCTGTGGATGTACCCGCGAGTTGTGGACAGCCGCCCGGGGGTCCCCTTGTGTTCCACGCTACGGCAGGGACTGACGGTTCCGGCCGCCCGGAGGCGTGCCGGTGGATGGTTTGGTGGCTTGTGGACAACCGGCTAACTGGCGAGCGTTTTCGTCCGGAACTGTCGGGCCTGCCTGGGAGAATGGAAATCGGGGGCCGGAGGCAACGCCCGAGGTGTTCCAGCATGTGGGCGCCGCTGTCCGCGGAGAGGACGGCGACCGGGGCGGATACGCTAGGGCCGTGAACTGGACTGTGGATGTTCCGGTGGACACCCTTCCCGAGTTGCCGCCATTGCCGCCCGAGCTACGTGCCCGCCTCGACGAGGCCCTGCTGCGCCCCGCGGCGCAGCAGCCCGACTGGCCCGACGCCCGGGCGGTTCGCCAGGTCCGGACCCTGCTCGAGAGCGTGCCCCCCATCACCGTGCCGTCCGAGGTGGACCGGCTGCGGTCGAAGCTCGCCGAGGTCGCTCGCGGCGAGGCGTTCATGCTCCAGGGCGGCGACTGCGCCGAGACATTCGCGGACAACACCGAGCCGCACATCCGCGGCAACATCCGCACGCTGCTGCAGATGGCCGTCGTGCTGACCTACGGCGCGAGCATGCCGGTCGTCAAGGTCGGCCGGATCGCCGGCCAGTACGCCAAGCCGCGCTCGAACGGCACCGACGCGCTGGGCCTGCCCGTCTACCGCGGCGACATCGTCAACTCGCTCGTCCCGACGCCCGAGGCACGCGTGCCCGACCCGGGCCGGATGATCCGCGCGTACGCGAACGCGGGCGCGGCGATGAACCTGCTGCGGGCGCTGACCGCGGCCGGCGAGGCGGACCTCACCAAGGTCCACGAGTGGAACAAGGACTTCGTCAGCAAGACCGCCGCCGCCGAGCGGTACGAGACCCTCGCCACCGAGATCGACCGGGGCCTGCGGTTCATGTCGGCGTGCGGCGTCGAGGACTCGTCGCTGCACACCACGGAGATCTTCGCGAGCCACGAGGCCCTGCTGCTCGACTACGAGCGCGCGATGCTGCGGATGGACAACACCGGCAGCGAGGCGAGGCTGTACGACCTGTCGTCGCACTTCGTGTGGGTCGGCGAGCGGACCCGCCAGCTCGACGGCGCCCACATCGCGCTCGTGGAGCTGCTGTCGAACCCGATCGGCCTCAAGATCGGCCCGGGCACCACGCCGGAGATGGCGGTGGAGTACGTCGAGCGGCTCGACCCGCGCAACACGCCCGGCCGGCTCACGCTGATCAGCCGGATGGGCAACGGGAAGGTCCGCGACGTGCTGCCGCCGATCATCGAGAAGGTGACCGCGTCGGGCCACCAGGTGATCTGGCAGTGCGACCCGATGCACGGCAACACCCACGAGTCCTCGAACGGCTACAAGACCCGCCACTTCGACCGCATCGTGGACGAGGTGCAGGGCTTCTTCGAGGTGCACCGGCGCCTCGGTACCCACCCGGGCGGCATCCACGTCGAGCTCACTGGCGAGGACGTCACCGAGTGCCTCGGCGGCGCGCAGGAGATCTCGGACCTGGACCTCGCGGGCCGCTACGAGACGGCCTGCGACCCGCGGCTGAACACCCAGCAGAGCCTGGAGCTGGCCTTCCTGGTGGCGGAGATGCTGCGCTCCTGACCCGCGGGGTCAGGCGCAGCGTTCGTGCAACGTGGCGGCGGCCTTCGTGACGCAGGCCGCCAGCACGTCGACGTCCGGCACCGCGTCCCGGTCCGCTTGGAGTCCGATGTGGACGGAGTCGCGGTACGGGGAGATCGCGACGCCGAGGCCGTGGCCCGCGGCGAGCGGCGCGAACGGGTAGACCTCGCGCAGCGGCGCGCCGTCCAGCGTCAGCTCCACCGGGGGCAGCGGCACGTTCGTCACCACCGTGTCGAACAGCAGCGACGCCGCCGCGCCCGCCGCCGGCGTGCACACCCGGTGCACCGCGGGCGGGATCAGGTTCGCCAGGATCGGCACCGCGCCCGGGCCCCGGGCCGGGCCGGCCGCCTTGTTGCGGTCCATCGTCGAGCGCACGAAACGCAGCCGCGCCACCGGGTCCGCGAGGCCCACCGGCAGGTCGCACAGGTAGCCCGACAGCTGGTTGCCGCCGGAGCCGCCGCGGGCGCGCGTGTTCACCGGGATCAGCGCGCGCAGCGTGACGCCGTCGACCGGCCGGTCCCGCTGCGCCAGCCACTGCCGCAGCCCGCCCGCGATCACCGCGAGCGCCACGTCGTTGGTCGTGCCGCCGTGCTGCTTGCGGATCTGGCGCACGTCGTCGAGGTCCAGCCGGACGAACGCGAGCCGCCGGCCCGCCGAACGCCCGCTCGCCAGCGCCGGCACGGGCGGGCGCCGGGTCGCGCGCAGCACCTCGCCGGCCCGGGTGACCAGCTCGCGGCCCTGCTGGAGCAGGTCGGCCGGTCCGGCCGGCGGCGGGACGGCGGGGGTCCGGGCCGGGGCCACCACGTCGAGGAGCGAGCCGGCCACGCCGACCGCGCCCGCCCCGTCCGCCAGCGAGTGGTGCAGCTTGAGCAGCAGGGCGAACTCGCCGCCGGGCAGGCCGGTCACGAGGTGGGCGTCCCAGGGCGGCCGCGACAGGTCCAGCGGCGTGGCCATCCAGCCCGACGCGTACGCCTCGAACGTCCGCCGGTCACTCGCCTGGTAGCCGCGGACGTGGTCGGCGGCGTCGAACCGCACGTCGTCGCGCCACCGCGCGCCACCCGGCGGGAACCACACCGGGTGCACCCGCCTGCGCAGCACCGGGTTCGCGGCCGCGCGTGCCGCGACGAGATCGACGAGCGAGCCGAGGTCGACGGGTCCCGCGGGCCGGAAGATCCCGACCGCACCCATGTGCATCGGCCTGGCGCGGGTCTCCAGGCACAGGAACGCGACGTCCAATCCGCTGAGTCGTGCCATGCGTCCCACCTCACCAGGACCGCGTGTCCGCCGCATTGCCAGTGCGTCAAGAGCGCGCGTCGATGACGATTTTCACTCGTTCGTGCTGGTCAGGGAATCGTGAAGAGGATGATCGTGGTGCCGGGCTGCACCCGGGTGTTGGCTCCCGGGTTCTGTCCGAACACCCGCCCGGCGCCGCCGATCTGCTGCACCTGGACCGGGAGGCCGAGGCCCTGCAGGATCTGCTGCGCCTCCTGCGGGGACCGGTTGGTCACGTCGGGCACGGTGATCGCGTTGGAGGTGATCACCTTGACCTCGGTGCCCGGCTCCGGGGTGTTGTTGGCGCCCGGGTCGGTGCCGACGACCTTGCCCGCGTCGATGTCCGGGTCGAACTGCTGCGGCCCGTCGACCGGCGAGTAGCCGGCCTCCTGGAGCGCGGCGAACGCCTCGTCGCGCGTCTTGCCGCGCAGGTCCGGGATCGGCTGGGGCTCGGCGCCCTTGCTGACCACGATGTCGACCCGTTCCCCGAGCTTGAGCGGGGTGCCCGCCGAGGGGTCGAGCCGGACGACCTTGCCCGCGGGCACGTCGTTGCTGTAGTCGTTCTTGCCGTCGTCGAGCCCGGGTTGCAGGCCCTGCTTGCGGATGGCCTCCTTGGCCTCCTCGACGGTGACGCCGGGTTGGACGTCCGGCACCTTCGGCGGCCCGTCGGAGACGACGACGTTCACCGTGTCGCCGCGCAGGATCTCCGCGCCCTTCGCGGGGTCGGTGCGCAGCACCGTCCCGGACCGCACGTCGTTGCTGTGCTCGCGGGTGAACTGCGGCTTGAGGTCGGCGTCGAGCAGCAGCTGCTCGGCGTCGGGCTGGCGCTTGGCGACCACGTCCGGCACCGCGCTGTACCGGCCCGCCGCGAACCACCAGATGGTCGTCGCGACCAGGGCGAGCGCCAGCACGCCGGCCAGGCTCCACAGGACGATGTTGCCGCCCCGCTTCTGGGGCGCGGCGGGGTTGCGGGGCCGTTTCGGCGGGGGCGGCATCGGCGGGACGCCCATGGCCGGTGCGCCCATGGCCGGTGAGCCCATCGCGGGTGAGCCCATGGGCGGTGAGCCGGGGCCCAGGTGGGGCATGCCGTAGGGCGCCGACTGCTGGGTCTGGTCCAGGTCGGTGCGCAGCATCGCGCGGGTGCCCTGCGGGCCCATCGCCTGGAAGCCGCTCGGTGCCGGCCGCATGATCGTCGCGTTGGCGTACGCGGCGGGCCGGCCGACCTCGACGGCCTCCAGGTTGGTCGACGTGGCCTCCGGGTCGTCGTCGTTGTTCGTGCCGGCGGGTGGCTCGAACGCGCGGGCCCGGTCCACGGGCGACACCGGCACGGTGCGGTCCTGGATCGTCGGCTCGGGCACCGGGACGGCC
Organism: uncultured Actinomycetota bacterium; assembly: GCA_963841395.1. Classification (GTDB taxonomy): domain Bacteria; phylum Actinomycetota; class Actinomycetes; order Mycobacteriales; family Pseudonocardiaceae; genus Actinophytocola. The sequence continues at coordinate 69,971 of CAWJCX010000054.1, forward strand.
ACCCGGGGCAGTCCCAGCTGGGTGTGCAGGTTCGCGAGCTCGGTGAGGAACGCGGCGCCGTCGGCCGGGCGGGTCGCCGGGTCGCGGCGGGTGGCGCGCACGACCAGCTCGTCCAGCGCGGGCGGCAGGTTCGCGACCCGCTGGGCCGGCGCCGGCACGTCGTCGTTCACGTGCCGGTAGGCGATCGACAGCGGGTTGTCGCCGGTGTACGGGGTGACGCCGGTGAGCATCTCGTAGAGCAGGATGCCGGAGGAGTACACGTCGCCGCGGGCGGTCGCCGCGCCGGTGGTGACCTGCTCGGGGGACAGGTAGGCGACGGTGCCGAGGATGATGCTCGAGCTCGTGGTGCCGGCGCTGGAGATCGCGCGGACCAGGCCGAAGTCGCCGACCTTGACCGCGGTGCCGTGCTCGCCGCCGTGCCCGATCAGCACGTTCTCCGGCTTGACGTCGCGGTGCACCAGCCCGGCCCGGTGCGCCGCGGCGAGCGCGCTCAGCACCGGTTCCATGATCGACAGTGCGAGCGGGACGTCCAGCGGACCGCGCTCGGTGATCAGGTCACGCAGCGTGCCGCCGTCGACCAGCTCCATCACCAGGTAGACCAGCGCGCCCTCGGGGCTCGTGTCCACACCCTGGTCGTGCACGGCGACGACGTTCGGATGATGGATCTTGGCGGCCGACCGGGCCTCGCGCTCGAAGCGGTCGACGAAGGCGCGGTCGTCCGCGAACCGGGCGTCCATCACCTTGATCGCGACCCGGCGGTCGAGCCGGGTGTCCAGTCCGCGGTAGACCGATGACATGCCGCCGCGCGCGAGCAGCGCGTCGATGCGGTACCGCCGCTCGAGCAGCGCACCGATCAGCCGGGCTCCCCTTTCGTCCACACGCGTGATGGTACGGAGCCCGCCGCCCGCTCGTGGTGAAGGCGTCGATTCTGTGTCCTGGCCGGGTGTCCTGGCAGCGAAAAGTCGCCGAAAATTCGTCGCGGCGCGCGGCTGGCGGGTATGGCATCGTAATGGCGTGAGTGCGACACCCTCCGCCAACGACGTGCTCGATCCCGGAGTCGAGGTGCTGGCCCTGCCCGATGTGGCCGAGCGGCTCGGACTGTCCGTGACGAAGGTCCGCCAGGCGTTGCGGGACGGTCAGCTGGTCGCGGTCCGCCGCGACGGCGTGCTGTGCGTCCCCGCCGAGTTCCTCATGGCCGATGGCTCGATCGTCAAGGGTCTGCCCGGCACCATCAACGTCCTCGCGGACGCCGGCTTCGCGCCGGACGAGATGGTCCGATGGCTGTTCACCTCGGACGACACGCTCCCCGGCCGGCCGATCGACGCGTTGCGTGCCACGGGCGGCCGCGAGGTCAAGCGCAGGGCTCAGGCCCTCGCGCTCTGACGCGCGGCCCGTTCCTGCGCCTCCCGGACGCGGTAGTAGCGCTTGCGCTCCGCGTCGGTACCGGCATGCACGAAGCCGGCCAGGAACGCGAGCCGGGCCGCCAGCCGGCCGGACGCGGTGGGCGCGGTCTGCATGGACAGCCGGCGCGCGACCTTCGCCGAGCGCACCGGTAGCAGCCGGCCGCCGAGCAGCGCCGCGAGCCAGGTGAGCCCGAGCGTGGCGCCCGCCCAGCCGAGCGCGGCGAGGTCGACGCCGGCCTCCCGCCAGCCGGCGAGGCGCGCCGCGAGCAGGACGACCGCCGCCGCGGTCAGCGCGACCGTGCGGGCGAGCTCGCTGCCGCCCGCGGGGCCCTCGGTGAGCGAGGCCCAGCAGCCGCAGGACGCGCCGCGGCGCACGGCGACCGCGACGAAGCCGAGGAACCCGGCGAAGGTGACCACCGCCGCGGCGGCGACGGCCACCGACGCCGGGCCCCCGACGGCGACCAGCGCTGCCGCGAGGGCGAGCTCCCAGACGCCCAGCAGCCGGCCGGCCGCGGTCAGGATCGCGATGCGGTCGCGGCCAGGCCCGGGTGGGGGGAACACCCGGCGCAGGGCCGCGGCCACGTAGCCCGGCCGGACCAGCTTCGGCACGCCGGCGGTGCCCAGGAGCACCGCCAGTGCCAGCGCCGATCCGGCCGCCGTCCCGCTCGCCACGATCGGCTACAGCCGGTCGTAGCAGTCGTAGATCACCGCCATCATCGCGCCCAGCCCGATGCCGCCGGCGACCACCGCGACGGCGTCGGCCGCGGCGATGCCGGCGGCGGCCAGCGCGGCCGTCAGGTACCTGCCGCCGTACCCGGCGGCCGCGACCAGGATCGCCCGCATCGTGGGTGAGCGTGCCTCCCAGAACTCCTCGAGCTGGCGGACGGTGTCCTCGCCCAGCTCGAGCAGGATCTGCCCGTCGCTGCCGGCGCACGCCGTGAAGTCGTCCCAAGACATGGTCGTCGTTCTCCTCTCAGCTGGTGGCCTGTTCGAGGGCCTGGTTGGTGGCCTGCAGCGACTGGCCCAGGGTCATGTCGTTCGCGGCGAACGCGGTGATCAGCGGGTCGCCCTCGCTGACCAGCCCGACCTCGGGGTCGGCCAGCACCCCGTCGCACCCCTCCGCGGACAGGGCGTCGACGATCGCCTGGTCCGTGCCGTCGAGCCCGCCGTACCAGCCACCGACATGCTCGGTCATCTGCTGCACGTACCCGGCGTCGGCCGCCTCGGCCGCGATCGGGATGCCCTGCGCGGCCAGCGCGCCCGCGAGGTCACCACCGCCACCGGCGGCACCGCTCGGTACGGCCTGCCATTCGGCGCCGTCCCACCAATAGTTGCCATCCTCGGAGAGCTGGGCTCCCTCTGGGACTGTCATCGACTGTTCCTCCCTCGACGACCGGCCACGTCCGTTTTCGTGGCCCTGCACCGGAACTCTGCCGCGCGGGTCCGCACGCGGGCAGTGACCGGGGACCGGGCCAAGGGGTGCCGCCGGGCACCCGAAGGGGCAGCTATCGGTACACGACCTCGCGGCGGTCGCGGCCGGTGACCGCGCGGCTCGCGACGGCGCGGAGCAGGCCCGGCACCGCGATGCCCAGCCGCCGGTGGGCCGGCACCACGACGCGGCGGCCGAGCACGGCGTAGTCGCTCGCGGCGATCTCGTCGAGGATCCGGCGGTACAGGGTGAACGCGGTGCGCACGCACGGCCGGGACTCGCGGGCCAGCAACGAGATCCCCGGTTCGGCGCGCCGGTAGACGGCGTGGTTGTAGGCCACGAGGTGGGCGAGCGCGCGGCGGATCGCCGGGTCCGGCGGGCCGCCGCGGTGCGCCCGCCGCAGCCGCGCCCGGTCGACGCCGAACGCGGCCAGCTCGTCGGCGGGCAGGTACAGCCGGCCGCGGTCGAGGTCCTCGCCGACGTCGCGGAGGAAGTTGGTCAGCTGGAAGGCCTCGCCCAGCGCGGCCGCGTACGGCGCCGCGTCCGCGGGCGGGCCGACGGTGCCGAGCACCGGCAGCAGCTGCAGCCCGATCACCCCGGCCGAGCCGTGCACGTACCCGGCCAGCTCGGCGAAGGTCCGGTAGCCGGTGACCGTGAGGTCCATCCGCATGGAGGCGAGGAAGTCGGCGAACAGCGCCGGGTCGATCCGGTGGCGCGCCACGGTGTCGGCGAGCGCGGCCAGCACCGGGCTCGCCGCGGCGCCGCCGCCGAGCGCGTGGGCCACGTCCCGCTCGAACGCGGTGAGCCGGCGGGTGCGCTCGCCGGCCGAGGTGGCGGCGACGTCGTCGACGATCTCGTCGGCCAGCCGCGCGAACGCGTACAGCGCGTGCACCGCCGGGCGCCGGTCCGCGGGCAGCAGCCGGGTGGCGAGGAAGTAGGTGCGCCCGTGGCGCGCGTTGATCCGGCGGCAGGCCCGGTAGGCGGCCACCAGGTCTGGGCCGGAGGTCAAGGCGTGCAGCTCACCCACTGGCCGACCGGGCACTTTCCGTTGCGGGACTTGTAGTCGGCGATCAGCTGGACGGCCAGCCCGTGCGCCGACACCGGGTCGTCGGCGACGGTCACCAGCGCCGCCGAGCACGCCGAGCGCGTGCTGGCCATGCACTCGCGCAGCTGCGCGGACGCGTTGTCGTGCCAGTACCGGTTGGGCACCACGCCGTACTTCCACACGTCGCCGCCCGCGCTGAGCTGGTAGACGGCGTGGCTGCCGTCCTTCTTGCCGTTGTCCGGGGCGGCCGGCTTCGCGGCGGCCCAGGTCTTGAGGTCGCCGACGTCCGGCGGGTCGGCGAGGACCAGCGCGGACCACTGCGCGCCGTACGGGTGCGTACCGGGCACCGAGTTGGCCTTCTGGAAGAAGCTCGACCACTGCGGCGAGGTGATCCGGCAGCTGACCTTGCTGGCCGCGCCCGGCGCCACCGGGCCGACCTGCGACTGGCAGTTGCCGAGCTTGCTCCCGTCGCCGGTCCAGCTGGCCTGCAGGTGCACGCGTACGGCCGTCTTCGCGGTGTTGGTGATGTCCACGACGAGCGTGCAGCTCGGCGCGCCGCACTTCTCGAAGCGGTGCGCACCCTGCTGGACGCCGGTGAGCGCGTCGACCGCGGTGGACAGGCCGCCCGCGGACTTCGCCAGCGACTGGTAGAAGGCGACCGCGCCCGGCGAGTCGTCCGCGACGTCGAGCACCACGTCGGAGACCGCCGTGTTCTCGGTGCTGCCGACGTGGTCGAGGTCGAAGCGGAGCACGCCGTGCGGCTCGGCGGTGGCGAAGTAGACGGTGCCGCCGTCGACCCGCACCGAGTACGCGTCGACGCCGGCGATGCTCTCCTTCGCGTTGTGCGTCAGCTCCAGCTTCGCGATCTCCTTGTCGACCTTGCCGGCGGTCTGCGCGATCACGTCGGGGGTGAACACCTCGCCGAACTCGACGCCGAGCAGCGACGTGGGCAGCTTGACCCAGCGGTTGGCGAGCGCGCTGCCGTCGCCGGAGGTGACGCCGAAGCGGGTGACCATGCCGCTCCAGAAGTTGACGGCGGCCTTGAGGTAGAGCGTCTTGCCGACGTAGAGGACGGTCGCCGGCAGGCCGTTGATGGTGACCGTGCCGGCCACCTCGCCGGTGAGCGTGGCGGTGACGTCCGCGGTCAGCTCCGCGCCGTCGCCCGCGACCAGCGAGCCGGTGTAGTGGACGGCCGCGGCCTCGGCGAAGTCGACCAGTGCCTGGGCGGTCCCCTCGGCGGTGGTCAGCGGCCCGATGTCGACGCCCTGCGGTTCGCCGGCGACCGCACTGGTGCACCCGGCGGCCGCGAGGGCCAGCCCGGCCGCGAGCCCGGCGAACGTGAACCGGCGCCTCATTGCGCCGCGTCGCCCGGTCTCCTGTCCCCGCATGGTGACTCCCCATTCAGCCGCCGGCACCGGCGGCGCACATTCTGCGTGGAGTATCCCAACTCAGCGAGCCGACATGTGGGGTATCCGGCTGACGGCTTGGCTACGAATTGGCGCACCCGCGATACGTGCCGCGGCCAGCCGCCCGGAGATCAGCACCGGCGGCACGCCGACGCCGGGCGTCGTGCCGCAGCCGGCGAGCACCACGTTGTCCACGCCGCGCACCAGGTTCCGCGGCCGGAACGGGCCGGTCTGGGCGAGCGTGTGCGCCAGCGAGAACGGCGTGCCCGCCGCCAGCCCGGCCGCCGCCCAGTCGGCGGGGGTGACCAGCCGTTCCACCTCGACGGCGGCGTCGAAGCCGGTCAGCCCGCGGGCTTCGAGAACCCGGCCCAGCTCGGCCCGGTAGGCCGGGCCCACCCGCTCCCAGTCGATGGGTCCGGTCGCGAGGTTCGGGCACGGCGCCAGCACCGACACCAGCTCCCGGCCGGCCGGCGCGAGGGTCGGGTCGGTCGCCGTCGGGCGGGTGACCAGCAGCGACGGGTCGCTCATGAGCCGGCCGCGGACCAGGATCTCGTCGAACGTCCGGTCCCACGCGTCGCCGAAGAACACCGTGTGATGCGCGAGCTCGGCCCAGCCGCGGGTGACCCCGGCGTGCAGCACGACCGCCGACGGCGACCAGCGCGCCCGGACCGGCCGGTGCGGCGCCCCGCCGAGCAGCCGGTAGCTGACCGGCAGGTCCGGCGTCAGCACGACCGCGTCGCACGGGATCCGCTCGCCGTGGCTGGTCCGCACCGCGGTGACCCGCGCGCCGCGCCGCTCGAGCCACGCCGCGCCGGTGCCGTACCGCAGCGACGCCCCGTGCTCGGCGGCCGCGCCGGCCAGCGCCGCGGCGACCGCGCCGACCCCGCCGCGCGGGAAGTACACGCCGGCCACGGTGTCCATGTACGCGATGACCCCGTAGGCGGCCAGCGCCCGCTGCGGCGCGACCCCGGCGTAGAGCGACTGGAAGGAGAACACCCGGCGCAGCCGCTCGTCGGACACGAACCGGCCGACCGCGGGCCCGAGCCGGCCGAACCCGCCGATCGCGGCGAGCCGGGCGAGCTGCGGGCCGGCGACGTCCAGCGGCGAGTCGAAGTTCGCGCCGATGAAGCGGTCCCGCTGCAGCCGGTAGAGCTCGGTCAGCCAGGACCGCAGCCGCCGGTAGCCGTCGGCCTCCCGCGGGCCGGCGAACCGGCGCACCTCGTCGGCCATCGCGTCGGCGTCGGCGTGCACGTCGAGGGTGGTGCCGTCGGCGAAGCGCGCCCGGTAGGCGGGGTCCAGCCGGGTCAGCTCGACGCGCCCGGCCAGCGACTCGCCGACCGCGGCGAGGGCCTCGTCGACCAGCTCGGGCATGGTCAGCACCGAGGCGCCGGTGTCGATCCGGTAGCCGCCCATCGCCGCGGACCCGGCCCGCCCGCCGGGCCCGTCCGCGGCCTCCAGCACGGTCACCGACCGCCCGGCGCCGAGCAGGTGCAGCGTGGCCGACAGGCCGGCGAGCCCGGCCCCGACCACGACCACGTGATCGGTGGGCCCGGCGACGGTACGCATTCAGCGGTCCCGCCGGGTAGCCGCCACCGCCAGGTCGCGCAGCCGGGTGACGCCGGGTTCGGCCAGCCCGGCGGCGTCGAGTGCGGCGAGCGCGGAGGTGGTCAGCGTCTCGATGCGCCGTTCCAGCTCGTCGACCGCGCCGAGCCCGACGAGGATCTCGCGGACCCGGCCGAGGGTCTCCGGCCGCAGGTCGGGGTCGCCGAGCGCGGCGCGCATGAGGTCGGCGTCGGCGTGCCGCCCGGCCCGCTTGGCGTAGTCGAGACCGATCGCCATCAGCAGCGTGCGCTTGCCCTCGCGCAGGTCGTCGCCGGCGGGCTTGCCGGTGACCTCGGTGTCGCCGAACATCCCGAGCACGTCGTCGCGCAGCTGGAACGCGACGCCGATGTCGGTGCCGAACGTCTTCACCGCCTCGACGGTGTCCGGCGCGGCGCCGGCGAACGCGACACCCATGTGCAGCGGCCGCTCCACGGTGTAGGCGGCGGTCTTGAGCCGGGCCACGCCCAGCGCCCGCTCCTCGGACTCGTCGCCCTCGGCCTGCGCGAGCACGTCCAGGTACTGGCCGGCGAACATCTCCGCCCGCATCGCCTGCCACGGCCGGCGCGCGGCCGCCCGCATCGACGGCTCCAGCTCCGCGCTCTCGAACATGTCGTCGGCCCAGGCCAGCGCCAGGTCGCCGAGCAGGATGGCAGCGGCCGTGCCGAACCGCTCCGGCTCGCCCAGCCACGCGCCCGCGCGGTGCGCCTCGGTGAACCGCACGTGCACGGTCGGGTGGCCGCGGCGCAGCTCGGAGGCGTCCATGATGTCGTCGTGCACGAGCGCGCACGTCTGGATCAGCTCGAGCGCGCTGATCGCGTGCAACACCGCCTCGGCCCGCGGCCCGTCCGGCTCGCCGCCCGCGGCGCGCCAGGCCCACCACGCGAACGTCGGCCGCAGCCGCTTGCCGCCGCGCAGCGCGAAGTCCGACAGCGTGTCCACGGCCTGGGCGAACGTGCGGGCGAGGTCGGGCAGCTCGGCCCGGCGTTCGGCGAGGTAACGCGCGAGGAAGTCCTCCACGTGCCGGTGCACCGCGGCGTCGATGGGGCCGTCGATGGAGCCGTCGAGCGGCCGGTCGAGCGCGGTGGGGAGATCGGGAGCCGGGGCCACGGCGACCATGGTGCGTGGTCGGCACCGCCGGCATAGCAGCGGGGGTCCGCTGGAGCTCTTCTGGTAGCCGAGTTGCGCAATACGCGCCATCACTATCCTGGAGGTCATGACTTCGGTGGTGGCGCGTATTCCGGGAGACCGGCCGGTGTTCTCCGTCGAGTTCATGCCCCCGCGTGACGACGCGGACGAGCAGCGGCTGTGGAACTCCATCCGGTCGTTGGAGGGTCTGGACCCGGCGTTCGTCTCGGTCACGTACGGCGCGGGCGGGTCCAGCCGCGACCGGACCATCCGCACGACGGGTCGCGTGGTCCGGGAGACGACGCTGGTGTCGATGGCCCATCTCACGGCCGTCGACCACTCGGTCGCGGAGCTGCGCAACGTCATCGGCTGGTACGCCGAGCTGGGCGTGAAGAACGTCCTCGCGCTGCGCGGTGACCCGCCGGGCGACCCGATGGGCGAGTGGGTCCGCCACCCCGAGGGCCTGGAGTACGCCGACGAGCTGGTGCGCCTGGTGCGCGAGCTCGGCGACTTCTGCGTCGGCGTGTCCGCGTTCCCCTACGGCCACCCGCGCTCGGCCGACATCGACACCGACACCGAGTACCTGGTGCGCAAGCTCGCGGCCGGCGCCGACTTCGCGATCGCCCAGCTGTTCTTCGAGGCCGACGACTTCCTGCGGATGCGCGACCGGGTCGCCGCCCGCGGCTGCGACGCGCTGCTGCTGCCCGGCATCATGCCGCTGACCACGCCGAAGATCCTGTCCAAGACCGTGGAGCTGTCCGGCGCGCAGGTGCCGCAGGCGATGGCCGACCGGCTCGGCCCGCTGGCCGACGACCCGAAGGCGTTTCGTGCGGCCGGCATGGACGTCACCGAGGAGCTGTCGCGGCGGCTGCTCGCCGAGGGCGTGCCGTCGCTGCACTTCTACACGTTCAACCTGTCGAAGGCGACGAAGGAGATGGTCGCGCGGCTCGACCTCGCGCCCATCCGCCCGGAGACCCAGGCGAACTTACGGCCGGTCGGCTGAGCGGACCGGCCGAGCGAAGCTAGGCCCGCCGTGCCTGCGCGCGTTCCAGCCGCATGCTGCGGCGGTGGGTGAACAGGGCCAGCAGCACGACGAGCACGGCCACCCCGATCGCGCCGCCGCCGACCATCGCCACCCACTGGGTCCAGGACACGCCGGACTTGTCCGAGTACGACGCGGTGGCGCTGAACTCGGTGACCGCGCCGGGCTTGGGCTCCCAGCTGATCGTGCCGTCGGTGTTGTCGCCGTTCGTCTGGGAGATCCGGCCCGGGAACGCGATCTTGACCTGCACGTCGGCGCGCTCCTTGGGCACCCGCGTCAGGTCGATCGATCCGGCCAGCGTGACCAGGTCGCCGGCACGGCGGAACGAGAGCCGGTACTGCTTGAGCGTGGAGATCGAGTCGACGAGCAGCGTGACGTCGTTGAACCGCAGCCCGGACAGGGTGACCTTCTGGCCGACGTAGCCGTCCGCGGTGTAGGGCTCGGTCCTGACCCGGTCGGCCAGCTCGGGCGGGACGGTGAGGCTGGGGCCGTTGTCGTCCTTGCTGACCGGGAGCGCCGCGATGACGAGCTCACCGGAGATCAGGTCGTCGGAGGAAACGGCGAGCGCGGCGTGAATGCGCAGGCAGCCGGACAGCGACACCATCAGCACGCCGCACAGCACGATGAGCCCGAGCAGTCTGCGAACCTGGTCGCGGCCGGCTATGCGCACCGGCACATCCTGCCAGCATCCGGCCGACTGCCGGACACCAGCCGGACACGGCCGATTTCCGTCGAAATCGACGTGCGGGGTTGGGTAGCGTCCGGTGCCATGGACACCCCCCTGCACCGCCTGTGCGACTCCTATGTGGACGACTACGTCCGGCTCGACCCGGCCACGGCGACCGCGCTCGGCATCACCGGCCACGACGACCGGCTGCCGGACCTGTCCCCGGACGGCCACGCCGAGCGGGCCGCGCTGACCGCGAAGGCCCTGGCCACGGCGGGTGCGCTCGAGCCGGCCGACGACGGTGAACGGGACGCGCAGGCGGTGTTCACCGAGCGGCTCGGCCTGGAGAAGGAGGTCTACGACGCGGGCCTGGTCGACGCGTCGTTGAACGTGCTGGCGAGCCCGCCGCAGGACGTGCGCCAGGTGTTCGACCTGATGCCGGCCGACTCGCCGGAGGACTGGCGCACGATCGCGACGCGGATGGCCCAGGTGCCCGGCACGCTCGAGGGCTACCGGCAGAGCCTGCGGGACGCGGCCGCGAAGGGCACGGTGGCGGCGGTCCGGCAGGTGCGCAAGGTGGCCGAGCAGTGCGAGACCTGGGCCGGGCAGGGCAGCGAGCCGGCGTTCTTCGCGTCGTTCGCGAAGGCGGCGCCGGCCGAGGGCGCGCTGCGCGCCGACCTCGACGCCGCCGCGGCCGCGGCGGGGCAGGCCTACGCCGGACCTCGCGACGTTCCTGCGGACCGAGCTGCTGGCGCAGGCGCCGGAGGAGGACGCGGTCGGCGAGGACGTCTACGCGTTGTGGTCGCGGATGTACCTGGGTGCGCGGCTGGACCTGCGCGAGGCCTACGAGTGGGGCTGGGCGGAGTTCCTGCGCATCGAGGCGGAGATGAAGCAGGTCGCCGGCCGGATCCGGGCGGGCGCGAGCATTCGCGAGGCGGCCGACGCGCTCGACGTCGACCCGCGGTACCGGATCGCCGGGGTCGGCGAGTTCCGCGACTGGATGCAGGGCCTGTCCGACCGGGCGCTGGCGGACCTGCGTGGCGTGCACTTCGAGATCCCGGACGAGATCATGCGGCTGGACTGCAAGATCGCGCCCCCGGGCGGCGGTTCCGGCGCGTACTACACGGGCCCGTCGGACGACTTCACCCGCGCGGGCGCGATGTGGTGGGCGCTGCCGCCGGACAAGGACGAGTTCACGACGTGGCGCGAGGTGAGCATCGTCTACCACGAGGGCGTGCCGGGCCACCACATGCAGATCGCGACGGCGACCCACGAGTCGAAGCGGCTGAACAAGTACCAGCGGCTGATGGCGTGGGTGCCGGCCTACAGCGAGGGCTGGGCGCTGTACGCGGAGCGGCTGATGCGCGAGTTCGGCTACCTGTCCGACGACGGCGACCTGCTGGGCATGCTGAACGAGAACCTGTTCCGCGCGGCGCGGGTGATCATCGACATCGGCATGCACCTGAAGCTGGAGATCCCGCGCGGCACGGGTTTCCACGAGGGTTCGCGGTGGACGCCCGAGCTGGGCCTGGAGTTCATGCTGACCCGCACGATCACCGAGGAGGCCCTCGTCCACGACGAGGTGGACCGCTACCTGGGCTGGCCCGGGCAGGCGCCGGCGTACAAGCTCGGCGAGCGCCTGTGGCTCTCCGCCCGCGACGACGCCAAGGCGCGGGCGGGCTCGTCCTTCGACCTCAAGGAGTTCCACATGCAGGCGCTGCGGATGGGTCAGATGGGCCTGGACACGCTGCGCGAGAGGCTGGCCGCGCTGTGACGGAGTTCTTCCCCGAGCCGGCGGGCCTGCACCCGCCGAACGGCTTCAGCCACGCGGTGTCGTTCACCGGCCGCCTCGTCGTGGTGTCGGGCCAGGTCCCGATGTCCCCGGCCGGTGACATCCCGGCGGAGCCCCGCGCCCAGGTCCGGCAGGTGTTCGAGAACCTCGGGGCCGCGCTCGCGGCCGCGGGCGCGGACCTCGGCCACGTCGTGAAGCTGACGGTGTTCGTGACCTCGCTCGAGGACCTGCCCGTCTTCCGGGAGGTCCGCGACGAGTTCCTGCCGGCCGGACGGCCGCCGCCGGCGAGCTCGCTCGTGCAGGTCGTGGCGCTGGTCAACCCGGCGTTCCGGCTGGAGGTCGAGGCGCTGGCCGCCGTCTAGCTCCCGTTCACGTCACGGGGTTCACGTCACGGGTTCACGTCACAGGGGAAGGGTTCTGCCCAGGACGCCGAACGGCCGCGGGTCGCCGGTGAAGCGGTAGTTGCGCAGCACGTCGGTGAAGCCCATCCGGTAGTACAGCCGCCACGCCCGCGACGGACCCTCGGGAGTCGACAGCAGCACCTTCGTCGCCGGCACCCGGGCCAGCAGTCCGCGCAGCAGGTCCTCGCCCACGCCGCGGCCCTGGGTCGCCGGCCGCACGTGTACCTCGGTCAGCTCGAAGTAGTCGTCCAGCCACTGGTCGGCGAACTCCGGGCCCGAGCGCTCCACGATGCCGCGCCGCACCTGCTCGTGCCACCACTGGCCGGCGCCGCCGCGGTAGCCGTACGCGATGCCGACCATCGTGTCGTCGGGGTCGAGGGCCGCGACGCACTGCCAGTCCGTGCGCAGCATGTGCGCCAGCCACATCGGCGCACGTTGCTCGGCCGTCCCGTTGGGATAGCGCATCGCGGTGACGTACAGCGACAACGCCTCGGACAGGCGGGCCCGCAGTTCGTCCTGGTTGAGGTGGACGAACCGCTCGACCCGTGGTGGAACCGCGGTCACGACAGGTGATTGTCCTCCCCGGCCGCCACATCCGCAGCCACGCCCCCCGTCAACGCGACCAACTCGGCGAACGTCGTGGGGAACACGGACTTGGGATGCCCGGCCGCGGCCCACACGACCTCGTAGCCCGCGAGCGCGTTGTCGACCAGCGTCGTGACCGGCCGGGGATGCCCGACCGGCGCCACGCCGCCGATCACCTGGCCGGTGTGCTCCCGGACGAACGCGGGATCGGCCCGCCCGACCGACGCCGCCCCGGCCAGCGTCGCCAGCCGCGTGGTGTCGGCCCGGTGCGCGCCGGACGTCAGCGCCAGCAGCGGGAAGACGCGGTCACCCTCGGTAGCCCGGAAGATCAGGCTGTTCGCGATCGCGCCCACCGGCACCCCTAGCGCCGCGGCGGCGGCAGCGGCGGTGCGCACCTCGTCGTCGAGGATGCGGATCCCGTCGGCGGCGGCCGGCAGGCCGGCCTCGCGCAGGGCGGCGGAGAGCTTGCTGATCGCGGGGTGGTCCAGAGACGCCATGGGCACATGAGAGCACATCTGTGGCCCGCGTCGCCGCTGAAAATCCGGACCGAGGTTGAGTCTGTCGGTGCCCGGAGTTAAGCTCGAATCGTTCGAACAAACGTTCGAGCAGAGCTCGGTGGTGGGGCGGGGGAAGCGCCTCACCACCGAGCGCCGCCGGCTTCCCCTCGGCGCGTCGTCACGACTGGTGACGATCTCGGACCGCGAGGAGGCGTCAGGTGACCACAACTCTGGACTACCGCGACAACCAGCCCGTGTCCGTGCCGGAGCCCGCGCTCACCCTGCTGTCCCAGGCCGAACAGGGGCTCACCGACGCGACGCTCGACCCCGAGCCGGCCCAGCGTTTCGCCCAGGCCTACCTGGCCGCGCTGCGTGCGGCGGCGGCCCTGCTCGCCATGCGCGGCCGCCCGCACCGGGCACGCTCGCGGCCGATGAGCGTGTGGACGCTGCTCACCTCGGTGGCGCCGGAGCTGCGCGAGTGGGCGGCGTTCTTCGCGTCCTGCTCGGCCACCCGCGCGTCCGTGCAGGCCGGCATCACGCGCACGGTCAACGCCCGGTCCGCGGACGATCTCGTGCGCCAGACCGGTCAGTTCGTCGACCTCGTCACGCGCGCGATCCACGGCTCGTCATGACCGGTCGAGCGCTGGCCGACTACGGCCGCCTGCTCGAGGTCGTGGACGTGGAGGGCCGGCTGCTGGCGTCGTCGGCCCTCGGCGCCGACCCGCACCTGCCGGTGAGCTTCGCCGAGGGGATGACCCTGGGCGAGACGGTTCGCCACGTCGGCAGCGTCTACCGGATGGTCGTGGCCTGGCTGCGTGCCGGCACGCAGCCGACCCGCTGGCAGCGCGGGCCGATCCCGGGCCAGTCCCTGGTGGAGTACCTGCGGGCGGGACATCGCGACATCCTCGCCGAGCTGTCCGCGCACGACCCGGACGAGGGCGCTCCGACGTGGTGGCCGCTGGACCAGACCTACGGGTTCTGGCGCCGTCGGCTCGCGCACGAGAGCACGGTCCACCGCATCGACGTGCAGCAGGCGGCGGCCGCGATGACCGTCGGCGGCCGCATCGACGACGAGATCGCGTTCGACGGCATCGACGAGATCCTGTCGCTCTGGTTCACCCACCGGCTCGGCGTGCTGGGCGTGACCAACTCGTGGACGGGCCGGGTCGCCGTGGTGGCCGGCCGCCGGCGGTGGATCGCGCAGATCACTGCCACCGGCACGGCGGCCTGGCAGGCCGAGGCGGACGAGTCGGTCGACGCCACGGTGTCGAGCGACCCGGCCGGGATGTACCTGTGGCTGTGGGGCCGCCGCCCGATCGGCACGGTGACCCCGGACGGCGAGCGCGCGGCGCTCTCGCAGCTGTGGCACCTGCTCCGGCTCGCGACGCACTGATTTTGTCGGTGCGGTCGGCTAGCGTCGTGATCATGTCCACGCGACTGGTCAATGTGGTCGTCGACGCGGCCGATCCGGCCGCGCTGGCGGGGTTCTGGCGTGACCTGCTCGGCTGGCAGGTCAGCTTCGAGGAGTCGGACGAGGTCGACCTCCAGGCCCCGCCCGACGACGGCTGGCGGTTCGACCTCGTGTTCGTCCCGGTCGCCGAGCCGAAGACGGTGCAGAACCGGCTGCACCTCGACCTGGCGAGCGCGTCCGCGGACCAGCAGATGGCCACGCTCGACCGCGCGCTCGACCTGGGTGCCAAGCGCGTCGACATCGGGCAGCGCAACGTCCCGTGGTTCGTGCTGGCCGATCCGGGCGGCAACGAGTTCTGCGTGCTCGACCCGCGGCCGGAGTACGCGGACACCGGTGCCGTGGCGGCGATCGTCGCGGCCGCCGCGGACCCGGCCGCGCTGGCCGGCTTCTGGTCGGCGGCGTCGGGCTGGCCGGTGGTCCGCACGGGCGTGGAGTACGCGTCCCTGCGCGATCCCGATGGCCGGGGCCCGTGGCTGGAGCTGATCCGCTCGGCCCACCCGCACGAGGTGAAGAACCGCGTGCACCTGGACGTGGCGCCCTACCCGGACGGCTCGGTGGCCGCCGAGACCGCCCGCCTCACCGCGCTGGGCGCCACCCACGTAGACGTCGGCCAGGGTGACGTCCCATGGCAGAACCTGGCCGACCCGGAACGCAACGAGTTCTGCATCCTCACCCCACGCTGACTCCCGGAGCCCTGATGTGTCGCGTCAGGACGGTGCGAACAGGGCGGCCGCGAACAGCTCGCCCTGCTCGGGGCGGCGCAGGGCCGCCTCGGTGTGGATCTTGACGTGCCGGTGCACCTTGCCGGCTCCGGTCAGCAGGCCGGCCGGGTCCGGCAGCTCGGTGCCGCGGGCGAAACCGATCGTCACGTGCTTGCTCGCGGGCAGCACCGTGAACACGAGGTGCTTGTAGCCGGGGCCGGTGCCGAACCCGATGGTGTCGGCGTCGGCGGTGAGCACCGCGTCCGGGAACACCCGGTGCAGCTCGTCGAACACCGCGCGGGCCAGTGGGTTCTTGTCGAGCACCCGCTCGGTGGCGGGTGTGGTCACTCGCTCGCGCCCCCGGCGGACGACGGGCCGGACTGGCCGGGCGGCTGGCGGCGGCGCAGCCGGTCGTGCAGCACGCGGCGGACCAGCAGCGTGGCCTTGCCGATGTCCCGGCCCTCGCCCTCGGCCCCCGGCTTCAGCGTCCGCACCATGTCGAGCAGCAGCTCGTTCAGCTGTGCCCACAGTGGAACGAACCGGCCGGCGAGGGGGCCGCTGGCGCGGATCGAGTCGTCGCCGGTGAGCTCGGTGACGGCCTTCGCGAGCCCGAGCGTGCTGTCGTCGCGGAACACGACGTGCACCTCGTCGCCCTCGACCCGGATCTCCATCTTCCGTGCGGCGGTCTCCTGCGGGGTGGCGTCGGTGGTCGCGTCCGCGTCGAGCTCGTCGACCTTGTCGGCGATCGCGTCGGGGCTCACGCCGAGCTGCGCGAGGACGGTCGCGGCCATGCTGCCGTCGGCGCGGATGAGCGCCTCGAGCAGGTGGTGGCTGCCCATCGGCGCGGCGCCCGCGAGGGCCTCGGCCGCGGTCACCACCTCGTCCGCCGCGGTGGTGCGGCTCGGCCGGACCGGGCCGCCGCCGCTCTTGGTGTGGGTCTCGATCAGCGCGCCGACGGTGCGGGGGATGTCCTGGACGTCCTCGACGTGGTTGGCGAGGACCTTCGCGGCGGCGCCGTTGCCCTCCCGCACCAGCGCCAGCAGGATGTGCTCGGTGCCGATGTAGTTGTGGCTGAGCTGCAGCGCCTCGCGCAGCGCGAGTTCGAGCACCTTCTTCGCGCGCCGGCTGAACGGGATGTGCCCGGCCAGCGACTCGGTGCCGATCCCGACCATCGTCACGACGTCGGCGCGCACCATCTCGGCGGTGATCGCCAGCTGGCTCAGGGCCTGCGCGGCGATCCCGTTCGGCGAGTGGAACAGGCCGAGCAGCACGTGCTCGGTGCCGATGTAGTCGTGCTTGAGATCGCGGGCCTCGTTCTGGGCCTTGACGACGACGCCGCGGGCGTTGTCGGTGAATCGCTCGAACATGTCAGCGATGTTCCGCGCTGTCGAAAACCCTGTCAATACACTGTCAATGATAAGGTCAGGGTGTGACAGCCTCGGACTGGGACGACCGCCTGTCGCGCTGGCGGGACGAGCTGGAGCTGTTCGCGCAGCTGGAGGACACGCCCTGGGTGACGCTCGCGCAGGCCGAGCAGGACACCGGTGTGTCGCGGTCGGCGTTGCGGTCCTGGTACCGCAACGGGGAGATCCGCTCGCGCCTCGTCGACGGTCCCAACGGTCCGCAGCGCCTGGTCCCGCTGGACGCGGTGGTCGAGCGGGCCGCCCGCTCGCCCCGGATCCAGCGCCGCGCGGAGCGGGAGGTGAGCCTCGAGGCTCAGGTCATGCTGCTGCGCAGTCGCATCGACCAGTTGGAGCTCCGCCTCGCCGCGCTGGAGTCCCGAGAATAATTCCGCGGGCCGTGTCGATTCGCCCGGGATCCGCTCGACGCATGGGCAGGAAGCCGGCGGCGGGCCGGCTCGAGCGGAGGAGACCCGGATGGGCAAGATCGTCAACGCCACGTACATGACGCTCGACGGCGACACCGAGAACATGCAGGACTGGCACTTCGACTACTTCGGACTCGAGGCCCGCCGGGTCGCGGCGAGCCAGCTGATGCTCAGCGACGCCCTGATCATGGGCCGCAAGACCTATGACAACTTCGCCGACGCGTGGCCGCACCGCGGGGAGGACGACCCGTTCGCGCAGACGATGAACACCATCAAGAAGTACGTGGCGTCGACGACGCTGACCGATCCGAAGTGGACGAACTCGACGGTCATCGGCGGCACCGGTGACCTGGTGGCCGAGGTTCGCGCGCTCAAGGAGCAGCCCGGCGACATCCTGCAGTACGGCTACGGTCTGGTGACCCGCCAGCTGATGGCGAACGGTCTGGTCGACGAGCTGCGCGTCTGGCTGCACCCGGTGCTGTCCGGCAAGGCCACGCCAACCGACCTCTTCTACCGCGACGGCGACCAGGTCCGCTTCTCCCTCAACGGCGTGGAGACCCACAGCACCGGTCTGGTCGTGCTGAGCTACACCCCGGAATCGGCTTGACCTCCAGTTAGCCCGAGGTCCTAGCGTGGTGGGCACCGCGACACCGAGGCGAAGGAGCCCCCATGCCGGTCGTGTACAGAGTGGACAAGTTCGAGGTGCCGGACGATGCCAGGGACGAGTTCTGGGCCCAGGTCCGGCTGACCCACACCGTCCTGCGCCGGCAGGCGGGCTTCCTGGGCGATGTCCTGCTGGAGAAGGATTCGGGGCCTGGCCGGTTCAATGTCGTGACGATGGTCAGGTGGTCCTCGGCCGACGACCTGGGACCGGCCAGGGCCGCCGTGGAGCAGGCGCACCGGGCCGCCGAGTTCGAGCCTGCCGAGTTCCTGACCCGCGCCGGCATCGACGCGGACCTCGCGAACTACGTCGAGGTGCCGTTCGAACCCGTGGCGGTGGCCGTCGTGGGCGCTGGGTTTCGCGCGGAGGCGTAGCTGCCGGTCGGCCGAGCCAACTGCCGCGTTCGAGCCGGTGGTGGTTGTTGCGTGGCGGGTCGGGTCATGCGCGGAGGCGTAAGCCCTTTGGTGTGGCGCGGAAACCGGCGTCGCGGAGGATGGTGGCCAGGTTTGAGGTCAGGGCGGTCTCGCCGTCGGCTCGTTGTACTGCCAGCTGGCCCAGCCAGCCTTCGCGGACCGCGCGGGACAGGGCCTCGGCGGCGGCTCGCAGGAGGGGCTCCGCCTCGGTGAAGGACAGCAAGGAACGGCCGCCGCGTTCCACGTACAGCACCGGGCGGCCGTCGACCAGAACCGCCAGCGCACCCGCTTTCCTGCCCGGGCGGTGCTTTCCGTCCCCGGCTGGCTCGGGCCAGGGCAGCGCCGCGCCGTACGGTTGGGCCGGGTCGGCGGCGGCCAGGACGCGGGACTCCGTGTCGCCGGCCGGGACGTCACCGTCCGAACGGGACAGTGCGCGTAGCCGGTCGACCGCGCCGCGGGCGGCGAACTGGGACGCGCCAAGGCCCTCCACCACGTAGCCTCGGACGATCTGGCCGGACTCCTCCATCGCGCGCAACACCTTGTAGACACCGGAGAACCCGCCGCTCACGCGTTCGGTGTCCAGCGCGCCACGGGTGAGCACGCCGTGCCGCTCCAGGAACGCCTCGGCCCGCGCGTGCGCGCGCCGGGTCGGGTCGGGCTCGCGGGCCGTGACCAGCGCCCAGCGGCCGGCCGTCGTGGGTGGGCCGGTGCGGCTGGGCATCGCCGGGCGGCCGCCGCGCAGCCGCGCGTACCGGCCGCGCGGGGTGGAGCTGCGTGGTTTGTGCGCCGCGCCACGGCCGGACACCAGCGCCCGCAACGGTGCGATCGTGTCGTTGGTGACCAAACCCGCCCACACCAGATCCCACAGTGCCGCAACGACATCGGGGTCGGCAGGTGCCTCGGCGCCGCCGTCGAGCAGGATCGCGCCGGTGCGGTCGGCCAGCTGCCGGAAGAACAGCGCACCACCGTCCATAGAGGACAGAACGGCCGTGTGCAGCGGAGTGTCCGGCACGACCTCCTCCACCTCCGGCAGCAGCAGATCCGCCACGTCCGCGGGCGCCAGCGCGACCCAGCCGTCACCGCCGGCGAGCGAGCCCGTGCCGCACCACGTGACCTCGCCGGCCGTGGTCAGCTCGTCGAGCAGCGCGGGGGAGTACCCCGGCAGCCGGGACGGCAGGATGAGCGACTCCAGCCCGCTGGCCGGTAACGGCGCGCCCGCGAGCTGCTCCACCACCGACAGCACGTCGTCGGCCGTCGGCGCCGTGCGCAACCGCTTGCCGATCCCGTGCCACGTGGGCAGGAACCGGCCCAGCGCCTCCGGTTCCACCGGCTCGACCTCGGCCCGCAGCTTCGCGAGCGACGCCCGGCGCAGCCGCCGCAGCACGTCCGCGTCGCAGTACTCGGTGTGCGTGCCACCCGGTCGCAGCTCACCCCGCACCAGCCGGCCCACACCCACCATCCGGTCGAGCACGCCGGCGACCACCGCGACGCCCAGCCCGAATCGCGACGCCACCTCGCCCGCGGGGAACGGCCCGTGCGTGCGGGCGTAGCGCGACAGCAGGTCGCCCAGCGGATCCTCGACCGGCTCGGTGAACGCCTCCGGAACTCCGACGGGCAACGCCGCGCCCAGGGCGTCGCGCACCCGGCCCGCGTCCTCGATGATCATGTACCGCTCCGTGCCGGCGATCCGCACCCGGATCACCCGGCGCTGCCGCTCCAGCTCGGCGAGCCACTCCACGCGCACCCCGCGCAGCGCGGCCTCCTCCGCCGACAGGTCGCCCAGGAACCGCAACAGGTCGGCCGCGTCCTCCTCGTGCCGCGCCGCCCGATCGGGGTCGAGCCGCTGCAGCGAGCGCTCCACCTCGGCCACGACGTCGCCGTCCAGCAGCTCCCGGATCGCCTCCGAGCCCAGCAGCTCCGCGAGCAGCGAGCTGTCCAGCGACAGCGCCGCTGCCCGTCGCTCCGCCAGCGGCTGGTCGGCGTCGTAGAGGAACATGCCCGCGTACCCGAACAGCATGCTGCGCGCGAACGGCGACGCGGACGGCGTCTCCACCTCCACGACCCGCATCCGCCGCGACCGCACGTCGGTCATCACCTCGCGCAGGCCCGCCACGTCGTACACGTCCTGCAGGCACTCCCGCATGGCCTCCAGCACCACCGGGAACTGCTCGTACTTCGCCGCCACCGCCAGCAGCTGCGCCGAGCGCTGCCGCTGGCGCCACAGGGGAGTGCGCTTGCGGGGATCCCGCCGCGGCAGCAGCAGCGAGCGTGCGGCGCACTCGCGGAACCGCGAGGCGAACAGCGCCGAGCCGCCCACCTCCGCGACCACGATCTGCTCCACCTCCTCGGGATCGAGCAGGATGTCCTCGGCCGCGGCCCGGATCTCCTGGCCGTCGACGTCGACCGCGTCCGGCACCTGGATCACGATGCCGTCGTCGGAGTGCGCCACCCGCGCCTCGATGCCGCGCCGCTCCCGCATCCGCGCGCCGATCGCCAGCGCCCACGGCGCGTTGACCTGCGCCCCGAACGGCGAGTGCACCACCAGCCGCCAGTCGCCGAGCTCGTCGCGGAACCGCTCCACGAGCAGCGTCCGGTCGTCCGGGACGTGCCGCGTCGCCTCCTTCTGCTCCGCCAGGTAGGCGATCAGGTTGTTGGCCGCCAGCACGTCGAGCCCGGCCGCGGTCATGCGCTCCCGGGCCGCCGGCTCCGGCAGGCTCGACACCTCGCGCAGGAACTTGCCCAGCGCGCGGCCCAGCTCCAGCGGCCGGCCCGGCGCGTCGCCCTTCCAGAACGGCATCCGTGCGGGCTCGCCCGGCGCCGGTGTCGCGATGACCCGGTCGTGCGTGATGTCCGCGATCCGCCACGCCGACGTACCCAGCAGGAAGGTGTCGCCGACCCGGGACTCGTACACCATCTCCTCGTCCAGCTCGCCGACCCGCGAGCCGGCCCCAGACTCCGACGCCGGGGTCATGACCGTGAACAGGCCGCGGTCGGGGATCGTGCCGCCGGAGGTGACCGCCAGCCGCTGCGCGCCCGGCCGGCCGCGCAGCTCGCCGTTGATGCGATCCCACGTGATGCGCGGCCGCAGCTCGCCGAACTCCTCGCTCGGGTAGCGGCCGGCCAGCATGTCCAGCACCGAGTTGAGCGCGGACTGCGGCAGCGCCGCGAACGGCGCCGCGCGCCGCACGAGCGCGGTGAGCACGTCGACCGGCCACGGCTCCAGCGCCACCATCGCGACGATCTGCTGGGCCAGCACGTCCAGCGGGTTGCGCGGGTACCGCATGGCCTCGATGGCGCCCTCGGCCATCCGCTCCGCGACCACCGCGCACGACACCAGGTCGCCGCGGAACTTCGGGAACATCACCCCGCGCGACACCGCGCCGACCTGGTGGCCCGCCCGGCCGATGCGCTGCATGCCCGACGCCACCGACGGCGGCGCCTCGATCTGGATCACCAGGTCGACCGCGCCCATGTCGATGCCCAGCTCCAGCGAGGAGGTGGCCACCACGCACGGCAGCCGGCCGGACTTGAGCGCCTCCTCCACCGAGCTGCGCTGTTCCTTCGACATCGAGCCGTGGTGGGCCCGCGCGATCGTCGGCGTCTCGACCCCGGCCGCCCAGCCGGACTCGGCGATCGCCTCGGCGGGGAAGCGGCCGACGTCGACCGGGTACACCGGCCGCTCCGCCGCCAGCTCGTTGAGCCGCGACGTGAGCCGCTCGGCCAGCCGCCGCGAGTTCGTGAACACGATCGTGGACCGGTGCTGGCGCACGAGGTCCAGCACCCGATCCTCGACCGCCGGCCAGATCGACGGCCGCCGGGTGCCGCCCGCCGCACCCGTCATCTCCTCCAGCGTGCCGATACCGCCCGGCAGCGACGGCGCGTCCGGGTCGGGCGTGACCGGGCCGTCGAGCGGCGGCGGCCCGTCGAGCTCGGTCATGTCCTCGACCGGGACCACGACCTTCATCTCGATGACCTTGCCGATCTTCGGCGCGACCACCCGCACCGGCCGGGTGCCGCCGAGGAACGCACTGACCTCGTCGATGGGCCGGACCGTGGCCGACAGGCCGATCCGCTGCGCCGGCCGCGGCAGCTGCTCGTCGAGCCGCTCCAGCGACAGGGCCAGGTGCGCGCCGCGCTTGGTGCCGGCCACCGCGTGCACCTCGTCGACGATGACCGTCTCCACCCCGCGCAGCGACTCCCGGGCCGCGGAGGTGAGGAGCAGGAACAGCGACTCCGGCGTGGTGACCAGGATGTCCGGTGGGGTGCGGGCGAACGAGCGGCGCTCGTCGGCCGGGGTGTCGCCGGTGCGCATGCCGACCGTGATGCCCGGCTCGGCCAGGCCCAGGCGCCGCGCCGCCTGGCCGATGCCCGCGAGCGGCGCGCGCAGGTTGCGCTGTACGTCGACGGCCAGGGCCTTGAGCGGGGACACGTACAGCACCCGGCAGCGCAGCGTCCGCTCCGCCGGAGGTGGCTGGGTGGCCAGCCGGTCGAGCGCCCACAGGAACGCCGCCAGCGTCTTGCCGGACCCGGTCGGCGCCACGACCAACGCGTGCTCGCCCGCCGCCGCGGCCGACCAGGCGCCCGCCTGCGCCTCGGTGGGCGCGGCGAACGCGCCGGCGAACCACTGCCTGGTGGCCGGCGAGAACAGCTCGAGCACGTCCGAACTCATGAAATCCATGCTGCCTGAGCCCACTGACAATTTCCGGCGCGTCACTACGTGTAGTACACCGGCGACGGACAGCCGGATGTGTGGGACCCGTCCCACGGTACGCGTCGCTCATGGCAGCATCTCTGCTGCAAGATGGGCACCGTCCGTGGCGGTCGCGCGGGGGCGGGGCCGGACGAGGGGAGAGTCGTGAACGTCCTGTCGGTGGATCTCGGCACGTCCAACACGGTCGCCGTGCTGGCCGCGCACGGCCGCCCGCCGCGCGTGGTCGACGTCGACGGGGCGTCGATGATGCCGTCAGCGGTGTTCGCCGCGGAGGACGGGAACCTCGTGGTCGGCCGGGACGCCGAACGCCGTGCGCGCCTGGATCCCGCCCGCTTCGAGCCGAACCCCAAGCGCCGCGTCGACGAGGGCACGCTGCTGCTCGGCGACCAGGTCGTGCCGGTCACCGACGCGCTCGCCGGCGTGCTGCGCCGCGTGGTCGACGAGACCTCCCGCCAGCTCGGCGGCGGCAGGCCGGACGAGGTGCGGCTGACCCATCCCGCGCAGTGGGGTCCGGTGCGCCGCAACGTGTTGCTGTCCGCGGCGCGCCAGGCGGGCATGGGCTCCAACCTGGTCCTCGTGCCCGAGCCGGTGGCCGCCGCCGCGCACTTCGCCTCCTTCCCCGGCCAGACCCTGGCGCCCAACCAGGCGCTGGCCGTCTACGACCTCGGCGCCGGCACGTTCGACGTGGCGATCGTCGGCGCCACCCAGAAGGGCTTCGTCGTCCTCGCCGAGGCGGGCCTGCCCGACCTCGGCGGCCTGGACGTCGACCAGGCGCTGCTCGAGCACGTGGGCCGGCAGGTCTCGCACCGCGAGCCGACCCGCTGGCAGTCGCTGCTGCGCCCGGTCTCGACCGGCGACCGGCGCGCGCAGCGGGCGCTTCGCGAGGACGTCAAGGCGGCCAAGGAGTCGCTGTCCCGGCACCCTCAGACCGAGGTCCCGCTGCCCGAGCCGTTCGACGACGTCCTGGTCACCCGGGTCGAGCTGGAGGCGCTGATCCGGCCGGGCCTGCTGCGCAGCGTCGAGCTGCTGGCCGGCACCATCCGCTCGACCGGCATGACCCCGGACCGGCTCGTCGGCATCTACCTGGTCGGTGGTTCGAGCCGGATCCCGTTGATCGCGACGTTGATCGCGGAGCAGCTGCGGGTCGTGCCGACGAGCCTGGACCAGCCGGAGACCGCCGTCGCGCTGGGCGCGCACCACGTGCCGCAAGAGGGCGTCACGATGCGCACCAGCGACATCAGCAACACCATCGAGGACGTCCAGCGCACCCAGCAGGTGGTGGCGCCGCGGACCGGTGGGTTCGCCGCCGCCGGGCTGCCGCAGTCCGCCCCCTCGCCGGCACCGAGCGCGTTCCCGGCCAGCGGACCGCAGCGCATCCCGCAGGGGCCGCCGTCCTCGCCGAACGGCCTGCCGCAGGGTGGTCCGCCGAGCACGCCGGTGCCCGCGCCGGCGATGGCGGGCCCGCAGCCCGCGTTCGGCCCGCCGCCTCCACCGCCGCAGCAGCAGTCCGGCCGCTCGTCCAACCGCGGCTGGTACATCGCGACCGCCGTGGTCGCGGTGCTGGTGATCGCGGTTGTCAGCATCCTCATCGCCACGTCCGGCGGGAGCGGTGGCGGCACCGCCGGCGGCGCCGACTGCGGCGACACCCAGGCCGACGACAAGGGCTTCACCGGGTGCATGCGCGAGCTCGCCGGGGCGGTCCTGGAGAACAACGACTGCGAGAAGGGCGCCACCAACCCGCTCGGTGGCGACGCGATCGAGACACCCGGTGCCACCACGTCGTCCTGCAGCATGGCCGACAGCTACACGGTCATGTACATGCACTTCGACAAGGGCGACGACGCGAAGACCTACGTGGACGCGATCAAGCAGCAGTTCAAGAACCTCGGCGGCACCACGGGCGGCGCCGATCCCGAGGAAGGCAACTGGGACGGCGACGGCATGTCCGGCTCCTACTACTCGATCGACCTCGGCTATGGCAACGGCGTGCTCGTCTTCCAGGTCGACGACTCGCCGGTGGCGGGGGTGCTGATGCACATCAGCACCGACCCGACGTCGTCGTCGGACGCGGGGATGACCGACTTCTTCGACAAGCACGTGAAGCCCGGCAGCGACGGCGGTGCGTAGGTCGTGACCGTCCTTTCGGTGGACCTGGGGACGTCCAACACAGTCGCCGTGCTGGCGGCACACGGGCTGCCGCCGCGCGTCGTCGAGGTGGACGGCGCCGCGACCATGCCCTCCGCGCTCTTCGCCGCGGAGGACGGGGGCCTCGTGGTCGGCCGGGACGCCGAGCGGCGGGCGCGGCTGGACCCGTCCCGCTTCGAGCCGAACCCGAAGCGGCGCGTCGACGAGGGCACGCTGCTGCTCGGCGACGTCGTCGTGCCGGTCACCGACGCGCTCAGCGCCGTGCTGCGCCGCGTCGCCGAGGAGACCTCCCGCCAGCTCGGCGGCCAGAAGCCGGAAGAGGTCCGGCTGACCCACCCCGCGCAGTGGGGACCGGCCCGCCGCAACGTCCTGCTCGCTTCCGCCCGCCTCGCCGGCATGGGCCCCAACCTCGTCCTCGTGCCCGAGCCGGTGGCCGCCGCCGCGCACTTCGCCTCCTTCCCCGGCCAGCAGCTCGTGCCCGGGCAGGCGCTCGCGGTCTACGACCTGGGCGCCGGCACGTTCGACGTGGCCGTCGTCGGCGTCACGCAGAACGGGTTCGCCGTGCTGGCCGAGGCGGGCCTGCCCGACCTCGGCGGGCTGGACGTCGACCAGGCGCTGCTCGAGCACGTCGGCCGCGAGGTGTCCGTCCGCGACCCCGGCCGCTGGCAGCGCATGCTCCGCCCGGAGTCCACCGCCGACCGCCGGGCCCGCCGCGCGATGGCCGAGGACGTCAAGGCGGGCAAGGAGTCGCTGTCGCGCCACCCGCAGACCGAGGTCCCGCTGCCGGAGCCGTTCCCGGACGTGCTGGTCACCCGGATCGAGCTAGAGGCGCTGATCCGCCCCAGCCTGCTGCGCAGCGTCGAGCTGCTGGCCGGCACGATCCGCGCGGCGGGGCTGTCCCCGGACCGGCTGGCCGGCATCTACCTCGTCGGCGGCTCCAGCCGCATCCCGCTGATCGCGACGCTGATCGCGGAGCAGCTGCGGGTCGTGCCGACGAGCCTGGACCAGCCGGAGACCGCCGTCGCGCTGGGCGCGCACCACGTGACGCCGGAAGGCGTCAGCATGCGCACCCGCGACCTGGCCGGCGTGCCGAACCCGCCCGGCCCGGTCCACGCGCCGCGTCCGCTGTCCCATGGCGGGCCACCGGTGGGCCATCAGGTCGGCCCGCAGCTCGGTCCGCAGTCCGGTCCCATGCCCGTCTCGCCGACCGGCCCGCCGTCGGGACCGATGCCCGGTCCCGCGCCACACCTGCCGCCCGGCTACCCGGGCGCCGCGCCCGTGCCCGCGCGGCGGACCGGCCGGCGCAAGGTCTGGGTGGGTGTCGCCGCCGTCGTGGTGCTCGCGCTCGTCGCCGTCGGCGCGGTGTTCCTGCTGCGCCCGTCCAACGGCCTGCCGTCCGCGGACGACTGCCAGCAGAAGGGCGAGACCGACGGCCAGGGGTTCACCTCGTGCCTGCGCCAGCTCGCCGGCGCGGTCGCCGACTCCGACGAGTGCCAGCCGGCCGAGGAGGGTTCCGGCGCGGACGTCTCGTGCTCATTGGCCGACAAGTACCAGGTCAGCTACGCACACGTGGCCTCCGTCAACGATGCCACGAAGGTCGCGAACACCCAGCTCGGCAACATGAACGAGGGCACCCACGTCGAGGCCGACTGGCGCGGCAACGGTCTCGACGGCCGGCTGCGGGCCGGGGTCAGCGGCGGCACGGGGATGCTGGTGTTCACGGTCAAGGACCGCCCGCTGGTCGGCTGGCTCTCCAAGACCGACCTGCGTGCGTCCGACGACTTCACCCCGGACACGCTGGCCGACTTCTTCGCCGCGCACGTCCAGCCGGGCACCTGATGGCACACCTCGGCCTGGTCACGCTCGTCGTGCGGGACTACGACGAGGCGATCGCGTTCTACGTCGGCGCGCTCGGCTTCGAGCTGCGCGAGGACAACCCGCAGGGCGAGGGCAAGCGGTGGGTGGTCGTCGTGCCGCCGGGTGGCGAGACCGGCCTGCTGCTGGCCAGGGCCGACGGCCCGGAGCAGGAGGCCCGCGTCGGCGACCAGGCCGGCGGGCGGGTCGGGCTGTTCCTGAACACCGACGACTTCGCCCGCGACCACGAGCGGATGTCGGCCGCCGGCGTCGACTTCGTCGAGTCGCCCCGGCACGAGCCCTTCGGCACGGTCGCCGTGTTCCGCGATCTGTACGGCAACCGCTGGGACCTGATCGAGCCGCGTTAGCGGCGGTTGCGCAGTGCCCGGATGCCCAGCACGATCGTCACGACCAGCGCGGCGATGACGCCGAGCTCGAGCAGGATCGACTCCAGACCGGTCGGCTCGAGGTCGATGGCGAGTGACATGCGGGCCATTGTCGTCGGTCTCGTAGGCTGGTGTCGATGCGTATCACCGCTTTCCGCAAGATGATGGCCGACGAGTTCGGCGAGATCCGGGCCGACATGATGGCGCGCGACCACGTGTTCAGCGCGCTGGGCAGCCGCACGGTGGACCAGGCCCTGGAGGCCGGGGTGTCCACCAAGGAGATCTGGCGCGCCGTGTGCGACGCGTTCGAGGTGCCGTCGGACCGCCGGTGACGCCGGTCGGCGTGTCGCCGTCGCTTCGAACAGGCGTTCGTCTATTGTCCACAACCGGGTCAACGATCCACAGGTCGCGACGGCGTCCCGAAATCGTCAGACCCTCCAGATAGCGTCGACAGCGTGAGTTCGAAACGGTCTCGACAGAATCAAGGTGGATCTCTGATGGCAGCAGCAGCACCCGATCGCGAGAAGGCGCTCGACCTGGCCCTCGCCCAGATCGACAAGAACTTCGGCAAGGGATCGGTGATGCGTCTCGGCGACGAGAGCCGCGCACCGATCGAGATCATTCCGACCGGCTCCATCGCGCTGGACGTGGCGCTGGGCATCGGTGGCCTGCCGCGTGGCCGCGTCGTGGAGATCTACGGTCCGGAGTCCTCCGGTAAGACGTCGCTGGCCCTGCACGCGGTGGCCAACGCGCAGAAGGCCGGCGGCATCGCGGCGTTCATCGACGCGGAGCACGCGCTCGACCCGGAGTACGCCAAGAACCTCGGCGTCGACACCGACGCGTTGCTGGTGTCCCAGCCGGACACCGGTGAGCAGGCGCTGGAGATCGCGGACATGCTGATCCGCTCCGGCGCGCTGGACATCCTCGTCATCGACTCGGTGGCCGCGCTCGTGCCCCGCGCCGAGATCGAGGGCGAGATGGGCGACAGCCACGTCGGCCTGCAGGCCCGGCTGATGAGCCAGGCGCTGCGCAAGATCGCCGGCGCGCTCAGCAACTCCGGCACCACGGCGATCTTCATCAACCAGCTGCGCGAGAAGATCGGCGTCATGTTCGGCTCGCCGGAGACCACCACGGGTGGCAAGGCGCTGAAGTTCTACGCCTCGGTCCGCCTGGACATCCGCCGCATCGAGACCCTCAAGAACGGCGGCGACGCGGTCGGCAACCGCACGCGCGTCAAGGTCGTCAAGAACAAGATGGCCCCGCCGTTCAAGCAGGCCGAGTTCGACATCCTGTACGGCGAGGGCGTCAGCCGCGAGGGCTCGATCATCGACATGGGTGTCGACCAGGGCATCCTGCGCAAGTCCGGTGCCTGGTACACCTACGAGGGCGACCAGCTCGGGCAGGGCAAGGAGAACGCGCGGAAGTTCCTGCGCGACAACCCGGACGTGACGAACGAGGTCGAGAAGCGGATCAAGGACAAGCTCGGCATCGGCGCCAAGCTCGACGCCGACGAGACCGAGCCCGCTCCGGCCCCGGTCGACTTCTAGCAGCGATGACCACTCGGCGACACAGCCGGAGGGCAGGCGACGAATCTCCCTCCGGCTCACAGCGTCGTGCGCCGGCCGAGGACCTGGATCCTGTTCAGCGGGCGCGGGACATCTGCCTGAACCTGCTCACGGTCCGGCCGCGGACGAGGGCGGAGCTGCGTCAGTCCTTGCTGCGCAAGGAGATCGAGGAGGACGTCGCCGACCAGGTCCTCAGCCGTCTGGACGAGGTGGGCCTGGTCGACGACGCGGCGTTCGCCGAGCTGTGGGTGCGCTCGCGGCACACCTACCAGGGCCTGGGCCGCCGCGCGCTGGCCACGGAGCTGCGCCGCAAGGGCGTCGCGGACGACGTGGCCGCCGAGGCAGTGGCCACAGTGGACGCCGACGCCGAGGAGGAGCGGGCCCGCGAGCTGGTCCGCAAGCGCCTGCGCTCCCTGACCGGAGCGGACGAGACCGCCCGGATCCGCAAGCTGGTGGGCATGCTCGCGCGACGCGGCTACTCGCAGGGCCTGGCCTTCCGGGTCGTCCGCGACGAGTTACACGCGGCGGGGGAAGAGTCCGAGTTGTTGGACGGGCCGCTCTAGGTTCTGCGTTGGTTGGGTTTTGGGGGCCGGGGGACGCTGGGGCGCTTGGGTTCGATTGGCTGGGTTCGGTGGGCGGGCGCGGTTTGCGTTGGCGGTCTGGACGCGTGGGTTGGTTGTTGGGCTCCGGTGTCGTTGGCGGGTGGCAGTCGGGGTTTGTGGACGGGCCACTGTGGAGCTTTCGGGTCATCGTTCGTTGCCTGGTCGCGTTGCGTCCTCTCGGTGGGTCTTTTCTTCAACGCTGTGGCGCGGACCCAACCACTGTTGCCGGAAGGTCGGGGTTGGCCAGATCGCGGCCAACCGACCGAGCGCGGCCCGACCGCAACGGCGCAGCAGATGCGCGCCCGCCAGATCACTCCGGTCATCATCGGGAGCCGCTCGGCGTCTTCGGCTATGTTTGACCTTTCCCTTGGGGCATGGCGCAGCATCGGTTTCACTGGGCACCGGGCCCAGGAAACGAGAGGGAGCCATGGGGACGCTGAGCATCGGGGAGTTCGCCAAGGCGTCGGGGCTGACGCCGAAGGCACTGCGGCTCTACGACGAGCTGGGTCTCCTGCCGCCCGCCCACGTCGATCCGCGTTCCGGCTATCGCACCTACGAGCGGCACCAGCTGGAGCGCGCTCGGCTGGTGGCGTGGCTGCGTGGGCTCGGCATGCCGCTGGCGCGCATCCGCGTCGTGGTCGATCTGTCCTCTGCGGCGGCCGCCGCGGAGGTGACGTCGTACTGGCGGCAGGTCGAGGCGGACGTCGCGGCACGCAAGGAGCTGGCTGCCTTTCTCGTGGACCATCTGTCCGGAAGGGACGCCGACATGGCCGAGACACTCGTCAACTGGGAACTGCACTCCGCCGCGCACAACGACCGCGGGCTCGTCCGCGAAACCAACCAGGACGCGATCCTCGCGGGCCGTCACCTGTTCGCCGTCGCCGACGGGTTCGGGGTGGCCGGGGCCGCGCGCGCGGCGAGCGCCGTCGCGCTCGACGTGCTCGCCGCCGCCGACGGGGAGGTGCCCGCCGCACGCCTGCTCGAGACGCTGACCGCCGCCGCGGCGGACGTGCGGGGCGCCGTGCACCGCCACGCGGCGGACCACCCGGAGGCCGGCACCACGCTGACCGCCATGCTCTGGTCGGGCGCCCAGTTCGCGGTGGCGCACGTCGGCGACTCGCGGGCCTATCTACTCCGCGGCGGCGACCTCACCCAGCTCACCCACGACCACACCTTCGTCCAGTCACTGGTCGACGAGGGCCGGCTGACGCCGGAGGAGGCCGTGGCCCACCCCGAGCGCGCCAAGCTGCTGCGCGCCCTGCACGGCGACGACACCGGCGAGCCGGACCTGCACCTGCGCGAGGCGCACCCCGGCGACCGGTACCTGCTGTGCTCCGACGGCCTCCACGCCGTGGTCCCGGAGCACCGGCTGCGCGAGGTTCTCGACGAGGCCGCCACCGCGCAGGACGCGGTGGACCACCTCACCGAGCTGGTGCACGCCGCCGGCGCACCGGACAACGCCGCCTACATCGTCGTGGACGCCCGCAGCGACGCGCGATAACACCGGCACGCTCTCCTGCCCGACAGGCATCAGGCAGGAGAGCGCTCGTGTCATCGGTCACCATCCGTCGGGTGCCCGGTGCCGATATCGAGGCCGCAAGAAGCGCGGAGCGCCCGCCGAGTACGGTCTCTGGATGACCTGCGCCCGGGCGTCGATTCAGCCCAGTTCAACGTGCCGCAGACCACCCCCGGCACAGGGCGCCGCCCGGCGCGTTCCCGCGGTGTGGTACTTCTCATGCGCCACCGACGGCCCAGTTGGCGGCATGACGCCGTCCTGCCGGGTGTGACACGCGGAACGCCGCCACCAGCGCAGATCGCCGTTAGTCTCTGACAATCGCATCTCTTTCGTTCTGGAGTCGAGGACCACAATGAAGGCAGGCGTCGGTGCCCCCGCCCGGGCGCAAATCTCGGAGCGCACGTTTCGAACCGACCGCTGGTGGGTCTATCCACTGAGCACGGGCGCCATCCTGTTGTTCTTCACGGTCTACGCCCTGGTCCGCTACTTCATGAACGACTACTACTGGGCGCCGGCCGAGCACTACCTCACGCCGATGTACTCGCCGTGCATCAACGACGCGTGCGTGCCGGGATCCAGCCACTTCGGTGAGATCATCCCGGCCTACGCCGTCGTGGATCCCGATCGGGATCGTCACGTTCCTGGTGCTGCTCGGCTTCCGCGCGACCTGCTACTACTACCGCAAGGCCGCCTACCGGTCGCTGATGTTCTCGCCGGCGGCCTGCGCGGTGCCGGAGCCGGCCAAGAAGTACTCCGGTGAGCGCAAGTTCCCGTTCGTGCTGACCAACGGGCACCGCTACTTCTTCTACGCCGCACTGCTGTTCGCCATGATCAACGTCTACGACGCGGTGCTCGCGTTCCATGGCAAGGACGGCGGCATCGGGATGGGCCTGGGCACCGTCATCATCGTGATCAACGTCGTGATGCTGTCGGCGTACACGCTGTCCTGCCACGCGTGCCGGCACATCCTCGGCGGCAAGCTCAAGCACTTCTCCAAGCACCCGATGCGGTACCGCTACTGGAAGTTCGTCTCCAAGCTCAACCCGCGCCACGGGCAGTTCGCCATGATCTCGCTGTTCACGGTGATCTTCACCGATGCCTACATCATGGCCGTGTCCGCCGGGTGGATCACCGATCTGCGCATCTTCAACTAAAGAAGGAATCATGGTTCAGGTTCAGGTCGAGCGGTTCCCGTACGACGTCGTCGTGATCGGCGCGGGCGGCGCCGGGCTGCGGGCCGCCATCGAGGCCCGGCAGCAGGGCAAGCGGACCGCGATCATCAGCAAGTCGTTGTTCGGCAAGGCGCACACCGTGATGGCCGAGGGTGGCTGCGCCGCGTCCATGGGCAACGTCAACTCCAAGGACAACTGGCAGGTCCACTTCCGCGACACCATGCGTGGCGGGAAGTTCCTGAACAACTGGCGGATGGCGGAGCTGCACGCCAAGGAGGCCCCGGAGCGGGTCTGGGAGCTGGAGACCTACGGCGCGCTGTTCGACCGCACCAAGGACGGCAAGATCAGCCAGCGCAACTTCGGCGGGCACACCTACCCCCGGCTCGCGCACGTCGGTGACCGCACCGGCCTCGAGATGATCCGCACCATGCAGCAGAAGATCGTCTCGCTGCAGCAGGAGGACTACAAGGAGCACGGCGACTACGAGGCCATGCTCAAGGTCTTCGCCGAGTGCACGGTCACCGAGCTGATCAAGGACGGCGACCGGATCGCCGGCGCGTTCGCCTACTGGCGCGACACCGGCAAGTTCGTGCTGTTCGAGGCGCCCGCGATCGTGCTCGCCACCGGCGGCATCGGCAAGTCCTTCAAGGTCACGTCGAACTCCTGGGAGTACACAGGGGACGGTCACGCGCTCGCGCTGCGGGCCGGCGCGACCCTGATCAACATGGAGTTCGTCCAGTTCCACCCGACCGGCATGGTCTGGCCGCCCAGCGTGAAGGGCATCCTGGTCACCGAGGGCGTGCGCGGCGACGGCGGAGTGCTCAAGAACTCCGAGGGTGAGCGGTTCATGTTCCGCTACATCCCCGACGTGTTCAAGGGCCAGTACGCGGAGACCGAGCAGGAGGCCGACGGCTGGTACGAGGACCAGGACAACAACCGCCGCACGCCGGACCTGCTGCCCCGCGACGAGGTCGCCCGCGCGATCAACTCCGAGGTCAAGGAGGGCCGCGGCTCACCGCACGGCGGCGTGTTCCTGGACATCGCGAGCCGGCTGCCCGCCGAGGAGATCCGCCGCCGGCTGCCCTCGATGTACCACCAGTTCAAGGAACTGGCCGACGTGGACATCACCAGCCAGCCGATGGAGGTCGGCCCGACGTGCCACTACGTGATGGGTGGCGTCGAGGTCGACCCGGACACCGCGTCCTCGGTCGTGCCGGGCCTGTTCGCGGCCGGTGAGGTCGCCGGCGGCATGCACGGCTCCAACCGGCTGGGCGGCAACTCGCTGTCCGACCTCATCGTGTTCGGCCGGCGCGCCGGCGCGGGTGCGGTCGAGTACCTCGACTCGCTCGACGCCCGGCCGGCGATCGGCCAGTCCGATGTGGACGCCGCGGCGAGCCGCGCGGTCGCGCCGTTCGACTGGCCGTCGAGCGGCCAGTCGGAGAACCCGTACACGATCCACGCCGAGCTCCAGCAGTCGATGAACGACCTCGTCGGCATCATCCGCCGCGAGGAGGAGGTCGCGCAGGCGCTCGAGAAGCTGACGGAGCTCAAGCAGCGGGTGCGCAACGTGGCCGTCGAGGGCCGCCGCGAGTTCAACCCGGGCTGGCACCTCGCGCTCGACCTGCGCAACATGCTGCTGGTCAGCGAGTGCGTCGCCCGTGCCGCGCTGATGCGCACCGAGAGCCGCGGCGGGCACACCCGCGAGGACCACCCGGGCATGGACGCCCAGTGGCGCAACAAGCTGCTCGTCTGCTCGTCCACACCGGACGGCAAGGACGCGAAGATCACGCCGAAGCCACAGGAGCCGATGCGACCTGACCTGCTCGAGCTCTTCGAGCTCGCCGAGCTGGAGAAGTACTTCACCGACGAGGAGCTCACGCAGCACGCCGGGAGGACTGACAAGTGACGTACAAGGCCAACTTCAAGGTCTGGCGCGGGGACGACGAGTCCGGCGAGCTGCAGGACTACGTCGTGGAGGTGAACGAGGGCGAGGTCGTCCTCGACATCATCCACCGCCTCCAGGCCACCCAGGCGCCCGACCTCGCCGTCCGCTGGAACTGCAAGGCCGGCAAGTGCGGCTCCTGCTCGGCGGAGATCAACGGCAAGCCGCGGCTGCTGTGCATGACGCGGATGTCGGTCTTCACCGAGGAAGAGACCATCACGGTCACGCCGCTGCGGACCTTCCCGGTCGTGCGCGACCTCGTCACCGACGTGTCGTACAACTACCAGAAGGCGCGCGAGATCCCGTCGTTCGCGGGGCCGGACGTCCCTCTCGGCGAGTACCGGATGATGCAGCAGGACGTCGAGCGCTCGCAGGAGTTCCGCAAGTGCATCGAGTGCTTCCTGTGCCAGAACACCTGTCACGTCATCCGGGACCACGAGGAGAACAAGGAGAACTTCGCCGGTCCCCGCTACCTGATGCGGGTGGCCGAG
Source organism: uncultured Actinomycetota bacterium (assembly GCA_963841395.1). GTDB lineage: Bacteria > Actinomycetota > Actinomycetes > Mycobacteriales > Pseudonocardiaceae > Actinophytocola. The sequence continues at coordinate 104,423 of CAWJCX010000054.1, forward strand.
CTGGAGATGCACCCGCTGGACACCGATGACCGGGTCCGCGAGGCGCAGGAGGAACACGGCCTCGGCTACTGCAACATCACCAAGTGCTGCACCGAGGTCTGCCCCGAGCACATCAAGATCACCGACAACGCGCTGATCCCGATGAAGGAGCGCGTCGCCGACCGCAAGTACGACCCGATCGTCTGGCTCGGCAGCGCGCTGTTCCGCCGGGGCAGCAAGAAGCACTGAGCAACACAGAAAAGGGGCGCCCCGACCGGGGGCGCCCCTTTTCTGTGTCCGTACTAGATGCTGCCTGACGCGTCCCCGAAGCCGACCGGCGCGTTGACGGCCGTGGCACCGACGACCGTGCCGGTGCCCTTCGTGCGGTTGCGCAGCCACTTCTCCAGCCGGTTCGCGGCCAGGCTGAGCAGCGAGTTGATCACGATGAAGATGGCGGCGATGACCGTCAGCGTCGCGATGACGTTCGCGCCGTAGAACGACTGCGCCGGCCGTGCCTGGGCGATCAGCTCGCTGAAGTTGAGCAGCGCGCCACCGAGCGCGGTGTCCTTCACGATGACGACGAGCTGGCTGACGAGCGCCGGCAGCATCGCGGTGACCGCCTGCGGCAGCAGGATGCTCGACATCAGCTGGCCCTTGCGCAGGCCGACCGCCATCGCGGCCTCGGTCTGGCCCTTCGGCAGCGACAGGATGCCGGCCCGGACGACCTCGGCGATCACCGACGAGTTGTAGATGACCAGGCCCGTGCACACGGCGTACAGCGGCCGGATGTCGCGGCCGATGTCGGTGAACTGCGAGTAGAGCGTGAACGCGAAGAACATCAGCAGCAGCACGGGGATCGCGCGGAAGAACTCCACCAGCACGCCGGCCGGCTTCGAGATCCACCAGTGGTCCGACAGCCGCGCGATGCCGAAGATCGCGCCGATCGGCAGCGCCATGAGGATCGACAGGCCGGCCGCGGTGAGCGTGTTGACCAGGCCCGGGAGCAGGTAGGTGGTCCACGCCTCGGTACCCGCGAGGTAGGGGCTCCACTTCTCCCAGTCGAGCTGGTTCTTCTCGTTCATCGCGTCCAGGCCCAGCCAGGCCACGCCGGCGAACACGAGAACGAACAGGATCGTGTAGAGGACGTTGCGCTGCTTGGCGCGGGGGCCGGGCGCGTCGTAGAGAACCGAGGGGGCGCTCATCGCCGCACCGCCACCTTCTTGGACACCCAACCGAGCAGGAGCCCGATCGGCAGGGTCAGGACCACGAAGCCGAGCGCGAAGATCGCCGCGACCAGGAACAACGCGTCACTCTCGTTCTCGATCATCTCGCGCATCAGCAGGGCGGCCTCGCCGACGCCGATCGCGGCGGCCACCGTGGTGTTCTTCGTCAGCGCGATCAGCACGCTGGCGAGCGGCGCGACGACCGAGCGGAACGCCTGGGGCAGCACGATGATGCGGAGCACCTGGGTGAAGCCGAGACCGAGCGCGCGGGCGGCCTCGGCCTGGCCGACCGGCACGGTGTTGATGCCGGCGCGCAGTGACTCACAGACGAACGTCGAGGTGTAGGCGATGAAGCCGAGTACCGCGAGGCGGAAGCCGATGTCCTTGAAGGTCTCCGCGCCGAGGGTGACCTGGAACGTCTGGTTCAGCACCAGAGAGGTCGCCACGATGATCACGGTCAGCGGCGTGTTGCGGACGATGTTGATGTACGCCGTGCCGAACGTCCGCATGATCGGGACGGGGCTCACCCGCATCGCCACCAGGATCGTGCCCCAGATCAGCGAGCCGATGGCCGAGTAGATCGTCAGCTGCACGTTGACCCAGAACGCGCCGAGCACGTCGTAGTCGCTCAGGAAGTCGAGCACGGCCTATCGCACCCTCGCCATGTGTGGGGCGGTGGCGCGCCCGACTGCTCGGCGCGCCACCGCGGTGTCCGGTTGAACTACTTCTCGGTGATGGCAGGCGGTTCCGGGATGTCGTAGCCCGCCGGGCCGAGGTGCTTCTCCAGCGACGCCTTCCAGGAGCCGTCGCTCTCCATCTTCTCGATGGCGGCGTTGATCTTGTCGCGCATGTCGGTGTCGCCCTTCTTCAGGCCGACGCCGTAGTTCTCGTCGCTGAAGCCCTCACCGACGAGCTTGAACTTGCCCTCGTTGGCGGCCGCGAGGCCGGCGAGGATCGTGTCGTCGGTGGTGAGGGCGTCCACGGCCTTGCTCTCCAGGCCCGTGATGCACTCCGAGTAGCCGCCGTACTCCTGCAGGTCGGTCCCCTTGGAGTACTCGTCCTTCACCCGCTGGGCGGAGGTGGAGCCGGTGACCGAGCACAGCTTCTTGCCGTCGAGCGCCTTCGGCCCGGTGATCGAGTTGTCGTCCGCGCGGACCAGCAGGTCCTGGTGCGCGACGAAGTACGGCCCGGCGAAGTCGATCTCCGCCTTGCGCTTGTCGGTGATCGAGTAGGTGGCGACGATGAAGTCGACGTCACCGTTCTTGATCAGCGTCTCGCGGTCGGCGGACTTGGCCTCGACGAACTCGATGTTGTCCGCGTCGGTGCCCAGCTCCTTGGCGATGTAGGTCGCCACGTCGACGTCGAAGCCCTCGTAGCCGTCCGGCGTCTTCTGCCCGAGGCCCGGCTGGTCGAACTTGATGCCGATGGTCAGCGACTTGCCGCCACCGTCACCGTCACCACCCCCACCGCTGCCGCTGTCCTTGTTGCCGCTGCCGCAGGCCGCGAGCGCGAGAGCTGCGGCCGCGACGACCGCACCCGCACGCAGTACCCGGCTGAACCGCATGTCGTCCCTTCCGATCTGTCCACCCGCGACACGTTCGTGTCGCGGGCCCCGACTGTCGTGTGTACTCAGTGAGTCAGGATCTTGCTGAGGAAGTCCTTGGCCCGCGCCGACTTCGGCGCCGAGAAGAACTCCTTCGGCGTGGCGTCCTCGACGATGTCGCCGTCGGACATGAACAGCACGCGGTTCGCGGCGTTGCGCGCGAAGCCCATCTCGTGGGTGACCACGACCATGGTCATGCCGTCCTCGGCGAGCGTGGTCATGACGTCCAGCACCTCGTTGATCATCTCCGGGTCCAGCGCCGAGGTCGGCTCGTCGAAGAGCATGACCTTCGGCTTCATGGCCAGAGCGCGCGCGATCGCCGCGCGCTGCTGCTGGCCGCCGGAGAGCTGGGCCGGGTACTTCTCGGCCTGGTTGGCGATGCCGACCCGCTCGAGCAGCTCCATCGCGGTGCGCCGCGCGTCGGACTTGCCGACCTTGCGCACCTTGACCGGCGCGAGCATCACGTTGTCGACGATCGTCTTGTGCGCGAACAGGTTGAACGACTGGAACACCATGCCCACGTCCGCGCGCAGGGTGGCGAGCTCGCGGCCCTCGGCGGGCAGCGGCTTGCCGTCGACCTCGATGACTCCGGAGTCGATCGGCTCCAGGCGGTTGATCGCCCGGCACAGCGTCGACTTACCCGAACCGGACGGTCCGAGGACGATGACGACCTGACCCCGCGGCACCTCGATGTTGATGTTCTTGAGCACGTGCAGCGGCCCGAAGTGCTTGTCCACCTCGACCATCCGGATCATCGGTGGTGCGGTGTTCGCTTCGGTCATCAATCCTCCACGCGCGGGTCAGGGCAGGTGTCGAGACTCTAGCGGCTGGTTAATGGGCGAAACCTACCGCTACTTCGCGTCCGTTTCATGCCGGTTGGACCAGACCCTAGGTCTCAACTCGGTCACGCGTACGCTCGGGAGCTGAGATGAGCACACGCACTTACCAGGTACGCACGTTCGGTTGCCAGATGAACGTGCACGACTCCGAGCGGCTGGCCGGCCTGCTGGAGGACGCGGGTTACGCGCCGGCCGCCGAGGACGGCGTGCCCGACGTCATGGTGCTCAACACCTGCGCGGTCCGGGAGAACGCCGACAACAAGCTGTACGGGAACCTCGGCCACCTCGCGGCCGTGCGAAGCTCGCGAACCCGGACATGCAGATCGCCGTCGGCGGCTGCCTCGCGCAGAAGGACCGCGGCGAGATCGTCAAGCGAGCGCCGTGGGTCGACGTCGTGTTCGGCACGCACAACATCGGCTCGCTGCCGGTGCTGCTCGACCGCGCGCGGCACAACGAGCAGGCGCAGGTGGAGATCCTCGAGTCGCTCGAGGTGTTCCCGTCGACGCTGCCCGCGCGGCGCGACTCGGCGCACTCCGGCTGGGTGTCCATCTCGGTCGGGTGCAACAACACCTGCACGTTCTGCATCGTGCCGTCGCTGCGCGGCAAGGAGAAGGACCGCCGGCCCGGCGACGTGCTCGCCGAGGTCGAGGCGCTGGTCGCCGAGGGCGTCCTCGAGGTGACGCTGCTCGGCCAGAACGTGAACTCCTACGGCGTGGAGTTCGGCGACCGGCTGGCGTTCGGCAAGCTGCTGCGCGCGTGCGGCTCGGTCGACGGGCTCGAGCGGGTCCGGTTCACCTCCCCGCACCCGAAGGACTTCACCGACGACGTGATCGCGGCGATGGCCGAGACGCCGAACGTGTGCCACTCGCTGCACATGCCGCTGCAGTCCGGTTCGGACCGGGTGCTGAAGGAGATGCGCCGGTCCTACCGGTCCGCGCGGTACCTGTCGATCATCGACAAGGTGCGCGCGGCGATGCCGGACGCGGCGATCACGACCGACATCATCGTCGGCTTCCCCGGCGAGACCGAGGAGGACTTCCAGGCGACGCTGGACGTCGTGCGGGCGGCCCGGTTCTCCAGCGCGTTCACGTTCCAGTACTCCAAGCGCCCCGGCACGCCGGCCGCGTCGCTGCCGGACCAGCTGCCGAAGGCGGTCGTGCAGGAGCGGTTCGAGCGGCTGATCGCGGTGCAGGAGGAGGTCTCCTGGGACCTGAACCGCGAGCTCGTCGGGTCGACCGTCGAGGTGCTGGTGTCGACCGGCGAGGGCCGCAAGGACGCCGACACCGCGCGGATGTCCGGGCCGCGGCCGCGACGGCCGGCTGGTGCACTTCACCCCGGCGGGCGCCGAGGTCCGGCCGGGCGACGTCGTGCACGCGACGATCACCTACGCGGCGCCGCACCACCTCGTCGCGGACGGGCCGCTGGTGGCGCACCGGCGGACGCGCGCGGGGGACAACTTCGCCGAGGGCGTGCGGCCGCGCACGTCCGGGGTCGGGCTCGGCCTGCCCTCGTTCGGGGCGCCGGCCGCTACCGACACCTCTGCCGGGGCGGTGGGCGGATGCGCGGTCCGATGACCGACTCGACGGACGGCGAGCCGGACGCCGCCGGCGAGCGCGACCTCGCCGGCCTGCGCGACCAGATCGACGACGTCGAGCGCGACGCCGAGCGGCGGGCCGCCCGGTCGGTCGACCTCGGCGGGCGGGCGGTGGTCATCGCGGTCGCGGTGTTCGTGCTGCTCGTCGGACAGATCCTGCCGTGGATGGCCGGCGCGACGGGCTTCGACGTGCTGCTGGGCACCGGCTCGGGCGACGCGGTCGGCAAGGCGAGCATGGTGCCGCGCCTGTTCGCGGCGACGTCGCTGGTGTTCGGCGTGCTGGCCTCCGCGCTGGCGCTGACCACGCGGCGGTGGGTGTTCACCTGGGTGGGCGCACTGGGCGGCTGGTTCGCCTCCGTCGACGGCGTGCTCGCGATCTGGTCCCGCCAGTCCTCGGACGGGGACCTGGGCATCGGCCTGGTGATCGCGTGGGTGGCGACGGTGGTGATCGCGAGCCAGTGGCTCCGCACGGCCTGGTCCCGCCCCGACCGGGCGGCCTCCGGCCCCCGGAATCCAGCGTAGCGACGCAGGACGACGAATCCGGCCGACGTCCGCCCAGCTGTGGACAGGCCCGCGAGTTGGGGACAACCTCCCGGGGCCCCCCGGTTTCCAGCCTACGGCCACAGTCTGACGGTCCGGGCCGCAGCGAGCGAACCTGTGGATGTACCGGCGAGTTGTGGATACCCGCACGGGGGTCCCCTGTGATCCACTCTACGGCGAGGGGCCGACAGTTCCGGGCTAAGTCGATCACGCCTGTGGACAGCGTGAAACGGCGCCGCCACCCCTGGGGGTGACGGCGCCGTCGAGAGTCCGGCTCAGCGGCTGGCGACCGCGTTCTCCGCGGCGGCGAGCCACTCGCGCCACTGGGCGGCCTGCGCCTCGGCCTGCTCCGCGCGGCGCTTGTCGCCCGCCGCGCGGGCCTTCGCGGCCTGCGCCTCGAACTGCTCGACCCGCTCGCGGAACTGCGCCGCCCGTGCCTCGGCCTCCGGGTCGGTCCGCGCCACTGCTGGTCGGCCGCGTTGCGGACCTTGTCCTCGATCGTGCGGAGCTTGCCCTCCAGATCGCGGATCCGCTCGCGCGGGACCTTGCCGACCTCGTCCCACTTCTCCTGGATCCGGTGCAGCTGCGCCCGCGCCGCCTCGAGGTCACCCTGCGGGTTGATCTTCTCCGCCTCGGCGAGCAGCGTCTCCTTGCGCTTCGCGTTCTCGACCAGCTCCGCGTCGCGCTCGTTGAACACCGACGAGCGCCGGCTGAAGAACTTGTCCTGCGCCGCCCGGAACTGCTGCCACAGCGTGTCGTCGGCCTCCTTCGGCGCGCGGCCGGCCGCCTTCCACTCGGTCATCAGCTCGCGGTAGCGCGCCGCGGTCGGACCCCAGTCGTCGGATTCGGAGATCTCCTCCGCCAGCCTTCACCAGCTCCTGCTTGCGCTCCTTGGCCGTCGCGCGCTGCCGGTCGAGGTCCGCGAAGTGCGAGCCGCGCCGCCGGTTGAACGTGTCGCGTGCCTTGGAGAACCGCTTCCACAGCTGGTCGTCGGTCTTGCGGTCGACGCCCTTGATCGTCTTCCACTCGTCGAGGATCGCCCGCAGCCGGTCGCCGGCGACCTTCCACTGGGTCGACGACTCGGCGATCTTCTCGACCTCCGCGACCAGCTCCTGCTTGCGGGCCAGCGCCTGCCCGCGCGCCTCGTCGCGGGCGTGCTTGACCGACTCGACGGCCTCCTGGGCGCGCTCGAGCACGTGGTCGAGGCGCGCGGCCAGCCCGGCGAGGTCACCCACCAGCGCCGCCTCGGCCAGGCTCTCCTTGATGTGCTTGGCGTTGGTCAGCGTGTGCTTCGGGTCGCCGGACCCGGCCGCCAGCCGCGCGGCGAGCAGCTCCACCTCGGTCCGCACGTCGTCGAACCGGCGGGCGTAGTGCGCGAGCCCTTCGGCCGGCTCACCCGCGTGCCACGACCCGACCGCGCGCTCGCCGTCGGCGGTCTTCACGTAGACCGTGCCGTCGGCGTCGACCCGGCCCCACCTGCCCGGGTTCGCGGATGCCTCGGCGACCGAGTTGGCCGAGACCGGTGCCGCGGGCACGGCGGTCGCCGGCTGCGTGTGCGGCATGGCCGCGGTCGGCGGCGGCACCGGCTCGTGGCGCTCGATCACCGGCGACGGCTCGACGGGCGCCGCGGGCGTGGCGACGGGTTTGGGCTTGGCCGGCACGGCCTGAGCCGCCTCGGCCGTAGCGCCGCTCGCGTCGGCCTCCGGCGCGTCGGCGGGCGCGTCGGCCGGGGCCGGGGGATTCGTCGGCAGCGGGAGCTGCCGGGTCGGGGGCCGGCGCGTCGGTGGCCGGCTCCTCGGATGCGACGGTCACAGCGGGCTCTGCGCTCGCCAGCTCCTCGTGGGCACCTACCTCACCGGTGCCGTTTGTCGAGGTCTCGACCTGGGTCGCGTTCGTGTCCTGGCTCGTGTCCCTGTCCGTCATGGCCGGCTCCTCCCGCCTGCGTTGCCCGCGCGTCGGCGGGCGCCCCGCTCTCGCGGGGCCTGGAAACGTCGGTACCCGGCCCGCCAGGGGCCGTGGAAATTGCGTGGTACCCGCGCGCATTCAAACAGGTCATGGCTCGCCTCGGTACTCCACGGTTTACCTTGGCTGCACTCGGTGACGCCGCGAGCCCGGAGAGTTCACCTCAGCCCCCGGATGGGTAGCCTCGGACACCGTGATCGAGCGCGTCGCCGTGGTCCCGCACCCGCCCCTGCTGGTGCCCGAACTCGTCGTCGCCGACGACCCGGACGTGCGGCTCGTGCGCGACGCCTGCCTGGCCGTCGCCGCCGAGCTGGCCGCCGCCTCGCCCCGCTGGGTCGGGGTCGGCGCCGACCCGGCCGGCCCCCGTGACCTCGGCGCGGACGCGGCCGGCACCTTCCGCGGCTTCGGCGTCGACGTCGTGGCCCGCCTGTCCGGCAACGACACCGAGCCCGACCCGGCGCTGCCGCTGCCCGCGCTCGTCGCCGGCTGGCTGCGCGAGCGGGCCGGCGCCACCGAGGTCCCGGTCCACCTCGTCGCGGCCGACCTGCCGCCGGCCGACTGCGCGGCGTTCGGCGCGCGGCTCGCCGCCGAGCACGCCGACGAGCCGGTCGGTCTGCTGATCCTCGGCGACGGCTCGCACCGCCACGGCGAGCGCGCCGTCGGCCGGCCCGACCCGCGTGCGGCGGCGTTCGACGACGCCGTGCACGCCGCGCTCGCCGCCGCCGACCCCGCCGCGCTGCGCGACCTCGACCCCGGGCTCGCCGCCGAGCTCGGTGCCGCCGGCCGCGCGCCGTGGCAGGTGCTGGCCGGCGCCGTCGCCGCGGACGGCCGGCGCTGGAAGAGCACCGACGCCCGCCAGCTCGTGCCGTTCGGCGTCGCCTACCACCTCGCGGTCTGGGAGCCGGTCCGATGAGGCCCGTCGCGATCGTCGGCCCGACCGCCACCGGCAAGTCCCAGCTCGGCGTCGCGCTCGCCGAGGCCCTCGGCGGCGAGGTGATCAACGCCGACGCCATGCAGCTCTACCGCGGCATGGACATCGGCACCGCCAAGGTCACGGCGGAGGAACGCCGAGGCGTCCCGCACCACCTGCTGGACGTCCTCGACGTCACCGAGACCGCCTCGGTCGCCGCGTACCAGCGCGACGCCCGCGCGTGCGTCGAGAAGCTGCTCGCCGCCGGCCGGGTGCCGATCCTCGTCGGCGGCTCGGGCCTCTACGTCCGCGCCGTGCTCGACGACCTGGAGTTCCCGGGCACCGACCCGGACATCCGCACCCGCCTGGAGGGCGAGCTCGAACGCGTCGGCGCGGCCGCGCTGCACGCCCGGCTCACCACCCAGGACCCGCTGGCCGCCACCGCGATCCTGCCCACCAACGGCCGCCGCGTGGTCCGCGCGCTCGAGGTCATCGAGCTGACCGGCCGCCCGTTCTCCGCGACCATGCCTCGCCCCGGCCCGGCCCGCTACGACACCGTCCAGCTCGGCCTCGACCTGGACACCGCCGAGCTCGACACCCGGGTCGACGCCCGGGTGGCGACGATGTTCGCCGGCGGCCTCGTCGACGAGGTCCGCACGCTCGAGCCGCCACGGCCTGCGGCTGGGTCGCACCGCCTCCCGCGCGCTGGGCTACCAGCAGGTCCTCGACGAGCTCGACGCCGAAAGGAGGCGAGGGCGGCGAGGACATGGTCCGGGCGGCGGCCGCGACCGCGCAGGCCACCCGCCGCTTCGTCCGCCGCCAGCGCTCCTGGTTCCGCCGCGACGCCCGCATCACCTGGCTCGACGCCACCCGCCCCGACCTGCTCGAAGCCGCCCGCGGGCTAGCCTGACGACATGGGCATTCCGTTCGTCAAAGGTCACGGCACGGAGAACGACTTCGTGCTGCTGCCCGACCTCGACGCCGCGCTCGACCTGACCCCCGCCCGGGTCCGCGTGCTCTGCGACCGCCGGGCCGGCCTCGGCGCGGACGGCGTGCTGCGGGTGGTGCGCGCCAAGGCGATCGAGGACCGTCCGTCCGATGTGGACGACGACGTGTGGTTCATGGACTACCGCAACGCGGACGGCTCGGTCGCCGAGATGTGCGGCAACGGCGTGCGCGTGTTCGCCCGCTACCTCGTCGACGCCGGGCTCGTGACGGGCCGCGAGTTCCCGGTCGGCAGCCGCGCGGGCACCCGGCCCGTGGTGGTCGAGCCGAACGGCGACGTCGCGGTCGACATGGGGCCCGCCCGCGTGACCGGCGAGTCCACCGCCACCGTCGGCGGCCGCACGCTGACCGGGGTCGGCGTGGACGTCGGCAACCCGCACCTCGTCTGTGCCGTGGACCGGCTCGACGACCTGGACCTGACCGTCCAGCCCGGCTACGACCCCGGCGGTGTTCCCCGACGGGGTGAACGTCGAGTTCGTCGTGGTCGAGGCGCCGGACCGGATCCGCATGCGGGTGCACGAGCGCGGCGTGGGCGAGACCCGCTCCTGCGGCACCGGCACCGTGGCCGCGGTGACCGGCGTGCTGCACCGCCGCGGCGCCACGACCGGCGCGGCGACCGTCGAGCTCCCCGGGGGCCGCGTGCGCGTCGAGGTCGCCGCGGCCACCTGCGTGCTCACCGGACCGGCCGCTTTCGTCGCTCGCGGCGAGCTGGATCGTGCCTGGTGGGACGCCGTACCGGAATAAACCGGGTCGATCCGTTCGCTGAATCATGGGACCATCGGGTCATCAGCACGACGGATCGACGGAGGGACATCACCACGTGACGGAGAACCTCAATCAGGGACATTCCGACGATGGGTTGACGGACCTGGCTGAGCTTTCCGCGGGTGAACTCGAGCTCTCCGAGCGCGCCGCGCTGCGGCGGATCGCCGGTCTGTCCACCGAGCTCGCCGACATCACCGAGGTCGAGTACCGACAGCTCCGCCTGGAGCGGGTCGTGCTGGTGGGGGTGTGGACCGAGGGTTCGGCAGCGCAGTCCGAGGCGTCGCTCGCCGAGCTCGCCCGGCTGGCCGAGACCGCCGGCTCCCAGGTCCTCGACGGGCTCGTGCAGCGGCGCGACCGGCCCGACCCGGCCACCTACGTCGGCTCCGGCAAGGTCCGCGAGCTGTCCGGCGTGGTCGAGGCGGCTGGCGCGGACACGGTCATCTGCGACGGCGAGCTCTCGCCCAGCCAGCTGCGTCAGCTGGAGGCGCGGCTCAAGGTCAAGGTCATCGACCGGACGGCGCTGATCCTCGACATCTTCGCCCAGCACGCGCGGTCGAAGGAGGGCAAGGCCCAGGTCGAGCTGGCCCAGCTGCAGTACTTCCTGCCGCGCCTGCGTGGTTGGGGTGAGGCGCTGTCCCGGCAGGCCGGTGGGCGCGCCGGCGGCGGCACGGCCGGCGTGGGTCTGCGTGGTCCCGGTGAGACGAAGCTGGAGACCGACCGCAGGCGCATCCGGGCCAAGATCTCCAAGCTGCGCAAGGAGATCGCCGGGATGAGCACGGTGCGCGACACCAAGCGCGGCCGCCGGGTCGCCAACGAGGTGCCCAGCGTCGCCATCGCGGGGTACACCAACGCCGGCAAGTCGAGCCTGCTCAACGCGCTGACCGGGGCCGGGGTCCTGGTGGAGGACGCGTTGTTCGCCACCCTGGACGCCACCGTGCGGCGCACCACGACGCCGGACGGGCTGCCCTACACGCTCACCGACACGGTCGGCTTCGTGCGGCACCTGCCCCACCAGCTGGTCGAGGCCTTCCGGTCGACGCTGGACGAGGTGGCCGACGCCGACCTCATCCTGCACGTGGTCGACGGCGCCGACCCGAACCCGGAGTGGCAGGTCGAGGCGGTCCGCGAGGTGCTCGGCGAGATCGCCGACCGGCGCGACGAGGGCCTGCCGACCGAGCTGGTGGTGGTCAACAAGACCGACGCCACCGACGAGGTCGCCCTGGCCCGGCTGCGCCACCTGCTGCCCGGCGCGGTGTTCGTCTCGGCGCACTCCGGTGCCGGGATCGACGAACTGCGCGAGCGCGTCGCCGAGCTGCTGCCGCGGCCGTCCGTGGAGATCGAGGTCCTGGTCCCGTACACCCGAGGTGAGCTGGTCTCCCGGGTGCACGGGGAGGGTGAGGTGCTGACCGAACGGCACACCGAGCAGGGCACCGTGCTGCAGGCGAAGGTCAAGGCGGAACTTGCCGGGCTGTTGGAGAATTTCTCCGTGAACGGCACATCGGCCTGAGCCGTATAGCTAGTAGCGAGAGATACCGTAGGGAACCGGATCGGTCACGATCGGGTCACGGAGGTGTGGTGTGCGGCTAGCTGTCCTAGCAGTGTCGCTGCTGCTTGGGTTGGCAGTCCCTGCCCAGGCGGCAGCCGCACAACCGGCGCAACCGGCCAAACCGGCGAACAAGTGCACGATGAAGGACCCCAGGCTCGCCGAGCTGTCCGGCATCTACGCGGACAAGGACCGGTGGTACGCGGTCAACGACGGTGGCGAGAAGGCCACCGTCTACGTCCTGCGCAAGGACTGCACGATCGAGCGGCAGATCGTCGGCACCACCGACCCGTTCGACGTCGAGGACCTGGGCCGCGCCCCGGACGGCACCTTCCTGCTGGCCGACGGCGGCGACAACAACCTTGAGCGGACGACCGCGGCGCTGATCGCGCTCACCCCCGGGGGCAAGTCGACGCTGTACCGGGTGACGTACCCGGACGGCAAGCACGACGCCGAGGCGGTGCTGATCGGTGCCAACGGCGCGCCCTACTTCATCACGAAGGACGTGGGCAAGGCCGGTGTCTACTCGCCGGTCAGCGCGCTCAAGAGCCCCGGCCCGACGGCCATGAAGAAGGTCACCACGATCAGCCTGGCGACCACCAAGACGCCCGGCGGCCCGGTGCCGACGGCCATCGGCTCGCGGACGGTCACCGGTGGCGCGGTCAGCCCGGACGGCACCGTGGTGGCCATTAGGACCTACACCGACGCCTACCTCTACGCGGCGCCGGACAAGGACGTCGTGAAGGCGCTGGGCAACGAGCCGGTGCGGGTGCCGCTGCCGAACGAGGCGCAGGGCGAGGCGATCGCGTTCGACCCGGACGGCTCGCTGGTGTCGGCCTCGGAGAAGGTGGGCCAGCCGATCCGCCTGGTCGCGAAGGCGGCTGAGCTGGTCGCCCCGGCGAAGCCGCCCGCACAGCAGTCGGGCGCGCAGAAGCCGCCGGTGTCGGCCGCCCCGGCGCCCGCCGGTGGGATCGCCAACGACAACGTGACGAAGCAGGGCATCCCCATCGTGCCGGCGGCCGGCGTCGCCATCCTGCTCATCATGGGTGTACTCGCGGGCCTGCGCTGGCGCACCGGCCGCGCGCGGCGCCGCTTCTACCGCGACGGCGTCTAGTCCAGTAGTAGCCGCTCGGCCACGTCGAACAGCAGCTCCTCGCCGCCGGCGGGAGCCACCAGCTGGAGGCCGGCAGGCAGCCCGTCGACCATGCCCGCGGGCACCGACAGGGCCGGCAGCCCCAGGACGCTCCACGGACTGGTCAGCGACAGCAGCGCGGCCCGGATGTCGACCTCCCGCGTGCCGACGTGTCCCGTGCGCGCGCCGAGTGGCGGGGCGGTGACCGCGATGGTGGGCATGGCCAGCACGTCGTGCCGGGCGAACAGCGACGGGACGGCCGCGACGGCCCGGCGCCGGTCCTCGAGCGCCTGGACGTACTGCCAGCCGCGCACCTGCTCGGCCACCTGGAGCCGGGCCAGCAGCTCCTCGCCGTACAGCCCGGGTTCGCTCGCCACCCGCGCCGCGTGGATGGCGTAGGCCTCGCTGCTCTGGATGACGCGGTAGGCCGACAGCAGCGCGTGCGGGTACGGCACGTCGACGTCCTCGGCGTCCGGGACGAGGCTGCGCGCGGCCCGGCTGACCGCGGCCTCGGTCGGGTGGAACGTCTCCGGCGGGACCCAGCCGATCCGCACCGGGCCCGGCTCGGCCCGGCAGGTGCCGCCGCTCAGCGCCCGCCACATCAGCCGGCAGTCGTCGACCGTGCGGGCGATCGGGCCCACCGAGTCCAGGGTCGGCGACAGCGGGAAGACGCCGTCCGTCGGGACGGCGCCGGAGGTGGGCCGCAGCCCGACGATGCCGCAGCACGCGGCCGGGATGCGTACCGAGCCGCCGGTGTCGGTGCCGATCGCCAGCGGGACGATGCCCGCGGCCACGGCCACCGCGGACCCGGCGCTGGACCCGCCGGACATGTGCTCCGGCCGGTACGGGTTGCGCGCCGGCCCGGCCGCCGAGGCGTCGCCCGTGGGGCCGTACGCGTACTCGTGGGTCACCGTCTTGCCCACCACGACCGCACCGGCCGCGCGCAGCCGGCGCACGCACTCGGCGTCCCGCTCTGGCACATGGTCGGCGAAGTGCCGCGCGCCCATGGTCGTGCGCAGGCCTGCGGTGTCGACGAGGTCCTTGACCGCGACCGGGATCCCGTGCAGGGGACCGCGATCCGTGCCCGCGGCGAGCTCGTCGCCGGCCGCCCGCGCGGCCGCCCGGGCGCCGGTCGCGTCGACCGTGACGAACGCGTTGAGCGACCGCCCGAGCGCCTCGGCGGCCGTCAGCGCGTGTTCCACCAGGTCGGTGGGCGACAGGCGGCCGAGGCGCAGCTCGGCCGCCAGTTCGTCGACGGTGTGCGTGGCGAAGAAGCCGGCTCCGGGTGGCGCCTGGGTCACAGGCGGCGCAGGACCGCCACGACCTTGCCGAGGATCGTCGCGTCGTCGCCGGGGATCGGTTCGTAGGCCTCGTTGTGCGGCATCAGCCAGACGTGGCCGTCCTTGCGCTTGAACGTCTTGACGGTCGCCTCGCCGTCGATCATGGCGGCGACGATCTCCCCGTTGTCGGCGGTGGGCTGCTGGCGGACGACGACCCAGTCCTGGTCGGTGATGGCCGCGTCGATCATCGAGTCACCGGTGACGCGCAGCAGGAAGAGCGCGCCCTCGCCGACGAGCTCCTTCGGCAGCGGGAACACGTCCTCCACGGCCTCCTCGGCCAGGATTGGCCCACCGGCGGCGATGCGGCCGAGGACCGGGACGTAGGCCGCCTGCGGGAGCGCCGCGGACTCGTCCTCGACGGTGTCCTCGCCGACCAGCGTGGCGGCGGCGACTTCGTCGGCCGGCTGCGGATGCGCGTCGGGCGGCAGCACGCCGATCGCCCGCGGCCGGTTCGGGTCGCGGCGCAGGTAGCCCTTCTGCTCGAGGGCGCGCAGCTGGTAGGCGACCGACGAGGTGGAGGTCAGGCCGACGGCCTCGCCGATCTCACGCACGCTCGGCGGGTAGCCGAACCGTTCCACCCAGGTGCGGATGACCTCGAGCACCTCGCGCTGCCGGACGGGCAGCTCGGTGTCCTCGCCCCGGTCGATGTCGGGGAAGCTGCGTAGGTTCCCCTTGAGGGGCTTCCGCTTGGGGACACCCTTGGGTATTCCTCCGGGTTTGCGTGGCACTGCCCTGCCTCCCTGCGCTCCCGGTCGTTTGTTCGAACGCCGGGGTGTGACTGTGTGTTTCAACTGCGACTTCGACGTTAACCGTCTGCCACGAGGAGATCAAACACCTGTTCGACGACACGCCGGACGGTTCTCGTTTTTGTCGGTGCCCCGTGATACAAATTCGCACGAGGGTTCGATCGAACGGCTGTTCGATCTTCGCGCAGGTGTTCGAACGCGTCAGGACGCGTCAGGAGGCAGTCATGAGCGCATTGGCGCACAGGACGAACGAGCAGAGCGAGCGCGCGCAGGTGCGTGTTCCCGCCCAGCGCAGGACGGCCGACCCGGTCGTCTCGCCGCTGCGCCGCCGGCCGACCGTGGCCCCGCCGACCCGCCGCCGGGTGGCCGGCGCGCCCCGGGTGGTCGCGGGCACCGTGTGTGCGCCGCGGCCGCAGCTGCCGGTGCGGTGGCTCCTCGCCGTCGCGGCCGCCGTGTGCCTGGCGGTCGTCGGCCTGGGCATGCTGGCCGGCTCCGGCGAGTCCTCCGTCCCGCAGCGCACGACGGTGGTGCGGGTCGAGCCCGGGGAGAGCCTGTGGGAGCTGGCCGGCCGGGTCGCGCCGGGCAGTGACGCGTCGGCCGTCGTGGACCGGATCCGCGAGCTGAACGGTGGTCTGGGTAGTGGGGTCACGCCGGGGCAGCCGTTGACCGTCCCTTCTGAGTGAGCTTTGTCGGGGGATCTGGGGTTGGGGTGGTTGGGGGAGGGACGTGGGGCCGGGGAGTTGGGCTCTTGGTTCTGGTGGTGTGGCCGGGTGCGGTTGGGTTGGTGGACGGGCCACTTTTGGGCTTGATGGTGATGGTTGGTCGGGTGGGCGCTTCGGGATGGGGCGGCCCGAGTCGGCCGGGCGGCCCGAATCGGCCAGGTGGCCGGGCGGCTGGGACGGCCCGAATCCGCCAGGCGGTGCTGATCTGCGTCGATCCACGGCGGCTGGGCTGGGTGGTGTGCGCAGATCCGGGCAGGCCGCCAGGCCTGCCCTTGAAGGCGTGCCAAGGCCGCGAAAGAGGCTCGCTGTCAAGTGCCCGCCAACGACACGCGCCCAGCGCTGAGTGAGGCGCGGGCACTTTACAGTGAGACTCGCGGCCTTAAGCTGCACGCCGGCCGGCCCAGCCGCAGCTTCTTGACTCACAGCCACGGCCTGGCCCTGTTCGTATGCACGGCCAGAGCCGGCGTATGCACCGGCCAGAGCCGGCCATCGGCGACCCCGACAGGCGTCCGGCCGAGCACGCCCGGTCGAGTGACTCCCCACTGCGGGTGACGGACACTCCCGGGTGACCTGGGCAACCACATCACTTCCGCGTGTCGCACCGTGGGCGACTTGCATCATGTGGCGTCGAGGCATACCGTCGACCCCAACATCTAGTAGTTACATAGCTGTAGTTAGTCCACAGGTTGGGCCTAGTTGTCCACCGGCCATCCACAAGATGATCACCAAGTGGGTTGAGTGCGGCTAATTTCGCGCGCACGAGGGGTGATTCTGGGTGAGATGTCCGTTCTGCCGCCATTCGGACTCCAGGGTCGTCGACTCCCGTGAGGTGGACGAGGGTCAGGTCATCCGTCGGCGACGGTCGTGCGTCAAGTGCAGCCGGCGGTTCACCACGGTCGAGGAAGCGGTCCTCGCGGTGGTCAAGCGCTCCGGCGTCACCGAGCCGTTCAGCCGGGAGAAGGTCGTCATCGGGGTGCGGCGGGCGTGTCAGGGCCGGCCGGTCGACGAGGACGCGCTGCAGCAGCTGGCCCAGCTGGTCGAGGAGACGATCCGCGCGACCGGTGCCGCCGAGGTGCCGAGCCACGAGGTGGGGCTCGCGATCCTCGGTCCGCTGCGCGAGCTGGACGAGGTCGCCTACCTCCGGTTCGCGAGTGTCTACCGGTCCTTCTCGTCCATAGAGGACTTCGAGAAGGAGATCGCCGGGTTGCGGGGCGCACCGGACGAATGAGGCGGCAGCGAGTCAGAAACAGGCCATACCGGCCGGCGACGTCGGGGCGGACGTCGGTGCCAGGGGTAGCGATCAACGAGGGAGAGGGACTGGTCATGACGGAGACGATCGGCGCGTCGGCGGGGCCGCAGGGTGCCCAGGAGGCGAGTCGGGGACTGGCCGTGCGGCGCGTGCACACCACCGAGGGCGTGCACCCGTACGACGAGGTCACCTGGGAACAGCGCGACGTGGTGATGACCAACTGGCGCGACGGCTCGGTGAACTTCGAGCAGCGGGGCGTCGAGTTCCCCGAGTTCTGGTCGGTCAACGCGACGAACATCGTGACCAGCAAGTACTTCCGGGGCGCGGTGGGCACCCCGGTGCGTGAGCACTCGCTGCGCCAGCTGATCGACCGCGTCGTCCGGTCCTACGTCACCGCCGGCACCAAGCACGGCTACTTCGCCACGCCCGGCGACGCCGAGGTGTTCGAGCACGAGCTGACCTGGATGCTGCTGCACCAGGTGTTCAGCTTCAACTCGCCGGTCTGGTTCAACGTCGGCACCTCCTCGCCGCAGCAGGTCTCGGCGTGCCAGCCCTACGACGCACTGGTCAGCACGCCGGCCGGCATGGTGCCGATCGGCAAGCTGGTCGAGGACGACGCGGTCGGCACGAAGGTCTATGACGCGCACGGCGTCACCAGCGTCGTCGCGACGAAGTCGAACGGCGTCAAGGACGTGTTGCGGATTCACACGAAGGCCGGGCACCGGCTGGACGTCACCGCGGACCACCTCGTGTGGCGCGCGACAGGTGTCGGCACCGGGCATTTCGTCCCGGCCGGGGAGCTTCGGGTCGGTGACCAGCTGGAGTGGCACCGGCGCGCCTCCTTCGGAGAAGCCGAGATCACCCGACACGACGTGGCCGCGGCTGCGCTGGCCGGTTGGCTTCAATCGGACGGATTCGTCGGTCAGTACACCGGCACGAACCGGTCGCTGACGGTTGAGGCCATGACCGTGACCGACGCCGAGCTGGTCTGGGTGACCGATGCCCTGGACGTGGTGTTTCCCGACGTGCACCGGCATGAGCGCATGGTGGAGACCGAGGACACCTCGCTGGACTGCCGGCGGACTCGCTTGTACGGCAACGGGCTGACGGACTTCGTCGAGAGCTGGGGGCTACGGCCTCGGGGCACGGACATGGAGGTTCCGGCGCACCTGTTCACCGCCCCGCTCCCGGTCGTCGTCGCCTACCTGCGCAGCCTGTTCCAGGCCGAGGGGTACGTCTCGGCTCGCGAGCGGTCGACGCTGGTCGGTCTCGACATGATCAGCGAGAAGCTGGTCCGTGGGGCGCAGGCGCTGCTCGCCAGGTTCGGGATTTTCGCGCGGGTCGGGCACAAGGCCGACCCGAGGGCCAACCGTCACGACACCTGGGGACTGCGGATCCAGAATGCCGGAGACCGGCGGCTGTTCGCCGACGAGATCGGGTTCATCGACCCGGGCAAGGCAGCGAAGCTCGAGGCTTCGTTCGACCAGCCGGGCAACGCCGCGCGCGAGGTGAAGCGGCTGGAGATCGCGAGCATCGAGCAGCGCGGGGCCATGGAGGTCTATGACATCCAGACCGAGAGCGGCGAGTACCTGTCGGCCAACCTGCGCGTGCACAACTGCTTCATCCTCGCCGTCGACGACACGATGGACTCGATCCTCAACTGGTACCGCGAGGAGGGCCTGATCTTCAAGGGCGGCTCCGGCGCCGGCCTGAACCTCTCCCGCATCCGCTCCTCCAAGGAGCTGCTGTCCTCCGGCGGCACCGCCTCCGGCCCGGTCTCGTTCATGCGCGGCGCCGACGCGTCCGCCGGCACCATCAAGTCCGGTGGCGCCACCCGTCGCGCCGCGAAGATGGTCGTGCTCGACGTCGACCACCCCGACGTCGAGGAGTTCATCGAGACGAAGGCCAAGGAGGAGAAGAAGATCCGCGTCCTGCGCGACGCCGGCTTCGACATGGACCTCGGCGGCTCCGACATCACCTCGGTGCAGTACCAGAACGCCAACAACTCGATCCGAGTGTCCGACGAGTTCATGCACGCCGTCGAGGGCGGCAGCGACTTCGGCCTGCGGGCCCGCACCACCGGCGAGATCATCGAGCGCGTCGACGCCAAGACGCTGTTCCGCAAGATGGCGCAGGCGGCGTGGGACTGCGCCGACCCGGGCATCCAGTACGACGACACGATCAACGACTGGCACACCTGTCCCGAGTCCGGCCGGATCACCGCGTCCAACCCGTGCAGCGAGTACCTGCACCTGGACAACTCGAGCTGCAACCTCGCGTCGCTGAACCTCATGAAGTTCCTGGGCGACGACGGCACCTTCGACGCTGAGCGGTTCGCCCGCTCCGTCGAGCTCGTGATCACCGCGATGGACATCTCCATCTGCTTCGCGGACTTCCCGACCGAGCCGATCGCCGACACCACGCGCAAGTTCCGCCAGCTGGGCATCGGCTACGCCAACCTCGGCGCGCTGCTGATGGCCACCGGGCACGCCTACGACTCCGAGGGCGGCCGCTCGCTCGCGGCGAGCATCTCCTCGCTGATGACCGGCACCGCCTACCGGCGCTCCGCCGAGCTGGCCGGCGTCGTCGGCCCGTACGACGGCTACGTCCGCAACGCCGAGGCGCACCAGCGGGTCATGCGCAAGCACGCGGCGGCCAACGACCTCATCCGCACCTACCACCAGAACGACGGCGCGATCCAGCGCCTGGCGACCCGCGAGTGGCAGCACGGCCTGCAGGTCGGTGCCGCGAACGGGTGGCGCAACGCCCAGGCGGCCGTGATCGCGCCGACCGGCACCATCGGCCTGATGATGGACTGCGACACCACCGGGATCGAGCCCGACCTCGCGCTGGTGAAGTTCAAGAAGCTGGTCGGCGGCGGCTCGATGCAGATCGTCAACCAGACCGTGCCGCGCGCGCTCAAGTCCCTGGGCTACCAGGACGAGCAGATCGAGGCGATCGTCGAGTTCATCGCCGAGAACGGTCACGTCGTCGACGCGCCGGGGCTGCGCCGCGAGCACTACGAGGTGTTCGACTGCGCGATGGGCGAGCGGTCGATCGCGCCGATGGGCCACGTGCGGATGATGGCCGCGGTGCAGCCGTTCGTCTCGGGTGCGATCTCCAAGACGGTGAACATGCCGGAGGCGGCCGCCGTCGAGGACATCGAGCAGATCTACTTCGAGGGCTGGAAGCTGGGCCTGAAGGCGCTCGCGATCTACCGCGACAACTGCAAGGTCGGCCAGCCGCTGTCGGCGGGCAAGGGCAAGAACAACGGCACGGTCGAGCCCGAGAAGGTGATCGAGTACCGCCCGGTCCGCAAGCGCCTGCCGAAGAAGCGCCCGTCGCAGACGGTGTCCTTCACGGTCGGTGGCGCCGAGGGCTACCTGCACGCGGGCTCCTACCCCGACGACGGTCTCGGCGAGATCTTCATCAAGCTCGGCAAGCAGGGCTCGACCCTGGCCGGCGTGATGGACGCGTTCGCCACGTCGATCTCGGTGGGTCTGCAGTACGGCATCCCGCTGGAGTTCTACGTCTCGAAGTTCCAGAACCTCCGCTTCGAGCCGGCCGGCATGACCGACGACCCGGACCTGCGGATCGCGACCAGCGTGCTGGACTACATCTTCCGCAGGCTCGCGCTGGACTACCTGCCGTACGACAAGCGGTCGCAGCTGGGCATCTTCACCGCGGGCGAGCGGTCCGCGCAGGTCAGCAACGACTACGGCACACCGTCCGATGTGGACCTGGAAGGCCTCCGTACCTCGGTCGACGCCTCCCCGGCCCGCCCGGCGGTGGAGGCGTCGAAGGCACCTGAGATCGTCGAGGCCCACAGCTCGACCGAGTTGCTGGAACTGCACCTGGGCAAGGTCGCCGACGCGCCCCTGTGCATGACCTGTGGCACGAAGATGCGCCCGGCGGGCTCGTGCTACGTCTGCGAGGGCTGCGGCTCCACCTCCGGCTGCAGCTGACGGCTTCCGCTGCGGGAGCCCGGGTTCCGGGCTCCCGCAGCGGTTTCACGGCGTATCCGGAAAGGACAAGGCATGGCAGGTCGTCGGAGCCGGAAGGCCGCGTCGCACGTCGCGCGGATGCTGCGCAAGCCGGGCACCACGAAGGCCACGAGGTCGGTGGCCGTGCGGGCACTGGCTCAGGCAACGCACGGCGGGCAGCCGAGCCCGCGGGACGTGCGGCTCATGCGCAGGTCGGGCTTCACCGCGGTCACGAGGTCGGTGGCGGCGAGCGCGCTGACGCAGCGCACGTAGTCGCGCGCGGGAGGCTCGGATGGGCACGTTCGACGGCTGGGTGCGGGACTTCGAGGCGGCGGCGGAGGCCCGGCAGCGGACCGGCGATCCGGACTGGCACCGGGGCGCCGGGCTCGATCCGGCGATCGTCCGCAGCGTGCAGCGGTTCCAGGTCGGCGAGTCCGGTGACGGCGCGAACCTCGTCGCCAAGGCCGGCGGCGGCGCGTACGGCGCCGCGGTGAAGCTGTTCGTCGCCGAGGAGCAGAACCATGCGCGGCTGCTCGCGAAGCTGCTCGCGGCCGCCGGCGCGCCGACGATCGCGAGCCACTGGTCCGACGCCGTCTTCGTGCGGCTGCGGCGCGCGCTCGGGCTCCGGCTCGAGCTGCTGGTGCTCCTCGTCGCCGAGGTCATCGCGCTCACCTACTACCGCGCGCTCCGCGACGGCACCGGCGACCCGCTGACCACCGACGTCGCCGGCCGCATCCTCGCCGACGAGGAGCGGCACGTGCCGTTCCACCGCGACCGGCTCGGCCCGGTCGGGCTCGGCTGGCGGATCCTGCTGGCCGGCACGGCGGTCGTCGTCGCCCTCGACCACGGGCCCGCGCTGCGCCGGCTCGGCATGACCCGGCGCCGGTTCGTCGTCGAGACGGTGGCCCGCCCTTTTGGCGCTAGCGGTGCTAGCTTCAGGGAGTGGGCAGACGCGAGCGCGAGCGGGAGCAGCGCCACGAGCTGATCGTGCAGACCGCGCGGGATCTCGCGGAGGCCGAGGGTTGGTCGGCGGTCACCACGCGCCGCCTCGCCGAGCTCATCGAGTTCAGCCAGCCCGTGCTCTACACCCACTTCGCCGGCAAGGACGCCATCATCGCGGTCGTCGCGGAACGTGGGTTCGCCCAGCTCGCGGAGGAGCTCGCCCGCGGCCGCGCGGAGTGGCCGGACGACCCGGTCCACGCGGCCGCCTCGGCCTACATCGGGTTCGCCGACGCCAACCCGGCCGTCTACGACGGGATGTTCAGCCGCGCCACCGGCCTGCCGTTCGCCACGCCCGACGCGTCGGCCCCGATCCGGGAGGCGTTCGCGGAGCTGCGCACCACGGTGGCGCCCTACGCCGGGGACGCGAACCCCGACATCCTCGCCGAGGTCCTGTGGAGCGCCCTGCACGGCCTGGTCACGCTCACCCGCGACGGCCGGCTCAGCGACGGCAACCACAAGGAGCGGCTCTCCGCGATCGTCCGGCTCATCCGCGGTTGAGCCGGTCCTGGATCGCGTCGAAGTACGCCGTCTTCGCGCGCGTGTAGTCGTCGTAGTCGGGGTCGTCCGCGTGCCGGCGGGCCAGCTCGGTCTTCGTCCGCTCGTAGCGCGCCAGCTCGGCGGGGTCCGCGCGCAGTAGGTCGCGGAACGCCACCGTGTACCGGCCCCACGGCGAGTCCGCCCGCCGCACGTGCAGGATCGCGGGCGCGCCGGGGTCGGGCGAGACGAACAGGCGCTTGGCCCACACCTCGTCCGGCACGTTCTCGCTGCCCCGCGGTATGTCGCGGTGCACGCCGGGGGAGTCCGGTCGCGAGCCGGTCGCCGGGTGGTAGCCCGCGTCGAGCAACAAACCGTCCAGTGCGGACGGATCGGGCAGGGTGGGTACCCGGATCTGGAGGTCGACGATCGGTTTCGCGGCGAGTCCGGGCACCGAGGTCGACCCGATGTGCTGGTGGTCGAACCCGTCGTCGATCGGCGCGAGGGCGACCCGCAGCCGGCGAAGGCGCCGCGCGGCCAGCCGCGGCCACGCCGGGTCGTAGGGCCGCAGCACCGCGGGCGCCCGGCTCGGCCCGGGCGTGGCGAGCGCTTGCGCGAACGGGCGCAGCCGGTCCCGCCACAGCGCCTCGAGGTCGGCCGGCTCCTCGACGTCCGCGTCATCACCGTCGATCACGAACGCGGCAGGCCCCGTGCGCAGCCGCAGCAGCCGTCCGGAGTCCAGCCGCCGCAACGTCTCCGCCACCGCGGCGGGTGCTCGCACGGTCAGGGTCGGTGTCACGGCCACCAGGATGCCGGCTCCGGTAATTGAGTTGCGGCCACCGCCGGGGCCGTGAAATCTTGTTCCCGCAATGCAGTCGAGCCCGGAGGCACCGCCCCGATGATCTTCTGAGGCATCCCGAAGACGGTTCTCACCTCACTTCGCCATGCCTTGGAGCTGCTTTGTCTTCTCAGTTGACCCTGCGCGACGTCCGAAAGTCCTTCGGCGACCGCTTGCTGCTCGACACCGTCTCGCTGGCCGTCCGGCCCGGCGAACGCATCGGTGTCGTCGGCGAGAACGGCGCCGGTAAGTCCACCCTGCTGCGCCTGCTCGCCGGCCGGGAGCAACCCGACGACGGCGAGGTCACGGTGTCCGCGTCGAGCGTGGGCTACCTCGGCCAGACCCCCGAGCTGCCGCCGGAACGCACCGTCGGCGACGCGGTCGACGTCGCGCTCGCCGATCTCCGTGCCATGGAACGGCGGCTGCGTGCCCTTGAGTCCACATTGGACGATCGGGCCGCGCTGGCGGAGTACGGCGACCTGCTCACCGCCTTCGAGCTGCGCGACGGCTACCAGGCCGACGCGCGCGTGGACAAGGCGATGCACGCCCTCGGCCTCGCCGGGCTCGACCGCGACCGGCGGCTCGCCACCCTGTCCGGCGGCGAGCAGGCCCGGCTCGGGCTCGCGTGCCTGCTCGCCGCCGCGCCCGAGGTGATGCTGCTCGACGAGCCGACCAACCACCTCGACGCCGCCGCGCTGATCTGGCTCGAGGACCACCTGCGCGCGCACCGCGGCACGGTCGTCGCCGTGTCGCACGACCGGGTGTTCCTGGAGCGGGTGGCCACCGCGATCGTCGAGGTCGACGCCGACCGCCGGACGGTGGCGCGCTACGGCGACGGCTACGCCGGCTACCTCGCGGAGAAGCTGGCCGCGCGCCGCCGGTGGGAGCAGGCCTACGAGCGGTGGCGCACCGACGTCGACCACCTGACCGAGTTCGCCGCGACCACGGCGCACCGGGTGGCGCCCGGCCGGATGATGAAGGACCGCAACAAGATGGCCTACGGCATGGACCGGGGCCGGGTGCAGAGCTCCGAGTCCAGCCGGGTGCGCAACGCCCAGGAGCGGCTGCGCCGCCTGCGGGCCGAGGCCGTGCCGCGGCCGCCCGCCCCGCTGCGGTTCACCGCCCGGCTCGCGGCGGGGAACACGCCGGACACCGTGGTGACCGTCGAGGACGCCCGGGTCGGCGACCGGCTGCGGGTCGACTCGCTGGCGGTCGGCGGGCGGGCGCGGCTGCTCGTCCACGGCCCCAACGGCGCCGGCAAGACGACGCTGCTGCGGCTGCTCGCCGGTGTCGTCGAACCCGACGCGGGCAGCGTGCGGCGGCGTGGCCGGATCGGCTACCTCGCCCAGGAGATCCCGGCGCACCAGCCGAAGCGCTCGCTGCTCGCGGCGTTCGCGGCCGGCCGTCCCGGGGTCTTCGAGGAGCACGCCGCCCAGCTGCTGTCGCTCGGCCTGTTCCGGCCGGGTGACCTGCAGGTGCCGGAGGGTGCGCTGTCGGCCGGGCAGCGCCGCCGGCTCGTCCTGGCCCGGCTGCTGACCGGGCCGGCGGACCTGCTGCTGCTCGACGAGCCGTCCAACCACCTGTCGCTCGCGCTGGTCGAGGAGCTGGAGGAGGCCATCGACTCGTTCGCGGGCGCGCTGGTGGTGGTGTCGCACGACCGGGCACTGCGCCGCCGGTTCACCGGCACGCAGGTCGAGCTCGCCGGCGGGCGCCTCGTCGCCTAGGTGGTGTTGTCGGGCAGGTCACATTGCATCGCGCCGGGCTACGTCGTCGGGAATGTGTAGTCACACCAACGACAAGGAGCCCATCATGGACGCTCGCCTGGATCTGTTCGACAACCCGGTCGCGGCCAAGTTCCTGCGGCATCTCACCGCGGCGGGCAGATCGCTCACGGACACGACCCTGCCCGCCGCGACGCAGGAGCTGGTGCGGATGCGCGCCAGCCAGCTCAACGGCTGCGGCTTCTGCCTCGACATGCACACCAAGGAGGCCGCGGCGGCCGGCGAGACGTCGGTGCGTCTCAACCTGGTCGCGGCCTGGCGGGAGGCCACGGTCTTCACCGAGGCGGAGCGTGCCGCCCTGGAGCTGGCCGAGCAGGGCACCCGGATCGCCGACGCGGCCGGTGGCATCACCGACGACGCCTGGGCGAACGCCGCCAAGCACTACGACGACGACCAGCTCGCCGCCCTGGTGTCGGTCATCGCCGTGATCAACGCCTACAACCGGCTGAACGTCATGGTCGCGCAGCCGGCCGGCGGCTACGAGCCCGGCATGTTCGGCTGACGCGCTAGCCCAGTCGTTCCCAGAGGAACTCGAAGACCAGTGCCCACTTGAACGCGAGCTGCTCGTTGTCCGCGGCCGCGCCGTGCCCGCCCTCGATGTTCTCGTAGTAGCGCACGTCGTGGCCGAGCTCGCGCAGCCGGGCCACCATCTTGCGCGCGTGTCCCGGGTGCACCCGGTCGTCCCTTGTGGACGTGATGACGAGCGTCGGCGGGTAGGTCCGTCCCGAGTGGACGTTCTGGTACGGCGAGTACTCGCGCAGGAACGCCCAGTCGTCCGGGTCGTCCGGGTCGCCGTACTCCGCCATCCAGGACGCCCCGGCGAGCAGCTTGTGGTAGCGCCGCATGTCCAGCAGCGGCACCTGGACCACGATGGCGCCGAACAGCTCCGGGTAGCGGGTGAGCATCACGCCCATCAGCAGCCCGCCGTTCGAGCCGCCCTGGATGCCGAGCCGGCCGGGCGTGGTGATCCCGCGCGCGACGAGATCCTTGGCCACCGCGGCGAAGTCCTCGTACACCCGCAGCCGCTGTCCACGTTGGACGGACTGGTGCCAGACCGGGCCGTACTCGCCGCCGCCGCGGATGTTCGCCACCACGTAGGTGCCGCCGCGGGCGAGCCAGCCCCGGCCGGTCGACCCGCTGTAGGCCGGGGTCAGCGACACCTCGAAGCCGCCGTAGCCGGTGAGCAGCGTCGGCCCCTCGCCGTTGCCCACGACGAAGTACGGGATCTTCGTGCCGTCGTCGGAGGTCGCGAAGTGCTGCGCCACCTCCAGCCCGGCCGCGTCGAAGAACGCGGGCGCCCGCTTGAGGACCTCGACGTCGCCGCCGAGCTCGCCGCGGAACAGCGTCGCCGGCTGGGTGTAGCCGCTCGCGTTGAGGAAGTACTCGTCGCTCACGTCCGGGTCGGTGTCGATGATGTCGGCCGAGCCCACCTCGGGCACCCCGGCCAGCGGGGCCCGCGACCAGCCGTCCGGCCCGGCCGTGAGCACCTCGAACCGGCTCTTCACGTCCTGCAGCGTCGCGAGGATCAGGTGGTTGCGGGTCCACGCGTGGTAGGAGAGCGAGGTGTGCTCGTCCGGCTCGAACAGCACGTCGAGGCGGCGCGAGCCCGCGAGGTAGTCGTCGAACCGGGCGGCGAGCAGCGCGCCCGGCGGGTAGGTGGTCCCCTCGACCGTCCACTCGGAACGCGTGCTGATCAGCAGCCACTCGCGGTGCGAGGACGTCTCGGCGTCGTCGGGCACGTCGATGCGCACCAGCCCGCCGGGCGTGCGCAGGTACTTCTCCGTGCGGTAGAAGTCCAGGTTGCGGTAGACGAAGTCGCGCTCGAACCCCTCGGTCGGGTCGTGGTACGCACCCGCGGACACGTCCTCCGGCTTGCCCTCGTACACGAGGGTCGCCGCGTCCAGCGGGGTGCCGCGCCGCCACTCCTTGGCGATCCGCGGGTAGCCCGAGGTGGTCAGCGAGCCGTCGCCGAAGTCGGTGCCGACGTAGACGCGGTTCTCGTCGATCCAGCCGATCCGGCTCTTCGCCTCGGGCAGCGTGAACCCGTCCTCGACGAACGTGCGCGTCTCCAGGTCGAACTCGCGCACCACGGCGGCGTCCGCGCCGCCCCGCGACAGCTCGACGAGCGCGCGCCGGTACGCCGGGCGCAGCACGGCCGCGCCCTGCCACACCCAGTTCTCGTCCTCGGCCCGCGCGAGCGCGTCGACGTCGAGCACCAGCTCCCAGTCGGGCTCCGGTTCGCGGTAGGAGTCGAGCGTCGTGCGCCGCCACAGCCCGCGCGGGTTGGTGGCGTCCTGCCAGAAGTTGTAGAGGTACTCGCCCCGCCTGCGCACGTACGGGATCCGGTCGTCGGCGTCGAGCACCTCGCGGATCTCGTCGCGCAGCCCGGCGAACCGCGGCGCACCGGTCAGCTCGTCGACGGCTTCGGCGTTGCGCTCCCGTACCCAGTCCAGCGCGGTGTCCCCCGTGACGTCCTCGAGCCAGACGTACGGATCGTCATCAGTCATGACACCAGTCTGCCTGGTGTCAGGGGGTGCGCAGGTGTCCCGGCCGCGGGGTCAGCTCCGCGCCGCGCGGGCCGGCGGCGGACTTGGTGCCGATCCAGACGTAGGTCGGCACGATCTGGGTGGCCAGCCGCAGCACCGGGGTCGGCACCTTGGAGATGGGGCCCTTGACGATCTCGCCGGCCTGGAACGTCACCGGGTCCTTGATCACGCAGAACGTGTAGTCCCACACGTGGAAGCCGTCGAGCATCTTCTTCAGCCCGCCGCGGCTGCGGTGCTTCTCGTAGTACGAGTCGGCCTTCTTCGCCGCGCGGATGTAGCGGTCGGCGAGTCCCTGCGGCAGCCAGGACAGCAGCGGCAGGTTGTAGTGCGGCTCGATGGGCTGGAACTTGTTCGCGAGGCCCAGGTAGACCACGCCCTCGGGCTTGAGTACCCGGTGCACCTCGGCGATCACCGCGTCCGGGTCGACGACGTGCTCGTAGATGTGGTTGAACACCACGAGGTCGAGCGACTCGTCGGGCAGCGGCATCTTCTCGCCGGGCGCGTTCACGAACTTCACCTGCTCGCCGAAGCGCTCCTTGGCCTTCTCCAGGCCCGGCGCGTCGATGTCGAACCCGTAGGTCGTCTCAGCGCCGGCCTTGGCGAGCTCGTCGGCGATGAAGCCGGCGGAGCAGCCGATGTCGGCGACCGTCATGCCCTTCAGGTCGTCGCGCCCGAGGAAGTGCCGCACGACGCTCAGCATCTTGCGTGCCTTGGTGCGCCGGTGCTCCTCGTCGAGCATCTTGCCCATCAGCTCGGAGTACGCCAGCTGGGGCTCTCGCTCGGTGGTCACGAGTGGTGGTCCTTCCATAACGGCACGCAGGGGATACCCGCGGAAGTGTAGCGACCCCCGGTTAGGGTGGTCGCATGACGACGACCGAGCCAGCTCCCCCCGCTAAGAAGCGGTCGGGCTGGCGGCGCTGGCTGCGGATGGCCATGGTGCTCGTCGCCGTCGGACTGGGTGTCGCCGCCATCGCGAGCCAGTGGGACGACTTCTCCTCGGCGCTGACCGAGCTGCACCCGATGCCGGTGCTGCTGTCCGGTGTTCTCGTACTCCTCGCGATGCTGGCGAGCATGCTGGCGTGGCGGGTGCTGCTGTCCGACATGGGCTCGCCGCTGCCGCTCGCGGTCGCCGCGCGGGTGTTCTTCGTGTCGCAGCTGGGCAAGTACGTGCCCGGCAAGGTGTGGATGTTCGTCGCGCAGGTCGAGCTGGGCCGGGAGCACAACGTGCCCGCCAAGCGGTCGGCCGTGGTCGGGATGCTCACGCTGATGCTGACCGTCGCCACCGGCCTGCTGGTGCCGCTCGCGATCCTGCCGCTGCTGGACGTCGCGGCGTTCGGCCGGTTCTGGTGGGCGTTCGTGCTCGTCCCGGTGCTGCTGGTGATGCTGCACCCGAAGCTGCTGAACCCGCTGATCCGGCTGGCTTTCAAGGTCATCCGCAAGCAGCCGCCGGAGGAGCCGCTGACGCTCGGCGGCATCGTGCGTGCGGTGTTCTGGATGCTCGTGAGCTGGGGTTTCTACGGCCTGAGCCTGTGGGCGCTGCTGCGTGACCTGGGTGCGAACGAGGCCAAGGCGCTGCCGCTCGCGATCGCGGCGTTCGCGCTGTCGTGGACCATCGGCTTCATCGTGCTCATCACGCCGGCCGGCGCCGGGGTGCGCGAGACGGCCCTCGTCGTGGTGCTGGGCCAGGTCATGGTCCAGCCGGTGGCGCTGCTGGCCGCGCTGGTGTCCCGGCTGCTGATGACGTTCGCCGACCTCGCGCTGGCCGGCGGCGCGGTGCTCGCCAGCCGCAAGCACCGCCAGCAGGTCGAACACCAGGAGCCCGCGGCCGCGCAGAGCTGAGACCGGACATACGAAAAGGGCCGCCCCTCGCTCGGGGCGGCCCTTTTCGTGTAAGTCGTCAGGCGCGGTCGAAGGCCAGGCGGATGAACGTGTAGTCCAGGCCGGTCCGCTTCCAGTGCACCGGGCGCTCGGCGTGCTCGAGGGCCAGCTCGCCCTTGAGCGTGAGGCCGTGCTTCTCCGCGATCTTCACGAGGTCGCGGATGTCGTCCGGCGAGAAGATGTGCACCGGCTGGCCGTAGGCGGTGACGCCCGTGGTGTCCGGCGGGTCCTGGTCGTAGTCGGTGGAGATGACCAGCACGCCGCCGGGCTTGATGATCCGGGCGCTCTCGGCCAGGAACGGCTCCAGCGGCACACCGTGCTCGATGACGCTCATGCAGGTCACCGCGTCGAACCGGCCGTCGGGGAAGTCGGTCTTGGTGATGTCGCCGTAGCGGAACAGCACGCCGTCGCGGTGCACGTCCTCGCTGAACTCCAGGTTGTTGCCGACCAGGTCGGACAGCCCGTAGAGGCGCAGCCAGGGCAGCACGGAGGAGTACCGGGCGGAGCCGGCGTCGAGCACCGACGCGGTCCGGCCGACCGAGTCCAGCACGGTCGCGACCGCGCCGAGGGCGTCCCAGTTCTTGGGCTTGTCGCGGTGCAGCGGCAGGTTCAGCCGCTTGCACTCCTCGACGGCCCGCTCCCAGGCCGCGGCGTCGCTCAGCACGTCGGTCGGCGGCATGGTGGCGGGCGGCGGCTTCGGGCCGGCCTTGGCCTCCCGCTTGCGCTGCCGGCTCACCCGGCTCCAGAGCATCTGCTCCGCGACCCGCTTGGCCACTGCCAGAGCCGCGCCACCGGGGGGTGCAGCCTCAGCCATCGTCATCTTCCTTCCCAGGTACGGCCCGCACTACTCACCCGGCGAGGGTGGTCAGGGCCTTGAGGTAGCGGCTCCACTGGGGAGCCGAGTCGGGTCGGCGGACCTCGGCGCGCAGCCGGGCCGCGGTGTCCCCGGTGTAGAACTTCTCGAGCGCCTCGGCCAGCGCGTCGACGTCGTCCGGCGGGACGAGCAGGCCGTCGACGCCGTCGCGGACGTCGTCGGGCAGCGTGCCCAGCGCGCTCGCGATCACCGGCACGCCGTGCTCGAAGGCGAGGAACGCGTTGACCGACGCGGTGGCCGACCGGTACGGCAGGGCCAGCGCGTCCACGTCGTCGAACAACGCCGACACGTCCTCGGCCGCGACGTACCCGCGCCGGATCTCGACCCGGTCCGCGAGGCCGAGCTCGCCGACCAGGCCGTCGATCACCGCGGGCATGTCGCCCCAGAACTCGCCGGCGACGGTCAGCGACACGTCCTGCGGGCCCTTCGCCATGGCCCGCAGCAGCACGTCGAGCCCCTTGTAGGGGCGGACGAGCCCGAAGAACAGCAGCTTGCGGTGTACCGCCTCGTCGCGGGCCGCGCCGCTCGAGTGCGCGACCACCAGCGGCGCCATCTGCTCGACGGCCACCGGCTTGGTGGTCAGCGACCGGGCGACCGCGCCCTGCGCGTCGGAGTGCGCGAGCACGCCGTCGACCCGGGTCAGCACGCCGCGGATCAGCCGCTCGTCGACCGAGCGCCGCTCGTGCGGCAGCACGTTGTGGCACTGGGTGACGACCTTGGCGCGCGCGCTTCTTGCCCAGCCCGGCCAGGATCCCGCGGTAGGCGGGCATCTGGACGGGGCTCGCGACGACGAGGACGACCAGGTCGTGGTCGCGCAGCCGGCGCCCGCAGGCGTACCAGGAGTCCGGCCGCCGCCAGGAGAGCTTGCGGAACGTGCCGGGGAACGGCGGCAGCTCGGGCTTCTCGACCGTGAGCTGGCCGGGGTAGAGGCGCTTGGGGTACTGGTGGGACCAGGACTCCAGCCGCACGTCGTGCCCGGCCGCGGACAGCTGGTGGGCGAGCTCGGTGGTGTACTGCGAGATCCCGCCTTTGTAGGGATGCGTGGGGCCGATGACGGCAATCCGCATGGTTACTGTGTCCCTGATTCTGGGGTATGGGTCGAGGTTCGCTGCCGCCTGCGCCACCACCGCTCGACGACGACCAGCGCGCACAGTAACACAGCGGTCGCAGCGCTCAGCCACGTGCCAGCGCCGCCGTACGGGGCCGCGTACTGCAGCTTCACGGTGTGCTCGCCCGGCGCCGACCGCGACCGCGACGAGCCCGTGGTCGGCCGGCACGAGGTCGGCCCGCTCGCCGTCGACGGTCGCCGCCAGCCGTTCTGCAGCGCGTCGGCGACGACGAGGTAGCCGTCGCCGTCGGCCGTCACGGTGGCCTCGATGGCGCTGGCCCCGTCGTCGGTGACGTCGACGGTGGCCTTGCCGCCGGCCGGTTCGCGGTCCGGGTCGGTGCCGAGCAGGACCTCGTCGGGCCCGAGGTCACCGTCGGCGAGCATCTCCACCTGCCGGCCGGAGTCGGGCTCGACGATGGCGGTGCCGGCCCAGCGGATGCGGGGCAGCGCCCGGTCGCGCTGCGTAGACGACCGCGGGCTCGGACATGACGACCTCGCAGCCCGTCGTCGGCGGGGCCGACGGTGGTGAGCGCGGGCGTGCCGCCCCGGCTCGCGAGCTGGAGCTCGTCGCGTCGGTCGTGGTCGAGCGTGGCGGTCAGCGGGGTGCCGGCCGGGATGTCCTCGCCGGCGACCGGGATCTGCAGGTCGATGGGGTAGCGGGTGGGGCGTAGGTCGCGGGAGCCGGACGCGACCTGCTCGCCCGCCGCGGTTCCGCAGGCTGACCTCGAGCGTGGTGGCCTTCGTGATCGGGCTGGCGACGTGGGCGGCGATCGCGCGGAGCGGGCCGTTCTGCTGGACCGGCGCGGTGGCCGGGTTGCTCGGGGCGAGCGTGGTGGTGCCGCCCGTCGGCCAGGTCGTGCGGGGTGCCGATGACGGGGGCCCAGGGCGCGCTGACGTAGTAGCGGACGGCGAGCCGGTCGAGGATCGGGCTCCCGACGACCGCGGGGTTCTCGGCGATCGAGGGCAGCGTCGGCGGGTCCTTGAACTGGTTGCCGGGCAGGCCTTCGACGAGCTCGCCCATGCGCTTGTCGGAGAACGCGTGGCCGCCGAGGCTGCGGAGCTGGTGGATGGAGCTCTCGCCGGGCAGGAGCGTGTCGGTGGGGCTGGCGTAGCGGCCGTCGCCGAGGTGTTCGGCGAGGTAGCGGTGCACGTCGGTGTCGGGTAGAAGGTGTCCCGGTCGCTGCGCACCCAGTAGGGGACGGCGAAGGTGAGCGCCTGCGTGGCGATCAGCAGCGGGATCGCGACGAGCGCGACGGTCTTGACGGCGCGGCCGCGGCCCCACCACGCGAGCGCGACGCAGACGCCGGCCACGGCGACGAAGGCGAGCCCGATGAGGACCTGCCGGTCGAAGTTCTCGACCCGGCCGGGGCCGTTGTCGGCGAGCGTGCGGCCGGCGTACCAGAGGCCCGACGGTGCCGACGGTCGCGCCGACCCAGACGGCCGGGCCCCAGAGCCGCTGCAGCAGGCCCTGTCGCGTTGGCCTCGCGCACCCGGCGCAGCAGCAGGTCGAACCCGACCGCGGCGAGGACGGCGATGAGGAAGCCGAGGACGGAGCGCAGCCGGCCGACGAAGTTGTCGGCGAACAGGACGGGCAGCTGCTGCGCGATCGGCGAGCGGCGGCCCGCCGGCGTAGATGAGGACGACGCAGACGCCGATGGCGGCGACGAGGTAGATCCAGACGCCGCGCGGCAGCAGCGCGCGGCCCGGTGCGGACGGCGGCGACGGCGACGAGTGCGAGCAGGAGCGCGGCGGCGCCGACGTAGGACACGGCCTCGACGAGGTTGGTGCCGGCGAACCAGGCCGGCGGGCGCAGCGGGTCGGTGGAGCCGAGCGCCCACGGCGCGATGGCGGTGATGAGCGCGCGGAAGGGGACGACGTCCTGCGGGTGTCTGGTCGCGGCCCGAAGACGTAGGCGTGCGACATGAAGTAGGAGAAGGGGAGCAGCTGCACCGCGGCGAGTGCGGCGCGCCGCGCCGATCGCGGCGACCCCGCCGGCGACGACGGCGGTGACCCGCTTCCAGTGGGTGCGGTACTCGGCGAGCACGCGCATGAGGAAGTAGATGCCGGCGCCGGTCGAGCGCGTACCCGGTGATCGCCGGGAACCCGCCGAACAGCATGCAGGCGACCGCGAGGCAGACGAGCACGCGCGTCGCTGACGCGCCGCCGTTGCACGAGCCGTTCGACCGCCCAGAACAGCGAGCGGGATGAACGCCGCGGTGCGGGTCTGCGTCCACCCGGTCCACGCGATCATGAAGGCACTGCTGGCGAAGACGAGCCCGCCGACGAAGCGCCGCGGGCCGCCCGAGCCCGAGCCGCCGGGCGAACAGGAACGTCCCGCCGACGGAGACGCCGATCTCGAGCACCTTGACCCAGGCGGGCGCGAACCAGGTGGGCAGCAGGTAGAACGGCAGGCTCAGGGGGGAGAGGAACGCGTTGTTCGGCACCGCGCCCAGCGGCGTGCCGCCGACCATGAAGGGGTTCCAGGCGCCGCCGGCCCCGTTGAACAGCAGGTCGGTGAACAGCGCGGTCTGCGGCAGCACGCCGTCCGCGACGTCCTGCATGAACAGGTTGCGCGGTACGACGCCGGCGAGCACGGTCTCCCCGTAGGGAGCCCACCGCGCGAGGAGGTCGGTGGGCCCGAAGACGCCCTGCCCGAGCAGCGGCCAGCCGATCCCGACGATCACGAAGCCGACGACCGCGAGCCAGATGACCCAGGGAAGTACCCGCCGCGCGGGCCCGCTGTCCGCCGTCCGGCCGCGTCGTCGGGCCGGTCGGGAGCAGCTCCCGGCAGGGGCCGTTCCTCGTCCTCCAGCACTCTGCTCAAGCGACCTCTCCTCACGCGCCGCAGCCAGCAGGTTATCTGCCGGCCGCGACCTCGCCACGCGTGCCCGGCGCTACCGTCCCGAGGAGATCGTCACCGCGCTCACCGTTCGGTGTCCGGCCCCACCACGGTGTCGTCGGCGTGCGCGGCGTACTCCGCGGAGCGGACCTCGGCCACCTGCCGGTAGCGGGCCAGCCGGTCCGTCCACTCGGCACGGACGCCGAACGCGGCGTCGGCGAACGCCGTGTCGCGGATGGCGTCGGCGAGCTCGTCGGCCCGGTCGGCGGACAGCACCCGCACCGGGTCGCCGATGGCCGTGCTGTGCGGCGGCACGAAGAACTCCTCCGGCAGCACCGTTCGCGCGTGCACCAGCGCACCCACCGCGACGCTCGCGCCGGGCCCGAGCCGGGCCAGGTGCAGCACGGTGGCCTGCGCGGCGACGTAGGCGCACCGGCCCACGGTCGCGCCCAAGATCGTCGCATGTGGACCGACGAACGCGTGGTCGCCCACCTGCACGGCGGTGTCCGCACCGGTCACCGCGGTCGCCCGCAGCACGGCGTGCTCGGACACGATCGCCGACTCGCCCACCTCGACGCTGGATCCCTCGGCGTCGAGCACCGCGCCGTACAGGATGCGCGCGCGGGGTCCCACCCGGACGTCGCCGACCAGCGTGGCGTTGGGCGCGACCCAGGCGGTCGGGTCGACGGACGGCTCGGCACCCCGGTGTCGGATCAGCATGTCCCCGATCCTCCTCCTACGGGCTCGTCCCCCCGCGCTCCGCCGCGTCGATCTCGGCCAGCAGCGGCGACTTCTGTTCCGGTGGGCAGAACGCCGCGCGCACGCCGGCCCTGGCCAGGTCCGCGAGCTCGGACCGGCCCAGGCCGAAGTGTTCGTGGCAGCGCAGGTACTCCCCGTTGAGATCGGTGTGGAACATGCCGGGATCGTCGGTGGCCAGCGTGACCGGCACGCCGGCGTCGAGGAGCCTGGGTAACGGGTGCTCGGCGAGCGACCGCACCGCCCTGGTGCGGACGTTCGAGCTCGGGCACACCTCGACCGGGATGCCCTCGCCGGCCAGGTGCGCGAGCAGCTCCGGGTCGCCGACCGCGCTCGTGCCGTGCCCGATCCGTTCGGCGTGCAGGTCGCGCAGCGCGGACCAGATCGTCTCCGGCCCCGTCGTCTCGCCGGCGTGCGGCACCAGGTGCAGACCGCCGTCGCGGGCCATGTCGAACGGGTCGCGGTAGAGGTCCCTCGGCACGCCGACCTCGTTGCCGCCCAGCCCGAACCCGACTGTCCCTTCCGGACGGTGCCGCAGCACCCACTCCGCCGTGGCGATGCCGTGCTCGTAGCCCAGCGAACCGGCGATGTCGAACACCCACGCCAGCTCGACGCCGTGCCGCTCGCGGGCCAGCGCGCGGCCCGCGGTGAGCGCCTCGGCCAGCTCGTCGGGCTCGATGCCCATCGACAGGTGCGCCACCGGCGTGACCGTGACCTCGGCGTACCGCACCGCGTTGCGGGCCAGGTCCGCGGCGAGGCCCTCGACCAGCGCCGTGATGTCCGCGCCCGCGGTCACCAGCCTGGTGACCTTGACGTAGACCTCGATGAAGTGCGCGAAGTCGGTGAACTCGTAGAACGCGACGAGAGCGTCCCGATCGGTGGGCACGTCGAGCTGGGGGTGCCGCCTGGCCAGCTCCAGGACGGTGTCGACGGAGGCCGAGCCGACCAGGTGGACGTGCAGCTCGACCTTGGGCAGCGCGGAGACGAAATCGAACACCTGGCCATCGTGCCCGAACCCACCGACACGGCCGCATGTCGCCGACGGCCGCTCAGCGTCGAGTTGTCCACAGCCCGCCCGGTTATCCACAGATCGGGGCGGGCCGCCTCCGCGACGCCCCGGCTCCGCGCAATGTGGAGGCATGACACCGCCACCGGCCCCACCGTCTCCCACCAACCGATCCACCTCGACGATCTCGGCGAGCTGATCGCCGGCATCCCGAGCATGATCGGCTTCCCGCCGGTCGACTCGCTCGTGCTGATCACCTTTCACCTCACCGACCGGCTCCAGTTCGGCGCGACCATCCGCATGGACCTGCCCGAGCCCCGGCACGGACCGAACCTGGTGGGCCAGCTGTGCCTCGCGACGGTCGCGCACGAACCCGACGTCGTGGTCCCGGTGATCATCGGTGGCGGCACCGCCGATCCACCGGATCTCCCGCACCGCTGGCTCGTCGACCTGGTGGCGCAGGAGCTGGGCGAGGTCGAGATACCGATCGTCCACGCCTTGTGGGTACCGGAGATCGCGCGCGGCGAGACCTGGTGGTGCTACGAGGACGAGGAGTGCACGGGCCAGGTGCGCGATCCGGACAGCTCGGCGATCGCCGCCTTCCACACGCTCGCGGGCGTGGTCCGCTACGCGAGCCGCGCGGAGATGGCTCGCGCACCTGGCCCCCGACCGCGAGGACCGCGTGGCGCACCGCGCCCAGCTGCTCGCCGAGCGGGCGGCCGGGGCCGCCGACGTCACGCCGGCCGAGAAGTGGGCGCAGGTGCGGGCGGCCATCGACGCCGTCGCGGCCGACGCCGTCGCCGGAGCTGGACGACGAGCGCATCGTGCGGCTGGCCGAGGCGCTGTGCGACCCGCTGGTCCGCGACAACTGCCTGCCGTTGCTGCTCGACGAGGTGGCGGACGCCGCCGAGCGCCTGTGGACGATCCTCACCCGCGCGGTCCCGGCGCCCGAGCGTGCCCAGCCGGCGAGCCTGCTCGCCGTGCACGCCTACCTGCGTGGCGAGGGCGTGCTCGCGAACATGGCGCTGGACGTCGCCCTCGACGCCGATCCCGGCCACTCGCTCGCCCTGCTCGTGCGCGACGCGATCGAACGTGGCACCCCGCCGGGCCGGTTCCGCGCCATGGTGGCGGAGAGCGTGGCGTGGGCGGAGCGGGTCAACGTCGAGGCGGGTGACCGATGAGCGGCGTCAGCGGCCGGCGCGAGTGCGCGCGAACTCCCACGCGTCGCGCACGATGCCTTCGAGGTCGACGTGGCGCGGCTTCCAGCCGAGTTCCACCTGCGCCAGCTCGCTGGACGCGACCAGCGTCGCGGGGTCGCCGGCGCGCCGGTCCTTGGACTCGGCGGGAATCGGGTGGCCGGTCACCGCCCGGCAGGCCTCGATGACCTGGCGCACCGAGAAACCGATGCCGTTGCCGAGGTTGTAGATCCGGTGCTCTCCCGGCGCGGCGTTCTCGAGCGCCAGCACGTGCGCCTCGGCGAGGTCGTTGACGTGGATGTAGTCGCGCACGCAGGTGCCGTCGTCGGTCGGGTAGTCCTCGCCGAAGACGTGGATGCTCTCCCGCTGCCCCAGCGCGACCTGCAGCACCAGCGGGATCAGGTGGGTCTCGGTGGTGTGCCGCTCGCCGTACCCGGCGTGGGCACCGGCGACGTTGAAGTACCGCAGGCTCACCGCGGACAGGCCGTACGCGGTGGCGTAGGAGGTGATCGCGTGATCGATGGCCAGCTTGGTGGCGCCGTAGGTGTTGGTCGGCCGGGTCGCCGCGCTCTCGGGGATCGGCGTCCGCTCCGGCTGGCCGTACACCGCGGCGGTGGAGGAGAAGACGAGTCGTGGCGTGCCGGCCTCCCGGATCGCGTCCAGCAACCGCATGGAGGTGAGCACGTTGCCCCACCAGTACTTCGCCGGGTCCACCATCGACTCGCCGACCAGTGACTTGGCGGCGAAGTGCAGCACGCCGTCGAAGCCTTCGGTGAGCAGCGACCCGGCCACGTCGGCGACGTCCGCCTCCACGAACCGGCAGCCGGCCGGCACCGCGTCCGCGTGTCCGGTGGTCAGGTCGTCGACGACCACGACCTCGTGCCCGGACTCCACCAGCCGCGCCGCGCACACGCTTCCGACATACCCGGCCCCGCCCGTCACGAGCAGCTTCACCGCGGTCCTCGCTTCCTCAGGTTCGCGGGTCCGCCACTCACTCGGAGCCCGCATGGTCACATCGGTCAGATGTCGCGGCCGGCGCCCGGAGCGGGCACCGCCGTGAACAGGCCCGGCGCCGGCAGCGATCGCTCGGCGAACGCCGCAGCCACCTTGTCGCCGATGGCGGCCCGCTCGTTCTGGGGCACCAGTGCGATCGCGGACCCGCCGAAGCCGCCGCCCGTCATCCTGGCACCGAGCGCGCCGGCGGCTCGCGCCGCGTCCACGGCGACGTCCAGTTCGAGGCAGGACACGCGGTAGTCGTCGCGCAGGCTGTCGTGCGACGCGTTGAGCAACGTGCCGGTCTCGGCGAGCCGGCCTGCGCGCAGCAGGTCGACCGTGCTCCGGACGCGGTCGTTCTCGGTCACCACGTGGCGGACCAGCGGGCGCAGCTCCTCGGGGAGCCGGGACAGCGCGTCGTCGAGGCCGGCCGTCTCGATGTCTCGCAGGGCCGGCACGCCGAGCAGCCCGGCGGCGCGCTCGCAGCCGACGCGCCGCTTGCGGTAGCCGGACTCGCCGTGCGAGTGCCGCGCCCGGGTGTCGATCACGAGGACGTCGAGGCCGGCCGCGGCGGCGTCGAACGGCACCTGCTCCATCTCGCCGGAGCGGACGTCGAGGAACAGCACGTGCGCCTCGACGCAGCACAGGGAGGCGGTCTGGTCCAGCAGGCCGGTCGGCACGCCGACGAAGTCGTTCTCCGACCGCTGCACCCAGGCGGCGACCTCGGCCCGGCGCGGGGCACGGGGCTCGTCCAGTTCGGTGCCCGCGAGACCCATCAGCGCGAGCGCCGTCGCGCACTGCAACGCGTGAGAGGAGGACAGACCGGCCCCCGCCGGCACGTCGCCGGCGATGACCAGCTCGGCTCCGGAGGTGAAACCCTGATGACGCAACACCCAGCTCACACCGGACGGATACGCGGCCCACCCGGTGACGCTGCCGGGCTCCAGCGCGTCCACCGGCACCGGCTCGGCACGCTGCGGGCGGCCGTCGTCGCCGACCGTGGTGACCGCCAGCAGCCCGTCCGTACGGGCCTGCGCGGCGACCGCGATCCGGAAGGGCAGTGCGAAGGGCAGCACGAAGCCGTCGTTGTAGTCGGTGTGCTCACCGATGAGGTTCACCCGTCCCGGGGCGGACCAGACGCCGGTGGGGGCATGTCCGTGCAGGCGGGTGAACTGGTTCGCGGCGCGGGCGGGCACGCCGGCGTCGGTCACCTGGTCCGCACCCGTCCGTCTCGAGCGGTCACTTGGCCCGGGCGAGGACCGCGTGCAGCACGTTGGGGTCCACGTGGGCCGAGCTGTGCTCGCCGCTGACCTCGATCGCGTGGCCGTCGCCCTTGGAGGGGCCGACGTGCACGGTCTGGCCGGGGAGGACGCCGACCTCCTTGAGCTCGGCCATCAGGTCGGGGTCGAGCTGGACGTGCTCGGCGATGCGGCGGATCTCGACCTTGCCGCCACCGCGGCGTGCGACGTCGTCGACCCGCACCAGGCCGGCCTCGACCGGCGGCGCGGGCTCGCCCTCGCCGAGCTTGTCCAGGCCGGGGATCGGGTTGCCGTACGGGGACGTGGTGGGGTGGCCGAGCAGCTTGACCAGCTTGCGCTCGACGGCCTCGCTCATCACGTGCTCCCACCGGCAGGCCTCGCTGTGCACGTGCTCCCACTCCAGGCCGATCACGTCGACCAGAAGGCGCTCGGCGAGGCGGTGCTTGCGCATGACGGTGATGGCGAGCGCGCGGCCGTGGTCGGTCAGCTCGAGGTGCCGGTCACCGGCGACGATGACCAGCCCGTCGCGCTCCATCCGGCCGACGGTCTGGCTCACCGTGGGACCGCTCTGCCCGAGACGCTCGGCGATCCTGGCGCGCAGTGGGACGACACCCTCCTCCTCGAGCTCATAGATCGTCTTGAGGTACATCTCGGTGGTGTCGATGAGCTCGTTCACGCCATTCCCCTTCGTGCCGGGACAAGGTCGCGTCGGGTCCGGTCGGGACACCCACCACGATCGGGCGGGCCGCCGGACTGGGGGTGCGCGCTCAGAGTCGTCTTGAGCGCAGCCACACCACGTCGTCGTTTACGCGGACTCGTCAGCGACCATGCTAGTCGCTCGCCCGGGTGGAGCATTGTGGTGGTCGCACAGGGTGAACACCAGGCGCCTGATCGGCCCGCACGACGGTGGCAGGAGTCCGCAAGAATGTGCCGGTGACCTCTCCGCTGGTGTCGTGCTCCGAGCTGGCCGCGTCGTCGGCCGGTCCGAATCCGCCGGTCGTGCTGGACGTCCGCTGGCGCCTGGGCGGGCCGCCCGGACGCGAGGAGTACGACCGCGGGCACCTGCCGGACGCGGTCTACCTCGACCTCGACACCGACCTGGCGAGCCCGCCCGGCGCGGGCGGGCGGCACCCGCTGCCCGATCCGGACGCGCTGCAGCGCTCGCTGCGCGCGGCCGGCGTGCGCGCCGACCGCCCGGTGGTCGTGTACGACGCGGACAACGGGTCGATCGCCGCGCGGGCGTGGTGGTTGCTGCGCTGGGCCGGGCACGGGCGGGTCCACGTGCTGGACGGCGGGTTCGCGGCGTGGCGCGCCGACGGCCGGGTGATCAGCACCGCCGCGCCCGACCCGGAGCCCGGCGACCTCACGGTGCACCCGGGCGGCATGCCGGTGCTCGACGCGCCGGGCGCCGCCGGGCTCGCGAGGGACGGCGTGCTGCTCGACGCGCGGGCGCCGGAGCGCTACCGGGGCGACGTGGAGCCCATCGACGCGCGGGCGGGCCACATCCCGGGCGCGGTGAACGCGCCGTTCACCGGTCATGTCGGCGAGGACGGCCGCTGGCGCGCGCCGGGCCGGCTCGCCGAGACGTTCGCCGGCATCGGCGTGGCCGCCGGCCGGCCGGTGGGCGCGTACTGCGGCTCGGGCGTCACCGCCGCGTCGGTGGTGCTCGCGCTGGAGGTGGCGGGCGTGACGAGCGCGATCGCACCGGCGGAGCTGTACGTGGGCTCCTGGTCGGAATGGAGCGGCGACCCGGACCGCCCCGTCGCCACCGGCACCGACCCCGGCTGACCGGGTCCGGCCCGACGTGGCCCGCTTCGTGGGCGGGCTCGGCGGTGTCGGCGCGGCTAGGGTGACCTCATGGATCTGCCGGCCGCGATCGTCTGGGATTCGGCTCTGCTGGGGTATGACCTCGGCGGGGAGCATCCGCTGCATCCGATCCGGCTGGAGCTGACCATCCGCCTCGCCACGGCGCTCGGGGTGCTGGACGGGGTCGAGCTGCTCGTGCCGGAGCAGGCGCCCGAGGCGGAGATCGAACGCATCCACGACGCCGGCTACATCTCGGCCGTCCGCGAGGCGCCGATGGCCGGATGGGACGTCGGCCACGGGCTGGGCACCGCGGACAACCCGATCTTCGACCGGATGCACGAAGCCTCCGCGATGGTCGTCGGCAGCTCGTTGCTGGCCGCCAAGCAGATCGCGTCCGGAGCGACCAAGCGCGCGGTCAGCATCGCCGGGGGACTGCACCACGCGATGCGCGACCACGCGGCCGGGTTCTGCGTCTACAACGACACCGCCGTCGCCATCTCCTGGTTGCTGGACAACGGCTTCGACCGCATCGCCTACCTCGACACCGACGTCCACCACGGTGACGGCGTGCAGGACGCCTTCTACGACGACCCCCGCGTCCTCACGATCTCCCTGCACCAGAACCCGCTGACCCTCTTCCCCGGCACCGGCTTCGCCGACGAGACCGGCGGCCCGGGTGCCGAGGGCTCGGCCGTCAACGTCGCGCTGCCGCCCTACACCGACGACCGCGCGTGGTTCCGGGCGTTCCACGCCGTCGTTCCCTCGCTGCTCCAGGCCTTCCGGCCCCAGCTGCTGGTCAGCCAGTGCGGCGTCGACACCCACGACGAGGACCCGCTCGCCTCCCTGTCGCTGTCCGTCGACGGGCACCGGCGGATCTACCGCACCGTGCGCGAGCTCGCCGAGCAGTACAGCCGCGGCAACTGGCTCGCCTGCGGCGGGGGCGGCTACCAGCTCCTCCGCGTCGTCCCCCGGTCCTGGACCCACCTGCTCGCCACCATGCTCGACCGCGAGGTCGACCCCGCCACGACGCTGCCGCGCGAGTGGACCGACTACGTCGACTCGATCGCGCCCACCGCCGAGCTCCCGCAGGCCATGACCGACAAGAAGAGCACCGACTTCGATCCGTGGGACGGCACCGTCGACGAGCGGGTGGACAGCACGATCCGCGAGACCCGCCGCGCCGTCTTCCCCTTGCACGGCCTGGATCCGGACGACCCGAGAGACTGACGGCCCGGCGATGGACAGTCCGGCGATGGACCCGTTCGACTATCCCGAGCGGTGGGAGGCGGACGTCGTGCTGTCCGACGGCGGCACCGTCCACATGAGACCAATCGTGCCGACGGACGCCGACGCGCTGCTCGCGTTTCACGGCCGCATGTCCGCGCGCACCCGCTACCTGCGCTACTTCGGCGCCTACTCGCAGATCCCGCCGCGCGACCTGGTGCGGTTCACCACCGTGGACCACCGCGACCGGGTCGCGTTCATCGCGAAGCTCGGCGACGACATCGTCGCGGTCGCCCGCTACGAGCGGCTGCACGACGGCGACGGCAGCGGCGACGGCAGCGCCGACTCCGCCGAGGTCGCCTTCGTCGTCGAGGACGCGCACCAGCACCGCGGCCTCGGCCCGATCCTGCTCGAGCACCTCGCCGCCGCGGCCCGGGAACGCGGCGTCGCCACGTTCGTCGCCGAGGTGCTGGCCGAGAACTCCGGCATGCTCGGAGTCTTCCGCGCCGCCGGCTACCGGCTCTCGCGCGCGATGGAGGAAGGCGTCTTCCACCTCGAGTTCGCCATCGACCCCACCGAGGAGTCCGTCGCCGTCGCCCGCTCCCGCGAGCAGGCCGCCGAGGCGCGCAGCGTGCACAACCTCCTGCACCCGCGCTCGGTCGCCCTCATCGGCGCCTCCGCCGACCCGGACAAGATCGGCTACGCCGTGCTCGGCAACCTGCTGCGCGCCGACTTCGCCGGCCCCGTCTTCCCGGTCAACGCGGAAAGAAGATCCG
Organism: uncultured Actinomycetota bacterium; assembly: GCA_963841395.1. GTDB lineage: Bacteria > Actinomycetota > Actinomycetes > Mycobacteriales > Pseudonocardiaceae > Actinophytocola. Next base: position 147,914 of record CAWJCX010000054.1, read on the forward strand.
TACGCGGCGTCCGCGCCTACCCGAGCGTGCTCGACATTCCCGACCCCGTCGACCTCGCCGTCGTCGCCGTGCCCGCCGCCGGCATCGACGAGGTGATGGACGCCTGCCTCGCCAAGGGCGTCAAGGCGCTCGTCGTGATCTCCGCCGGCTTCGGCGAGACCGGGCCGCACGGCGAGAGCGCCGAACGCCGCCTGGTCGACGAGGCCCGCGCGCACGGCATGCGCGTCATCGGCCCGAACGCCCTCGGCGTGATCAACACCGACCCCGACATCCGGCTCAACGCCACCCTCGCGCCGCGCATCCCCGGCCGCGGCCGCACCGGGTTCTTCTGCCAGTCCGGCGCGCTCGGCACCGCGATCCTCGCCGACGCGACCGCCCGCGGGCTCGGCCTGTCGACGTTCGTCTCCGCCGGCAACCGCGCCGACGTGTCCGGCAACGACCTGCTGCAGTACTGGGAGACCGACCCGGCCACCGACGTCGTCCTGCTCTATCTCGAGTCGTTCGGCAACCCGCGCAAGTTCGCCCGGCTCGCCCGCCGCCTCGGCCGGGTCAAGCCGGTCGTCGCCGTGAAGTCCGGGCCGGGCGCCGTGCTGCCCGCGCTCGCCGCCACCTCGGTCGAGGTCGACGAGGCGAGCGTGGCCGCCCTGTTCGAGCAGGCCGGCGTCATCCGGGTCGAGTCGATCGCCCAGCTCTTCGACACCGCGTTGCTGCTCGCGCACCAGCCGCTGCCCCGCGGCCGGCGGGTCGCGATCGTCGGCAACTCCTCGGCCATCGGCGTGCTCGCCGCCGGCGCCGCCCTGGCCCGGGGCCTCGAGCTCGCCGGCGCCCCCGTCGACGTCGGCGCGGGCGCCGGGCCGGACGTGTTCGCCGACGCGGTGCAGGCGGCGCTGCGGGACCCGGACGTCGACTCGCTCGTCGTCGTGTTCATCCCGCCGCTGTCGGTCCCCGGCACCGCGTACGCCCGCGCCATCCGCGACGCCGTCGCGGACCTCCACGAGCGCAAGCCGATCGTCTCGACGTTCCTGGCCACCGAGGGCATCCCGGACGAGCTCGCGGTGCCCGGCCCCGGCGGTGCGCCCGGCCGGGGCTCGATCCCGTCCTACCCGAGCCCGGAGCGCGCGGTGCACGCGCTCGCTCGCGCCACCCGCTACGCGGCCTGGCGCGCGGCGCCGCACGGGGAGCTGGTGCGCCCCGATGGGCTGGACACCGCGACCGCCCGGACGATCGCCGAGTCCGGTGTGGACGAACTGGCCGACGAGGACACCGCGCGGCTGCTGGGTTGCTACGGGATCGGCGTCGTGCCCCACCGCGTCGCGGCGAGTGCCGACGAGGCGGTCGCCGCCGCCGGGGAGCTCGGCTTCCCGGTCGCGGTGAAGGCGACCGGCGAGCGTTTCCGGCGCCGGGCCGACCTCGTCGGCGTGCGGCTCGATCTGTCCACTTCGGGCTCCGTGCGTGAGGCGTACGCCGGCATGAGCGAGCTGTCCGGCGCGCGCGAGGTCTACGTCCAGCGCATGGCGCCCAAGGGAACGGGCTGCGCGATCGGCGTCCAGGACGACCCGTCGTTCGGCACCGTCGTCTCCTTCGGACTGTCCGGTGTGGTCAGCGACCTGCTGGGCGACCGCGCCTACCGAGCGCTGCCGCTGACCGACGTCGACGCCGCGGCGCTGGTCCGCGCCCCCAAGGCCGCGCCGCTGCTCACCGGGTACGGGGGCGGCGAGCCCGCCGACCTGGACGCGCTCGCCGACCTGGTCATCCGGGTCGCCGCGCTGGCCGAGGACGTGCCGCGGGTCCGGTGGCTCGCGCTGGAGCCGATCCTGGCCGCCACGGACGGCGCGCACGTGGTCCGCGCGCGGGTGAAGGTGGGGCCGCCGCCGTCCCCGCAGGACAGCGGACCACGCCGGTTGCGGTCGCTCGCAGGCACGTTCATACGAAAGTAGGGTTTGGAAATACCGGTGCAACGCGGTGCGCGGCGGGGCTCGTCCTCTACACATGAAACGCCTAGGAACCGTCGTTGGCGCTGGTGTTCTGCTCCTCATGGCGAGCGCTTGCGGCAACGCGCAAGACAACCAGGACAACGCGGGTGACTCCCGCCCGACCGAGACGTCGGCGCCGGCGGAGACACAGCCTGACAGGCAGCCGGCCCGGACACCCCCGTCCGGTGGCGAGAAGGTCAGCGCCGGCCAGATCGACTCGAAGGCGCTGCCGAAGAGCTACCCGGTCATGGTGTGGACGCAGGACGACGGCGCGACCGTCGGCGTGGTCGCCCAGGAAGGTGGCTGTGGCAAGGCCAGCGTCGAGAACGCCGAGACCGAGTCGATGGTCACGATCACCATGATCGAGACCACGCCGAAGGCACCGCAGGCCTGCACGATGGACCTGCGCTACCCGAAGCTCACCACCGAGCTGAAGGCGCCGCTCGGCGACCGCAAGATCATGCTGAAGAGCGTGGAGCGCAAGAGCTAGACCTCTCTCCTCTCCCCACCGGTGCCCGGCCGCACACGCCCCTGTGCGGCCGGGCACCACTCCTTTGCGTGCAACCTTTCGGCCCGCCGGTACCGTCCTCTCATCATGAGAGCGCTCACCATCGCAGCCGTCGCCGTAGCCGCCGTGGCCACGCTCGCGTCGTGTGCCAACGACGCGGGGAAGGCCGACGAGTCCGCCAGGACGACGCCGCCGAGCCAGGTGAGCGAGACGCCGTCGGTGACGTCGCCGCCCGGCATCGCACCGGGCGAGCCGGACCCGTCGGGTTCGAAGCCGACCCCGACCTCCGCCCCGGTCTCCCTCTCGCCCTCCGGGGACCTGATCGTGCCGCCAGGCGTCCAGCAGGTGCCCGCCGCCCAGATCGACGTGAGCGCGCTGCCGGCCTACTACGAGCACCACGGCGACGTCTGGGTGTTCGACGAGGGCTACTCGCTGGAGATGTTCGCGGCCGCCAGCAGCGGCTGCTCCGACGCGGAGGCCGTCGTGGTCGACCAGTCGGACAGCGACGTCCGGATCACGCTGCGCCCGCTGCCCCAGCAGCCGGGCGGGCGGCCCGACGGCGGCGCGTGCACCGCGGTCATGACGCCCAAGCCGGTCATGGTCAGGCTGACCAAGCCGCTCGGCGACCGGATGATCTTCCTCGGGATCGGTCGCTAGCCCGGCGTCAGCGCTTGAACGCGATCTGCAGGACGGGCTCCGAGGTGCCGGCGAAGAAGTCGTTGCCCTTGTCGTCCACCACGACGAACGCGGGGAAGTCCTCGACCTCGATCTTCCACACGGCTTCCATGCCCAGCTCGGCGTACTCCAGCACGTCGACCTTCTTGATGCAGTCCTGCGCGAGGCGCGCGGCCGGGCCGCCGATCGAGCCGAGGTAGAAGCCGCCGTGGGTCTGGCAGGCCTCGGTGACCTGGCGCGAGCGGTTGCCCTTGGCGAGCATCACGAGCGAGCCGCCGGCCGCCTGGAACTGCTCGACGTAGGAGTCCATCCGCCCGGCCGTGGTCGGGCCGAACGAGCCGGACGCGTAGCCCTCGGGTGTCTTGGCCGGTCCGGCGTAGTAGACGGGGTGGTCGCGCAGGTACGACGGCATCGGTTCGCCGGCGTCGAGGCGCTCCTTGATCTTGGCGTGCGCGATGTCCCGGGCGACCACCAGCGGGCCGTGCAGTGACAGCCGGGTCTTCACGGGCAGCTCGGCGAGCGTCGCGCGGATCTCGTCCATCGGCCGGGTGAGGTCGACGCGGACGACCTCGTCGGTCAGCTCGTCGCCGGTGATCTCGGGCAGGAAGCGTGCGGGGTCGCGCTCGAGCTGCTCGATGAACACGCCGTCCGCGGTGATCTTCGCCTTCGCCTGCCGGTCGGCCGAGCACGAGACGGCGAGCCCGACCGGGCAGGAGGCGCCGTGGCGGGGGAGGCGGATGACGCGGACGTCGTGGCAGAAGTACTTGCCGCCGAACTGCGCGCCGATGCCGAACTGCCGGGTCATCTCGAGCACCTGCTGCTCGAGGTCGACGTCGCGGAACGCGTGACCGGCCGCGCTGCCCTCGACCGGGAGCGTGTCGAGGTAGCGGGCCGAGGCGAGCTTGGCGACCTTGAGGTTGTACTCGGCGGACGTGCCGCCGACGACGATGGCGAGGTGGTAGGGCGGGCAGGCCGCGGTGCCGAGGCTGCGCAGCTTCTCGTCGAGGAACCTGGCCAGGCGCTTGGGGTTCAGCAGCGCCTTCGTCTCCTGGTAGAGGAAGGTCTTGTTGGCGCTGCCGCCGCCCTTGGCCATGAAGAGGAACTCGTAGGCGGGCGCCTCGCCGTCCTTGTGGTACAGCTCGATCTGGGCCGGCAGGTTGGTGCCGGTGTTGCGCTCCTCCCAGAAGTTGAGCGGGGCGAGCTGGGAGTAGCGCAGGTTCAGCTCCTGGTAGGCCTCGAAGATCCCCTTCGACAGGGCCGCCTCGTCCGCGCCGCCGGTGAGCACGTTCTCGGTGCGCTTGCCGATGACGATTGCGGTGCCGGTGTCCTGGCACATCGGCAGCACGCCGCCGGCGGAGATGCAGGCGTTGCGGAGCAGGTCCATCGCGACGAAGCGGTCGTTGCCGCTGGCCTCGGGGTCGTCGACGATCGCGCGCAGCTGAGCGAGGTGCGAGGGACGCAGCAGGTGCTGGATGTCCCGGATCGCCGCCTTGGCGAGAGTGGTGAGCGCCGCGGGCTCCACCTCGAGGAACCGCCGCCCAGCCGCCTCGACGACCCGCACCCCGTCAGCGGTGACGAGCCGGTATTCGGTGTGGTTGTCCGGCCCGATCGGCAGGGCCTCGGTGTACTCAAAGGCAGTGCTCACCGCAAGAGACTCCCTAGTCACGTGGTGGGATTCCCAGCACGTTACAGAAGGAGTGGAACCGACCGGTGGCGGTGTCGGTCAAAAGCAGGTCCGCGCGAACAGGCTTCGGATGCCGGAAGGCCGGGGCAGCCCCCGGCTGTCCCGACCTCCCGTGGATGGCGGCTACAGGTAGTAGTTAACTGCCCGCGCCGCGTAGTCCGGTGCCTCGACCGTGCCGCGCGGGCGGTCACATGTCAATGGCCAGTGATGCATCTGCATCAAAGACGTTGCGTCGCGGGAAAAGGTTGCTCGAGCCGCGAAATTGGGTCGCGGCTGGTCAGCTGGCGTACGCGCGCAGTCGGTCGGCTCGTTCGCCCTGGCGCAGCTTCGACATGACCTCGCGCTCGATCTGGCGGACACGTTCGCGCGAGAGGCCGAAGTGCTTGCCGATCTGGTCGAGGGTGTGTGGCTGTCCGTCATCGAGGCCGTACCGCAGCCTGATCACCGACTGCTCACGCTCGTCGAGCGTCGCGAGTACGCGCCGCAGGTCGTCGTGCAGCAGGCCGGAGATCACCGCGCTCTCGGCGTCGGTCGCCTCGCCGTCCTCGATGAAGTCGCCCAGCGGGGCGTCCTCCTCCGAGCCGACGGGCATGTCGAGGCTGACCGGGTCGCGCGCGTGGTCGAGCAGGTCGGCGACCTTCTCCGGGGTGAGCCCGACCTCGGTGGCCAGCTCCTCGTGGGTCGCCTCGCGGCCGAGCTGCTGGTGCAGGTCGCGCTTGATGCGGGACAGCTTGTTCACCTGTTCCACCAGGTGGACCGGCAGCCGGATCGTGCGGCCCTGGTCGGCCATGCCGCGGGTGATCGCCTGGCGGATCCACCACGTGGCGTAGGTCGAGAACTTGAAGCCCTTGGTGTAGTCGAACTTCTCCACCGCGCGGATGAGCCCGAGGTTGCCCTCCTGGATCAGGTCCAGCAGTGGCATGCCGCGCCCGGTGTACCGCTTGGCGAGCGAGACCACGAGCCGCAGGTTGGCTTCCAGCAGGTGGTTCTTGGCCATGTGCCCATCGCGCACCAGCGACTGGAGCTCGGTCCGCTTGGCCGTGCCACGGCTCTCGGTCTCGAGCATGTGCTGTGCGAAGACCCCCGCCTCGATGCGCTTGGCCAGCTCCACCTCCTGCGCCGCGGTCAGCAGCGCGGTGCGGCCGATGCCGTTCAGGTAGACGCGGACCAGATCGGCCGCGGGACTCTGGATGTCCAGGTCGTTCTCGGCGGGCTCCGGCTCGCGTTGCTGTGGGACCGTCATGCTCTCCCCTCCCCCTTTTCGCGGGCTGGTGTGCGGTGTGTCACACACCGGCTCCGGTTGTCCGGTGAGCCTGCCGACCTCCCGGTCGTCGTTGGCTGGACACTTTTCAAAACGCGCGCGTTGCTCGTTTCGTTCCCGACTGCCCAACTGGATGACGTCATTCGCGCCACACCGGTTGCTCCACCAAACCTGAGCTTTTCCTAAGAGAGACGGCGTGGCTTCCCGTTATGTGACGGGGTACCCGCGGTGACGCCGGACACCCCGGCGAACGATCAGATCTCGACGACTACGGTGAACGGCCCGTCGTTCACGCTCTCGACCGCCATGGTGGCGCCGAAGCGGCCCGTCTCGACCCGGGCGCCGCGCTCCCGCAGGGCGGCGACCACCGCGTCGACCAACGGCTCGGCGTCGGCCGGCCGCGCGGCCGCGGTCCAGGACGGGCGGCGACCCTTGCGGGTGTCTCCGTACACAGTGAACTGGCTGACGACGAGCAGCGGCGCTCCCGTTGTGGCGCAGGACTCCTCGTCGCGAAGTATGCGAAGTTCGTGCAGTTTGCGGGCCATCGTGTCGGCCTGCGCCGCCGTGTCGGACGTGGACACGCCCAGCAGCACGAGCAGGCCCGGCTCGTCGATCGAGCCGACGACGGCGCCCTCGACCGTCACGCTCGCGCGCGTCACCCGCGCCACCACCGCCCGCACGCGATCATGGTCGCAGGATCAGCTCAGCGGCGGGCCACCAGGTGGAAGAAGCGCGCGGTCAGCAGCTGCGGCATCCGGTCGGCCAGCGCGAGCTCGAGCCGCTCCAGCTCCTCGAGGAACTCCGGGTCCGAGCCGACGGAGGGCAGCAGGTCGCTCACGCACCGCACCCCGTACCGGACGACCTCCTCGACGCCGAGCCCGGCGAGGATCGCCACGAGCTCGCCGACCGACGCCTCCCGCGACAGCGCCCGCAGCCCCTCCACGGGGTCCAGCGCGCGCACCGCCGCGTGCAGCGGCTCGAAGTCGGCGTTGGGGCCGAGCACCGACAGCAGCCCGCCGGCGCGCAGCGGCGCGATCACCGCGCTCAGCACCTCGCGCTGCTCGTCCACGACGTGCAGCAGGTTGTGGCACAGGACGACGTCGAAGTCGTACCCGGCGAACAGCTCCGGGGCGTCCAGCGCGCCGGCCTGGACGACGTGCAGCCGGTCCGCGACGTCGAGCGCGTCGGCCGTCTCGATGGCCGTGTTGAGCATCGCGCCCGCCGGGTCCAGGACGGTGACCTCGTGGCCGAGCGCGGCCAGCCGGACGGCCTCGATGCCGTTGCCGCCCGCGACGTCGAGCACCCGCTGCGGGCCCGCGTCGACGTGGCGTAAGAGGTTCGACTCGGTGACGGAGTACCGCAGACGTTCCAGCGGGCGCTGCTGGAACAGGTCCAGTCGGGTGGCCAACCCGCTCAACGTCATGTGACCTTCATACCGGCTTTCCAGCGGCCGTCGAGACAGGTCCACCCGGATGGCGCAATCCGGCCCGCGAGGTGGGAGCATGGCGGGAGGAGGTGGTGTCGTGAAGGACGATCGGGACGACACCCCGGTTCTCATCACCGAGGCAGCGCCGTCGTACGAGGAGGAGTTCGCGGCGCGCAAGCGCAAGTACCTGACGATGATGTTCATGCGCCTGCCGTGCCTGGTGCTCGCCGGCATCTTCCACGACATCTGGTGGCTGGCCCTCGGGTTCGTGCTGCTGTCCGTGCCGCTGCCCTGGATCGCGGTGCTCATCGCGAACGACCGGCCGCCGCGCAAGGCCGAGGAGGTCAACCGCTACCAGCGGTCGGCCACCGCCATCGAGGCGGGCGACCACAAGATCATCGACGGCTAGCCGGCTGCGAGCCCACCTGGCCGACGGCCAGCGCGCCGAGCCCCACCCCCGCCAGCAGGCTGTCCTCTGTGGACTTCCCGGCCAGCCAGGCGCTGAGCAGGCCCGCGTCGAACGCGTCGCCCGCGCCGGTGGAGTCCACGCACGAGCCCGGCGCCGCCGGCACCGAGACGGTCCCGGACCGATCGACCCAGCTCGCCCCGGACGGCCCGGTGGTGACCGCGACCGCGCCGAAGCTGTCCAGCAGGGCCGCCGCGCCGGCCGGGTCGCGCGACCCGGTCAGCACCGCCAGCTCGTCGAGGTTCGGCAGCAGCAGGTCGACTCCACGCAGCTCGTCGACGAACTCCGCGGGGTCGGCGATCAGGCCGGCCGACTGCGGGTCGACCGACGTGGTCAGGCCGGCCGCGCGGGCCGCGGCGAGCATCGCGAGGCCGGCGTCGCGCGACGAGGGGTCCAGCAGCACGTAGCCGGACAGGTGCAGGTGGGCGGCCCCGGTGAGCAGGGCCGGGTCCAGGTCGGCCGGCGCGAGGCGCTTGCCCGCGCCCCGGTCCGGCAGCATGCTGCGCTGCCCCTCACCGTCGACGAGCACCACCACGCACGCCGTGCTGGCCTCGGCGTCGACGGTGAATGCGCACCGCACCCCGGCGGTGGTTAGCTCTTCCCGTGCCTGCCGCCCCGCGACGTCGTCGCCCGACCCGTGCCACCAGGACGGCCGAGTCCCCGCAGTACGCCAGCCACGCGGCCGTGTTCGCCCCGGCCCCGCCGGCCGTGACCGAGATCCGGGCCCGCGAGTCGCCGCCGTGCACGATCGGTCCGGAGTGGCTGGCGACCACGTCCACCGCCGCGTCCCCGACGACCACGATCACGTTCGACATCAGGAACGGAGGCTAGCGGCGTGGTGACCGTGAAAGCCAGCGGCCAGACCGTGACGGCGATCGCGGTGGCCGGCTTCCGGCGGTTCGCCACCTACCGGCAGGCGACCGTGGCCGGCGCGTTCACCAACACGGTGTTCGGCTTCGTGCGCTGCTACGTCCTGCTCTCCCTCGCCGACGCCGGCGGCCGGGTGGCCGGCTACGACCGCGCCCAGCTGGCCACGTTCGTCTTCGCCGGCCAGGGCATGATCGCGGTCGTCAACTTCTGGGGCTCGGCCGACCTCGCCGAGCGGGTGCGTACCGGCGACGTCGTCGCCGACCTGCTGCGCCCGCTCGACCTGATGGTCAACCACGTCGCGACCGACCTCGGGCGGGCCGGCTTCGCCCTGCTCACGAGGTTCGTGGTGCCGATCCTGGCCGGCCTGCTCGCGTTCGACTTCTACCTGCCCGCGCACCCGGTCACCTACGTGCTGTTCGCGGTGTCGCTGCTGCTCGCGGTGCTCGTGTGCTCGGCGTTGCGCTACATCGTCAACCTCACCGCGTTCTGGCTGCTGGACATCCGCGGCGTGCGACAGGTCTGGCTCCTCGCGTCCGGCGCGGGCAGCGGGCTGTCGTTCCCGCTGCCGCTGCTGCCGGACTGGCTCGCCACCGCGCTGTGGCTGGGCACCCCGTTCCCCGCGCTCATGCAGGCGCCGCTGGACGTGCTGGTGGAGCGGGGCGGCACCGGGCACGCCGGGCTGCTCGTCGCGGTCCAGGTCGGGTGGCTCGCGATCGTGGTCGCGCTGGCGCGCCTGGTGCAGCGCCGGGCGCTGCGGCGGCTGGTGATCCAGGGTGGCTGACGAACCCACCACGGCGAACGCGTACCGCAGCTGGTCGCGGCGCAGGTGCGCAGCCAGACCCAGTACCGCGCGTCGTTCGTGATGGACCTGGTCGCCAGCATGGTGTTCACCGGGGTGGACCTCGTCTCCGTGTTCGTGCTGTTCTCCGTCAACGGCAGCCTGGGCGGGTTCGGTGGGCGCGAGGTGCTGTTGATGGTGGGCATCTCGTCGTGCGCGTTCCCGCTGGCCGACCTCGCCGTGGGCAACGTGGAACGGCTGCCGGCCTACGTCCGCACCGGGCTGTTCGACGCGGTGCTCGTGCGCCCGCTGTCGTCGCTGGGCCAGCTGCTCGCGATGGACTTCGCGCCCCGCCGGATCGGCCGCGCGGTGCAGGGACTGGCGATCTACGGGATCGCGCTGGCCGCGGCGCCGGTCGACTGGTGGCCCGGCGCGGTGCGTACTCGCGGTGCTGGCGCCGCTGGCGGGCGCGGCGTTCTTCGGCTCGCTGTTCGTGGCCGGCGCGACCGTCGCGTTCTGGTGGATCGAGTCCGGGGAGCTCGCCTACGCGTTCACCTACGGCGGCAAGGACTTCTCGATCGTACCCGGCGACCGTGTTCGGCGGGTTCTTCCGCCGGTTGTTCGCCTACGGGCTCGGGTTCGCGTTCGTCGCCTACCTGCCGGCGCTCGCGTTGCTGGACCGGCCCGACCCGCTCGGCGTGCCCGCCTGGCTGCACTGGTGCTCGCCGCTGACCGCCCTGCTCGCCGCCGGTCTCGCCGCGTTGTTCTGGCGTGTCGGCGTCCGCCACTACCGGAGTACGGGATCGTGATAATCCAGACTTCCGCACTGCGCAAGGACTTCACCGTGTGGCGCAAGGCCGGCCGGCTGCGCCGCGAGCGGCACATCGTGTCCGCTGTGGACGGTGTGGACCTGGCCGTCGACGAGGGCGAGCTGCTCGGCTACATAGGACCGAACGGCGCGGGGAAGTCGACCACGCTGAAGATGCTGACCGGGGTGCTGACGCCCAGCGGCGGAGAGCTGTCGGTGTGCGGGCTGACGCCGGTGCCGCAGCGCACCACGCTCGCGCGGCGGATCGGTGTGGTGTTCGGGCAGCGCTCGCAGCTGTGGTGGGACCTGCCGTTGGCGGAGTCGTTCGCGTTGCTGCGCCACATCTACCGGGTGCCGGCCGCCGACCACGCCGCGCGGCTGAACCGCTGCCGCTCGCTGCTCGACCTCGACGAGTTCCTCGAGACGCCGGTGCGCCAGCTGTCGCTGGGCCAGCGGATGCGCGGCGAGCTGACCGCGGCGCTGCTGCACGGGCCGAAGGTGCTGTTCCTGGACGAGCCGACGATCGGGCTGGACGTGCTGTCGAAGCAGGCGGTGCGCTCGTTCCTGGCGGAGCTGGACGCCCGCGGCGACACGACGATCGTGCTGACCACCCACGACCTGGCCGACATCGAGAAGCTGTGCCGCCGGCTCGTCGTGATCGACCACGGCCGGGTCGTGCACGACGGGACGGTCGACGAGCTGCACACCGCGTACCGGTCCAAGCGCCGCATCGTCGCCGACCTGGACGCGCCGTGGCCGGGCGTGGTGCTGCCGGGCGCGTCGGTGGAGCGCGTCGAGGCCGACGGGCTGCGGGTGACGCTGACGCTGGACGGCGCGACCGCGGGCGAGGTCGTGGCCCGGCTGGCGCAGCAGGTGGCGCTGCGGGACCTGTCGGTGCAGGAGCCGGAGATCGAGGACGTGGTGGCGAGGCTCTACCGGGCCGCTACCGGCTAGCCAGCGCCACGGCGATCTCGGCCGCCAGCGCGACGTTGGCCAGTACGAGCGCCTCGTTGGTGTCCAGCGAGGCGCCGTCGCTCGCGGTGTGGAAGTGCTCCAGCAGCACGGGTGTCACGTCGCCGCCGCGCACGTCCGACGACGCCACCTTGGCCATGCCCTCCGCGAGCAGCCGGTCGTGCAGCGCCGCGTCGAGCTCGTGCGCCTCCGGCACCGGGTTCGCGATCAGCACACCCGAGCGTGCCGGGCCGCGCCGGTGCTCGTCGATCACCGCGGCCGCCGACTCCGGCGTGTCCACCCGCCACGGCAGGGCGAACCGCGACTCGCGCCGGTAGAACGCCGGGAACGTGCTCGTCCGGTAGCCGACGACCGGCACCGAGCGGGTCTCCAGCACCTCGATGGTCGCCGCGATGTCCAGCACCGACTTCACGCCCGAGCAGACGACCGTGACCGGCGTCGAGGCCAGCACGTCGAGGTCGGCCGACACGTCCCACGACGAGGACTCCCCGGGCGGTGGCAGGTGCACGCCGCCGAGCCCGCCGGTGCCGAACACGCCGATGCCCGCGGCGTGCGCGATCAGCGCCGTCGACGCGATCGTCGTCGCCCCGTCGCGGCCGAGCGCGATCGCCGGGCCCAGGTCGCGGGCCGACAGCTTCGCGAGGTCGGCCGAGCACACCCGGTCGAGCTCCGCCGCGTCCAGGCCGACCCGCAGCCGGCCGTCGAGCACGGCGATGGTGGCCGGCACCGCGCCGGCCGCGCGCACGGCGTCCTCGACCGCGTCGGCCACCTTGCGGTTGCGGCCCGGCGGCAGGCCGTGGGCGAGCAGCGTGCTCTCCAGCGCCACCACGGCCGAGCCGTCGGCGATGGCCGCCGACACCTCCTCGGCAACCCGCATGTTGTCCTCGAGTCTGGTCACGAGCGCTGACCGGGGTCCGGTGCCACCTGCTCCGGGCGGACCTGGGCCAGCGGCGGCAGCGGGCAGTGCAGCAATGCGCACACGGTACGCAACAGCTCGATCTCGGACACCGTCATGACCCCATCGTGCCCGATGACCGTCACCATGCCGGTGACGAGGAACTCCTTCTCCGGCCCGTCCAGCGCGTCGAGCGCCGGCCACCCGCCCTCCAGCGCGACCGCGCCCGCGGCGGGCGGCGCGAACGGGATCGGCTCGCCCGGGACCACCTGCGCGAGCCCGGCCAGGTACGCCGCGCCGGCCGCCGCCGGGTCGGCCGACCCGGCCTGCGCGAGCAGCGCCAGCAGGGTCGCGGCGGCGCGGTTGGTGACGTCGCGGGGTGCCCGGCGCCCGGCCCACGGCGGCGTGCGGTGCATCGACTCGTACAGCTCGCGGTGCAGCAGCCGGGACAGGCAGTACTCGAACACGTCGATGCGCCCGTCCACCTGGATCAGCGCGTGGATGCACGCGAGGACGGCCTCCTGGGCGGGCCGCGGGCGGTGGCGCAGCGCGGGGAACGCGAGCTCGGCCAGCGGCAGCCGCAGGACCGGGTGCAGCCCGGCGAGCGAGTCCGCCTCGCCCAGCGCGGCGTCGGCGAGCCCGCGGCCGTACCGGGCGGTGAGGACCGCGTGCTGGTTCGCGCGCACGGCCTGGTCGGTCGCCAGCAGCAGGCCGAACACCAGCGGCAGCACGGCTTCCGGGTGCCGGACCCGCTCGAGCAGCGGCGCGGGGATGGCGTCCAGGATCGACCCGGCCGTCCGCCCCGGCGCCGGGACCGAGCCGACCGACGCGACGATCTCGGCCGGCCGCACCGGGAACCGGGTGTCCACGGCCGGCAGGGACTGCGCCGGCGCGAGGCCCAGCGCGGCGTCCTCGGCGAGACCGTGCGGCGGGGTGCGCGCCCACTGCTGCGAGAGCGCCTCCAGCTGCCGCACGTCGAACGCGGGTTCCAGGGTCTGGATGCGCTTGACGAGCGGCGGGTGCGTGGCGAACAGCGAGCTGAACCCGAAGCCCTCGCCGAACAGCATGTGGCTGACGTCCTCGGCCCGGTCGCTGCCCAGCCGCGAGCCCAGCCCGCCGATCTTCTTCAGCGCACCGGCGAGCCCTGCGGACTGGCGGGTGTACTGCACCGCCGACGCGTCCGCGAGGTACTCGCGCTGCCGGGACACCGCCGCCTTGATCATCCGCCCGAAGAACACCCCGACGTAGCCGACGACCAGCAGCGCCAGCCCGACGATCGGCAGCGGGTTGCGCCCGCCGCCGCGCACGCTCAGCAGGATGCGGCCGATGATGGCCAGCACGAGGATGCCGAACAGCGTGCCCATCAGCCGGATGTTGAGCCGCATGTCGCCGTTCACGACGTGGCTGAACTCGTGCGCGATCACGCCCTGCAGCTCGTCGCGGTTGAGCCGTTCCAGCGCGCCGTGCGTGACCGCGATCGCCGCGTCGGCGGGGGAGAACCCGGCCGCGAACGCGTTGATCTGGTTCTCGTTGGGCAGCACGTAGATCTCCGGCACGGACACGCCGGCGGCGATGGCCATCTCCTCGACCACGTTGCGCAGCCTGCGCAGCCGCGGGTCGGTGGTGTCCTGTGGCACGAAGATCCCGCCGAGCTGCTGGGCGACCCGCCCGCCGCCCCCGCCCTTGAGCATCTTCGTGCGCACGAGCGAGGTCAGCCCGATCGCGACGATCATGAGCGCGCTGACCCAGCCGACCAGCGTGAGGACGTTCTCGGCCGGCTGCTTCGCGACGCCGAACGCGATGACCGCGATGACGTCGACGACGACCACGATGGCCAGCACGGCCACGGCGAACAGGACGACGAGGCGCCGGGAGAGCTTGCGGACGTCGCGCTGGCGCTGGAAGAAGTTCATTCGCCCGAGTCCAGCGCGATCCGGGGCGCCGCGCGCTTGTGTGGCTCGTCGAGCTCGAGGTAGGTGGCGGGCGCGAACGAGAACATCGACGCCACGAGGTTCGACGGGAACGTGTCCTGCTTGTTCTTGTAGACCATGACCGCGTCGTTGTAGGCCTGCCGCGCGAACGCCACCCGGTTCTCCGCCGAGGTCAGCTCCTCGGCGAGCTGCCGCATGTTCTGGTCCGCCTTGAGCTCCGGGTAGTTCTCGCTGACCGCGAACAGCCGGCCGAGGCTGCCGGTGAGCGCGTTCTCCGCGCCGGACAGGTTCGCCATCGCCGCGGGGTCGCCGGGCGCGGCGGCCGACCGTGCGGCGATGGCGGCCGACCGTGCGGAGACGACGGCCGCGAGGGTCTGCTGCTCGTGGCGCAGGTAGGCCTTGACGGCCTCGACCAGGTTCGGGATCAGGTCGTGCCGCCGGCTCAGCTGCACGTCGATCTGTGCGTACGCGTTCTGCCACGCGTGGCGCGCCCGAACCAGCGAGTTGTACATGCCCACCAGCACCAACGCGATCACGACAACGACCGCGACCACGACGATCAGCACCACCACGGCGCGCTCCCACTCTGTGACTCTCGGGACTCGAGGCGACAATAGGGCCGGTCAGGCGTCCGGGAACGTCCAGCGCGTCGGCGAGCCCTCGAAGTCGTTCGAGATCAGCCCCACCGCCCGGACCGGCCGCACCCGCCCCACCGCCGCCTGATCGGGGGAGAAGAACTCGATCGGGTACTCCGTCCGGTACTTCACGTTGATCACGGCGACGAACCGGATGAGCCGCTCGGAGTCGGTGACCAGCTCGACGGTTCCCTCCAGCACCACCGGGTTCTCCGGGTCCTCAGTGGACACCGAGACCGCGGACCCGGCCCGGATGTTGCGCATCTTGCGGGACCGCGGGCTCGCCGAGAACCACAGCGCGCCGTCGTCCCACACCGCCCACACGGGGGACAGGTGTGGCCGCCCGTCCGGCCACACCGTCGCGACCCAGAAGTCGTGGCTCTCCTGCAACCGGGCGAGCGCCCAGGTCCAGGGCAGCAGGCCGGTGCCCTCGCCGGCCGGCAGCGTGCCGTACCCCGGCATGTACGGACGTGACGCGACCGGCTCGTGCATGGCCCGGCTCCCTAGTCGAAGATCCCCCGGGACTTGGCCACCTCGTGCAGCCAGCCCTCGATCTGCTGCTCCCAGTTGGTGCGGCCCATCGCGGCGTAGTCGACGATGAACATGCCGAGCATGGACTGCCCGCGCCCGCCGAGGCCACCGCCCTTGAGCACCCGGACGCGCTTGTGCACGTCCAGCACGACCTGCACGTCGCGCTGCCGGGCGAGGAAGGTGACCGCGACCTCGTTGAACACCTTCGTGAACTTCGGCGACGGCCCGAAGTTGATCTCCTGGAAGAACGGCAGCTGCTGGTCGGCGCCGTCCAGCCGCTCCTTGACCAGGTTGGCCGAGCGGAACTGGAAGCCGAGCCGGCTCATCGCGTCGAGGATCCGGTGCTGCGCGGGCAACGGCTCGATCGGGACGGCGTCGACGTCCTGCGGGTCGACGACCGTGCGGCTGAGGTTCAGGTTCGTCTGCAGGCCCACGGCCATGCCGGTCAGGTACTTGCCGAAGACCGTCGTGACGGGTGTCTCCCACGGCATCTGTACCTCGAAGGGCACCTTGATCTGCGCGCCGGCGCGCACCAGCTCCTTGCCGGCGAGATGGACGTTCTGGAACGGCAGGTCCACGACGGTCGGACCGCCGCCGTCCTCGCTCTCGCCCCGGTCCACCCTGGCAAGCAGGGTGACCGACAGCGACTCGACCTCCTGGTCGACCTGACCACCGGCGAGCAGCACCTCACCGTGCAACGTGCCGCCGGGAAGCACGTGCCGATCGAGAATCCGGGCGTCGACGGTGGCGCCGCCCTGGCCGAAGCTGGCCATCACCTTCTGGAACATGCGCCGATCCTGCCAGCACCCGTTCGGGTGTGGCGTCATTTCGGGCATCATGGGGGCCGTGAGTACGCAAACACTGCCCGAGGTGGATACCCGGCCGGAAGGTACGGACACGACGGGTGACGACACCCCCAAGATGTTCCACTACGTGCGAAAGGACAAGATCGCCGAGAGTGCGGTCACGGGCACGATGGTGGTCGCGCTGTGCGGTGAGGTCTTCCCGGTGACCAAGTCGCCCAAGCCCGGCTCGCCGGTGTGCCCGGAGTGCCAGAAGATCTTCAACTCGCTCCCCTCGGGCGGCGACGCCTAGCTCGGGTTCGCGCGCGACGCCCCGGGGCGGCCGTCGAGTGGCGCTCAGCCGCCCGGCCGGCCCTCGGGTGTGCTCGGCTTGTGCTCCCGCGACGCGCCGTTGGGGCTGGGCGGCGCAGGCGCGACCGCGTCGGCGGGCGGCTCGGGCGGCGCCTCCTGCGCAGCGGGCGCGGGCGGTGGCGGTGGCGGTGGCGTGACCTGCGTTGCCGGGGGCAGCGCGGCCCGGCCCATCTCCAGCCGCCGCCACTTGCGGCGCTGGCGGCGCGTCATCCGGGCCGGCCACAGCTCCTGGATGGCCGCGTTGAAGTACGCGCCGATCACGATCGCGAGCCCGATGAAGAACACGAACAGCAGGAACGCGATCGGCGTGGCGAGCGCCCCGTAGGTGTAGCCGGTCGTGGTGATCCACGAGATGTAGAGCCGCAGCCCGATGCTGGACAGCAGGAACACGATCATCGCGAGCACCGCGCCCGGGAGCCCCCGGTGCCACGGCAGCTTGCGCGGCAGGGCGAGCTTGTACAGCGTCGTCAGCGCCAGCACGATGATCACGCCCAGCGCGGGGTAGTAGAACGTGTCGACCCAGAACGCGATCTCGTTGCGCCACGGGACCGGGAAGATCCTCGGCAGCAGGTCCGGACCCAGCGCGAGGATCGGCAGCCCGACGACCAGCAGCACGAGCGCGGCCATGTACAGCAGCAGCGCGAAGATCCGCTGCCACACCTCGTTGCGCACGCCGTACTGGTCGTGCGCCACGGTGATCGCGTCGACGAACGAGGACATGGCCGACGAGCCCGCCCACAGGGAGATCAGGAAGCCGACGGTCAGGATCTCGCCGCGCCCGTGCCGGAGGATGTCGGTGACCGTCGGCTCGATGATCTGCTCGACCACGTTGGCGCTGAACGCGGTCCGCGACCACTCGATGATCGAGGCGTGCACCTTCTCGACGACACCCTGGCCGAGCAGCTCGCCGACATAGCCCAGGCTGCCGAGCAGTCCCAGCAGCAGCGGCGGCAGTGACAGCACCTGCCAGAACGCCGCCTCCGCCGCCTCGGAGAACAGGTTGCCGCCCCACGCCTTGACCCACGTGCGCCGCACCAGCCGCGCGGGCTTGCGCCGCAGCAGGGCGGTCTTCTGCGCCGCGTTGCGGGTCGGATGTTGTGGCTGTGGGCTCATGTCAAGGCCAAGCATGGTCCATCTTGTCGCGATTGGCGCGGCCCGGCCGCGGAACGTCGCCGACGTGTCGCCCCGGCGCGCGCCGCGGGCCGCAGGTACAGTCGGGCCCGCCCTCAACTGATGTCGCTTGAGGGCTTTGCTTTGTGCGGTGCAGGGGGAGATGGTGACGGCCGAACCGATGGTGCAGGGGATGACGACCGCTCGACCGCTGCGTGCCTGGCAGCGCCGGGCGATCACGAAGTACCTGGCCGCGGGGCCGAAGGACTTCCTCGCGGTGGCGACGCCGGGCGCCGGCAAGACCGTGTTCGGTCTGCGGGTCGCCGCCGAGCTGCTGGCCGACCGGATCGTCGAGCAGGTCACGATCGTCACGCCCACCGAGCACCTCAAGCACCAGTGGGCGGCCGCGGCCGCGATTGCCGGCATCCCGATCGACCCGAACTTCCGCAACGGCGCCGGCGCCACGTCCAGCGACTACCGCGGTGTGGCCGTCACCTACGCGCAGGTCGCCGCCCATCCGATGCTGCACCGGGTGCGCACCGAGAACCGCAAGACGCTGGTGATCCTCGACGAGATCCACCACGGCGGCGACGCCAAGTCGTGGGGCGACGCGATCCGCGAGGCGTTCATGCCGGCCGCGCGCCGGCTCGCGCTGACCGGCACCCCGTTCCGCAGCGACGACTCGCAGATCCCGTTCATCAACTACGAACCGGACGGCAGCGGCTTCCTGCGCAGCAAGTCCGACCACACCTACGGCTACGCCGACGCGCTCGCCGACGGCGTGGTCCGGCCGGTGATCTTCCTGGCCTACTCGGGCGAGGCGAGCTGGCGCACGAGCGCGGGCGAGGAGTTCACCGCCCGGCTGGGCGAGCCGATGACCGCCGAGCAGACCGCCCGCGCCTGGCGTACCGCGCTCGACCCGCTGGGCGAGTGGATCCCGGCCGTGCTCGGCGCCGCCGACATGCGCCTGCAGCAGCTGCGCGAGCACGTGCCGGACGCCGCGGGCCTGGTGATCGCGTCCGACCACGAGTCGGCGAAGGCGTACGCGGCGATCCTCGCCCGCACCACCGGCCGCGACCCGGTCGTCGTGCTCTCCGACGATCCCAAGGCGTCCAGCCGGATCGCCGAGTTCACCGAGTCCGACGACCAGTGGCTGGTGGCCGTGCGGATGGTCAGCGAGGGCGTCGACGTGCCGCGGCTGGCCGTCGGCGTGTACGCGACCAGCGCGTCGACCCCGCTGTTCTTCGCCCAGGCGGTCGGCCGCTTCGTGCGTGCCCGCCGACCGGGGGAGAACGCGAGCGTGTTCCTGCCGAGCGTGCCGGTGCTGCTCGAGCTCGCGAGCCAGCTCGAGGCGCAGCGCGACCACGTGCTCGGCAAGCCGGACCGGGAGAAGGACGGCTGGGACGACGAGCTGCTGCTCGACGCGAACCAGGTCAAGGACGAGCCGGGCGAGGAGGAGAAGGCGTTCACCTCGTTGTCCGCGTCGGCGGAACTCGATCAGGTGATTTTCGACGGCTCCTCGTTCGGTACCGCCGCCTTCTCCGGGTCGGCCGAGGAGCAGGAGTACCTGGGTCTGCCGGGCCTCCTCGAGCCCGACCAGGTGCGCGCGCTGCTCCGGCAACGGCAGGCGAGCCAGCTCACGGAGCGTTCCCGACAGGCCAAGGAGCAGCAGCCGGAGGCCGTCGAGCCCCGGTCGCGGACAGTCGCCGAGCGGCTGGGTGCGCTGCGTAAGGAACTGAACACGCTGGTGGCGATGTACCACCATAGAACGGGAAAACCACACGGGATGATTCACAGCGAGCTACGGAGAGTGTGCGCGGGGCCGCCCACAGCCATGGCTTCCGTCGAGCAGCTCGAAGAACGGATCGCTACCCTGCGTTCCTGGTAGCGGTCGGGGCTCAGATTGCGACTGAATGACTGGGTCGTTGCCAAACTGTGTCGAACACGAGGCGCAAAATGCCCGTTCGTGGCTTCCATCACTGCCCGTCCGGGCATATGTTGTGCACCGCAACATTTCGCCCTGAGGACCGTGAAGGGACCGTTGAATGCGCAGTACAAGGCTTGCTCTTCTCGCCGCGGGGGTGGGTCTGACCCTCGCCCTGTCGGCGTGTGGAGCCAATTCGGACACGTCGAGCGGGAGCGGCGGCGGAGATGACTCGGCCGACCAGTCCTCGGGTGGCGTCCCGGTCGGGGTGATCCTCCCGGAGACGGCCACGTCGGCTCGCTGGGAGGGCTTCGACAAGCCCATGCTCGAGGCGGCCATGAAGGCCGAGGGTCTCGACCCGGACATCCAGAACGCCCAGGGCGACGTGCAGAAGTTCAGCACGCTCGCGGACGGCATGATCAACGCCGGTGTCAAGGTCCTGGTCATCGCGTCGATCAACAGTGAGATCGGTGGCACGGTCGCGCAGAAGGCCAACGCGCAGGGCATCCCCACCATCGACTACGACCGCCTGAACCTGGGCGGCAGCTCCAAGTACTACGTCTCGTTCGACAACGTGAAGGTCGGCGAGCTGCAGGGCCAGGGCCTGTCCGACGCGCTGAAGGACAAGCCGAACGGCGCCCAGGTGATCGAGATCGAGGGCGCGCCGACGGACAACAACGCGACGTTGTTCCACGAGGGCCAGGAGAAGGTCCTCAAGCCGCTCTACACCTCCGGCAAGCTCAAGCTGGTGCAGTCCCAGGCGATCGACGACTGGGACAACCAGAAGGGCGGCACCACCTTCGAGCAGATCCTGACGTCCAACGGCGGCAAGGTCGACGGCGTGGTCGCGGCCAACGACGGTCTCGCGGGCGCGATCATCACCGTGCTCAAGAAGAACGGCCTGAACGGCAAGGTCCCGGTCACCGGCCAGGACGCCACCGCCGACGGTCTCAAGGCGATCCTCGCCGGCGACCAGTACATGACGGTGTTCAAGCCGATCAAGCAGGAGGCGGAGGCGACCGCCAAGCTCGCCGCCGCGCTGGCCAAGGGCGACAACGCGGCCGCGGACAAGATCGCGACGCAGTCGAGCAACGACCCCGAGGGCAAGCGTGACGTCCCGTCGGTGCTGCTCGACCCGTTCCTGATCACCAAGGCCGAGGTCAAGCGAGTCATCGACGAGGGCTACGTGAAGGCCGACGAGGTCTGCACGGGCGACCTGCAGGCCGCCTGCACCCAGCTCGGTATCTCCTGACCCAGCTCACCCTGGGAGGCCGCGCCCGGCACGCGCCGGGCGCGGCCTTCCCGGGGTAGGAGGCAACATCATGAGCGAACCCCTTCTCGAGCTGATCGGGATCAACAAGAGCTTCGGACCCGTGCACGTGCTGCACGACGTGGACTTCACTGTCCGGGCCGGCGAGGTCACCGCGCTCGTCGGCGACAACGGCGCCGGCAAGTCCACGCTTGATCAAGTGCGTCGCCGGCATCTACCCGATGGACTCGGGCCAGGTCCGCTTCCGTGGCGAGGACGTCTCGATCCACAGCCCGAAGGAAGCCGCCGACCTCGGCATCGAGGTCGTCTACCAGGACCTCGCGCTCGCCGACAACCTCGACGTCGTGCAGAACATGTTCCTCGGCCGGGAGCGCGGCAGCCGCTGGCTGATGGACGAGTCGAGCATGGAGCGCTCCGCCCGCGAGACGCTCGCGTCGCTGTCGGTCCGCACGGTCAAGTCGGTCCGCACCCCGGTCGCGCAGCTCTCCGGTGGCCAGCGTCAGACCGTCGCGATCGCCAAGTCGGTGCTCTGGGACAGCAAGGTCGTGCTGCTCGACGAGCCGACCGCCGCGCTCGGTGTCGCGCAGACGCGTCAGGTGCTGGACCTGGTCCGCCGGCTGGCCGAGCAGGGCCTCGGCGTCGTGCTGATCAGCCACAACATGGCCGACGTCTTCGAGGTCGCCGACCGCATCTCCACGCTGTACCTGGGCCGGCTCGTCGCCGACCTGCCGGCGAAGGAGACCACGCACAGCCAGATCGTCGAGCTGATCACAGCCGGCCGCTCCGGTGATCTCGGCCTCGCCCGGCCCGAGCAAGTCACCCTCTGATCTCTCACCCGAGGACCCCACTCTCATGACCGAATCCGCGGCCAAGGCCGACCCCGCGCCCAACAGCGGCGCGATCTCCGACTTCGGCATCGACACCACCTCCCAGTCCAGCGGCGAGGCGATCTCCGACTACTTCGCCCGATTGCGGGGCGGCCAGCTCGGCTCGCTGCCCGCGTTGCTCGGCCTCGCCGTGCTGGTGGTCGTGTTCTCGGCGCTGTCCGACAACTTCCTGACCCTGAACAACACGGCGAACCTCGTCGCCCAGGGCGCCGGCAAGATGATCATCGCGATGGGTCTGGTCTTCGTCCTGCTGCTGGGCGAGATCGACCTGTCCGCCGGCACCCTGTCCGGGGTGTGCGCGTCCGTGATGGCGATGCACTACGTCAACTCCGGCAACCTGCTCGGCGCCATGGGCAGCACTGTGTTCTACGTATTCATCATCGGCATGCTCGTGGCCGCCGGGGTCGCGCTGCTGATGCGGATCTGGGCCGGCGCGGTGTTCAGCGTCATCGCCGTGGTGATGGCCATGCTCGGCGTGGAACCCAACGCCTGGCTCGAGATGCTGCTCGCGGTGTGCGTCGGCGCGGCGATCGGCTCCCTGACCGGCTTCATGGTCTCCAAGATCGGTATGCCGTCGTTCGTGGTGACGCTGGCGCTGTTCATCACCTGGCAGGGCGTGATCCTGCAGTTCATCGGTGAGGGTGGCGTGCTCGGCATCCGGACCTCGCCGGTGCTGTTCAACGTCGCGAACGGCAGCCTGTCGGTGCTGGGCAGCTGGGTGCTGTGCATCATCGCGGCGGGCGGCTACGCGCTCGTGGTGCTCGGCGAGCACTTCACCCGGCTGCGCAAGGGCCTGGTCACCCAGCCGACGCCCATCGTGCTGGGCAAGGCCGGCACGGTCGCGGCGATCGCGATCGTGCTGACCTGGCTGCTGACCCTCAACCGCTCGCCGAACCCGGACCTCGTGACGATCCAGGGCGTGCCCTACGTCATCCCGATCATCCTGGGCTTCCTGGTCGTCGGGACCTACGTGCTCAACCGCACCCGCTACGGCCGGCACATCTACGCGGTCGGCGGCAACTCCGAGGCCGCACGCCGCGCCGGTATCAATGTGAGCAAGATCAGGGCGAGCGTCTTCGTGGTTTCGGCCTCCGCGGCCGCGATCGGTGCGATCGTGTACTCGTCCAAGGCGGGGTCGGTCGACCCACAGGCCGGTGGGCTGAACACGCTGCTGTTCGCCGTCGGCGCCGCGGTCATCGGTGGGACATCGCTGTTCGGTGGGCGGGGCAAGGTCGCCCACGCGGTCATCGGTGGTCTGGTGCTCGCGGTCGTGGAGAACGGCCTCGGGCTCCTGCGGCAGCCGGCCGCGGTGGTCAACATCGTCACCGGGCTCGTGCTGCTGCTCGCCGCCACGGTCGACGCGTTGTCCAGGCGAAGGGCTGCGCTGGCAGCGGGTTGACGCGACAGGAGCGAGGGGTTTGACGAGCACACCGACCACGGGCGCGCGGCCCGACGAGGTGCGCCGGCACAACCGCACGGTCCTGCTACGCAGGCTGCACATCGACGGCCCGTGCACCAGGGCCTCGCTCGCGGCGGAGCTCGGGCTCAACCGCAGCACGATCAAGGCCCTGGTGGACGGGCTCGCCGAGACGGGCGTCGTCGAGGAGCGGGTGCCGCGGCAGCGCAGTGGGGCGGGACGACCGTCACTGCTCGTGCTGCCGCAGCCACACGCCGCCGTGGTGCTGGCCGTCGACATCCGCGTCGAGCAGGTGGCGATCGCACTCGTGGGGCTGGGCGGCGAGATCCTCGGCCGCAACAGCTGGAACCTGCGCGTGCGGACCCGGGAGCCTGACGAGGTCATCGGCCACGTGATCGACTCGACCACGGTGCTGGCGGCCGACCTCGGCGTGCGCATGGTGGCGGCGGGCGTGTCGGTGCCGGGCGTCGTGCGCCGCTCGGACGGTCTGGTGCACGAGGCGCCGAACCTGCACTGGACGAACGTGCCGCTGGG
The DNA here is from genome assembly GCA_963841395.1 of uncultured Actinomycetota bacterium. Taxonomy (GTDB): domain Bacteria; phylum Actinomycetota; class Actinomycetes; order Mycobacteriales; family Pseudonocardiaceae; genus Actinophytocola. The sequence continues at coordinate 171,623 of CAWJCX010000054.1, forward strand.
CGAGCGCCTCGGTTCGGTCTTCGAGGTGCCGATCATGGTCGGGAACGACGCGGAGCTGGGCGCGCTGGCCGAACACCTCCGCGGCACCGCGCGCGGTTCGTCGGACGCGGTCTACGTGTCGGCCGACGTCGGGGTCGGCGGCGGCGTCATCTCCGACGGCTCGGCACTGCGCGGCACGGCCGGCTACCTGGGGGAGCTGGGCCACATGGTCGTCAACCCCGGCGGGCGGCCGTGTTACTGCGGCAGCCGCGGGTGCTGGGAGACCGAGGTCGGCGAGCCGGCGCTGTGTCGGGCGCTCGGCCTGCGTGAGGGCGCGCCGCGCGGAGCGGTGGTGGCGGAGCTGCGCTCGCTGGCGACGAACCCGGCCGCGGTGCGCGCCCGGCTGGGCGAGTTCACCGAGTGGCTCGCGCTGGGCCTCGTGAACGTCGTCAACGTGCTCGGTCCCGAGCTAGTCGTGCTGGGCGACCTGTTCACGGCCTTGCCGCTCTCGCTGATCACGGACGTCGCGGCGGAGGTCCGGGAGCGGTCTCTGGTGTCCCGGGCCGTCGGCGGGACGCGCATCGTGGCGTCGACCCTGGGTGGGGACGTCACGTTGCTCGGCGCCGCGGAACTGGCCTTCGAACCGGTCCTGGACGCCGTCTGAGCACTGGTGGCGCGTGCCGGCGTCCCTGGTGGGTCGTTGCTGGCCCTCAGAGCGCGGCTGCGCCCGTCCGGCGCCGCACGCGGATACGGAGGCGGGCGGGACCCAACCGGATCCCGCCCGCGACCTGAGAACTCAGAAACGTCCTGCTACGCCTGACCCTGCTGAAGGTCTGCTTCCAGCTCACGCAGACGCTCCTTGTGCTTGCGGGCGTGGTGCCCGCAGAACAGCAGTTCCCCTCCCGACGGGAGGATGGCTCGGACCTGCGCGGCTGCCCCGCACCGGTCGCAGCGGTCGGCAGCGGTTAGGTCGGGGCGGGCGAGTGTGGTGTTCATGGCAGTTCTCCCTCCGTCCCGGCACCGGTTGGCCCGATGCCGTCTCCGGCTGCGACCACTGGGAGTGCTCGCGCCTTCTAGTCTTCCAGACGTTCTAGCAATCGTCAGTGTTCCCGGCCGTGATGAGAGATGCCTCAAACCGAGATTTAACCCAGTTGTCGCAGCGCTGTTCCCGACATGCAGGATCGAGTAGTGAATCTGGTGCCAGATGTGATAAAAGTGCGCCAGGTGCCCGCACCGCTACTGTTCGTCACCGGCGGTGTCTCGATGTATCTCGGTGCCGCGGCGGCGGTCTGGCTCTTCGCCGACGTCGATCCGGCCGGCGTCGCCTGGCTCCGGCAACTCGGTGCGGCCGCCGTCCTGCTCGCCTGGCGACGGCCGGGCAAGCACGCCTGGCGCGGCCGGACGTTCTGGCTCGCCGCGTTGTTCGGGCTGGTCACGGCCGCGATGAACATCGTCTTCTACGAAGCCGTCGCGCGCCTCCCACTGGGCACGGCGGTCGCGTTGGAGTTCGTCGGGCCGGTGCTCGTCGCGGCGTTCGGATCGCGGACCGGACGGGATGTCGGCGCACTCCTGCTCGTCGTGTGCGGAGTGCTGCTGATCGCGGACGTGCAGTGGTCGGGCAGCACCCTCGGTGTCCTGTTTGCCCTGGCAGCAGCCCTGTTGTGGACCGGCTACATCGTGCTCGGAAAGCGTGTCTCGGACGCCGGCCTCGGCGTCGACGGGCTCGCGGTCGGCCTCGCGGTGGCGACCGTCGTCCTCGCGCCGCTCGCATTCGGCACCGGACCGGTGTGGGGCTCGTCAAAACTTCTGTTTATGGGAGTCGGGGTCGGAGTTTTGTCCACTGCCATCCCCTATGCCCTCGATCAGGTGGTTCTGCGTCGCCTGGGGCAAGCGTCCTTCGCTCTCCTGCTGGCGTTACTCCCTGTGACCGCGACGCTTGTCGGGCTCGTCGTGCTCCGGCAGATTCCGAGCATTCCGGAAGCAATCGGCATCAGCGCGGTGGTAGTCGGACTCGTTCTTCGCTCAAGGGATCCTCGTGTCGGAACCGAGCCCCTGTAACGAGAAACGCCCCGACCCACCGGGCCGGGGCGTCTCGACGAGACTCGAGCTCACTCGAGATAGTCGCGCACTATGCGGTAGCTGAGCGGCATGCTCACCTGCGCGTTTGCAGGTCGCAGCGAAGCGGCCAGGGCGTCGATATCTTGGACTGACGGACCCCGACTCCACGGGAGCCCGTCATGCCGACCGAACTCACCATCCGCGGCGTCTACCTGACCGCGCTCGAGCTGCTCTGCTGGGCCGTGCTGCTGATCGCGATGGCCGGCCGATGAGCCGCCGCCTGCCTCCGGGAGAGCGCGTCTTCTGGGCACTCGTCGGCTGCGCCGTCCTCACCGCCGCGGTCGTCCTCGCGTTCCTCGTCTTCCAGCCGGCCCCGGCCGACCCGGCACCGCGGACGACGCCGACGGTGCGGGTCACGCCACCCGTGCTGGAGGACGCCTGCCGGGCGTTCCTGGCCTACGCCGGTGAGAACGGCTTCCCGTACGGGCCGGACGACCCGAGCTACGTGGAGTGGGCGCGGCTACACGATGCGTGCGAGCGGTCCAGGTGACCTAGTCACCCTCGCGGGGGATCTCGCTGATCTGGCGCTTCAGGTCGTCGAGGTCCCACCGGGCGTGGCCGCCGGCCGTCGTGAACGCGGGCGACACCTTGCCCTCGCGCTGCCAGCGCGCGAGCGTCGACCGGTCGACGGACAGCGCTCGCGCCGCCTCGCCGGTCGTCAAGAGTCGATCACGCGTCACGCGGCGAGCAGATCACGTCTGACCTGCTCGGATCCACCCGTTCGCCACGCTTCCCCCGTTTCACTCGATCACCACGTTTGCTACGTTCTGGGGTATGTCGACGGCCAGTGACGAACCCGAACCCCCCGCGCGGGTGATCGCGGTGGCCGTCGAGATCGACGACGGCCGTTGGTGGGCGTGCCCGATCGGTGGCGCCGGCTGCTGCCGGGTGGCCGCCGAGATCGGCGAGTGGGCCGCGGACGCCATCGCCTGGCACGTGTCCAACCACCACCGGTCGTGGCGCTAGTCGTGTAGCCAGGACCCCGTGAAGCACGGGTAGTCGGCAGCCGAGCCGGTGGCCGTCGTGATCGTCGACCCGACGTTGTGCCACTGCTGCATGGACACGGCGTCGCCCACGGTGCACTGGATGTACAGCGTCGGGACGACTACGGCCGTGGCGAAGGTGCCGCCCGCGTTGTTGATGATGACCGCTGAGCCCTCGACGTCGGAGCCGTTGAGCTGGATCTTGCAGCCACGAAGACCAGTGGCGCTCGGAGCGAATCCGCCCTTGGCGGCCACCGCGTACAGACCCGCCTGCGTGATGACGACGGTGGTCGCGTTGGCGGCGTGCATGTTGCCCGAGTCGTTCAGCTCGTTGTTCCACGCAACCGTGGTGTACGCGCTGGTGCCCAGGTTGAAGGCCGTGTTCCGTGTGAGGTTCCACGACGGGCCACCCGTGAATATCCGCCACGCGGACCCCGTGTAGCGGTACAGCCGGGTGTCCGAGCTGTTGAAGATGATCTGCCCGGCGAACGGCGCGCTGATGTTCGCGGTGGAGGTGACGACCGGGATGCTGCTCTCGTTGAGCTGCGTCGCGGTCGGCCGCGTGCCCGCCTGGAACTGCTGAGTCAGGGCCATGATCTACACCCCTAGGTAGACGGGATCGGCCAGGACCACGGCGGCCCCGGTGTCGTGCTCCTTGACCACGCCGTTGACCGAGCGGGTCACAGTGAAGGTCTGCGGCGAGCTCGCGCCGGACACGGCGGTGACCCGCATGCGCTCCCCGCCGATCATCAGGTCGTACGGCTGGTTGGCCGCGCTCCACAGCGCGCCGGTGACCGTGCAGGTGATGCCGGTCTCGGTGGTGTCGAGGTCTTCGTTCGTGGTGGTGTCGTCGGAGTCGAGGAAGCCGAGCGCGGTGTCCTGCAATTTGAACGGGTGGAAGATCGACTCGGGCACGCAGTTGAACGTGATCACGTGCGTGTACTGGCTCAGCGTCTCCGAGTAGCCCAGGACCAGCAGGCTCACGTCGTCGTAGACGTGCACGGCGGCCATGCCGGTCAGGCGGATGACGCCACCCACGTCCACCGCGAGCAGCGCGTCGTAGGTGTCGTCGTCGATGCCCTCGCCGAGGAGGTTGACCGTCACCTTCGAGTAGCGCGGTTCGTCGATGGTGCCTCGAGCGAGATGCCAGTACGCGGTGCTGATCAGCTGGGTGTCGTTCGCCGGGTTCAGCTCCACCTTGGCCTCGTACCGCCCCACGCCGCCGTCGATCGGCTCTCCCACCTGAACCGGCCCTGTGGTCTTCTCAACCGTCACGGAGCCGCCGGAGCGCTTCTCGGCGACGATGGCGTTGCGGGTGAACCGGTCGTCGTCGGTCGGCTCCAGCGGAGGGGCTATCTGCTCGGCGGCGTAGTCGAGCACGACATCAGCGTCCTGCCCGCGCAGCGCCTCCAGCTGCTTGTAGCGCAGTTCCGCCGAGTTGCGGTACTCGCGCAGCAGACCACTGTCCGTCCGCTCGATCTCCGCGAGCAGCGCCGGAAAGGTGTCGGGGAACTGAGGTCCCATCGGACCACCGTCCGAGCCGGGGATGGTTTCCGCGCCGGCCGGTATGCCCAGCTCAAGGCAGAGGCGAAAGAGCCGATCCACGACTACCTCGCCAACGTAGCCGCGGGCCGGCGGCGTTATGTCCTCCAGCGCCGCGCCCCACCACGCGGGCCACACCGCGACGTGGCCCAGCGAGAGCGGTTCCTGGCTCAGGGTCGACGAGGCGAGCTGTATCGTGCGGACCGGTAGGTGGATCCCGGTCACAAAGTAGCTTATGCCGTCGACCTCCCCGGTTTCGAGGTTGACCACCTCGAGGTCGAACACGATGTCGCTGCCATCCTGAGCTGGGTTGAAGTTCAGCAGGATCGGAGCTCCGGTGCTCAGAGGAAACGCACAGTCGAAGTAGTACGTGCCGGCGCCGAACGGCAGGATCACGCCGATCTGGTCGAAACCCATGTCGCAGGCGATAATCCAGTCGTGCTTCGCGCAGTCGAGGCGGCATGTCAGGTACAACTCGTCGCCGGTCCCGGCGAACACGTAGCTGACGGCCCACCCGTCGATCGGCGCGAACACCCCGGCCATGTCGACCTGGCCGGTGATGATGTCGTTGCCGTACAACGCGAAGACGTTCGGCAGCCAGTCGCTGAGTTCACCCTTCTGAAACCGCTGGTTGGCCGCGAGGATGGTGTCGGTCAACACGATCGACGTCGCGCCGATGTCCGGCAGGCACTCGGTGCTCAACGCCCCGTCCTCCATCGGCCAGTACGCGACCGGAAGCGGCCAATCAGCCGGGAGCGTGTTGATCCATGTCCGCAGCGACGACCGGATATCGGTCTTGCTCTGCCCTACCCGGCGCAGGAGTCCGCCGCAGTCGATGGGCACCGTCGCGTTCGAGTTCGTGGTGTTCCAGCGGGGTGGCCACTCCGACACCTCGCCGGTGAACCGATAGCCGGACGTGCCGACGATGGACACGCGGATCGGGGTGTTGCGTTTGAGCTTGCCGTAGTACGGCGATAGCGGGTTTCGCGGGCTGTACTTGCCGCCGGTGTTGTCGAGGATCGCGGTGAAGGACGCCGGGTTCGGAGCGTCCGACTCGTTCGACCGTCCATACTCGATAGACAGGTCGACGGTCTGCCGGACGTCGCTCGTGATGTCGACCCACGAGCCGTCCACGTACAGCTCGAACAGCAGCGTGAGGGGAAGGTCCGTCATGCCGTCACCCCGCGAACCGGATCTTGCCCTTGCGGACCAGGTACATGATCAGGTCGGCCACCGCCTGATCGGCCCCGCCGAGGACCGTCACCGTGCCCCCGCCACCGCCCTGGCTCGACGCGGACACGTGCTCGCCGGCCTGGAGCACGGTCAGCACCTCCTGTCCGGGCATGCCGGGCACCACGCCGCCGGTGTGCAGTCGTGGGATGTGCGGGATGCGGCCGATCGTGCCGAGCCCGACGAGTCCGGCGACGTCGTTGTACCGGTCGATCAGCCAGTTGATCGAGTGATCGAGTGTCCAGTTGAGAGCGTCGATGATCCCGTTCACCGCGCCCTTGAATATGCCCTTCACGATGCCGCCGATGGCTCCGAGCACCGCACCGATGCGCCCGGGGATGTTCCGGAAGAAGTCGACGACGCCGTTCCAGGCGCCTTTGATCCAGTTCACCACCGAGCCGACGATCGACTTGATCCCGTTCCACAGTCCGATCCAGAAGTTGCGGAAACCGGCGCTCTTGTTCCACAGCAGGATGAACGCGCCGACGAGCGCGGCGATCAGGCCGACGATGAACAGGATCGGGTTGGCCCGCATCACCGCGTTGAGTGCGGCCGTGGCCGCCGCCGTCGCCTTGGTGACAGCCGACCACGCCGTCTGCGCCGCGGTGATGGCCCACGTCCCGATGGTCGTCGAGGCGAGGTAGGTGCCGAACTTCGAGATGCCGGGGATGAGCAGGTTCGTGAATCCGGACGCCAGGTCTCCGATGCCCATACCGAGCGTGAGCAGACGGTCCCCGGTGGACAGGCTGGAGTCACTCAGTCCACGAAAGCTGTCCTGTAGACCGGTGATGGTGTCCCGGAAACCCATCGCGCGAGTGTCCACAGTGTCCGACTTCTCGGCCCAGTCCTCGGTGGCCCGGCCCGCCTTCTTGAAGCCGTCGGATGCCTTGTCGACGTCCTTGCCCATGCCCTTGGCCGCGTCGCCCACCTTGTCGAACGCCGAGGTCAGCTTCTTCTCGTCGCCCGCGAGGGTCAGGGTGACGGTGGGCTTGCCGCTCATGCAGTCACCTCGATACCGGCCTGCCGCGCCACGTCGATCAGCTTGTCTTCCAACAGCTTCGTGAACTCGTCGTAGTTCGCGCCGAGCGCCGGGTAGAGGTACCGGCCACCGCTGATGAACGGCCGGCGCACCGACTTCTTGGGTCCGACCCGGCCGCCGAAGTCGAGCCACGGGTAGTAGCTCGCGCGCTTACTGCCGCCCTGGACGCGGGTCTCGGTGCGGGTGCTCCGGGTCTTGAGCGTGCCGGCGGCGCGGCCGGACCTGCGCGGGACGCGCGGCCGGGCGTAGTCGACGATGAGCTGCCCGGCCTCGTTGTGCGCGAGGCGCAGCGCCTTCGGCAGGTCGGCGTCGAGCTTGCGGAGGTTCTTCGAGAACTCGGCGAGCCCCTCCACCTTGATCGGTTCGATGGCGGCCACCGGGTCACCTCCCGTCCTAACTCGACTGCTTCTGTGCCAGCTCCTGAATCTGCGCCTTGCGGGCGAACCAGACACCCCACCGCACGAACTCCAGGTGATCCATCTCGCCGAGCTCGGCGACCGTCTTGCCGAGCTTCTCGGCCAGGAAGAGCTCGAAGTCAGCGGCCGGGTCGCCCTCGAACCTCAGATACGCCGCTTTTGGCGGCGCCCTCGTCGATCCCGGACAGCTCGGACAGGGCCTCCATCACCCGGACGTAGTCGCCGGCCGGCGCGGTGGACAGCCACTCGTCCACCTCGTCCTCGGTGAGCACCGGGTCGACCATGCCGGCCGCGATCACCTTGTTCGCGACCGTGTCACCGTCCTGGTCCTGGCACGTCTGAACCTCGGCCTTGGTCAGCCCGCGCACGCGCACCGTGCCGACGTCCACCGCGACGTCACGGTAGGACGCCTCGCGCTTCGCGAGCAGCTTCGCCTTGTCCACTGTGGGCCTCCCTACGCGGACTGTGCGGTGTCGTCCACCGCGCCGGAGATGGTCAGCTCTGCGGTCCAGCGGACGATGTCCGCGACCGGCGCCGACTGGTTGTACGACTTCACGAGCACGGTGGCGGACCGCTGCGGCAGGCTCGACCCGGTGCCCTCGGCCTGGTAGACGAACGCGACCTTCGTGCCCAGCAGAGCCTCGATGACCGCGGCCGGGCCGGACATGCCGGTGACGTATTTTCCTCCGATGGTGCACTTTCCGCCGAGCAGCCCGCCGACGACCTCCTTGTCGTCCACGCCATAGCACGTGCTGTCGTGTTCGTCGGCCTCGCGCTCGAACGTGGTGGTGTTGGTGAACGCGGAGATGTCGGTGGCGTCCAGCTTCACCACGGTCAGCTTGCCGTGTGACTCTGCCATTTCAGCTCCCTGACCCTGTGACGTGAACGGTGAACTCGGCGCCGAGGGAGTCGACGCCGTTGTAGGTGTAGGCCCCGGTCGTGGCCGTGGTGACCGTCACGGTGTCGCACGACGTGTAGGTGTTGGCGCTGGTGTTGTCGAGCGCGGCCTTGACGGACTTCGCGCCGGACCCGGCCAGGTAGGCCACCAGCTCGAGCACGGCGGACCGGTCGTCGCCGCGGGACACCAACACGAACACCGGGAACGTGAGCGCGTCGGACCCGCGCCCGTAGGTCTCGTCGAACGTGATGTCGTCCGGCGGCGCCACGAACGCGCCAGGCGTCGGCAGCTTGCCCGGCGGGTAGCCGAACACGCGCAACCCCGCGATGGTGTCGAGCTTGGCGCCGAGCTCGGCCATGACCGCCTTGACGTCCATCAGACCGCCCCCCACTGCCGCATGTACGGGCCGATCATCACGGCAACGTCCGGGTCCACCTTGGCCAGTAGCCGGATCTCGCTACCGGAGTCGGGGGAGCCGGCCACGCCGAACGGTGCGTCCTTGCGCTTGAGGAAGCGGGACGCCTGCAACAGCGTCGCCTGCTTGACGGGCGTGGGAACCGCGGTCCAGCCGAACCGGGCGGTCACCTCCACGGAGTCCTCGTCCCCGCACGGCGTGACCGCCGAACCAGGCAGCACCACGAGCCGGGTCCAGGGCTTGGACTCCGGCTGCGCGTTGACCGGCTTCAGCGAGAAGTCGGTGATCTCGGTGGCGTAGTCGCCGGAGTCGTCGAGGTCGGCGGCCACCGCGAGGTCGCTGGTGGTCATCAAGTCGTCGATGTCGACGACCCACCGGCGGAGCCGCTTGTCCCACCGCGGCGTGTAGTACCGCGCCTCGGCGGCCGCCACGAGACCGAACTGACGGTTGGCGGCGCGGTCGACGGCGCGGCTGGCGGCCGAGACGGCGAGGGCTACCTGAGCGTCATCGTCCGTGTCGGCGATGCGCTCGTACGCCTTCAGCTCAGCCGAAGTGCAGTAGTCCGGTGCCCATGCCATCTCGGCCGCCCTCTCACATGCCGCGCGGGAGGACGAGAAGGGTCGCCGTGATGTCGACCTCGGCGTTGGCGTCCGCACCGGTGTAGGTCACCAGGACGAACGGCTTGGCCTTGTTGGGCGCCACGGAGACCGTGCGCACGGCGTTGCCCGCCGTGGCCGGCGTGGCCGCGAGCGAACCCGTGGTGGCCGCGGTGCTGTACGAGCCACCGTCCGTTGCGGACTCGGTGACGGTCCAGGTGCCGCCGGTGTTGCCCGTGTTCGTCTCGAACGCGTTCAGCACCAACAGGAACCTGGAGCCGGGCGGGTAGTCCCGGACGTCGAAGTCGGTCGACAGCACGGGAGTCGCGTCGGCGACCCGGGTCGCCGGCATGACCTGGACGGTGGTCACCTGCGCGTTGACATCAGTGCGTACTGGCATGGCTCACTGCTCCCCGGTCAGGGCGACGTAGGCGTTGGTGTTCTGCTGGACGCCGTCCATGCGGGCCCACGCGGTGAACTCGACCTGGCCGTTGGCGACGCGGGTGTACGGGTTGACGAGGAGCTCGACGTCCTTCACCCGGCGGATGACGTAGCCCTCGGAGAGGTTGCCGAACACGCCCCAGTTGATGGTGTTGCTGGCCGCCGTCATCGTCGGGAACGCCTGGTCGATGGTCACCGGGTAGCCCAGCAGCGTCATGGACGATCCGCCCCGGCGCGGTGCCCATGTTCGCGGCGGCCGGCCGCCAGATCGGATCCCCGTGCGAGTCCTTGATCTTCTTGATGGTCTGCGAGCATGGTGTCGTTGAACGCCCACCGGCAACCGGTCTCCCGGTAGGCGGGGTCCACGGAGTGGATGAAGTGATCAGGTCGTCGTAGGTGACGCCGGGACCGTCGGCCGCGATCTCGATGCCGGTCAGCCCGCGGTGACGCCCTGCGGCTCACCGGAGCCGGTGCCGGTCACCCGGTGCACGGCCTGGATGCGGGCGATGCGCTCGCCGAGCTTGTTCGTCACCAGGCTCTGCACGTCGAACGCGGCAGTCCTGGAGCAGCTCCACCGACACGCGCAGCGGGAGTGCGGAGCCGCCGCCGGCCATGTACTAGTAGGCGCCGAGCGACGCGGTACCGAACACCAGGTCCGCGCCGCTGGAGAACGTGCCGCCCTCGGCGACGATCTCGCCGGAGTTGCGCGGTGTCGTCGATGGTCGGCCACGGCAGCGGGTTGCCGTCGACGTGGTGACGGTCTCGACGACGTTGGCCAGTCCGCCGAACGCCTTCATCCGGTCGACGAGCTTCTTGCGGAAACCGTCGGGCACCAGGTAGCCGCCCTCGGTGCCGGCGCCCTCGGACTGCGCGGCTTCAGCTGCGACAGGTCCGCGTTCTCCTTGCCGGTGCGCAGGTAGGAGTCGAACGCCTTCTCGAGTCCGTCGTCGGCCTTGGGCGGCGCGACGTGCACGCCGGCCCGATTCACCGTGTCGTAGGCGGCCTGGCGTTCGCGCACGGCCTGCGAGCGCTGCGCGGTCTGGAGCTTCTTCTCCAGATCCTCGTACGCGGTGACCTCTTCCTCGGTCAGCTCGCGGCCGTCGCCCTCGGCCTTCTGGATGATTTCCCGGAGCGCGGCCAGGATCTCCTCTACGTCCATCACTGCACGCCCTTTCCGTGCGTACGCGCCCGGTGCCGGGCCACGACAAGCCGGGCCCGGTTGGACGCGGCGGAGCTGTTGGTGCTGGCGGTGTCTTCGCTGCCGGCCAGCCGGTCGGCGAGCCCGGCGTCCACCGCTTCCTGCGCGGTGAACCAGGTCTCGGTGAGCATGCGGTCACGCCACTCCTGCGGCGTGCCGCCGGCCCGCGCGGCGTAGAACCCGGCGATGGTCCCGGAGAGCTTGTCCAGCAGCTCCACCATCTCGCCCATGTCCTTGGCGTTGCCGACGCACAGACCGGCCGCGTCGTGGATCATCATGTGGGTGCCGCGGTTCATCGTCACCGTGTCGCCGGCCATGGCGATGACGGAGCCGATCGACGCGGCCAGACCGTCCACAGTGACGTGAACCTTGGCCTTGTGGTCGCGCAACGCGTTGTGGATCGCGATGCCGTCGAACACCAGACCGCCGGGCGTGTTCAGCTTGAGGTTGATGGTGGCCACGTCGAGCGCGCTCACGTCGCGGACGAACTGGTCGGCCATGACGCCCCACGCGGAGATCTCGTCGTAGATCAGCACATCGGCGGAGTCGCCGACCTGATTCGCGATGCGGTACCAGTCGTGCGCCGTGCCGTTGCGGATCCGCTCGAACTTCACGCCGGCACCTCCTCGGGTGCGGGCACCGGCTCGCCGGCCGGCGCCGGGGGCAGCGCACCGGGTGGCACGCGCGGGAGATCGGCGGACGGGTCGGCGAGCGGTGGCAGGTTCCGCACCTTGCGCGCCTCGTTCAGCGTGAGCAGCCCGGAGTTCACCTGGTCGATCAACAGGTGGATCTCGTCGTCCGGCGCGGGCTTGAGATAGCCGGAGTAGTCGAACTCGACGAACCTCGGGTTAGGTAGAAGTCGGGACAGCCGCTGCTCGATGCGGGACGTCCACGGCATGAGCGTGTGCCGGGCCAAGCCTCGGTTCTGCTCCTCGATCCCGGTGCCCCACGAGGTCGACTTCTCGGTCTGGCCGAGTAGGTGCGGGGGCAGGCCGAACCATCGGCCGATCTCCTCCACCTGGTGGATGCGGGACTCCAGAAACTGCGCGTCCGCCATGGACATCGAGTACGGCGAGACCTTCAGCTTGCGGTTGATCATCACGATCTCGGCCGCGTTCTCCGGGCCGGACATGCGCGCGGCGAGCGACTCCTTGATGACCTTTGCCTCGTCCTCGTCTATGTCCTCTTCGGACGTGACCAGGGTGTTGAACAGGCCGCCGTTGCGGAACACCCGTGCCGCGGCCCGGTCACCGGCGAGCGCGATGCCGAAGCTGTTGCGGGCCACGGTGATGGGGCCGATACCCCTGAGTCCGTCCAGACACGGGCCGGGCACGTGAGTCATGCGGTCCGCGTCGTACTCGCGAGTGGTGCCGTCCTGGAGCGTCACCGTGAACAGCCGGCCGCCCTTCGCGTCCGCGTCCAGCGCGACACCGACGCACAGCGGGTGGATCGGTTCCAGCCCGGCCAGAGCTCCGGCGCCGTTGTAGGCGTGCAGCAGGAACGCGTTCCCGTTGAGCAGCAGGTGCAACAGCACCGTCTCTTTCCACTCGAACGGGGTCTGCCGGTCCGGTCCCGCGGGGTTGTCCAGGAACGAGGTGACTGGCTCGCGCCGGTCCTGAACCGTGCGCAGGGTCGGCATCGGCAGAGACGCGATGGTGCCGGAGATCAGGTTGACCGCCCGGTAGACGGACGACAAGCCGAGCGCGGACAGCTCGGTCACCGACTCGCCGGAGTAGTTGGCCGGCCCGATGCCGAAGAACTCGGCGAGCACGGGGTCCCCGATCGAGATCAGCGCGGCGTTGCGCTCACTCCTCCGGAAGGGCCACATGCTGCGATAGTACATGCGTGCGTCGACATATACAGACATAGCTATGTCACTATGTATCGTATGGCCGCGAAGATCCGAGGGGCCCTGGACCGGGCGCTGCGCCGCGCCGAGATCAGCCCGGCGGACGGTGCCGCGGTCACCCTGGCCAGGCACTACGCCGACGCGATCGACGCCGACGGGGACCTGATCAAGCTCGGCCCCGCGCTGCTCGCCGCGATGGTCCAGCTGCGCATGACCCCGAAGGCGCGTACCTCCGTGATGGAAGGGGGGCCGGCCGGTGGCGGACAACGTGATCCCCTTGACGAACTCGACGCACGGCGAGCCGCTCGGCAGCGTGCTTCCTAGGCTCTGGACCAAGCCGCTGGTCACCGGCCCTCCGGGGCCGTGCGGGTGTGGCTGCGCGCTGACCGAGCGGACCAGCGACGGGTTCGACGTCGCGTGGTTCGCCGAGCACGTCATCGGCTTCCCGCTGGACCCGTGGGAGCGCTGGCTGGTCGTCCACGCGCTGGAGCTGCTCCCGGACGGCACGCCGCGGTTCCGGCACGTCCTCGCGATCGTGGCCCGCCAGAACGGCAAGTCCTTCCTGTTGGTTGTTCTCTGCCTGTTCTGGCTGTTCGTCGAGCGCGTCGAGCTTGTGCTGTCGACCTCGACGAACCTGGATACGGCGCGGGAGAGCTGGGAGAAGGGCTGCGAGCTCGCGGTCAGCGCACCGACGTTGGCCGCGAAACTGCCTCCGACCAGGAATAAGGGCGTCTACCTGGCGATGGGCATGCAACGCCTGACCACCGCGGCCGGGTCCCGCTGGAAGATCGCCAGCAGCAACCGGCGCGGCGGGCGCGGGCTGAGCATCGACCGCCTGGTACTCGACGAGTTGCGCGAGCACGACACGTGGAACGCGTGGAACGCCAGCGTCCCCGCGACCAACGCCCGGCCGAACTCGCAGATCTGGTCCATCAGCAACATGGGCGACGATCAGGCCGTGGTGCTCGACGCGCGCCGCGACGCCTCGCTGACCGGCAAGGACCCGGCGCTGTTCATCGCCGAGTGGTCGGCGCCGCCGGAGTGGCGCGAGCGCGTGCACCACGCCACCGACGCCGAGCTGATCGGCGCACTCGGCGCGGCCAACCCCAACGCCGGCCGGCGCATCCCGTGGCAGACGCTGCTCGGCGACGGGCGCACCGCCATCGAGGCGGGCGGCGAGCAGCTCGCGAAGTGGCTGACCGAGATCCTGTGCATCCGCATCCGGTCCCGCGATCCCGCGGTCGACGCGGGCAAGTGGGCCGACCTCGCCGGTGTCGTCGACCTCGCGCCCTACCGCAGCCGCACCGTGCTGTGCCTCGACGTCGCGCCGGACGGCCTGCACGCCACGCTGATGGCCGCGGCCCGCCTCCCGGACGACGACAGCGTGGCGGAGCTCCTGCGCGGCCGTGTGGCCGTCGAGGAGGTCGGCGCGTGGTCCGGTCCGCGGGCCACCGCCGAGATGCGCGGCGCGCTGCCCGGTCTCGCCGACCTGGTGCGGCCGCGCCGGCTGGTGTGGTTCCCCGGCGGTCCGGCCGCGATGGTGGCCGCCGACATGGCCGAGCGGCGCGGGTGGCCGCCCCGTGGCACGCAGCTCGAGGAGATCCGCGGCGACGTGCCGGCGGTGTGCATGGGGTTCGCCGAGATGGTCCGGTCCGGCGAGATCGTGCACCCGGACAGCGAGCTGCTGAACGCCCACGTCACCGGCGCCGAGCGGCTACCCCGCGGCGACCAGTGGGCGTTCAGCCGGCGCGAGAGCAGCGACGGATCCGCGCCGCACGTGGACGGCGCCTACGCGGCGGCCGGCGCGGTGCACGTCGCCCGCACGCTGCCACCCCGCGCGCCGCTCGCCGTGGTCTGACCTGGGAGAACTCCGGAGAGAGAAAAACACGGAACGGCGGGTGTTCGTGGGGGGTCCACTTCGAAGTTTCGGACCGCGCCCCGCATTCTCGCCGAGCTCACCACGACGAACGCGGTCGCGCTGGTGGGTCGTGCCGTGTCGGGTCGCCGATCGCGAGGTTGCATGGCTCGCAGCTGGCCACCAGGTAGCGCGGGTCGTCACCTGTCACCGAGCGACCGTGCACGTGGTGCACGTGGGTGGCGGTGCCGCCGGTACACACCCCGGCCAGGCGCACCCGGCACCGCCACCCATCCCGCTGGAGCACGAGGGCACGCACCCGGCGCCACCGACGGGTGGACCCGTGCTCCCAGTTCTTACTCACGATGTGCCCTGAGTGGGGTGAGGTTCGTGATCTTGGACACCGAGTGGTGGAGTGGTGGTGGTGGGGTGGCTATATACGCCACACCCCACCACCCACCAGGTGAGGTTGAACCCCACCGCAACCCCACGGAACCCCACCACTACGCAGCACCCGGCTCGGTGCCTGGCCGGTAGTACGCCTTGCTCCGGTTCGGACCCTCGATCACGGTCAGCTGACCACCGTCGGCCAGCATCCGGCGCGCCCTGCCGTTCCACACCTGATCGCTGCCCGCGCCCGCGTCGAGCACGTTGGCCGTGGCTCCGGGGTGCTGCTCGACGTAGGCCAGGACGCGCCCCTTGGCCGCGTCGAGTGCCTCGGTGCTCTGCGCGCGGCTGCCGCCGCCGTTGAGCACCCACCGCCGCGCCGCGGGCTCGTAGCCGATCTCCTGCTCGCGCACGGCCACGTCGCGCCCCTTGGCCCGGAAGTAGCGGCGTGCATCCGGCTGCGGCTCCTCACCCTTGGCGCCGGCCACGTTGATCACCCACTCGGCATCGGGCCACCCGCGCAGCCTGGAGGCGCCGCGGGTGCGCTCTCCGTCGTGGCCGGTGTGGTGTACCACCATCCCCTCGTCGGCGCCCGCCTCGTGCAGCAGCGCGTCGAACGCGGCCAGCCAGCCACCCATGCCGTCCGCGCCGTTGCCGTTCTCGTCGAGCCCCGCGTCGGACAGCAGCGGTGACAGCGGGTCGACGATGACCACGCCCGCGTTCAGGTCGCGCAGGTGCGCGGCCCACGCGAACAGGCACGCCGGGTCGGTGATGGCGAAGTCCCGGACGCGTCCGCGCAGCGCGACCACGTGCACCTGATCGGTGTTGCGGATGCCGTGGTCGCGCAGCCAGGTGCGCACCATGCGCCGACTGAGCTCGGCGTCGAACAACACGACCCGACGTCCGGGCGCCAGCGTGGTCACCGCGAACCCGGCCGCCGGACCCTCGACGCCGGGCAGCCACGCCGGCGCGTCATCGCCGAGCAGCTGGCCGCCGTCCGCGAGGCAGCGCAGCACGTTGCCCACGAGCGTCGACTTGCCCGCCTTCTCCCGCGCCGCGAGCACCACGTTGCCGCCGGCCGGCCACAGACCCTCGACGCGCCACGCCGGCCCGTCGTCCGGCTCGGCGAGCAGGTCGGTGAGGCTCGTGCTCTCCGGACCACCGCGCGGCGGTTGGGTCAGGCGGTCGACCTCCTTGCGCACCCACCGCCTGCGCAGCTCGGCTGCGACGTCCGCGGGGAGCTCATCGGCCGACCCAGGCGCACCAGGGGCGGCCGCCGTAGGGTCCGGCGTCACCTCATTGCCGAACAGGTCCACCGTGGTCAGCCGGATGGGGTACGGCACGACGTAGCGGCGCATGTAGTCGACGATGGTGTGCTCGGTGACGTCGTGATCCCAGTCCGGCGAGCTCCAGGCCGGGTGCGTGGCCAGCTGGTCCCAGAGCTTCTCCGCGACGGCGACCGGAGCCATGCCCTCGGCCACCCACAGACGCCCGGCCATCGACACCCACTTGCCGATGTTGGTACGCAGCGTGCCGGACTTCGGACGGTCGGCCAGCACGGTCTGCCACGTCGCGTCGGCCGTGCCCTGCGCCTGCCCGTGCCCGACCGGCTTGGCCTCGCCGGGCCGCTGGTCGTAGACGGCGTGCGCGCGGGTGAAGGTCCGGAAGTAGTCGAGCCATGCGGCCGGGAACGCAGGCCACGTATCGACGTGCGGGAGCTCGGCGGGCTGGTTGTCCGGGCCGTAGCACACGACCGGCGTTCCGGTGGACGGGTGGACGTCGCCGGGTGCCCAGCTGAACCGGTGGCCGAGCCGCACGACCTCGACGCTGCCCCCGAACGCCGCGAACATCACGTCCGTGAGCACGAGATCGTCCGGCACGCTGAACAGGTACCGGCCGCTCGCCTGGTCCGGCCCGCGGGCGGTCAGCCGCCACGTCGGGGGCAGCGCGCCGAAGCGGGCGCACATCTTCCTGATGGTCTGATCGCCCGTCTTGCCGTCCCGCCCGCAGTCGACGTCGAGCACGATCTTGCCGGCCGTTGGGCGCAGCGCGAGCCGGACGGCGCCGGCCGGGCGCGGGCGGAACTCGAACGGCGCGCGCCCCGTGGTGCCGGGCTGCGGTGTCCATTCACCGCGCTGATTGAGCGTGCAGTGCACCGGTTGGACGCCGGCATTCCAGAGCTTGCTGTCGTCGACCAGACCTCGACCTTGGTTGAGGTATGCGTTATCCTGAGAACCGCTTCGCACGGCAGCGAGCGTTCCGGCCCCTTCCGCTTCCAGGGGGGCCGGTTCTTTTTGTGTGGTCATTCCGAACCCCCCTCGAATGAGCGGCCGATGTCCGGGTCGACCACGGGAAGCGGATTCGTCATCGGCGGACGCCATTCCTCACCGTTCGGGGACATCCAGACGAGGTAACCGGCGTCGTCCTTGCGGGCGTAGGTCATCGACACCAGGTCGTACGGGTGTTTCGACCCGATGACCTCCCACGCGGTGTCGGGCACGTGCTGGACCATGTCGGCCGACATGTGCCGCTCGCCGTAGGACATGCGCCGGGGCCGGAGGGTCTTGTGCGGGTGCGCCAGAAACCACGTGATGTCGTTGTCCAGCTGGTCGCGCAGGCTCAACAGCGTCGGGCACGTCACGTCGTGTCGGCCGTCCTCCTGCGTGCAGTCGGAACACGGGATCGTCTTGTCCCACCAATGCACGGCGCTCATGCCGACCGCCTCGTACGCGCCTGGCTGGACCGGAACGCGAGACGTTGCATGTGCGCCTTGCGCAGCGCTTCCGCGCGTCGGGTCAGCTCAGGGTCCTGGACATCGGGATCGTGTTCGAGCACCTCGCGGCGGAACTTGTCGAGCAACCCGGACTGACCGCGGGCGGCATTCGCCGCGGGGTTTTCCTTTGACCATCGAGTGAGCGCGGCAATGCGCGCCCGCTGAGATCGCTGCTCTGGTGTGAGGGATTTCGACGCAGCCACGTCATTATCGCTTTCTATGCGAATATGACGGGCTCCGGAGTCCCTAACTCCGATTTACCGTTTCACTGCGTGGCTGCTACTCCCTCGGATTTTAACGGGAGCGCGGGGCAAGCATATGCGGCTTACTAACTCAGCGCAACAATCGTGCAATGACGTGCAATAGCTCAGAAGTCGCCGAGGTTGAGCCGGCGCGACTCCTCGGCCGCCCGCTGAGACGCCGTCGCCCTCGTGTACCGATCGAGCATGTCGCGGCGCGACCACCCGGCGATGGCCATCAGCGACCCCTCGGACCCCTCGGCGTCCAGCCAGCGCTGCGCCGCGGTGTGCCGGGTGAGATGGGGGTGGAAGTCCTCGATGCCGGCGAGCTCGGCCCGGTACTTGAGCGCGCGGTACAGCGCCTGGTAGGTGAAGCCCTTGCCGCGGTCGCCGAGCCAGAACGTCGGCGTGTCGGCGAGCCGGTGGGTACGGCGCAGCCGGAGGTAGCGGTCCATCGCCCGGCCGGTCGCCGGGCCGAACGGCACCGGCCGGCCCTTGCCGCCCTTGCCCCGGCGGATGATCGCGGCCCCGTTGATCAGGTCCACGTCGGCGACGGTCATCGCGACCACCTCACCCGCACGGGTGATGGCCTCCAGCATGAACCGGACGAGTGCCTCGTCCCGCCGGTCGCGGAACTCTTTGCCATTGCAAGCCTTGATCAGTGCCCGGCACTGGTCGTCGCTCAGCCGCTCGACGACCTTCTGATCGAGCTTCGGGGGCTTGAGACCGAGCAGCCCGTCCCGCGGAATCTCCTCCTCGTCGGCGAGCCACGCGGAGAAGCGGCGCAGGGACAGCTGCCGGGCGCGGGCGGTCGACGCCTCGGCGCCGCGCTCGTGCAGGTGGGTGACGAACGCGTTGACGGTGGCCCGGTCCAGCGCCGGGGGAGTGCCCTCGTCGTCGGCCCAGGCCAGGAACTGCCGGACCCCTTCGCGGTAGCTCTTGACCGTGTCGCGGGACTTGCGCTCGGCGCGCAGGTGCAATGTCCAGCTGTCGAGCAGCGACGCGAAATCGAGGTCCGTCATGCCTGATATCTTGACTAGCAGCGGCATGCGTGTCTAGTGTGAGGCTCGCCGACCCGCCTTTCCGCAGGTCAGCAAGCCCACTACACCGGGTCCGTCATTCCAGATAGTCGCGCAGGACCTGCGAGCGCGACGGGTGGCGCAGCTTCGACATGGTCTTCGACTCGATCTGACGGATGCGCTCACGCGTGACGCCGTAGACCTGGCCGATCTCGTCCAGCGTGCGTGGCTGGCCGTCGGTGAGGCCGAAGCGCAGCCGCACCACGCCCGCCTCGCGCTCGGACAGCGTCGCCAGCACCGACTGGAGCTGGTCCTGCAGCAGCGTGAACGACACGGCGTCGACCGCGACGACCGCCTCGGAGTCCTCGATGAAGTCACCGAGCTGGCTGTCGCCCTCGTCGCCGATGGTCTGGTCGAGCGAGATGGGCTCCCGGGCGTACTGCTGGATCTCCAGCACCTTCTCCGGGGTGATGTCCATTTCCTTGGCAAGCTCTTCGGGCGTCGGCTCGCGGCCGAGGTCCTGCAGGAGCTCGCGCTGTATACGGCCGAGCTTGTTGATCACCTCGACCATGTGGACCGGGATGCGGATGGTCCGCGCCTGGTCTGCCATGGCGCGCGTGATCGCCTGCCGGATCCACCACGTCGCGTACGTGGAGAACTTGTAGCCCTTGGTGTAGTCGAACTTCTCGACCGCACGGATCAGACCGAGGTTGCCCTCCTGGATGAGGTCCAGGAACGCCATGCCGCGACCGGTGTAGCGCTTTGCCAGCGACACCACGAGCCGCAGGTTCGCCTCGAGCAGGTGGTTCTTGGCCCGCTCGCCGTCGCGGACGATCCAGCGCAGGTCGCGGCGCATCTGCGGGACGAGCTTCTCCGAGGACTCCTCCTCGGCCTTGCGCACCCGCTCCGCCGCGTAGAGGCCGGCTTCGATCCGCTTGGCGAGCTCGACCTCCTCCTCGGCGTTGAGCAGCGCGACCTTGCCGATCTGCTTGAGGTAGGCACGGACCGAGTCGGCGGACGCGGTGAGCTCGGCGTCCTTGCGGGCCTGCCGCAGCGCCTCGGACTCCTCCTCGTCCCAGACGAAGTCGCCGTCCTTGGTCTCCTTGCCGCCGCTGCCGCCGCTGCTACTGCTCGTGCGGGCGCTGGCGGCCGGCTCCTTCTCGGCGGGCTCCTCCTCGACGGTGTCGTCGACAACGTCGATCTCGACCTCTTCGAGGTCCTCGAGGTTGGGCGACTCGAGGTCGGGCTCCTCGCCCTCGGCGGCCTCACCGGCGGCGTCGGCCTTCTTGTTGGCCTCGCCTGCCTTGGCCTTCTTCGCGCCGGCCGCAGCCGTCTTCGTCGTCTTACGCGGCGCCCGGGGCTTCGCAGCGGGCGCCTTCGTCGTCGCGGTCTTCAACGTGGTGGGCTTCTCAGTCGATTCGTTGGACTCTGGCTGAGCGGTTGCCGACTTCGCGGCGCTCGCCGAGGCGGTGGAGCGTCGGGTTGCGGATCGTGCGGCTGCCACGTACGCCCTTTCGCTGCTATCGATCACGGACGGCCAGGAAAGCCTGGTCAACCGGATTTCGGGGAAAGCCCACCGGCTGTAAGCCGCAGGCACTGTTCCATTGTAACGACGATACTCCGCATCGGGTGTCGACCCGGGCGTGATCGATTCCGGCTCAGCCGTGCATGTTGTCCCGGACGGCCACCGCGGCCCCCACGATGCCCGCGTCGTTGCGCAGTTCGGCGGCCACCACGCGGGTCCTGACCTCCAGCAACGGCAACCATTTGTCGGCCTTCTTGCTGACCCCGCCACCAGCGATGATGAGGTCCGGCCAGATCAGGTCCTCGAGTCCGCGGATGTACCGGCTGACCCGCTGCGCCCACTCCGGCCAGGACAGGTCCTTGTCCTCCTTGACCGACGCCGCCGCGCGCGTCTCCGCGTCGTGCCCGTCGACCTCGAGATGACCGAACTCCGTGTTCGGCACGAGTTTGCCGTCCACGAACACCGCGCTGCCGATCCCGGTGCCGAACGTCAGCAGCACGACCACGCCCTCGCGGTCGTTCGGCCAGCCGTAGGAGATCTCCGCGATGCCGGCCGCGTCCGCGTCGTTCAGCACGACGACCTTCTCGGTCGGCAGCCCCAGCCGCTCGGCGAACAGCGTCGCCGCATCGGTGCCCAGCCACGACTTGTCGATGTTGGCGGCCGTGTTCGCGACGCCCCGCTTGATGACCGCCGGCAGGGTCACGCCGACCGAACCGTGCCAGCCGAACCCGTCCACGATCTGCTTGACCACGTCCGCCACCGCGTCGGGCTTCGACGGGTCGGGCGTCGGGATCCGGATCCGTTCGCCGTGCAGCTTGCCGGCGTCCAGGTCGACCGTGCATCCCTTGATGCCCGATCCACCGATGTCCACGCCGAAGCCGAGGGTTGCACCCATCCCCACGGATCCCTTCGTACTCGATTCAGCTCGCTGTTGAACGGAGGTTAGCCGGGTGTGGTCCGATAGGTCTCGTGGGTGTTGCCGAGGGAGACCTTCTGGAGATCGCGACGCGGGTGGCCGTCGAGGCCGCGGCGCTCGCGCGGACGGCGCGCGAGGAGGCGATCCGCGACGTCGGCACGAAGACCAGTGAGACGGACGTCGTGACCGCGGGCGACCTCGCGGTCGAGAAACTCGTGCGTACCCGGCTCGCCGAGCTGCGGCCGGGCGACCCGGTGCTCGGCGAGGAGTCGGGCGGGTCCGGCGCCTTGGACGGAGCCGCCGCCGGCGAGGTCTGCTGGGTGGTCGACCCGATCGACGGCACGGTCAACTATCTCTACGGGTTCCCGTGGTACGCGGTGTCGCTGGCGGCCCAGGTCGACGGCGTGTCGGTGGCCGCCGCGGTCGTCGAGCCGGACTCGGGACGCCGGTGGACCGCAGCGCGCGGCGGCGGCGCCTTCCTCGACGGCCGGCCGCTGCGGGTGTCGGCGGCGACCCGGCTGGAGGTGTCCCTGGTGGCGACGGGGTTCGCGTACCGCGCCGAGCGCCGCGCGCGCCAGGCTCGGGGGATCGCGGGGTTGCTGGGCCGGGTGCGCGACATCCGGCGGGCGGGCGCGGCGTCGCTCGACCTGTGCGCGGTGGCCGCGGGCTGGCTCGACGGCTACTTCGAGCACGGCCTCAACCGCTGGGACTGGGCCGGTGGCGCGCTGATCGCGGAGGAGGCGGGCGCCGTGGTCCGCCTGCCCGCCGACGACGACGGCATGACCTTCGTGGCGACCCCGGGCATCGCGGACGAGTTGACCGCGGTGCTCGAAGAGACCGGCCTGGCAGATATCTGAGCGCTAGCAGTTCACCTTGCGGGCGGCGGTCAGCAGGTTGCCGTCGATCTTGGGCTGGGGGCCGTTGGCCTGCAGGCCGCCCTTCGCCTTCGGGTGGGCCTCCGCCCAGGAGCTCAGCTGCTCGAGAATCGTCTTGCTCTGCGGGGTCGGGCGCAGGTCGTCGAACTTCTGGCCGATCGCGATGTCGACCGTGGCGTCCTTGCGGTCGTCCCGGATCAGCTCGGCGCACGGCTCGACGAGCGACAGCGTGCGCGCCGCGGACGTGCCCTGCGGGCCGAAGCGGATCTGCGCGCGGCAGGTCATCGAGTCGTCGTACAGCGTGTCGTTCTCCGGCTCGGCCACCTGGGCGAACCCGAGCTGGCGCAGGCCCTCGGTGACGATCCGTGCGCCGCCCTTCCGCGAGCCCGCGTTCAGCACGCGCACCAGGGACTGGGTCGGCGGCAGCGGGACGGTCCGGTCGAGCGAGTCGTTCTTCAGCGCCTGGCCGAGCTTGGGCTTCGGCGCCGGCGGCTGGCCCTTCGGCGGGGCGGTGATCGAGGTCGGCGCCGGCGGCGCGCAGTGCGTGGCGGTCTTGGTCTCGGCGTCGGTGTCCATGACCCGCAGCCAGACGATCGTCGCGACGGCGCCGAGGATCACGATGAGAATGAGCGCGGGCAGCGGACGACGCTTCCGATAGCCCTGTGGCTTGTTGTTCCGCCACACGTTGCCGGACGCCACGTCGGCCCGCCTCCCTCCGGTCCCCAGACCCCTCGACACACAGACGTCTACGCCTGTGTTTCGTTGCTGATCAGACTATTCGTTTCAGTCTTCTTCGGTCGGACCGGGCACCAGCTGAAGATGCATCGTGTCGAGATTGAGTCTCGTACCGGTCCCGATCGCCCAACGCAATCGTCCGAACGCGTTCCGTGACTCGATCACCATCGCACCACGGACGGTCCGGGTCGGCAAGAGCAGGGCGCCGGACAGGCCTGACACACCCGAACGGGTGACGTGCTGGATGAGCGCCGTTTCATGGGCTACCCTCTGCGCGCTCCAGTCGGAGAACGTTCCAAGCGAATCGATTCCGATGTGGGTCTGGCCGCGAGACCTGCGTCACTTCTGCTGGCGGGCACAAACTGGGGCCCCGGAACGTTGACCAGCGGCACACACATCCAGAAGTGGGGGTGCTAGACCATGGCCACCGATTACGACGCGCCGCGCCGCAGCGAGGCGGACGACCTCGCCGAGGATTCGCTCGAAGAGCTCAAGGCGCGTCGCAACGAGAACCAGTCCGGAGTCGTCGACGTCGACGAGTCCGAGACCGCCGAGAGCTTCGAGCTGCCCGGCGCGGACCTCTCCGGCCTGTCCGGTGAGGACCTGACCGTTCGCGTGGTGCCCAAGCAGGCGGACGAGTTCACCTGCTCGAAGTGTTTCCTCGTGCATCACCGCAGCCGGCTGGCCGAAGAAAGCAAGGGCCAGTACATCTGCCGCGACTGTGCCTGACCCCACCGGTCGGGCTCAGTCGCCCGCGCGCAGCGCCTCGACCAACCGGTCGGGGTGGCGCGTGCTGACAACCCAGTA
Source organism: uncultured Actinomycetota bacterium (assembly GCA_963841395.1). Lineage (GTDB taxonomy): Bacteria > Actinomycetota > Actinomycetes > Mycobacteriales > Pseudonocardiaceae > Actinophytocola. Next base: position 195,458 of record CAWJCX010000054.1, read on the forward strand.
GGGGGTCGGGTCGTCGGGGTCGGTCAGCCGTAGCCGAACCACCGGACCGATCCATCCCCGATGGAGCACGTAGGCGGCCGGGTCCAGGTGTGGACCGAGCACCCTGCGCTTGTCCTTGGCCGAGACGATCTGTGTCTCGCCCACGAAGCGCAGTGGCAGGTGGGCATCGCCGACCCACAGCTCGCCGTCCTGGACCCGCACGCCCGCCCTCCCCGAGCGCCAGATCAGCAGCGCGGTGAGCGGCAGCAGCAGCACGTAGGGCAGCCATGCCCGCACGCCCGGGTAGCCCAGGTGGACCTCCGCCGCGAGCAGTCCGGCGGCCACCAGCGGCAGCAGCCACCAGTACCAGGTGACGTACAGCCTTTCCCGGTATGCGGTCCCGGTACTGGCCTCTGTGTCGGTCACGGACCCAGAGTAGTCTCGCCGGTCGTGCCCAGCGTGGAGGTCCTGCTGACCCGGCTCGATCCGGGCGTTCCCGTTCCGTCGTACGCGCGGTCCGGAGACGCCGGCGCCGATCTCGTCACGACTGCCGACGCGGTGATCCCGCCCGGCGAGCGGACGGTCGTCGGCACCGGCATCGCGATCGCGTTACCGGACGGGTACGCCGCCTTCGTCCACCCCCGTTCCGGCCTGGCCGCGCGCGTGGGGCTCAGCGTGGTGAACACTCCGGGCACGGTCGACTCCGGATACCGTGGCGAGATCAAGATCTGCTTGGTGAACCACGACCTTCGGGACGCGGTCGAGCTGCGCCGGGGCGACCGGATCGCGCAGCTGGTGGTGCAGCGCGTGGAGCACGCGGTATTCCGAGAGGTGAACGAGTTGCCCGACTCGCAACGCGGCGCCGGGGGCCATGGGTCCACCGGTGGGCATTCGGTGTTGGCCCGCGTGACCGGGGCGGAGGAGTAGTGGCACTGTTCGGACGACGCCGCCGGCAGGACGATCTCGACGAGGACTACGAGCCCGTCGAGGATCGCCGCGACCGCGACGGCGACTACGAGGTCATCGGCGGCGACCTGTTCGACGGCGCCGGCCCGTGGGACGACGAGGACGCACCCGAGGACGGCCTGAACCGGCTCGACCTCGGCTCGGTGCGGCTGCCGGTGCCGGAAGGCGCGCAGCTGCAGGTCGAGATGGACCCGTCCGGCCCGGTCAAGGCGGTGCACGTGATCACGCCCGTCGGCCAGCTGACGGTCACGGCGTACGCGGCGCCCCGGTCCGGCGGCCTGTGGCACGAGGTGAGCACGGAGCTCGCCGAGCAGCTGCACAAGGACGGCGCCACCGTCCGCACGACGACCGGCGAGTGGGGCCTGGAGCTGCTGGCCGCGCTGGGCGAGGTGTCGCTGCGGTTCGTCGGGGTCGACGGCCCGCGCTGGATGCTGCGTGGTGTCGTCGCCGGCCCACCGGACCGCCTGGACAACAGCACGGCGGCGCTCTACGAGCTGGTCCGCGGCACCGTCGTGGTCCGCGGCGCGCAGCCCATGCCCGTGCGGACGCCGCTGCCCATCGAGCTGCCGCCGGCGATCGCGGAGCACATCCAGCAGGCCCAGGAGGGCTGAGGCCGGCGCGCCGCCCCAGGACGGCGCGCCGGTGTCACGCGGTCGGCGTCAGATCGTGCGCCACGGGAACCAGTAGTGCGTGTGCATGCCCTTCTCCTCCCAGTTGCCGGTATCCGTGGTCAGGTCAGAACGAGTGCCACGGGAACCAGACCCAGTGTGACTGCATGCCCCAACCCCCCTTCCTGTTGTGGCCGAATTATGGGTCGGCCACGGCGGTGAAGCGCCCAGCCGCCGCACACGCTCCGCACATCGGTACTGCTGGCCAAGGGCCGAGCGCTTCCAATGGTGTGGCGCGCACGCTCCGCCTCAACCGCAGTAACCGGGCGATCGGCAAGGCTGACCTGCGGATCGGACGCTCAAAGAGCGCACCGAGGTGAGGATCTTGTTCGCCTTCGACCCGCGGCGGCAGGTCATCCTTCTGACCGCTGGCGACAAGGCAGGCCAGCGGAAGGACTGGTACATCCGGAACATCCCGTTGGCCGACAAGCGTTATGCGGAGCATCTGACGGGTCTGAGAGAAGGGACTGAGTGATGGCTCGCTCGTGGAAGGACGTCAAGGCCGACAAGGCCAGGTATGACGAGGTCAGCGGTAGAGACGTCGAGTCCGCGCGTGCGGATGCCCGCACCCGGACCCAGGCCTACGTGCTCGGTTTCCGGCTTTCGCAGCTCCGTCACGAAGTGGGTCTGTCGCAGGCCGAGATCGCGAGCCGCATGGGCGTCAGCCAGCCTCGTGTGAGCCAGCTCGAGAGCGGGGACGTCGGGCAGCTGGAGGTCGACACGCTGAGCCGCTACGTCCTGGCGCTCGGCGGGCGGCTCAAGCTGATCGCCGACTTCGACGATCACGACGTCAACGTCTCGGTCAGTGAGGTCGACCGGAGCGCGGTCTAGCGGTCAGGCCAGGCCGGATGCGTGCATGAACGCCAGTACCGCCGCCCGCCCCAGCGCCTCCGGGTCCGCGCCCAGGATCGACAGCCGGGTCGTGCGGACCGCCGCGCGGGGCAGGGCCGCGGCCCACTCCGACGCCACCGCCGCCGGGTGGATCGGGTCGTCGGCGCAGGACGCGATGCCCACCGGGACATCCAACCTCTCCAGGTCCGCCAGCGTCGGCGCCGGCCGTTCCGCGGCGACCTCCAGTGACGTCGCCAGCTCCGGTCCGTAACCACCCCAGGCCCGCGTCAGCTCCGCCGCCAGCCACGGTGGCATCGGCGACGACGCCAGCGCGCCGGCGGTCCCCAGCGAGCGGACCTGCGCGGCCGACAGCTTCGCCGAGGCCGACGCGGGCGCGTCGCCAGGCTCGCCGTGCCAGGCAGGAAGCGCCAGCACCAGGCCCGCGCACCGCGACGGGTTGGCCACCGCCCACTCGGCCGCCAGGTGCGCGCCGAAGGAGATGCCGCCCACCAGGACCGGCACCGAGGAAGAGGACAAAGCAGACAGTGCCTCCGTGACCAGGGCGGGTCCGGGCACCGGCGCGGGCGCGACTACCGTGACGCCCACGGCGGCCAGCGGGATCTCGAACACAGATCTGACGAATACGTCGTCAGAACCGGTGCCGGGCAGCATAATCGCCGTCCGGGGGCCGTCGACCTCGGCGAATCGGCATTCGGCAACTGTCACGTGCCTCTTCCTCCACACCAGCGCCACATTTGGTGGTTACGCTGGATTTGTACAGGGTCGGGCGTCGGGGCCGGCCCCCAGCAACTGGAGCGTCAGAATGGGCACCGAAGCCCCCAGGTCGGGTCAGCGCGGGGGCTCCCTGCGCCGCCTCGTCAAACGGCTGACCACCGACATCGACGAACTCGATGCCGATGATCTGTCCGAAAACGTGGACGCGGAAAACGCACGCAGGGCATGCGACTGCCGATCCGGCGAGGAGGTCACGGTCCTCGGCCGGCTCCGCAGTGTCGAGCTGAGCCCGCGCGACGCGGTGGCGACGCTGGAGGCCGAGCTGTTCGACGGGACCGAGGGCGTGACACTAGTCTGGCTCGGTCGCCGGCGTATCCCGGGTATCGAGACCGGCCGGACGATCAAGGCGCAGGGCCGGATCGCGATGCGGGACGGCCGGAAGGTGCTCTACAACCCCTACTACGAGTTGCAGACGGCTACATGACCGAACCAGCAGAGTCCGACAAGCCCGCCGAGAACACCGAGGACGCCGAGAAACCGGCGAAAACCGAAGAAGAGCAAGAGAAGACGCTGCTCGAGCAGATGGGCGGCATCAGCGGGCTGGTCTACTCCTCCGTTCCCGTGCTCGTGTTCGTCCTGGTCAACGCGATCTTCGGGCTCATGCCCGCGATCTGGGGCTCCATCGGTGTCGCCGTCGCGATCACCGTGCTCCGGGTCGTGCGCAAGGAGGGCCTGCAGCCCGCGATCTCCGGGTTCTTCGGCGTCGCCATCGCGGCGTTCATCGCCTACCGGACCGGCTCGGCCAAGGGCTTCTTCCTGTTCGGCATCTACGCGAGCCTGATCTACGGGAGCGTGTTCCTGCTCTCGATCGTGATCCGGTGGCCGCTCGTCGGCGTGATCTGGTCGTTCCTCAACGGCCACGGCATGCTCTGGCGCCGCGACCGCAAGGCGTTCCGCGCGTACGCGATCGCCACGCTGACCTGGGTCGCGGTGTTCGCCGCCCGGTTCATCGTGCAGCGCTGGCTCTACGACGAGGACCAGACCGGCTGGCTCGCCTTCGCCCGGCTCGCGATGGGCTACCCGCTCACCGCGCTCGCCCTGCTCGTCACGGTCTGGGCGGTGCGCTACGCCGGCCATCGCGAGAAGGACCTCGAGCATGACGCGGAAGAGGACGACGTCGCCATCGAGGCACGGCTGCGCGCCAAGTACAGCGGGGAAAGCGCCTGACCGCTTCCGTTTGTCCGCCCGGCATCGACCATGCGTTCGAGTGAACTTGGGTCGGTCTGCACGGCACTCTGCGGAACTCCGCGTAGTTTGGACATATGTACGACCACGAACCCACCGTGCGGTCCCGGGAGCTGGGACTGGCGCTGTTGCGCGCCATCGGGACCGCCGGCCTGAACCAGAGCGACCTCGCGAGCATGCTCGCGTGGTCCCCCAGCAAGGTCAGCCGGATGATTTCCGGGAAGCGCTGCGCCAGTCCCGAGGACGTGTCCGCGGTGCTGGCCGTCGGCCGCATCGTCGGGCCGAAACGCCAGGAGCTGCTGGAGATGGCGCGCCACGCCACCGAACGCGGCTGGTGGCAGGACTTCGGTGACTGCCTTCCCGCGGAGCTGCGGACGTTAAGCGATCACGAGGACTCGGCTCTGACGATCACCAACTTCGAGAACGCGGTGGTTCCGGGGCTGATGCAGACGGCCGAGTACGCACGGGCGCTGATCTCCACCACGCCGTCGATCCCGGACTCGGAGATCGACGATCACGTCGGCGCCCGGGGCCGGCGGCAGCTGATCTTCGATCGTCAGTTCTCCGGCCAGTTCCGCTTCTTCGTCGACGAGTACGTGATCACGCGGACCGGCCCTGGTCGGAAGGTCATGTCCGATCAGGTGCACCACCTGCTTCGGATGTCCGTTCGCCCCTACATCGAGATCCGCGTGATACCGGAGTCGATTGGCTTCCATGCGGGCCACAAACCGTTCCAGCTCATGCAGTTCACCGAGATCAACCCGATTCTGTTCATCGAGAACGAGACGTCCGCGCTGTTCCTGGAGAGGAAGGACACCATTGAGTCGTACCGCCGCAGGATCGCCGCGCTTAGTAGGGTTGCGCTGGATGAAGACCGGTCCCGCAGCTGGCTTGCCACGGTGGCAAGCGAGCTGGGAGAGGAACACCATGCGCACCGCCCAGCCGCGATCTTTGAGCTGGAGGAAGAGTTCTTGGAGTGACCCGACCAACTGCGTAGAGCTGGCTTGGCCGGCGAGGGCAGGGGCCGTGCGCGACTCCAAGAACGTGGACGGCCCGCTGCTCCTGCTCGACCGAGCGGCGCTGACGGGCTTAGTCGCCTGGGTCAGTAACCGAGCGCCTTCCTGATCTCGCCTTCGACGTCCGCCGAGGCCACGAACAACAGCTCGTCACCGGCCTCGAGCGGGTCGTCGGGCTGCGGCACGATCACCCGGCCGCCACGCAGGATCGTCACCAGCGCGGCGTCCTTGGGCAGCAGGATGTCGCGTACGGGGCGGCCGGCGAGCGGCGTGTCGTCGGGGAGCGTGAGCTCGACGAGGTTCGCCTGTCCCTGCCGCAGCGTGAGCAGCCGCACGAGGTCGCCGACCGATACGGCCTCCTCGACCATCGCGGCGAGCATGCGCGGGGTGGACACGGCCACGTCGACGCCCCACCCCTCGGTGAACAGCCACTCGTTCGCCGGGTCGTTGACCCGCGCGACGACCCGGCGGACGGCGAACACCGTCTTGGCGAGCAGCGACACGACGAGGTTGACCTTGTCGTCGCCGGTGGCCGCGATGACCACGTCGCAGAGCTGCATGCCGGCGTCCTCGAGCGACGACAGCTCGCATGCGTCGGCCAGGACCCACTCGGCCTGCTCGACGGTGTGCGGCTCGAACTGGCTCTGCAGCCGCTCGATGAGCATCACCTGGTGCCCGCCCCCGATGAGCTCCGCGGCGATGGACCGGCCCACGGCACCGGCCCCGGCGATCGCGACCCGCATCTAGGAGGCCTCCTCGGGCGGTTGGCCGGCGGCGTTGCCGACGTCGCTGATGGTGCCCGACAGCGCGGACACGTACACCTGGTCGTCGGCCTGCACGACGGTCTTGTGGGTCGGCAGCACGCCGGTGCCGAACCGCATGATGAACGCGACGCGCGCGTTGACGGCCTGCTCCAGCGCGGCGACAGTGTGCCCGACCCAGCCCTCGTGGATGGGCAGCTGCACGATCGCGACCTTGCCGGTCGGGTCGCGCCACGCGGAGGCGACACCGTCGGGGAGCAGCGTGCGCATGAGCCGGTCGGTGGTCCAGGAGACGGTGGCCACGGTCGGGATGCCGAGCCGCTCGTAGACCTCGGCGCGCTTGGCGTCGTAGATGCGCGCGACGACCTGCTCGACGCCGAACGTCTCGCGGGCCACCCGCGCGGAGATGATGTTGGAGTTGTCGCCGCTGGACACGGCCGCGAACGCGCCCGCGCGCTCGATACCGGCCTCGATCAGGACCTTCTTGTCGAATCCGACGCCGACGACCTGCTGTCCGTGGAAGTCGGTGCCGAGTCTGCGGAAGGCCTGCACGTCCTTGTCGATCACGGCGATCGTGTGGCCGAGGCGCTCAACCGCGGCCGAGAGCGACGACCCCACCCGGCCGCAGCCCATGATCACTACGTGCACGACCAGGCCTCCTCCGGTTGCTCGTCCACCGCCTTAGGGTGGTGTCAGCATGAACCTACCGGTGGCTACTCCGAACCGGTGACGCGACCGCATACCCTCTTCATTCGTGCCCAAGCTCGCATCCGTGGCGAAGCGCTTGCTGGTCGGTCGGCCCTTTCGAACCGACCGGCTCGCCCACACCCTGCTCCCCAAGCGCATCGCCCTGCCGGTGTTCGCGTCCGACGCGATGTCCAGCGTCGCGTACGCGCCCGAGGAGATCTTGCTGACGCTGTCGATCGCGGGCGTCGGGGCGTACATGTACAGCCCGTGGATCGCGCTGGTCGTGGCCGTGCTCATGATCGCGGTGGTCGCGTCCTACCGGCAGAACGTGCACGCCTACCCGTCCGGTGGCGGCGACTACGAGGTGGCGACGGTCAACCACGGGCCCAAGTGGGGCCTGGTGGTGGCGAGCGCGCTGCTGGTCGACTACGTGCTGACGGTGTCGGTGTCGATCTCGTCGGCGGCGGCGAACATCGGGTCCGTGGTGCCGTTCGTGGCCACCCACAAGACGGAGTTCGCGGTCGGCGCGATCGTGATCCTCACGGCGATGAACCTGCGCGGCGTGCGCGAGGCGGGCGTGGCGTTCGCGATCCCGACGTACGCGTTCGTGGTCGGCATCATGGCGATGGTCATCTGGGGCGCCGTGCGGGTGTTCCTGCTCGGCGACACGATCTCGGCGGAGAGCGCGGACTACCAGCTGCTGGAGGAGGGCGACCACCTCACGGGGTTCGCGTTGGTGTTCCTGGTGTTGCGCGCGTTCTCGTCCGGCAGCGCGGCGCTGACGGGTGTCGAGGCGATCTCGAACGGCGTGCCGGCGTTCCGCAAGCCCAAGTCCCGCAACGCGGCGTCGACGTTGCTGGCGATGGGCCTGCTCGCGATCGTCATGTTCCTCGGGCTGATCATGCTGGCGACGGTGACGCGGGCGAAGATCGCGGAGGACCCGGCGCGCCAGCTGCTGGACGCACCGGCCGGCTACGAGCAGAAGACGCTGGTGGCGCAGCTGGCCGACGCGGTGTTCGGCAACTTCGACCCGGCCGTCTGGTACGTGATCTTCTTCACCGGCCTGATCCTGGTGCTGGCGGCGAACACGGCGTTCAACGGCTTCCCCGTGCTGGGCTCGATCCTGGCGCAGGACCGCTACCTGCCGCGGCAGCTGCACACGCGCGGCGACCGGCTGGCGTTCTCGAACGGGATCGTCGGCCTGGCGCTGTTCGCGATCGTGCTGGTCGTCGCGTTCGACGCCGAGGTGACGCGCCTGATCCAGCTGTACATCGTGGGCGTGTTCGTGTCGTTCGTGTTGAGCCAGAGCGGCATGATCCGGCATTGGAACCGCCTGTTGCGTGGTTCGCCGCCGGCGGACGCGGCGCGGCGGATGCGCCGGTCGCGCGCGGTGAACGCGTTCGGCCTGACCATGACCGCCGCGGTCCTCGTGATCGTGCTGATCACCAAGTTCACCAAGGGCGCGTGGATCGCGATCGCGGCCATGGCGGCCATCTACGCGCTGATGACCGCGATCCGGCGGCACTACGACCGGGTGGCGGCCGAGCTGCGCGAGGTGGAGCTGAACCGTGAGCCGTCGACTCTGCCCTCGCGCAACCACGTGATCGTGCTGGTGTCGAAGCTGCACCTGCCGACCCGTCGCGCGCTGGCCTACGCCCGGGCGACCCGGCCGGACGTGCTGGAGGCGGTGACGGTGAACGTCGACGACGCGGACACGCGGGCGCTGACCGCGGCGTGGGAGAAGGAGGACTTCTCCGTGCCGCTGAAGGTGGTCGAGTCGCCGTATCGGGAGATCACGAAGCCGGTACTGGACTACGTGAAGCGGGTGCGCACGGACAACCCGCGCGACGTGGTGACGGTCTACATCCCGGAGTACGTCGTCGGCCGGTGGTGGGAGCAGTTCCTGCACAACCAGAGCGCGCTGCGGTTGAAGGGGCGGCTGCTGTTCCAGCCCGGCGTGATGGTGACCAGCGTGCCGTGGCAGCTGGCGTCGTCGGAGCGGCTGCGCGACCGCTACGAGGCGGCGCCCGGTGCTGTCCGCCGTGGACTGTCCGGAAAGGACAAGCAGTGACCTCGTGGACCGGCCGGCGGCTGGACGTCACCGTCGGCGCGGTCGCCCACGGCGGCCATTGCGTGGCTCGGCACGAGGGCCGCGTGATCTTCGTCCGGCACGCGCTGCCGGGTGAGGAGGTGGTCGTCCTGGTGACGGAGGACCGCGGCGGCTCCTTCTGCCGCGGCGACGCGGTCTCGGTCCGGTCGCCGTCCCCGTCCCGCGTCACGCCGCCGTGCCCGGTCGCGCGGCCGGGCGGCTGTGGTGGCTGCGATTTCCAGCACGCGACCCCCCAGCTGCAGCGCGAGCTGAAGGCGGCGGTGCTGTCGGAGCAGCTGTCCCGCCTGGCCGGCCTGTCGGTGTCGGTGGAGATGGAGGAGCTGCCGGGCGGTCCGCTGTCGTGGCGCACGCGGGCGCGCCTGGCGACGGACTCGGCGGGGCGCCCCGGGTTCCGGGCGCACCGCAGCCACGAGGTGATCCCCGTGCCGGGTTGCCCGATCGCCGCGCCCGGCACGGTGGACCAGGTGGTGGGCCGGGTATGGCCGCCCGACTCGGAGGTGACCGTGGCCGTGGACGCGGCGGCGGTGACCCACATCGGCCCGTCGACCGCGGTGGAGCGGGCGGCTCGTCGTGAGTGTCAGGTGCCTGCGGCCGGCTTCTGGCAGGCCCATCCGGACGCGGCGGACGTGTACGCCGAGGTCGTGGCGTCGTGGTCCGGCTTGTCTGCGGGTGAGTCGGCTTGGGATCTGTACTGCGGCGTCGGCTTGTTCGCTTCTGTTCTGGCGGCGCCGGTGGGCACGTCCGGCGAGGTCATGGCGGTGGAGTCGGCCTGGCGGCGGCCGTTGCGGCGGCTTAGAATCTGGCCGATCTGCCGCATGTGCGGATCTAGAGGGGGGGGTGGAGGATGTGTTGGCGGCGGGGAGGGGCCCCCCCGCAGCGGTGGTGCTTGACCCGCCGCGGAAGGGGCGCGGGCCGCAAGTCGTCTCGCGATCGCTGACCGCGCGCCTGGTCGCGTCATCTATGTGGCGTGCGACCCGGCCGCCCTGGCCGGGACGTGGCCACGTTTGCTGGCCTCGGGTACGCGCTGGCGGAGATGCGCGCCTTCGACGCGTTTCCCATGACGCACCACATGGAGTGCATCGCGTTGCTGACCGCCCTAGCTCGGCAGGCTCTTGTCGCCGGTGGACTTTGGACCTGTCCGCCGAACTGTTTGCGCCAGCCGGCAACACCGAGGGTTCTGCGCGGCTGGCGCGGGCACCACTACGGCCGGTGCCGGCACCGCCGCGGCCGGCATTACCGCGGCTGGCGTCCGTACTACCGCGGCCCGGCGCCCGGCGCCACCGGCGTCCGGTGCCCCGGCACGCACTGCGGCCGGTGCCGGCACCACTGCGGCTTCGCCGGATGTCGTGGCCGGGCGGGTTCTTCTGCGCCTGTGAGCTTCGCCCTGTCGGCGTCTGTCAGCTCGGTTGCGGCCGCCAGCTGGCCGCGGCTGGGTCACGGGGCGGGCCGGCTCGGTATCATCTGCCGCGGTGGGGTGGCGGTTGGCTGGTCGCCCGGTGTGGTCGGCCCGAAAGCCCGGCCGCGGCGGGAAAGGCGGTTGCAAGCCAGTTGCGCGGCCGCCAGGCCGTCGAGCTCGTAGAGCTGGCAGGGTAGTGCAGGATTCACGGATGCATGGAGTAGGGTCGCCGAGCTGGGCGTAGCATAGCTGCGGCCGGCTTGGATCGAGCCTAGCCCGGTAGATGCTGTGCTTCGGCAGGGCCGCCGGGCGCCGGCAGGTCGAGCCGCCGGTCCACCAGGCTGCGGACCACCGGGTATCCCGCCGGGCTGGCCCTGCGCCGGAACCGGTCGCTCGGGCTGCGGCATGCCACCGGGCGGCGTGCCCTGGCCACCGTGCGCCGGCATCGGCTGTCCCGGCGCGGGCTGACCTGGTACGGGCTGGCCGGGTGCCGGCGGCATGGGCGGCTGGCCGGCGGCCGCGTGCCCGGGCGCACCCGGCTGTCCCACCCCCGGCATCCCACCCGGCGGCGTCGGGCTGTCGCCCGCGGGCCGGAGGCCGGCGCGCTGGCGGAGCCAGTCGGGGATGTGCTCGTCGGCGCGGGGGAAGAACCGCAGCTCGTCGGCGAAGCCGATCGGGGGCGGGACGCGGCGCCAGCGCGGCTCGACGTCGGGTTCGAACTCCGGCGCTGAAGCTGCTCGGCGGGTCCAGCAGGTACAGCGCCGACAGCCAGGTCCCCCGGCCCGGGCGGTACATGCCCTGCCGCAGCTTGCCGAGCCCCTCGACGACCTCCATCGGCGGGCGCACCGGCCGCGGCGCGCCGTCCGGGCCCGTGACGAACACGTCGACCTCGACGTGCCGGCCCGCCGCCCGGTACTCCGCGCGCACCTGCGTCCAGCCTTCCCCGCGACAGTCAGCAACGCCCGGCCCACCTGCCGGGTCAACTTGTCCTGCTCCGCCTGCTCCATCACCGGCTGCGGCTCGGTCACAGCTAGATCCCCACCCTCTGTTTAGCCCATGGTGAGATGTGACCTTACCGGGTCGCTACGTCACCCAGCGTCGGGTTTGGACCGAACGAGAGTCCGAGCTGGAACGGGTGCACCGGCCACGTGGCGACCGCGAACCTGGTGAGGAGCCCGGCCGCGCGCATCGTCTGGTCGGTGGCCGGCGAAGCCAGTAACTGCGTGTCGCCGTCGACCGGTTGTTGGTCACGCCACACCGGGGCCCCGACCGGAACGGGTGAAGTTTCCACGACGGAGTGCCATTCGCGGCCGTCCGTCCGCAGCATGATCAGCACCACCGGGGTCACCGGAACGTGCCACCCACCGGTCTCGATCGCGACGTACTCGCCGCGCTCGCCGGCCGCCACGACCACGTCGCCGAGCCAGCTGTACAGGCTCGGACATCGCCTTGTCGTCGGCCGCGCGGAACGCCTCGTCCTCGGTGGCGGGGAACAGCTGCGTGCTCGTGCCGCCGAGGTTGCCGGCGTCGTCGCGGTAGCGGTCCATCAGGAACAGCGTCTGCCGGTCCGGGCTGAACATCGCGGCCTCGCGGAACCGGCCGGTTGTCGATCTCGGTCCGCGACTCGACCCCGATGCCGAGCCGCGCGCGGACCGCGTCGGGGTCGGACATGCGCCAGTAGCTGACGGACTTCGTTGTGCCACAACGGCAGGTAGCCGCCGATGGGCAGTCCGATGAGGACGGTGTGCATGACATCGCCGCCCTCGACGGGCGGCATGGGCGCGCCGGGCGGAAGTCCCGCCCCTCGGGGTGAGCCGATCGGCGCAGCAGGCGCTGACGGATAGGCGCCCGGCGCAGCCACCGGATGCCCGCCGGCCGCGCTCGGCGGCGCCGCGCCGGGCCGCGGGGGGCTGGGCGCGGGCGCATCCGGCGCGATCGTGGCGAAGGGCCCGGAGGAGTCGACGACCGTCGAGTCGGTCGAGTTTGCGGCCATGCCACTCGGGTTGGGCCCGGGGCGCCCGCCGTTCGGCGCGACCGGTGGGAAGGCGCTGGCCGAGGCGTTCGGGTCGGTCGGGAAGCTGCCGTTCGGTGCGACCGCCGGGAAGCGCGCGGACGCGGTGGGGTCGGAGGGGAGGCCGCGGTTCTGCGGGACCGGGGGAAACGCGCTCGCGGAGGCGGTGGGGTCGGCCGGGAAGCCGTTGGGTGGGGCGGGGAAGCGTGCGGAGGCGTTCGGGTCCGCGGGGTAGCCGCCGGGGTTCTGCGAGACCGGTGGGAAGGCGTTGGGATCGGCCTGGAAGCCACCGGAGTTCGGCGGGACCGGTGGGAACGCGCTGGCGGAGGCGTTGGGGTCCGTTGGGAAGCCGCCGTTTGACGGGACCGGTGGGAAGGCGTTGGGGTCGGCGGGGAAGCCGTTGGGTGGGGCGGGGAAGCGTGCGGAGGCGTTCGGGTCCGCGGGGTAACCGCCGGGGTTCTGTGAGACCGGTGGGAACGCGGTGGCCGAAGCGTTGGGGTCCGCGGGGAAGCCGTTCGGTACGGCGGGGAAGCGGGAGGAGGCGGTGGGGTCGGCCGGGTAGCCGTTGGGTGGGGCGGGGAAGCGTGCGGAGGCGTTCGGGTCGGCGGGGTAGCCGCCCGGGTTCTGCGAGACCGGTGGGAACGCGCTGACCGAAGCGTTGGGGTCCGCGGGGAAGCCGTTCGGCGGGCCGCCGGGGAATCGTGCGGGGATGCCGCGCGGCGGGCTGTTGGGGTTCGCCGCGGCGGGGAAGCCGCCGGAGGACATGTTCGGGTCGGGGTGGGCGCCGCGGCCGCCGTTGCCGGGGTCGGTCGGGAACGTGCCGGACGCACCGCTCGGCGGGAAGCCGCCGGGTGCGCCGTTCGGCGAGCCCGGGAATGCGTTGGGGGCGGGGAAGCGTGCGGAGGCGTTCGGGTCGGCCGGGAAGCCGCGCTGGGCGCTGTTGGGGTGGGCGCTGGTTCCGGGCGAGGCGGCCGGGAATGCGCTGGGGTCGGCTGGGAAGCCGCGGGGCGCGCTGTTCGGGTGGGCGCTGGTGCCAGGTGAGACGGAGGCGTTCGGGTTGGCCGGGAAGCCGCGAGGTGCGCTGTTGGGGTGGGCGTTGGTTCCGGGTGCGCCAGCCGGGAAGGCGCTGGGGTCAGCCGGGAAGCCGCGAGGTGCGCTGTTGGGGTGAGCGCTGGTGCCAGGCGAGACGGCCGGGAACGCGCTGGCTGACGCGTTCGGGTCGGCCGGGAAGCCGCCGCCGGCCGTCGGATTCGGGTAGGCGCTGGAGCCCGGGGAGACGGCGGGGAACGCGCTCGCCGGGTCGCCCGGGTTCGCGTTGGTCACGGTGGTGGGGAATCCGCCGGCGTCGCCGGGGAGTCCGCGGGGATCGCCGGGCGTTCCGTTCAAGCCCGGCGGGAGCGCGCGAGCTGCGTTCGGGTCGCCGTTCGGGCTCGGCGGGAAGACGCGGGCGGAGGCACTCGGGTCGGCCGGGTAGGCGCCGGTGGGGTTCGCGTTGGTCACGGTCGTCGGGAATCCGCCCGGGTCGGCGCCGGTGGAGTTCGGTGAGACGGCCGGGAACGCGCCCGAGGCGGGGTTGGCGTTGGGGCGCGGGAAGCCGCCGGAGTTGGACCCGCCGGGCGAGACGATCCGGCTTCCGGCGGCGTCCGCCGAGGGCGGGCGCCGGTCGCCGTCCGGCGCGCTGCCGGAGAACTGGCCGGGCGTACCGCCGGGCGAGACGATCCGGCTGGCCGCCGGGTGCGGAGCGGATCCGGTGAACGCGCCCGGCGCCCCGTCCGCCGCGGCGCCGGACGGGAACCCGCCGGCCATTCCCGGCTTGCCGGAGCCCGGCCCGAGTTGGCGGGTGGGCGAGTCCGGTGACCTGGGCCGGTGTGCCGTCGAGGCCGGTGAGGTGTCGGGCAGTCCGAGGGGGCTGGCGCCCGGTGCGGAGCCGGAGGCCGGTGAGGTGTCAGGTAGCCCGAGTGGGTTGCCACCTGGTGTGGAGCCGGAGGCCCGTGAGGTGTCGGGCAGCCCGAGTGGGTTGGCGCTGTCGGGCGCCGAGGTGTCCGGCAGCGCGTGCTGGCCGGACGTCGAGGATCCACCGGGCCGGCGGCGGGCCGGCTCGGGGGCCTCGTCGCGAAGGCCGTGGCGGCTGGTGGCGGGCGGGGACGAGGCAGCGTCCGCGGCGGCAGCCGTGAGGGCTTCCAGGTCGTGCCGGCCAGAGGTGGACGAGGACGATGAAGACGACGGCGGTAAGGCGTGGGCACCCGACGTGCTCGACGACGTCTTCGATAAGGCGTCCGAGCTGCCGAGCGGGTAGGCGTCCTCGTCGTCCGGGAGGTTCGGCGGGCGGATGAGGTAGCCGTCCGGGGACGGCGCCGCGCGCTTCGCCGGACCCAGCGCCGGACGGGGGGTATCCGCCGGCGAGTGGCGGCCGCTCTTCTCCTCCTGGTCCACCCGCTCGGCGGTCACCCGCCGCGAGACCGGACCCGACCTGGCTCGCGACGCCCGCGCCGCGATCGTGTCCGACAGGGACGGCTTGCCCGTCCCCGAGTCCGCCGGCGGCAGCTGCCACGCCGACGCCGAGTCCAGCTTGGCGCGCCGCCGCCCGGCCCGCCCGTCCTCCTGGGACGCCGCCCGCGCCCCGGCGGTGCGGGAACGCGACTCGTCCAGGGCCGGTGCCTCCAGGGACGGCACGTCCATCGCATGCGCACCGCTCGGCTGCTCACCGTCACCCTGAGCCGAAGCAGACGCCGACGAAGCCGGCGGCAACGCCGCCCGGTCGACCGGCGCGTGGAAGTCCGTGTGCTCGTTCGGGCCAGGTCCGTCCGGCGTGAACGGCGGCAGCTGGGCGAACTGGGGGTCGATCCGTGCGGTGGCGATCGTCTTGTTCGCCCACGCCCGCGCCCTGGTCAGCGGGTGGTCCGGGAACTGCACGTCCCACTGCGCGTCGTCGCCGGCGTGCCACGGCAGGCGGCCCTCCAGCACCGGCGCGTACGGGTGCGGCCGCACGAACGCCTCCGGCCCCACCTTCGCGATCACCGCCGACTCGCGCAGCCCCGTCGTCTCGCCCTCGGCGCACTGGATCCGCAGAACCGCCGAGCAGGTGGCCTTCGGCACGGTGAACGCGGCGATGAACGCCTGACCGGAGTCCTGGCCCGGGATCGGCAGCTTCAGCAGCTGGTACAGCGTCGGCACCGAGTCGATCATGACGACGTGTGCCTCGATGAGCGCGCCGACATCCGCCGTCTCGAGGGCGAGACGGTGACGCAGGAGTTGCAGGTCGTCGAGCGGCGCGGGCAGGTCCGGAACCAGGTCGATGTAGGTCAGACTGACCTGATCCCCGGACCGCGGACAGAACCACGTGCGCTCGTCGAACTGCTCCATCCCAGCTGTGTCGAATGCGACAGGCACAGCCTGAGTGTAGGGGCGCCACCCCCACTCACGTGCGCTCGTAGACTGGCCGCATCCGGCCGAGACGTCCCCGCCGCCCCTCCCGGCGGCCAGAAACCGAGGTGACCAGCGGTGACCGACCACCCGAGCCTGCTCGAGTCCCTGCACGGCCCGGCCGATCTGAAGAGGCTGACGACCGAGGACCTGACCAGACTCGCGGCGGAGATCCGCCAGTTCCTGGTGGACCGGGTCACGACGACCGGCGGCCACCTCGGGCCGAACCTCGGCGTCGTCGAGCTGACGATGGCCATCCACCGCGTCTTCGACTCACCGAAGGACGCGGTCATCTTCGACGTCGGCCACCAGGCGTATGTCCACAAGGTGGTCACCGGCCGCCGCGAGGACTTCGACGTGCTGCGCCTGAAGGACGGGCTGTCCGGCTACCCGAGCCGGGCCGAGAGCGAGCACGACTTCGTCGAGAACAGCCACGCCTCCACCGCGCTGTCCTATGCGGACGGCCTGGCCAAGGCGTTCCAGCTGCGCGGCGAGCGGCGCCACGTCGTCGCGGTCGTCGGTGACGGGGCGCTGACCGGTGGCATGTGCTGGGAGGCGCTCAACAACATCGCCGCCGGCACGAACCGGCCGATGGTCATCGTCGTCAACGACAACGGACGCTCCTACTCGCCGACGATCGGCGGGCTCGCCGACCACCTCGCGTCGCTGCGGCTCTCGCCCGGCTACGAGCGCGCGCTCGAGGGCGGCAAGCGGGTGCTGCAGGGCACGCCCGTGGTCGGCAAGCCGCTCTACGCCGCGCTGCACGCGGCCAAGCGCGGCATCAAGGACGCGCTCAGCCCGCAGATGATGTTCGAGGACCTCGGCTTGAAGTACATCGGCCCGGTCGACGGGCACGACTTCGGCGCGCTCGAGGCGGCGCTGCGCCGTGCCAAGGAGTTCGGCGGGCCGGTCATCGTGCACGCCGCCACCTGCAAGGGGCGCGGCTTCCCGCTGGCCGAGAACGACGAAGTCGACCAGATGCACCAGACCGACCCGATCGACCCGGTCACCGGCAAGCCGACCACCGCGAAGAGCGCGACCTGGACGTCGGTGTTCGCGCAGGAGATGGTCCGCATCGGCGAGCGCCGCCCGGACGTCGTCGCGATCACCGCGGCCATGTTGCGCTCCGCCGGGCTCGCGCCGTTCGCGGACGCGTACCCGGACCGCTGGTTCGACGTGGGCATCGCCGAGCAGCACGCGGTGACCTCGGCCGCTGGCATGGCGATGGCCGGGCTGCACCCGGTCGTCGCGATCTACTCGACGTTCCTCAACCGCGCGTTCGACCAGATGCTGATGGACGTCGCGCTGCACCGGCTGCCCGTCACGGTCGTGCTCGACCGCGCCGGCATCACCGGGCCGGACGGGGCGAGCCACCACGGCATGTGGGACCTGTCGATCCTCGGCGCCGTCCCGGGCATCCGGATCGCCGCGCCGCGTGACGCGGGCACGCTGTCCGAGGAGCTGGGCGAGGCGGTCGCGGTGTCCGACGGCCCCACGGTGCTGCGGTTCCCGAAGGCGTCGGTCGGCGCGGACATCCCGGCGCTCGAGCGGCTCGGCACGGTGGACGTGCTGCGCCGCCCGGCCGGCGAGCGGCACGTGCTGCTGGTGACCGTCGGCGCGTTCGCCGAGCTGGGGCTCGCGGCCGCGGACCGGCTGGCCGACCAGGGCATCGGCGTCACCGTCGTCGACCCGCGCTGGGTCATGCCGGTGCCGTCCGTGCTCACCGAGCTGGCCGCCGAGCACCGGCTCGTGGTGACCCTCGAGGACGGCGGCCGGCACGGCAGCGTCGGCTGGGCGCTGGCCGCCGCGCTGCGCGACGCCGATGTGGACACCCCGCTGCGCGATCTCGGGATCCCGCAGGAGTTCCACGGCCAGGGCACCCGGGCCGAGGTGCTGGTCCGGCTGGGGCTGACCGCGCAACACGTGGCCCGCAAGGTGACCGAGTGGACGGTGGACCGCATCGGCGAGCCCGCCACGGTCCCACACGTCCGCCCGGAAGGCTGATCTCTACGCTCACCCCGGTGAGCGCAACCAAGTCCGCGGAGCGCATGGTGTTCTTCGGCGACGCCGCCGTCGCCATCGCGATCACCCTGCTCGTCCTGCCGTTGACCGAGGCCGTCCCCGAGGCGATCGTCACCGAGAAGAGCTCGCTCGACGTGATCGTTCACCTCCAGGGGCAGATCTGGACGTTCCTGCTCAGCTTCGTCGTCATCGCCCGGCTGTGGGCCGCGCATCACCATCTCTTCGAGCAGGTCACCGGCTACAACCCGGCCCTGCTGCGCTGGCATCTCGCCTGGGTGTTCACGATCGTGGTGCTGCCGTTCCCGACCGCGATGATCGCCGGGTTCGGGGACGACCCGTTCACGCCGCTGCTCTACATCGCCACGGTGTTGGTCGCCAGCGCGTGCCTCATGCTGACCGTGCACCGGCACCCGGAACTGCGCGACGACGACGCACCCGAGCTGCGGATCTTCAACTCCGTCTCCACCACCGTGAGCCTGGTCGTCGCGTTCGGGATCGCCTTCATCCCCGGCGTGCGCTACTTCGCGCTGCTCCTGCTGTTCGTGCCGCCGGTGGTCGGCCGCATCCGGTACCGCGCTACTCCGTGACGCCCGGGTCGCCGAGCGCGAGCTTGCCCGCGTAGGTCAGCGTGGCCTCGGGGGTGAGCGGGTGGAACGTTCCGGCCCGCACGTCGCGGTAGGCGCGTTCCATGCCGAAGCGCTTGAAGAACGACCGGCCGCCCATGACCTCCATCGCGATGTTCACCACCTCGATGGCCTCCGTGACGGCCTGACGCTTGGCCAGCATCACGGTCGCGAGCGCCTCCGGGGTCGCGGTGTAGTCCTCGCCCAGCTCCTCGATGGAACCCATCAGCGACCACCACGCACCGCGCAGCTTCGCGTCCATCAGGCCGATCTGGCGGTGCACGGCGGGGAGGTCGGCCGTCGCGCGGGGACCGCGTGACCCGGTCGCCGCGGCGGCGACGGCGGCGTCCCGGGCGCCGGCCGCGATGCCGAAGTACGTCGCGCCGGCGATCGGTGCGAAGTGGACGGTCGCGGTGAGCAGCGGCGCGCCGAGCTCGCCGTACGGGCGGTGTCCGGCGATCTTGTCGGCCGGCACGGCGACGTCGGTCAGCACCACGTCGTTGCTCGCGGTGCCGCGCATGCCGAGCGTGTCCCAGGTCTGCTCGAGCCGGACGCCGGGAGCGGACAGCGGCACGCTGAAGTGCATGACGTCCGCGTCGGCCGCCGGGTCACCGAGCACCGCGCAGGTGGAGACGACCGTCGCGGCGGGGGACTGGCTGCAGAACGTCTTGCGCCCGCTGACCAGGTAGCCGTCGTCGGTGGGTACGGCCGTGGTCGTCGGCCAGAGCCAGTCCGAGCCGCCACTGGTGGCGATGACGATGCCCTCGGTGGCGATCCGGCGCAGCACGGCTGCCGCGTCCGGCGCGCCCTTGCGGTGGCGGTAGGCCTGCACGAGGGTCAGGTAGGTGTGCATGGCGGCCGACAGCGCGGTCGCACCGTCGTGGCGGGCCAGCTCGGCCTGGGCGTAGCAGGCCTGGCGCATGGTCGCGCCGAGGCCGCCGAGCTCCTCGGGCACGGTCAGCGCGAGGTAGCCGTGCTCGCGCATGGCGGTGTAGGCCTCGGTGACGAAGGTGGCGTCGCGGTCGTGCTCGGCCGCGTGCTCGGCGGCGACGGCTCCGATCCGGGCGGCGAGGTCGGTGAATCGAGAGTCGTCGGGTCTCATCGCTACCGGAAACGTACTGGTTGTGCGAGTTTGAGCGATTGTCATGATGTGGACGCTAGAAACCCGGGCGCCCGCGCAGTAGTACAGAAACTGAACTCCAGGAGCGCGCATGAAGCCCTACGCGCAGTACTGCCCCGTGGTGCGGGCCGTCGAGGTGCTCGGCGACCGTTGGACGCTGCTGATCGTGCGGGACATGCTGGTCGGCGCGACGCGGTTCAACGAGCTCGCGCGCGGTCTGCCGGGGTTGTCGCGGGCGCTGCTGTCCCAGCGGCTGCGGCAGCTGTGCAACGGCGGGCTGGTGGAGCGCACGGGTGACGGCTACCGGCTCACCCGCGCCGGCGAGGACCTGCGGCCGCTCGTGTTCGGCCTCGCCGACTGGGGCGCGCGGTACGCGTTCGGCGACCCGCGGCCCGAGGAGCTCGACCCCGAGCTGCTGATGTGGTGGATGCACGGCCGGATCGACACGGGCGACATCGAGAAGCGCGCGGTGATCCAGGTGGAGATCGCCGACCACGGGCGCAAGTACTGGCTCGTGCTCGAACCGGGCGACGCGTCGGTCTGCTACACCGACCCGGGCTTCGACATCGACGCCGTGCTCGCGTCGGACCTGCCGACCCTGTACCGCATGTGGCTGGGCGAGATCGACCTCCTGGAAGCGGTCCGCGCCGGCACCATCGACCTGACCGGCGCCCGCTGGATCGTCCGCGGCCTCCCTGCGTGGCTCCGCCTGAGCCCCATCGCCGAGAACGTCCGGGCGGCCCGGGACCGCTGAGAGTTGTCGGTACCTTTGTACCGTGCGGATATTGATCGTCGAGGACGAGGAACCCCTGGCCGATGCCGTTGCGCGGGGGTTGCGGCGGGAGGGGATGGCCGTCGACGTCGCGTTGGACGGGGACGAGGGGCACGAGAAGGCCACCGTCACCCGGTACGACGTCGTCGTGCTCGATCGGGATCTGCCGGGCATGTCCGGCGACGAGCTGTGCCGGGAGATCGTCGCGTCCGGAGCGCTCACCCGGGTGATCATGCTGACCGCGTCCGGGTCGGTGGCCGACCGCGTGGAGGGCCTCTCCCTCGGCGCCGACGACTACCTCGCGAAGCCGTTCGCGTTCGACGAGCTCGTCGCGCGCGTGCGGGCGCTCGCCCGCCGGTCCACGCCGGTCACCCCGCCGGTGCTGCGCGCGGGCGACCTCGAGCTCGACCCGGCCCGCCGCACGGTGCGCCGCGCCGGCGAGCCCGTCGAGCTGACCCGCAAGGAGTTCGGCGTCCTGGAGGTGCTGCTCGCCGCGGCCGGCTCGGTCGTCAGCAGCGAGGAGCTCCTCGAGCGGGTCTGGGACGAGCACGCCGACCCGTTCACCACGACCGTCCGGGTCACCGTGATGACGCTGCGCAAGAAGCTGGGCGAGCCCGGGATAATCGACACCGTCGTCGGCTCCGGGTACCGGGTTCCCGCGGCCGGCGCTGCGACTGGTTCGTGAGTCAGCCGGCGAGCGAACCGGTCGCGGGGCGAGCGGCCGGGCCGAGCCGGCGGGGAACGGTCGTGAGCCGCCTGCGGCGCGGTCCCGGTCTGCGCGGCCGGATCACCCTGCTCGCCACCGCGCTGGTCGCCCTCGTCGCCGCGTTGCTGCTCTGGCTCGGCTGGATGCTGGCGGGCAACGCGGTCACCGTGCCCAGCCTCCCGGCCGGCACCACGATCATCGTCGACGGCGTGCCGGTGAAGGCCGAGAAGCTCGCCGAGGTGTTGCGCGACAACGCGCGGCTGCGGGTGCTCGTCGCCGGCGCGATCGCGTTCGTGTGCGTGGTGATCGCGACCGCGCTGCTGGCGTGGACGTTCACCGACCGGGTCCTCAAGCCGCTGCGCGACGTCACCGGCACCGCGCGGCGGCTGTCCGCCGAGTCCCTGGGCGAGCGGATCTCCCTGCGCGGCCCGCGCGACGAGGTCGCCGAGCTCGCCGACACGTTCGACGCGATGCTCGACCGGCTGCAGGCGACCTTCAACGCGCAGCGCCAGTTCGTCGCGAACGCCTCCCACGAGCTGCGCACCCCCCTCGCGGTCATCCGCGCCGAGCTGGACGTGACGCTGTCCGACCCGGACGCGGACGTCGAGGAGCTGCGCCGGATGGCCGGCGTGGTGCGCAACGCGACGCTGCGCGCCGGGCACCTGGTGGAGGCGCTGCTGCTGCTCGCGCGCACCGACGGCATGGGGATCGGGCTCGTGGAGCGCGTCGACCTGGCCGCCGTCGTCGAGCAGGCCTGGCGGCCGATCACCGCCGACGCCGAGAAGCGCGGGCTGTCCGCGTCGTTCCACACCGGACCGGCGCGGTCCGCGGGCGACCCGGCGCTGCTCGAGCGGGTCGCCGGCAACCTGCTCGAGAACGCCGTGCGGCACAACGTCGACGGCGGCTGGATCGACGTGCGGACCGCGTTCTCGCCGGAGTTCGTGAGCCTGCGGGTGAGCTCGTCAGGCGCGATGGTCGACCCGGAACGCGTGGAGGAGCTGTTCGAGTCGTTCCGCCGCGGTGGCGTGGACCGGACCGCGCACACCGGAACCGGCCTGGGGCTCGCCATCGTGCGCGCGGTGGTCCTCGCGCATCACGGCACGGTGGGGGCCGAGGCGGTGCCCGGCGGCGGCCTGACGGTGACCGTGCACCTGCCGGCTCAGTAGGTCTGCCGGACCAGGTCGACCATGCCACGCTGCAGCTCGCCGAACGGCAGCTGGTAGCCGCTCGCCGACTCCACCTGCATGCCCAGCGCGGTGAACAGGAAGTCGCGGACGGCGGCGACCGTGGCGGCCTCCGGGTACTGCGTGCACGCCACGAGGTAGCCGACGTGCACCAGCGGGTAGGGCACCGTGCCGATGCCGGTCTCGTCCACGCGGGCCCGGTAGATCGCGGCCGGCAGCCGGGCGAGGTCGTCGGTGTCCGCCACCGCGGAGTCCACCGCGGCGTTGACGGCGGACGAGTCGGGTGCGCTCGCCAAGCCGGCGGCGACGAGCATCACGACGGGCTCCCTGGTCGGGCGGGCCAGCGTGTTGGGCAGGTAGCCGATCGCGCCGTCGACGGACCGGACCGCGGTGAGCACGTCGGAGTCCGACCGCTGCGCCTGGCCGGCCTTGCCGGTGAACTCCGGCCCGGCGCCCGACCGCCACCCGCCGACGGCGGTCAGGTACTCCTGCAGCGTCTGCGTGGTCACCGCCCGGTCGGCGCGGGTGATCACGGTGATCGCCTTCGCCGGCAGCCGGACGCCCGGGTTCAGCTCGGCGATGGTCTTGTCGTTCCACTTCGTCAGCCGGCTGCTGAAGATCGCGGTCAGCGCCGGCGCGTCCAGCCGCAGCTCGTCGATGCCCGGTAGGTGGTAGGCGAGCACGACCGGCGTGAGGACCAGGGGCAGCTGGAGGACGAGGTTCTTGTTCGCCGCCGCGCCGACCCCGGCGCAGCGGGCCGCGACGGAGGCGATCTCGCCCTCGCTGGCGCCGAGCGCGTGGTCGGCGACCGCGAAGTCGGTCTCGCCGGCGGCGAACTGCTGCAGGCCGAAGTCGGTGCCGCCCGGCGTGTAGTTGAGGGTGCTGTCGCGACACTCGGCGGCCCACGCGTCCGCGATGGTGGTCATGGCGTCGTGCTGGAGGGCCGAGCCGCTGGCGGTGAGGGTGCTCGCGCCGGCGCAGGTGGCCTCGGTGGCCTCGGTGGGCTGGGGCGCGGCGGCCGGTACGGCGTCGTCGGGTGCGGCGACCGGGGTGCCGGCGGTGGTGTTGTCGGAGACGAGGGGCACGGTGACGGCGGTGGCGAGCAGGACCGCGGCCGCCAGGCCGGCGAGGACGAGTCTGCGTCTTCGTGACGGTCTGCGCTCGCGGGCGGCCGGTGGCGCGGTGCTCGGCGGGCCGTAGCCGAGCGGCTCGACCACCTGGTCGGCCGGTGCGATCGCGTCCGCCGGGGCCGCCTGCGCGACGGCGTCGGCGGCGGCGCGCAGTGCGGCGAGGTCCGCGGGGTCGATGGGCGGCGCGGTGATGACGTCGTTCGGCGGCGCCGCCTTGACCTTCTCGGCCACCTCGACCGCCTCGACCGGGTCGAGGACCGGGTTAGCGTCGTCCACGGGGACGACCGGCCCGACCACCGAGTCGGTGGTGATGCCGGCGGAGAGGTCGAGCGGGTTCGCGGGCGCGGCGGTGGCGGCGTAGGTGATGGGTTCGGGTTCGTCGGGGGTGGCGTCGGCGGCGATGGGTCCGACGATGGCGTCGCCGGGGATGCCGGCCGTGAGGTCGAGCGGGTTCTCCGGGGGCGCGGTGCCGGGATAGGTGATGGATTCGGGTTCGTCCGGCGTGGCGTCGGCGGCGATGGGCCCGACGATCGCGTCGCCGGGGATGCCGGCCGACAGGTCGAGCGGGTTCTCCGGCGGCGTGGTGGCCGGGTAGGTGAGCGGCTCGGGCTCGTCCGGCGTGGCGTCCGCGGCGATGGGTCCGACGATGGCGTCGCCGGGGATGCCGGTGGACAGGTCGAGCGGGTTCGCCGGTGGCTCGGTGGCCGGGTAGGCGAGGGGGTGCTCGGCCGGCTCGTCCTCGGTGGCCTCGGGGGTGATCGGTCCGACGACGGCGTCGCTGGGGATGCCGGTGGACAGGTCGAGCGGGTTCGCCGGCGGTTCGGTGCCCGCGTAGGCGAGCGGATGGTCGTCCAGGGCCGCGGCGTGGGCCTCTGCCTCCACCCGGCAGAACTCGGCGATCTCCGCGGGGGTGGGGCGGTCGGCGGGGTCGGGCGCCAGGCACCGCTCCGCCAGGGTGCGCAGCGGCCGGGTCACGTCCTGCGGGGTCGGCGACTCCACGCCGGTGGCCAGGTGGGTGATCAGCGCCCCGAGCGCGAACACGTCCTTCGCCGGCGCGGGATCCGCGATCTCGGCGAGGCCGAAGCCGATCACTCGCGGGCCCTCGGGCGGCAGCAGCACGGTGTCGGCGTCGAGGTCGCCGTGCACCAGGCCCGCCGCGTGGATCGCGGCCAGGGCGTCCGCGACACCGGCCGCGAGGCCCAGCACCTCCGGCTCCGGCAGCGGTCCCCGCTCCCGCACCACCTCGCGCAGCGACGGGCCCGCCACGTACTCGGTGGCGAGCCACGGGTGTTCGGCGGCGGCGTCGGAGCCGACCAGTGTGGCCGTGTGGTCGCCCTGCACCCGGCCGATCGCGGCGAACCGGTCGGGCAGCTCCGGATCGCCGGCGAGGTCGGCGCGCACGACCGTGATCGCGGCCGCGGCGCCGTCCGTGTCGTGTCCCAAGTAGACAGTGCCGGCCGCGCTCGCGCCGAGGCGGCCTTCGACGGTGAACGGGCCGAGCGTGCGCGGGTCTTCCCCGGTGAGCGGTTCCAGCACTGAACGCACCTTTCCGCCGACTACGTGAAAGTTACCCGGACTCGGTGCAGGTCAGGAAGGGTTTCACTCAGCCGGCGGCAAGCCGTTCGGCCAGCGCCATCGCGTCGCGGGGCGCCTTCACCTTTGCGTCGTTGTCGAAATAGGCGAACGCATCAATGCCTTGCGCCGTCCAGCCGCTGATCCGCTCCGCCCACGCGTCGAGCGCCTCGCCGGTGTAGCCGCTGGTGTAGAGCTCGGTGCTGCCGTGCAGCCGTACGTACGCGAAGTCCGCCGTCACGTGTTCCAGGTACGGCCAGCTCGCCGCCGCGTCCGCGATCACCAGGCCGATGCCGTGCTCGCGCAGCACGTCGAGGAACGCCGGGTCGGTGAAGCTCGGGTGGCGCACCTCCAGCGCGTGCCGGACCGGACGGTCGGCGTCGGTGACCGTCCACGCGCGACCCGCCAGCCGCTCGTCGTGCCGGCCCGCCAGCTCGGCCGCCGCGGTCGTGGTGCGTGGCAGGAGGTCGAAGAAGTCCGCGAGCTGGCCGGCGTCGAACGCGAGCGTCGGCGGGAGCTGCCAGAGCAGCGGGCCGAGCTTGTCGCCGAGCGCGAGCACGCCGGAGGCGAAGAAGTTCGCCAGCGGCGCGTCCACGTCCCGGAGCCGCTTCAGGTGCGTGATGAAGCGGCCGCCCTTGACCGCGAACACGAAGTCGTCGGGCGTCTGCTCGCGCCACGCCTGGTAGCTCGACGGCCGCTGCAGCGCGTAGAACGAGCCGTTGATCTCGACCGAGTTGACCTGGCGCGACAGGTACTCCAGCTCGCGGCGGTGCGCGAGCTTCGGCGGGTAGAACTCACCGCGCCACGGCGGGTAGACCCAGCCCGAGGTGCCGATCCGGATGCGGCCGGCCACCCCGGCCTCAGCCGCCGGTGCCGTTCAGCGCGGTGGACAGCGCGTCGACGGTCAGCGCGATCTGCCACTCGCGGGCTCCGCCGGCCCGCAGCGCGCCGGCGACCGCGTCGCCGGACAGCGGCTCGGGCGGGCGCCAGCAGGTGCGCCGCACGAGGTCGGGCTGCAGCAGGTTCTCGATCGGCAGCCGGTTCTCCTCGGCGATCGTCGCGAGCCCGGCGCGGACCGCGGTCAGCCGCGCCGCCGCGGCGGGGTCGCGGTCGGCCCAGCGGTTCGGCGGCGGCGGGCCGTCGTGCTGCGGCGACGGGTCGGGCAGCTCGCTCTTGGGCAGCTTCGCCGCGTCGCGCAGCGCCCGCAGCCACGTCTCGGCGATCCGCCGCTGCGAGCGGCCGCGGAACACCGGCAGCTGCCAGCAGCGCGGCCTCGTCCTCCGGGGCCGCGGTGGCCGCCTGCACGATCGAGCTGTCCGGCAGCACCCGGCCGGGCGCGATGTCGCGCTGGCGGGCGAGCGCGTCGCGGGTCTCCCACATCGACCGGACCGCGGCGAGCCCGCGCGGCGAGCGGACCCGGTGGATGCCGGACGTGCGCCGCCACGGCTCGGCCCGCGGTGGCGGGGGCGGGGCGACGCGCAGCGCCTCGAACTCCTCCAGGGCCCACTCGAGCTTGCCCTGGGCCGCCAGCTCCTCCTCGAGCACGTTGCGCAATGGCACGAGCAGCTCGACGTCGAGGGCGGCGTAGTCCAGCCAGTCCTGGGGCAGCGGCCGGCGCGACCAGTCGGCGGCGCCGTGGCCCTTCTCCAGCCGGTAGCCGAGCAGCAGTTCGACGAGGGTGCCGAGGGCGACCCGCTCGTAGCCGGCGAGGCGGCCGGCGAGCTCGGTGTCGAAGAGCCGCGCCGGGCGAAGGCCCAGCTCGGCGAGGCAGGGGAGATCCTGGGACGCGGCGTGCAGCACCCACTCGGTGTCCGCGAGCGCGTCGATGAACGGGTCGATCCGGTCGTTCAGCGGGATCGGGTCGAGGAGCACGGAGCCCGCGCCCTCGCGGCGCACCTGTACCAGGTAGGCCCGTTGTGAGTAGCGGTAACCGGAGGCTCTCTCGGTGTCCACCGCGATCGGTCCGTGGCCAGCGGCCAGTGCGTCCGAGGCCTCCTGGAGTGCCTCGAACGTGGCGACCACTTCCGGTGTGCCCTCTGCTGGTTTCGTCAGCAGCACCGGCTCTGGTCGTGCCTCCTCGTCAGTTTCCGTCCCCGATTCGCCCACGGCGGATGACCATACGGGACGCGCGTCACGCGCCGTGCGCCTAACAAGGTGTTATGGGTCGAACACCGGTGGATCGGGGAGCGCATTGTGCCCCGCGCCCCGATCCACCGAGTGTCAGATCA
Source organism: uncultured Actinomycetota bacterium (assembly GCA_963841395.1). GTDB lineage: Bacteria > Actinomycetota > Actinomycetes > Mycobacteriales > Pseudonocardiaceae > Actinophytocola. Next base: position 222,643 of record CAWJCX010000054.1, read on the forward strand.
ACGAATCACGCCGGCCCGCATGGCCAGCGCGACCATCTGTGCCCGGTCGCCGGTGCCCAACTTCCGGCCGATCCGCGAGAGGTGGCTCTTCACTGTCAGAGCTGACAGGTTGAGCCCCTCACCGATCTCTTTGTTGGACTGTCCGTCCGCGACCAGCTGGAGAACCTCGACCTCGCGAGCGGAGAGCTCGCGCGGGGTGTTGTCGGTGCCAGGGACCCGCGTGCCCGTGGCGAGTATCGGCGCGACGCTCGGGTCGGCGTAAACGCCGCCTTCGAGCACACGTCGGACCCCATCGGTCACGACCACCGGCGAGGCCGACTTCAGCAGATAGGCCTGAGCCCCTGCTTGGAAGGCCGAACGCACGGCGTACGGGTCATCTGACGACGCCAGCACCACGATCCGCGGCCAGCCATGGCCTCGGAGCTCGGTCACCAGCTCGATTCCACTGCCGTCCGGCAGTCCGAGATCGAGTATCGCCAGGTCACATGGCCCAGTGGCCAGTGCCCTCGCTCTCGCCTCGGCCACCGTGGCAGCCTCGTGGACGGTACCCGCGCCCATCTGGGTCAACCGGGCAGCTATCGCCTCCCTCAACAACGGGTGGTCATCGACCACCAGCACCGAGAACAGCTCTTCCCGCGGGTGCGGGACCATGTTCGCCGGCAACACGCCGGCTGGCGTGGTTCGAACGGCCTGACCTAAGCCGACGGCAGCCACGTCACTACCTCCCTGGAGTCGGTCGTGCCCCCCGACCTACACCGGGACCTTCGGCCAAACAGCCGCGCCGCCATTGGACCGAAAGTGGTGTCGACGAAGGCAGCCTAGCCCCCCAAGCGGGTTAGCGGGATGATCAATTCGTTATCTATCCAATCGAGACATCACTCCGGCGTGCGGATGTAACACGATCGGGTGACTCTTGGTTGGTGACGTAACGCGCAAGCGCTCGGCACACGATGAAACGAGGTCGCGGTAGTGGAGATCCGGGAGTTCGAGCGCGCCCGAACGTTGCTCAAGTCCACCCCTCTGGTCGATGGACACAACGACCTACCTTGGGCGTTGCGGTCGATGCCGGGGGTCGACGCCTCCCGATCGGACGGTTTCGGAATCGATCTGACCGAGACTCAGTCGCAATTGCACACGGACATCCCCCGTCTCCGGGCTGGTGGGGTGGGCATGCAGTTCTGGTCCGTGTACGTGCCATGCCGCCTTACGGGTGACGCTGCGGTGACCGCCGTCGTGCAGCAGTGCGAACTCGTCCACACCCTGGCCGGCGAAATATTCGGCGCATTTGCAAATTGCTTCGACGGCCGCGGAGGCCCGGGAGGCGTTCGCGGCGGGGCGGATCGCCTCGATGCTCGGTGCCGAGGGCGGGCACTGCGATCAACTCCTCGCTCGGCGTGCTGCGCGCGCTGCACCGGCTCGGGGTCCGGTACATGACGCTCACGCACAACGAGAACGTGCCGTGGGCCGACTCCGCGACCGACGAGCCGGTTGTGGGCGGTTTGTCGGACTTCGGCCGTGAGGTCGTGGCGGAGATGAACCGCCTCGGCATGCTCGTCGACCTGTCCCACGTCGCCGCGACGACCATGCGCGACGCCCTCGACTGCAGCCGCGCGCCGGTGATCTTCAGCCACTCGTCCTGCCGGGCGGTCACCGACCACCCCCGCAACGTTCCCGACGACGTGCTGTCGCGGCTCGCGGGCAACGGTGGCGTGTGCATGGTGACGTTCGTGCCGTACTTCGTGTCGGACGCCCTGGTCGAGTGGGACAAGGAGCTGCAGGACGCGATGGCCGAGGCCGGGATCAACCACCGGGACGTCGACGAGCGGACGCGGTTCCAGGACACGTGGGTGGGCCCGCCGAAGCCGCCGGTGGGGATCGCGGAGGTCGTCGCGCACGTGGAGCACGCGCGCGAGGTGGCCGGCATCGACCACATCGGCATCGGCGGCGACTACGACGGGGTCGGCTACCTACCTGAGGGACTCGAGGACGTCGGCTGCTACCCGGCGCTGTTCGCGGCGTTGCTGGAGCGCGGGTGGAGCGAGCAAGACTGCGCCAAACTGGCCGGCGAGAACGTGCTGCGGGCGTTGGAGGCGGCCGAGGAAGTAGCCAGGTCAAGCTGACTACCGCGATGTCGGCGGCCGGGCCGGCTGGCCCATCAAGGGGTCCGCGGCGCCTTCAAAAGGACAAGGGTCCTGGCAGCCGACGAGGTCGGCAGGTTGAGCTGACTGTCGTCAGGTCGGTGGCTGTGGCCGGCCGCGGCACGTCCACATCGCCCCGGTGGGCGGTTGGCGGTGCTTCGACTCGGCCGTCAGCCGCCTGGGAGCGCCCTCCACCTCCCGAAGGGAGGCGGCCAACCCGGCTGGGGCGCGCCATGGCCACGCCGCAGGCAACTGCACCCGGCTGAGCAATATCGCCTGGTTGCCCATCGTCCCGCGGAGTCACTGCCGAAGCCGCGCTTGGCGAGCCTGACTTGGCCCGATCGCCAACTGCCCGCGGCCCCAACCGCACCCGGCCACGTCACCGCAACAGAGGCCCAACCCCGCCCCTGCGCACCCCCGGCCCAACCCACAGAACCGAAGGCCGAGAGGTCACACCGGCTGCGGTAAGGAGTTGACCATCGCGAAGTAGTACTCCGGACTGCTCGTCTTGTAGAGCTGGTACCAGGCCTCCAAGGTCTCCGGGGCCATCACGTCCAGCCGGGCGAGTACGTGTCGCGCGAAGTCCAGGGGGGCGGTGCCCGTGGCGGTGATCAGGTCGCCGTCGGTGACCGCTGGTTCCTCGACGTAGTGGTCGGCGCCGTGGTAGCCGGGGCAGAACTGCCGCAGCATCTCCAGGTTGTTGCTCGTGTGCGGCCGTGCGTCGAGCATGCCGGCCTCCGCCAGGGCGATCGTCGCGCCGCAGATGGCTGCCACCGGCACGCCGGCGGCCAGGAACTCCTGCGCCTTCGCGAGCGCGGGCCGGTGCCGCGGCTCCGACCACGTCTCCGCGCCGGGCAGCAACAACACCGCGGCATCGCTCGGGCCGCAGCTCGGACAGGGCCACGTCGGGCGTGATCCGCAGGCCGCCCATCGTCGTGATCGGGTCTCGCGTCACGCCGACCGTCCGGATGGGTAACGACGTGCCCGGCTCCTTGAACATCCGGCCCGTGTTCAGCTCGGACGTGAGGAACCCGGGCTCCCAGTCGGCGAGGGTGTCCAGCACGAACAGGTATGCGAACGTCATGCCCGGGACGCTAGCCGCGCCCACCGACAGAAACGGCTCAGCTGCCCTGACGCTGGGAGAACATGGTGACGCCGACCGGCGGCAGGCCCACGACGCTGGCCATCAGGTCGCAGAACGCCTCGCCGTGCGGGGCGAGGTCCGGCCGTCGGGGTCCACGACGCGCGCAGCTCCAGGTCGTCGGTCCGTGCGGGGCCGGAGATGTCGCCGAACCGCGCCGACGACGTGTCGGTCACGGTCCCGCCCAGCGCGGTGTACTGCGCACCCGTCGCCGCGAGCGCGTCGGTCAGCCACGACCAGCCCACGGTGGGCAGTAACGGGTCGTCCGCGAGCTCGGCGTCCAGCTCCGCGCGCACGTAGGCGACCAGCCGCAACACCCCGTCCCAGGCCTCCTGGCCCTCCGGGTCGTGCAGCAGGATCAACCGCCCCGTGGCGAGCACGTCCGCCGGACCGTTCACTTCCGCGGTGATCGCGAACGCGTACGGTGCCAGGCGCTGCGGCGGGCGTACGACGCCGAGCTGCAGCTCGGGCCGCGGGCGCAGCGACTTCAGCGCCCCGACGGCCTGAGTGAACAGTTCAGGCGCTGCCGACGTCTTGGTCACGACTCGTAACTGTAGGACCACCCGAGTCAGTGAGCGGTGACGGCGCGCCGGACGAGGTTCTGAGTTCGTGCACACAGACCGTTGCACGGCTCACGAAAATGTCGGAGCGCCGTGGCACGATTCATCTCGCTATGAACCCCACGCCTGAGACCACCGCCCGGACGGCCACCGCACCCCTGCTGGTGGCCGCCGCCGGCGGCACCCCCGCCCACCCACCGGTCTGGTTCATGCGCCAGGCCGGCCGTTCGCTGCCCGAGTACCGCAAGGTCCGCGAGGGCATCCCGATGCTGAAGGCCTGCTTCACACCCGACCTGGTCTGCGAGATCACGATGCAGCCCGTCCGCCGCCACGGCGTGGACGCGGCCATCCTCTTCTCCGACATCGTGGTGCCGCTCGTGGCCGCCGGCATCGGCGTCGACATCGTGCCCGGCACCGGGCCGGTCGTCGCCGAGCCGGTGCGGACCGGGGCGGCGGTCGCGGCGTTACCGGCGCTCGAACCCGGCCAGCTCGACGAGGTGGCCGCGGCGATCCGGCTGCTGCGTGCCGAGCTGGGCGACACGCCGCTGATCGGCTTCGCGGGCGCGCCGTTCACCCTCGCGTCGTACCTGATCGAGGGCGGGCCCGAGCCGCAACCACGAGCACACCAAGGCGCTCATGCACTCCGACCCGGCCACCTGGCACGCCCTGCTCGGTGCGCTCGCCGCGATCACCACGACCTTCCTCGAGGTCCAGGTGGCGGCCGGGGTGCAGGCGGTCCAGCTGTTCGACTCGTGGGCGGGCGCGCTGTCCGAGCGGGACTACCGCGAGTTCGTCCTGCCGCACTCGACCCGCGTGCTCGGCGCGGTCCACGGCGTGCCGAAGATCCACTTCGGGGTCGGCACCGGCGAGCTGCTGCCCGCGATGCGCGAGGCCGGCGCGGACGTCGTGGGGGTCGACTGGCGGCTGCCGCTCGACGAGGCGGTCCGCCGGCTCAGCCGTCCCGGCGCGCCCGCGCCGGTGGTCCAGGGCAACCTCGACCCGGCCGTGCTGCTGGCCGACTTCGACGTGGTGGAGCGCGAGGTCCGCCGGATCGTCGAGGAGGGCCGCGCCGCCGGCGGGCACATCGTCAACCTCGGCCACGGCGTGCTGCCCAACACCGACCCGGAGGTGCTGACCAGAGTGGTCGAGCTGGTGCACAGCCTGACGCCGTGACCGTCCCCAGCGTCGCCGTCGTGGGCGGCGGCGTCACCGGGCTGGTCGCCGCGTACCGGCTGCGTGCGCGGCTCGGGCCGGACGCGCGCATCACGGTGATCGAGCAGTCCGGCCGGCTCGGCGGCAAGCTGCGCACGGTCGAGCTGGCCGGCACGCCCACCGACGTCGGCGCCGAGGCGTTCGTGCTCCGCAACCCGGCCGCGGTCGCGCTGGTCGAGGAGCTGGGGCTCGGCGACGAGCTCGATCCACCCGGAGCGGTCGGCGGCCACCGTCCGCGCGGCGGGGCGCACAACGGCGCTGCCCCGGCGCACGTTCCTCGGCGTCCCCGCCGACGCCGAGCTGGTGCGCCCGGTGCTCAGCGCGGCGGCCGCCGACCGGGTCGCCGCCGAGCCCACGCTGCCGCCGCTCGAGATCACCGACGACGTGGCGGTGGGCGAGGTGCTGGCCGAGCGGTTCGGCCGCGAGCTCGTCGACAACCTGGTCGAGCCCCTGCTCGGCGGCGTCTACGCGGGTCGCACCGACCGGCTGGGCCTGCGCGCCACCATGCCCGCGCTGGTCGACGCGCTCGGCCCGGCCGGCGGCTCGCTCACCGCGGCCGCCGCGCGGGTGCTCGGTGCGCCGACCGCGAGCGACAAGCCGGTGTTCGGCGCCCTGCGCGGCGGCATGGGCGTCCTCGTCGAGGAGTTACGCAGGCAGGCGGGCGCGGAGGTCCGGCTCGGCCTTCCGGTCCGCGAGCTCCGGCACGCAGGTGATGGCTGGCGACTCGATGTCGGCAGCCCCGGCCGTGGCGAGGTCCTGTCCGCCGACGCCGTGCTGCTCGCCGTGCCGCCGCCGGCGGCGCGCCGCCTGCTCGACGGCGTCGTCCCGGATGCCGCCGCGGCCTACGCCGGCATCGAGGTCGGCTCGATGGCCGTGCTGAGCATGGTCATGCCCGACGGCGTGACGCTGCCCGACACGAGCGGCGTGCTGCTCGCGGTCGGGGAACGGCACGCCGACGGCACCCCGTTCACGGCCAAGGCCTTCACGCACACGAGCGTCAAGTGGGGCGGCACGCCGGTCCGGCTGCGCGCGTCGATCGGCCGGGTCGGCGAGACCGACCTGCTGCGCCGGGAGGACGCCGACCTGCTCGCCGCCATCCGCGCGGACCTCCGCGAGCTGACCGGCGTGGACACGGCGCCGGCCGACTGGACGCTCACCCGCTGGGGCGGCGGCCTGCCGCAGTACGGCGTCGGGCACACGGCCGCCGTGTCGGCGATCGAGCGCGCGGTCGGCGAGGTGCCGGGGCTCGAGGTCGCCGGGGCGGCGTTCCGCGGCGTCGGCATCCCGGCGTGCGTGGACAGTGCACGCTCGGCGGCGGACCGTGTCGCCGGGCACCTAATGGCACACAACCGGCCCCGGTGATGCGACGATGACGCCATGGCCCGCCTGAACTATGCCGAGCTGAACGACACCATCCGGTACACCATGTGGTCGGTGTTCCGCGCCGAGCCCGGTCGGCTCGGTGACGACCGCGGACCGGCGGCCACCGAGGCCGCCGAGTACCTGGACTCCTTGGAAGCCAAGGGCGTCGTCGTGCGCGGCGTGTACGACCTCGCCGGCCTGCGGGCCGACGCCGACTTCATGATCTGGTGGCACGCCGAGGAGATCGAGCAGCTGCAGTCCGCGTACGCCGGCTTCCGGCGCACCGCGCTCGGCCGCGCCGCCACCCCGGTGTGGAGCCAGGTCGCGCTGCACCGGCCGGCCGAGTTCAACAAGAGCCACGTGCCGGCGTTCCTCGCCGGCGAGGAGGCCCGCAGGTACGTCTGCGTCTACCCGTTCGTGCGTTCCTACGAGTGGTACCTGATGCCCGACGACGAGCGGCGCGCGATGCTCGCCGAGCACGGCAAGATGGCCCGCGACTACCCGGACGTGCGCGCCAACACGGTGGCCTCGTTCGCCCTCGGCGACTACGAGTGGATGCTCGCCTTCGAGGCCGACGAGCTGCACCGGATCGTGGACCTGATGCGGCACCTGCGCGCCAGCGCGACGCGCCGCCACGTCCGCGAGGAGATCCCGTTCTACACCGGCACGAGGCTCGCGCCGGCCGAACTGGTCGCGAACCTCCCCTGACGACCGTGCCGAGAGACACGCTCGCCGCGCTCTGGAAGGACGTCACCGGCACCGATGCCGGCCCGGTGACGTTCGAGGGTGGCGAGCACCCGCTGCCGGGCCCGTACCGCGTCGGCGAGGCGGCCGCGGCCTGCGTCGCGGCCACCACGCTGGCCGCCGCCAACCTGGTCCGCGAGCGCGACGGCCACCCCGTGCCGGTGAAGGTCCACATCGGACACGCCGCCGAGGCGTTCCGCAGCGAGGCACACGTCCGGGTCGTCGGCGAGCGGGCGGGCGGGTTGTGGGCGTCGCTGTCCGGCGACTACCGGGCCGCCGACGGCTGGGTGCGGCTGCACGCGAACTACCCGCATCACGCGGCCGCGATCCGGCGCACCCTCGGCGACGACAAGGATCGCGTGGAGCAGGAGGTCGCCCGGCGCCCGGCGGTCGAGGTCGAGGCGGCGGTGCTCGCGGCCGGCGGCGCGGCGGCGGCGATGCGCGACCGTGCGAGCTGGCTCGCCGACGGCCCCGGCCGCGCGGTCCGCGCCGAGCCGCTGGTGGCGATCGAGCGCGTCGGCGACGCGCCGCCCCGGCCGTTCCCGCGGCTCGACGTGATGCGCGCGGAGCGGATCCTGGCCGAGCAGGCGATGGTCGACCGGGTTTCGCCCGGGCACGTGCTGGCGGTGTGGACGCTGGCCGAGCGTGCGCTGTCCGGCGTGCGGGTGCTCGACCTCACCCACGTGCTCGCCGGACCGGTCGCCGCGCGCACCCTCGCCGCCCACGGCGCCGACGTCCTGCACGTGACCGATCCCAAGCGCCCGGTCCTCGACCGCGTCGTCATGGACACCGACTTCGGCAAGCGCTCCTGCCACGTCGACCTCGACACCCCCGACGGGCAGGACACGCTGCGCGAGCTGGCCGGTCAGGCGGACGTGTTCCTGCAGTCGTACCGGCCGGACTCCCTGGCACGCAAGGGTTTCGGCGCGACCGAGCTGGCCGGCCTCGTGCCGGGGATCGTCGTCGTGAGCGTCTCCGCGTACGGGCACACCGGGCCGTGGCGGGACCGGCGCGGCTTCGACAGCCTGGTGCAGATGTCCTGCGGGATCGCGGCCGAGCAGGGCACGGACACCCCGCGCCCGCTGCCCGCGCAGGCCCTCGACCACGGCACCGGCTGGCTGGCCGCGCTGGGTGTGATCACCGCGCTGCGCCGGCGCGCCACCGAGGGCGGCTCGTGGCACGTGAAGCTGTCGCTCGCCCGGACCGCCGAATGGCTGCACGACCTCGGCCGCGACGACACCCCGCCCACACCCGTGGACGTGCGGCCCTTCCTCGACGAGACCGACAGCGGCTACGGCCGGCTGACGCACCTGCGCGTGCCCGGCGCGCAGGTCGCGCTCGCCGGCCCGCACCGCCCCGGAGCGGACCCGGCCGCGTGGTGACCCTCGCGCAGGTCAGCGACCTGCACATCGGCCAGGACCACGACCCCGCGCGCGCCATGCGCCGCGCCGAACGCGTGGTCGGCTACCTCAACGCGCTGCCCGGCGAGGTCGACGCGATCCTCGTGACCGGCGACATCGCCGACCACGGCGCGCCGGAGGAGTACCGGGTGGCAAGGGAACTCCTTGCCACCACGCGGTTCCCGGTCCTCACCTGCCCCGGCAACCACGATGACCGGGTCGCCTACCAGCGGCACTTCCTCGAGACGCCCGACGATGGCGGCCAGGCCGTCAACCAGGTCCACCGGCTGCCCGGCGCCACGGTCGCGATGTGCGACTCGACCATCCCCGGCCGCAACGAGGGCGTGCTCGACGACCCGACGCTCGGCTGGCTCGACAAGGTCCTGTCGGACGCGCCGGACGACGAGCCGGCCCTCGTGTGCTTCCACCACCCGCCGGTCGTCCTGCACAGCCCGCTGGTCGACGACATCCGGCAGTTCGGCGTGGTGCGCCTCGCGGAGGTTCTCGACAACCACCCGAACGTCGTTGCTGTCCTCTGTGGACACGCGCACACGGCCGCCGCGTCGACGTTCGCGGGGTGGCCGTTGCTCGTCGCGCCGGGGGTGGTGTCGACGGGCGTGCTGCCCTTCGAGGCCAGCACGCCCATCGACTACGACCTACCGCCGGCGATCGCCTTCCACGTGCTCGACGACGACCGCCGGCTGGTCACTCACTTCCGGAGCTTGTAGGCCCGGATAACCGTTTCCTTCACCGTGTTCCCGTCCCGGTCGGTGGCCGACGCGCGCAGCGACACCGACTCCGCGCCGGCCGGGTGCCGCAGCGCCGCGACGAGGTTCAGCAGCACCGGAACCCGGTGCCACGTCTTGCCCTCGTCGTAGGACGCCTCGACCGTCAGGTGCCGCGGCCGCGAGTAGGCGCCGGTCTCGTCCTGCAGCGCCAGCGGCACCAGGAACGGCTTGCCCGCCTTCGCGCTGTTCCCGTCGTCGAGCCGCGGCAGGAACCGCACCGTGTTCAGGTCGATCGCGGCCACGTCCGCACCGTCCACATGGGCCGAGGTGAACGTCCACTCGGCACTGATCGACGTCGACAGGTCGAACGGTGCCGACCGGGTCGCCTCGGTGGTGAGCCGGTAGTCGCTCGACTCGGCCGGTACGCCGGTGAACACGCCGTAGCCCGGGTCGGTCGTCTCGCCGACGAGCTCCGAGCCGCGGTACAGCTTGGTCGACGCCGAGTCCACGACGGAGTATCCCGCGTTGCCGCCCTTGTCGGCGTACATCGGGATGCTCACGCCGAGCTCGTCACCGAACCGGTAGCCCCACGGGAACCCCGTGGGCGGGAGCCCCGGACCGTATACCGCGTGGTTGAACGACTCGTCGTACGTGCGACCCGCCCGGTGCGTCCGGTTCGGTGAGTCGAACTCGGCGACCGGCTGCTGGTCCGCGTCCAGCAGCGTCAGGATCGTGAGCCACTGCACGCCCTCGGTGGTGACGTACTCGTTGCGGGTGCTCGGCAGGTCCACAGGTGTGGCCGCGCCGGCGACGAACCCGCCACCGGACTCCGGGAACGGGAACAGGAGGCGCTCGCCCTGCCGGCTCTCGGCACCCGCGCCGAAGTCCGCCCGCACGGTCGCGAGCTCACTCCGGTCGACGACCTTGGTGTACCCGGTCGGGAAGCCCTCCGGCGGGTAGAACGCCAGGCCGTAGAACGAGCTGTCCTGGCCCAGCCACTGGGTGTTGATCGACCCGGTGACCGTCATCCCGGGCAGCGCGTCGCCGAGCTGCGCCGTGGTCAGGACGCTGAGGTCGTCGGTGACGAAGCCGCTGCTGAACGAGTACCTGTCGCTGGCCACCTCGTACCCGATGTCGCCGACCAGCAGCTGCGCCTCGGCCGGCGGGGTGACGCTGATCGGCCTGGTGATGGTCGGGTCGACGTCGATCGTCTGGTCGCCGTCGAACGCGAGCCCGGGCTGGGCGATCTCGTTGAAGTGCGTGCCACCGGCGGTGACCACCAGGTGGTCGATGGCGTACTGGCCCTTGGGCAGCCGGACCTGCACCGAGCCGTCCGCGTCGTACGGGAACGCGAACGTGTCGTTGTCCAGGCCGACGATCAGCGAGCTGTACTCCGCCGTCGGCGCGCCGTTCTCGTCGGCGTAGTTCAGCGTGAGGTCGTAGCTCTCGACCTCGCGGACGACCGCGACCGGCGTGCGGGTGCTCGCCTCGCCGGCGGTCGCCAGGACCGCACCCGAGTACGCGCCGTCCGCGCTGCCCTGCCGCGTGTCGGCGGTGATCTCCACCGACGCCTCGCCGCCGGCCGGGACGGTGACCTCGTCGGCGCTCAGCGAGAACACGTCGGTGGCCGCCCCGTCCGGACCGGTCGCGTCGACCGACAGCGCGAGCGTCACGTCCGTGTCGCCGAGGTTGCGGTAGGTCAGCGGCTTGGTCACCGGCTGGTCGTCGTCGTGCGGCCACTGGGCGACGCCGAGGCTGACGCTGGTCGGCTCGGACACGACCGCCGCGTCGAGCGTCTTCGCCACGTCGACCCGGCCGGAGCCCTGCTCGAACGCGGTCAGCCCGTCGGTCGGCTTGGCCGACGCGGTGAGCGCCGCCTTGAGCTGCGCGCCGGTCCAGTCCGGGTGCTGCTGGGCGATCAGCGCGGCGGAACCGGCCACGTGCGGGGTGGCCATCGAGGTGCCCGACAGCGACACGTAGCCGTCGTCGGCCGGCTCGCCGATCTGGCCGTGCGCCGCCTTCGCGGCGACGATGTCCACGCCGGGCGCGGTGATGTCCGGCTTGACCGAGCCGTCGGGCAGCGGCCCGCGGCTGGAGAAGTCGGCCAGGTTGTCCTCGTCGTCGACCGCGCCGACGGTGAGTGCCGCGGCCGCCGATCCCGGCGAGCCGACCGTGCCGCCCTGCGGGCCGGAGTTGCCCGCGGCGATCACGAAGAGGGTGCCGTACTGCTCGGACAGCGTGTTGACGGCCTCCTCGAGCGGGTCGACCTCGGGGGTGTCGCCGCCGCCGAGGCTCAGGTTCGCGACAGTCGCGCCCTGCTCGGCCGCCCACTGCATGCCCGCGATGATCCCGGACTCGAAGCCGGAGCCGAAGTCGTCGAGCACCTTGCCGTCCAGAATGGACGCTCCCCACGCGACGCCGCGGTACTTGCCGCCGGACTTCGCGCCGGTGCCGGCGATGATCGAGGCGACGTGCGTGCCGTGGCCGAAGTTGTCGACGTTGTCCGGCGCCTCGCTGAAGTTCTGCTCGGCGATCTCGCGGTCGGCGAGGTCCGGGTGGGTCTGGTCGACGCCGGTGTCGAGCACCGCGACCTTGATGCCCTCGCCGGTGAAGCCGGCGTCCCAGGCGGCGGGCGCGCCGATCTGCGGCACGCTGTGGTCCAAAGTGGACTTCCGCTTGCCGTCGAGCCAGATCGTCGACACGCCGGCCGCCATGGTGCGTGCGGTCGGCGCCGTCGGTCAGCGCGTTCCAGGCGGTGCCGGACTTGTCGGCGGCCATCGCGATCCCGTTGACGCTGGGGAGCTCGCGGGTCACGTGCGCCGCCCGCGGCGCCGCGCGGCCCGCGGCGTGGGTGACGATCAGCGGCAGGGAGGCGCGGTGCGCGTCGTCGTAGCCGAAGCCGACGAGCGAGGTGATGTCGAAGAGCCGGCGGTCGACCTTGCCGGTGGCGACGAGCTTCAGCGCGTCGGCCGGGACGACGTAGTCGTGGCCCTTGACGGAGAAGGTGGAGAACGCCATTCCCTTGCGGCCCTGCGCCGGTCTGATGGCGCTCGCCTTGCCGTGAAAGAGGGTGACCTTGTCGCCGGTGATGAGGGTGACGGTGTTCGCCTTGCCTGGCTGGTTCTTCGCTGACCCGGATGGTGGGGCCGCCCCCGCCGCCTGGGCGGTGCCGAGCACCAACCCCAGGACGGCCATGCCGACCCCGATCTTTCCGCCGATACGCACCTGGCACCTCCGATTCGGTGGTGACTGGCGAGCGATGGCGGAGCTATACACTGCGTGTATACCGCGGTATGTAGCGCCTGCCTTGCCTTCTCCGGGTGGAGAGTGCCCCCACGCCCCCAGTCGCTGTGTGCGGAACGAAGGTATCGGTCATCCGAATGGGTGACAATAGTCCGAATGAGCACTGTGGGCGGGAAATCACCGACGTGCTCCCGTGTGCACGAGTTGTCGGCACGCGCCCATTTGTCCGGTGGCCGCGTTAGCGTTGCGTCGTGATCATCCGGGACGCGCCCTGGCCGGACGGCACGCCGTGCTGGGTCGACCTCGGCACTGCCGACGTGGCGCGCGCGACGTCCTTCTACGGCGCGCTGTTCGGCTGGTCCGGCGGGCTGCTCGACGGCCGCCGCGTCGCCGGTATCGGGCCGGTGGCGCCGGACCGGCCCGCGGGGTGGACCACCTACCTCGCGGCCGACGACGCCGACGCGGCGGCCGGCCGGATCACCGCGGCGGGTGGCCGGGTGCTGACCGCGCCGTCCGACCTCGCGGACCTCGCCCGCGTCGCGATCGCCGCCGACCCCGCGGGCGCGGTGTTCGGCGTGTGGCAGGCCGGCACCCACACCGGCGGGGAGATCGCGAACGCGCCGTCCGCGCTGGTGTGGAACGAGCAGCGCAGCAACGACCTCGACGGCTCGAAACGCTTCTACGCGGCGGTGTTCGGGCACACCTTCGGCGACACCGTCGACGAGACCGGGACCGAGCCGTACGCGATGCTCGAGGTCGCCGGCCAGATCGCGGGCGGGCTCGGGGTACCGGTCGGGGACGCCCCCGCGTCATGGTGGACCTACTTCGAGGTGCCGGACGCCGACGCGGCCTGCCGGCGGGTCGGCGAGCTGGGCGGGCAGGTGCAGCGTCCGCCGATCGACTCACCGTACGGGCGGCTCGCGCAGGTCACCGACGACCAGGGCGCGACGTTCCTCGTGGTCCAGGGCTAGTTCCTGCCCGTCTCTTCCGTTTTGCGGTCGCCTGTTGACTTCGGGTAGCGACTAGGCAACTCTTGACCTCAATCGACGCAAAAGTCGAACTAGACCCTGCAAATTCTGATCACGCCGAAGTTGATTCGGCGACTTGCTCTGCCCTGCCATGCCACACCCGTTCGCACAGATGAGAGCGACGCAATGAGAGCGAAGCGAATCGTGTCGTGGCTGGCGGCCACGACGCTCCTGACCGGCCTGCTCGTCGCGGCCGGTGATCCCGCCTCGGCCGCGCCCGACCCGGCCGACCTGGCACACGGCAAACCCGTCTCGGTGAGCAGCGCCACCGGCGGGGCGAAGGCCGTCACCGACGGCAGCCTCGACACCTACTGGGAGAGCTCGGCCGGTGCCCAGCAGCAGGTCACGGTCGACCTGCAGGCCACCGCCCACCTCGGCCGGGCGGTCCTCAAGCTCCCCGCCAAGTGGGCGGCCCGCACCCAGGTGCTCGGCGTCGAGACCAGCACCGACGGCAGGACCTTCACCACCGCCGCCGGCGCGGTCGCGCACACCTTCGAGCCCGGCAGCGGCAACGCCGTCACCGTCCCGCTCGGCGGCACCGCCGCCCGCTACGTCCGCGTCGGCTTCACCGGCGGCAAGCAGGCGACCGCGCAGCTCGCCGAGCTCGCCGTGTTCGCCGCCGAGGTGTCCACCGACGACCTCACCGACGGCCACACCGTGACCGCGAGCAGCGCGCTCGGCGAGTACCCGGCGTCCAACGTCAACGACGGCAACGCGGCCACCTACTGGGAGAGCAACAACAACGCGTTCCCGCAGTGGGTCCAGGTCGACCTCGGCGCCTCGGTCGCCGTCAACCGCGTCGTGGTCAAGCTGCCCGCCGACTGGCCGGCCCGGACCCAGACGCTGACCGTCCGGCGCAGCACCGACGGCTCGAACTTCACCGACCTCGTCACGAACACCGGCTACCAGTTCACCCCGGCCGGCGGGAACACGGTGACCATCACCTTCAACGAGACCACCGCGCGGTTCGTCCGGCTGCACATCACCGCCAACACCGGCTGGCCCGCCGGGCAGGTCTCCGAGTTCGAGGTCTACGGCCCGGCCGGCGGCGACACCACCCCGCCGAGCGCGCCGTCGAACCTCGCGCTCAGCCAGCCACAGTCCGGCCAGATCCGGCTGACCTGGAACGCCAGCACCGACAACGTCGGCGTCACCGGCTACAACATCTACGTCAACAACACCCTGCGCACGAGCGTCGGCGGCTCGGTGCTGACCTTCACCGACACCCAGCCGGTCGGCACGACCGTCACCTACTTCGTCCGCGCGCGCGACGCGGCGGGCAACGAGTCGGCGAACAGCAACTCGGTGACCCGCAACGGAACCACCGCCGGCACCAACCTCGCGGTGGGCAAGCCGATCACCGAGTCCGGCCACGAGTTCACCTACGTCGCCACCAACGCCAACGACAACAACGTGACGACGTACTGGGAGGGCAACGGCGGCGCCTACCCGAACACGCTGACCGTGGCCCTCGGGTCCAACGCGAGCATCACCTCGATCGTCGTGAAGCTGAACCCGGACGGGGCCTGGGGACCGCGCACGCAGACCTTCCAGGTGCTCGGTCGCGACCAGTCCGGCGGCTCCTTCACGAACGTCGTCTCCTCGGCGCAGTACAGCTTCAGCCCGTCGTCGGGCAACCAGGTGACGATCCCAGTGAGCGCGACCGCCGCCGACGTCCGCCTGCAGTTCACCGCGAACACCGGCGCGCCGGCCGGTCAGGTCGCCGAGTTCCAGGTCATCGGCACCCCGGCGCCGAACCCGGACCTCACGATCTCCGGGCTCACCTGGTCGCCGCAGTCGCCGTCGGAGAGCGACGCGATCACGCTGTCGGCGACCGTCCGCAACGCGGGTAACCGCCAGTCCGCGGCCACGGACGTGCACTTCTACCTCGGCACGACCTCGGTCGGCACCGGGTCCGTCGGCGCGCTCGCCGCGGGCGCGACCGCGACGGTCACGGCGAACATCGGCGCCCGGGACGCCGGCAGCTACTCGGCCAACGCCAAGGTGGACGAGGGCGAGCACGTCATCGAGAGCAACGAGACCAACAACTCCTTCACCAACCCCACCGCGCTTGTCGTCACCGCGGTGCCGACGTCCGACCTGGTCGCCGCGCCGGTCAGCTGGACGCCGACGATCCCGCAGAACGGCGCCACGGTGACGTTCACGGTGGCCATCCGCAACCAGGGCACGATCGCCTCGGCGAGCGGCGCGCACGGCATCACGCTGACGGTCGCCAACGCGACCACGGGCGCGGTGGTGCGCACGCTGACCGGCTCGGCGAGCGGCACGATCGCGCCGGGTGCGGTCACGAGCCCGGTCAACCTCGGCACGTGGACGGCCGCCAACGGCCGCTACACGGTGAAGGTCGTGCTCGCGAACGACGCCAACGAGCTGCCGGCCAAGCAGGCCAACAACACCAGCAACCAGAACCTGTTCGTCGGCCGCGGCGCGAGCATGCCGTACGACACCTACGAGGCCGAGGACGGCGTGACCGGCGGCGGCGCGTCGGTGATCGGTCCGAACAGGACGGTCGGCGACCTGGCCGGCGAGGCGTCCGGGCGGCGTGCGGTGACGTTGAACGGCAACGGCTCGTTCGTCGAGTGGACGACCAAGGCGCCCACCAACACGCTGGTCACCCGGGTCTCGATCCCGGACTCGGCCGGTGGCACCGGCACGAGCTCGACGCTGAACATCTACGTCGACGGCGCGTTCCACAAGGCGATCGACCTGACGTCGAAGTACGCCTGGCTCTACGGCGCAGAGGCGTCGCCGGGCAACTCGCCGGGCGCGGGCGGGCAGCGGCACATCTACGACGAGGCCAACGTCATGCTGAACTCGTCGGTCCCGGCGGGGCACAAGATCCGGCTGCAGAAGGACGCCGCCAACAGCGGCACCTTCGCGGTGGACTTCGTCAGCCTCGAACAGGTGGCGCCGATCGCGAACCCGGACCCCGCGCGGTACGCGGTGCCCACCGGGTTCACCCACCAGGATGTGCAGAACGCCCTCGACCGGGCGCGGATGGACACGACGGGCAACCTGGTTGGCGTCTACCTGCCGCCGGGTGACTACCAGACGTCCTCGAAGTTCCAGGTGTACGGCAAGGCGGTCCGGGTGATCGGCGCCGGGCCGTGGTACACCAGGTTCCTCGCACCGTCCACACAGGAAAACACGGACGTCGGGTTCCGGTCGGAGGCGACGGCGAACGGCTCCGTGTTCGCGAACTTCGCCTACTTCGGCAACTACACGTCCCGCATCGACGGCCCGGGCAAGGTGTTCGACTTCAGCGGCACCTCGAACACCACCATCGACAACATCTGGGTCGAGCACATGGTGTGCCTCTACTGGGGCGCGAACACCGACAACATGACGATCAAGAACAACCGCATTCGCGACACGTTCGCCGACGGCGTCAACATGACCAACGGCAGCGCGAACAACCTGGTGTCCAACAACGAGTCCCGCGCCACCGGTGACGACAGCTTCGCGCTGTTCAACGCCCAGGACGGCGGCGGGGGAGAGGTCACGGGCAACACCTTCGAGAACCTGACGTCGGTGCTGACCTGGCGGGCGGCCGGCATCGCGGTGTACGGCGGTTTCAACAACGTGTTCCGCAACATCTACGTGGCGGACACGCTGGTGTACTCCGGCATCACGATCAGCTCGCTCGACTTCGGCATCCCGATGAACGGGTTCGGCGCCTCACCGCCGACGCAGTTCCAGAACATGTCGCTGGTGCGTACCGGCGGGCACTTCTGGGGTGCGCAGACGTTCCCGGCGATCTGGGCGTTCTCGGCCTCGAAGATCTACCAGGGCATCCGGGTGTCCGATGTGGACATCGTGGATCCGACGTACAGCGGCATCATGTTCCAGACCAACTACGTCGGCGGTCAGCCGCAGTTCCCGGTCGCGGACACGGTGTTCACCAACGTCTCGATCAGTGGGGCGCGCAAGAGCGGTGACGCCTTCGACGCCAAGTCCGGGTTCGGCATCTGGGCGAACGAGCTGCCGGAACCGGGGCAGGGCCCGGCGCGCGGCTCGGTCACGTTCAACAACCTGACCCTCGCCAACAACGCGGTGGACATCCGGAACACGACGACCACGTTCACCATCAACCGCAACTGACACGAAGGGGTGAAAACGCGGTGCCGTCGGCCTGCTCCGGCGGCACCGCCTCATTTCTGTCAGTGCCCGTCCGTAGCTTCGCGGGCATGACTCCTCTCAGCCGATCTCGACACCGGTCAGTGCGGCACACGCCGCCAGCAGCCCCTCCTGCACCGCCGCGTCCCGTGCCGCGGGGTGCGCGTCGCGCGGGCGCTGGTGGTGGAAGAGGCCACCGGTGCCGGTGGCCGCCGGGTCGTCGCTGGTGGCGAGCCAGGCCTGGGTGACCGCGCCCTGCTCGAGGTCGTCCGGTGCGCCGCGGCCGCCCATCTTCGTGGCCACCCACCCGGGGTCGACGGCGTTGGAGCGGACCGCCGGCCACCGGCGCGCGACCGCGAAGGCCAGCACGGTGTCCCACAGCTTCGAGTCGGCGTAGGCCTGGGAGCCGTTCCAGCGCTTGCGTTCCCACTGGAGGTCGGCGAGGTCCGGGTCGCCGGAGCGGTGCATGCCGGAGCTGAGGTAGACCAGGCGGGCGGGTGCGGGCACGAGCGCGGTGAGGAGGTAGGGAGCGAGAACGTTGACCGCGAACACGTGCGCCAGCCCGTCCACGGTGACCTGCCGGCGCCGCTCCCGGTAGCCGACCGCGGCGTTGTGGATCACGGCGTCGAACGGCCCGGCGGCGGTTGCCTGCTCGGCGAGCTTGCGCGTCTCGTCGATGCCGGCCAGGTCGCCGACCAGCACCGACGCCGCCCCGGGCGCCGCCTGCCGCACGTCGGCGGCCCGGGAGTCGTTGCGCGCGTGCAGCACGACGTCATGACCCTCGTCGAGCAGCTGACGGGCCGCCAGCAGCCCAAGCCCATCAGCCGACCCGGTGATCAGAACACGAGACATACCACCACGATGCCCGCTCCGACCCCACAACGCACGCAACCCGCCACGCGTTCGCTGGCCGCAATGCCAGCCGGTGACCTCGCCAAGCGGTGCGTCCGTGACCGCCCGCGCCGACCGACGCCACTGGTTCCGCCGGTGCAGGACCGTTGCCGCGCCTGTGACCGCCCGCGCCGAGCAACGCCATGCCCCCGGCGCCGCCGCGACCCGCCAAGGCGTTGGCGTGGGTGTGATTCAGCCAGTGACCCTGGCTCCGCCGGTGCAGGAGCGGCCACGACGTGTCCCCGCCGGGTGAAGCCGGCTCGTTCGGCTTCGGGGCGGCTGGTTAGCCGGTTACCTCGTCCAGGCGGTGCAGGAGGCGCTGCGGGGTGTCGTCGCCGAGGGCGAAGGGGGAGTCCGGCCACTCGTCCGGCTCCCGCTCGTCCAGGAGGTCGGTGGCCTCCAGCACCCAGGTCGTCGCGCCGGCCGTTGCCATGCCGGGGGTGTCCGCGAGCGCCTCGATGCCGCCCGCCTCCTGGATCTGCTGCAGCGCCTCGCTCAGGTCGGCGACATCGACCTCGACGATGGCCTCGCCGTCCTCGTAGTCCTCGGCCTCCCACCGCTCGTGGTAGGCCTCCTTGCCGGCCTGCACGACGGCCGCCTCGTCGGTGACCACGAAGTCCATCCGGTGCAGCACGGTCAGCTTGGTCGCCGGCTCGCCGTCCTCGTCGAACTCCTCCTCGTCGGCCTGGTCGTCGAGGTCGGCCTCGTCGAGCTCGGCGTCCTCGGAGTCGGCGTCCGCGTCGGTGTCGGTGTCGGCGTCCTCGAGGTCCTCGTCCTCGTAGGCGGCGTCGTCGTAGGAGTAGTCGTCCTCCTCGTCGAGGCCGAGCGGCGGCACCGTGCCGGTGAACTCGTACTGCTTGTCGGCGTACACCGTGGCGGCGGCCTCCAGCTGCTCACCGGCCTCGGCGATCGCCTCGGCATCGGCGTCCGCGCCGGTCAGCTCCAGCAGCGCCACACTGTGCTGGCGGATCGCCTCGACCAGGTTCGCCGCCGCGGTCCGGAACGACTCGCGGGCCTCGTCGGTCCACTGCAGGTCGTCCTCGTCCAGCTCGAACATTCGCGCGTTGTCCCCTCACCGCGGCCCCGGGGCGGGCCGCACCGCGCGGGACGCTACCCGAGCCGCCACCCGCCACCACGCCGAGGATGGTGACCGCCGTCGGCACCGGCTGCGCTATCGAACCCCGCGCGGACACCCTCGCCGCGCGGCCCGGCGGCCACCGCGCGGCAACCGTGTCGGACGGTCGCGGCGAGCGCGCCGGCCGGCCCCGCTGAGCCATTGGAGGCGGCTCGGGAATGACCTTTGCGTTATGCCGCCGTGACTTTTCCGCTGCCGAGATCGACACCGGTATCGGATCACGCGGTCGGGCGTTTCGGCCTTCGCGCCCGTTTGCCGCCACCGCGCCCGCCGAATCGACTGCCGTCGCCCCCGGCGGGCGTCCGGGTTTCTCCACATTGGACAGTTCCGGATGTACGCGCAATGAGCCCAACCAGACGGATTAATCCAGGTAGTTGTCCGTTGTGGATGCTTGGCGGTGCTTCGCCTATCGGATCGACGGGTTCGTGCCGGCAAAGTGCCAGGATTACCGGACCCGATGATGCGGCCACCTGGGCCCCGGCCCCGGAGGCCGGTCACCGCCTGGGTGCTCTCCCGCTACGACAGCACTTTAGTCGTCACTCGGAAGGCCGCACCGAAACCGGAGAAACCTCACGGATCGTAATCGAGAAAGGGGGGTGCACGCCTCACCTGCACGTGCATCCTTCCCAGTTTCACATAGTGTTACCGGCGTGTTCTAAATCGTTATTTGGCGCTATTCCTCTATATCCGAACGGCACGTAATCTCATATCCAGTGACGCGCGTTAAGGCACACCGCACCATCGCTTAGCCCCTTATTTTCCTGTTGTTCCCTGGCATCCCCCTACCCGCACCAAACCCCTCATCATCGCCTCGCCGATAGTCACAGAACCCCGGCGACGAACCCCCTGCGTCCCCTCCAGCACCGCGGATCAGGTCGTCGTCTTTGGCATGCCCACAAGGCAGCCGCGCCTGTGTCTTTCAGTGGGGTATTTCGACCAATCGCAGCTGGAGGCCCGGCATGAGGCCGAACCACGTCCTCGGGCGGAGCTCGCCGCCCTACCGAGTCCTTGTTCCGGTCCGGCCCACGGGCACTGGCCTGCATCGCGCAGACCATCGCCCCGTGGCCGAGGCACCCGTGGCCGGCGCCCGCCTGGCGCTGTCGATCGGTGTGTTGGTCGCGGTTCCGTTGCTGGCGCTCAACTTGCGCCCCGCCGTGACGAGCGTGGGCGCCATGCTCACCGACATCCGTTCGGGCACCGGCATGTCCACCGTCCTCGCCTCCGCCGTCGTGGCCGCACCCGTGTGGTGCTTCGCGGCCGGCGGTGCGCTGGCGTGGACCATGCGGTCGCGGTTCGGCACGGCCCGCACCGTGTCATTGGCACTCGCCGTGCTCGCGGCGACGCTCGCGTCGCGGGTACTCGCCGGCCCGTTCCTGCTGCTGGCCGGCACGATCGTCGCGTGCCTCGCGATCGCCGTGCTCGGCACGCTCCTGCCCGTCATCACCCACGCGGCGCCGGCGAAGGCGTGGGCGTTGCTGACCGGGTGTTACGTCGCCGCGATGGGCGGCGGCAGCGGCATCGGCGCGCTGGTCACCCCGCAGGTCTCCGGACAAAGCTCGTGGCAGCTCGGGGTGAGCGGCTGGGCGCTGCTGGCCGCGGCGGCCTGGGCGGCGTGGCGCGTCGCGTCGCGGAAGTTCAGCGAACCCGCGGTCAAGGCGAAGAAGCATCCGGGACCGAGCAGCCTGCGCCCGGCCGCCTCCGCGTGGTCGCTGACGATCCACTTCGGACTGACGTCCGGCTTCACGTTCAGCATCATGGGCTGGCTGCCGAGCATGCTGCTCGACTACTCCCGGGTGGACCCGGCGAGGGTCGAGTGGATGTTCACCGTGGCCATGGCGCTGGGCGTGCCGGTGGCGCTGATGGTGCCGAAGTGGGCGCGGGCGACGGTGGGCCAGTCCGGTCTGGCCGTCCTGCTGGCGGCGCCCGGTCTGGTCGCGATCGTCGGGTTGCTGATGTTCCCGACGCTGAGCCCGTGGCTGTGGTCGATCGGACTGGGGCTGGAGATGCCCGCGGTGGGCCTCGCGCTGACGATGATCTCGCTGCGAGCGGCGCCGGACGGGGACACCGCGGCCGCCCTCTCGTCGATGGTGCAGGGAATCGGCTACGCGATCGCGGGCGCGACGGCGCTCGGTTGCGGCCTGCTGCACAGTTCCACCAGTTCGTGGGAGTGGCCGCTGCTGGCGCTGCTGGTTGTCCTGTGTGGACAGATTGTGTCCGGAATGCACGCCGGTCTGCCGATCGTCGTGCACACGGGCCGGTCGACCCGGGAACCTGCGGCGCTGCCGTCGGCGGATCGTCGCGCGCTGCCCCCGGCCCGCGCACCGGAGCCGCCGGCGATCCCGGCGCAGCGGTCACACCCACCTGTTCTCGCCCGTGCGGCCCACTCGCCGGTGCGTTCCCGTCCGGCGCACACGCCGCCGCAGGGCGTGCCGGTGGCGCATCCGCACGGGCCGCAGGGCTGGCCGGCGCACCCCCCGATGATCGCCGGCTGGCCGGTGCCGAGCCAGTTCTACGCACCGCCGGCGCGCGGCCCCCAGTACGGCACGCCACCGAACGGCGTGCCGATGAACGGCGCGGCGCGGTATGGCGCACCGAACGGGAACGGCTTCCCGTCCGGACCGAACGGCCACGCGGCGCCGCTGCACGGCCCGTTCCCGCCGCCGCTGTACGGTCCGTTCACCCCGCCGCGCAACGTGCCGGCCGGGCCGCCGATGCACGGCCGCGCGGGCTCGCCACCGATGCACTGGCCGCCGGTCCCGCCGAACGGCCTGCCGCCCGTGCCGAAATCGGCGATGTCGGACGCACCGGTGACCGAGTCGCTGACTCCGCGAACCGAGTCGATCAACCCGCGAACGGAGTCGATCAACCCGAGGACCGAGTCGATGAGTCCGCGGACCGAGTCGTTGAGCTCGCGAACCGAGTCGATGCGCCCGAAGACCCGGTCGATAGTCCCGAAGCCACGTAACAGTGAGCCGGCGCCGGCTTCACCAACGCCCGAGCCGGCGCCGGCTCCACCAAACGCCGAGGAGGCCCTCACCGGCCGGCCGGTTGCGGAACCGCCGGAGCCCACGATGTCGGCCGAGCCGGAGTCGGTGGCGGAGTCGGCTGTCGAGACGCCGGTGGCCGAGGATGCGGCCGGCTCGCCGGAGGCGAGTGAAGTCGAGTCGCCGGAGCCGGAGGTGGCCGCCGCGCTGGACGGCGATACCGACGAGATTCCCCTCGCGGAGCAGGTGGACCCGCCGACGGACGAGTTGTTCGGCGACGCGGTCATCCCGCAGCCGCGTGATGGCGACGCACCGTTCGCCGGACCGCCGGCACCCGGAGCGCCGATCGAGTCACCGCGGGTCGAGGCCATGATCTCCGGGGCCGGGCATGCCGATGAGGCAGTGGCGGCATCGGATCGGCACGCCGAGGCACCTATAGCGGAGGCATCGGTCGCCCAGGCATCGGTCGCGGAGACATCGGTCGCTGAAGCGGCGGTCGTGGAGGCTTCGGTCGCGGAGGCGCCGGTCGCTGAAGCGCCGGTAGCGGAGGCGCCGGTTGCGGAGGCATCGGTAGCGGAGGCGGTCGTCGAGCCGGAGGTCGCCGAGCCGGAGGTGGCAGAGGTGACTGAGGTGGCTGAGGCGACAGGTGGCGACTCGGGCCCTGGCGACGTCCGGGCCAGCGGGGCGGCTCGTTACGAGGCCGGCGAGGCCCACAGCTGGGTGCCGTGGGTGCCCGACTCGGCCGAGCCCGTGCAACTCGAGCTGGCCCTCGAACCGGCGCCGCCGTTCGAACCGCCCGCACCGCTGGAGCCGATGGCGGCAGCGGCACAACCGGCGCTACCGCTACTACCGGTGGATCCGGAGTTCTACCTGGAGCGCACGATCCACATCCCCCATCCGCGTAATCCGAGCACGTAGCGGTTCAACGGCGAACCGCCCGCGCAGGGGCTCCCGGCCAAGCCATGGTCGGGGGCCCTTCCTACAACGCGGGCGGCTACGAGCTCGGCGGCACGAACCGGGCCATGAGGGCCATCAGCTGCGCCCACACCCCGGGCAGCAACAACACTCCGGCCACCGTGAACACCGGCACCATCAGCAGCTTCTCGACCCCGCCCCCGGTGCGGAACCGCAGCCAGCGCGGCGGCCGCAGCTCGTACCACGTCTCGCCGGCGATGGGGACCGGCCACAGGAACGGGCAGCCCGACTTCGTGATCGCGTCGCCCAGGCAGTGCATCACGCACCCGAGCGCCACGGCCACGCCCACCCAGCCGGTGGACGTCGTCAGCGCGTCGTCGAGGCCGCCGAAGTACGCCGTGAAACCCGCGGCCGTCGCGGAGACGACCAGCAGCCAGTCGCCGAGCACGTCGGCGGCCAGCAACAGCCCGAAGGCGATGATCCCGCCGACCGCCCACGCCCCGCCGAGATGCGAGATGGCCGTCGCCACCCAGCCGAGCAGGACGGCGAACGCCACGGTGTGGGTCATGTGCCGGTGCGTGCCGTCGCAGTCCTCGTCGCGCGGGCCCTTCGTCAGGGCGTACAGGCCCCGCGAGCACAGGCGCAGGATCTTCGACAGCAGACCGGTCAGTGGCCCCAGGAACCTCGACGCCGTCGCGCCCGGGTGGTCCAAATCCGGCAGCAGGGCGTACCCGGCCGAGGCCGTCGCGAACGGCAGTACCTCGGGCAGCGTGTGCAACCCCACCAGCGGCGCCACGGCGAGACCGGCGCACCAGCCGGTCAGGGCATGACTGTGGCCCATCATGTCGTGATCTCCTGAACAGCTCGGCAGCCAAGTGATCTTACGGAGCCGCAAGGCATTTCCCGGGGAGCCACGCGGTGGCAGTATCGGGCCGTGTTCACAGCACCGAGAACCCGACGTCGTGCCATCGTGCTTGCGGCCGCGGCGTCGCTGGCAGCCCTGCTCTCCGGCGTGACCACCGCCTCCGCGGCCGACACGCACCACCACACCGACCGGTTGACCATCGCGACCGTGTCGAACCCGAAGCCCCAGTTCGTCAGCGGCGGCGACGCCCTGGTCCGGGTCACCGTGCCCGACCAGCAGCGCGCGCGGATCACCCGCGACGGGCACGACGTCACCTCGAGCTTCGCCCCGCAGCCCGACGGCTCCCTGCTGGGCCTGGTCACCGGGCTGCGCGACGGGCGCAACAGCCTCACCGCGCGAGCCGGCGGCCGGCACGCGGACCTGCGGATCACCAACCACGCCGGGTCCGGCCCGGTCTTCGCCGGCCACCAGCAGCGGCCGTTCTTCTGCGAGACCACCGCGTTCGGCCTCGCGCCGGCCGAGCAGCCGCTGTGCGCGGCGCCGACCGTGGTCCGCTACCAGTACCGCACGACGGCCGGCGCGTTCGCGCCGCTCGCCGACCCGTCGGCGCGGCCCGCCGATCTGGCGACGGCCACCGTGGCGGGACGAGAGGTGCCCTACGTCGTCCGCGTCGAGACCGGCGTCATCGACCGCGCGGTGTACGAGCTGGCCGCGCTCGACGACGGGTCCGGGCCGTCGGCCACCAAGCCGGAGACCGGCTGGAACGACCGGCTCGTCTACACCTTCGGCGGCGGCTGCAACGGCGGCTACCACCAGGGCGCGGCCACCGGCGGCGTGCTGAACGACCTGTTCCTCTCCCAGGGCTACGGCGTGGCCTCGTCGACGCTGAACGTGCTCGACAACAACTGCAGCACCATCATCTCCGCCGAGGCCGCGATGATGGTCAAGGAGCACTTCGCCGAGACCTACGGCCCGATCCGGCACACGATCGGCTGGGGCGGCTCCGGTGGCGCGATCCAGCAGTACGACATCGCCGACGCCTACCCGGGCATCCTCGACGGCATCATCCCGGGCATCTCGTTCACCGACCCGCTGACGACCCTGCAACCGGTGACCGACTGCGGGCTGCTGAACAGCTTCTTCGCCGGCCCGGGTGCCGCGTTCACGCCCGAGCAGCGGCGCGCCGTGTCCGGCTACGTCGCCTACAACACCTGTGCCTCGTGGGTGCTGACGTTCCTGAACCGAAGCACGCCAACCGGCAGCTGCCCGGCGGCGGTCCCCGTCGAGGTACGGTGGGATCCGGTGTCCAATCCGGACGGTGTGCGGTGCAGTGCCGCCGAGCAGTGGGTCAACCAGCTCGGCCGCGACCCGCACACGGGGATCGTGCGGTCCGCGGCGGACAACACCGGTGTCCAGTATGGACTGTCCGCACTGGAGTCCGGGGCGATCACGGTGGAGCAGTTCGTGGCGCTCAACGCGGGCATCGGCGGCTACGACACGACTGGCACGCCGGTCCCGGCCCGCGCGGTCGCCGATCCAAGGGCGCTCAAGGCCTCCTACGCCGACGACCTCACCAACAGCGGCGGGCTCGGCCTGCGCACCACGCCGGTCATCGACCAGCGCACCTACCTCGACACGGCCGGGTCGTTCGGCGACATCCACACTGCGGAGATGTCCTACATCATGCGCCAGCGGCTCATTGAGTCCAACGGCACCGCGGGCAACCAGGTGATCATCGAGAACGCGCCGACCGGGCCGCAGTCCGCCGCCGCGGCGGTCTACGAGCTCGGCGCCATGGACCGCTGGCTGACCGCCATCGCGGCCGACGGCTCGCGCCACGGCCAGGCGGCGAAGGTGATCGCCAACAAGCCTGCGGACCTCGGCGACGGCTGCTACCTCGAGTCGGGAGAACGCATCCTCGAGCGGCTGACCTACCCGTCGGGTGGCCGGTGCGGCGCGCTGTACCCGATCGGCGCGAACCCGCGGCTGGCGGCCGGCGCGAAGCTGTCGATGCGGGTGCTCAAGTGCCGCCTGGCACCGGTCGACTTCCGCGACTACCCGGTGTCGTTCACCGCGGAGCAGCGCACCCGGCTGCGGGCGACGTTCCCGCACGGCGTCTGCGACTACTCCCGGCCCGGCGTCGGGCAGCAGCGACCCCGCGGAACCTGGCTCAGCTACTAGGTTTGCGCTCCCAGCGGCGCGCCCGCTCCTCGAGAGTGGGCGCCTCGCCGGGCAGCGGGGTGGTGGCCGGCGGCACGCGCATGCCGTCGAGCATCAGCGTGAGGTAGCGCCGGCGCAGGTCGTCGGTGCGTGCCGCGTCGCCCTCCCGGACGGCCGCCAGCTGCTCGAACAGCACGCCGAGGTCGGCGTCGGTGATGTCGGTGCGCAGGGCGCCGGCCGCGTGGGTGCGCTCGATCAGCGTGGCGTTGAGCGCGCCGGTCCGCTCGGACATCTCGTACAGCTCGGGGGAAGGGGTGAAGGTGCCCGCCAGCACGACGGTGATCGAGTGCGTGTCGGCCTCGACGACGCGGCGCATGAAGGTCTCGAAGACCTCCCACGGGTCGCCGTCGGTGTCGTCGACCGCGGCCTGGACGATCGCCGTGTAGATCTCCAGGCCGTCCGCGCACACCTTGCGCAGCAGGTCCTCTTTGGACGGATAGCGGCGGTAGAGCGCGCTGATGCCGACGCCCGCCGCCTCGGCGACGGCGGCGATCGGTGCGGCGGGGTCGGCGACGAAGACCCGGCGGGCCGCCTCGACGATGAGCGTGTCGTTGCGCGCCGCCTGGGCCTTGCGGCCGCTCATGGGTGCGTTCACCGGTGCCTCCGCGATGTCTGTGCCGTTCCTGGAACAGAGCGCTTTGTTCTGTGCCGAGCATAGGGGCGTGCGGGTGATCCGCACGCCCCAGGTCCGAGGTCAGTGCGCGGCCCGCTGCACCTTCTTCGGCAGCAGGAAGCCGATCGCGAAGGTCACCGCGGTCAGCCCGATCGCGATCACCGTGACGACCTTGGCCGCCCCGGCGAACTCCGGCGCGCTCGCGTGCAGCGGCGAGCCGACGGTGCTGAAGAACACCGTGCCGAGCACCGCGATGCCGAGCGACGCGCCGAGCTGCTCGACCGAGGTCAGCACACCGGACGCCGAGCCGACCTCCTCGTCGGTCAGGTCGCCCACGATGATGTCGAACAGCGGCACGAAGATCATGCCCATGCCGAACCCGTACACCGCGAACGGCGTGACCAGGCCACCGAAGCCCACTGACCCGTCCAGCACCGCGAACAGCCCGACCAGTCCGGCCGCCATCAGCGTGAGTCCGATGTGGAGGATGTGCCGGCCGAGGTTGGCCAGGACGGTCGCGCCGAGCGCGGAGCCGACGAAAGCGCCGACCGCCCACGGGGCCATCGTGAGGCTCGCCTGCAGCGGCGAGTAGCCGAGGCCCAGCTGGAGGAACAGGCCGACGGCGAGCGAGAAGCCGGCGATGACGCCGAAGAACGCGATCACGAACGCGACACCCGAGCTGTACGAGCGCCGGGCGAACACGCCCAGCCGGACGAGCACCGAGGCGCCGCCGCGGGACCGGGCGGCCTGGTACCACACGAAGATCGCGAGTACCGGCACCGAGGCGGCCAGCAGCACGAGGGTCCACGCCGGCCAGCCCAGCTCGTGGCCCTGGGTCAGCGGGTAGACGAGCAGGAACATGCCGGCCGCGGCCAGGATCGCGCCCTTGACGTCGAGCCGCTGCCCGCGCGCGACCGGCACGCTCGACGGCAGCACCCGCGCGCCGACGATCAGCGCGAACGCGCCGAGCGGCACGTTGATCAGGAAGATCATCCGCCAGCCCGCCAGGTCCGTCAGCAGCCCCGCGACGACCGGGCCGAGCACCGTGGCCAGGCCGATGACCGGGCCGAGGAGCGCGAACGCCTTGCCGACGTCGGCGCCGAAGAGCTCGCGGATGAGGCCGAAGGACTGCGGCACCATGATCGCGCCGAACAGGCCCTGCAGCACGCGCGAGGTCAGCAGCATCTCGGGCGAGACGCTGGCGGCGCACAGCGCCGAGGCGGCGAGGAACCCGCTCACGCCGACGACCATCATCCGGCGCCGGCCGTACATGTCGCCGAGCCGCCCGCCGACGAGCAGCCCGACCGCCATCGCGAGCGTGTAACCGGCGGCGATCCACTGCAGCGTCGACGTCGAGCCGCCGAGGTCCGCGCGGATCGCGGGCGCGGCGATCGTGCCGACGGTGCTGTCGAGGAGGTTCAGCAGGTCCGCGGACAGGATCGCGAAGAGCCCGAGCCAGCGGCGTGGGTGCGGTGCGGGGGGCGTCTGGACTGGGGATTCGAGGATGGCGGTCACTGCTGGCTCCCTGACTGCTCTTCGGAACGGAACGTTTGGTTCCGTTCAAATGTAGCAGAACGGAACACTTCATTCCACTAGTGTCGAGCAAGATCTTTTGGGACGGTCGCGGGGCCCGGCGGCGTCGGCGTGATCGGCGGGCGAACGTGCACGGTGGCGGCGCCGGTGACGCACATTTCGCGAATTGTGCAAATCACGTTCCGCGATGTTTGCAAATCACATTCCGCGAACCGACTTCCGGCGGATGGTGGCGTTCTCCTTGGCGCAGCACGCTTGTCGGCTATGAACCGCCCCCTGCGCACCATGCTCTTCCTCCTCCTCGCCGTGCTGAGCATGATCGGTCTGTCGATCGGTGTCGCACAGGCGGACGACGGGGACGGTGACGGGCTCGACGACGGGCTCGAGGACGCGGTCGCCGCCAACTTCTTCCCCTACGTGTGGTTCGACAGCGGCGAGGACTGCACCGACCCGGCGAACGACGGCAGCCCGGGCACGGCCGTCGCGCGGGTCCGGCCGCACCCGGCGGACGCGGGCAAGATCGCGATCACCTACGTGATGCTCTACCGCAAGGACTGCGGTGACTGGTGGGGCGGCGGGCACAACGGCGACATGGAGCCGTTCACGCTGACGCTCGCGCCGAACGCCGCCTGCCAGTACGGCTTCGGCGCGTTCTCCCTGAAGACGATCGCGCACGAGGGCACCGCGTTCGAGCACGTCGACCAGGTCCATGCTCGGCAACGCCTGCGACTGGGGCAGGCTCGCGGGTGGGTCGCCGCAGGTCGCGCGGATCTACTCGGCGGAGAACAAGCACGGCAACTACGCGATCACGGGGTCCTGTGAGGACGGTGCGCTAGGCAACGATCACTGCTCGGAGTCGTTCCTGCGCGACTACAACGTCGTGAACGTCGGCGAGGACGCCGCCCGCCGCGTCGACGAGCTGTCCGGCTTCCAGTTCCCGGGCGAGTTCGCGTGGACCGACCAGGCGTTTTCCGGTGGCCTCGGGTCCGGCGGCGGCGACGCCGGCACGATCCGCAGCAAGTTCGTCAACGACGGGTTGCTGGCCCCCGCGTTCTGATCACAGCCTTTTCGGACGATCCTCTCTCCGAGGCCGGTTTGTAGTATTCCGGCAACCGGTCGGAGGAGGCTCGAACGCGTGGCCGTGGTCGTGGGTGTCGACGGCGCCGGGCGAAGCTTTCGTCTCCGGCGGCTGGCGGCCGCTTTCGGGCCGGCGGTGTGGTGGGTCGCGGGCGACCTCGCCGCCGGCCTGGCGCGGGCGCGCGAGGACGGCGCCCTGGTCGTGGTCGACGACGCGCACCGGCTGGCGCCGGACGCGCTCGCGACGCTGGCCGCGGCCGCGCGCGACGGCGTGCCGATGGTGATCTCCCGGCGCCCGACCATCGCCGGCCTCGAGCTGGCGGCGCTCGACGAGGCCGTGGCGGCGGGCGGGGTCGAGGTCGCGGACGCGCTGGACCACGACGAGGTGGCGACCCTGGTCGCGACGGCCACGGGCCGGACCGTGTCGCCGGAGACGGCCGCCGCCGTGCACGACGCGTCCGCCGGCCTCGCGGCGGTGGCCGCCGCCCTCGCGGCCGCGCTCGCCGCGGAGTTCGGCCAACCGGGCGGGCGGCCGGGGTCGGTGGCGGCGGGCTCGATGGTGTGCCGGGTGGCGGCGGGCCGGCGGTGGGCGGCCGGTGACTGCCGCGCGCGGTGGGGCGGTGGCCGACCGGGTGGCGGCCGTGCTGAGCAGTCCGGCACCGGTGCTGGTGGCGCGGGTGCAGCGGCGCTTCGCCGTGCTGGCACCGGAGATCGCCGCGGTCGCCCGGGTGCTGGCGTTGCGGCTCGACCTCGGGGACGACGTGCTCGCGGCCGCGGCCGGGATCGACGCCGCGGCGCTCGCCGGCGACGCTGCGGACCCTGCGCGACGAGGGTCTGCTCGTCCCCGGCGGCGAGCGGATGATCCCCGCCGTCGCGGCGCGCCGTGCTCGGTGAGCTGTCCGCGGCCGAGCGGCGCCGGCTGCACGACGGGGTCGGCCGGGCGCTCGTCGCCGACGAACGCCGATCCGGTGGCCACCGCGACCCAGCTGCGCGCCGCGCGGGTGCGGACCCCCGCCGTCGCGGCGATCTACGTCCAGGCGGGCGAGGCGACGCGGTTCGCCGACCCGGCCGCCGCGCTCGCCTGGTTCGACGACGCCGACGACGCCGGCGCCGACCCCGCCGACACCGCCGCCGGCCGGGCCGAGGCCGGCGCGCTGCTGGGCCTGCCGGTGGACGTCGACCCGCAGGCGGGCGACCCGCGGCTGGCCCGCCTCGCCGGCGCGGCCGCCGCGCAGGACGGCCGCGCCGAGCGGGCGGCCGACACGCTGCTCGCCGCGGACCCGGTGCTGGCGGTCCCCGTCCTCGTCGGCGTCGGGCGGCTCGACCAGGCGCGCGCGCGTGCGACAAGGGCGACCGCGTTCGCCGAGGCGGCGCTCGCCGCCGCCGAGGACCCGGACGCCGCGGTGCCGCTGCTCATCGAGGCCGCCGAGATCGCCGAGCGCACCGCCCCGGCCGCCGTCCTCCCGGACACCCCGCACGCCCTCGGCGCGATCGTCGCCGTCGCCGCCGGGGACGTCGCCGCCGCCGAGCACCTGCTGGAACGAGCCACCGGCCACGCCGCGGACGGCTTCGGCGAGGCGGCCGCGATCGGCGAGCCGAGCGACGCGCCGGCCGCGAGTGGTGCCGGGTTCGGCGGGCCCGCGGCCGCGGTGCGGCACCGGCTGCTGCTGGCCTGGGCGCGGATGCGGGCCGGGCGCTACGACTCCGCCCTCGCCGAGCTGGCCCGGCCCGAGGCGCGACCTGCCCGGCCGGGAACGGCTGCTGCGCGCCGCCATCGCCGCCGGGATCGCCCGCCGCCGCGGCGACATCGCCGGGCTGCGGGCCGTCTGGGGCGGCGTCGAGCCCGTGCTGGCCCGCCGCGTCGTGGACCTCTGGCAGCTCGAGGCGGCCGAGGAGCTGCTGGTCGCCGCGGCCCGGCTGCAGCAGCGGCGGCGGGTCGACCCGGTGATCGAGCTGCTCGAGCGCACCGTCGACGCGGCTCGGCCGGCCGCCGGCCTGGGCGGTGGCGCTCGGCTGGCTGCGCGTGCAGGTCGCCGTCGCCGCGGGGGAGGCCGGCGAGGCGGCCGCGCAGGCCGCGCGGCTCGCCGACGTCACCGGCGGCGGGCCCCGGGCCGACGCGCAGCGGGCGGGCGCGTCCATGTGGGCGGAAGTCCTTGCCGGCCACGGCGGTCGCGCCCGAGACCGTGCTCGCGGTGACCGACCGGCTGGCCGCCGCGCAGCTGCCGTGGGAGGCGTCCCGCCTCGCCGGGCAGGCCGCCATCCACGCGACCGACCCCAACGTCGCGCGCCGGCTGCTCGAGCGGGCCCGCGAACTGTCCGAACCGGACTCGACCGGCGCCGACGCGCAGCCGTCGGCGAAGGTCGGCCGGGCGAGCAGCCTCTCCGAGCGCGAGCTCGCGGTCGCCAAGCTCGTCCTCGCCGGGAGCACCCACCGCGAGATCGGCGCGCAGCTCTACATCGCGCCCAAGACCGTCGAGCACCATGTCGCCCGCATCCGCTCCAAGCTCGGCGCGGGGTCGCGGGCCGAGCTGCTGGCGGTGCTCCGGGAGATCGTTTCTGACCCTGGGTGACCGGCCGAGCGCCAGATGCTCCGTTCGGCCTCTGTGCAGGGAGTTCGGTGAAATTTCCGTGTCCGTACCGACACGTCTGAGGGCTAGCCTCCGATCTATCCCCTAGCGGCCCCCCTGCGTCATGGGGGTCTCCCCGATGCCCGTGCGCGGCTGCCCCCGCAACTCTGGTGTCAAGCCCGACAAGGCCCGGGCCGCAGCCCGATCGAGGAGGAACAATGCCCATCAACGTCACCGAGGTCATCCAGGAGTTCATCCGCAACCTGCTGACCGACCGGAACTTCGCCGTTCAGTACGCCCAGGACCCAGCGGGGGATGCTCGCCGCACAGGGCGTGACCGACCATGATCTGTCCGCAGTGGACATGGAAGGAGCCGTGCAGGCGGCCTGCGCGGACCCCTCGGTCACCCAGGACGCCAGGTCCGCGGTGCAGGGTGGCTACAGCAGTGGCGGTGGGCCGGGTTCCTCGGCAGGGCACTCGCAGGGCATCGAGCAGGTCGTCCAGCACCTCAACTACGTCACCTACCAGACCTACGAAGGTGACGACTACGTCACGAACCTGATCGACAACAGCGTCGACAACAGCGTGGACATCGAGGGCAACGTCTTCGGCGACGTCGACATCAACAACGCCTCGGGTGACGGCAGCCAGATCATCGACGGTGACAACCTCGGCCAGGCCAACACCGGCGACGGTGCCGTGCAGGCCGAGGGCGACGCCTCCGGGGTCAACACCGGCGTGAACACCGGCGTCAACGCCGGCGGCGACGCCGAGGACAACGTGGTGGGCGACGACAACGAGACCGCCAACGTCGACGGCAGCGCGGACGGACAGCGTCCTCCACTTCGGTGACGGCGACGTCAACAACACCTCGAACAACGACATCGAGGACTCCAACGTCAGCACCGGCAGTGGCGACGTCACCGACATCGACGTCGAGGACAACGACACCACCGACAGCCACGACACGGTGACCGCGGTCCAGGACAACGACACCACCGTGATCGAGGACAACGACACCGTCGAGGACAACGACATCAGCGTGGTCGAGGACAACGACACGGTCGAGAGCGGCGACGACGCCGTCGCCGCGCAGTAGCCCCACCACTCGAAGCGGGCAGGACCGGGCCTCCGGGCCGTGTCCGGCGGACGAGGAAGCCGCCGGACACGTCCCGGCCTGGACCGCCCGCTGCCGCGTCTTCCGACCCACCTACCGTCCACACAGGAGCGATCATGACGACCAAGTCGGCCACCGCACCGGCCGCCGGACCGGCGACCCGCGCGACGGACCTGGTTGACCTGGGCCTGCGTGCCTGCGAGGTGTTCGACCGGCCGGACCTCGCCGCCCGGCTCACCGAGGCAAAACGCCGCCTCGCGGACCCGGTGATCAACGTGGTCATCGCCGGCGAGTTCAAGCAGGGCAAGAGCTCGCTCGTCAACGCACTCGTCGGCGCGCCGATCTGCCCGGTCGACGACGACGCCGCGACCGCGGTGCCGACGTTCGTGCGGCACGGCGAGACGGCGGTCGCCGAGCTGTGCCGCGCCGACGAGAACTCCCCGCGCGAGACGATCGATCTGGCCGACGTGCGCAAGCACGTCGTCGAGGGCTGCGGTCTACGGCAACGGCAGCGAGGCCCGGGTGACCGGCGTCGAGATCCGCATCCCGCGCACCATCCTCGCCTCCGGCCTGGTCCTCGTCGACACCCCGGGCATCGGCGGGCTCGGCTCCGCGCACTCCGCGGCGAGCCTCGCCGCGATCTCGCTGGCCGACGCGGTCGTGTTCGTGACCAGCTCCGCGCAGGAGCTGACGCACAGCGAGATGGAGTTCCTGCACCGGGCCCGGTCCATGTGCTCGACCGTGGCCTGCGTGATCACCAAGACCGACTTCTACCCGTCGTGGCGGCGCATCCGTGACCTCGACGCCGGGCACCTGGCCAGGGCCGGTGTCGACGTCCCGCTGCTGCCGGTGTCCTCGGCGCTGCGTGCCCGCGCGGTCAAGAACGGCGACGCCGACCTCAACACCGAGTCCGGCTTCCCCGCACTGATCAAGATCGTCCGCGACCAGGTCGGCGGCAGCGCCGAGAAGCGGCTGGCCACCGAGGCCGCCGTCGAGGTCGTGTCGTTGTGCGACCACCTCGAGACGTCCTTCGCCGCCGAGCGCGAGGCGCTTGCCGACCCGGCCACCGCGCAGCGCGTGGTGGACGAGCTGACCGCGGTCAAGTCGCGGGTGGAGTCGCTGAAGAGCGCCGCCGCGAAGTGGAACCAGACGCTCAACGACGGCATCGGCGACCTCACCTCCGACATCGACTTCGACCTGCGCTCCCGCATCCGCGACATCCAGAAGGAGGCCGACGCCGCCATCGAGGCGGGCGACCCGGCCGACACGTGGGCCGAGATCGGCCCCTGGCTGCAGTCGCGGACGGCCGCGGAGCTGCTGGCCAACTACGAGTTCCTGCGCGACCGGGCCACCGAGATCAGCGAGCGGGTCGGCGAGCACTTCCGCGAGGCGTCCGGGAGCCTGTACCGCCAGTTCGACGTGCACGACCCGACGCAGATCGCCGACGCGGGCCAGCTCGGCGAGGACCTCGACCTGAAGAAGATGCGCGCGGCCAAGCAGGCGCTGGTGGCGCTGAAGAGCGCCTACGGCGGCGCGATGATGTTCACCGTCATCGGCAGCATGGTGGGGGTCATGCTCGGCCCGATCGGCATCGGCATCGGCCTGGTGCTCGGCCACCGCGGGCTGCGCGAGGAGAAGAAGCGGCAGATCCAGAAGCGGCGCACCGAAGCCAAGAACGAGATGCGCAAGTACTGCGACAAGATCACCTTCGTCGCGGCCAAGGACTCCCGCGACACGCTGCGCCGGGTGCAGCGCGAGCTCCGCGACCACTACACCACCCTTGCCGAGGAGCTCGCCAAGTCCAACGCGAAGGCGCTGACCGGGGCCACCGAGGCGGCCAAGAAGACCCAGGCCGAACGCGAGAAGAGGCTCAAGGACGTCGAGGCCGAGCTGGGCCGGATCCGCCAGCTGCGCGAGCGCGCCGAGGCGGTGGCCCAGTGACCACGTCGACCCCGCCGACCCTCGTCGACCGCACGCGTGCGGTGCTCGCCCGCGCCCTCGACAGCTACCGCGGCACCCCGTACGCGGGCCGGCTCGCCGCCCTGCACGACCGGCTGGACCAGCCGCTGCGCGTGGCGGTCGCCGGGCGGGTCAAGGCCGGCAAGTCCACGTTGCTCAACGCGCTCGTCGGGGAGCGGCTGGCGCCGACCGACGCGGGCGAGTGCACCCGGATCGTCACCTGGTACCAGGACGGCCACACCTACCAGGTACGCGCGCACGTCGGCCACGCACCGCCGCGCCAGCTGCGGTTCACCCGCGAGGACGGCCAGCTCGACATCGACCTCGGCGGGCTCGCGGCCGAGGACGTGGACGAGCTCGTCGTGACCTGGCCGGCGCAGGCGCTGCGCGCGGTGACGCTCGTGGACACGCCCGGCATCGGCTCGCTGACCGAGTCGGCGTCGCGGCGCACGTGGGACCTGCTGGTGCCCGACGAGGAGGAGACGCCGGCCGACGCGGTGATCTACCTGATGCGCCACCTGCACGCGGGCGACGTCGAGTTCCTGCGCGCCTTCCACGACTCGGAGGTCTCCCGGCCCAGCCCGGTGAACGCGATCGGGGTGCTGTCGCGCGCCGACGAGATCGCGGTGGGCCGGCTGGACTCGATGGCCTCGGCCCGGCGCGTGGCCGCGCGGCTCGGCGAAGACCCGAACGTGCGGCGGCTCGTGCAGTCGGTGATCCCGGTGGCGGGGTTGCTCGCGGAGACCGCGGTGACGCTGACCGAGGAGGAGGTCGGCCGGCTGCGCACGATCTCGGACCTCGAGGTGCGCGACGCGGAGGAGCTGCTGCTGTCGGCCGACCGGTTCGTGTCCACGCGGCCGGAGCTGGGGCTGACCGAGACCGAGCGCACCGCGCTGCTGGACCGGTTCGGGCTGTTCGGCGTGCGGCTGGCGAGCACCATGCTGCGTCGCCAGGTCGCGGGCACCGCCACGGAGCTGGCCCGCGAGCTCGCCGAGCGCAGCGGGCTCAACCAGCTGCAGGACCTGCTGTCCTCACTGTTCTTCGAGCGGCGCGACGTGCTCAAGTGCCGCTCGGCACTGCTGGCCGTGGCCGAGGTGGTGCGCGCGTCGACGCGGCCCGGCGCGGACGGGTTGTCCGCCGAGGTCGAGGCCGTCGTCGCCTCGGCGCACCCGTTCAACGAGCTGCGGGTGCTCTCCGGCCTGCGCTCGGGATGGGTGTCGGGCAAGGAGGACGTGGTCGCGGAGCTGGAGCGGGTCATCGGCGGTGCCGGTGGCGCGACCCACCAGCGGTTGCGGCTGCCGTCCGACGCCGGCGGCGCCGAGCTCACCGCCGCCGCGAACGACGCGCTGACCCGCTGGCAGCGCCGCGCGGAGAACCCGCTCACCACCTACGAGCTCGCGGTCGCCGCAAGGGTGGCCGTCCGCTCGTGCGAAGGCATGTTGGCCGATCTTTCCCGTCACTGAGAACTCCCGGAGTTTCACCATGTACGCACTCGGCATTGACCTCGGCACCACGTTCACCGCGGCAGCGGTGTGGCGGGACGGGCGCGCGCAGATCGTGTCGCTGGGCGGGCGCGGGGCCGCGATCCCGTCGGTCGTGCTGCTCCGGTCGGACGAGACGTTCCTGACGGGCGAGGCCGCCAACCGCCGCGGCCTGACCGAGCCGAGCCGGGTGGCGCGCGAGTTCAAGCGCCGCCTCGGCGACACGACACCGATCCTGCTGGGCGGCACCCCGCACTCGGCCGAGTCGCTGATGTCGCAGCTGCTGAAGGCGGTCGTCGCCGAGGTGGTCACCCGCGAGGGCGGGCCGCCGTCGTCGGTGTGCGTGTCGCACCCGGCGAACTGGGGGCCGTACAAGACCGACCTGCTGCGGCAGGCGGTGCGGATGGCCGACCTGCCGTCGGTGAGCTTCGCGACCGAGCCCGAGGCGGCGGCGGTGAACTA
Source organism: uncultured Actinomycetota bacterium (assembly GCA_963841395.1). Taxonomy (GTDB): domain Bacteria; phylum Actinomycetota; class Actinomycetes; order Mycobacteriales; family Pseudonocardiaceae; genus Actinophytocola. The sequence goes on from CAWJCX010000054.1 coordinate 260,155, forward strand.
CGCGCAGGAGCAGCGCCTCGGCGTCGGCGCGACCGTCGCGGTCTACGACCTGGGCGGCGGGACCTTCGACGCGGCCGTGCTGCGGCGGACCGCCACCGGGTTCGCGATCCTCGGCGAGCCGGAGGGGATCGAGCGGCTGGGCGGCATCGACTTCGACGCGGCCGTGTTCAACCACGTCCGGGTCTCGCTGGGCACGAAGCTGGACGACCTCGACGAGGACGACCCCGCGGCGATCGCGGCGGTGGCCCGGCTGCGCGAGGAGTGCGTGGCGGCCAAGGAGGCGCTGTCGGCCGACACGGACACGGCCATCCCGGTGCTGCTGCCGTCGGTGACCACGGAGGTCCGGCTCACCCGCGGCGAGCTGGAGTCGATGGTCCGCCCGTCCCTGCACGGGACCATCGAGGCGCTGCAGCGCGCGGTGCGCTCGGCCGGCTGTGAGCCGTCGCAGCTGCACTCGGTGCTGCTGGTGGGCGGCTCGTCGCGGATGCCGATCGTGGGGCAGCTGGTGTCGGCCGAGCTGGGCCGGCCGGTCGCGGTGGACACGCATCCGAAGCACGCCGTGGCGCTGGGGGCGGCGTGGCTGGCCGGCGGGGCCATCGGCGGGGTCGGTGGCGGTCTGGCCGGTGGTCCCGGTGGTTCGCGCGGCGCCGGGCCTGGCGGTCCAGGGGGCTCCGGGCCGGGTGCGGGGCGTGGTGCGGCGCTGGGGGCGGCTGCGGCCGGATTGGGCGGACTGGCCGCGGGTGCCGCGGCTGGTGGCGGGAAGGCGGCGCTGAGCGGCGGGCCGGGCGCGGGCGCGGCCGGCCGGGCCGGTGGATCCGTTGGGGGACAAGGTGTTCCGGGCTCCGGTGGTGCCCAGGGTGGCGGTCCGGGCGGGCGTCCGGGTGGCGGCGCCGGTACTCCGGGCAGGGGATTTGCGGCGCCGGGTACGCAGGCGGGGCAAGGTGGCGGTCCTGGTGCACCGCGCGCTGGGCAGACGGGGCCGGGCGGACGTACGGCGGGGGCCGGTGGATCCGTTGGGGGACAAGGCGGTCCGGGATCCGCCGGTGCGGACCAGGCCGCCGGGCCGGGCACGCGGTTCGGACCGGGGACCGGGCGGGCGTTCGGGGCCGAGGCGCCGGCGGGTACGCAGACGCCGCCTCGTGGCGGGCCCGCGGTGGGTTCGCGTGATCCCCTCGCGTCGCCGCCGGGCGGGTTTCCCGCGCCGCCGACCGCTCGGTCCTCGCGGGCCGGGGGGCCGCAGCGATGGGCGGCGGACGAGCGGCCGGCCACCGAAGCGCCGGCGCGGGAGCCCGTCGGGCCGCCCGAGTCGCCGGACAAGCGACGGCGGATCCTCGTGGCCGCGTCCGGGGTCATCGTGCTCGCGGTGCTGGCCGCGGTCGCGGTTGCGCTGAACGTGTTCGGCGGCGACGACCAGCAGCAGCGCGCCGGTTCGGTGGGGCAGACGTCGAGCGTGCCCGCCGACTCGCTGCCGGCCGACGAGCAGTGCACGCCGGAGATCATGGCCAACCCGCACTGGGTGTGCCTCACCTCGGCGATCGTCGCGGACGGGAAGATCACCATCGACTACCGCAGCGACGGCGCGAAGTTCGCCGTGCACGGCGGCGTCCACCTGCACATCTACGGCGGCGACGGGACCGACCCGTCCGCGGGCGTGATGGGTCAGCAGGTGCCCGAAAGCGAGCAGGGCAAGTGGTACAACGAGGACCGCAGGCCGGCCGTGCTGGAGCTGACCGACCCGCGCTACAAGTCCGCCATCGGTGACGGCGCGAAGAAGGTCTGCGCCCGCATCGCCGACGCGGAGCACCTGCTCGTGCCGGACGAGAGTGGCGCCTACGTGACGGGCAACTGCGTGCCGATCACCCGCACGGTCTCGTCGACGACCTCGATCACGGACGAGGAACCGCCGACGGACAACGGCAACCACCACAACAACAACGACACGACCACCAGCTCCACGACGGAAACCACCACCACGACGACCGATGTCACCACCTCGGAGATCCCCACCGACGCCGTGCCGACCGGCCCCTGACCGGTCCCCGACCGACAGCAGCGCGGAAGGGCGGGTCCACACCGGACCCGCCCTTCCGCTGCTTTGGCAAGTCGCTGGTTCCGCACAGCAAAGAGTCCCCGTCCGCCGAGGCGGACGAGGACTGCCGGGATCCAGCGGGTCAGCTCAGGTCGTCGTCGGAGTCGTCCTCGTCGGAGTCCTCGGCGTTCTCGGAGTCGGCGGCCGGGAGGGCGTCCAGGTCGGCGGACTCCGGGTCCAGGTCCGTCCACGCCGCCTCGCGGGCCGGCTGGTCGTGGGTGCCGGCCGGCGACTGGTCGTCGTCCGTGGCGGAGTCGTCCGCGTCGGCCGGGGCGTCCAGGTCGTCGGCCGAGCCGGTGCCGAAGTCCAGGCCGGGGCCCGGGTCGTCGTCGGGGGACCACGGGGCGTCGTCGGACAGGTCGGGGTCTTGGTCGGGGTCCAGACCGGGGTCCGGGTCGAGGTCGTCGGCCGGGGCCGCGGGGGCCGTCGTGAGCAGGTCGTACCAGTCGTCGGACGGCGGCTCGTCAGCCGGGACGGCCGAGTGCGTGGTCACGAACGGGGCCAGGTGCTCGGCCACCTCGACCGGCGCGGTGTCCGCGTAGCTGACCACCGCCTTCGCCACGAGGTCGGGCGGCAGGCCGGCGTGGCCGTTCGCGGCCAGGTACGCCTCCGGGTCGCCATGCGCGCGCCCGGCATCCCCGTCGCCGGCTAGGTCGGCGAGCAGTTCGTGGAGTGGACGCGTGGAAGACATGACACCACCTTAGGAAGCCGCGCCGGCTACGTCGTCGGGGAAACCCCCAACGAACCCCCGATGCACCGTGGCAGCGCTCACCCTGGCCGCGCGCCCCGCCGCGGCGGCTGGTCCAGCAGCGCGGTGCGCATCGCCAGCGCCACCGCCTGTAGCCGCGAGTTCACGCCCAGCTTCGCCAGCAGCGACTGGACGTGCGTGCGCACCGTGGTGATGGAGACGTTCAGCCGCTGCGCCATCGCCCGCGTGTTCAGCCCGCGGACCAGCAGCTCCAGGCACTGCCACTCGCGATCCGTCAGGTGTGCGGCCATGCGCTGGACGTTCGCGGTCTCGTCGGGCACCCGCGGCGCGGGCGGCACCACCGCGCTGTCGGTCAGTCGCGCGATCCTGGCCAGCTCGTGGTCGATCATCTCGAGCCGGTCGCGGACCTCGCGCGGCACGCCCTCGTCCGTGCGGATCGACTCCACCTGCTGGCTCAGCAACGCGATGTCCGTGCCCACCGTGCGCAACACCGTGGCGTTGCGGACATCGCCCAGCCGCCTGCCGGGAGCCCGCCGCCGTTCCGGGTGCCAGTCCAAACCCGCCCACCCCCAACGCTCGCGCAGGTCCGCGGCGCTCGCATCGCCGAGGCCTACCGTCTCGCCCGTTCATCGCGTTGGAGACGAAACCGTTTCACCTGATGGTGGCTTCGACGATGATGTTGTCCCGGTAGCTCCGCACGCTGGCGTCGAAGGATCCGCCGCACGTGACCAGCCGCAGCATCGACACCGGCTTCGGCGAGTACACGAGGTCGGTCGGGAACGCCGTCTTCGGTACCCGGGCCGAGGAGTCGACGACGAAGGACACCGAGCTGTGGTCGGCGCGGTCGACGGTGACCACGTCACCCTGCCGCAGCTCGGTGAGCCGGAAGAACACGCCGGGCCCCGCGCGGGAGTCGACGTGCGCGGCCAGCAACGCCGGCCCGATCGTGCCGGGCACCGGCCCGGAGGTGAACCAGCCGGTCACGTCGGTCGTGGCCGGAGGGATCAGCGCCCCGGTGCCGTCGACGCCGATGTCCACGATCCGGCTGTCGACGCCGATCGCCGGGATCCGCAGCCGGACCGGCCGGGCAGCGGCGGGCGCGGGCGACATCGGCATGACCGTCCACGTCGGGGCCGGGGCGGGCTGGCGAGCCGCGGCCGGGCGGTCCACCGTCTCGGCCACCACCCCGGGCTGGTCGGCGCCCAGTGCGAGCACGCCGGCCGCGAGCAGGACGGCGAGGGCGGTGAGCAGCGCGACGGCCCGGCCGGCCGTCGCGCTGCGCGTCAGGTGGTGCCGGCCCGTCACGCGACCCGGCGCCGCCGGGTGGTCGCCACCAGCGCGCCGCCCGCGGCCGCGGCGGCCACGAACAGCACGAGCGCCAGCCCGGTGTCCCCACCGGCCGGGTCGCCGAGCCCGGTCTCGATAGCGCCGTGCGGCACGACGGCCGCACCCCGCGCGTCCTGCCGGACACCGGCCGACAGCGCGCCGTTCTTCTCCAGCACCAGCACCGTGTAGACGCCACCGGCCTCCAGCGTGACCGGCATGTTGGTCGGCTTCGCCTCGACCGGCGCCACGGTCAGCGTCGTCGAGCCGGCCGGCACGTACACGTACGTGCTCGCGCTGCCGAACGCCGCGCGCTCGATGACCGCCGTACCCTCCCGCTTGATACTCAGGTCCCCGACGTGCGGGGCGGCGTTGACCACGCGCATCCGGGCCTGCCCCGCGGGCGGCAGGCTGATCTCGTCGTCGAGCACCTTCAGCGCCAGGCTCGCGAACGCACCCAGCCCGGCCACGGTGTACGCGCGTCCCGGCTTGGCGGACAGCGTCGCCGAGATCACCGCCTTCGTGCTCGCCGCCGCGCCGGCCGGGCGCATCGCGATGGTGTACTCGCCCGGCTGGATCGTCTGGTAGTCCGACACGTCGCCGTACCCGACGCCCTTGACCTCCTCGTGGAAGTTCGGTCTGCCGAACGCGGTGAGATACACGTCGACGCGTGGGGTGTCCGGCGACAGGTGCGCCAGGCGCAGGTACGAGCCGCTCTTCTCGGCGGACGCCGGCACCGCGCCGCCGAGCGCCACGGTCAGCGAGCTGACCAGTACCGCGACGCCCAGTGCCTTCCAGTGGATCTTCCTCATGGCCAACCAGCCCTTCGGTCTCATCCCGTTGCCCCGTCCAGCAGTTCCGGCAGGCGCCAGCTGATCGCGACGCCTTCCGGGGTGCGCCGGGTGATGGCCGGCGCGAAAGGTGGCTCCTGGGTGGAAAGCCAGTCGAGCACGGCGTCCTGCCCAGTTTGTCCGTCCGATGTGGACACGACGAGGGTGCGGTCGGGCAGGCCCGAGCCGCGTTCGTGCGCCGAGTTCCCGGTCCGCACGAGCGTGATGTCGAACTCGCCGCACAGCCCGGCGAGCACGGCCATCGCGCGCAGGTCGACCCGTCCGGCAAGCAGGGCCGCGCGGGCCTGCTTGCTCGCGGTCAGCCGCTCGTTGCGCACGAGCTGCTCACCGGCGGTCGCGCGCGGGGCCGGGTCGAGGTAGCTCTCGTCGAGCCGGGTCGTCACCAGGGTCAGCGAGCCGAAGTGGCCCAGCAGGTGGCCGCCGGGCGCCTTTCCGTGCACCACTACCAGCCCCTGGGCGGGCTCGTCGCCGCCGCGCCGGACCGCGGTCCGCGGCTCCTCCCGCGCCAGGTCGCGATGCAGGTCGGCCCAGATGTCGGGCGGGACGGTCAGCGAGCCGCCGGTCTCGACCTGGTTGCCGACCCAGCCGGCGAGCGCGACGTGGTCGGCGGTCGGCGCGGTCGGTGGTGCGATCAGCACGCCGGCCACCGCGGCGGCGGCCGTGAGCGCGGCGGCCAGCCCGCCGGCGAGCACCGGTGCGGGGGACCGGACGGCGGCGTCGAGCAGCATCGCCGCGGTGACCGCCGAGGCGGCCACCAGCACCGGCAGCAGCACGTCGGCCTGCGCGCCGAAGCCGACAGCGAGGCCGACGCCGGCGAGGGTGGCGACCGCGACCGGCCGGACGCGCACGACCACGAGCCCCGCACCGGCGGCGACGGTGACCGCCGCGAGCAGCGCGGGCCGCTGGTAGCCGCCGAGCGCGCCGCCGGTGGGGCCGAGCACGAGGCCCGCGCGCCACAGCAGCGCCGTGATACTGCCGGCCGCGAACAGCACGACGGCCGCGTGACCACGCCAGGTCGAGTCGGGGTCGTACCGCTCGACGTCGAGGAACCACAGCCAGGTGGCCACGCCGATGCCGGCCGGGATGATCAGCAGCGGTGCGGTCGCCGCGGCCGCCAGCCCGGTGGCGAGCGTGAGCCCGCCGGCGAAGATGACGAGCAGCAGCCGGTCGCGGGCCAGCGCCCGGGTGAGGCAGACGGCGCCGACGGCCGCGAGCCCCAGCCACGCGACGGCGAGCACGCCCGGCCCGATCGCGCCGAGCACCGTGACGGCCGGCCCGGCGAGGGCGAGCACGATGACCGCGGCTGCGCTCGCCAGCGGGTGCAGCCGCAGCACGATCGTGAGCAGCAGCAACGCGGCCAGCGCGACGACGACGGCGACGACGGACAGCTCGCGGGCACTGGTCAGCACGCTGCCGTGCCGGGCGAACGGATCGGCCAGCCAGGCGTACGCGGTGAGCTGGCGGTCGGTGGACGCGAGGGAGGCGGGCAGGGCCGGCACGCCGACGTCGGCGAACCGGCCGTAGCCGGTCTGGGCCAGGGCGATCTCGGCGGTCGAGGCGGGCAGGGTCGGGAGGGCGAGCACGACGCGGGTGACCGCTGCCGCGGCGGCCGCGACCCACAGCACCCAGCCGACCGCCACCGGCCAGCGATGGGCGCGGGGCGTGCGCGCGGGCTTCGGCGCGTCCGGCTCCTGGCGTGGCGCCGGGACCGTGACGCGGGGAATCATCTCGGCCCGGACCGTCTCGACCTTCTCGGCGGTCACCGGCCGGGGCCGGACCGAGGCACGGAGCACGGTGGCGGCGTCGACCAGCCGCAGGAACGGGAACAGCACCCCGGCGAGGAGGTAGCGCGGCTGCCGCGCGGCGAGCGCCGCCGCGACGGTGAGCAGGTAGTCGGCGAGCACCAGGCCCAGCCCGAGCTCCACCGGACCCACGACCGACCGGGCCGCGGCGAGCGGCGCCCAGTCCACCGGCAGGGCGAGCAGGACGACCGCGAGCGGCACGAGCGCGACGACCGCCGCGGCGGCGACCAGCTCCACCAGCTGCGCGGCGAGCGGGAGGCCGACCCGGCCGCGGCGTGCCGTCTGCCAGAGCCCGGCGATCCCGCGGCCGGTGAGCCGCCGGTGGTCGCGCAGCCGCAGCGAGCTCGCGATGACCGCGGGCGCGCCGGGGCAGAGCGCGGCGCGACCCAGGTTCTTGCGGTAGAGCTGCAGCGTGAGGTCGAGGTCCGGCTCGACGAGACCCGGCGGGTCCAGCTCGAGCTCGGCGAGGACGGACGTGCGGTAGATCCGGCCGACGCTGGGCAGCCCGCGGGTCACAGCGGCCGGCGGTCCGGCCGCGCGGCCGAACGACTGGGTGAGGACGTGGCGGCGGCCCCGGTAGGCGGCGAGGATCCGGCGCGGCGGCAGCCAGTCGGGCGCGACGCGGGCGTCCACGGCGGCCACGCCGGGGTCGGTGAACAGGGGGAGCGCGCGCTCGAGGTGGCCGGGGGCGAGGCGGGTGCCGACGTCGAGGACGAGGACGTAGGTGAACCGGTCGAGCAGGCGGAACGCCTGGACGCCGGCGGCGGTGGCGGCGCTGGTGGTCAGCGTGCCGAAGGTCTCGACGACCTCCGCGCCGAGCCGGTGCGCGAGCTCGGCGGTCCCGTCGGACGAGCCGTTGGACACGAGGTGGACGTTCGCCGCCGGCACGACCTCGCGGGCCGCGGCGAGCGCGTCCAGCACCCGGTCCTCCTCATCGTGCGCGACGATCAGGATCGCGACACCGGCCGTCTCGGCGTCGACCCCGCGCGCGGGGGCGGGCTTGCGCCGGCGGCGGGCAAGCCGGATCAGGCCGTGGACGATCAGGCTGGGACCCACGACGAGGAGCGCGACCAGACCGGCGACGATCATGCGCGAACCTGCGCCTGATCATCGCCAGGGGCTAATCGACGGACTCCCACGCGAAGCACTGTGCCTGACCTGGGTGGATCTGAACTCATCCAAATGCATGAGATCCACCAACCCGTGACACACACCGTTACCAACATGTCGCACAGATGGCCGCAGCGTGGTCACCCAGCCGTGATCTGCATGTTGCTGGTGAATTAATCACGCGTTCTTGCCCCACGGCTGAACCAGATCGTTGATCATGTCCGTATCAGGAGGTGGTGCCACTTGTCGTCGGCGCGCCCTGACCCCAGTAGAGGAGACCCCGAATGAAGCCCAATCGTCGAGCCGTGTTGGCCGCCGGTCTCGCCGCAGGAGCGGCTGGCGTTGCGGCTGTGGCGACCAGAGGCGCCTTCGCGGCCGAGCCCAAGCAGGACGTGCCACCGCCCCCATTGGACGGTCAGCTCAGCTTCGACGAGGCCACTCGCAATGCGGCCGCCGACGACTTCGGTCACATCGTCCACAAGTCACCCGAGGCGGTCCTGATCCCGGGGTCGGACAACGACATCGCCGCGACGATCAAGTGGGCCTCCGACCGTGGCCGCAAGTTCACCCCGCAGGGCCAGAGCCACTCGACGTTCGGCCGGTCCGAGGCGCAGGACGGCGTCGTCGCGGACATGTCGGCACTGCACGGCGTCGGCGCCGTGCAGGGCGACCGGGTGGTCGTCGACGCGGGTGCGAAGTGGAGCGAGGTGCTCTCCGCGACGCTGGCGGCCGGCAAGACGCCGCCGGTGCTGCCCGACTACATCGAGCTCTCGGTCGGCGGCACGATCGTCGTCGGCGGGGTCGGCGGCACGACGTCGTCGTTCGGCGTGGTCGCCGACAACGTGATCGAGATGGACGTCGTCACCGGCAAGGGCGACAAGGTCACCTGCTCCGCGGGCAGCAACGCGGACCTGTTCAACGCGGTGCGCGCGGGCCTCGGCCAGGTCGGCGTCATCACGAAGGCGACGATCAAGCTCATCGACGCGCCGCAGTCGGTGCGCCGCTTCGGGCTGTTCTACGCGGACCTCGCCACCATGCTGAAGGACGAGCGGCTGCTCGCGGGCGACAACCGCTTCGACGCCGTGCAGGGCGCGATCGTCGCGAAGCCGACGGGCGGCTTCGGCTTCAAGATCGACGCGGCGAAGTACTTCACCGGCAACCCGCCGGACGACAACGCGCTGGTGGCCGGCCTGTCGGACGACCCGGCGCAGCGCACGCCCACCACGCTGGCCTACTTCGACTACCTGAACCGGCTCGCCGCGCTGGAGGCGGCGCTGCGGGCCAACGGCCAGTGGTTCTTCCCGCACCCGTGGCTCACCACGTTCATCGGCGACTCGCAGGTCGAGTCCGTCGTCAACGCCGAGCTGGGCGCGATCAACCCGGCGAACGACCTGGGCCAGTTCGGCCAGATCGTGCTGTCGCCGATCAAGAAGTCCGCGATCCAGTCGCCGCTGCTGGCGACGGCGTCGGACGGGTTGATGTACGCGTTCAACTTCGTCCGCGTCCCGGCCACCGACGACGCCGCGAACGCCCAGCGCCTCGTGGACGTCAACAAGCAGATCTACGGCCGCGTCAAGGGCGCGGGCGGCGCGCTGTACCCGGTGAGCGCCTTCCCGCTGAACGGCGGCGAGTGGCGTGCCCACTTCGGCGGCGCGTTCGGCCAGCTGGACGCCGCGAAGCAGAAGTTCGACCCGAACAAGGTTCTCACCCCGGGTTACGAGATCTTCTGACAGCTCCACTGTGGACGATGGCCCAGGCGCGATGCGCCTGGGCCATCGCTCTGTCTGTCCCAGTCAGTTCTGTGGACAACCGGTGAATTTTGGTTCCTGCCCGGTTATACCCCAGATCAACTGTTGGATCGGATGGGGCTCAGGAACCCTCATATCGACCCACCGGCGCAAGCTCAGGAAGTTCGGAAGTCTTGGCTGACCTCGCCTGCCCTCCAGGATTACGGGGATGATTGGCTTTCGTGAGCGAATAAACTGCGTCAAGATCAAGTCGATCTCGGCGTCTCGCCACGGCGCCGGGCCGGATCGTCCAACAAATACAGCGGCGGATCCGACCGATGAGATTTGCCTGGTGATTTCTCTTTTCCATAGTGCGCCAGGTGGAATTTCTTCGACGTCAAGCCATGGTCGTACTCCGTGCATTCGTAGTTGCTCGGAGACTATTCTTACCTGGTCCAGATCTCGGCTGTTGTAACAAAGAAATACATCGTACTTGCCTGCGCGTTTCTCGACATCTTTTTCGGCTTGGCGAACGAGAGTCGAATTTGAAACAGTCTGCTCGGCGGTTTCGGGCATGTGTTTTGTACTCGCAGCGGTTGGTGGAGACAGTTGAGTGTTGCGTTCAGGTGACGATTTGACAATATGGACTTACTGATGCTCCCTCGCCGTTGCGGCAGGTGGCAGCTCGCTCAGCGCGCGACGCAGATGGTACGTGCGTAGCACCAGGCGAAAGCTGTAGATAACCTGTGTTCGTCGAGGCATCGACCGCAGGGCATAGAGTTCGGATGCGAACTCTTCCTGGTAGCGGGATTTGTCGCGTGAGGGCAGGAAGTAGACCGCACAGGCAGTGAGTATGCGAGAGGTTGGGCTCGTGCCGGCGGGAACCGACGGTCGCGGCGTGCGAGTTTCGTGGTCTCTCGTGCGCTCGCGCGAGAGACGAGGGCCTCGTTTGGTCGTGGCCGGCAACTCCAGGCTGAGACTGGCCCGTCGCGCACTACTCTGCTCGGCGGCCACGTCGATCTCGCCGCCAAGGATCGTTGCGCGTTCGATGATGTGATCGGCGACTTTATAGAGCGACGCTTCCGCCGAACGAAACGTGCCGTGCTTTAGTAGCTGATTGCGTCGTTTGCTGTCCGAGAAATCATTGACGGCGTCGATGTGTTCGTTCGTGTACGCGAGGAAGAGGTCGAGCAGGCGGCCGAGAAGGCGTATTTGGGTTACGGGGGCGTTCCAGGCCGGCTGGTGGTGAAGGTGCGCGAGATCATGTTCGAGTTGATCCACGACAGCCCGCGTATGGTTGACACCTTGGGTGAGTAGCTCGGTCTCGGATGCCAGTAGGCAGCCGACGCTACGGTTCTCATCGCGTGTTAGACGACGAAACGGAGCGAGTGTGCCCGTGAGGTGAGCGTACCGAGCCTGAATTGCCTGAATTTCTTTTGATGAGGTCACGGATTGCCCTCCGCCAAACGAGGACGAAGGGTGCCAAGCCTTGTGGCGGTGGCTTGGGCTCTGGCAAGTGCGGCGCGAGCCGCGGCGATGTTGTCAGGGTTGAGTCTGTAGTACCGCCGCCGTGGTCGTCCGAGTTCCTGTGGTTCGCCAGACTCCCATTCGCTCATCAACCAGCCGAACTTCTCTAGGCGCGCCAGGATCGGATGAATCGTCCCGGTCGGCAGTCCGGCCGCACCGCAGACCTCCAGGCCATACATTTCTCGCGTCGGGTCTTCGAGTAACGCCATTAACACGAGTTGTGTCGGCAAGGTCATGCGAAGGGCGCTTGAAGCCATGATTTTACTCTACTTAGCCCCCTAAGTAGAGGTCAAGCGACACGCCGCTTCCGTGGAGTGGCGATTCGGATCTTCATCGGCATGGTGGACAACCGCACGGGTCACCTGACGTCCACGCTACCGCGCACTACTGCCAGTTCCCTGGGCCGCACAAAGCAGATGGCCCCCGCCCGGTAGTCCGGGCGAGGGCCATCCTCAGTGGGTTACCGCTACGTGCGCCTGCGGCGGAGGAACAGCAGCGAGCCGACGCCTGCCGCGACCAGCACGCCGCCGATCAGGACCGGCACGAAGATCGAGGCACCGGTCTCGGCGAGGCCGCCGCCGTTGCTGCCCTGCGCGACCGGCGGGGCGGTGGTGGTCTCCTCCTGGCCCGCCTCGGTCCAGTCGGCGCTCGCCTTCGCGCTCACCTCGGCCTTGGCGGCCTGCGCGACGATCAGCGACTGGGTCTTGTTCTCCGCGCTGTAGTTCTGGCCGACGAACAGCCGGCCCGTGTCGACGCTCGCGGACGCGGTGATGTCGAAGTTCGCCGCACCCGCCGCGGTGTCCTCGGGCACGTCGAAGAACAGCTCGGTGCCGTTCTTGATCTGCTCGGCCTTCAGGTCGCGGCCGTCCAGGTCGGTGATCCGCACGCCGTCGGGCAGGCTCGTGACGAGCTTCTGGACGGCGCCGGTGGTGGTCACCTTGAACGGACCGATCCGGTCACCGGCCTCGCCGGACATCTGGTCCGGGTCGATCTTCAGCGCGGCGTCCGGCTCGTCGTCGAGGCCGACGTTGCCGGGCCCGGTCAGCATGTCGAACAGCGCCAGCACGTCCTGCCCGCCACGGGCGTCGGCCGGCACCGGGTTGTTGCGGTCCAGGTCGACCGCGTCGCTGAAGTGCCAGATCGCGGCCTGCGTGCCGGCGATGGCCTCCGCGACGCTGAGCGAGCCGTCGTTGAGCGTGACGCCGCTGTCGGTGAGCGCCTTGGCGAGCTCGCCGGTCTTCTTCTCCGGGAAGCCGTTGTGCAAGATGAAGTTGATCTTGTCGCGGTTCTCGTTGAACGGCGAGTCGGCTTCCGGGTAGTCGTCCCAGTTCTTCTCGACCAGCGGGTGTGCGCGGTCGATGCCGGTGTCGATCTGGACGCAGTACATGCCGAGCTTCGAGCCGTCGTCGAGTGTGAACGCGATCAGCTGCGTCGACAGGTCGCTCTTGAACCCGTCCCCGACGTTGACGTTCAGCCCCATCGCGCCGTCGCTGACCGTGCCGGTCGCGGGGTCCGCGGACGCCGGGACGGCCGCGGCCATCATCAGCAGCACGGCGGCGCCGGCTACCCCCGCGCCCGCTCGGGCAAACTTGTACCTGCTGGCCATGACTCTCCTTGTCGATCCCGCGAACAGCCCTCTTGAACGCGCCTTCACGGGTCGGGCAACAGGGAGCCCGCGCGGGTGAAGCCGCACCATGCTTGGGGTGATAGCGGGGTCGCCAGGAACGAGGCCGACTCCGCTAGCACTCCCGAATACGGAGCAGGTTGGCCGAACGTTCAAACTTGCTGGTCGTTGGTTCAAAACCCGTTACAAGTGCGAATCCCGCCGGAGTCCGGCGATGGTCCGCCGCAGCGTGACGGCGAACGGGCCGGGTTCCTGGACGTAGCCGGCATGTCCGCCGGGGAACTCGACCAGCGGCACGCCGAGGCGCTCGGCCACGGCGGCACCGGCCCGGCCCGGGTAGTACGCGCGGCTCTGCTCACCACGTCCGATGACGATCGGGATCCCGCCGCCGGAGAGCGCCGCCAGGTCCGGTTCGAAGGCCAGGAACGGCGTGACCTCGCAGGTCATGAGGTACGGGGAGTTGTGCAGGACGCGGGCGACCTCGCGCAGCGGCCGGGGTCCGTGCAGGGCGAGCCGGCCGGCACAGCGGACCAGTCCGGCGAGCAGCAGGCGGCCGGTGCGGGTCTTGAGGAGCGCCGGGCTGTCGGGGCGGTCGATGGTGGTGACGAACCGGAGGTAGGCCGGCCACGGGCCCTCCCGCCGCGCGATCGCGGCGATCTCGTCGAACAGGGCCCGGTGGACGGCGGCGTCGGGCAGCCAGTCGATGACCGGCGGCTCGTGGGCGACGAGCCCGTCGACCGCGTCCGGGTGCCGGGCCGCCAGGTCCAGGCCGATGATCGCGCCGCCGCTGCCGCCGAACACGAGCGCCGAGCCGAGGTCGTTGTGAGCGAGCACGGCGAGCGCGTCCGCGCTCTGCTGCGCGATCCGTGCCGGGCGTGCGGGGTCGTCGACCGTGCTGCGGGAGTTGCCGCGCCGGTCGTAGGTGAGCACCGTGTAGCTGTCGGCGAGCAGCTCGGCCACCCGCGTGTGGTACCCGGCGTCCCCGCCGCCGCCGGAGATCATCAGCAGCGCGGGGCCTGCGCCACGGCGCTCGAAGTACAGGTCGGCGCCGTCGGTGCGGACCGTGCCGGTGCGGGTCATCGCAGTCCCCTCTCGAGAAGGTCGAAGGCGCGCCCGACCGCGGTGAGGTGGTCGGCCGTGACCTCGTCGGCGGATGCGCCGGCCAGCATGCGGGTGACGCCGGCGGTGTAGGTGGTGCGGATGGTGGCGATGGCCACCGCCGCGGTCAGCCGCGGCTCGGGGTCGTCGCTGGTGTCGGCGATGAGCCGGGCGAGGTGCGCCTCGAGTTCGTCGAGCGCCTCCCGGGCCCTGGCCCGCAGCGCGGGCGAGTCGAGCACGGTGCGCCAGAAGCCGGGGTAGCGGTCCCGGAAGCCGCCGATCGGGTGGTGCTCCTCGGCGAGGCGGACGAACAGCCGGTGCAGGGCGCGCAGCGGCGACTCGCCCGCCGGCCGGTCGCGCACGGCGGTGGTGAGCAGCTCCGCGGCCTGCGGGCCGCGGTCGAAGAAGATGTCCTCCTTGCGTGCGAAGTAGTTGAAGACCGTCACCTTCGACACCCCGGCCGCGTCGGCGACCTCGGTGATCGTGACGTTGTCGAAGCCGCGCTCGACGAACATCGCGGTGGCCACGTCGGCGATGCGCTGGCGCGTCTCGGCCTTCTTCCGCTCACGCAGGGACATGCAAAATACTGTACCCGACTCATTTTTGAGTCGAGTACAGTATTTAGGTATGGGCCACGACGTGATCATCGCCGGCGCCGGGCCGGCCGGACTGATGCTCGCCTGCGAGCTGCGGTTGCACGGGGTCGCGGTCGCCGTGCTGGAGCGGCTCCCCGAACCCGATCCGACGATCAAGGCCGGTGCGATCAACACCCCGACGGCCGAGGCGTTCTACCGGCGCGGCCTGCTCGGCCGGCTCGCCGCCGCGCAGGAGGAGTCGATGGCGCAGGTCCGCGCGTTCCTGAAGGACCGCGGTCCGATGGCGCGGCCACCGAAGTTCGCCGGGCACTTCGCCGCCCTCTGGCTGTCCGCCGACCTGCTGGACGAGTCCGACCCGGACTTCGCCGGCCGGGGGCCCGCGGGCACGGTCGGTTTCGTCTCCCAGCAGCAGGTCGAGGCGATCCTCGCCGACCGCGCCACCGAGCTGGGTGTCGAGCTTCGCCGGGGCGTCGAGGTGACCGGCTTCGACACCGACGACTCCGGGGTCACGGTGTACGCGGCCGACGAGCGGCTGCGAGCGGGCTGGCTGGTCGGCTGCGACGGCGGCCGCAGCGTCGTGCGCAAGCTGGCCGGCTTCGAGTTTCCCGGCACCGCGCCGGAGATCACCGGCCACCAGGCCATCGTGGAGATGGAGGGCGCCGACGCGCTCGTCCGCGGCTGGCACACCACGCCCACCGGGATCTACGCGCACGGCCCCAACCCCGGCCGCATCCTCACCGTCGAGTTCGACGGCCCGCCGGCCGAGCGCGACGCGCCGGTGACCGCCGAGGAGCTGGAGAAGAGCCTGCGCACGGTGTCTGGTGTGGACGTCACGATCACCGGCGTCCGCTCGGCGACCCGGTTCACCGACAACGCCCGCCAGGCCACCACCTACCGCCTCGGGCGGGTGCTGCTGGCCGGCGACGCGGCGCACGTGCACTCACCGTTCGGCGGCCAGGGCCTGAACCTGAGCGTCGGCGACGCGGTGAACCTCGGCTGGAAGCTCGCCGCCGTCGTGCGCGGCCGGCTGCCGGCGGACCTGCTGGACACCTACACCGCCGAGCGCCACCCGATCGGCGCGTGGGTGCTGGACTGGACGCGTGCGCAGATCGCGCTCATGCGCCCCGACGTGCACGCGCGGGCGCTGCGCGCCGTCGTGACCGACCTCGTCGCGACCGTCACCGGCACCACGTACTTCGTCAAGAAGATCTCCGGGGTGTGGCAGCGCTACGACCTGCCCGGCGACCACCCGTGGCTCGGCCGCGGCATCCCCGACCTGGCTCTCGCCGACGGCACCCGGCCCGCCGACCACCTCCACGACGGCACCGGCCTGCTGCTCGACCTCGGCGGCGTTCCGTCGCATGTGGACATTCCGGCCGGCGTGCCGGTCGTCCGGACCACCTGCCCGGACGAGCCGGACCTGCCGGGCGTGCTCGTCCGCCCGGACGGCATCGTGGCCTGGGCAGGCGGCGACGGCCTGCCCGACGCACTGTCGACGTGGTTCGGCGAGGTCTGACGAAGCCGGTCACGTGCCACGCGGCTCGGTTTCGCGCAGGCCGATCTCGGTCAGGGGCACCGGCACCGGCAGCGACCTGACGATGACGGGCTCGGTCCGGCTGGGGCGAGACCGTGCCGATGCTCCGTCCAGTTGAACTGGCCGGGGCATCCGTTGACACGCGCGTCGTTAAATGGTTTTACTCGATTCATGACCGTACGGCTGCGCGGCCTGTGTTGGGACCATCCCCGGTGTGTCCGGCCCATGGCGGCGGCCGCCGCGGCCTATCGCGCGGTGCGGCCGGACGTGGTGCTGGAGTGGGACGCGCGGCCGCTCGCGCAGTTCAACGACCAGCCCGTGTGGCAGGTGGACGGCGGCTACGACCTGATCTTCATGGACCACCCGATGGTCGGCGCGGTCGCGCGCCGGGAGGCGTTGGTGCCGCTGGACTCCGTGCTGGCCGCGGCCGACCTGGCCGCGATCACCGCCGCGTCGGTGTCCGGCGGCGCGTACGCGTGGGACGGGCCACACCTGGGCGCTCGGCGTGGACGCGGCCTGCCAGGTGGCGGTGTCGCGCGCGGACCGGCTCGACGCGGCCGACGTCCCGGCTACCTGGGACGACGTGCTCGCGCTCGCCAAGGCCGAGCCGGGCTCGGTGGCGCTGCCGCTGTACCCGAGCGACGCGTTCTGCGCCCTGATGTCGTTGTCCGCCAACGCGTGCCTCGCCGCGGGCGAGGAGCCGCGCTGGTGCGACCCGCGGGGCGCCGAGATGCTCGTCGAGCTGGCGCGGCTGGCCGACCCGGTCTGCTTCGACCGCAACCCGCCCGCCCTGCTCGACGCGATGACCCGCGACGACGAGCCGCATCGCGTACGTGCCGCTGGTGTTCGGCTACGCCAACCTGCATCGCCCGCCGCTGCGGTTCGCCGACGTGCCCGGCGTGGACGGCCGGCCGCGGGGCGCGGTGCTCGGTGGCGCGGGCCTCGCGGTGTTCCCGCACAGCGCGCACGTCGCCGAGGCCGCCGCGTTCGCCGCGTGGTGCATGGACACCGCCGTGCAGCGCGACGTCCTGGTCGGGGCGGGTGGCCAGCCCGGGCAACCGGCTGGTGTGGGACGACCCGGGCGCGGACGCCGCGGCCGGCGGGTTCCTGTCGCGCCACCCGGCGCCACCATCGACGCGGCGTACCTGCGGCCGCGGGACCCGTGGTGGCCGGACTTCCAGCGCGACGGGAGCCGGCTGCTGGTCCGGCTGCTGCGCGACGGCGCCTCGCCGGGCCGCGTCGTCGAGGAGCTCACCGGGCTGGCGGCGCGGGCGGCGGCGTCATGACGATGGGTGCCGACCGTCGACGCGCTCGTCGACGGCATCACCGACGGCGCCCGCGTCGGCGTCGGCGGGTTCCACTTCACCCGCGCGCCGATCATGGCGCTGCGTGCGCTCGCGGCCACCGGCGTCACCGGCCTGCACTACGTCGCCTGGGGCGGCGGGCTGCCGCTGGAGCTGCTGCTCGACCACGGTGCGGTCGCGCGGGCGACGCTGTGCTTCGCGAGCCTGGACGTGCTTCGGGCCCGCGCCGCGGTTCCGCCGCGCGGTGGAGTCCGGCGAGCTGGAGCTGGACGAGTGGACCGCGCTCGGGATCATCAACGGGTTCCGGGCGGCGGGGGAGAACCTGCCGTTCGAGGTCATGCAGTCGCCGGCGGGCTCCTCGCTCGCCGCCGGGTTCGCCCGCGGCCTCGACGACCCGTTCGGCGGGGACGGCCCGCCGATGAGCGCGGTGCCGCCGCTGCCGATGGACGTGCTGCTGCTGCACGCGCAGCGCGCCGACGACGACGGCAACGTCGAGCTGGCCGGCGCGCGCGGGCTGGACATGCCGGCGATCTTCGCCGCCGACCGGGTGTACGTGACGGTCGAGGAGCGGGTACGCCGCGGCGAGCTGGGCGCGGCGCGCTCGTTCGTGCGTGCCGCGCACGTTCGTCACCCGGGTCGCCGAGGTGCCGTTCGGCGCGTACCCGACGTCGTGCCTGCCCCACTACCCGGCCGACTTCCGTGCGCTGCGCGAGATCGTGGACGCCGGACCGGCCGGCCCGCTGCCCGGGCTGACCCCCGCGCCGGCACGGCGGACCGTGCTCACCGCGCGGGCCGCGCTGCCCGCGGCGCGGGTCGCCGCGGCACTCGCCGAGCGCCCGGAGCGGCGCCGCCGGAGTACACGGCGGAATACACGACGGACGAGCTGATGGTGTGCGTGCTGGCCCGCACCATCGGGCCGGACGACATCTGCTCGGTCGGCGCGGCGAGCCCGCTGCCCACCGCCGCCTACCTGCTCGCCAAGCACCTGTGGGCCCCGGACCTGCTGCTGATGTCGCACAACGGCGGCCTGGTCGACCTGCCGGTGCGCCCGCTGTCGCTCGCCGCCGCCGAGTTCCTCGACCACCACCTCGCCGCGGCGCACACCGGCGGCGACGAGACCTACCACTGGTACTACCAGCGCGGCCTGATCACGCACGAGGTCGTCGGCGCGGCCCAGGTCGACGGCACGGGCGCCACCAACAACCTCTGGGTGTCCAAACACGGACGGTACGCCGGTGCGGCTGCCCGGCCAGGGCGGCATGGCCGACGTGGCCAACCTGCACGCCAACTTCATGGTCTACCTGCCGCGGCAGAGCCACCCGCAACACTGGTCGCGAAGCTCGGCACGGTCAGCGCGCGGCGCGCCTGGCACGACGCGGAGCAGCGCCGCCGCTACGGCCTGCGCCCCGGCCGCACGATCGTGCTCACCGACCTCGGGATGTTCGAGCTACGACGAGGACGCTCGGCGGCGCTC
Organism: uncultured Actinomycetota bacterium; assembly: GCA_963841395.1. Lineage (GTDB taxonomy): Bacteria > Actinomycetota > Actinomycetes > Mycobacteriales > Pseudonocardiaceae > Actinophytocola. The sequence goes on from CAWJCX010000054.1 coordinate 278,923, forward strand.
ACGCTGCGCACCCTGCACCCCGGCGTCGACCTCGACGACCTGCGCGACCGCACCGGCTTCGAGGTGATCGCCGCACGCCGACCTGACCACGACCGAGCCCCCGACCGAGCGAGGAGCTGACCGCGCTGCGCACGGTGGTCGACCCGCTCGGCGTGCGCCGGCTGGACACGGTCGGCCTCGGCGCGAGCGCCAGCACCTCATCGACGCGCTCCTCGACCGCGAGGAGCAGCATCCTGGACGACCTCGTCCGCACCGAGCGGAGCACGCATGACAGACACCGAGGCAGGCCCGCTTGTCGCATGTGCGGGTGCTGGACTTCACCCAGCTCCTGCAGGGGCCGCTGGCCACCCAGGTCCTCGGCGACCTCGGCGCCGACGTGGTCAAGGTCGAGAAGCCGGGCGGCGAGTGGATGCGGTTCTGGGGCATCCTGGCCAGCACCACCGACGGCGAGATGGACAGCTTCCTCGCGTTCAACCGCAACAAGCGCAGCGTCGCCGTCGGACCTCAAGGACGCCAGCGATCCGCGACCGGCTGCTCGCGCCTCGGCGCGGACGTCGACGTCGTGGTGGAGAACTTCCGGCCCGGCGTGATGGACCGGCTCGGCCTCGGCTACGACGACTTCGCCGCGGTCAACCCGCAGATCATCTACGCCAGCTCCAGCGGCTACGGCCAGGACGGGCCCTACCGCGACCGGCCGGGCCAGGACCTGCTGGTGCAGGCGCTCGCCGGCGCGCTGCACCTGACCGGGCGCGACGGGGACCCGCCGACGCCGTGCGGCATCGGCATCAGCGACGAGTACACCGGGCTGCACCTCGTGGTCGCGATCCTGGCCGCGCTGTCGCCACCGGCAGGCCACCGGCGAGGGCCAGCGGGTCGCGGTCGACCTGTTCTCCTGCACGGTCGCCGCGCAGCAGCAGGAGCTGACCGTGTACCTGAACCACGGCGAGCCGATGCCGCGGGCGAAGGAGAACGTCGGCCACGTCGGCGCCACCGCGCCGTTCGGCACGTACCCGACCGCGCGACGGGCACCTGGCGCTCGCGATGATGCCGTGCCCGCGAGCTCGGCCGGATCCTCGGCGTGGACTGGCTCGACGAGTTCGACACCAACGAGAAGATGTTCGCCAGCGCGACGTCATCCACCGCAGGCTCGCCGCGCACTTCGCCACCGACACGACGAAGAACTGGCTCGCGCTGCTCGACGCGCACGACGTGTGGTGCGCGCCGGTGCAGGACTACCCGGCGCTCGAGGACGACCCGCAGGTCCGGCACGCGGATCTACTGTGGACGGTCCCGCTCGGCGAGGACGGGTCGAGACGTTCCGCACCGTCGGCTCGCCGTTCACGTTCTCCGCGACGCCGGCGACGGCTGCGCCGCGGGCGTGCCGCGGGCCGGCCAGCACACCGACGAGGTGCTCGGTGACTGACCGGGTCGACTTGCCCCGCGGCTGGCGCGGCCTGGTGCTGCGCTCGCCGGAGGTCGAGGTGGTGTTGCTGCCGGACAAGGGCTGCGACGTCTACTCGTGGGTCGACCGCGCGTCCGGGGTGGACGTGCTGTTCAAGACGCCGTGGGGGCTGCCGCCGCGCGAGCCGCGGTGCCACCGGCGACTCGACGACCGCGTGGCTCGAACGCTACCCGGGCGGCTGGCAGGTGCTGTGCCCGAACGGGGGCGCGGAGGCCCCAGCGCCGGGTGGGGTGCGCTGGGGCTTCCACGGGGAGGCCTGCCTGGTGCCGTGGGAGGTGACCGACGCCGGCGCCGGACCGGGCCGAGCTGACCGTCCGGCTGCACCGGGCGCCGCTGCGGCTGCGCCGCCGGATCACGCTGTCCGGGCGGCTGCTGACGATCGACGAGTCGGTCACCAACACCGCACCCGACCCGATCGAGCTGATGTGGAGCCACCACCCGGCGTTCGGCGCGCCGTTCCTGTCGCCGGACTGCGTGCTCACCACCGGCGCGCGCACGCTGGTCGCCGACGACGAGGCGCCCGGCACGCTGCTCGCGCCCGGCTCGGTCCACCCGTGGCCGAAGGCGTCCACATCGGACGGTTCGGCGCTGGACCTGTCGGTGCTGCCGGCCCGCCCCGGCCGCGCAGCTCGCCTACCTGACCGACCTCGACGAGGGCTGGTTCGCGATCACCAACCGCCGGCTCGGGCTCGGCGTCGGCATGCGGTGGCCGGCCGAGGTGTTCGGCCACGCGTGGTTCTGGCAGGAGCTGCACGCCGGCCCGGGCTACCCGTGGTGGCGCGAGGCGTACGTGTGCGCGATCGAGCCGGCCGCCACGATCCCCGGCCAGGGCATCGAGGCGGCCCGGCGCAAGGGATCCGGGCCGCTGCGGCTCGCCGGCGGGGAGTCCGCGCGACGGTGACGCTGGAGGCCGTGCTGTTCCCCGCCACCGCGGACGTGCGCCGGATCGGCCCGCGTGGTCTGGTGGAGACCGAGATCCCGAGCACGGAAGGAGCCTGACGTGACCAGTGCGCAGCGGTTCGGCGGCAGGGTGGCCGTGGTGACCGGCGCGGGCGCCGGCATGGGGGCCGCGGTGGCGCGGCGCCTGGCCGCGGAGGGCGCCGCGGTCGCGGTGTTCGACCGCGACGCGGCGGGCGCGAACGACGTGGCGAAGGCGATCCGCGCCGACGGCGGCACGGCCGAGCCCGTCGAGGTCGACATCCGCGACTCGGCCGGGGTCGCCGCCGCCGTCGAGTCGGTGGCCGGCTCCCTCGGCGGCGTCGACGTCCTGGTCAACGCGGCCGGCGTGGTGCGCTACGGCGAGGTGCCCGACTTCGCCGAGGACGACTGGGACCTCGTACTCGACACGAACCTCAAGGGCACGTTCCTGACGGCGAAGTACGTGATCCCGCTGATGCGGGCGCGCGGTGGCGGCGCCATCGTCAACTTCGCGTCCGTGCAGGCGTTCGCGAGCCAGCAGCTGGTCGCCGCGTACTCCGCGTCCAAGGGCGCGATCGTCTCGCTCACCCGGACCCTGGCGCTCGACCACGCCAAGGACAACATCCGCGCCAACTGCGTGTGCCCGGGATCGGTGGAGACCCCGATGCTGCGCTACGGCGCCCAGCAGCTCGACGACCGCGACCCGGCGGAGGTCATGAAGGAGTGGGGCGCCCTGCACCCGATCGGCCGGCTCATCCAGCCCGAGGACGTCGCCAACCTCGTCGCGTTCCTCGCGAGCGACGACGCCGCGGTGATCACCGGCGCGCCGCACATCATCGACGGCGGGCTCGTCGCCAAGCTGGGGGTGTGAGGTGCCGGGTGATGCCGAGGCCGCCCGTTACCACCGCCTGCTGCTGCGGCACACCCGGTGGGTCGAGGCGCAGTGGGACGCGGCGGCCGGGCGCTACCCGCTCGCCGACTTCACCTTCGCCGTCGTGCTGGGCAACGCCGTCCTGCTGACCCAGGACCGCTACGACGCGGGCGCCGCGGGCGTCGAGCGGGACGTACTGGGTGACCACACGATCCGCACGATCACCCACTTCGCGGCCACCAACTTCTGGGCCACCGGCTCGACCTGGGGTGACGGCGGCTACGAGTGGGGCGGGCGCATCTTCTGGGACGGCACGTTCGAGTCCTACTTCGTCGCGGCCGCGCGGCTGCTCTGGGCCGAGCTCGACAAGTCCACACAGGACAATGTCGACAAGATCGCCGTCGGTGGTGCGGACTACGTCGCGGGCCTCGCGGCCGCCGAGGACCCGCGCAGCGACGGGTGGTCGTCGAACGGGCTCAAGGGCGGCTACCGCGGCGACTCCAAGATGGAGGAGATGGGCGCCAAGTCGATGCCGCTGGCCACCGGCCTCGCCTACTTCCCCGACCACCCGCACGCCGCCACGTGGCGGGAGTGGTTCACCCGCTGGACGTCGAACATGACCGGGCTGCCCTCGACCGACCAGCACGACGACACCCCGATCGACGGCCGCCCGGTGTCCGAGTGGAACCAGGCGCAGAACCTCTACGACACCTACGTGGTCGAGAACCACGGCAGCTACGCGCCGATGTACCAGGAGTCCACCGGCGCCTACCCCGGGCGCAACGCCGTCCACTTCCTCATCGCGGGCACCCCGCTGCCGGAGGTCCTCGCGAAGCAGCCCAACGCCGCCGGCCTGTGGCGGACGCTGACCCGCCTCGGCACCCGCGCGGGGCTGTCCGCTTACCCGATGATCGCCGACCGCTACCACCTGTACGGCCGTGACGTGCTGCCGCTGGCCTGGCGCCGGGTCGGTCAGGGCGACCGCACGGCGGCCCGGTCCGAGGAGCTGCTCGGCGAGCACCTCGAGCCCTACCTCGCGTACCCACCGGCCGACCGGCTCACGAAGTTCAGCGGGGAGCCCAAGTACGAGCCCGAGGCGCGCGCCGAGGTCGCGATGGCCTACCTGCTGCACGGGTGGCGCGACCGGCTGCACGGCCACGTGCGCCCGGTCGGCGAACGGGACTACTGGCGCGACGTCGCCGGGGTCGCCGACCTCGGCGCGGAGGTCGGGCTCATCGGTCACCAGAGCGCGGACGCGCTCGCGATGGTCGTGACCAAGCCGGGCTTCGTGAAGTTCGCCTACCTGCCCGAGCACGACGACTGGCTGTTCGACGTGTCCGCCACCGCACCCGCGTTCCTGCCCACCACCGGGCTCGCCGTGTCCGCCCGGCACACCACCCGCTACGAGGAACGGCGCGACGGCTTCGCCGGGTCGGCGACCGTGCTCGCGGCCGGCGGCGGCTACGCCGGGTTCGCCACGCTGCCGACCGGCGCGGTCGTCTACGCCACCACGGGTCTCGCGGCCGGCGAGGGCGCGCTGCGGCTGCACACGCTCGACATGCCGGGCGTGCCCGGGCTCGACGGCGACCGCACGTTCCACGGGCCGGAGGGCTCGGTCACGCTCGCGGTCGACGGCGGTGACGGCGGCGTCGACGAGGTGCGCTTCCCGGCCGTCACCGCGCGGTACGTGCGCGTGCTCGGAGAGCGGCCGGGGACCCAGTTCGGCTACTCGCTCTGGTCCTTCGAGGTCTACGCGGGCGAGGACACCGACCTGGCCCGGGGCAAGCCCGCGACGGCCTCGTCGGCCGAACCCGGGTTCCCGCCCGGCCGCGCGACCGACGGCGACGCGGCCACCCGCTGGGCGGTGGCCCGCGCGGAGCGGCCCAGGCCGGACAGCTGGCTCGCGGTCGACCTCGGCACCGAGCAGGCCGTGGACCGCGTGCGGCTGGGATGGGAGAGCGCGTTCGGCGCGGCGTACCGCGTCCAGGTGTCGGGCGACGGGACGACCTGGCAGGACGCGGCCGCCGTGCCCGCCGCGCACACGTTCTCCCACTGGGTCAACGTGGACGACCGGGCGGGCTTCGTGGTGCGCCGCGCCACCAACCCGATCCGGGTCACCGCCACCACCGTGACGCTGTCGGCCGGTCCCGCGGCGGGCAGCGCCGGCATGGTGGTCGAGGCATACCCCGCCCAGCGGGCGCGCCGGACCGAGAAGGCCGCGCGGGAAACGGCACCGGAGCCCGACCTGCCGGGGGTGGCGGCCGCGGTCGCCGACGGCTACCTGTGCGTGTTCAACCTGACCGGGGAACCGGTGTCGGCGAACGTGCGGGTCGGCCGCCGGGTGGTCCACTTCGGACTGGACGCCGCGAGCGCGGTGATCCGGCGGCTCCCGCGATGAAGATCGTCGACCTGCGGGCGACCACGGTCACCGTGCCGCTGGAGGCGCCGCTGCGGCACGCCAACGGCGCGCACTGGGGCCGGTTCGTGCGCACGATCGTCGAGGTCGAGACCGACGAGGGGATCGTCGGGCTCGGCGAGATGGGCGGCGGCGGGCAGGGCGCGGAGGCCGCGTTCGCCGGGCTGCGGCCCTACCTCGTCGGCCACGACCCGTTCCGCGTCGAGGAGCTGCGGTTCAAGCTCGCCAACCCGACGGCCTCGTTGTACAACAACCGGACCCAGCTCCTCGCCGCGGTCGAGTTCGCCTGCCTGGACATCGTCGGCAAGGCGCTGGGCTGCCCGGTGCACGCGCTGCTCGGCGGCAAGGTCCGCGACGAGGTCGAGTTCGCGAGCTACCTGTTCTTCCGCTACCCGAACGCGGAACCGGCGCGGGCGAGGTGCGCACGGTCGACCAGCTCGTCGACGCACGCCCGCGACCTCGCGGCGCGGCACGGGTTCCGCACGCACAAGCTCAAGGGCGGCGTGTTCCCGCCGGACTACGAGCTGGCGCTGCTACCGGGCGCTCGCCGAGGCCCTGCCCGGCGACCGGCTGCGCTACGACCCCAACGCGGCGCTGTCGGTGGCCGACGCGATCCGCTTCGGCCGCGCCATCGAGGACCTGGACAACGACTACCTGGAGGACCCGACGTGGGGCCTGCACGGCATGCGCCAGGTCCGCGCCGCGGTCCGGGTGCCGCTCGCCACCAACACCGTCGTGGTCAACTTCGAGCAGCTCGCCACCAACGTGCGCGACCCGGCGGTGGACGTCGTGCTGCTGGACACCACGTTCTGGGGCGGCATCCGCGCGTGCGTCAAGGCGGCCGGGGTGTGCGAGACGTTCCAGCTCGGCATCGCCGTGCACTCCTCCGGTGAGCTCGGCATCCAGCTCGCCACGATGCTGCACCTCGGCGCGGTGCTGCCGAACCTGACCTTCGCCGCGGACGCGCACTACCACCACCTGACCGACGACATCGTCACCGGCGGGCCGTTCTCCTACGTGGACGGGCGGATCCGGGTGCCGGACGGGCCGGGCCTGGGCGTGACGCTCGACCGCGACCGGCTCGCCCGCTACGCCGAGCTCTACCGCGAGCTCGGCGACTACCCCTACGACCGCGACCCCGGCCGCCCGGACTGGTTCCCGCTGGTGCCCAACCAGTCCTGGGCCGACCCCGGCCTGTTGCCATGACGGCGGTTAAACCGTTTTAATAAATGTGCGGACGGACGAGGAGGTCCATATGCGGATGACCAGGTTGCTCCCGGCCGTGCTGGCGCTGACCGTCGCTTCGGTGACCGGCTGCGCGAACGCGGAGGACGACGGCAAGGTCAAGGTCGGCTACGTCGTGAACTTCGGTTCCCACGAGTGGTACCAGAACGTGATCCAGGGCGCCCAGGACACCGCGAAGCAGCAGGGCTACGACTTCGAGTGGGCGGACGCGAACGTCGATCTGTCCAAGCAGATCACCCAGTGCGAGAACATGCTGACCCGGGGCGTGGACGTGCTCATGCTCTCGCCGGTCGACCCGGACGGCTTGTCGAGCGTGATGAGCCAGGCCGAGGAGGCCGACGTGCCGGTGGTCAGCGAGGCGAACACGGTGCCCGGCGCGAAGACCGCGGTCGGCATCAAGAACCTCGACGCCGCGAAGCTGCTCGGCGAGTGGGCCGGCGACTACATCACGAACACGTTGCACACCAAGGCGAAGGTGCTCATCGTCGGGCTGCCGACGCAGGTGGACACGCGCGACCGCGTCGAGGGCTTCAAGCAGGGCCTCGAGTCCAGCGGCGCCGACTACGAGGTCGCGCAGGAGGTCAACGGCGGCGGGCTCAAGGACCAGGCGCTGAACGTGTCCGCCGACGCGATCACCGCGCACCCGGACATCAACATGATCTTCGGCATCAACGACGACTCGGCGCTGGGTGGCACGCAGGCCTACCAGGAGGCCGGGCTCGACGTCGGCAAGCTGACCACGCTCGGGTTCGGCGTGGAGGGCCGGGCCGGCAAGTCCGCGCTGACCTCCGGCGGGCCGTACAAGGCGGGCCTGGGCATGTTCCCGGAGTACGTCGGCCGCACCCTGATCGAGCAGGCGAAGGCGATCCACGACGGCAAGGAGGTGTCCGAGCGCACGATCACGCCGGCCACCGTGCTGACCACCGAGAACCTGTCGGACTACTACACCAAGTCCGGCGACGACTGGAACATCAACTACGACGCGGTGGAAAAGCTCTGCTGGCGAGCCAGAAGTGACAGACGTTCTGGCGCCCGTGCTCGCGATGCACGGCATCTCCAAGCGGTTCCCCGGGGTGCACGCGCTCGACGACGTGGACTTCGAGGTGCGCCCCGGCGAGGTGCACGCGCTGCTCGGCGAGAACGGCGCTGGCAAGTCCACGCTGATCAAGATCATGGCCGGGGTGTACGCGCCGGACGAGGGCAGCTACCTCGTCGACGGCGTGCCGGTGGAGCCGGGCAGCCCGCGGGCCGCGCACGCCCGCGGGGTCAGCGTGGTGTTCCAGGAGCTGAGCCAGGTCGAGAGCCTGTCGGTGGCGGAGAACGTGTTCTTCGGCCGGCTGCCGAAGACGCGCTACGGCACCGTCGACCGGACCACGCTGCACCGGGAGACGGTGCGGCTGCTGCACGTCGTCGGGCTGTCGATCGACCCGGCGTCGCGGCTCGGCTTCCTGTCCGTCGCGCAGCGGCAGCTCGTCGAGATCGCCAAGGCGTTGTCCATGGACGCCAAGGTGATCGCGATGGACGAGCCGACCTCGGCGCTGAGCTACGCGGAGATCGAGACGCTGTTCTCGCTCATCGGCCGGCTCACCGAGCAGGGCGTCGGGATCGTCTACGTGTCGCACAAGCTCGACGAGCTGTTCCGGATCTGCGACCGGATCACCGTGCTCCGCGACGGCCGCAAGGTCGGCGAGGAGAAGACCGGCGAGGTCACCAGCGAGGAGCTGGTCCGGCTGATGGTGGGCCGGCAGCCTGGACAGCCTGTTCCCGCGCATCGAGCGCAGCGTGGACGAGGGGCCCGCGCTGCTCGAGGTGCGCGGGCTGACCTCGGCGATGGTCCGCGACATCACGTTCTCCGTGCGGGCCGGCGAGGTCGTCGGCTTCTCCGGGCTGATGGGCTCGGGCCGCACGGAGCTCGCCCGGGCGCTGTTCGGGCTCGACCCGGCGACCGGCGAGGTGCTGCTCGGCGACCGCCGGGTGCCGCGCGGACTCGTCGGCGAAGGCGGCCGAGCGCGGCATCGGCTACGTCCCCGAGGACCGCAAGGAGCACGGCCTGATCCTGGTCTCCACGATCCGGGACAACATCACGCTGACGATCCTGCGTGGACTGTCCCGCGGCGGCCGGGTCGACCGCGCGAAGGAACGCGGTGTGGTCCGCGACGTCGATCGGCGCGGCTGCGGATCAAGGCGCGCTCGGCCGAGCAGCAGGTCGCCGCGCTGTCGGGCGGCAACCAGCAGAAGGTCACGCTGGCCCGCTGGCTCGTCAAGGAGGACCTGCAGGGTGCTCATCCTGGACGAGCCGACCCGCGGCATCGACGTGAACTCCAAGAGCGAGATCTACCGCCTCGTCGCCACGATCGCCGAGCGCGGCGTCGCGGTGGTGGTGATGTCCTCGGAGATGACGGAGCTGCTGGCGTTGTGCGACCGGATCTGCGTGCTGCGCGACGGCGTGCTCGTCGACTCCTACGACCACGCCGACGCTACCCAGGAGAAGCTGATGGCCGCGGCACGTTGGGAGACGGGTAGATGAACGTCCGCATCAACCGGCTGGGCCGCGGCGGCCGCGCGGTACGAGCAGGTGCCGCTGCTGTTCGCGCTGATCGCCATCTGCGTGTACCTGACGATCGCCACCAACGGCATCTTCTTCACCACCGACAACATCACCAAGGTGCTGCGCGCGTCGTCGGTCGAGCTGATCGCCGCGCTCGGCATGACGGTGGCGATGGTCGCGGGACAGGTCGACCTGTCGATCGGCTCGCTGCTCGCGGTGGTCGGCGTCGCGTCGGTGACCGTCTACAACGCCACCGGCAGCGTGGCGGTCACGGTGCTCGCCGGGCTCGCGGTCGGCGTGGTGGTCGGCATCGTGAACGGCCTGCTGGTCACCCGCCTCGGCATCAACGCGATCATCACCACGCTCGGCATGATGGCCGTGCTGCGCGGGATCGGGTACCTCACCACGAACGCGCGCGCGGTGCAGACCGACGGGGACTCGTTCAAGCAGATCGGCGTCGGCTACGTCGGGCCGGTCCCGGTGCCCGTGCTGATCGCGGCCGGCGTCGTGCTGCTCACCTACTTCCTGCTCAACCGCACGGTGTTCGGCCGCTACCTGTACGCGGCGGGCGGCAACCCGGAGGCCGCGCGGTCCGCGGGCCTGCCGGTGCGGCGGATCTACGTCATCGCGTTCGTCATCGTGGCGGCGGCCGCGGCACTGGCCGGGCTGATCACCGCCGGCCGGCTGAACTCGTTCCAGCCCACCATCGGGCTCGGGCTTCGAGCTGAACGTGATCGCCGCGGTGATCCTCGGCGGCACCCGGCTGTCCGGCGGCGAGGGCACGGTGTCCGGCACCGTGCTCGGCGTCCTGATCCTCGGCGTGCTGAACAACGGGCTGGTGCTGCTGGACGTCAACACGTTCTGGCAGGAGGTCGTGCGCGGCACCGTGATCATCCTCGCCGTCGCCATCGACGAGTTCCGCAAGCGCAGGCGCAACCAGCGCTTCCGCGAGGAGCCGCCGGCCGAGGAGCCGGAGGAGGGCAGCGAGGAATGGCGCGAGGTCGAGTCTTCCACGACGGCACGCTGACCCGCCCGCGCCTCGACCACCCCGAGTGCGTCGCGGTGCACGCCGACGGCAGCGTGTGGTGCGGCGGCGAGCGCGGCCAGATCTACCGGATCTCCGCGGACGGCACGCGGCTCGACGAGGTGGCGAGCACGGACGGCTTCGTGCTGGGCATCGCGTTCGGCGCCGGACGGCCGGCTCTACGCGTGCGACCTCGCCCACCGCGCGGTGTTCACTGTGGACACGTCGACCGGCGCGGTCGCCGTGTTCACCGACGGCGGCGAGCGCCCGTTCGTCACGCCCAACTTCGCGGCCGTGGCGGCGGACGGCACGGTCTACGTATCGGACAGCAACGAGCAGGGGGAGCCGGGCGGCGGGGTCTACCGGTTCGCGCCGGACGGCACCGGCGGGTTGTGGAGCGCCGCGCCGCTCGACTTCGCGAACGGCCTCGCGCTCGCCCCGGACGGCTCGGCGGTCTTCGTCGTCGAGTCGTTCCGGCCCGGGCGTGAGCCGGATCCCGATCGGACCCGACGGCGCGGCCGGGCCGTCGGAACCGGTGGTGGCGTTGCCGGGCACGGTTCCCGACGGCATAGCGTTCGGACCGGACGGTCGGCTCTACATCGGGTGCTACGAGCCGAGCCAGGTGCTGCGCGTGGACCGCGCGGCGGCGAGGTCGAGACGGTGCTCGCCGACCCGACCGCGCACCTGCTGTGCCACCCGACGAACCTCGCCTTCCGCGGCGACGAGCTGTTCACGAGCAACCTCGGCCGCTGGCACGTAACGCTCATCGACCAGCTCGAGATTGCCTAGGCTGAGGCGGTTTCGGGCATCAGGACAGGGGGCGGGTTGAGAGTCAGCATCACCGACGTCGCGCGGCAGGCGCACGTGACGCCGGCCGTCGTCTCCCGCGTGCTGAACGACGATCCCAAGCTCCAGGTCCGCGCCGAGACCCGCGACCGGGTGCTCGCCGCGGCCCGCGAGCTCGACTACACGCCGAGCCACGCCGCGCGGGCGCTGCGTGCACAGCCGGTCGAACGCGCTCGGGCTCGCCGTGCACGACATGGCCAACCCGCTCTACGGCGAGATCATCCTCGGCGCGCAGAAGGCCGCGGCCGACGCGGGCTACGTCCTGCTGCTCGCCGACATCGACGGCCTCGCCCGCGGTGACAAGACGTTCCACCGCGCGGTGCACGGCGGCGCGATCGACGGCCTGCTGCTGCAGCGCGCCGGCACCGCGTCGGACCGCACGATCATCCGGACCGCGTCGCGCCCGGATCCCGACGGTCCTGCTCAACGACCGGTCGACCACGCTGGCGAGCGTGTCGCTCGACGACCTGGCCGGCGCGCGGGTGGCGACCCAGCACCTGATCGACCTCGGGCACACGCGGATCGGCCACCTCAAGATCGGCGGCACGCAACGGTCCGGCAGCCGCGTGCGCGGCTGGCGCGACGCGCTGGCCGGCGCCGGCCTGCCCGCCGAGGAAGCCTGGCTCGTGGGCGGCGGCCACACCGTCGACTCCGGACTGGCCGGGATGCGGACGCTGCTGGCCGGGCCCTCGCTGCCGACCGCGGTGATGGTCGGCAACGTGCTGGCCGCGATCGGCGCGCTGACGGCCGCGCGGGAGGCCGGCCTGGACGTGCCGGGCGACCTGTCGGTGGTCGCCTTCCACGACGTGCTCTACGCCGCCCACCTGGTGCCCGCGCTGACGACCGTCGCCATGCCGCTGCGCGAGCTCGGCGCCGCGGCGGTCAAGCTGCTGCTCGAACGCCTGGAGGGCAAGGAACCCCACCAGGTGGTGGTCCGCGAACCGGCGCCGGTGTTGCGGGTGCGCGGCTCGACCGCACCCCCGCGGTGATCCACAGTGGACGGCCCGCCTTCCGGCGGGCCGCCCACCGTTCGGTCAGGTCAGGACGAGCGAGAGCCCGTAGACGGACAGGATCGGGTTGACCGGCTGGAAGAACGTGGTGCCGCCGGAGCTGCAGTTGCCCGAGCCGCCGGAGGTCACGCCCTGGGCCTGGTTGGCACTGATCCACGAGCCGCCGGAGTCACCGGGCTCGGCGCAGACGTTGGTCTGCGTGAGGCCGAAGACGGTGCCCTGCGGGTAGTTGACGGTCTGGTTCTTGGCCTGCACCGTGCCGCACCACATACCGGTGGTCGATCCGGAGCGGCAGATCGACGAGCCCTCGGGCACCTCGGCGGAGCCGTGCACGTAGTAGTAGTTGCCGTCGTAGCCGTAGACGTACCCGTACAGGTTCACGCCGCCCGCCGCGCCGACGTAGGAGTAGTCGTTGCCGGGGAACGTGGAGGCCTGGAAGGTGCCGAGCAGCGCGCCGCCGCCGTCGGTCGCGGTCGAGCCGGGCGTGCCGCAGTGCCCGGCGCTCACGAAGCCCGTGGTCACGGTGAAGCCGATCGAGCAGCGGGCCGAGCTGTTGATGTAGTACGGGTAGGCGCCGACGATGTCGGCGAGGGTCTGCGGCGAGGAGGTCTCCTCGACCACGCGGACGGCGCCGTGCATCGCGGTCGCGCGCTGGAGGAACGCCTTCGCGGCGGCGTCCAGCTTGTTCTTGTTCACCGTGACGACGACGGAGTCGGTGCGGGTGTCGACGTACCAGCCGTTGATCGCGGCGGGCGCCGACTTTCCGGCCATGGCGTCGATCCGGGACTTCACGCCGGCCAGGGTGGCGCTGCTGTAGGCGACGGTCGCCGAGCGCACGCCGGCGGTGCGCACGGCGGCGCCGGTGGTCTGCACGACCAGCGAGCCGGTGGCCGCGTCGTAGTAGCTGCCCGCGTACGCGGCGCCGAGCTGCTTGCGGGCGGTCTGCTCGAGGTTGGTCGCCTTGGCCTCGGCGGCCAGGCGGGTCTGGACCTGGCCGGCGGTCAGGTGCAGGTCGCGCTGCATGGCGTGGGACACGGCAGCGGTGACCTTGGGGGCGGACTCGACGGCGGGTGCCGTCGAGGTGTCGGCGGCCGCCGTGGTGTGCAGGGCGGGGACGGCGACGCCGGCCGCGAGGACCAGCGCCGCGGCGAATCTGAAGGTGCGAGAACGGTTCATGATCGGAATGCCTTCCATCGGTGCAGGGGGCCGAAGTAGCACGCCTGGCGAAATAGTTTGTCAGGTGGAAAGTGTCAAACTGTCCGAAGACGACGGTAATGACCGCCCAGGTCCGCGCGTACCGCCGGACGGGTTCTCCGGGGAGCCCCCGGCGCCGGGAAACGTTGCCACGGTGCGAAACCGTCACGCGGTGGCGGAACAGGTGGCCGGCGCGGGGCGTTGAGCCTGGTGGAGGTCCTCCGGTGGAGAAGCAGGACATCGTGCGCTGCATCGAGTGCGGCGACGAGCTGCCCGCGGAGCGGGCCGGGCTCGGGTACCGGTACTGCACGAAGGCGGCGTGCGAGGCGGTGCACAACCGCGGGATCGTGGTCACCACCGTCGGGCTCAACAAGGGCGGCGAGAGCGTCATCGTCGCGGACGAGGACGAGATCCGGCGCCGTGGCGAGGCGGGTGAGCTCGCCAAGAAGGACACCACGCTGCCCCTGGACTACCGCGCCGGCCTGACCACCCCCGGACCCCGACGACGCGGGCCGGTGCAGGCGCCGGGCCGGACCGTGCGCCGGCCGTGGACCGCCGAGCAGGAACGTGCCGTGCGGCTCTACCACGAGATGGGGCTCGACCCCCGCCAGATCGCGGAGCGGGCCCGGCGGAACACGCCGCGGCTGGGCATCACCGAGCGGCTCGCCACCCAGATCATGTCGACCCTGCCGAGGCGCCGCCCGTAGCCGGACGTCAGTGCCGGAGGTGGTCGCGCAGGGCCAGGGCCACGCGGGCCATCACCAGCTCCGCCTCGGGCTGGGTGGCGGCCGGCACGCGGGACTCGGTGAGGGCGGCGACGGCGAAGAGCCGGCCGTCCGCGTGCTCGACGACACCGACCTCGTGGCGCAGGTTCAGCAGGGTGCCCGTCTTCGAGGACCAGACCGACGCGTCCGAGCTGAAGTCCGGCGCCAGGCGATGGCGCAACACGTTGTGGCGCATGAGATCCCGCACCCGCTCGGCCACCCCGGGGTCGATCTTCGACGGGGTCCACAACGCGGCCAGCAGCTCCACGAACGCCCGCGCCGAGCCCGAGTTCGCCCGGGTGACGTCGAGCTGGGGGACCGGGTGCCCGCGGCCGGCGGTCCCCGCGCCGATGGCCAGCGAGTGGGCGAGGTGGATCTCGGTGGCGTGGAAGCGTTCCGACGGCGTCTCGGTCAGCTCGCGCATCGGGTGGCGGGCGTTGATGCCGTGCAGGTCCCAGCCGCGCAGGGTGCGGGTCACCTCGTCGGGCGGGGTCAGCTCGAACAGCGCGTCCGCGGCCGTCCCGTCGCTGATCGACGTGCTCAGGTACAGCAGGTCGTCGACGGCGACGCGGGCCGGATGGCGGAACCTGCTGAGCCCCGCCGGGCCGGGCGTGGCGATGCGGCCGGGTTGCACGAGCAGCTGGGCCGACCCGTCGAGCTCGCCGCGGCGGATCCGGTCGAGGGTGGCCGCGGCCAGCGGGACCTTGACCAAGGAGGCGATCGGCAGCTCCACGTCCGGCTCGATGCCGATCTCCTGGCCGGAACCCAGGTCGCGCACCAGGAACGAGCCGTGCAGGCCGCCGTCGTCCAGCTCGGCGCGCAGGGCCTCGATCAGGATCTCGGCGTTCACCCGGTCTCCTCGTGCTCGTCGGTGGCGCCGAGACAGTGTGCGATACCCGCCCACAACCGGGTGCGCAGGCGGTCGGCGTCGTCGGCGATGCCGGCGGTGACGTCGAAGCCGCGCGCGAGCGGCAGCTCCCCGATCGGCCGCCAGCGCAGCCCGAGCTCGCGGGCCTGCGCGGTGGAGCACACCAGCAGGTCGGCCGAGCCGAGCACCTCGGCGACGGCCGAGGTGAGCGAGTCGGCCACGGCGACCTGCGCGGGTCGCAGGCCCACCGCGTCGCGGACGCGGAAGAGGCGGTCGCGAACGTGGGGGACGTCGTCCTCCGGCTGGATCCAGACCCGCCGCCGCGGTGGCCGGCCGGACCGGCCGATCCGCAGGGTCTCCAGGTGGACCGGGCCCGGTCGCGACCGGGCGGCGCCGGCCACGCCCAGCGGCACGGTCCACGCGCCGTCCTCGGCCGGCACCGCGGTGATGGCGGCCCGCACGTCGTGGGTCCGCACGAGCTGGACCCGCTCGGCCGGCGGGGCGGTGCGGAACTCCAGGAACAGCTCGTACGCGCGGGCTTCGGCGTCGAGCTCGGCGAGGGCGCGGGCCGGGCAGATGTCCGGCACCGCCACCCGAAGCGGCCGGCGCCGCGCCCGCGTGGCGTCCTGCTCCAGCGCTTCGGCGAGGCGCACCAGGCGCCGCGCGGCCGGCAGCAGGTCCTGGCCGAACCGGGTGAGGCTCGCCCGGCGCGTCGAGCGGTCGAACAGCCGCTCGCCGAGGTGGCGCTCCAGCGCCGCGATCCGCCGGCTGGCGACGGACTGGGGAATGCGCGCCGCCGCGGCCCCCTGGGTGAAGCTGCCCGCCTCGCCCACGCTGACGAACGCACGGCAGCCGGCGACGATGTCCACCCGCGCATCGTATGCGGATCCGGCATCGAACCCGCCGCTTGTTTCGACACGAGCATGACCGAGTGACTAGTCGATCATGTGCGCGGGTCGCTACGGTTGCGGCATGGTCTGGTCGTGGCTTCTCGAGTTCGCGCCGGTGCGGCGTGAGGTGAAGGTCGCGGTCGACCTCGTCATGGACGCCACCGAGGACGCGCAGGCCCGGCAGCGCGAGCGGCACCGGATCGCGCTCGGCCGGGCCGAGCAGCGGCTGGGCGACCTCCGGTCGCGGATCGACGAGCTGACCGCGGCCGAGGCCGAGCTGGCGGGGGCCAACGCGACGCTGCGCACCGAGGTCGCCGAGCTCGAGGAGGCGGCGCGGCGGGAGGTCCTCGAGCGGGAGGAGTTCGCGCAGCGGCTCGTGCGGGAGCAGGCGACCGCGGCGGCGCAACGCTGGCACGGCGCGACCACCGACGTGTTCTGCTGCCAGGCCTGCTGGGCGTTCTGGTTCCTCAGCACGATGCCCGACCGGATGAGCTGCCTGGTGCGCGGGCCGGTCGGCCGCCACGACGAGGCGTGCCCGGTGTGCGCCGAGCCGCTCGTGACGCTGCCCGCGGCCAAGCACGTCGTGTTCCGCAAGCGCGCCGAGGACCGGGTCAGCCGCCCGGCGGTGGACGACGCCGCGGAGTCCGGCGCCGTGCAGGCCGCGCAGCTGGAGTGCATCGCCGAGGGACTGGCGCGCCTGCCGAAGGTCACCAGCCAGACGATCGCCTGGGTCGCCGCGGACCTGACCGGGCCGCCGGAACTGCCGGCCAACGTACTCAGCGAGATCGCCACCCGCACCACGATGCCGATCCCACTGGACGGCATGGTGGCGGGCATCCGCGCCTTCGTGGAGGTCCGCGCGCAACGCCAGCCCTCCTGACACCGCCGGGTTCAGGCGTCCAGCTCGGCGAGGACCAGGTCGAGTGCGTCGGCGAGGTGGTCGGCGCTCGCCGCCGTGATGCACAGTCGGCGGCTTGATCTTGAGGACGTTCTTGTGGTCGCCGGTCGGCGTGATGACGCAGCCGCGCGCCAGCATCGCCTCGCTGACGTCGTTCGCCAGCTCCGTGGCCGGGGCGAACGTCGCGCGGTCGGTGACCAGTTCCACGCCGAGGAACAGGCCGAGGCCGTGGACCGCGCCGATCGCGGGGTGCCGCTCCGCCAGCTCGGTCAGGCGGGCCCTGAGCCGTGCGCCGACGACGCGCGCGTTGTCCTGCAGGCCCTCGTCGCGCAGCACGTCCAGCACGGTGAGCCCGACCCGGCAGCTGACCGGGCTCCCACCCGCGGAGGAGAACAGGCTGCCCTCGACGGCGAACGCGTCGGCGATGGCGCGGGTGGTGATGACAGCGCCGAGCGGGTGCCCGTTGCCCATCGCCTTCGCGACGGTGATGACGTCCGGACTCGCGCCCTGCTGCTCGAAGCCCCAGAAGTGCTCGCCGAGCCGCCCGTAGCCGACCTGCACCTCGTCACTGACGCAGACGCCGCCGAGCGCGCGGACCCGCTCGAACACGCCGGCCAGGTACCCGTCCGGCAGCAGCACGCCGCCGCCGTTGCCGAAGACCGGCTCCAGGATCACGCCCGCCAGCTCGGCGCGGCCCGCCGCGCCGAGGGCGTCGAGCCGCGCGTCGAGGTCGGCCAGGTAGGCCGCCGCGGCGCCGGGACCGCGATGGGTGCCGCGGACCGCGTTGGGCGCGTCGACAAGCTCGACCCAGTCGGGCCTGCTGGTCAGCGCCCGCGGGTTGTCACCGAGCGAGGTGGAGACGGCGTCGGCGCCGACGGTCCAGCCGTGGTAGGCCTCGCGGGCGGCGAGGATGCGCGGCCGGCCGGTCGCGGTCGTCGCCAGGCGCAGCGCCAGGTCGACCGCCTCGCTGCCGCTGTTGACGAGGAAGACGGTGTCGAGGCCGTCCGGCGCGAGCCCGGCGAGCCGCTCGGACAGCTCCGCGACCGCGGCGTAGTGGAAGCGCGAGTTGGTGTTCAGCAGCGACCACTGCCGCGCCACCGCCGCGGTCAGCCGCGGGTGCGAATGCCCGAGCACGGCGACGTTGTTGACGGCGTCCACGTAGACCTGCGCCCTGGTGTCGACCAGGAGCTCGCGCCAGCCGCGCTCGATCCGCGGTGGCCGCCGGTAGTAGTGCTCCTGGACCCGCGCGAACGCGGCGTCGCGGCGGGCCAGCAGCCGATCGTCCCCGGTCGTCCTCGGCGGCGGCCCGCCACCCCGAGCAGCGCCGACGGGTCCGGGGCGAGCCGGCGCCAGACCGCCTCGGCCCGCGGGGTGACGAGGAACGGCGGCACGACGCCGGAAACGGAGCCGAGCCGCGACGCGGACGTGGGTGCCGGTGCCCAGCGGTTCGCCGCGCCGCACCTCGCCGGCGCGCGCCCCGCCGACCCCGGTCAGGTACAGCGTCAGGTCGTTTGCCGCGCAGGCGCAGGGTCTGGCCGTCCGTGTCGGCACTGCCGTCGAAGGGCGCGGTCAGCTCGGTATCGGCGGGCAGGGCGAGGTCGACGCCGAGGGCGAAGGTGGCCGTGGCGCCGCGGGCGGCGAGCGGGCGGGCGCGGGTGAGGCGATACTCGGCCCACCGGGTCGTCGCGGCGCCGGCCGCCGCGGCCCGCGCGCGCAGGATCCGCTCCTCGGCGCCGGCGGCCAGCCACGCGCCGTCGTCGAGGGCGGGGCTCTGCACGCGAGAGGTCCACGACCGCGGGTACGCATCCCGCCGGCAGCAGCGGGCCGGCGTCGCTCACGGCCGCCGTCGAGACCGGCGGCCGCGGCGCGGACGAGGATCGCCAGCTCGCCGGCGTCCCACGACGACGCCACCCGGAACGAGCGCCACTCCGCGTCGCGGCGGGCGCCGACGTAGTCGTTGCCGCTGTCGTTGCCGCTGCCCGCGTCGAGCGCGGCCTGCTCGTAGTTGCTGACGACCAGCACCGCGGTGCGCAGCACGACGAGCGGCCACAGCGCGGCGAGCTCGTCGTCGGTCAGCGGCACGTGGGCGGCGAACGCGCGCACCGTCGCCAGCATCGGCGCGGGGTCGTCGCCCCTCATCAGCACCGCGGCGCACGTGGCCGCGAGCTCCGCGACGCGCCAGCCGTGCTGCAGGTCGCCGAAGTCGATCACCCCGACCGTGCCGTCGGGTCCGACGACGACGTTGTCGTCGGTGACGTCGGCGTGGATGACCTGCTCGGGCAGCTGCCCGGCGAGCGGCGCGAGCCGGCGCACGGCGTCCTCGCGGGCCGCCGCCAGTGCCGGGCGGGCGGCGGCCGGCACGAACCGCAGCAGGTCGGCGACGACGTCCCCGGCGGCGCGCAGGTCCCACTGGGTGCGACGGATCGTGCCGGGATGCCGGAAGCCGGCGAGCGCGGCGGCGACGCGGCCCGCCGTGTCGCCGAGCAGTCCTGCCTCGGCGACGCCGAAGGCCGCTCGCTCGATGAGGGGCGTGCCGGCCACGAAACCCAGCACGCGGCCGAGCAGCGTGGCACCGCCTACCTCCACACGCTCGACATCCGCGCCGGCGAGGCTCGGCACCGGCAGCGGCACCCGTACACCGGCGGCGGCCAGTTCACGCAACGCGAGTCCCTGGGCGGACAGCTCGGCCAGGCCGGTCGCGGCGTGCGCGAGCTTGAGGACCGTCCTGCCGGGACCCTCGACGAGGAAGTTGCGGTCCTGCTGGCTACCCAGCTCCACCAGCCGCCCGTGCAGCCCCCAGTACCGGCGCGCGACGTCCGCGGCCTGCGCCACGGTCACCGCCGGCCGCGCCAGACCGGCCACTTCGGGAGGATCGGCATCCATGCGACAGCTCCTACCACACGGGAAAGCCGTTGCCCAGCGCACCAGGTCTGCACCGGACCCGAATGAAAAGTGCATTTCACGGGTGAAATGATCGCCTTTGCGCGCGCGATTTCTCAGTTGCCACGAACTCGGAACACCATCGCCTCGTGTTCCGCCCACCGGCCCCGACATACCGTCGGGCGGGTGCATCCAGGGGTGCCAACGGGTTAGTGTAACTAGGCCGGATGGACGCGTGCCCATGATCACGGGTCTTGCCGTAAGGTCTGCCCATCACAAAGTCCTTCGGGTGGAACCAGCGACGAAGCGAGCGCAGCGTGGACCGCACAGAAGAATCCTCGGAAACATCAGCACTGGAAAACAGTGTGCGACACGACTATTCGACGAGTCGCATTGGTGTCGTGCCGTTGAGTGAGCGGCGGTCGCGTTACCACTTCCTCTCGCTGTGGATTACGCTCGCCGCCGGGTTCACCTACCTCTTCCTCGGATTCCAGTACCACGACGCCGGCTACTCGCTGGTGAAGGCCGTGTCCGCGGGGGCCGTCGGCGCGATCGCCTATCTCGTCTACGCGTTGCCGGCCGCCTACCTCGGATCGGTCAGCGGCCAGACACACGCATTACTCACCCGGTCGATTCTGGGCAAGATCGGATCGGCGCTGGTAACCGTGCTCCTGATCGGCATCGCGGCCGGCTGGACGGCGTTCGCGTTCAACCTGCTGGCCACTCTTTACGACGGCCTTTTCGGCTGGGGAAACGTCGTGCTGATCAGCGTCGTGCTCGCCGTCGTGGGCATTACGAACAACGTCTTCGGATTCACCGGCATCGCGGCTTTCGCCCGTTATCTCGTCGCGCCGCTGATGATCGTGTGGATGGCGTACCTGGTCATCAAGGGCCTGTCCGACATCCCCGGCTCGGCATTGACCGCGGCCCCGGAGAGCGAGGCCACGATGCCGTTCCTGGCCGGGGTCGGGGTGGCCATCGGCTCGGTGATGTGGGGGAACGAGCCGGACACCTGGCGCTACGGCAAGCCGAGGTTCTTCTGGCCGGCGCTGCCGATGATCGTCGCGCTCGCGGTCGGCCTCGTGCTGTTCGTCGCCGGCGGCTGGATGATCGCGGAGCTGTCCGGCGCGGGCCAGTACGACTTCGGCCCGGCGTTCCGTTACATCGTGGAGTACTCGCTGTTCGGCGTGCTGGCGCTGGGCGCCGTCCTCGCCACGATCATGCAGGTGGCCATCAACGACGGCAACTACTACGAGATGATCAACGCGGGCCAGAACGTGGCCGGCGGCATCCGCGGCTGGCGGCGCTGGCACACCTGCGTGGTGATGGCGCTGGTCGCGGCGCTGTTCGCGTGGCGCTTCCCGACCGTCGAGGAGGGCTTCTTCGTGGTGGCGAGCTGGTCGTCGCTCGCGCTGCCCTGCGTCACGGTCGTGATGTGCGTGGACCGCTTCCTGCTGCCGAGGATGCTGACCGCGCGCCGGCCGATCGACACGATCCCCTCCTGGCGCGGCGCGGGGCTGGGCAACCTGCCCGGCATCGTCGCGGTCGTCGTCGCGGTCCTGTTCGGCGCGTGGGGCCTGAACCTGCTGCCCGGTCAGGAGACCGCGCCGTCGCTCGGCCTGCCGGCGGTGGAGGCGTGGCTGGTGGCCGGGCTCCTCTATGCTGCCCTGGCCTGGTTGCTCGCCCGCGGCACGCAGGCGGGCACCCTGCTCGGGTTCAGTCGCGAGGCGGCCGCGGACACCGGCGATTCGGCCGGGCACAAGGACTCTGACCACTGACCACTGATTACCGACTGCGGAGGAACACCACCTGATGACTCGGACGGCCCGCGAGATCCTGGACGCTGCCCGTGCGGAGCTCGCGCCCGCGGAGAAGGACAACCGGTCTGGTGCCGCTGATCGCCTCCGGTGCCGCGCCCCGGTCGGTGTTCGCGACCATCGCGGCCGAGGAGAGCCGGATCGTGCGCAGCGACTGGCAGAGCTTCCTGACGATGGCCGCGCGGTGCACCGAGCAGCACAGCCGCGAGCTGTTCGCCGGCCTCGCCTCCGGTGAGGGCATGGCACTGGGCCACCTGGACAAGCTCGTCGCGGCCACCGGGCTCGACGACGCCGCCCTGGCCGACTACCAGCCGATGGCGGGCTGCCAGGCCTACCCGGCGTACATGGCGTGGCTGGCGCTGCTCGGCGAGCCGGCCGACGTGGTCGTCGCGCTGATCGCCAACTTCGCCGCGTGGGGCAGCTACTGCGCCACCATCGCCGGCGCGATGCGCGAGCAGTACGGCTTCGACGACGACGCGTGCGGGTTCTTCGACTTCTTCGCCACCCCCGTGCCGGAGATCGAGGAGCAGGCCGTGGCCGCGCTGCAGGCCGGGATCGACGCCGGCCGCCACTCCGGCGAGGCCTTCACCTATGGCCGGCTGTTCCAGTCCTACGAGCTGATGTTCTGGAACACCATCGCCGACACCGCGACCGAGGCCTGAGCGCCGGCGCTCAGGAGACCACCGACCGCAGGACCCCGTTGGCGTCCAGCATGTTCGGGGAGCCGACCTGGCCGCGGCGGTACAGCTCGAGGAACGCGTCCACCACGTCCGGGTCGAACTGGCTTCCCCTGCCGCGCAACAGTTCCGCGCTCGCCTCCTGGTGGCTCAGCGCGGACTGGTAGGGCCGGTCGGCGAGCATGGCCGCCCACGAGTCGCACACGGCGACGATCCGGGCCTCGATGCTGATCTCGTCGCCGGTCAGGCCGCGCGGGTACCCACGGCCGTCGACGCGCTCGTGGTGCTGGCGCACCACCTTCGCGACCTCCAGCAGGTCCGGTACGACGCTCAGCATGCGGTAGCCGTGGTCGGGGTGTTGGCGGACGAGCTGGAACTCGTCGTCCGTCAGGGCCGCCGGCTTTCGCCAGATGTCCTGCGAGATGAGGATCTTGCCCACGTCGTGCAGGCGGCCGGCGAGCTCGGTGCGGGACACGGTGTCCTCGTCGTGGCCGAGCGAGCTGGCCACCAGCGCCGCCCACCGGCCGACGGCCCGGCCGTGCTCGCTCATCGACAGCCAGCTGTCCACCTCGTCGGCCACCCGCTGCAGGTACACCAGCAGCGCGGCGATGTCGGCGGAGGCGCCGTTGTCCGCGCCGTTGTTGTCACCGAGCACGACCCGGTCGCGGCCCTGCGCCTTGGCCGCGTACATCGCGGCGTCCGCGGTGTTGATCAGCTCCGCCGGCGAACCGTCCTGCCCGCGCAGGGTGGCGGTGCCGATCGACACGGTGACGTGCAGCCACACGTCACCGGACACCGGGATCTGGCTGGAGGAGACCTGGTTGCGCAGCCGCTCACCGATCGACGCCAGCTCGTCGGTGCTCACGTTCGACACGACGAGCGCGAACTCCTCGCCGCCGTAGCGGGCGAGCACGTCGCTGGGCCGGATGGACTCGCGCAGCCGGCGGGCCACTTCGACCAGTACCCGGTCGCCGGCCGGATGCCCGTAGCGGTCGTTGATGGCCTTGAAGTGGTCGATGTCCACGATCAGCACGGCGAGCTCGGCACCGGAGCGGCGTGCCTTGGCGATCTCCACCGGCAGCTGGGAGCCGAAGAACCGGCGGGTGCGCAGGCCGGTCAGCACGTCGGTGATCGCCAGCCTGCGCTGGTCGGCGACGAGGCCCGCGAGCCGGCCGATGGTGAGCATGAACAGCGCCGCGCAGGCGGCGGCGATCACCGGGACCTCGCGCAGCGTGCCCAGCGCGTACTGCACGACCAAAGTGGACGGTGCGATCAGCGCGGCGCCGGCGAGCACCGCGAGCCGGACCGGCGTGAGCTGGACGTCGGGGGACTTCGCCGGTTCCGCCACCCGCCGCACCGTGGGGTGCAGGGCCGCCGCGCCGAGCGCGAGGTTGCCGCCGAGCCACAGCGCGTCCAGGAAGTTGCCGGTGGTGTAGATGCCGTTGAGCTGCTGCATGACGTAGACGGTGTCCGCCGAGAAGATCGCCAGCAGGTTGCCGGCCAGCAGCACGAACGAGGCAGGACGGCGCCCGGGGCCGAGGATGAGCCGCAACGCGACGGTGAACAGGGCGAGGTCCATGACCGGGTAGGCGACCGACACCACGGTCACCAGGCTCAGCGAGCCGGCGCGCGCCTGCGGGCTGATGAGGTAGAGCCAGGAGAGCATGCCCACGGCGACGGCGAGGGTGGCCGCGTCGAGCAGGCTGGCGATGTCATGGCCGGGGGTACGCCGCCGGATCAGCAGGATGAGGCCGGCTACCACGAGCGGGTAATGCAGTAGATATAACGCGTCCGCGACGGCCGGGAATGCGGTCTGGCCGAGGATGTTGTGCGACACGTAGAAGAAAAGGTCCGCGATCGCGTAGATGACCTGGCTGAAGCCGAGCAGCAACCACGGAACCCGCGGGCGGCCGGGGGGCAGGCAGCGCCAGCAGCCGACGAGCACGGCCACCGCCGAGGACACGCTGACCGTGCAGTACAGCGTGACCCGGATCCCGGGCCTGGCGTCGAGGTGCGTGGCCAGGTAATAGCCGCCCATTACCAGGACACCGCCGACCAGGTAGAGAATCCACCATTTGCCAGCTACCGAACGGACCTGCCGCGCACCCATCCACGCCTCTCGTTCTCGCGCCGAGCCGACTTGGCCGAGGGGAAACAGTACACCACGTTCGGACACACTGAGCAGGTGGCCGGTCACGATGCGTGCTCGCCTCGACGAGCCAACCGGACGTCCCCCGTTTGCCGCTGGCAGCGACGACGTCCAGGCGGGAAAACCTACCGGGTGCTACGTGAAATCCGGGGTAGTTTCGCGAAAAAATACCCGGAGATCGTAGTGGCGGCGCACGCCGCGCCCAGGCTCGTGGATTTGGTCACCGGAATTCCCCCGGAATTCTTCCCCGCCCGGCACGGTGGCCAGGGATTTCTCCGGCGGTGTCCTGGAGTGGCCGTGTCCTAGGGTGGCGCGCGTGACGCTCACGCTGCCGTCGCCGTGTGTGGTGGTGCTGGTCGGGCCGGGTGCCTCGGGCAAGTCGACCTGGGCGGCCGAGCACTTCCCGGCCGACAGCATCGTGTCCAGCGACCGGCTGCGGGCGGTGGTCGGGGCCGGCGAGGACGACATCACCGCCAGCACGGACGCGTTCGCGTTGCTGGAGCAGATCGTCGCGGCGCGGCTGGGGCGCGGGCTGACCACGGTGATCGACACGCTGGGGCTGGACACCGACCGCAGGCGCGCCTGGCTGGCGCTGGCCCGGCGGCACGGTCTGCCGTGCGTCGCGGTCGCGTTCGACACGCCCGCCGCGCGAGTGCCGGGCGCGCAACCGCGAGCCGGGCCAAGCGCATTCCCGCCGACGCGCTGACCGCCCAGCTGAAGCAGCTGGCGCGCGGTGCGCGAGCTGCTGCCGGCCGAGGGGTACGACGAAGTCCTTGCCCCGCAGCCGGTCCGGGTGGTGGCGGCGCCGTTCGCGACGTCGTCGGCGGCCGCGGCCCGCCAGCAGGAGCGGCCGGCCGGGTTGCGGTTCGGCCTGCACCTGTCGGCGTTCGCCTTCGACGGCGGCGCGGCGGAGGCGGCCGCGCGGCTGCGGGAGATCGCCGCGGGCGCGGAGGACGCCGGGTTCGACGCGATCTACGTGATGGACCACTTCCGGCAGATCCCGCAGGTCGGCCGGGCCTGGGACAACTTCCTGGAGAGCTACACGACCCTGGCCTACCTGGCCGCGTGCACCGAGCGCGTCCGGCTGGGGGCGCTCGTCACCGGCATCACCTACCGCAACGTGGCGCACCTCGGCAAGATCGTCGCCACGCTGGACGTGCTCAGCGGCGGGCGTGCGGTGTGCGGGCTGGGGCTCGCCTGGTTCAAGGCCGAGCACACCGCCTACGGCTGGGACTTCCCGCCGGTCGCGCCGCCGCTACGAGCTGCTCGAGGACGCGTTGCGCCTGCTGCCGCTGCTGTGGGGGCCGGGCAGCCCGGCGTTCGAGGGCACGGCGCTGTCGGTGCCCGAGGCCTCCTGCTACCCGCGCCCGCTGCAGGAGCACGTGCCGATCGTCGTGGGTGGCGGGGGCGAGCGGCGCACGCTGCGGCTGGCCGCCCGGTACGCCGACGCCGCCAACGTGCTCGGCGACGTGGACACCGTGCGGCGCAAGGCATCCGTGCTGCGCGCGCACTGCGCCGAGGCCGGCCGCGAGCCGATCGAGCTGACCCACCTGTGCACCGCGCTGGTGGGTGCCGACGACCGCGAGGTGGCCGGGCTCGTCGACCGGCTGCGCCCGCGCCGCCAGGACGCGGCCCGCTACGCCGCCACGGTCAACGCCGGGACCGTCGACGACCACATCGGCAGGTTCCGCGAGCTGGCCGAGGCGGGCGTCGGCGAGGTCATGGTGCGCCTGCCCGACCTGACCGACGCCGAACCGCTCGCGCGCATGGCGAAGGTCATCTCGGCGTTCCGCGCGTGAGTGAACGGTCGGTTCCGACTACCCGATGGACGCGCCGTCCACGGCCACTTCTAGGCTCCCGCCGCCAGGTTCATCGGAGGGAGTCCACGCATGGGAACGAAGGTTCGCTCGGCGGTCGTCGCCGGGCTCTTGGGGTTACTGGCCGCGTGCTCGGACCAGAGCACGCCACCCGCGGACGGTCCGTCGGACACGTCGTCGCCGGAGACCACCACCACCGAGTCCAGCGCGGCCGCCGGTGAGTGCCCGTCGGGCGAGTACCAGGTCGCGTCGATCACCGCGAAGGACGGCGTCGACGTGAGCGGCCAGGACGTGCGGGTCGCCGACGTGAAGGGGCTGACGCTCGCGTTCGCCGACGGCACCTGGACGCTCACCGGCAAGGGCGCCACCATCACGGTCAGCGCGAGCGGCCTCACCGCCGGCGCCACCCTCGACGGCACCGCGACCGGCGACTACGCCAAGGCCGTCGACGGCTACGCCTTCACCCAGAAGTCCGCCGAGGGCAAGATCACGCTCGACCAGCCGATCGCCGGCATCACCACGATTCCCATGTCCGAGTTCGGTCCCGCGGTCGCGCCGTCGGGCACCGCGAGCATCGCCTGCACCGGCGCCGGCGCCACGGTCACCGCCGAGAACGCGACCCTCGAGCTGACCGGCGGGTCCGGCGCCGGCGGCTCGACGGGCATCGCGCCGGGCGAGCCGACCTCCGGTGGCGGTGGCGGCGCACCCGCGCCGGCGGTCCTCAACAGCTCCGCGCAGTCCGGCTCGTACACCTGCAACGGCGGGCCGGTCACGATCAACGGCTCGAAGAACCAACTCACCTTCGTCGGTGACTGCAAGCTCGTCACCGTGAACGGCTCCGGCAACCAGATCACCGTGGAGTCCGCCGACGCGGTCACCGTGAACGGCGGCCAGAACCGGGTCACGTGGATCCAGTCCGAGCCGCGGGTCAACGACAACGGCCAGGGCAACACGGTCACCCAGGGCTGAGAAAGGACGTGGGCGGACCTCGGTCCGCCCACGTCTTCAGTCGGTGACCACCCGCTCCAGGAACCCGGCGAGGTTGGCCACGGTCCGCTCGATCTTCTCCGGCAGCCCCAGCGACTCGTGGATCCGCCCACCGGGGCCGGCGTCCTTCCTGCCGCGCAGGTAGAGCGAGCAGGCGAGATCGGTGCAGATGTAGGCGCCCACCGAGTTGCCCAGCTTCCCCTCGCGGCCGGCCTTGCGCGCGGTCATCAGCGAGACACCGTCGCCGGTGTGCGTGGTCAGGCACAGCGAACACATGCCGCGCCGGGCCTGCCCGGCCGACGGCGCCGCCCGGCGCAGCGCCACCCCCAGCAACCCGTCGCCGGACTCGGTGACCAGGTAGGCCCGCTCCGGCGCGGCGGGGTCGCGCCAGCCGAGGAAGTCCAGGTCGTCCCACGGCCGCACGGCCAGGGCCCGGGGGACGGCCAGCCGCTTCGCCTCGCCCTTGGTGCAGTTGACGAAGGACGCGCGGATGTCGCGTTCGGTCACCGGTCTCACGGGGCCGAAGCTAGCTTGCCTAGAGGCATTAGGCAAACTACTAATATACTTAGGTACGGCGAAGGGCGGGCACGTGGGACGTGTGGGGCTGACCGCCGAGCGCCTGACGCTGGCGGCGGCGGACCTGGCCGACGAGGTCGGCTTCGAGAACGTCACCGTCTCGGCGCTCGCGCGCCGGTTCGGCGTGAAGGACGCCAGCCTGTACTCGCACGTCAGCAACCTCGCGGAGCTGCGGGTCCGGGTGGCGCAGCTGGCGCTGGCCGAGCTCGCCGACCGGGCCGCCGACGCGCTGGCCGGCCGCGCCGGCAAGGCGGCGCTGGTGGCGTTCGCCGCCGCCTACCGGACCTACGCGACGCGGCACCCGGGGCGCTACGCCGCCGGGCAGCTGCGGCTCGACCCGGACACCGCGGCCGCCGGCGCGGCAGGCCGGCACTCGGAGCTGACCCGCGCGATCCTGCGCGGCTACGAGCTGCCCGAGTCCGAGCACGTCCACGCGGTTCGGTTGCTGCACAGTGCTTTCCACGGCTACGTGAGCCTCGAGCGATCGGGTGGCTTCGACCACTCCGGCCGCACGGAGGACTCGTGGGCCCGGCTCCTCGACGTCCTCGACGCCGCCCTGCGGAACTGGCCGGCTACGCACTGAGCCGGGCAGAATCCGGCGGTGACGCGACCTCCGCGCCGACCCGACCCGAGGTGGTAGCCGACATGATCCCGACCGAAGACGGCCTGCGCCGCGTCACCGAGCTGGCCGAGACCGAGAACTGGCTGGCCGTACTGGTCACCACGCGACCGGACGGCGAACCGTCCGTCTCGGTGATCAACGCGGGCATCCTGCCGCACCCGGTCACCGGGCAGCCCGTGCTCGGCGTGGTCTCCCGCGGCGGCACCGCCAAGCTCGCGAACCTGCGTGCCCACCCGACCGCCACGCTGGTCTTCCGCGCCGGCTGGCAGTGGATCTCCGTGTCCGGCGCCGCCGAGATCGCCGGACCCGACGACCCGCACCCGGGCCTGGCGGCCGACCGGCTTCCGCAGCTGCTGCGCGACATCTACCACGCCGCCGGTGGCGAGCACCCGGACCTCGACGAGTACGACCGGGAGATGGTCGCGGACCGGCGCGCCGCCGTCCTCGTCGCGCCGGACCGATTCGCCTCGAACCCGGGCTGACCACGTGGCGTCCCACTGCTCAGCGGCCGGGACAACTACGATTTCGCCGGTGACCACCTTCGACGATCTCGACGTCTACGAACACCTGGACACCTCGACCCTGCCGCCGCGCCAGCAGCGGATCCTGGTCGCGATCCGGGACTGGGTGGTCCGTCACGGGTACTCGCCCAGCACCCGCCAGCTCGCCGACGCCGTCGGCCTGCGCTCGACCTCGACGGTGTCGAAGCACCTCGCGGCCCTGGAGGACCGCGGGCTCCTGCGGCGCAGCAGCTCGGTGTCCCGGCCGATCGACGTCCGTCTCTTCCTGCAGACGGCTCCGGCACGGGATAGCTCCGGCGACTCGGTGCCGGTGCCGGTGGTCGGCGACATCGCCGCGGGCGTCCCGATCGCGGCCGAGGAACACGTCGACGACGTGCTGCGGCTGCCGCGCGAGCTCACCGGCCGCGGCACCGTCTTCGGCCTCCGCGTCCGCGGTGACTCCATGATCGACGCCGCGATCTGCGACGGCGACACGGTCGTGGTGCGCCAGCAGCACGAGGCGCACTCCGGCCAGATCGTCGCCGCGATGATCGACGACGAGGCGACCGTCAAGGTGTACCGGCGCCGCAACGGCCACGTCCACCTGGAACCGCGCAACCCCGCCTACGACGTCATCGACGGCGACAACGCCGTGATCCTGGGCGTCGTCGTCTCGGTGCTGCGCAGCGTCTGACCTCACACCGTCAGCAGGCGGGCCAGCTCGCCGATGCCGGGCACGTCCTGGAGCCGGTGGGTGATCGCCAGCAACCGCTCCCGCTCGGCGCGCGGCAGCACCCGGGCGGCCAGGCGGAGGAACTTCGCGTCCAGCTCGGCCGGCGTCTGCGTGCGCAGGTCGGGGACCGTCGCGGCCAGCTCACGGCCGGAGCGCAGGACGACGGTGACGCGCGCGCCGCGCGGGCGCCTGGCCTGGAAGTCGCGTTCGAGGTCGTCGTCGAGGTACAGGGTCACGCGGTCGCTGAGCGCGCGGATCACGGGGTCGTGCAGGTTGTCCACGGTGTACTCGTCGATGCTCGCGCCACCGGTGACGAGGTACAGGGCGACGCTGAAGTTGGCGCTGAACTGGGCGTCGGTGAGGTCTTTCGGATCGCGGATGGGGCCGACGATGTCGTGGAACGCGTGGCTGTTCGTGCCGACGCGGACCTCCTCGACGTCCTCGACCGCGAACTCGTGCGCCGCGCGGATCAGGCCCACGGCCTCGGACATCGGCTGGATGTAGCCGTCCTGGGCGTGGATCTTGTAGTGGGTGTCGAGGAACTCCCACGTCGTGCCGAGGCCGGCGGTCAGCGCGGTGGCCGCGGCACCGTCCACATCGAACGCCCGGAGCAGGCCGCGGCCGTCGTCCAGCATGGACTCCGGTCCGGTCAGCCCCACCTCCGCGAGGTGCGCGGCCCGGATCCCGGCCGCCGCGGCGGTTCCGCCGAACGTGCGCTTCAGGTGACCGCGGCCCTGGGGTGGCGCCTCGGTGGACCCGACGACGTTGTTCGCCGCGCCGGCGAGCGCCTGCGCGCAGGTGTCCTCGTCGAACCCCGACAGCACGGCGGTGACCGCCGCGGCGCCGAGCGCGCCCACCGTCCCGGTCGCGTGCCCACCGCGGCGGGTGCGCCCGCGCCGGATCGCGAGGCCGACGCGGACCATCAGCTCGCAGCCCACGGCCACCGCGGTGAGCACGTCCCGGCCGTCGCTGCCGCGCTGCTCACCCACCGCGAGCGCGGTGGGCACGGCGACGCAGCCCGACTTCACCCCGGTGCGCGAGTGGTTGTCGTCCAGCTCGAAGCCGTGCGCGTACGAGCCGTTCACGAACGCGGCGGCCGCGGCGGGCAGCCGGTCGCCGTGGTTGACGACCGTGCTCCGCGGCGCGCCACCGTCGGCCACCGCGACCCGGCGGACGAGCTCGGACCACGGCAGCGTGCTCGCCGCGAGCTGCACGCCCCAGGAGTGGCGCGCGATCTCGGCGGCCTTCGCCGCCACCTCCGGCGGCAGGCCGTCGAACGTCCGGCCGGTCGCGAACCGGGCCAGCTCGCGGATCCGCGACAACTCGGCTACTCGGCGGTGAGCATCTTGAGCAGGATCGGCGTCAGCCGCTCGCACATGTCGCGCACGGCCCGCTCGCTCGACGCGGTCAGCCACACCGGCACGCCGTTGATCGCGCCGTACAGGCAGCGCCGCGCGAGGTCGGGGTCGTCGCAGACGAACTCGCCGGTGCGCACGCCGTCCTCGATGACGTTGCGGAAGAACTTGTCGTGCTCGCTGCGCATCCGCTTGACCTGCGCCCGGTAGGCGTAGGGCCACTTCAGGCGCTTGGTGAACAGCTCGGAGACGTGCGGGTAGTCCAGCGTCACGATGAGCAGGTGCTCGAGCACGAGCTTCTCGAGCCGGACGCTCGCGGCGGCGTCCGCGTAGGTCTCGAGAACCTGCTGCATCCGGGCGCTCGCGTCCTCGGCGACCCGGTCCAGGCACGACGTCAGCAACTCTTCCTTGCTGCTGAAGTAGTGGTACAGGCTCGCCTTCGTGAGGTCGACCCGGTCGGCGACCTCCTCGAGGTTGATGCTGTCGTAACCCTTGTCCCGTAACACTTCGTTAGTCGCGTTAAGGATCTCGTCGATCTTCTGCTTGCGCTTGCGTTCGAGCCTGCTGAGCGGCGGCCCGTCGACTTGCTGCGTCATCGTGGTCCCCATCCTGCTGGTCGCTGCCAGACACCCGCCTGAACAGGCATCTTGACAGTATCGACAGACTAGTCAATATTCTACTCCCAAGGCGAAAATGCGTGAGATGGGGTTGCGATGCCCACTGCGTCAGACCGTCGGGAAGCGGCCCTGGCCGACTTCCTCGCCCGGCTCCGATTCGACGAACTGCCCAAAGAGACCGTCGACGGCGCGCTCGCGGTGATCCTCGACCACCTGCTGTGCGCCGACCTCGGGATGGACCAGCCGTGGGTGCGCCTGCTCGCCGCCCAGCTCGGCGAGGAGCTGGGGGACTGGCGCCCGACGGGCACCGCGCCGGCCGCCGTGGTCTACGGCACGCGCGAGCTCGTACCCGCCCGGTTCGCCGCGCTGGTCAACGGAACCGCCAGTCACGGCCTGGAACTGGACGACATCTACCACCCCGGCCTCATGCACCCCGGCTCGTGCGTGGTGCCGGCGGCGATCGCGGCGTCCGCGCTGTCCACAGAGGAGGGTAGCGGCCAGGACCTGGTCACCGCGGTGGTCGC
This sequence comes from uncultured Actinomycetota bacterium, assembly GCA_963841395.1. Classification (GTDB taxonomy): domain Bacteria; phylum Actinomycetota; class Actinomycetes; order Mycobacteriales; family Pseudonocardiaceae; genus Actinophytocola. The sequence goes on from CAWJCX010000054.1 coordinate 311,131, forward strand.
GGGCTACGAGGTCATCCGCCACATCTGTGCCGCCGTGGGGACCGCGCACAGCTACCGCGGGTTCCACAGCACCGGCCTCATCGGACCGTTCGGCGCGGCCGTGGCCGCCGGCCGGATGCGCGGGCTGGACGCGGCGGGACTCGCGAACGCGCTCGGCATCGCCGCCTCCTTCGGCGCCGGCATCAAGGCGTTCCAGAACGGGCCGGGCATGATCAAGCGCGTGCACGCGGGCCGGGCGGCCGAGTCGGGCCTGCTCGCCGCGGGGCTCGCCGGGCGCGGCTTCGAGGGACCGGACGGCGCCCTCGCCGGGCGCTTCGGGTTCGTCGAGGTCTGGGGCAAGGAGTCCGAAAGGGACTCCGACCGGCTGAGCGCCGACCTCGGCGCGGACTTCGTCGTCGAGAAGGACATCTACATAAAGCCGTTCTCCACGTGCGGCGCCATCCACGGTGTGCTGCTGGCCGCGACGGACCTGCGCCGCGAGCTCGGCGACCGGATCGGCGAGATCGAGCGGGTCATCGTGGGCAGCTCGCGGCGGGTCGCGGACCAGAACTCGATCGAGACGCCGACCGACCCGATGACGGCCCAGTACAGCGTGCAGTACGGCGTCGCGCTCGCGCTGCTCGGCCTGGTCGACGACCTGCGCCGGTTCCAGGATCCGGACACCTACGGCGATCCCGCGGTGCGCGACCTGATCGGCCGCACGACGGTCGAGGTCGACCAGCAGGCCGACGAGGCGTACGCGCGCACCACCGACGGCCGGGTCACCTGCGTGCTGCGCGGCGGCGAGCGGTTCGAGCTCTACCGCTCGGCCGGGCCCGAGGTGAGCTCCGGCTTCGACACGGTGGCGGCGAAGGCGGAGCGGCTGTGGCAGCGGCACCGCACGCCAGAACAGCAGCAGGCGGTGGTGTCGTCGGTGCTCGGGCTGGTCGACGGCGGCCCGGTCGCGGCCGTCCTCGGCGCGCTCGAGCCGAGTGCCGGCGGGAGGCGTCATGACCGACGTGGTGGACATCGTCGTCGTCGGGTTCGGCGGGGCGGGTGCGGCCGCCGCGATCACCGCGCACGACCTCGGCGCGAGCGTGCTGGTGCTGGAGAAGGCCGAGGACGGTGGTGGCAGCACCGGCGTCTCCGGCGGGAACATCCGGCTCATCGAGCGACCCGGCCGGTGCGGTGGAGCACTTCGCCGCGCTCGTCGGCGAGGGCACGCCGCGCGAGCACGGTCGAGGCCTACGTCGAGGGCCTGGGCGAGATCATCGGCTGGCTGAACGAGTGCGGCGCGGAGCTGGTGGCCCACGACCAGTACTCCGACCAGGCGCTGGCCGTCGTCCGGCCGGGCAGCGCGTTCCCCGACGTGCCGCACGCCGAGGCGCTGGGCTCGCGGGTCCAGGTCGCCCGCGCGCCGGGGTCACCGGTGGCGAGGCGATCTGGGAGGTGCTGTCCCGCAACGTGACCAAGCGGACATCCAGGTCCGCTACCAGTCCCGCGTGCGCCGGCTGTGCTGGAACGAGGCGCACGACCGCGATCGTGGGCGTGGAGGTCCACGACGGCGACGGTCGACGACGCGGATCGTGGCGCGCCGCGGCGTGGTCCTCGCGTGCGGCGGGTTCAACTACGGGCACGACATCCAGCGCGACCTGTTCGGCACGGAGCTGCCCGCCTACTCGCGGCCGAACCGCAACACCGGCGACGGCATCCGGCTCGCCCAGGAGGTCGGCGCCGGATTGGCACCTGACGGCTCGATCGCCGCGCGCTTCGGCTACCGCTTCCCGGAGTACGAGGCCGGGTTCACCTGCTCGCCGGCCGCGCAGGGCCTGTTCGTCACCGACCAGCTCGGCCGCCGCTACTTCGACGAGGCCGGGGTGGACATGCACGCCGCGGGCCGCTGCATGCTCGAACGCGACGCGAAGACCGGCCGGCTGCTGCGGATGCCGAGCTACCTCGTCTTCGACGAGACCACCCGGCTGGCCGGCCCGATCTGCATGATCACCAGCGGGCACAACCGCGGTTTCGAGTGGAGCAAGGACAACTCCGCGGAGGTCGAGCGCGGCTGGATCCACCGCTCCGAAACCATCGCCGAGCTCGCCGCGAAGCTGGGCATCCCGCCGGAGAACCTCGAACGAACCGCGGCCACCTACGACACCACGGCCGTGGACGGCGGCGACGAGTTCGGCCGCCGGCCCGAGCTCATGGAGCCACTCGCGCCGCCGTACTACGCGGTGGCGCTCTACCCGGTGCTGCTCAACACCCAGGGCGGCCCGCGGCGCAACGCACGCGCGGAGATCCTCGACGTGCACGACCGCCCGATCCCGGGCCTGTTCGGCGCGGGCGAGCTCGGCTCCATGTGGGGCCCGCTCTATCCCGGCGCCGGCAACCTCAGCGAGGCGCTGATCACCGGCCGGAACGCGGTGCACACCGCGCTGGCCTGACCCGGAAGACAACCTCACGAGCATCGGGGTAGGAGAGCCATGTCCGCGACCAGCCAGCTCGTCGAGTTCGCCCAGGACTTCAGTCTCGACGACGCACCCACGATCACCTACGACCGGCTGACCGTCCTGCTGGCCGACAACCTCATCGCCGGCCTGATCGGCGCGCGCCAGCCCTGGCACGACATCGTGCGCGCGCAGCAGGAACGGCTCGGCGCCACCGGCGGCTCGGCCGTGTTCGGCGGCGAGAGCCGGTTCGACGTGTCGCGGGCCGCGCTCGTCAACGGCGTGGCGATCAGCGGCTACGAGTTCGAGCACGCGCACGAGGGCGGGCACGCCGGCGCGACGGTGTTCCCCGCATTGCTGGCACTGGCGCAGGAACGCCGGCCCGCCGCGGAGGACCTGCTGCGCGCGCTCGTGGTCGGCTACGAGCTCGGCCTGCGGACCGGCCTCGGGCTCACCGCGCGCGCGGAGCGCGAACGCGGCTTCCACCGCCCGGCGATCGGTGGCGTCATCGGCTCGGCGGTGGGCTCGTCCGTCCTCATGGGACTCCCGGCGGCGCAGACCACCGCGGCGCTCGGCATCGCCGCCTCGCACGCCTGCGGGCTCATCGCGTTCACGCAGAACGGTTCGATGACCAAGCGGCTGCATCTGGGCCGGGCCACCCAGCTCGGCCTGGAGTCGGCGCTGCTCGCGAGCGCCGGGTTCACCGGTCCCGACGCCGTTCTCGAAGGCCCGTACGGGATGCTGGCCGCGTTCTCCCCGACCCCGGACCCGGACGCGATAGTGGCCGAGCTGGGTGACCGATGGCATCTGGAGGACTCGCTGGTCAAGAAGTACAACTGCCACGGCGAGTGCCAGTCCGCGGTGGCCGCGGCCCGGCGGCTCGTGGACGGCACGCCGCTGGACCTCGCCGCGATCTCGAAGGTCGTGGTGCGCACGTCGGCCAACGGCGGGGAGCCCCGCTACCACGGCGTCACCGGCACGAGCGCGCTGGACGCGCAGTACAGCCTGCCGCTGATGGTCGCGCTGGCACTCGCCGTCGACCCACGGAGCACCGACGAGTTCTGGACGCTGCTGGACAAGGAGCCCCGAATCCGTGAGCTCGCCGCGCGGGTGGAGATCGTGTCCCAGCCCGAGCGGTTCGGGATCCGCGCGATCGTCGGCGGCTCGGAGCTCGAGGTACATGTGGACGGTGCGGTGCACGTGGTGCTCGAGCCACCGCGCACGATGCCGGAGGATCCCGTGCGCGGCAAGGAGATCGTCTCCGCCAAGCTGGACAGCTGCCGCGGCCTGGTTGGGACGGACGGGACGGACGCGGCGTTCCTGCGCGTCGCCGACGACCTCGTCGGCGGCGGCGCGACGCTCATCGAGGCGCTCGACCGCCTGGTGCGGCTGTGAAAGCGCCCGTGACCGACGTTCCTGTCACCCGCGAGCTCGCGCGCTACGTCGTCGGCCTCGGCTACGACGACCTGCCGCCGGAGACCGTGGCGGCCGCGAAGGACGCGGTGCTCGACCAGTTCGGCATCATGCTGCGCGGCGCCACGCTGCCGTGGGTGCGCCCGATCCACGACCTCGCCGCGGCCACCGGCGGGCGCGGCGACGGCACGGTCGTGGGCTTGGGCACCCGGCTGCCCGTCGCGGACGCGGCGATGGTGAACGCGGGGTTCGGCCACTCCTGCGAGTTCGACGACTCCGGCTACCACGGCGGCTGCCATCCCGGCGCGCTCGCGGTGCCGGTCGCCCTCGCGCTCGCCGAGGCGGGCCGGCTGTCCGGGCGGCGGTTCCTGCTCGGGGTCGTCCTCGGCTACGAGGCGCTGTACCGGATCGGCCGCGTCATCACCCGTCCCGTGCTGGAACGCGGCTTCCACCACCAGAGCGTCGTCGGCCCGTTCGGCGCGGTCGCGGTCGCGGCCAACCTGCTCGACCTGTCGGCCGCCGAGGCGCTGCACGCGCTCTCGATCGCCGGCAGCCACGCGTCCGGGACGATGGAGTACGACCAGCGCGGCGGGGAGGTCAAGCGGTACCACTCGGCGATGGCCGCCCGCGCGGGCGTGGTCTCCGCGCAGCTCGCCCGGTACGGGCTGACCGGTCCGGACACGATCCTGGAGGGCAGGCGCGGCATCGCCCGACTCTTCGGCGACGTCGAGGACACCACCGGGATGCTCGACGGGCTCGACGACACCTCGTGGTTCGCCGTGCAGGGCCGGCTCGTGAAGCTCTTCCCCAACGTCGGCACGCTGCACACGACGATCCAGGCCACGGCCCGCCTCATGGCCGAGCACGACTTCACCCACGAGGACGTGTCGCGTGTGGACGTGTGGGTCAACCCGCACACCGTCACCCACGGCGGTTCGATCTTCGAGCCGGCGGACACGATCGCGGCGCAGTTCAGCATGGCGTTCGTGCTCGGCCTGCCGCCTGGTCCACGGCGCCAACGAGCTCGCCGACTACATGTCCGCGGCCGTCCGCGAGGACCCGCGCATCGTCCGGATCGGACGCGTGCTGCACATCCACGGCGACACCCGGTACGGCCAGGCGAGCGACACCATCGACTTCGACACCTGGCACGGCGCCCGCGTCCGGATCGAGCTGGCCGGCGGGCGGACCGTGGAGGCGGAGGAGCTGTACCGCAAGGGATCCCTGCACAACCCGGCCAGCCGCGCGGAACAGCTCGGCAAGTTCCACGGCCTCGCCTCGGCCGTGCTCGACGAGGGTCGCGCGAAGGCCCTCGTGGACGCCGTGGACCGCCTCGACGAGATCGACGACGTCACCGAGATCGTGCCGCTGCTCGTGGGGGAGGTCCGGTGAAGCTCTGCCTGACCGGCGACTGCCTCGCCACGCGCCCGATGTCCGGCGGGCAGCCCGGGTTCGGCCTCGTGCGCGAGCTGATGTCCGACGCGGACGTGCGCTTCACCAACCTCGAGATGTCCTTTCCGTGCGAGCCCATGACGCCCGCGCCGCTCAAGCCCCGCCGCGGGCTGCGGCTGGCCGCGCGGTCCACCGTGCTGGACGGCGTGCTCGACGCCGGGTTCAACCTGCTGAACACGGCCAACAACCACATGTGCGACTACGGCACCCAGGGCCTGCTCGACACGATCGCGCTGCTCGACAGCCACGGCGTCGCGCACGCCGGCGGCGGCGCCAGCCTCGCCGAGGCGCGCACGCCGCGGTACCTGTCGACCGAGGCGGGCCGGGTGGCGCTGATCGGCGTCTCGGCGAGCCTCGGCGACGTCACGATCGCCTCGGACGGTGCCGGCCCCATCGCGTCGCGGCCCGGCGTCAACGCCCTGCGGTACCGCACCGAGCTGTGGCTGGAGCCGGAGCTGTTCGAGTCGGTGCGCCGGGTCGACCGGGCGCTGTCCACCGAGCGGAGCACCCGCCACGACGCCGGCCTGGGCAGCTGGTCGGCCGCGACGCGCGAGCAGCAGACGATGCGCTTCCTCGACTACGACGTGGTCCGCGGGGAGCCGACCGGGGTGCGGACCTACCCGCTGGACCTCGACGTCGAGGCGATCTCCCTCGCCGTGCGCACCGCCCGCCTCGCGGCCGACGTCGTCGTGGTCAGCATCCACTGCCACGAGAGCAGTGCCCGTGGCTGGAACCAGGAACCGCCCGCGGACTTCCTGCTCACCGCCGCGCGCGCGTTCATCGACGCGGGCGCGGACGTGATCGTCGGCCACGGCCCGCACCTGGTGCGCGGCATCGAGGTGTACCGGGAGCGGCCGATCCTGCTGTCGCTGGGCAACTTCTGCTTCACCGACGAGACAGTCGAGTTCATGGCGCCCGAGCAGTTCCTGGAGCTGGGTATCCCGGAGCCGCACACGCCGCAGTCGCTCGTCGACTTCCGCAGCCACAACCCGGACGGCAGCCGCCGCGGCCTGTGGGGCGACGACCGGTACTGGGAGGGCCTGGTGGCCACCTGCGACTTCACCGGCGGCGCGTGCACGGTCCGCCTCCACGTCCTGGACCTGCGTCGCGAGGAGGAGCGGGTGACCGTCCGCGGCCTGCCGATGCTCGCGGACGTGGCGAAGGCCAGGAAGGTCCTGGAGCGGGTGCTCGAACACACCCCGCTTGGCGTGCGGGATCGGGTCGAACTGTCCACTGAGGACGGAACGACGGTCGGGCTGCTGCGCCTGGGCTGACGGATCCGGCGGTGATCTTGACCGCTATCGTGTTCGCGAACTTGATGCGAGCACGATAGGAGCACTTCGGTTGTCTGTTCGACTGTCCGTACGACGCAGCGTTCCCGCGGTGGTCGGTGTGGCTCTGCTGCTGATGAGCGGATGCTCCGAGCGCACGTCCGCTCGAGCCCACCGGCACCGGCGCGCCCGCCGAGACGACCATCGACGTGACCCTGAACGGCGAACCGGTCGAGCTGACCGGCGCAGCGTCGAAGTGTTACGACCACGAAGGGCACCTGATGGTCGAGGCGTACGACGCCGACGACCCCGACGCCTCGCATCTCCTGGCCGACTACTTCCACGACGAAGTGGCCCTCAGCATCGGTGTCCGCGGTGGGGACCCGGACCTGTACGAGTACGAGCAGGGCAAGAGCGGCCAGTCCGCCGAGGTCGAGCGGGACGGCGACAAGGTCTCGGTCACCGGAACGATCGGCGTGGCCCTGGACGACACGACGCCCCCGCAACCGTTCACGATCAAGGCGAGCTGCGCGAAGTTCTTCGACACCCCGCCGGACAGCAGCAAGGTCGGATCCTCGGAGCTGCCCAGCATCCCCGCGACCTGCCCACCAGGCGAAGCCGTCTGCATCCCCGGCGGCAACTAGGTCTCCGTACCGAGGTTTCCCGAGGAGATCCAGCAGCCGCACAGGAACAGGGCGAGCGCCGGGGCCAGGAACACCGCCCCGACCCCGGCCGCCGAGCCCACCGCGCCCAGCCCGATCGGGATGAACGTCTGGCCCAGCCGGTTGCCGCTCACCCGCAGGCCCAGCGTCGTCGCGCGCAGGTTGTCCGGGGACAGTTGCGCCACCCACGACGCGGTCAGCGGCGTGCCGATGCCGACGAAGAACCCGAACACCACGACCGGCACCGCGAACTGCCACAGCGCGTGGCTCCACACCAGCGCCGCCATCGCGACCGACGGCGCCACCATCGTCGCCACCAGCACCACGCGCAGGCCGAGCCGGCGCAGCATCGACATCATCGTCAGCCGCGACAGCAGTGAGGAGATCCCGCGCAGCGACAGCAGGATGCCGACGACGGCGGGGGACAGGTTCGCCCGCGTGCCGATCAGCGGCAGGTAGGCGACGAGGATGTCCTGCGCGACCATGATCGTGATCCCGGCCGCGAGCGCCGGCGACATGCCGCGCCGCCCGACGAGCTTCGCGATCAGCCCGAACGACAGGCTGTCCTGCTTGTCCCCCGGTGGCGCGCCGACCCTGCCGAGGATGCCGCCCAGCACGGCCGCGAGCACCCCGATCCCGGCCGTGACGAGAAACGCCACCTCCACTGTGGACGGCAGGGACGTGCCGTGTGACGTCGAGATCGTCCAGCCCAGGATGAGCGGGCCGACGATCTGCCCGAGCGAGTTCGACACCGAGTTGCGGGCGAACTGTTGTTGCTGCTCGGTCGTGGTCTCCCCGCTCGCCGCGAACGCTTGCGCGGAGAGCATCACGTAGACGTTCGCGACGCCGCCGATCGCCATCGTGCCGGCCAGCATCGCGAGGTTGGTGCCGAACGCGCTGCCGAGCCCGGACACGGTGAGCAGCAGGCTGCCGACGACGATGCCCTGTCGCGAACCGGTCCGGTCCACCCGCCGCCCCACGGGGATGGCGAACACCACGGCCACCGCGGAGAACGACGCCACGATGAGCGCCACCTCGCGCACCCCGGCGCCCAACTCGAGCGCCCGGTACGTGGAGGCCGGCCGGATGATGGCCTGCCCGCTCGTGGCGAGGAAGAACGCCACGAGGACGAGTGACTCCGGGTCGAGCAGCCGCCGCCGCGGCGTCACGGCGTGACGGCGCGGGGATCCGCGATGTGCCCGGCGAGCCCGGGCGACTTCTTGCCGGTCCGGTGGCGCCTGGGCAGGTGGCTGCGGGAGGCGAGCCCGGCCACCACGAGCCAGCCGACGTTGATGGCGGCCACGCACGTCGCCAGCGCGGCCAGGCTGTTCACGCTGCCGGACTGGTACACGCCGACCATCACGTACGACACGACCGGGTTGCCGCCGGTGGACAGCAGCGTCGAGGCGGACAGCTCACGGAACGCCAGCACGGCGATCAGCACCCAGGCGGCCCGCACGCCGGGCAGCACGAGCGGCATGGTGATCCGGCCGAGGGTGGACAGGTCCGACGCGCCGCTCATGTGCGAGGCGTCGTGCAGCTCGTTGCCCACCTGGCGCATCGACGCCGAGACGAGCCGGACCGCGTGCGGCACCAGCAGGATCACGTACGCGATGCCGAGCGCGAACAGCGTGCCGTAGATCCAGTGCACGTTGACCAGCACGAGCAGCAGGCCCAGCCCGAACACGATGTGCGGGATGCCGAGCGGCAGGTTGCCGACGTAGTCGCCGAGCGCGCCGATGCGCCGCATCTTGAGGATGACGATCGCGTAGCTGATCAGCAGCCCGAACACGACCGCGGCGGTGGCGGAGAACAGTCCCAGCAGGACGCTGTTCCACAGCGCCTCGCGGTACTGCAATGTCGAGAACACCTCGGTGAAGTGCTCGAACGTCCACTCCGCGGCGGCGACGTTGGGCCGCCAGAACTTCGTCGAGGCGACGTAGATGACCGCGCCCAGCGGCAGCACGATCGCGAACGCGACGTAGAGCCATACGAACGTGACGGCCGGCCAGCGCCACCCGCCGAGGGAGACCTTGGTGGTGTGCACCGGCTTGCCGGTGATCGTCGCGTACGAGCCCTTCGAGATGACCCGCCGCTGTACCGAGACGCCGATGACCGCGACCACCGTGATGAAGATGCCCATCACCGACGCGGTCAGCAGGTCCGACGGGTACGAGCCGACGACCGACCGGTAGATCTCCAGGGTCAGCGTGCTGAAACCGTGCCCGCTGCCCAGGATCAGCGGGATCGAGATCTCCGCCAGCGACATCATGACCGTCACCAGGACCGCGCCGGACAGCGCCGGGCGGATCGCCGGGATCGTGATCGTGGCGAGCGTCTTCAGCGGGCTCGCCCCGGACATCCGCGCGGCCTCCTCGTGGCTGCCGTCCATGTTCTGCAGGGCGGCCGAGGCGTAGCTGTAGGCGTAGGGCACCAGGTAGACCGCGCCGGCGAGGAAGATGCCCGCGCGCGAGTAGATCGAGAACGGCGGGATGCCCACGGTGCCGAACAGCTCGTTGACCAGGCCCGCGGTGGGGGAGAACAGGTAGACCCAGCCGAGCGCGCCGACCAGCGGCGGCATCAGCAGCGAGATCATCGGCAGGCTGCGGCTGATGCCGCGCCACACCGGGATGTCGGTCCGCTCGATCAGCATCGCCAGCAGGAAACCGAGGAACACGCTGATCAACACGGTGGCGACGACGAACTGCAGCGTGTTCATGACGACGTCGCGGAACGCGTCGCGGCGGATCACCCGCAGCAGCGTGTCGAAGCCGTCGCCGAACCCCTGCGACACCTCGACCACCAGCTGGACGAGCGGGTAGCCGACGCCGACGGTGAGCGCCAGGATCACCACCGTGGACAGCACGTGGCTCAGCCGCGGGCGGCGGCGGGCGGGGCGCGCCGGCGGCTCGCTCGGTGCCTGCACCGGCCGTTCCGAGGTGGTGGTCATGCCGCTTCTCCTTCGCCGTGGGTGTCGCCGGCTCACCGGCCGGCCCGGCCCCCGCCACCCACAGGTGTCCACTGTGGATGGCGGGCGGCCGCGCCGGCCGGGTGGTTACGGAGCGCCGAGCAGTTCGCGGATCGCGAGCCCGTTCTCGCTGTTCGGCGTGGACCGGGACGGGTCCTCGTGCACGAAGCAGGTCGGCATCGGCTCGGTGCCGGGGACGTCCTTGAGCGCGGAGGCGACACCCTTCGCCGCGACCGCCTGGCCTTCCGGCGTCATGAGCCAGTTCATGAACACGCGGGCGGCGTTGGGGTGCGGCGCGTTGGCCACCACGCCCGCGGTGCGCTCGGTGCCCATGCACGGGTCGGGGATGAACCCGTCGAGCGGCAGGCCCTTGTCGATCAGCGCCTGGCCACCGTCCTTCGTCCCGCCCAGTGACACGAGCGCCTCACCCGCGGCCACGCGCTGCTCGGCCTGCTCGGACGACTCGCCCCACACCGGCTCCTGCTGGCCGAGCTTCTTGAGGAAGTCGTCGCCGAACTTGTCCTTCGCGACGGTCATCATCCACACGTAGCTGTTGGTGATCGCCGGGCTGTTGATGATCATCTTCTTGCCGGCGAACTTCGGGTCGAGCAGGTCCTCCCACGACTTGGGGCGGTCGTTCTCGCTCAGCTTCTCGGTGTTCCACCAGATCTGGTAGAACGCCGTGGACGTGATCGCCGCGCAGCCGTCGAAGGAGTCCTTGGGCCACTTGTTCTCGTCGTCGGCGGTGATGTCGTCGGCCACCTTGGCGAACGTGCCCTTGCTGCAGCCGTCCTTGATCTGGCTCGGGCTGCTAGTGGTCAGCACGTCGGCACCCGGCACGCCGCCACGCTGCTCGCCCTCGAACTGCTGGAGCAGCAGGCTCGACGTCTTGCGGTTGGCGACGACCTTGATCTTCGGGAAGGCCTTGCTGAAGCCGTCGGTGATCTGGGCGACAACGTTCTCGTTGAAGGCCGTGTAGAAGTTGACGGTGCCCTCGTCCTCGGCGGCCTTGACGACCTTGTCCCAGTCGCTGAAGTCCCCGCTGGAGGCGGGCTGGACGCCGCTGCCGCCACCGCAGGCGGTCAGCGAGGCGACCGCGAGGACGGCCACGACGAGTGGTGTCCGCCGCCGGACGAGTGGACGGTGTCGTGATCTCATCGGTACCTCATTTCCGCGCAGGCCCGACCACACGCCGATGTGGCGTGCCGGGTGCAGAACTGATTGGGGGAACTAGGAATGGTCAGGCATAGACGTAGAGAGAATCCATCGGCAGCCCGAGCGCGATGGTGCCGCTGGTGAAACGAGCCTCCTCCGAGTCGCTCATCCCCGATGACGTGTCGACGCGCAGCGTCAGGCCGTTCACCGTGACCAGCCGAACCGTCTGCCCGCCCTGGAAGCTGGAGTGCTGCAGCTGCCCGGAGACCCAGTGGTAGCGGCCGGTGGGCAGTTCCTCGGTCACCGGCCGGATGCGGAGCTGTTCGGGCCGGGCGCAGATCTCGACCTCCTGGCCGGCCCGCAGCGCCGCGGGGTCGACCGCGAGCGCGGCCACCTCGCCGAGCGCCGTGTCGATCAGCACCTTCTCGCCGGACGGCGCCGAGCGCACCGTGCCCGGGATGAACGTCGCGGCTCCCATGAAGTCGGCCACCCCGCGGTCGGCGGGCCGGTCGTACACCTCGCGGGCCGCGCCGAGCTGGATGATCTGCCCGGCCCGCATGACCGCCACCCGGTGCGCGACGGTCATCGCCTCCACCTGGTCGTGGGTGACGTAGACGGCCGCGAACCGGAACCGCGCGTGCAGCTCGAGCAGCTCGAAGCGCATCTGCTCGCGCAGCTTCGCGTCCAAGTTGGACAGTGGCTCGTCGAACAGGATCACGCTCGGGTTGCCCACCAGCGCGCGGGCGAGCGCGATCCGCTGCTGCTGCCCGCCGGAGAGCTGCCCGGGGTAGCGGTCCGCGAACTGTCCACATCCGACCATCGTGAGCATCTCCTGCACGCGATCGCCGATCTGCGCCTTGTCGACCTTGCGCCGCCGCAACGGGTAGGCCACGTTGGCGAACACGGTCATGTGCGGCCACAGCGCGTAGGACTGGAACACCATGCCCAGATCGCGCTTCTCCGGCGCGACGGCGACGTGCTCGGCGGTGTTCACGACCTGGCGGCCGAGGATCTCCACCCTGCCGGAGTCCGGCGTCTCCAGGCCCGCGATGCAGCGCAACGTGGTCGTCTTGCCGCACCCGCTCGGGCCGAGCAGCGCCACGATCTCGCTCGAGGCGATCTCCAGGTTCAGGTTCTCCAGCGCGATGACCTTGCCCGCCTGGCTCACGAACGTCTTGCTCAGGTCCGTGACCCGGATGCCGACCTCGCCCCGGCCCTCCGCGGGCGGTGGCACGTCGTCCGCCTCGACCGACGCGGCATCGGGACGCAGGGAAGCCGGAACGTGTGCCGAGGTCATGCTCATCAGCCCATCAGCGATCTCGGGGGAGCCGCCACCCACGGGCCGGCGGCCGGACCGGACTCTCATGACGCCGCCGTCTCCGCGGCGCCGATGCCCGCGGCCCGGCCGAACACCGCACCGGACACGAGGCCGGTTCCGCCCGCGTAGTTGTGGTAGAAGATGCCGCCGACGATCTCGCCGGCCGCGAACAGGCCCGGGATCGCCGACCCGCCCGCGTCGAGCACCTGGGCCTTGTCGTTCACCCGCAGCCCGCCGAACGTGAACGTCACGCCGACGGTGACCGGGAAGGCGACGTAGGGCGGGGTGTCGATCGGCACCGCCCAGTTGGACTTCACCGGCGCGATGCCGTCGGTGGTCTTGCCGTCCAGGCTCGTCGGGTCGAACTCGCCCTCCTGAACGGACTCGTTGAACCGGCGGATCGTCTCCTCGAGACCGCGCACGTCGACCTCGAGCGCCTGGGCCAGCGCGGGGATGCTGTCCCGGACGATCTTGGTGGTCTCCTTCTGCCGGTACTCGCCGAGCAGGAGGTCGCGGGTCTTCGCGTCGAAGATCTGGTGCGCGATCTGGCCCGGCTGAGCCATGATCGCGCGGCCGTACTTGGCGTAGGTGTACGGGAAGAAGTTGGCGCCCTCGTCGACGAACCGCTCGCCGGCCTGGTTGACCACGATGCCGATCGGGTAGGACTCGCGCTCGTAGCCGTGCGGGACCGCGCGGTCGCGTACCAGCGGGGCGTTCGCGTCCCACTGCACGGCGTGGCAGCCGCTCCAGTGCCCGTACGGGTCCGCGCCGATGTCCAGCGCGAGCCGCAGCCCGTCGCCCCGGTTGTACTCGGTGCCGCGGTGGCGGGCGATGTCCCAGCCGGGGCCGAGGTACTGCGCCCGCATGGCCGGGTTGGCCTCGAAACCGCCGCACGCCAGCACGATCGCCCGGGTGCGGATGGTGCGCGCGACCCCGCTGGTGTTGACGGTGGCGGCCCGGATGCGGCCGCGCTCGTCGAGCTCAAGCCCGGTCAGCCTGGTGTCGTAGGCGATGTCGACGCCGTGCTGCTCGGCGAGCTTCATCATCCCCTCGACGATGCCCTGGCCGCCGTCGACGTACTCGAGGACCGAGCCGCCGAAGAAGCGGCGGCGTCCGTTGTGCACCACGGAGTGCCGGCCGTAGGCGAGGTCGAAGCGCATGCCGAGCCCGGCGAGCCAGCTGATGGTCGAGTGCGAGCCCGCGACGAACGCCTCGAGGAGCTCGGGGTCCGAGCGGTACTCGGTCACCCTGGCGATGTCGTCGAAGTACTGCTGCTCGGTGTAGGGCGCGATATCCAGCTTGTCCCGGTCCGGCACGGAGTCCGGGGCCAGCCCGAGAACGTCGTCCAGTCCGTCGTGGACGATGCGGACGCCGCCGCCCGTGTAGAAGGTGTTGCCGCCGCGGCGCTCTTCCGGCGCCCACTCGGCGAGGACGACCTTGCGGCCCGCGTCGGCGGCCGCGATCGCGGCGCACAGGCCGGCGTTTCCGCCGCCGACAACGACAACATCGGCATCACTGCTGGCCACCGGTGGCCTCCTTCGCGAACGTGCTCGTGTGAAGCCGGATCACCGACCCGGCTCGGTTCGCTACTAAGTGGACGTACCGTACTTCCCCCCAAGACGGTTGTCAACTGACGAGTCAACTTTCGGATGACGGTACGAGTGCGCCTTCCGAGGGGTCCACGGTGGGTGCTCGGCCGCGTACGGCGCGCGCCGCGCCGGCGGCGTTCGCGCAGGCCGGAGGCATCGCGGCGGCCCTCCGATCACCGTCCGTGGTTCACCTCGGGCCGTCCGCAGCCGTGTTGACAGGTTCGACGTGACGGTTGAGAATCAACTCCGCCGACGGTTTACGCGGACCTCTCCGACGGGAGCACACGACGTGGCGGACGACGAGCTGACGCTGACCGGCGAGATCCTCCGGTTCATCGGTGAGACCACCTACGGAGACCTCGAACCGCTCGCCGTCGAGCGCGCGGCCGCGGCGATCGCGGACTGCCTCGCGGTGACCTACCTCGGCGCGGCGTCCGAAGTGGGCACCACGGTGCTGGCCGCGTTGCGCGCCGCGGGTTCACTGACCGGCGAGCACCCGCTGCTCGGCACCGGCGAGCGCTCGAACGTGCTCGACGCGGCGTTGTTCAACGGGGCCGCGGCGCACGCGCTGGACTTCGACGACATCAACCACCCGGGCCCGATGCACCCTAGCTGTCACCTCGTGCCGGCCCTGCTCGGCGCGGCCGCGCTCGTGCCGGCGTCCGGCAGCGACTGGATCACCGCCTTCACCATCGGGCTCGAGCTGGACGCCAAGCTCGGCCTGCTGCTCAACCCACAGCACTACGCGCGCGGCTGGCACGCCACGAGCACCCTGGGCGTGATCGGCGCGGCGGCGACGGTCGCCAAGCTGCTCGGCCTGGACCGCGAGCAGACCGAGCACTGCCTCGCGATCGCGGCCTCCGGCGCGGCCGGGCTCCGCGGCAACATCGGCTCGATGACCAAGCCGCTGCACGCCGGCGCCACCGCCCGCTCCGCGCTGCTCGCCGGCATCCTGGCGCGCGAGGGCATGACCGGCCGCCGGCAGGTCTTCGACGTGCGGCACGGCTACCTCGCCGCGTTCGGCGAGGACCGCGAGCTGCGCACCGACCTCGTCCGCGAGCTGGGCCGCAAATGGGAGATCACCACCGAGTTCGGGCTGGGCCTCAAGCCCTTCGCGTGCTGCGGCGAGGCGACGTCCGCGGTGGAGGCCGCACTGTCGATCACGGCGGAGGCGAACGGTACCGAGATCACCCACGTGAAGGTGGCGACGAACGAGCACTCGACCCGGATCCTCGCCTACCCGGAGCCGGTCACGGTCGAGCAGGCGAGGTTCAGCCTGCCGTTCTGCGTGGCCGCCCCGCTGGTGCTCGGCCGCGCGGACCCGGACGTGTTCAGCGACGAGACGCTCGCCGACCGCCGGGTCCAGGACATGATGGGCCGAGTCGAGCACGTGGTCGACCCGGTGCACGGCGGCGAGCGCGAGTTCGGGTCGGTGATCGAGGCGACGCTCGCCGACGGGCGGGTGCTGACCCGGGACATCCCGGTGGTCAAGGGGTGGTCGCACCGCTTCCTGACACCGGCCGAGCAGCGGGCCAAGTTCGTCGCGTGCACCAGTGAACGGATGTCCGCCGCGGACGCCGAGGCGCTGTTCGAGGCGATCGTGACCGTGCCGCGGCTGGCCGACACCGGCGAGCTGCGAGACCGCCTGTACGCCGTGCGCTGACCCGTGCGGGTCGTCGACGCGCAGGTGCATGTGTGGGAGCGGTCGGCCGGGGTGCCGCCGTCCTGGTCGGCGCTGCACGGCGACGAGCTCACCGCCGGCCGGCTCTTCGCGGCCATGGCCACGTCCGGTGTGGACCGGGCCGTGCTCGTGCCCCCGTCCTTCGAGCGCGACCGCAACCGCACCTGCCTCGCCGCCGCGGCCGCGCACCCGGACCGGTTCGCCGTCATGGGGCGCGTGGACCTCACCGAACCGGCCGGCCTCGACGGCTGGCTGGACCAGCCCGGCATGCTCGGCATCCGGCTCAGCTTCAGCAGGGGAGCGGCCGCGGGCTGGCTCCGTGACGGCACGGCCGACTGGTTCTGGCCGCGCGCGGAGGCGGCCGGCATCCCGCTCATGGTGTTCGCGCCGAACCTGCTCACCGAGCTGGCGGCGGTCGCCATGGCGCACCCGGGGCTGCGCATCACGGTCGACCACTGTGGACTCCCGGTGGGCGCGACCGCGGTCGGCCCGGTGGTCGACCAGCTGGCCGGCCTGGCCCGGTACGACAACGTCGCGGTCAAGGCGAGCGGACTGCCCGCCAACGCGGTGGACGGCTACCCGTTCCGCTCCCTCGACGAGCACCTCCGCCGGGTCGTCGACGCCTTCGGCCCGCGGCGGGTGTTCTGGGGCAGTGACCTGACCCGCCTGCCGTGCACCTATACGCAGGCCAGGACCCATTTCACCGACGAGCTGGGCTTCCTCGGCGCCGGCGAGCTGGAGTGGATCATGGGGCGGGGGATCGCCGAGTGGCTCGGCTGGCCGTCATGACACGGCCAGCGCGCGGACGTCCGGCAGGTCTTCCAGCCCGTCCACCTCGGCCAGCAGCTTGCCGGCCCGGCGCGCGCCGAGCACACCGCGGGTGAGCCGGTCGAACTTCGCCCGGATGTCCGCGGGCGGCATCGGGTTCCTCGTGGTGCCGCGCGAGTGGTAGACCACCGCGGCGCGTTCGCGCCCGTCGCGCAGTCGCACCCGGACCCGAGCGCCGCCGTAGGTGCGCTCGCGCCGGTAGATCTCGTCCATCTCCGGGTCGACCCGTAGCTCGGTCAGCCCGGCCAGCCGGCGGATGGCGGGGTCGTCGAGCACGTCGTCGGTCCACACCTCGTCCGGGTTCGCGAGCGCCGCGGTGCCGCGGCACAGCGCCGTCGCGGTCAGGAACGGCAGGCTGTACTGGGCGGCCATGATCGAGCGCGGCGCGACCAGGTCGTGCTGGACCAGCAGCCGGCTGGAGCCGGCCACCTCGACGGCGGCGATGTCGCCGGCCGCGAGCCCGCCCTCGGCGAGGATCCGCCCGACCGCGTCGATCACCGTGTGCGAGCCGCCCCACGCCGCGTACGGCTTGAGCTCGCGGTCGGTGATCCGCCACGACCGGCCCAGCTCCGCGGTGAGCTCGTCGAGGTCGATCTCGTCCTCGTCGGCGCCGAACACCCGGCAGTACCCGTACCGTCCGTCGAGGACGGACGCGGGCCCGGTGACGCCGCGCGCGGCGAGCTGGGCGGCGAGCACACCGTGGTGCGCGGCGAGCCCGCCGTGCAGCCGCTTGACCATCGTGCCCCGCGGGTCCTGGCTGAACTCGGTGATGCCCGAGGCCATCGAGCCGGCGAGGCCGAACGCGTCCTGCATGGCCTGCGCGTCGAGACCGAACGCGCGCCCCGCCGCCGCGACCGCCGCCCAGACGCCCTTGTGGCCCGGCGGGTGGATCCCGGTCCGGGTGCGCACGGCGTACCCGACGCGGATGCCGGACTCGTAGCCCGCGACGACCGCGGCGATGAGCTCGCGGCCGCCGGCGCCCGCCGACTCCGCGGCCGCGAGTGCCGCCGGGACCACGATCGCGCCCGGGTGCAGCGCGGCGGCGGGGACGCGGTCGTCCATCTCGATGCCGTGTGCGGCGGTGCCGTTGGCGAGCGCGGCGAGGTGGGCACTGGTGCGGAACCCGTGTGCCCACACCGCGCACGCCGGGTTCCCGCCGGCCTCCCGGGCCGTCTCCACGACCATCCGCGTCCACGGCCTGCGGCTCGCCGCGATGCCCACGCCGAGCGTGTCGAGGACGCACAGCTTCGCCGTCGCCACCACGTCGTCCGGGATGTCCTCATAGGACACATCGGCGAGGAAGCGGGCCAGCGTGGCGCCGGCTCCGACATCGACAGTGGTGACGCTCATCCCGGCACTCCCGTCACGCGTCGCGGCAGTAGGGCAGGACCTGCTCGCCGAGCAGCTCGATCGCCCGCAGGAGCCCGGCGCGGTCGCTGCCGGGGCCGGCCGCCTGGTAGGAGAAGATCATGTGGGTGACGCCGAGCCGTTTGCGGTACTCCAGCACCTGCTCGACCGCGTCCTCTGGCGAGCCGATGATCCACCGCCCGTCGCCGAAGCCGGCCTTCAGCTCGGTGTCGCGGGTCAGGAACCAGCCGCGGTCGCCGCGTTCCCGGTACCGCGCGCGCATCGCGGGCTCGGCCAGCGCCAGCGCCTCCTCGCGGGTGGGCGCGATGTAGGCCGTGCGCACGATGGGGAAGTGGACGGGGTCGCCCAGCCCGGCCGCGCGCCGCTCCTCGTTGAAAAGAGCCAGCTGGCGCTCGAGCTCGGGCAGCGCGATGTGGCTGGACGCGATCCACGCGTCGCCGAGCCGGGCCGCCCGGCGGATCGCGGGATCCACCGAACCGCCGATCCACAGCGGTGCCATCGGTTCCTGCACGCAGCGGGCCAGCGTCCGCACGTTCCGCACGCGGAAGAACTCGCCCTCGTAGGTCACGTCGTCCTCGGTGAGCAGCAGCCGGTACAGCTCGACCAGCTCGGTGAACCGCCGGACCCGCCCGGTGCGTGGCACGCCGAACGCCTCGAACTCGTAGCCCAGCCAGCCGACGCCGAGGCCGAGGCGGAACCGCCCGTGGCACAACGCGTCGAGCGTCGCGACCTCCTCCGCGAGCGAGACGGGATGGGCCGAGGAGGACAGCAGGATGTTCGTCGAGTACTCGACGGAGTCGCGCAGCTCGGCGGCGACGTGCGCGATGAGGTGCATCGGCTGCAGCCGCCGGGTGGTCAGCGCCGGACGGTCCGGTGTGGACACCGCGGGGCCCGTCGAGTACCGGTGCCCGAAGCCCAGCAGGTCGAAGCCGAGGTCGCGGGCGGCGTGCGCGCGCTCCAGCGCCGCGGCGAGCTGGTCGGCCGGGGCGACCCCGGGCGGCTCGTCGCGGCTGACGCTGACGCCGAAGCGCACCGTGCCCGCCTAGGCCGCGGGGTCGCGGCGGACGAGCAGGGTGCGCTCGAAGCTCTGCACCGTGGTCCCGTCCTGGATGAACACCCGGTGCGCGAGCGTCACGATCCCGGTGTCCGGCCGGCTCGCGCTGGCCCGGACGTTCGCGATCGTGGTCTCGACGGTGATCGTGTCGCCGGGCCGCACCGGGTGCACGAAGCGGGCGTTGTCGATCGCCAGCGCGGCGAGGACCGCGCCGAAGCCGAGGTCGTCGGTCATGCCCAGCGCGTAGGTCAGCACGAGCGGGCCGGGCACGACCCGGCCGTCGAACAGCGCCTCCCGCGCGAAGATCTCGTCGGTGAACACCGGGTCGGTGATGCCGGTCAGCTGTGTGAACAGCACCAGGTCGGTCTCGGTGATCGTGCGGCGCCGGGAGGTGTAGCTCTCGCCCTTGGCGGTCTCGAACTCCTCGAAGTACATCAGTCGGCCTGCCCTTCGATCGGCGCCGGCCGGCGGGCCACGAGGAACATGAACGTGGCGGCCAGCACGGTCTCGTCGCGCTGGTTGATGGCCTTGACCTCCACCGAGACCGTCCCGCTGTGCTCGTTGCGCTCGGTCTTGCCGGTCACCGTCGTCGTCACGTGGATCGTGTCGTGGATGAGCGTGGGCTTGATGAACCGCAGCCGGTCCACGCCGTAGAAGGCGAGCACGCTGTCCCGGTCGATCGTCGCGAGCCCGGTGGTGATCGCGAGCGCCAGCACGCCGTGGCCGATGCGCTCGCCGAACGGTCCCTTCCTCGCGAACTCGATGTTCGTGTGCAGTGGATGCCAGTCGCCGCTCAGCGAGGCGAACGCGACGATGTCCGCCTCGGTGATCGTGCGGCCCTCCGTCATCGCCTCGTCACCGAGCTCGATGTCGTCGTACCAACCAGTGATCACGTCACCCTCCTTCCGCTCCCAGGTGAACCGTGCCGCGCCGGGCGAGCTCGTCGATCCGCTCGCCGGGCACTCCCAGCCCGGTCAGCACGTCCCGCCCGTCCGCGCCGAGCGCGGCGAGCGAACCGTCCAGTGTGGACATCTGGCCGTCGACCGAGACCGGCAGGACGCCGAGCCGGTGCTCGCCCCACGGCGCCAGGAGCTCCATCGCGTGCACCTGCGGGTCGGTGAGCAGCTCGGCGGTGTCGCGCACGGCCGACGCCGGCACGCCGGCCTTCTCGAACCGCGCGGCGAGCTCATCGGTCGTCAGGTCGGCGGCCAGCTCGCCCGCGAGCGCGACCAGGCGCCCGCGGTTGCGCACCCGGTCGGCGTTCGTGGCGAACAGCGGCGAGTCACGCAGCCGCCCGTCGTCGTGCAGCGCGTCGCAGAACCGCTGCCACAGTGTCTCGTTCGCCGCGCCCACCATGACGAACCCGTCCGACGCCGGGATGGCCTCGTACGGCGCCGTGTTGTGCTGGGCGGTACCCAGCCGGCCCGGCACCACGCCGGCCAGCTCGATCGACGCGAGGTGGTGGAACAGGAACCCGACGGCGGTGCCGAGCAGGGTGGCCGACACCCGGGCGCCCTCCCCGGTGACCTCCCGCTGGCGCAGCGCCGCGACCGTCGCGAGGGCGGCCCACATGCCGGTGCCCATGTCGATCAGACCGGTGCCGACACGGACCGGGGGACCGTCCGGCTCGCCGGTGAGGTTCTGGATGCCCGAGTACGCCTGGATGATCGCGTCGAACCCGGGCCGGTCCGCGAGCGGGCCGACCCCGCCGAACGCGCTGATCGACGTGTAGACCAGGCGCGGGTTGGCGGCGTGCAGGACGTCCCAGGACAGGCCGAGCC
The DNA here is from genome assembly GCA_963841395.1 of uncultured Actinomycetota bacterium. Lineage (GTDB taxonomy): Bacteria > Actinomycetota > Actinomycetes > Mycobacteriales > Pseudonocardiaceae > Actinophytocola. The sequence continues at coordinate 332,097 of CAWJCX010000054.1, forward strand.
GGTCCACCACGCCGGGCCGCATGCTCTCCACGAGCACGTCCGCGGTGCGGGCCAGGTCCACCACGAGCTCGCGCCCGTCCGGGTCCTTGAGGTCGATCGCGAGCGATCGCTTGCCGCGGTTGAGCGCGGCGAAGGTCGTGGAGCGGCCGTCGGGCATGAACGGCGGCCAGCCGCGCACCGGGTCCCCGGCCGGGCTCTCCACCTTGACGACCTCCGCGCCGAGGTCGCGCAGGATCAGCGTGCCGAAGGGACCGGCCACATTGGACGTGAGGTCGAGGACACGCAGCCCGCTCAGTTGTTCCAGCATGCGGCCACCTCGACCAGGTTGCGCTCGTTGGCGGTGATCTCCTCCGGGCTCACGCCGAAGTGCGGGCTGTAGAGCTGGACCACGTCGGCGACGCCCTCGTAGCGGCGCAGCTGCTCGGCGACCTCGGCGACGGTGCCGAACACCGCGCGCTCGTCGACCAGCCCGTCGGCCGCGGCAGCCACCGCGCGGGCGTCGCCCGCCTTGAACGCCTGGCGGATCTCGTGCCGCTCCGCGTGGCGCGGGTCGCCGGGGAAGAGCGGGTCGTAGCCCTTGACCGTCGCGTAGAAGCCGACCTGGGCCGCGGCCCGCGCCCGCGCCGTCTCGCGGTCGTCGTCGACGCTCGCGACGACCTGGGTCAGCACCCGCGGCGGTGCCGCGCGCCCGGCGGCGCGGGCGGCGTCGAACACGCGCGGCCGGGCCACGTCGCGCAGGTAGGCGGCCGAGGCGATCGGGTGGCCGACGAACCCGTCGGCGGAGCGCCCGGCGACCTCCAGCATGCGCTCGCCCACGCCCGCTGCGTAGATCGGCACCGGCGGCGTCTTCACCGCGTGGTCGAGGTGGGCGAGGGAGAGGGTGTCCCAGGTGCCGTCGAACGCGAACGGGCCGCCGTCGTGGGCGATCAGCGCGCGGACGAGCTCGATCCGCTCGCTCGACCGTGGCGCCGGGTGCTCGAGGTCGAAGTCGTACCAGTCGCTGTTCATCCGCCGGGTGCTGCTGCCGACGCCGAGCACGAACCGGCCGTCCGCGACGTTCTGGATGTCGGCCGCGGCGGTCGCGGTGGCCAGCGCCGAGCGCGCGAACAGCGGGGTGATGCTGGTGCCGATCACGGCGGACTCGGTGACCGCGGCGAACGTCGCGGCCCGCACCAGGCTGTTGCGGTTGTAGTAGTCGATCGTCCACAGTGAGTGGACACCCGCGGCATCCGCGGCGCGGGCCACCTGGCAGCCGGTGGTCAGGTCCTCGTCCATGACCAAGACGCCCACCTTCATGCCAGGCTCCTTCCTGGTGACTACGAGGCGTCCACGAACGAGCGTGCGGGCACCCCGGTGTACTCGCCGTCCGCGATGCGCAGCGAGAGCGGTCCGGCGGCCTCCTCCATGGCGTGCGCGATGAGCCCCGGCAGGAACGAGATGGCCGCGAGTCCCGGCATCTCCATCGGCGCGAAGCCCAGTTCGTGGAGCACGCACCCGAGCATGCCGTCCACATTGACCGGCAGCGACCGGCCGATGTGGACGAGGTACTCGTCGCGGACGCCGTGGAAGTACTCGGTCGGGCGGCCCAGCACGCCCTCCGCGCGGGCGACCTCCTCGAGCGCGATCGCCCGCGGGTCACCGTCCGGGTGCAGCGGGTGTCCGATGCCGGGCATCCGCTCGCCGTTCTCGACCATCGCGAGCGCCACCGTCTTCATGGCCGCGGACTCGGACGCCCCGTCCCGGACGGCGGTCTCGACCCGCACGATGATCTCGGCGCTGTGCTGCGGGGAGGCGGTGACCGAGCCGATGGTCAGCAGGCCCGCGGCGAGGCCCTTGATGAGGTCGTCCGGCGCGGCGGAGACCACGGTGCGGGTGGCGAGCGTGGTCGGCGCGTAGAAGCCGTGTTCGAGGATGGCGCACAGGGCTGCCTCGGTCACCCGGGCCTGGTGCGCGTCGGGCAGCTCGCCGCGGATCGTCAGGAAGCAGGCGGCGCCGAAACCCAGGTTCCGGATCACCTCGTCGAGTGCGTAGCCGCGAACGCGCACCGTGCCGTGCGCGACCTCGCCGACGGCCGTGGTCCAGGTCTGCTTCGGCACCGCTGGCCTCCCATCGCTCGACGATGCGCAAAACGTAAGCCGCGCGCGTTCAGTTGTCAACTGTGAAGTTACAATCCGACTACGTAGTCGATAGCGTCACCAGGACGCGCTGAGCCCGCCGTCCACCACGAGTGTCTGGCCCGTCATGAAGTCCGACGCCGGGCCGGCCAGGAACAGGAACGCGCCCACGAGGTCGTCGGCCGTGGCCCACCGGCCGGCGGGCGTGCGCCGCCGGACCCGGCGGTCGAAGGACACGTTCGCGGCGAGCCCGGCGACCAGGTCGGTGGCGATCCACCCCGGACAGAGCGCGTTGACGGTGATCCCGTGTGGCGCCCACTCCACGCCCAGCGCGCGGGTGAGGCCGGTGAGGGCGGCCTTGCTGGTGGTGTAGGCGGCCGCATGGGTGTCGCCGAGCGCGCCGAGGATGCTCGAGACGTTGACGACCTTGCCCCAGCCGCGGGCGACCATCCCCGGCGCCAGTCCGCGGGTCAGCTCGAACACGGCGCGCACGTTCAGCAGTTGGACGTGGTCCCAGTCGGACAGAGTCAGGTCGGTCGCCGCCGCCGGGGCGTGCCCGCCCGCGTTGTTGACGAGGATGTCCACGTCGACATCCACGTCGCCGTCGAGTGCGGCGAGCAGTTCGCCGACGCCGCCGGGCGCGGTGAGGTCCGCCGGCACGACGAGCGGCTCGTGGCGTAGCCCGGCGGCGACCGCGGTCAGCCGGTCCTCGTCCCGCGCGCAGAGGACCACCCGCGCACCCGCCGCGTCGAGCGCGCGCGCCGCGGTCGCCCCGATGCCCCGGCTGGCCCCGGTGACGAGCGCGACCCGCCCGGTCAGCTCGAAGAGCGGTGGCAACACCCCATCGCGATCGTCCACAGTGGTACCGCCTAACCGGACGTCAGCTCCCGATCATCATGTCGACTATCGACTCAAGAGTCAACGTGCGCGAGGGCCGGCCCGGCAAAGGTGGTTTCGCCGGCGGGCGTAGCGGCAACCCAGCCGCCATGACCGACGACAGGGAATCCTTCGCACCGCCACAGGACACGGGGCCGCCGGACGCGGTCGAGACCGACGGCGCCGCGCTCAGCAGCGCCGAGGACCTCGACGAGGACCGGCTGAACGCGGACCCGCTCGAGGAGGGCATGGACCCGCCCGAGGGCTGGTCGGGCGCCGACAAGTACGGCACGACCCCGTACGAGCAACGCCACTCGCGCCCGCTCGACGACCGGGTGGCCGAGGAACAGCCCGACATCCAGCCCGACACCGGCGACCCGCGGTAGACCGCCGGTTTCGGTGCCCCGGCGCCGGGTAGTCGCCGGGTGGTCATTGCGGGGCCGACGAGTACGGGAAGGGTGATGGGGATGGCGGAGGAGTTGCGTGGTCGCAGGGTCGCGATCCTGGCCGCGGACGGGGTCGAGCAGGTGGAGTACGAGCAGCCGCGCCACGCCGTCGAGCGGGCCGGTGCCGAGGTGACGCTGCTGTCGATCCACGACGGGCAGATCCAGGCGATGCACGGCGACATCGACAAGGGCGACAAGCTCGACGTCGACGCGGTCGTCTCCGACGTCTCGCCCGGCGACTTCGACGGTCTCATCCTGCCCGGTGGCACGATCAACCCCGACCAGCTGCGCGCGGACAGCGACGCGGTGAGCTTCGTGCGGGCGTTCGTCCAGGCGGGCAAGCCGGTGGGCGCCATCTGTCACGGGCCGTGGACGCTGGTGGAGGCCGACGTGGTGCGCGATCGCACCGTCACGTCCTACCCGAGCATCCGCACCGACCTGCGCAACGCCGGGGCGAACGTCGTGGACCGCGAGGTCGTGACCGACCAGGGGCTCGTCACCAGCCGCAACCCGGACGACCTGCCGGCCTTCTGCGCCGCCATCGTCGAGGAGTTCGCGGAGGGGCGCCATCCCGTCGCCGCGTCGTGACTACCGCTCCTCCGGCGGTGCCAGCGGTTCCGTGCGGCTCAACGACACCAGTTCGGTGAACTTGCCCAGGCCCTTCGGGGGCGTGTCGACGTAGACGGTCTCGGCGTAGCGCGACAGGTAGGTCTCGTGCCAGATGCCGACCGCGTTCGTCGCGCGGGCCGCGCGGTGGTTGAACGCCCGCCAGGCCGGCCAGTGCCCGGCGTCGCGCTCGGTGGCGTAGGCGTACAGCTTGTCGAGGCTGTCCCAGTACTGGATCACCGTAGGGTTGCGGCCCTCCAGCATCAGCCGGTGGCCGAGCAGGCCGGAGTCCTCGGCTTCCGACAGCTCGCGCAACATCTTCGGCATCGCCCGGAACGGGGGCCACCACAGGTCCGGCCGCCAGGGCTTGTTGATGGTCATGCCGATCAGGAAGACCACGAGCTCGCCGTCGTGCTGGTGCGTCATCCGCCCGGGTCTGACCCTCGCCATGCAGCCACACTACCGCCACCTGCCGATGTCCTATGTGGACTCAGCGGCCCAGTGCCTGCTGCAGCTCCTTCTTGGTCATCTTCGACCGCCCGCGGATGTTCTTCTTACGGGCCTCGTTGTAGAGCTGGTCACGCGTGGGGCCGTTCGGGCCCTGCCGGTTGCCGGACCGCTTCCCGCCGCGGTGCTGCGGCGAGACGTCGTCGGTCGAGGTCTTGCTGGCCGTGCGGGACTCGCCGGACTGGGCCCGGTTCTTGTTGACCGTGCGGGCGGCGATCTCCTTGGCGCGCTTCGTGCTCGCGCCGCGGTCCTCCGCGCTGTCCTTGACGTGTTCGTACTGCCGTTCCCGCTTGTTGCTCCATGCCTGGGGCATCTCGTGCTCCTTTCGTCGAGCTCGGAGTACCCGCGGGCACGCGCGTCATGCGCGCGATGGACCGACCGTCCTGCTCACGATCCAGGCGTGCTTGCCGACCTGCCGGACGCGGGTGAACTCGTGGTCTTCGAACAGCTCGACGGTCGCGCTGTACAGGAAGCGGCCCTGCGCCTCGCGGCCGGCGGTCACCTCCGAGATGGCCTCGACGAGGCCGCCGCCCGCCGCGGCGATCTGATCGAGCGCGCCGCCCAGCGCCACCCGGGCGATGCCCTGCCCGCGGTGGGACTTGTCGACGTAGAAGCAGGTGATGCGCCAGTCCGGCAGCGGCGGCGCGTCCTTCTCGTACACCCGCCGGTGCTTGATTCTGGTCAGCTCCTCGGGGCTGCCGAACTGGCACCACCCCTGCGCGAGGCCGTCCCCGTCGAGGACGAGCGCGGCATGCGCGCGACCCGTCCGGACGCGCTCCTCCTTGGCCGCGCGGCGGAAGCTCCCGTGCGGGCCGCCCTCCGGGTGGAACCCGAGGCACCAGCATCCGCCGAAGATCCCGCCGTTGCGCTCGACGAGCTCCGCGAACGCGTCCCAAGTGGACTCGTCCAGGGGCTTGACCGTGAACGCCACGCTCACTGCTCGCCGGCCGTCGCGGCGAGCAGTCGGGCCAGCGCGGCCGGCTCGCTGACCATCGGCCAGTGCCCCGAGTCGAGGTCGACCAGCTCGAGGTGCTTGGCCTTCGCGAGCTCGGGCACGTCGCCTGCCTCGATCCACTCCCGGGCCTGGGCCGGGGAGAACTCCGGACAGACGAGCACGACCGGGACGTCGAAGCGCCGCTCGCCGCTGTAGCGCACCACGCCCCGGGCCACGCCCTCGGGCACGGGGATCGCCGCGGCCGCCATGCGGCGCCGGGTCGCCTCGTCGAGGTCGGCCGAGTCCGGGCCCTCGAAGCGGGCCCAGCCGGGGAAGGGCATGGCGCCGTCGGCCAGGTCGAAGAAGTCCGCGTAGCGCTCGCCGTCGGTCGACGGGAAGCCGCCGATGAGCGCGACCGCGGCCACCTTGTCCGGCCGCCGGTCGGCGGCCAGCCACGCCAGGGTGCAGGCGGCGGAATGGCCGACCACCACGGCCTTTCCGGGTGCCGCGTCGACTGCGGCGAGCACCGCGGCCAGCTGGTCGTCGAGCGTGGCGCCCGCCGATCCGTCGCCCTGACCCGGGAGCGTGAGCGGCACGGGCCGGTGACCGGGAGCCGCGAGCGGGGCCACGACGTCGTCCCACGCGGAACCGTCGATCCACAGGCCGGCAATGAGCACGATGTCCATGGCGGACACGCTAGAGGCAGTACCGGACGTTCTGATGCCGGTTACGCTTCGGCCGTGCCGACCGACCTCAGCCCGACGGCCCGTGCGCTCCGCGCCATGGACATCCTCCGGACCCGCCCCGGCGTGACGGCCGGCGAGCTCGGCGCCGGCCTGGGTGTCACGGAGCGCGCCGCGCGCCGGTACATCGCGATCCTCCGCGAGGCGGGGATCCCCGTCGAGTCCATCCGCGGCCCGTACGGCGGGTACCGGCTCGGCCGCGGGACGCGGCTGCCGCCGGTCGTCTTCACCGAGCCCGAGGCGCTCGGCCTGGTCATGGCGGTGCTCGACGGCCCGCCGGTCGCCGCCGACGACCTCGTCGGCGGGGCCCTCGACAAGGTCATCCGGGCGCTGCCGGAGAGCGTCGGGCGGCAGGCGGCGGCACTGCGCGAGCACGCGTCGAGCGCGCCCGACCACTACGCCGCCCGCCCGGATCCCGCCACCACGAGCGCGCTCGTCGCCGCCATCGCCGCCAGGCGCCGGGTGCTGGTGACCTACCGCAGCGAGTCCGGCAAGGAGTGGGAGTCCGAAGTGGACCCGTGGGCGGTGGTCGTCCGGCACGGGCGCTGGTACCTGCTGTGTCACTCCCACCGCGCGAACGCGGTCCGCACCTACCGGGTCGACCGGATCCACGACCTTCGGCAGACCGCGCACGACGCCGACCCGCCGCGCGGCCTCGACCCGGTCGCGGCGGTGGAGGAGAACCTGGGCACCGGCTGGGAGTTCGCCACCCGCGTGGTGTTCGACGCCCCGCTCGCGCGGGTGGCGCCGTGGATCCGCCCGCCGATGGGCCGGCTCGAACCGCTCGGCGACGGGTGCGTCCTCGTCGGCAGCACGAGCAACCCGGCGATGTACGCCCAGGAATGGCTGCCGACCGTGCCGTTCGCCTTCCGCGTCGAGGGTGGCCCGGAGCTGCGCGCCGCGGTCGCGACGGTGGCCGCCCGCTTCGCCGGCGCCGTCTGACTACCTCTGGCCGGCGAGCAGCCCGTCGACGAACGCGCGCAGCCCCTGGGGGTAGGTGTCGCGGGCGGTCAGCCGCGGCCAGCGGTCCGCGACCGTGGCGAGGCTGGGGAAGCGGGTCGCGTCGAGGTTCTCGAAGATCGTGTCGCGGTACCGGGGCCGGTCGTCCTCGCCGCGGCGTGCGGCGCCGGCCCGGACGAGGATCTCGCCGACGGTGAAGTACCAGAGGTTGCGGTACAGGTCCACGGCCTGCTCGGGAGTGGCGCCGCAGTCGATGGCGCCGCCGACGATGGTGTCGACCATCCACAGCGCCGACTCGCCGAGGAGGTCGTCGGCGGTCAGGATCTCGACGGCCTGCGGCCAGGCGGCGAGGCCGTCGTGCATGACCGTGGCCGCGACGACGATGCGCTCGCGCGGGTCCGTGGGTAGCGGCGGCAGCTCGATCTGGCCGGCGTAGTAGTCGAGCAGCTGGACCAGCAGGTCCCGCTTGTCGCGCACGTGGTGGTACAGGGTCGTCGCCCCGACGCCGATCTCCGCGGCCAGCCGGCGGATGGTCAGCTTCTGCCACCCGTCCCGGTCCATGATCCGGCGCGCCGCCTGCAGGATCTCCGCGCGGGAGGTGGTCGGCGGCCGGCCGGTCCGGCCGGGCGTGGCGGGTGGTGGCACCGCCCCATCATGCTGCGCGCCGCCCTCCGACGCGCAACCGGCCTGGCCTGCGTGTTCGACAGCCTCCGGTGCCGATGCTACTTTCGGAACATGTTCGAAAACTCATCCGACACCATCGACGCCGACCCCGCCGACCCCGCCGACCCCGCCGACCCCGCCGACCCCGCCGACCCCGCCGACCCCGCCGACCCCGCCGACCCCGCCGACCCCGCCGACCCCGCCGACCCCGCCGACCCCGCCGACCCCGCCGACCCCGCCGACCCCGCCGACCCCGCCGACCCCGCCGACCCCGCCGACCCCGCCGACCCCGCCGACGCCGGTTCGTGGTCCGTGGCGGCATTTCACGCCGACAGCGACCGGGCGGTGCACGCCGACGTGTGGGAGCGCCACCCGAGCGGGCACGAGGTGCGCTACGTGCTCTCTCGAAATGTCCCCGCCCGGCTGACGGTCGGGGAACCGGGCGACCTGCTGGTCATCACGCCGCGGGCCGGCACCCAGCACGAGAAGGTCGAGACGACCGGGGGACGGTCGTGAGCGAGTCGGGCGGCCGGCGGCCGATCCTGCTGGTGTGCCTCGCCGTGTTCGGGCTGATGGCCGGGCAGCAGATGGTGAACCCGATCCTCCCGCCGCTCGCCCGCGAGTTCGGGTTCAACGAGCTGGCGCTGGGCGCCGTGTGGGCGGTCGGCGGGTCGGGCGTCGTACTGGCCAGCCCGTTCTGGGGGCGCCGCAGCGTGTCCTGGGGGCACCGGCCGGTGCTGCTGATCTCGCTCGTCGGCGCGATGGCCGGGCTGCTGGCGTTCGCGGTCGTCGCCCAGGCCGGGCTCAGTGGCGTGCTGGCCGTGCCGGTGCTGTTCACGCTGGTCCTGCTCAGCCGTGGCGTCGTGTTCGGCCTCGCCTGGGCGGCGACGCCGGTGACCGCGCAGTCCTACGTGGCCGACCTGACCTCCGGCACCGCCGAGCGGGTCCGAGGGATGTCGATGATCGGCGCGGCGCAGGGCCTCGCCCTGGCCGTCGGGCCCGCGCTGGGCGGGCTGCTGAGCCTCGCCGGCCTGCTGGTGCCGATCTACGTCGCACCCGTCATCCTCGCCGGGATCGCCGTCCTGGTCGGGATCGGCCTGCCGCGGCCGCCGGCGCGGCGGGTGCGCCCCGAGACGGTCCGGGTCAGCCCGTTCGACCGTCGCATGTGGCCGTTCCTCACCGTCGGGTTCGGCCTGTACCTCGCGCTCGCCATCGTGCTCATGACCGTCGGCTTCCTGCTGCAGGACCGGCTGCACCTCTCCACGCACGGCACCGGGCCGGTGACGAGCCTCGTCCTGCTGGCCGGGGCGGGCATGGTCATCCTCGTCCAGGTGCTGGCCGTCCCGCGCCTGGGCTGGACGCCGGTGCGCCTGATCCGGGTGGGCACGGTCGTCATGACCGTCGGCATGATCCTCGTGACCGTCGGCTCGAACGGGTTCCTGATCGGCGCCGGGGTGGCCGTACTCGGGGCGGGGATGGGGTTCGGCACGCCCGGCTTCATGGCCGCGCCGACGCTGCTCGCCACCCGGGCCGAGCAAGGTGCGGTGGCCGGCCTGGTCGGCTCCAGCAGCGCCCTCGCGTTCATGCTCGGACCGCTGCTGGGCACCGGCCTGTACGAGATCGCCCCGGCCGCCCCGTACCTGCTCGGCACGGCGTTGCTGGCGGTACTGGCCGTCTTCGCGTTCGTCCACTCCGGAATCCACCAGGTTCCGCCCGCGGCGACGGTCGATCCGCGGCTGCAGACCAGCGCTAGCGGGTGATCGCGAGCGCGGCGGCCAGCTGGCGCGGGGTCGGCAGGAGGCGCAGCGCCTCGTCGATCTCGCGTTCCGCCCAGGCCCGGTGCCGCGGCTCGGCCGCCGGGTCGAGCGCGACGCGGGTCTGGGTGAGCAGGAAGTTCAGCCCGGACGCGTGGAGCATCGTGAAGTCGGCCGGCCCGGTGATGCGGCCGGGGCCGCCCGCGCGCACGTAGGCCGCGTACATCGCGCGCATGGCCGGCAGGTCGGGGGCCGGGCCGTCGCAGAACCAGTGGAACAGCGCGCGGGCCAGCTCCCGGCCCGGGACGGCCGGGCCGAGGTTGTCCCAGTCGACCACCACCAGCGCCCCCGCCGGGTCGGCGAGCACGTTCTCCGGATGCAGGTCGCGATGGCAGACGACCAGGTCGGCGGGATCGGCGGGCGCGACCGCCGCGCACAGCTCGGGCAGGTCGGCCAGCCGGTCGGCGAGCCGGCCGGCCCAGGCCGCGCCGGACGAGGTCGCCGCCGCCCACTCGTGCATGGCGGGGACGTCGGAGTACCAGGGATCGACCGGCTCACCCGTCGCGGCGGGCGCGCAGCGGTGCAGGCGCGCGAACAGCGTGCCCAGCTCACCCGGCGTGGCGGGTGCCGCGAGGTCGACCGGCCGCAGGTCGACCCAGTCGTAGAGGCGCAGCCGCGTCCCGCCGGGTGCGGTGAGCAGGTGGCGGCCCGTGCGGTCCGGGTGGCTCGCCGGCAGCCGCACGCCCACACCGGCCGCCTGCCGTGCGAACGCCAGCTCCGCCTCGACCAGCGCGTCGGACGGCGGCTCGGCGAAGATCTCCTTGAGCGCGTAGCGCGCCCCGCCGACGTCCACCCGCCAGACCTGCCCGAGCGCACCCCGCGGCCCCGCGGACACCACGACGTCCTCGTCCCACCCGAATGCCGCGCGCACGTACGCGACCAGCTTCTCGTCCACGCTCAGACCACCATGGACGGAAAGGTGGGACACGTCATGCGAGCAGTGTGCCTGGTGCGCGACGAACGTCGGCCACCAAATGTTCGCCCGGCGTACGGCGTTCGGAGCACGACGGCCGGCCCGCATGTGAAAGTGTTCGCAAAGACTATTGGCAAGCGGCCCTTCGACGTGAATCATGCCCCGAAAGCGGCTTGATCCGGTGAACTGGAGGCCTACCCATGCTGTTCGTCGCGCGGGGATGATTCGGCTTGCCTCGGGACAGGACGCGGTTCGAGCGATGGCTCGACGACTGGAAAGACCATGCGTGGTCGAGCAGTAACCCTCGGGAGTGGTCGCGGGTCCAGTTGACGGACTCGGACGTGCGCGAGTACACCCGGCGGGTGCTGTCCACCCCGTCCCTGGACGGCATCGGCATGCTGTCGACCGTGGTCGAGGTCGTGAAGGTGCAGCGCGAGAAGGAAGGCCGTTGCCGGGCAAGCATGGGCAGCGACGTCCAGACCCTGCGGGAGGCCGGCGGCACGTGGCCGGAGATCGCGGACTGGACCACAATGGACGAACGGACCGTCCGCTCGCTGGCGCGCTCGGCCAGGCCCAACTACACCGCGGCCCCCGCCGACGAGGAGCTGGCCTCGCTCGTCAAAGGCGTGCCGGACAACCCGTTCTTCCGGATCTGCGAGCTGCTCGCCGCGTCGCGGTTCTTCGAGGCCGTCGCCAACGACCTGGAGGACGTCACCGACTGGCTGTGTTTCGAGCTCTCGACCTCGGGCGTCGACCGCTCCTACATCGCCCGCCACGCGCACGTCAGCCAGCTGACCCTCGCCCGCCGCATCAGCCGCGCGCGGCGCCGGGCGTGACGGTCACTCGCCCTCGGCGGGGACCAGCTTCAGGCTGATCGAGTTGATGCAGTAGCGCTGGTCGGTGGGATTGCCGTAGCCCTCGCCCTCGAAGACGTGGCCCAGGTGGCTGTGGCAGGTGGCGCACAGGACCTCGACGCGCTTCATGCCCATGGCGTGATCCTCGCGGAGGATGACCTTGTCGCCGGCCAGCGGGCTCCAGAACGACGGCCAGCCGCAGTGGGAGTCGAACTTCGTGTCGCTGCGGAAGAGTTCCGTGCCGCACGCCCGGCACTCGTACGCGCCCACCGTCTTCGTGTCGGTGTACTCGCCCGTCCAGGGGCGCTCGGTGCCGGCCTGGCGCAGGACCGCGTACTCCTCGGCGGTCAGCTGTTCCCGCCACTCCTCGTCGGACTTGACCACGCTCGGGCTGGCGTCCACGTCCCGGTTCATGCCGCCAGGCTACCTAAGGAGTGAAGGTCGCGAAGGCGTACACGATCGCGTCCCAGACGGCGACCGTCACGCCCAGGAGGATCAGCAGCACCAGGATGCTCGCCATCAGCTTGCGGTGCCCGCCCAGCCGGTTCGCCGACGCGGCGAAATCCCGCATGTCCGACAGGTATCCCTCGACGGTGAAGCTCGGGTTCACCTGCCGCTGCCGGATCAGGTGCTCGGCGAACGCCCTCGCCTCCGGGTCCTCCGGGTCCAGGCCGAGCAGCTCGTCGTCGAACTGGCCCGCCAGGGGGTCGGCCGGCCGTCGCGGGTCATCGTCCGGGTTCTGCGTCCCGCTCACGGCCATGCCTCCACGGTAGCCTGGCGCCGTGGCCGAGGCGATCGAACTCACCGTGGGCCCGCGCACGGTCCGGGTGTCCAACCCCGGCAAGCCGTACTTCGCGGACAAGGGCGTCACCAAGCTCGACGTCGTCGAGTACTTCCTGTCCGTCGGCGACGGCATCCTCGGCGCGCTGCGCGAGCGGCCGACCACGCTGGAACGCTGGCCGGGCGGCGTGTTCGAGGGCGCGAAGCTCTCCACCCGCGCCGACAACCGGGGCGACGCGTTCTACCAGAAGCGGGTGCCCAAGGGCGCGCCCGACTACGTCGAGACCGCGCGGATCACCTTTCCGAGTGGCCGCCCCGCCGACGAGGTGTGCCCGACCGAACTGGCCGTGGTCGCGTGGGCGGTCAACCTCGGCACCCTGACGTTCCACCCCTGGCCCGTCCGCCGGCCCGAGCTCGACCGGCCCGACCAGCTGCGCGTCGACCTCGACCCGCAGCCCGGCACCGACCTTCCGCGACGCCGTGCCGGTCGCGCACGAGCTGCGCGCGCTGCTCGAGGAGCTCGGCATGACCGGCTTCCCGAAGACGTCCGGCGGCCGCGGCATGCACGTCTACGTGCCGATCGAGCCGCGCTGGACCTTCGTCGAGGCACGCCGCGCGACTATCGCCCTCGGCCGGGAGCTCGCCCGCCGGATGCCCGACCAGGTGACCGTCAACTGGTGGAAGGAGGAGCGCGGCGAGCGGATCTTCATCGACTTCAACCAGATGGCCCGCGACCGCACGATCGCCTGCGCCTACTCGGTCCGCCCGACGCCCCGCGCGCTCGTGTCCGCCCCGCTCGCGTGGGACGAGATCGACGACGTCGTGCCGGACGACTTCGACGTGCACACGATGCCCGCGCGCTTCGCGAAGGTCGGCGACCTGCACGCCGGCGTGGCCGAGCAGGCGTACTCGCTCGAACCGCTGCTGGAGCTGGTGGCCCGCGACGAGCGCGAGGGCCTCGGCGACCTGCCCTACCCGCCGGAGTACCCGAAGATGGCCGGCGAGCCCAAGCGCGTGCAGCCGTCGCGGGCGCGGCCCGAGGAGTGAGTCAGCCGGCCCGCTGCCACGGCAGGCAGCCGGCCGAGTCCATGCGCTCGCCCTTCTTGACGGTGACCGTGCCCGGCTCGTTGATCACGTCGTTCTGGATGACGGTGCCGCGCGTGTCGGTGCGGCTCCAGTAGCAGCCGCCGGAGTTGCTGCCGTCCGGGCCGTCGGTCTTGTACGTGCCCGGCTGCACGTCCACGCCGATCAGGAACAGGCCGTCGCCGAACTCGGCGACCGGGCCGGCGGGCGGCTTCGCCGTCACCGTCGAGGTGATCGTCTTGGTCTCGAACTGCGTGGCGGTGATCGTCACGCGCACGGCCGCGGGCGGCGCGTCGCCGCTCGCGGTCGGAGCCGGCCGTGGTCCCCACGATGGCCGCCACCCCGGTCACCACGACCCCCGCCACGGTGAGCACGAGCCACGGCCACAGCGGCCACCGTCGCCCGATCCCGCCGCCGGTCTCCTTCACCATTCCGACTCCTTGCGCCGCTGCCTTGCAGTCGTCACCTTGTTCGTCTCCGTTACGGGGTCCGGAGTACGTGTCCTGGTCCAGCCCCGGTCCAGCGCCCTGACCACGGAGTTCGACCCTCGCGCGACTCGCCCGCACCCGCTGCGGTTGATTTCGGCCACGCCAGGAGGAAGCATCGGTTGGGTCCGACACACGCCGAGTCGGGGAGGTCGCCATGACGAAGCCGTACGTCGTTCGCTATGTCGGCGGCCCGCTCGACGGCCGGGTGGACACGCTCGCCGAGCGCCCGACGAGCCGCGCAGCACGGTAACCCACGTGCACCTGCACGAGGGTCCGAAGATCGTCCATCACTACGACCTCTGCTACGCCGTCGAGTACGGCTGCGAGTACCGCGTCCGCGCCGAGGAAGACTAGCGTCTCGCGCCATCCGGTGACACGGCCGAACGGGGAAGATCTCTAGCGCCGCACGGCAAGGTCCGCGACGACCGGCCGGTGGTCGGAGGCGAGGGTGTCGAGCACGGTCGCGCCGCGCGCCCGGACCCCGGCGGACACCGTGACGAAGTCGATCCGCTTGGCCGGCACGTCGGCGGGGTAGGTGGGCCCGGGCTCCGCCGAGGTCCACGCGTCCGACAGGCGAGTCCACAGTGGAGCCAGCTCGGGTGCGTCCGGGCCCGCGTTGAAGTCACCGAGCAGCACCTGCCGGGCGCCGTGCGGGTCCTCGCCCAGGATCCGCAGCGTGTCGGCCACCTGCAGCTCGCGCACCGCCGGGTCGGGCCGGTAGTCGAGGTGCGTGGCGTACACGTGCACCGGCACGCCGTGCACGAGCACGACGGCCTCGGCGAAGCCGGGCGCCGGCTCGGGAACCGGGTTCGGATCCTGAGTGGACAGACGGGTCAGCAGGTGGTTCTCCGCGTGCACGATCGGGTAGCGGCTAAGGACCGCGACCCCGTACTGCCGCCGCGGCGCGCCCTCGGTCAGCGGCGGCAGGTCGTAGATCGGCGCGAAGAACACCCGCATGTGCAGCATGCCGGCCAGGTCACGGGCCTGGTCGCGGAAGTCGCTGCGCGCGTCCCAGTGCACGTCGACCTCCTCGAGGCCGACCACGTCCGCGCGGCTGTCCCGGATCACCGACGCGGTCCGCGCCAGGTCGAGCGCGGCGTCGGAGCCGATGCCGGTGTGGATGTTGTAGTTCATCACCCGCAGCGCCACCTCGCGCGCGGGCGCGGCGGACGCGGTCGGGGCACACAGCGAGAGGGCGAGCAGTGCGGCCAGGAGCAGGGGGATCCGGCGCATCGGGAAACCTCCGGGGCATCGTTCACGACAGGTCAGGGTGGGCAGACCGTCCCGTTGCGCGGCAGCTTGGCGTCGGTGAGGAAGCCCAGGGCTGCTTTCGTCGCACACGGGGAGAAGCTCAGCGCCCCGTGCCCGCCGCCCTGCCACGAGACGAACACGCCGGACTCGAGCTGCTGCGCGGCGCGCTTCGAGCCCTCCTCCGGGGTGACCGCGTCGCTCGCGGTGCCGAGCACCACGATCGGCGGCGCGCCGTCCGCGACGGGCGAGGGCAGCGGCTGGTTCGGCACGGTCCACGGGCTGCACAGCGCGAGCCGCTGCAGGGCCACCGCGCCGAACGTGGGGAACCGGTGGGTCCAGTCGTCGCCGAGCTGCTTGATCCGCTCCGGCGACAGGCGGGTCTTCGTGTCGTTGCAGCTCGTCACGAGCGTGCCGTCCAACGTCGCGAGCTGCTGGTTCGCGCCGATCACCACGGGGATCAGCAGGTCGGCGAGCCCGGACGGGTCGCCGTCGCCCGCCGCGGAGATCGCCTTGGACAGCGCCGGCCACCGGGACCGGTCGGCCAGCCCGATCATGATCGCCTGCAACGCCGACCCGGCGGTGACGTCCAGCAGTTCCGGCTCGGACAGCGGACGCGCGCGCAGCTCGCCGAGCAGGTTCAGCAGGGCCCGCTTCGGCTGGCTGCCGAGCTCGCAGTGCCGGTTGACGCAGTCCGCGGCGAACGCGTCGAACGCCGCCTCGGCGCCCTTGGCCACGCCCTCGAGCGCGGCCGCGGCGTCCTGCGTCGGGTCGGGCAGCCCGTCGAGCACCATGCGGCCGACGTGCTCGGGGTAGCGGTCGGCGAACACCGACAGCACCCGCGAGCCCTCGCCGTGCCCGATGGCGCTCAGGCGCGACACGCCGAGCGCGTCGCGCAGCATCTCCAGGTCGGCGGAGGTGCGCCAGGTGTCGATGGCCGGCAGCTGGGTCTCCAGCTGGATGGAGCACTGCTGCCCGGCGGTCTGCGCGGCCTGGAGCCAGGAGTCGATCGGCAGCCCGGCCGGGTCGGCGTCGACGATGGCGCGCCGGATCGTCTCGGGTACGCAGTTCGCGGGGATCGACTTGCCGGTGCCGCGGCGGTCCACGCCGATCAGCGTGAACTTCTGGAGGAACCCCTGCGGCAGCGACGCGGCCAGGCGCGCGGCGTAGATCGTGCCGGGGAGGCCGTCGACGTCGTTGACCACGACCAGCGGCACCTTGCCCTCGCCGGCGCGCAGCACCTGCAGCCGGATGTTGCCGCGGCCGGGCGCGTACGGCGAGTCGAGGATCGCGTTGATCTTGCCGCACTGGATCGGCAGCCAGCCGGGCAGCTTCTCCTCGGCGAGCCGGACGCTGACCTCGTCGGAGCACTCCCGCCAGGCCATGCCGCCGGTCGTCTCCTCCAGCGGCGGCACCTCGGGCGTCCCGCCGGGGGACTCGCTCGTGGCCGGCGGCGCGTCCCGCACGACGATGCCGGGCCGGCTGGACGGGCCCGCGGTGCAGGCGGTGGCCAGACCGGCGGTGACGAGCAGAAGGGCGAGCCACCTCGCCCGGCCACGGCCGGTCAACTGTCCTCCCTGCATCCCTGGTAGTCACGCAGCGTCGCACGCGTCAGGTGTGGCTCCCGTGAGCGGGCGCGAACTGTCGGCCCGTGGGCCACAATGGCGGCGTGCAGCTGCCTGTGATGCCACCCGTGCCGCCCATGCTGGCCAAGTCCGTGCCGACGATCCCCGGCGACATGTTCTACGAGCCCAAGTGGGACGGCTTCCGCTCGATCATCTTCCGCGACGGCGACGAGGTCGAGATCGGCAGCCGCAACGAGCGGCCGATGACCCGCTACTTCCCCGAGGTCGTCGAGGCGGTCAAGGCCAACCTGCCGCCGCGGTGCGTGATCGACGGCGAGATCGTGGTCGCGAGCACCGAGAAGCAGGGCCTGGACTTCGACGCGCTCCAGCAGCGGATCCACCCCGCGGCGAGCCGGGTGAAGCTGCTGTCGGAGCAGACGCCGGCGAGCTTCATCGCGTTCGACCTGCTCGCCCTCGGCGACGAGTCCTATCTGGAGCGGCCGTTCGCCGAGCGGCGCGCGGCCCTGGAGAAGGCGCTGGCGCCGGCCAAGGCGCCGGTGCACCTCACGCTCGGCACCACCGACGCGAAGGTGGCCGCGGAGTGGTTCGACCTGTTCGAGGGCGCCGGGCTCGACGGGCTGGTCGCCAAGCAGCTGGACGAGACCTACCAGCCCGACAAGCGGATCATGCGCAAGATCAAGCACGAGCGCACCGCGGACTGCGTGCTCGCCGGCTACCGGGTGCACAAGTCCGGCCCGGACGCGATCGGCTCGCTGCTGCTCGGGCTGTACGACGACGAGGGCAAGCTCGCGTCGGTCGGCGTGGTCGGCGCGTTCCCGATGGCCCGCCGCAAGGAGCTGATGGTCGAGCTGCAGCCGCTGGTCACCACGTTCGACGACCACCCGTGGGCGTGGGCGGCGCACGAGGCGGGGGAGCGCACCCCGCGCAAGAACGAGGTCAGCCGGTGGAACGCGGGCAAGGACCTGTCGTTCGTCCCGCTGCGTCCGGAGCGGGTGCTCGAGGTGCGCTACGACCACATGGAGGGCGTGCGGTTCCGGCACACCACCCAGTTCGTCCGCTGGCGCCAGGACCGCGAGCCGACCTCGTGCACCTACGACCAGCTCGAGCAGCCGGTCCGGTTCGACATCGCGGACATCCTCAAGCCCGCCGGTACCTGAGCATCAGGAACCCGTCCTCGGTCAGCGCGGACGCGAGCTCAGGCCCAGCGGCTCGGGCCGGGCCAGTCCCTCGGCGATGCGCGCCGCGCCCGCGCCGGCCAGCAGCGGCGCGACCGTGAGGCACAGCTGGTCGACGAGGTCGGCCGCGATCAGCTCGCCGAACAGGTGCGGGCCGCCCTCGCAGCAGACCCGCAGCAGGCCGCGCGTCGGCGAGCGCGTCGAGCACGCGGTCGCAGGTCGACACGCTCCTCGCCGACGATCACGACGTCGGCGCCGGCGGCGGCGAGGTCGTCGCGGGCGTCTTCGGGGCGGCCTCGGTGGTCAGCACGATCGGCGGCACCTCGGTGTGGGCGACGAGCGGGGTCTGCGGGCCGATCGAGCAGCGGCCGGTGACCACGGCGATCGGCGGGATGCCGCGGACCGGCCGAGCCGGGCGCGGCGCTCGGCGCGCAGCTCGGTGCGCTTGACGCCCCGGTAGCCCTCGACGATCGCGGTGCCGGCGCCGACGAGGACGACGTCGGCCAGGTCGCGGCCGAGCGCGAAGATCTTCTTGTCCGCCGGGCTGGACAGGCCGTCGCGAGCGCCCGGCCGCGGTGGCGGCGCCGTCGGCGCTGCTCACGAAGTTGACCTGTACCCACGGGCGGTCGAGGCCGGGCGGGTAGTCGTAGAGCTCCTCGAGCTCGCGGTCGCTCGGAGCGCGGTGCGTCGGCGGTCAGCGGCAGGAGGTGCATCGGGTCATCCCAGCACGCCGCGCGGACCCCGGCAGATCGGCTCCGCCTGGCGGGCCGCTCCGCTCAGCGGTGTTTGCCGTTGCGGTGCTGGTTCACCAGCGCCCACACGGAGACGGCCTGGCCGGACTCGTCGGCGCGGGATCGTCGCGCGGTGAGCGGCTCGGCTCGGCCAGCGCCGGCCTCGAGCTCCTGGCGGATCTGGTCGTAGATCGGAGTGTCGGTCAACACCAATCCCTTCCCGTCGCAGCAGCCCTCGCAGGCTACGCAGCGTACCGCTTCGGATCCGCAGCGGCGCAAGGCCTCCCCGTTACCAGGGAACGGAAAACCGTTCGCGTCGGACCGGGGCCGATACCGGACGATTTGCGGAATGGGCGCGGGATTTCTCGAGGCGAACGGGCTGGGTCACCGGCTCGACGACGGTCGTGAGCTGTTCGACGACGTGTCGTTCCGGGTGAGCACCGGTCAGGTGGTGGCGCTGGTCGGCGCGAACGGCGCCGGCAAGACCACGCTGCTGCGGATGCTGGCCGGCGAGCTCGCGCCGCGGGCGGGTGGCGTGACCGTGCAGGGCGGGCTCGGCGTGATGCCGCAGTTCATCGGCTCGGTCCGGGACGACCGGACGGTCCGCGACCTGCTGCTGGCCGTCGCGCCGCCCGCGCTGCGGGCCGCCGCCGACGGGGCTGGACGCCGCCGAGCTGGCGATGATGGACACCGACGACGAGCCGACCCAGCTGCGGTACGCGAACGCGCTGCACGCGTGGGGCGAGGCGGGCGGCTACGACGCCGAGGTCCTGTGGGACACCGTGACGGTCGCCGCGCTCGGCGTGCCGTTCGACCGGGCGCGGTTCCGCGAGGTGCGCACGCTGTCCGGTGGCGAGCAGAAGCGGCTGGTGCTGGAGGCGCTGCTGACCGGGGCCGAGCAGGTGCTGCTGCTCGACGAGCCGGACAACTACCTCGACGTGCCGGGCAAGCGGTGGCTGGAGCGCCGGCTCGCCGAGTCGGGCAAGGCCGTGCTGCTGGTCAGCCACGACCGCGAGCTGCTCGCCGCGGCGGCCACCCACGTGGTGACGCTGGAGGGCGGCACGACCTGGGTGCACGGTGGCGGCTTCGCCACGTGGCACGAGGCGCGGGTGGCGCGCTGGGAGCGGATGGCGGAGCTGCGCCGGCGGTGGGACGAGGAGCACCAGAAGCTCAAGGAGCTGGTCCGCTGGCTGCAGCAGGCCGCGAAGAACAGCGAGGCGATGGCCGCGCCGGTACAAGGCGGCGCAGACCCGGCTGCGGAAGTTCGAGGAGGCCGGGGCGCCGCCGCTGCCGCCGCAGGAGCATGCGCGTGCGGCCGCGGCTGCGCGGTGGCCGGACCGGGCTGCGCGCGATCACGTGCAAGGCGCTGGAGCTGTCGGGCCTGATGAAGCCGTTCGACCTGGAGGTGTTCTTCGCCGACCGGGTGTGCGTGCTGGGGTCGAACGGGTCGGGCAAGAGCCACTTCCTGCGGCTGCTGGCCGGCGATGCCGTCGCGCACGAGGGTGCGTGGAAGCTGGGCGCGCGGGTGGTGCCGGGGCTGTTCGCGCAGACCCACCAGCATCCGGAGTGGGTCGGCCGCACGCTGACCGACATCCTGTGGCACGGCGACGAGTCGCGGTCGGGCATGGACGAGGGCCGGGCGTCGGCGGTGCTGTCCCGGTACGGCCTGGCGGCGGCGCGCGAGCAGCGTTTCGAGACGCTGTCGGGTGGCCAGCAGGCGCGGTTCCAGATCCTGCTGCTGGAGCTGTCCGGCGCGACGCTGCTGCTGCTGGACGAGCCGACGGACAACCTGGACCTGACGTCGGCGGAGGCGTTGCAGGACGCGCTGGAGGCGTTCGAGGGCACGGTGGTCGCGGTGACCCACGACCGCTGGTTCGCCCGCTCCTTCGACCGCTACCTGATCTTCCGCTCGGACGGCATAGTGTCCGAAGTGGACTCCCCGGTATGGGACGAGGGCCGGGTGCAACGCGCGCGTTAGCCCGAACGCCGGTCCGGAGCGAACGATATGTGACAGGCTGGTCGCTGGGCGTTCGCTCCGGGCGTGGTGGAGGAAGCATCGATGGCGTTGCACGACCGCGGTTTGACGGTTGCGACGTCAGTGATCAGCGGTCTCATGGTCGCGGTGGTCGTGAAAGCGGTGAACAGTGGTGTCGCCGACGGCGTCGTGCTCCTGTGGTTCGCGCTGGCGACGGTCGGGGCCGGGGTCGGTGGCGTGGTTGGCGGGCATTCTTTTCGGCCGCCGTAAACGTGCGGCGCGCGCCTTCTTCATGACGTCCGCGTTTCGTGAGAAATACTATGTGGCCGCCTTTGTGCAGCGTTTGCACGAGTTGCTCGACCTCGAGCGACATCGATCTGGTGCTCAAGGTTCCCGACCGCGACTACCACGCGAGCGCACAGTCCCGCCATCTGGTCAGGCTCGCGGACAGACGTCGCGAGTACCTCGGTGGCGTCATCTTCGCCGCGGAGACGAGCCGCCTCCGCGACGATCTGATCACCTTCTGCCGGAAGTCACGGCTGCCTGTCGTGTTCACCGATATCGAGCCGTTCGACCGGGTCGAGGACTATCCCGAGAACACCGCGTATGTCGGATATGACACCGGCGAACTCGGTGAGTTGGCCGGCCAGTGGCTGGTGCGGCAACTGCGGCACACGGATCACCCGCATGTCCTCATCATCGCCAGCTGTGAGCACAATGCGCGACAGCAGCGTTGCGAGAAGGTTTTGCGTGCCGCGCGGCCGGACGTGAGCATCACGACGAACGACCAATGTGCGTTCATCCGTTCCCGCGCCTACGACGCGGTCCGTTCGCACATTCGCGACCTCGATCCAGGGCAGCGCCTGGACGCCGTCTTCTGCACGAACGACGAGATGGCGCTGGGCGCCGTGGACGCGTTGTCGCCGCCGACGCCACCAGGCCACCGTGGTGATAGGGGTCGACGGAATCGTGGAGGCCAGGGCACTGATCGACAGCGGGCAGAGCCCGCTTCGGGCGACCGTGGTGCAGGACACCGACAGGTTGACCGGCAACGTCGTCGACCTGCTGCTCAAGATGCGCCGGGGCGAGAAGGTGAAGAAGCGCACGATCCTGCCCGGCGAGATCTACGAGGCCTGACGGTTAGTCGGCCAGGACGTCGGCGATCGTGTCGATGCCGTGGTCCAGGTCCTCCTGGGAGATGACCAGCGGCGGGGCCACGCGCAGCGTCGTGTCGTGGGTTTCCTTGCACAGGATGCCGCGGTCCATGAGGGTCTCGCTGAGCTCGCGGGCGTGGCGGCCCGGGGCGATCTCCACGCCGGCCCACAGGCCGCGGCCGCGGACCTCCGCCACGCCGCGGCCGACCAGCTCGCCCAGCCGCCGGTGCAGGTGCGCGCCCAGCGTCTGCGACCGCTCCTGGAACTCGCCCGTCTCGAGCAGCTTGATGACCGCCCGGCCGACGGCGCAGGCCAGCGGGTTGCCGCCGAAGGTCGAGCCGTGCTCGCCCGGGCGCAGCACGCCGAGCACGTCGCGCCGGCCGACCACCGCCGACACCGGCAGGATGCCGCCGCCCAGCGCCTTGCCCAGCGTGTACATGTCCGCGCGGACGCCCTCGAACTCGGACGCGAACAGCGTGCCGGTCCGCGCCAGGCCCGACTGGATCTCGTCGAGGATGAGCAGGACGTTGTGCTCGTCGCACAGCCGGCGGACCTCGCGCAGGTAGCCGGCCGGCGGCACCAGCACGCCCGGCCTCGCCCTGCACCGGCTCGACCAGGACCGCCGCGGTGCGCGGGGTGATCGGCCGCCTCCAGCGCCTGGGTGTCGCCGTACTTCGCCACGTGGAAGCCCGGCGTGTACGGGCCGAAGTCGTTGCGCGCCACCGAGTCCGTCGAGAACGAGATGATCGTCGTGGTGCGGCCGTGGAAGTTCGAGCCGGCCACGATGATCTCCGCGGTGCCGTCCGGCACGCCCTTGACCTGGTACGCCCACTTGCGCGCGACCTTGATCGCCGACTCGACCGCCTCGGCGCCCGAGTTCATCGGCAGCACCATCTCGGTGCCGGTCAGCTCGGCCAGCTCCTGGCAGAACAGCCCGAGCTGGTCGTGGTGGAACGCGCGGCTGGTCAGCGTCACCCGGCCGAGCTGCTCGACCGCGGCGGCGACGAGCGCGGGGTGCCGGTGGCCGAAGTTCAGCGCCGAGTACCCGGCCAGGAAGTCCAGGTACCGCTTGCCGGCCACGTCGGTCACCCACGCGCCCTCGGCCTCGGCGATCACCACGGGCAGCGGGTGGTAGTTGTGCGTGCTCCACGCCTCGTCGAGCGCGATCAGGTCGGCGGCATTCGATCGGCATACGAACAGGCTAAGGCCCCGCGGCGATGGTTTCATCCGCAGACCATTGCGCGGAGCGCGCCATCGTTGCGTCGTTCGACGCCGACCGCGGCCGATCGTTGCTCAGGCGGTGAGCTTCGGGATGATCTCGTTGCCGTAGGCCGCCAGGGTCTGCTCCTTCGCGTCGTGCATGAGGTAGATGGCGAACTGGTCGACGCCCAGCTCGGCGAGCTCGGTGAGCCGGTCGACGTGCGCGGCCGCGGGGCCGAGCAGGCAGAACCGGTCGACGATCTCGTCGGGGACGAAGTCGGTCGACGGGTTGCCGGCCTTGCCGTGGTGGGCGTAGTCGTAGCCCTCCCGGCTCGCGGATGTAGTCGGTCAGCTCGTGCGGCACCGGGCCGGACTCGCCGTAGCGCGCGACCAGGTCGGCCACGTGGTTGCCGACCATGCCGCCGAACCAGCGCAGCTGGTCGCGCTGGTGGGCCAGGTCGTCGCCCACGTAGGCCGGCGCGGCCACGCACATGGTGATGCCGCCCGGGTCGCGCCCGGCCTCGCGGGCCGCGGCGCGGACCGACTCGATGGTCCACCGGGTGATCGCCGGGTCGGCCGTCTGCAGGATGAACCCGTCGGCCTGCTCGCCGACCAGCTTGAGCGCCTTCGGGCCGTACGCGGCCATCCAGATCTCCAGCCGCCCGTCGCGCACCCACGGGATCCGCACCGGTGCGCCGTGGTGCTCGACCTCCCGTCCCTCGGCCAGCTCCCGGATCACGTGCATGGAGTCGCGCGAGCACCGCCAGCGTACGCCGGCTTCTGGCCGATGACCCGGCGGGCCGAGTCGCCGCGCCCGATCCCGCACACCGTGCGGTTGCCGAACATGTCGTTCAGCGTGGCGAACAGCGACGCGGTGACCGACCAGTCCCGGGTGGACGGGTTGGTCACCATCGGCCCGACGACCATCGACTTCGTCTGCGCCAGGATCTGCGAGTAGATGACGAACGGCTCCTGCCACAGCACGCACGAGTCGAACGTCCAGCCGTAGCCGAAACCCAGCTCCTCGGCGGATCTCATCAGCCGGACGACCTCGCTCGCCGGCGGGTCCGTCTGCAGCACGACACCGAAGTCCATTGTGGACGTCCCTCCTCAGACCAGGTACTGGGACAGCTCGCGGGACAGGAACTTGCCGTGGCCCTCGCGCGCCGTGGAAGGCGCCGTCGGCGATCACCACCGAGCCGCGGGAGAGCACGGTCTCCACCTGGCCGGTGATCGACATGCCCTCGTAGGCCGAGTAGTCCACGTTCATGTGGTGGGTCTCCACCGACAGCGTCTGCTGTGCGGCCGGGTCGTACACCACGATGTCCGCGTCCGCGCCCGGCGCGATGACGCCCTTGCGCGGGTAGAGGCCGAACATCCGGGCCGGCGTCGCCGAGCACGACCTCGACCCAGCGGGCCAGCGTGATCTCGCCGGCCACCACGCCCTGGTGCAGCAGGTCCATCCGGTGCTCGACGCCCGGCATCCCGTTCGGGATCTTCGAGAAGTCGCCGCGGCCCAGCTCCTTCTGGTCCACGAAGCAGAACGGGCAGTGGTCGGTCGAGACCACCGACAGGTCGTTGGTGCGCAGCCCGCGCCACAGGTCGGCCTGGTGGTCCTTGGGCCGCAGCGGCGGCGACGCCACGTACTTCGAGCCCTCGAAGTCCGGCTTCGCCAGGTCCTCGATGGACAGGTACAGGTACTGCGGGCAGGTCTCGGCGAACACGTTCTGCCCGGTGTTGCGGGCCTGCGCCACCGCCTCCAGCGCGTGCCGGGCCGACAGGTGCACGATGTAGAGCGGCGCGCCGGTGACCTTCGCGAGCTGGATGGCCCGCGAGGTCGCCTCGCCCTCCAGCTCCGGCGGCCGGGTGATGCCGTGCTCCACCGGGTCGGTCCGCCCGGACGCGATCGCCTGCGCGACCAGCTCGTCGATCGCGATGCCGTTCTCCGCGTGCATCATGATCATCGAGCCGGTCTCGGTGGCCTTCTGCATCGCGCGCAGGATCTCGCCGTCGGTCGCGTAGAACACGCCCGGGTAGGCCATGAACATCTTGAAGCTGTTCACCCCGGCGTCGATGCAGGACTCCATCTCCTTCAACGACTGGTCGTTGACGTCGGAGACGATCATGTGGAACCCGTAGTCGACCGCGCAGTGCGCGTCGGCCTTCTCGTGCCACTTGTCCAGTGTGGACAGCAGCGAGGTGCCCTTGGCCTGCACGGCGAAGTCGATGATCGTCGTCGTGCCGCCCCACGCCGCGGCCGTGGTGCCGGTGGCGAAGGTGTCCGCCGAGGACGTGCCGCCGAAGGGCATCTCCATGTGGGTGTGCGCGTCGATGCCGCCGGGCAGCACGTACCTGCCCGTCCGCCTCGATGATCTTGTCGGCCGTGTCGAACACGCCGGGCGCGGTCACCGCGGCGATCGTCTCGCCGTCCACGAGCACGTCGGCGGCGACCGCACCACCGGCGTTGACCACCGTCCCGTTGCGGATGAGGGTGCGCATCCGGCCTCACGCCCCGGTCAGCGAGTCGTAGGTGTCCGGCCGGCGGTCGCGGTAGAACTGCCACAGGTCGCGGACCTCGGTCAGCACGCCCATGTCCAGGTCGCGCACGACGACCTCGTCCTCGGTGTCCGACGCCGCGTCGCCGATGAGCTGCCCGCGCGGGTCGGCGAAGTAGGTCTGGCCGTAGAAGTCGTTGTCGCCCAGCGGTTCCACGCCGACCCGGTTGATCGCGCCGACGAAGTACTCGTTGGCCACCGCGGCCGCCGGCTGCTCGAGGCGCCACAGGTACTGCGACAGCCCGCGGCTGGTGGCCGACGGGTTGAACACGATCCGCGCGCCGCCGAGGCCCGAGCGCCCGCCAGCCCTCCGGGAAGTGCCGCTCGTAGCAGATGTAGACGCCGATCTTGCCGACCGCGGTGTCGAACACCGGGTAGCCGAGGTTGCCCGGCCGGAAGTAGAACTTCTCCCAGAAGCCCTTCACCTGCGGGATGTGGTTCTTGCGGTGCTTGCCGAGGTAGGTGCCGTCGGCGTCGATCACCGCGGCGGTGTTGTAGTAGACGCCCGGCTGCTCCTGCTCGTACATCGGCACGACCAGCACCATGTTGTGCTGGTCGGCCAGCTCGCACATCAGCTGCGTGGTCGGACCGTCGGGGATCTGCTCGGTGTAGGAGTAGTAGTCGGCGTCCTGCACCTGGCAGAAGTACGGGCCGTAGAACAGCTCCTGCAGGCAGAGCACCTGGGCGCCCTGCGAGGCCGCGGTCGCGATGTGCGCCACGGCGGCCTCGATCATCGACTCCTTGTCCCCGGTCCAGCGCTGCTGGACCAGCGCGGCCCTGACGATCTCAGACACTGACCTCTCCTTCCTTGGCACGCGCGCCGGAGCGCCCGCCGGGCTCTGGCGCGTGATCGACAGCGCCCAGTAAACCGCGAAAGCCACGACCAGGCCCGCGACCCAGCTGTAGTCGTAGAAGTCCTGCAGGAACGGGATCAGGCCGTCGGCCGGGAACGGCCCGCCGTAGGCGCCGCCGACCGCGATCGACCGCGCCGAGCGAGCGTGGCGACCAGCGGCCTGCCAGTTCCAGCCGCCGCTGTACCAGTACCGGCCGTGTCTCGCGTAGAGGTCGGCGAGGTCGAGCCGGGTCGCGGTACTGGACCCAGTAGCCGGCGATCAGCACGCCCGCCACCGCGGCAAGCACGCCGCCGTAGAACCCGAGCCAGGCGAAGATGTAGATGCTCGGGTCGGAGATCAGCTTCCACGGCATGATCACGATACCGATGACACCGGTGATCAGCCCGCCGGTCCGGAAGCTGATCCGCTTCGGCAACGCGTTGGAGAAGTCGTAGGACGGGCTGACCACGTTCGCGGCCAGGTTGGTGGAGACCGTCGCGATGATCACGACGATCACCCCGCCGAGCACCGCGAACGTGCTGTCGAACTGGTTGATCAGGTTGACCGGGTTGAACAGGTCGTTGACGTTCTCGCCGAGCGCGTCGCCGTAGACCTCCACGGCGCTCGAGGTGATGACGATCGACAGGATCGCGATGAAGGACATGCTGGTCGGCAGGCCGACGATCTGGCCCCAGGTCTGGCGCCGCTGGCTGCTGGCGAACCGGGTGAAGTCGGGCATGTTCAGCGACAGCGTCGCCCAGAAGGCGATCATGGCCATCAGCGACGGGGCGAACACCTTCCAGAACTCCGCGCCCCAGCCGAGGCTGGATGTCCTGGGCGAGGATCTGGCCGAGGCCGCCCGCCTTACTGACGATCCAGATGGCCAGCGCGAGCAGGCAGACCGCGAGCACCGGCGCCGCCCAGTTCTCGAACCACTTCACCGCGTTCATGCCGCGCCAGATGATGACCATCTGCATGACCCAGAACAGGATGAAGCACAGCCACATCGTCCACGGCTCGCCGCCGATCTCGCCCGCGCCCATCCAGCTGTCGCCGAACAGCTTGCCCAGGATGATGAAGGTCGCCTGGCCGCCGATCCAGGTCTGGATGCCGAACCAGCCGCATGCGACCAGCCCGCGCAGGATCGCGGCGAGGTTCGCCCCGCGGACGCCGTAGACAGCCCGGGCATACACCGGGTAGGGGATGCCGTACTTGGTGCCCGCATGGCTGTTGAGCAGCATGGGGACCAGCACGATCAGGTTGGCCAGCGTGATGGTCAGGAACGCCTGCACCCAGTTCATGCCGACGAGGATCAGGCCGGCGGCGAGGGAGTAGCTGGGGATGCAGAACGCCATCGCCATCCACAGCGCGGCGTAGTTGTAGGTGGTCCAGGTGCGCTTCTCCACCGGGACCGGGGCGAGCTCGTCGTTGTAGAAGCGGCTGTCGCGGATTTCGGCGTGATCGTCGAGATCGACCCGGCCGTCCGGGAGAGTGCTCTGCGCCATCCCGGCATCGTGGGCTCGCACCGCTCCCGGAGGCAGTGTCACTGTGTGCACTATTGGCGTGGTTGGTGGACACTCTGCCAATTGCGCGGTTCGCCCGGTCGTGCCTGATGCGTCGCCGTACTACGCGCAGGTCACGGCCGTGACACGAGATCAGCTCGTTAGCTGGTCGAGCAGCCAGCGTGGGCCGGTGACCGCGGCGCCCGCTGCCGTGCAGCGGGCCTTTAGCGCGCGGTCCGCGGTGACCACCAGGCAGGCGGCGTCCGGCTCGGTTGCCACCACCTCGGCGACCGTGGCCACGATCGTGTCGTCGCCCTCGCCCGGGGCGGAGACCACGCGGACCGACGTCTCGCCCGCGTCGACGTCGCTTGGCCTTGCCCTCCACGACCAGGACCTTCTCCGGGAACGCCACGTCGAACGGGGCCATGCCGGTGATCCGGTCGACCGCGTCGAGCTGGTCGCGCAGCCGCGTGACCGCGCCGACCCGGTCGCGCCACCAGCCGTCCGGGCGTGAGCCCATCACGTTGGCCGCGTCCACGACCAGGACGGGGCGGCGCAGGCACGGCCGCAGCCGCGGCCAGGCGTTCGCGAACGGCTCGAACAGCGAGTGGTCGGCCACCTCGTCGACCGGGACCCACGCGGCGCCTTTCGACTCCCACGACGCGGGCTCGACGTCGACCAGCTCCGCGATGGTGGCGATCACCGTGTCGTAGGCCCAGCCGCCGTGGTCCTCGTGCATCATGGCGTGCACCTCGACCGTGGACGTGTCCAGTGTGGACTCCTCGGCGGTCTCCCGGAGTGCCGTCGCGACGGGATCCTCGTCGCGGTCGCGGGCGCCGCCGAACACGCCCCAGGTGCCGCCGCCGATCGTCAGCTTCGCGCGGTGCTGCAGCAGGATCTTCCCGTCGTGGTGGACGAGCAACCCGGCCGCGCCGAACCTGCCCCAGTGGGTGTGGCCCTCCGCGCATCGCACCAACCGGTCACCGGACCGCACGGTCATGGACTCCCAATCGCTGTGTTGAATGGTTCGCTCCGCTCCTCCGCTACTCGCCGGCTTCCCTCCTCGCGTGCTCGGCGCTGGCGCGCCTGCGCGCGCTCGTCAGTCCAGACCGAGGACAACTCGCGACGAGCCGGCTCCGAACGCAACCACGTGCGTCGCCGTCGCCGGCGAGGTCGGGAGTTGTCCTCGCAGAACGCTCCGTCGCTCCCGCTCACGGACTCCCAATCTCGTTCACCAGTAGTGCGACATGCAGGGACAGCACCGACTCCGGGTCGTCCAGGAAACGCCGAGCACCTGTTCGATGCGGGACAGCTGCTGGTAGTAGGCCGTCCGTGACATGTGGGCGGCCGACGCGGCGGCGGACTTGTTGCCGCCGTGCTCACAGAAGTGCCGCAGCGCGTCGATCAGCCGGCTCGTGTGCGTCGCGTCGCGGGCCAGCAGCGGGCCCAGCTCCCGCTCGGCGAACGCGCTGACCCGGTCGTCGTCGGCCAGCAGGTGCAGCAGGCCGCGCAGCCGTACGTCGTCGAGGCGGTGGTAGGCGCGGCCGTCCGGCGAGCGCAGCGCCGCCTTCGCCACGTGCGCGGCCTCGACGAGGCTGCGCCGGGCGTCGGAGACCGAGTCGACCGTGGTGCCGACGGCCAGCACCACCGGCAGCGCCTTCGGCGGCGCGGCCGCCGCCTGGTGGATCTCCTTCGCCAGCCGGCGCAACACCGCGTCCGCGTCGGCCTGCGGGGTCAGCGACAGCAGGGCCCGCACGCTGATGTCGTCGACCACGCCGACCAGCGCGGCCACCCGCGCCCGCCGGGCCGCCAGCGCGGTCGCCTCCGCCAGGTCGCGCAGCACCTCCTGGGTCGCCATCGTCTGGGACGGCCGGCCGGCGCGACCGCCGACGGGCGCACCGACACGCCGAGCAGCTGCCGGCGCTGCAGCGGAACCCCGAGCGCGCTGGCCCGCGCGGCCAGGTCGGCCGGCGTGGTCGGCGAGCCAGCAGCTCGGTCAGCAGCGTGCGGTGCGCGTGCCGCTCCAGGCCCTCCCGGTCGCGGGCCACCAGTCGGTGCACGGCGAGCGCCGACGCGGCCCGCTCGGCGATCACCACCTGCCGGTGCGGCGGCTCGGTCGGGCAGACCAGCACCAGCCGACCCCAGTCGTTGCCGCGCGCGCCGACCACGGTGACCAGCCAGCCCGCGTCGGCGTGGTAGCTGGTCCGCGCGGTCGCCGGCGACCGCCCGCGACCGGGTCGCCCAGTCGGCGACCAGCTCGCCCGGGTCGGTGCCGGCCGCGTCGTAGGCGAGCACGTCGTGGCCGAGCGTCTCCAGCACCACCGGCAGGCCGGACGCCCGCGCCACCTCCCGCAGCACCTCGGCCGGCTCGGCGCCGGCCACGGTCAGCGCGGTGAACGTCTCGTGCACCCGCTCGGCCGCGCGCAGCTCCGCGACCTGCGCCTCCACGATCAGCCCGACCACCGCCTCGGTGACCGCGACGAACCGGGTCTCCCGGGACAGCGTGACCAGCGGCAGCGCGTGCGCTCCGCCGCGGCCACCAGCGCGGGCGGCAGCTCGCGGTGCCAGTGCCGGACCAGCTCGACGACCACGCCGACCACGCCGGCGGCCGCCAGCTCGGCGACGTAGTTGGCGAGCGCGGCCGGGTCGTCCGGCAGCGCGATGCCGGTGGTCAGCACCAGTTCGCCGCCGCGCAGCAGCGTGGCGATGTCGGCGATCTCGGCGATGTGCACCCAGCGCACCCGCCGCTCCAGCCCGTCGGCGCCCGCGACCACCGTCGCCAGGCCCTGCCGGATCACCGGCAGCGCGAGCACGTCGGCCACGGTCGGGTACATGCTGACGCACACTGTACGGCGCTGCGGTCCGCGATACACACTGTCCATGGCGCGCGCGCCGGTGCCGCCGGCCACACTCGGAGGCATGGGACCGCGTCTGATCGACCGCCACCGCGCCGTCACTGCCGAACTGGCTCGCGCTGTACTACGAGGACCCGATCGAGATCGTGCACGGGCACGGCCGGCGGGTCACCGACTCGAACGGCAAGACCTATCTCGACTTCTTCGCCGGCATCCTCACCAACGCGCTCGGCTACGACGTGGCCGAGGTCAGCGACGCCGTGCGCAAGCAGCTCGACACCGGCATCCTGCACACCTCGACGCTGTACCTGATCCGCAGCCAGGTCGAGCTGGCCGAGAAGATCGCGCGGCTGTCCGGGATCCCCGACGCGAAGGTGTTCTTCACCAACTCGGGCACCGAGGCCAACGAGACCGCGCTGATGCTGGCCACCCAGTACCGGCGCAGCAACCAGGTGCTGGCGATGCGCAACTCCTACCACGGCCGCGCGTTCGCGACGGTCGGCATCACCGGCAACCGCGGCTGGTCGGCTTCCGCGCTGTCGCCGGTCAAGGTGTCCTATGTGCACGGTGGGTACCGGTACCGCAGCCCGTTCCGCGCCTGTCCGACGCCGACTACATCAAGGCGTGCGTCGAGGACCTGCGGGACGTGCTGCAGACCGGCACCTCCGGCGACGTCGCCTGCATGATCGCCGAGCCGATCCAGGGCGTCGGCGGGTTCGCCACGCCGCCGGACGGGCTGTTCGGCGCGTTCGCGGAAGTCCTTGCCGAGCACGGGATCCTGTTCATCTCCGACGAGGTGCAGACCGGCTGGGGGCGCACCGGCGACGCACTTCTGGGGCATCCAGGCCCACGGCGTGATGCCGGACATGATGACCTTCGCCAAGGGGCTCGGCAACGGCCTCGCGATCGGCGGCCTCGTCGCGCGCGGCGAGATCATGGACTGCTTCGCCGCCAACTCGATCTCCACGTTCGGCGGTAACCCGGTCGTCGACCGTTGGTGCACGCGCGGTGCTGGACTACCTGCGGGACCACGACCTGCAGGCCAACGCCGCCGACACTCGGCGACCGGCTGTTGTCGGGGCTGCGTGATATCGCCGAGCAGCACCCGGTCGTCGGGGACGTGCGCGGCAAGGGGCTGATGGTCGGCGTCGAGTTCGTCGAGCCGGGCGGCATGACACCCGTCGCCGGCCGCGGCGGCGCGCGTGCTGGAGGAGACCAGGCGCGCGCGGGCTGCTGGTCGGCAAGGGCGGCCTGCACAACAACGTCATCCGGCTGGCGCCGCCGATGACGCTGACGGGCGAGGAGATGGACGAGGCGCTCGGCATCCTCGGCGACGCGATCGCCGCATGGCGGACGGAGGAGCGACTGATGGTCGGCGCGGATCAGCCACTGGATCGACGGCAAGCCGTGGGCGGGCGTCGCCGAGCGCACCGGCGAGGTGTTCGACCCGGCCACCGGCGAGGTCACCGGCCACGTCGACTTCGCGTCGCCGTCCGAGGTGGACGAGGCGGTGCGCGGCGGCGGCGCGGGCGTTCCCCGCGTGGCGCGACACCTCGCTCGCGGCCCGGTCGCGGGTGCTGTTCGCCTTCCGCGAGCTGCTGAACGAGCACAAGGACGAGCTGGCCGCGATCGTCACCGCCGAGCACGGCAAGGTGCTCGACGACGCGGCGGGCGAGGTGCGGCGCGCGATCGAGAACGTCGAGTTCGCGTGCGGGGTCCCGGCGCTGCTCAAGGGCGGGTTCAGCGAGAACGCGTCGACCAGGGTCGACGTGTACTCGATGCGCCAGCCGCTCGGCGTGGTCGGCGTGATCTCGCCGTTCAACTTCCCGGCGATGGTGCCGCTGTGGTTCGTGCCGAACGCGATCGCGTGCGGCAACACGGTGGTGCTCAAGCCGTCGCGAGAAGGACCCGTCGGCGTCGAACTTCATCGCCGACCTGTGGGCGCGGGCCGGCCTGCCCGACGGCGTGCTCAACGTGCTGCACGGCGACAAGGTGGCGGTCGACGGGCTGCTCGACGCACCCGAGCGTGCGGGGGATCTCGTTCGTCGGCTCCACCCCGATCGCGCGGTACGTCTACGAGACCGGCACCAGCAACGGCAAGCGGGTGCAGGCGCTCGGCGGCGCGAAGAACCACATGGTCGTGCTGCCGGACGCCGACCTCGACCTGGCCGCCGACGCCGCGGTGTCCGCGGGCTTCGGCTCGGCGGGCGAGCGGTGCATGGCCGTGTCGGTGGTGGTCGCGGTCGACCCGGTCGGCGACGAGCTGGTCGAGCCAAGATCCGCGAGCGGATCGCCAACCTGCACGTCGGCGACGGCCGCCGGCCGGGCTGCGAGATGGGCCCGCTGGTCACGGCCGCCCACCGCGACAAGGTCACGTCCTACCTGGACGCGGGCGTCGGCCGAGGGCGCGACGCTGGTCGGTGGACGGCCGAGGCCACGAGATCGACGGCGACGGACGGCCGGGTTCTGGCTGGGCCCGACGCTGTTCGACCACGTGCGCCCGGACATGTCGATCTACACCGACGAGATCTTCGGCCCGGTGCTGTCGGTGGTCCGCGCGGACACCTACGAGTACGGCGGTCGGCGCTGATCAACGACAACCCGTACGGCAACGGCACCGCGATCTTCACCAACGACGGCGGCGCCGCCCGCCGCTTCCAGAACGAGATCGAGGTCGGCATGGTGGGCGTCAACGTCCCCATCCCGGTCCCGGTCGGCTACTACTCGTTCGGCGGCTGGAAGGACTCCCTGTTCGGCGACACGCACGCCTACGGCCCGGACGGCCTGCACTTCTTCACCAGAACGAAGGTCGTCACGTCCCGCTGGCTCGACCCGTCACACGGAGGGGTGAACCTGGGCTTCCCACGCAACGACTAGCGCGGACATGTCACTGTTACTGCCCGGTCTGGCCGACATCGGCCAGACCGGGCAGGAGCGTCGCGGCTCATACCGGCGACTTAGGATGATCGTCGGCGGCCGGGCCGAAAGACAGTCGCGCGATCGTATCGAATGAGGCGTGCACGGGCGAAATGTTTGAGGGTCGCCCTGTCCGGCACTCGGGCAGACTCGGCCGGACGGTAAAGGCGCGTCCTGCCGGCGAGACACACGCCGGCTTTCGCGTCAATTGTTTGGTCTAGTACCGAATAGCTCGATCGCACATTCTCCGGAATCCGCCTGGGCCGGTGTTATGGTCCGAATGTCCGCCCAAGTGGTCGGACATTCTTTCTCAGGTCGTGCGGATTTCCGTGCCGACTCGCCGGAGAATGTGAGGTTTGCAGTGAGCACGGTCGAGACCGAACGGCAACGCCCGCCGGCGGTGAGCACCGCGCTCGCCCCGTTGGCGTGGCAGCAGTTGGCGCTGATCGCCGGGGCCGCCGCCGCGATCCTGTTGCTGACGCTGGGGGGCTACGGCTACGACGGCGACGAGGTGTACTTCATCGCGGCGGGCCGGCATCCGACTGGGGCTACGCCGACCAACCGCCGCTCATGCCGTTGATCGCGGGCTGATGGACAGCCTGTTCCCCGGCTCGCCCTTCGCGCTGCGGCTGCCGTCGGCACTGGTGATCGTCGCCGGCGTCTTCCTGGCGGCGCAGCTGGCCAGGGAGATGGGTGGCGAGCGCCGGGCCCAGCTCGATCGAGCGCCGCCGCCTACGCGATCGCGTTCACCTCGTTCGGCAGCCTGTTGCTGACCGACTCGTTCAGCGCGGTGCGTGGCTGGGAATCACCGTGCTGGTCGTCCGTGGGTGCGGTTGCGGCGGGAGGGTGCGACCGGGCGCGCCGCGGACATGCCGTTGCTGTGGGCCGGTGTGCCACCGCGGTGGCGCTGCAGGTGAAGTTCCTGATCCCGGCCTTCTGGGTGGCGCTGGTGATCGGCGTGCTGATGTCGGGCCCGCGGGACATGCTGCGGCGGCCGCTGTGGGTCGGTGCGGCGATCTCGGTGGTGACCTCGGTTCCGGGGCTGATCTGGCAGGCGGCCAACGACTGGCCGCAGGTCAAGACCTCGGCGGTGGTCCGGGAGCTGGCCGAGGAGACGCTCGGCGGCCGGGCGATGTTCCTGCCGAACGTGCTGCTGACGACCGGCATCGTGGTCGGGCTGGTGTTGTTCGTCTACGGCCTGTGGAAGCTGTCCGCTCCCGGACCTGCGCGAGTACCGGTTCCTCGGCTGGACCGCGCTCGGCGTGATCGCGATCTTCATGATCGCCGGCGGTCGGTTCACCTACGCGGCGGCATCTTCCCGCTGCTGTTCGCCGCCGCGGCGGTGCAGATGCAGGTCGGCCGGCCGAGCAAGTGGTGGCGCTGGTCGGTCAGCCGGCCGATGTTCGTGTTCTCCGCACTGCTGATCCTGCCCACGTTCCCGCGCTGCCGCACGACTGGTGGAGCAGGTCGGAGCCAAGATCTCGGCCGGGGAGAAGCTCAGCGAGGACGACGTGGCGGCGGACCTGGCGACCAGCGGGGCAACTGGCCCCAGCAGCTCACCTGGCCGGTGCTCGCCGACGCGGTCGCCGAGGCGTACAAGGAGCTGCCGCCGGACACCGTTGTCGTGACC
>CAWJCX010000055.1:0-443736 GCA_963841395.1 uncultured Actinomycetota bacterium
GCAGTTCGGATGCCCAGGATGTGGGCCGGCTGCGACAACTCGCGCGGGAGTTTCAGCCCTAGCAGCGTGTCGGACTTTTCGGCTCGCCCCAGAAGTACATAAGGGGATAGGAGGTTACGGAGGGAAACCATGGAGGGTTTCCTTCTGTTCGTACGGCGGCGAGGCGCCGACCTTCGGACGGGTCGCTACCCGCCGCCCGATCAGCCCGCCGGCAGCAGCTTCAGCGGATCGACCGGCTTGCCGAAGCGGCGGATCTCGAAGTGCAGCTTCACCTGGTCGGCGTCGGTGTTGCCCATCTCGGCGATCTTCTGGCCCTTGGCGACGTTCTGGCCTTCCTTCACCAGCGAGCTCGTTGTTGTGGGCGTAGACGCTCAGGTAGGTGTTGTTGTGCTTGATGACGATGAGCTTGCCGAAGCCGCGGATGCCGGTGCCGCTGAAGATCACGCGGCCCGGCGCGCTCGCGAGCACCGGCTGGCCGAGCTTGCCGGCGATCGCGATGCCCTTGCTGCGTCGCATCGTTGAACGTCGCCGACGATCTTGCCGCTGCACCGGCCACGCCCAGTCGACGTCGTCGGGACCGCGTGCGGCTGTCGCGGCGTCGGCGCTCGGTCGCGCGCTTCGGCGCGCGGCGGCTCGGCTGCGCGCGCGGCGCCGCGGCTTCGGGCTTCGAGAGCTGCGCGAGCGCCTGGTCCGAATACGGCACGCGCACGCCTTGGGCTCGCTCACGACGCGTGCCGGCGGCGCGGCGGCGGCGCGCCGCGACGGCGGCGCGGCCGGCCCGGTGCCGAGCGGCTTCGCCTGCGACGGTGCCGCCGGGCGTCTTCAGCGGCGCCGCGACCACTGCCGGAGCGCCGGCGCGCGTCACGCGCAACTGCTGGCCGACGCGCATCGCGCCGGGATTGTCGATCCCGTTCCAGATCGCGAGCTCGCGGTAGTCGAGGCCGTGCTCGAGCGCGATGCTGTACAGCGTATCGCCGGGCTTGACGGTATAGATGTCGGCCGCGCGTCGTCGGCGCGCGCGCGGGCTTGGCGCGCAGGCGCGGCGTCGCGACCGGCGCGGCGGCGCGCCGGCTTTGCCGGGCGGCGCTGCGCTCCGACGACCGGCGCGGGCTGCGCGCGACACGCAGCCGGCGACGAGCGCCGCGAGCGCGCACAGCGACGCAGGTTTTCAGCGACGGATCGCACGGCCGATTCAGGCAACGCCCGGCAGCAGCGGCACGAACTTCACGACGTCCATTTTCTTTTCGACATAGCCGTGAGCGGAACGCTCGATCACGCAAAGACGCTGCTCGCCGCGCTGCGCCATCGGCAAAATCATTCTACCACCCACCGTCGAGCTGCTCGAGGAGCGCCTGCGGGCACGTGCGTCGCCGCGGCGCTCATCACGATCGCGTCGAACGGCGCGACTTCGGGCATGCCCGCCTGGCCGTCGCCGTGGCGCAGCCGCACGTTCGACACGCGCAGCTCGCGAAAGTGCTTGCGCGCCTTGGCGAGCAGCGGCGCGAGGCGCTCGATCGAATACACCTCCTTCGCGAGCCGCGACGAGCACCGCGGCCTGGTAGCCGCAGCCGGTGCCGATCTCGAGCACCTTGTCGAGCGCGCCGCCGCCGCGCGCGAGCTCGGTCATGCGCGCCACGGTGTACGGGCTGCGAGATCGTCTGGCCGAAGCCGAGCGGCAGCGCGATGTCCTCGTAGGCGCGGCTCGCGAGCGCTTCGTCGACGAAGAGGTGCCGCGGCACCTCGCCCATCGCGGCGAGCACGACCTCGTCGCGGATGCCCTGCTCGCGCAGGCGCTCGACCATGCGCATGCGCGTGCGCTGCGAGGTCATGCCGATGCCGCTGTGCTGGCGCGCTCACTGCGACGCTCCAGCCACTCGCTGACCGTCTCGCATCTGCGAGTAGCGCGTGAGATCGACCTGCAGCGGCGTGATCGAGACCATGCCGCTCGCCGCCGCGTGGAAATCGGTGCCCTCGCCCGCGTCCTGCGCGCCGCCCGCGGCGCCGACCCAGTACACGATCTCGCCGCGCGGCGTCGTCGATTTCACGACCGGCTCGGCCTTGTGGCGCTTGCCCAGGCGCGTCACCTCGGTGCCGCGCAGCGCGTCGTAGCGGCACGTCGGGCACGTTGACGTTGAGCAGCACCGGCTGCGTCGAGCGGGCCGCGCGCGGAAGCGCTCGACGAGCTCGCACGCGACGCGCGCCGCGGTCTCGAAGTGCCCGCCGCCTTCGGCGACGAGCGAGATCGCGATCGACGGGATGCCGAGCAGGAAACCCTTCGGTCGCCGCCGCGACGGTGCCCGAATAGATCGTGTCGTCGCCCATGTTGGCGCCGTAGTTGATGCCGGAGACGACGATGTCCGGCAGCTCGTCGAGCAGCCCGGTGACCGCGAGGTGCACGCAGTCGGTCGGCGTGCCGTTCACGTAGAAGATAGCCGTTCGGCGCGCGCCGCACGCGTGAGCGGCCGGTCGAGCGTGAGCGAATTGCTGGCGCCGCTGCGGTCGCGCTCGGGCGCGACCACGGTGACCTCGGCGCAGCGCGGCGAGCGCTTCGGCGAGCACGCTGATGCCCGGCGCGAAATAGCCGTCGTCGTTGCTCACCAGGATGCGCATGGGAAGCGCTGCAGCGCGGACGTCTGTGTCGTAGCTTGTCGATCAGGTCGCTGCATGTCTGAAAGGCAGGAGAAAACACGCGCGGATTGTAGCACGCGAGCTTCGCGCCCGCCCGTGCGGCCGGTGCGGCTCGCGAAGCGCTCAGCGCGCGTCGCACGTCGCGGCCGAGCGCAGCGAGGCGCTCAGCGCGCGTCGCGTCGCGCGGCGAACACGAGCGCCGCGTGCGCCGGCAGATGCCACTCTGCGACGCGCTCCGGCGGTGGCGTGCCGTCGCCGCCGTACGCGAGGTCTTCGCTCGACCACACGCAGCTTCCACGCGCGCTCGTGCGGCGGCGCGAGCAGCGGCTCGGGCACGGGCGAGAGCTCGAGCTCGCGGCCGAAGTTGACGATCAGGAGCCGGTCGTCGCCGCCGTCGCCGAAGTAGCGCAGCACGAACGCCTCGTGCGCCAGCACGGCGCCGTCGACGGCGCGCTGCGCGCTGCCGTGCTGAAAACGCGGATCGCCGCGCCGCAGCTCGAGGAGGTCGCGATGCAGCGCGACCGCGTGCGCGTGACGTCTCGCGCTCCGCGAGATCGAGCTTGCAGCGCTCGAACGTCTCGCGCGACGCGGGATCGCGTCAGCCAGCGCATGGCCGCCCGCCGCGATGCTCGGGAACTGGCCCAGGAACTCGCGCGCGGCCCTCGCTGCACCGCTGCCGCGTTCTCCGGCGCGTGATCGGCGAAGTAGAGGAACGGCGCCGACGCGGCGAACTCCTGGCCCTGGAACAGCATCGGCGTCTGCGGCGCGAGCAGGAGCAGCGCCGTCGCGCGCGCGATAGCGGCCCGGGCTCGTGAGCTGCGTGCAGGCGCAGGCCGCGCGCCGAGTTCGCGACCTGGTCGTGGTTCTGGAGGAAGGTGACGAACGCGCGACGGCGTCGAGCGCCGCAGGTCGGGCGTGCCGCGCCGCTGCTTCTGCCAGGCGTAGTGCTGCCCCTGGTACAGGAAGCCGCGCTTCGCCGCCGAGACGAGCTCCTGCGGCGTGCCGCGGTAGTCGGTGTAATACGCCTCGTGCGCCCGGTGAGCGCGACCCGCGCGCTGTGGTGGAAGTCGTCGTTCCACAGCGCGTCGAGGCCGTAGCCGCCCGCGCTCGGCGGCCGCGAGCGAGCCGCACGTCCTGCGGCTCGTTCTCGCCGACGATGATAGATCGCCGCGCGCCGGCGGCCGCTGCGCGCGCGCCGCGCGATCTCCGCGAGGATGTGCGTCGGCGAGCTCGTCGAAGATCGCCTGCGTCGCGTCGAGCCGCAGGCCGTCGAGGTGGAACTCGTCGATCCAGTAGCCGCGTTGGCGATGAAGAACTCGCGCACGGCCGCGGCATCCGTCGCCGTCGAAGTTGAGCGCGTCGCCCCAGTCGTTCGCGTAGCGTCGGCTGAAATACGTCCGGGCGAACGCGGGCAGGAAGTTGCCGATCGGCCCGAAGTGGTTGTAGACGACGTCGAGAATCACGCCGAGGCCGAGCGCGTGGCCGCGTCGACGAACGCGCGCAAGTCGTCGGGCGTGCCGTAGAGGCGCGTCGGCGCGAAGAAGTGGACGCCGTCGTAGCCCCAGCCGAACGGCCCGGGAACTCGGCGACCGGCATGACCTCGATCACCGTGACGCCGAGCTCGGCGAGCGACGGCAGCTCGCGCGCCGCCGCGCGCCCAGGTGCCTTCGCGCGTGAACGTGCCGACGTGCAGCTCGTAGAGCACCTGCCCGTCGCGCGCGACGCCGCGCCAGTCCGCGTCGCGCCACGCGTACGCGGCCGGGATCGACGACTGCGGACGGCCCGTCGTGGCCCTGCGGCTGGAAAGCGCGACGCGGGATCGGGATAGACCGCGGGTCGTCGTCGAGGCGCAAGGCGGTAGAGCGTGCCCGGCCGGCGTACTCGCGCGCGTTCCGGAGAAGTAACCGTTGCCTTCCGCGCGTCAGCTCGAATCCGTCTTCCGCCTCGGCCCCCGTCACGACGCTCACGCGTGTGCGCGAAGGCGCCCATACGCGGAAAGAGACCCTGTCGTCCGTAACAAGCTCAGCGCCTGCCGGGTAGCGGCGTGAAACGCGCCGGGGCGGCGCTTCGGCGCTCAGGAGCTGCATCGTTGTCCGCATGCGTAGACCGGATGGGTAAACGCAGGCCTGTAGCAAGACTCGTGCATGCCGAGACTGCTGCATCCAAAACCGGGATAACCCAATCACGGCGGCCCGGACGGCGCCGTGCGACGTTCAGGCCGCGAGCGCGTAGCTCGTCGGGCGCACCTTGCGTGCGAGGTGTCGCTCGATATCCTTCACCATCGGCCCGACCTGGCGCACGGCCGCGCGCAGCGCTTCGGGACTCACGCCGAAGCGGTCGCTCCACCACCGGCAATCCGATTCCTTGCCGACGTACACGACGCTCCTGTCGCGGGACCTTTGGCGAGCTCGCGTGCCCGGCGATTCGCCGCCTCTCGCCGTGCGGCGTCGAGCAGCACCATCGAACGCCGCGTTTCGTAAACGCGCCTGATCGCGTGCGCGCGCACCACAGCTTGCGGCCGCCGCGGGCGCCGCGACCCGGCGGCCAGTGAACATCCGCCAGACGCCATAGAGAAAAATCGCCGGCGACCGCGGCATAGAACGGAAAACGCCAGTGCGCGAGCGGCAGCGTAAAACCGAACGCCGCAATGACCTGCAGGACGTTGCCGCAGAGAAGAACGATGAGCCCGAATCGGCCGTCGTGCCGCTGGATGCGCAGCGCCGCGAGCATCGGGGGATAACCGGCGACGATGCGCGTTGCCTTGAGGATAGAGCGCGCGGTGGGAGAGGAACATGATGATCGCGCCGATGAACGCATAGCCAAGCCCGGTCGCGAGCACGAGGTTTATATTCATGGTTGGGGCCTCTCGGCGCAGCCAAAATTGCCCGGCACTATAAACCATAGCTCGCGGATTTAGCAATGATTTTGAGCCCTCGGCAACGCCGTTAACGGATTGACGGGCTGCTAGAATTCCGCTGGCCACGAAGCTTAGCCGAACGAACGTCAGTCGCCCATGTCAAAGAGGAGACAGCTCACGATGGTCGGTCATGTGCATCGCGCCGTGTGGCCGCGTGCCCTGCTCCTGTCGGCCTCTCGCCCTTGCGACGGCCCGGAAACAGGGGCGCCCCCAGCATCGCGGCCGCAGACCATCGCGGACCTCACCCTCGAGCAACCTGCCAACGTCGTGACATCCGGGTCGCGCTTCGACCACAACCACCCTGAATGGGTGCGCCCGGGACCCGCGCCGAGTTCCGCCGCGGCGCCTTCGTGAAGCTGCTCTGGCGGCCACAATGACCCTTTGGCGCGCGACCGTCGGGATGTACACGATGCCGCGCCGCGCCGCAGCGCTTGCGACTGCCCTGCTCGTGACTTCGGTGGCATTCGCAGCCGCCCCGAGCGAAGCCGAACGCGCGCTGGAACGCCGGGTGAAGGCGGCCTTTTCTTCCGCTTCACCGAGTTCGTGACGTGGCCTGACGCTGCGTTCGCACGTCCCGACGCGCCTTTCGTCATTGCGGTCGTCGGGCACGACGCGCTTGCGGACGAGCTGCGTCAAATCACTTCGGGGCGCGCGGTTCAGGGGCGCGCTGTCGACGTGCGGCGCGTGGCGGAAGGGGAAACGACTTCCGGCGCGCAGCTTGTTTTCGTCGGCGAGCCCGACAGACCACGCCTGCGCGAGTGGGTACGCAGCGCACCCCGGCATGCCCTCATCGTCTCCGAGTCGGAGGATGCGCTCGCGGCGGGCAGCATCATCAATTTCATCATCGTCGAAGGCCGCGTGCGCTTCGAGATCTCGCTCGAGTCCGCCGAAAGACGCGGCCTGCGCATGAGCTCCCGCCTGCTCGCGGTCGCGCAGGGTGTGAAAACCGGAACGCCCTGATGCTCAAGCGGCTGCGGCCGGCCCTGCTCCGCGCGGCAGCGACGGCCGTGGCCGATCCGCGCCGGGCGAAGCGAACGGCGGGCGCACTCCGCGCACCGCCGGGGCATAGACCTTGCAACAGGAAACATCACCATGACACCGAAAACATTCGTCGTCTGCGCGTGCGCGGCAACGCTCGCGGCATGCGCCTCGCCGCGTCCGCCCGTCTCGCCTGTATACCGAGCGGATGACCGAGGCCGGTGAGCGCTATACCGCGTGCATCAGCGCGGCAACCGAAAAGGACCTGAAAAACCCGGCTCGCGCCGAGGATATCGCGCTGGCGGCTCATGGCCGCTGCTGGGGGGAGTGGGAGGCGTACCGCACAGCAACCAGCGAGAATTTCACTCACGGCGCGCGCTCGCCCGACGAGCTCCAATACGCCCGCGACAAGTCCGAGGCGCATTTGCGCCAGTTCGAGCAGGAAGCGCGCAGGTCGCTCATGGAGTCGGTCGTTTACGGCAACATGCCGGGCGCGAAGCCCTGATGTAAACGCGCGGGGGCGTCTATGCGTTGGTCATAAGGCCCCTCTTTGCTCGGCGGCACGTGGCTTGCTAAAAATCGCCCGCCCGCGCTCGTGATAGAGTCAGGAGGAGCCGCGAGCTCACACCCCACTATTCGGAGGCACCTAATGAAAAAAGTCATATTGGCACTGGTTGCAGGATGTATGTCGGCGGCATTGGCGGGCGCGTATGCCGCCACCGGTTCGCCGGCCGACTCGGACAAGGCCGGACGGCAGGGTCCTGGCACCGCTGCTGGTGAGTCCGGCGCTACCGTCCCGGGCAAACCCACCGCGGGCGCGCCGAAAGGCGGTCCCGCTCCGGCCGCAGCACCCGCTCCTGCAGCGGCGCCTGCTCCGGCTGCATCAGCTGGAAGCTCGGCCGCTCCGTCGAGCGAACCCAGAGCGCCCCGCACCCGCCGCGCAGCGCGAGCCGAAAAAGGCTGATTTCCCGCGGCATCAGGTAAAAAGGGCGCTTCGGCGCCCTTTTTTTCGACCCGTCACAATCCTCTATGTGCGGTGTTACACCCTGCATCGGCCGCGCGCTTTTATGTCGCGGGAGCGCGAATACTTCGAAGCCCTCGAAGGCTTCGGGCGAGCTACAACGTTGCGCCGACGGATGCGATGCCGATCGCTTATCTGGTCGACGCTCGCGCCGGATGATCACGCGCAGTGGCTGACCGCAGACGATCCGCGCGAGCTGCTGCGTTCGTGCGCTCCCGAGACGCTCGTCGCTTATCCCGTAGCTCGCGCGGAACCGCCTGTCGACCTGATCCAGGGGTTCGCCGGGCCGCTCTCCGGCAAGGTGATCTTCCACCTGCTCGGCGTGCCCGCCGCGGACCAGACGTTCTTCCAGGAAACCAGCGTGCGCCTGCTGCTCGCCACCACACCCGAGGACGCCGAGGCGGCCCTCGCGGAGCTGGTGAGCTACCTCGACGAGCTGGTCGCGTCGCGCCGCGGGGACGCCGGCACGTGGCTGCTCGACCGGCTCGTGGCCGACGAGGGCTCCCTGAGCTGGGACGACCTCGTCCGCATGGCCGTCCAGATGTTGGTGACCGGCCAGGGCAGCACCGCACAGATGATCGCGCTGAGCACCGCGACCCTGCTGGAGCACCCGGAGCAGCTCGACGAGCTCCGCAGGGACCCGGCACTGGCGCCTGCCGCGGTGGAGGAGCTGTTGCGCTACCTCACCATCGCCGACATGGCCGGCATCAGGGTCGCGACCAAGGACATCGACCTCCACGG
The DNA here is from genome assembly GCA_963841395.1 of uncultured Actinomycetota bacterium. Taxonomy (GTDB): domain Bacteria; phylum Actinomycetota; class Actinomycetes; order Mycobacteriales; family Pseudonocardiaceae; genus Actinophytocola. The sequence goes on from CAWJCX010000055.1 coordinate 8,286, forward strand.
CCACGTGATCCGGCAGGCGAGGGCGTCATCATGCCGTACGCGCTCGTGGACCGGGACCCCGACGCGTACCCGGACCCGGACCGTTTCGACATCCACCGCACGATGAGCAGCTCGCACCTCGCCTTCGGCTTCGGCCCGCACAACTGCGTCGCCCAGGGCCTGGCGCGGCTGGAGCTCGAGGTCACGCTCACCGCGCTGTTCGACCGGATCCCGACGCTGCGGCTGGCGGTGCCGCTGGACGAGCTGAAGGTGCGGTCCGCCGCGGACATGCAGGGCGTGTACGAGCTCCCGGTCGAATGGACGTGATCGCGATGGATGACTGGGACCGGTCGAGCTGTTCCTGCTCGCCGCGGCGCCGGACCGGACCGGCTGGCCGTGACCGTCCGGGAGGTCGGACTCGCGGCCACGGCGGACGTGGTGGTGGCCGAGCTGGTCGCCCGCTGCGACCCGCCGCCGATCCTGGACTCCGTGCGGGTGCGGCTGACGCTCATGTCGGGCGCCGACCGCGCGGACCGCGAACTGGTCGTCGACCGCGACGGGATCACCGTGCTGCCCGACCCGCCCGCCGCCGACGATGCCGACGACGCGGTGCGGGTCCGGTTCGACGCCGTCGACGTCCTGCTGAGCCTGTTCTGCCCGACCGGGCGGCGCGCCCATGCCACCAAGGATGTGGTGTGGCCCTCCCTCGACAGGGCGAACCACAACGGACACCGCGATACGCGCGACTTCCGGACCACCTGGCAGCACCAGACCATGTCGGTCGTGCACGCCGTGCTGGCCGGTTGTCAGGCGTCCGAAGAGGACGTCGCGAGCCTGTCGGTGCGGCTGGGCACCGACAAGTGGGGCGCGTTCAACTGGTACGCCCGGCACTACGACCACCACCTGGCGCTATACCGGGGAGAGCCGGTCCGGGTGCTCGAGATCGGCATCGGTGGCTACGACGACCCCGGCTCCGGAGGCGCGTCGCTGCGCATGTGGCAGCGCTACTTCCACCGCGGCCTGATTCACGGTCTGGACATCGCCGACAAGAGCAGCGTGCGCGGACCGCGCATCCGCACCTTCCAGGGCGACCAGGGCGACCCGGCCTTCCTCGGCGGGACTGGCCAGCGAGCTCGGCCCGTTCGACATCGTCATCGATGACGGCAGCCACGAGAACGAGCACGTCCGCACGTCCTTCCATGCCCTGCTGCCGCACGTGCGCGACGGCGGCCTGTACATCATCGAGGACCTGCAGACCGCGTACTGGCCGGGCTACGGCGGCGAGCCCCACGACCCGACCACCACGACGACGTCCATCGGCTTGCTCAAGGGACTCGTGGACGGCCTGAACCACCGCGAGACCACGCCGGCGCCGGACCCCTCCTACAGCGACCAACACGTCGTGGGCCTGCACTTCTACCACAACCTGGCGGTGATCGAGAAGGCGATCAACGCCGAGGAGGGCACCCCCGCGATCGTGCCGCGCGACGCCGCCTCCTGGACGAGCTGGCGAAAGCAGGCGACCGCCCCCACCGCCCCGGACGCCGGGCAGTAGCCCTCGGTGAAGATCGTCCTTGAGCGTGGCCTTGTCCAACTCAGCGTCCGCGAGCAGCCGATTGCGGGCGATCCTGGAGAACCCGCGGTACACCGGAACGCGATCTTCGGGCGGTGGATCAAGCACGAAACGCTGCTCGACCCCGATGACGTGGCGGCCGGGCATGTGGTGCGGTTCCGCCGGTCCAGCCCGGATCGAGTGGTGCGCTCGCGTCGGCCGGCGCACCCGGAGATCGTTTCTGTCGACACCTTCACCCAGGCACAGCTCATGTGCCGATCACGCGCGGCCGGTGGGATGCGGGGACGCGGCACGCTGGACCGGCGTACATTCACCACCAGCCGGCCCTCCGGTTACGCGGCCGGTTCCGCTGCACCGTCTGCGAGCGGAAATGCATTCCGCGACCATCCGCAGCACGAAGCCGGGCGAGGACGTACCGGACCTGTGCGCGGTTGTCACCGCGCAGACCGAAGGTCGGTGCCCTGGGAGCCGCGCGTCGAGGCGTCCCGGCTGCTTGCCGAGTTGAAGCGACCGGACCGTGGTTGGAGCGCAGTGGTCGTGGGGGAGGGCACGCGGTGTTGGTTCGGCAACCAGTTCTCGCTCATCGCTCCGCGGTTCGCCGCGTATGGAGTTGATCTGTGGGTGCCAGAGCTGGGCGGGAGATTTGACGCGCGCAACTCATCGCACACGATGCTCATGAGCGTGCTCGGTGGATTCAGCGACACCGTGGCGTCACGTCGGCCGGTTCGTCGCGGTCACGGTGACGCTGTGGAAGGAGCCGAGATGGCGGCGTTGAACGTCGCCCGCGGCATCCGGTAGGAGTCCGGCGGCTCTGGGGTTGCGTTCGCGTTCTACGGGCGGATGTCGACCAGCGAGTACCAGGATCCAGCGACGTCGCGGATGGCAGCGAGCGTCCGACGAGCTGGTGGTGGCGGTCTTCGACGAGGGCCGGTCACGGCGCTGGTCCTGGCGGGTCCGCCCAGACGCGTCGGCGTTACTTGAGGCCGCCGAGGCGCCGGGTCGTGGGTTCGATGCGGTGGGGGGGGAGTACGAACGTGCGTTCCACGGAGACAGGTTCCACGACGTCGTGGCGCGGTTTGGCGGCGGATGTGCAGAGCTTTGAGGTCCTGCGGGCGAGGCACCGGGCGATCGCTGCGATGCGCGTCCAGGTATCGAGCGCAGCTGATGCGCGACCAAGGCGGCTGGATGCCTGCCGAGCCGCAAGCCGCATCTCCCGCCAGATTGGCCCGGTGCGAATTTCTTGCGACCGACGTAAGTCCGCAGTGGACAGTTAGGGTCGAGGCGGGGCGAGAAGGTGAATCAGCTCCATACGAGAAGAGATTCCGGTTTTCTGGAACACCTTCCGCAGGTGGTAGTCGACGGTACGGGTGCTCAGGAACAGGCGCGCGGCGATCTCACGGTTGGTGGCGCCCTCGGCGACCGATGTGGCTATGCGCAGTTCCTGTGGTGTCAGCGCGGCCAGCGCATCGGGGTGCGGGTCGGCGGCCGTCTCGCCGGTGGCGCGCAGCTCGTCCCGGGCGCGATCGGCCCAGGCGATCGCGCCAACCGTCTTGAACGTGGTGAGTGCCGCGCGCAGTTGCTGCTTCGCTGCCGAGCGACGGCGGGCGCGGCGCAGGTACTCGCCGTACAGCAGTTGCGTGTGCGCCCGCTCGAGCGGCTGCTCTCCAACCGGGTGTAGCTCGAGCGCGCGCCGGTACGCGGCGTCGGCGTCGCCGGTCGCGGTGAGCGCCGCGCAGCGGGCGACGAGCGCCAGCAGGTCCGGTGACCCGGTCGCCTCCGCCCAGCGGGTGTAGTGGCGCAGCGGCTCGGCCGCCAGCTTCGGTCGGCCCAGCCGGCTGGCGGCCTCCACCAGGTCGGGCACGTTCTGCAGGGCGAGCCCGGGGTGGGTGGGGCCGTCGTGGGGGCGCAGGTGCGCGACGGCCTGCTCGGCGCGTCCCGCGGCCAGTTCGAGCAGGCCGAGTGCTCGGCTCGCCTGCGCGGTCGCCGCGACCAGGTTGCGGCCCATGGCGTCGGCGAGTACCTCGTCGGCGAGCGTCCGGGCCTCGTCGCCCTTGCCGCGCAGCGCGGCGATCGTGGCCAGAGTGCCGCGAAACCAGCAACCCAGGTTCGGCTGGCCGGTCTCCACCGCGTGCCGGCCGCCCTCGTCGGCGTAGGCCGCCGCGGCGTTGAGCCGACCCATCGCCAGCTCGTCGACGACCACGAACTCGAGCACCCACGCCAGCGTGCCCGCGGCACCGACCGCGGCGGCTCCCTCCATGGCCCGGCGGCGCAGCCACCTGCTGCGAGCACGATCCCCGATGCCCCAGACCATCCCGCCTGCCCAGCACAGCGTGCCGGGATCGGTGAGCCGCTCGATCGCGGCAAGGTCTCCGTCGGCCAGCCCGGACGGCTCGCCCCGCCGGACCCGGCCGACTGCACACGCCAGCCGCAGCAGCACAACGTTCGAGTCGTCGCCGGTCATCGGCAGGCGCTCGATGGTGTCGGTGACCTCGCGCCACGCGGCAGGATCACCGGCGTGGTAGCCGGCTTCGCCAATCAGCATCAGCAGCTCGATCGCCGTCGTCGCGCCGGCGTGCTGCGCATCGGCGGCGAGCGGCAACAGCAGTCGCAGCGCGTCGGCCGGGTCGCCTGCGCGGAGCTCGACCAGCGCGCGCAGCATGACGCCGTCGGCGCGCGTGCTGTCGAGGCTCTCGGCCAGGGCCAAACTCTCGGCGGCCCGTGTGGCGTCGCCGCCGTGCCACGACGCGGCCGCGGAGGCGACCAGGCGGCGAGCTCGGTCGCCACCTCCCGGGTCAGCTCGGCGGCCCTGGCGAACGCCGAAGCGGCGGCCGCCGGGCCGGCCCGGCGTATCGCCCGCTCTGCGGCGCGCTCCAGTTCGGCTGCGACCGTCTCGTCCGGACCGTCGATTGCCTGGGCGAGGTGCCACGCCCGGCGGTCCCGCTCGCCGGGGTCACCATCCGGGTCCCGGTCGAGGGTGCCCTCCAAGGCGGCGGCCAGTGCGCGGTGCACCGTTCGGCGCTCGGTGGGGTTCGCGTCGTGGTATATCGCTGAACGGATCAGCGGGTGGCGGAACTCCACGGTCGGACCGTTCACGGCGAGCACGTCGCCCAGCTCACCCAACGCGTCGTCGACATCCAGCTCAATGCCCGCAGTGGTGTCCACTGTGGAGGCCGCTGCGGCCCCTCGGCGCAGAACCGCCAGCCGGCCGGTGCCGTCCGCCGCGGCCAGCAGGAGCAGCTGCCGGGCCGCGGCACTGTGGTGGTACACCCGATCCAGGAACGCCTCCTGCAGCCGGTCGACCAGCGGCAGCGGCTCGCTCGCCACGAGGAACCGCGCCGCACCGCCGGGCGGGATCGCGGCGGGCAGCTCGCGAAGCGCGAGCGGGTTGCCGGCGGCGGTGCGCAGCAGCAGGTCCTCGTCGGCGGGCGCGCCGCCGCGCTCACGCAGTAGGCGGCGCGACGACTCGCGGTCGAGCCCTGCGAGCGGCAGTTCTGGCAGGCCGGCAAGCGGATCGGTCCGGCCCGCGTCCGAGCGAGCGGCAACGAGCAGCGCGATCGGCTCGGCGGTGACGCGGCGCGCGGCGAAGGCGAGCGCGTCCAGCGACGGCCGGTCCGCCCAGTGCGCGTCGTCGACCAGGCACAGCAGCGGCTGCTGCTGTGCGGCGTCCGCCAGCAGGGTCAACGTCGCGAGCGCGACCAGGAAGCGGTCCGGCGGCCGTGCCCGCGACCGCCCGAACACCGCGTCGAGGGCGTCGGCCTGGGCGGGCGGGAGCTTCGGTACGGCGTCGAGCAGCGGCAGCAGCAGGCGGTGCATGGCGGCGTGACCCAGTTCCGACTCCGGCTCGACACCGGCCGTGCGCAGCACGCGCATACCGACCGCACGCTGCTCGGCCTCGGCCAGCAGAGCGGTCTTGCCGATGCCGGGCTCGCCGCGCAGGACGACCGCGCCGCCGGCGCCGTGCTGGGCACCCGCGAGCAGCGCCCTGATCGCGGTCCGTTCCGCCGTCCGCCCGTACAACATGCCCGGAGATTAGGGCACGCCTACCCGAGCCACCGATGACCGGCAACTTCGCTGATTCGCCCGCGTCCCGCCCGCCCTAGCGTCGTGACCATCGATGAACGCGACGGGAGAAGACCATGGACAGCGAGTACGGCGATCCGGTCGACGCCGCGAAGGCCTGGGTGGCTGCCGAGGCGGGCGGGGACACCGCGGCGATCGACTCCTGGCTCGGCGACGACTTCACCGGGGTAGGGCCGCTCGGGTTCGTGCTGAGCCGTGCCGACTGGCTGGACCGGCATACGAGCGGCGCGCTCCGGTACGCGACGCTGCGGTTGGAGGAGCCGGACGCGCGGGCGTTCGGCGAGCACGCGATCGTGGTGGCGCGGCAGGCCGGCGAGGGCACCTACCGGGGCAACCCGCTACCGGAGGCGTTGCGGGCCACGATCGTGCTGCGGCGCGAGCCGGCAGGCTGGCGGGTGGCGCACGTGCACACCAGCTTCGTCGCCGGCACCGCCGGCGCGCCGCCGATCCCCGGCCGGCCGTCATGACCGGCCGCTCGCTCGACGGTCGCGTCGTACTCGTCACCGGCGCCAGCCGCGGCATCGGCGCGGCGACGGCCCGCGCGATGAGTGACGCCGGTGCGAAGGTCGTCCTCGCCGCGCGCGATGAGGACGCGCTGCACGCCGTGGCCGAGGAGATCACCGGCTGCGGCGGGAACGCCCTCGTGGTGCCGACCGACGTGCGGTACCCGGAGTCGGTCTGCCGGCTGGTCGAGCAGGCGGTCGGCGCGTACGGCCGACTCGACGTCGCGGTCAACAACGCCGCTGGTGGCGGGCACGGCCCGACACCGCTGGCCGACATGCCGGTCACCGACTTCGACGACACGGTCGCGGTCAGCCTCCGCGGGATGTTCCTCGCGATGCGATACGAGATCCCGGCAATGCTGGCCACCGGTGGCGGCGCGATCGTCAACATCTCGTCCACGGCGGCGCGCCGCCCGGTGGCCGGTCTCGCGACGTACGTGGCGGTCAAGGCCGGCGTGGACGGCCTGACCCGCACCGCCGCGCTGGACTACGCCGCCGCCGGCATCCGGGTCAACGCGATCGCGCCGGGCCCGATCCGGACCGAGGCCCTGGAACGGGCCGGTCCCCGGGCGCGGCAGCGCGTGGCGGCTTCGTTGCCGGTGCGGCGCCTGGGGTGCCCGGACGAGGTCGCGGCCGCGGCGGTGTGGCTGTGCGGCCGGAATGCCGGGTTCGTGACCGGCACCGTGCTCGACGTCGACGGCGGGCTGCTCGCCGGGATGCCGCCGTTCGCCGGGCCAGACGGAGCGGACCAATGATCGAGAACTGGCTGCGGTACACGCATCTGGAGAAGCTGTACGGCTACCTGCCCGGGTTGGCTGATGCGCTGCCGGCGGTGTTCGGGATGACGCCGGAGCAGTACGCGGATGTCCGCGCCGGCTTCGGTGCTCGGGCGGCGGCCGCGGCGGCGGAACTGCTCGCCGACACGGCGTTTGCCGGCCGCGTCGACGCCCTCCCGTTCCGGGAAGGGCAGACGCTGCTCGCGGTGGGCGACAGCGTCACCGACGATCTCCAGTCGTGGTGCGAGATCCTCCGACATGTGCTGCTGTTGCGCCGCCCGGATCTGGGGGTGCGGGTGATCAACGGTGGCCTGTCGGCACACACCACGACGATGGTCCTACGCCGGTGGCCGGCCACGGTCGCCGGCGTAAGGCCGGACTGGGTGCTGTGCGCCCTCGGCGGCAATGACGTCACCCGGATCGGCCCGGAACCTGTGAGTCCACAAGTGGGCGTCGCCGAGAGCCTGGCGAACCTGCGGCGGATGCGGGCGATCGCCCCCGACCCGGAGTGGGTGTGGCTGACCCCCGTTCCGGTGCACGAGGACCGCGCAGCCCGGTTCGAGGCGTTCCACCACGGCGGCTCATCGTGGTGCAACGACGACATCCGCGCGCTGGCGGAGGCGATGCGCGACCTCGACGGCCCGCTCGTCGACCTCATGCCGGTCTTCGGAACACCGGCCGACCCGGAGCTGCAGGGCGATGACGGCGTGCACCCGACGCTGGCGGGACAGACCGCAATCACTCGCTCGCTGGTCGACACCCTCACCGCTACCTGACGCGAATGCCGCCTTGCACGTCAGATCGTGGCCGAAGAACCGATTGCGCTGATCCCTGACGAACGAACGTCGCCACATCCGCGGCGGCTGGCGGGCTGTGAATGCGGGACACCACGGGGGACGGCGACGTTCCGGGGGAGCAATGATCCGACGCCTGTGGATGGCCCATGGCGGGGTGACCTGAAGCGGGCGCACCTCCCGAACAAGATCGCAGCCCATTGCATGTTCTGATCAGGGTCGGCGTTCGCGCGCCGGCTCGGGAAGATACGCCCAATGCTCAAGGTTATCCACGACGCCGAGGCATCCAACGAGAGAACACGACCGAGGTGTTGCTGCTATACCTGCACGACGGTCCTCTTCGGACCTCGTTCCGGCGCTGGAGAAGTTCCCTGCGCACCGGCCACGGCCTGGTCTGCGGCCACCATCACCCGGCTGACAGGCCGCGATCGCGAGATCTGGAACAGCGAACCTACGGAAAGGACAATCCAGGTGACCGAGCTGAACGTGGAGCATGCACGGCGAGAGATCGTCGAACACACCCGACGTCTGGCGGAATCAGCGGCCGCGGCCGGACCTGACGCCGCCGTGCCGACTGCCCCGGAGTGGACCATCACTGACCTGGTCGAGCACGTGGGCCAGACCCAGCACTGGGTCGCGGAGATCATCGAGCGGCGCATCACCGACCCCATACAGCTGCCCACGGAAATGGCCGTACTCCCTACCGACCCCCGCGAGTGGCAGGCGTGGCTAAAAGAGTCCGCGCAGCGGGTCGCGAACGCGTGCTCCGATGACGCGCTAGACGCACCGGTGTTCAACCCCGCGGCGGACGAGCGGTCCGGGACGCGATTCTGGATATCCAGCGTCCTCAACGAGTCGGCCGTCCACGGCTTCGACGCAGCCAACGCGGCGAACCGATCGGATGACATCGACGCCGACATCGCAGCCGCACTCATCAGCAATCACCTCACGATGCTCACTTCCCCCACGTGGGAGATGCAGCGGTCCGAGTCCGCCCACGCCATCCGGGGCACCGGGCAGATCCTGCAGTGGCTGGCCACCGACACCGCGGACGACGCGGGCGCTTGGATCGTCGAACGGCGGCCGGACGGGGCGACGTGGCATCCCGGAACCCAGCAGGCCGATGTGACGGTGACCGGCCCGGCACAGTCGCTGCTGCTGACCTTCACCCGACGACTCCCTCTCACCGACCGCGAAGCCACCAACATCAGCGTCGACGGTGACATCGGCCTCGCCCAGCACTGGCTCGGCAACACCGCCCATGTCAGCGACTGACCGGCACGAGGCGCCCACCGCCACGACGAAGGGAACACGACCACTTTACGGTGGCGAGGACCAACCGGTCCCGGCGTGCGCCGACCAGATCGACGTCGAAGCCGTGAGTCTGGGTCTCACCGTGCGAGGTCTTGGCAGTCTGACGGGTGACCGGGAACTTGATCGCCTCGGATACGACGAGGCGGCCGTCCTCGGTGTCCGCTGACATCGTCAGGGCGACGAACGACTCGAAGGCTTTCCTGAGGTGTACGCGATGATCGACTACCTCGGCGCTGCGGGCGCGCTTTGAGCGGGGGGGGATCCGGCCGAACTGCAGAAGCTCTACGAGAAGCTACGGCTGGAGATGACCTACAGGGACAAGGCGTTCCGGCTGCTCACCCGCGGTCCCGAGGCCAACGCGCGCGGCGCGGAGCTGGCCGGCTCGCATCCGGAAACGGTCGAGCATGAGTGGGTCGTCGGCAGCCGCCGGGCTTCCTACTGATCAGTCCGGACGGCTACGCGGGCGCGAGCGGTGGCCCGGATGACCTCCCGGAGCTCGCGCGCCTGCTCGACGGGATCACCTGCTGACGAGCAGGGGGAGGCTGCGCAGACCGGTCATAGCGGGGTTGGCCAGGAACTCCGGTGGCGCCTGCGGATCGGTGTGCAGCGTGGCGAAACGGTCCAGCAGGATGTTCAGCGCGATACGGCCCTCCAGCCGGGCCAGCGGCGCCCCCAGGCAGAAGTGGACGCCGCGGCCGAACGCGAGGTGCGGGTTCGGGTCGCGCCCGACGTCGTAGGTGTCCGGTTCAGTGAACCGGCGCGGGTCCCGGTTGGCCGCCGCGATCCACACCACCAGCCGCTCGTTCTCGGCGATGGCGTGGCCCGCGAGGTCGACCTCGGAGTTGGTGATCCGACCGAGCGAAGCGATCGGGGTCAACCATCGCAAGGACTCCTCGATCGCCGCAGGGACCAGGGCGCGGTCGGCCCGCACCCTGGCCGCCTGGCCGGGATGCTGGTCCAGGCAGAGGATCGTGTTGCCCAGCAACATGGTCGTGGTGACGTGCCCGGCGATCAGCAGGACCATGGCGAAGTTCACGATCTCGGCGCCGGTGAGCCGCTCACCGTCCACTTCGGCCGCGACGAGCCTGCTGAGGAGGTCCCCGCGGGGGTCGCGCCTGCGCTGCGTCACGTGCTCGCCGAGGTAGCTCTTGAACTCCGCTGCCTCGTCGTGCAGCCGCCTGCGCCCCTCGCGCGGCGCTCTGCTCGGTGCCCGAGGACGTCGTCCGGTCGCCGAACATCGCGTCGACCCACCTGCGGAACGTCGCCCGGTCGCTGCTCGGCACGCCCAGCAGCTCGGCGATCACGATGACTGGCAACGGGTGCGCGAGATCGGCGATCAGCTCCAACCGGTCGCCACCTTCGACTGTGTCGAGCAGCTCGTGCGTGAGCTGGGCGATCCGGGGTGCGAGGTTCGCGGCGACCTTCGGGGTGAACGCGTGGGTGACGAGGTCGCGCATCTTCCGGTGTTTCGGCGGGTCCAGCTGGAAGATGTTGCCCTCGGTGAACTCCGCCGCCTCGGCGGCCCCGCGAACCGTGTTCGACGAGAAGGTGGCGGGATTGCCGAGCACGTGCACCGCCTCCGGGTGGCCGCGGACGTGCCACACGCCTTGGTCCGGCTCGAACTCCACCGTCACGCTGCCCCCCACAAGTGCACTGATCATTAGGCTGCAAGGATGCAGTCTCTCGCGATCGTCTCGCCATGGTTTCCATCCGAGCAAAGCCTGTACCGGGGAAACTTCATCGCCACGTCAGCCGAGGCGGCGAGCCAGGTCGTCAGCGACGTCACGATCTATCACGTCAACCGGCAGGCGACCGCCGGCGAGGACGCTGTCGTCAAGAGCACGGCCACTCGCATTGGCCCCGCCGTGCGGTACCGGGTCACGAGAGCCACCTTCACCATGGCGCAGACCCACGCGAGTGTCGAGTCCGTCGTCCACGAAGGAACCACGGCGCTGCGGGACGCCGTCGGCGGTGAAATGCCGGAACCGATCGTCCACGCGCACGGGGGGCTGCGGGGCGGCTGGCCGGCGATCCAGCTGGCGAAGCGCGGCGCGCGGGTCTTCGTCACCGAACACGCCGACGTCTTCGCCGGCGAGTTGTCGACCGAGTCCGCACGCTCGATGTATGAGGAAGTGCTGGCCCGGTGCACCCGGTTCTTCTGCGTCAGCCGACTTCTGCTGGATCAGGTCCGCGAATTCTTCCCCCGGCACCGGGACAAGATCGCCATAGCGCCCAATGCGGTCGACTTCGCAGGAATCAGGCCGCGCGAAGCGCCGGTCACCGACCTTCGGCGGTGGCTGTTTCTCGGCAATATCGTTCCGAGCAAGGGCGTCGACCAGCTCGTCGACGCGTTCGCCCGCTGCCACGAGGCGGATCCGTCCCTGTCGCTCACCATCGCCGGCGACGGACCGCACGCCCCGGCCGTCGCCGACAGGGTGGCGGAGCTGCGCCTGCAGGACTCGATCACCATGCTCGGCGGCGTGCCGTACGAGGAGGCGTTCCGGCTGTTGCGGACGCACGACCTGCTGGTCCACGCGAGCAAGTTCGAGACGTTCGGCCTGACCCCGATCGAGGCCATCGCCTGCGGCACCCCCGTCCTGGTGACCAGATGTGGCGGCCCGGAGGAAACGCTGGGCGACGTCATCGCCGACGCTGGCGAGCTGGTGCCCGTCTCCGAAGACCCGGACGACCTGGTGCACGGCTACCGGCGGCTGCGATCGCGGATCCATTCGCTGAACGTCGAGCGCGCCAGAAGCAATCTCGCGGAGCGGTACGGCCTGGATGCGGTGAGCGCCTTCCTGCGCGATCAGTACTTCGGGTACACCTCGTTGCGTTGACTTGACCGCGTCCGGGTGCGGGAGGACGACGCTGTCGAGGAGTCGGTAGAACTCTTCGGCGTCGATGCGGTTGGAGCGCTCCACCTTTCCGTTAAGAGCCCCTAACATATTGGTGATCTTGGTTTGAGATGATCTTGGTGCTGACTGTCAGAGGTCTGTACGAACGAAGTGGTTGTCGCGTGGTGATGCGCCTGGATCCCTTGGGAGTCGACGCATTGGATGACCACAGTCTCTGGCTTTGAGAACACCTAGGTGTTCTGTCCCGTGAGGTTGGGTATGCGGCTGGCGGGGGATGTACCTGTTCGGTGCCCTCCAGCACCGGTTCCAGCCAGTCGTCACCTCCACGTAGATCCATCAAATCAGTTTGATGTATTCTTCTGTCATGGTGATGGCGGGTCAAGTCGCGACGCCGCCGGCGTTTGTCCGGTTGGCTGGCCACCCAATGCGCTGGCAGCTGCTCACCGAGCTCGCCCGCAGCGACTACCGGGTTCGCGAGTTGGTGACGATGGTCGGCCAGTCGCAGAACCTGGTCTCCTACCACCTGCGGCTCCTGCGTGATGGCGGGCTGGTCACCTCGACACGCAGCAGCTTCGACGGCCGCGACAGCTACTACCACCTGGATCTCGCCCGCTGCGCGCACGCGCTGGCCGCGACCGGCGCGGCTCTGCATCCTGCGCTGCGCCCACAAACCCCGCCAGCGGCGTCGGTCGGCAAGGGCCGGATCGCGGTGCTGTTCGTGTGCACCGGCAACAGCGCCCGCTCACCCATCGCCGAGGCCCTGCTACGCCACCACACCGGAGGCCGCGTGCACGCGACCAGCGCCGGCACCCACCCCAAAGAACAGCTTCACGCCGACGCCGCTCGAGTGCTGCGCGAGGCGTTCGACATCGACATCTCCGGACAGCGTCCCCGCCACCTCTACACGGTCGCGCGGCGCCGGTTCGACCACGTGATCACCTTGTGCGACAGAGCCCGCGAAGCCTGCCCCGAGTTCGACCACCACCCGCGACGCGCCCACTGGAGCATCCCCGACCCCGCCCGCGACACCGGAAGCGTCGGCTACCGCCGATTCCACCACACCGCAACGGAGATCGACACCCGCGTCCGCCACCTGCTACCCGTCCTCACCACGACCGACCCGTGAGCAAGGAGGCCCAAGCGTGACCGCACCCGACCAGTACGCCAGCGTCCGTTACCTCGTCGACGACGTGGCGGCCGCCGTCGACTTCTACACCACCCACCTCGGCTTCACGCTGAACACCAACGCCGTCCCCGCATTCGCCGACGTGACCCGCGGCCCACTGCGCCTGCTGCTGTCCGGACCCGCCAGCTCCGGCGCCCGCGCCACACCCGACGACGCCGCCACCCCCGGCCACAACCGCATCCACCTCGTCGTCACCGACCTCGACACCGAGATCACCCGGCTCCGCGACGCGGACCTGTCCTTCCGCAGCGACCTGGTCACCGGTCCCGGCGGACGCCAGATCCTGCTCGCCGATCCCGCCGGCAACCTCATCGAACTGTTCCAACCGGCTCACCAGACCGAGGCCACCACACCGCCACACCCCGACAAGAACCGCTAACCCGAAAGACAGCGCGGTGCGGGCCGCGGACCGGGTGCCGGAACGGGTGGCCGAGCTCGTGTTCGTCGACACCGGCCCGCTGCCGGACGGCGTCGCACAGGCCGAGTTCACCGAACCCGACGAGCAGGCCGCGAACGCGAAACTGGTCGCGACCCACGGCGACGGCTGGCAGCTGCCTCCACCGCCGTGGGAGCAACTCGCCGCGGGGGGCGACCTCGACGAGGACGTCCTGGCGTCACTCGTCGAGCGGTCGGTGCCACAACGTGGGCGACCGCGACCACCCCGGTATCGCTGACCGGTACGTGGGAGAAGCTGCCCCCGGCTGGGCATTCTGTGTGGCTTCACCGAACAACAGGAACTCCCGACCTGGCGCTGGCCCATGTTCACCCGGCCCGCCGAACTCGCGACGATCCTGCACCGCGCATCGGCCTGAACCGGCCGCCACCCGATCTTTCGTGGCACAGTGAGCCGCATGCCGCAGCCACCACACGTGTACCGATCGTGGCTGGCCGACGAGGGCTGGGCGCTGGCCGCCACGCTCGACGGGGACCCGACCATGCCGGTGCCCAGCTGCCCCGGCTGGTCGGTCACCGATCTGGTGGCTCATGTCGGCAGCTACCACCAGTGGGCCGCAGACCTGCTTCGCGATGCCGCGCCGCGGCCTCGTGCTCCGTACTCGCTGAACCCGGACCTCCCACTTGCCGAGTGGTACCGGGCCAGCCTCGACACTCCTCCTCGAGGCGATCGACGCCACCGATCCAGATACCCCGATGTGGACGGTCACCATCGATCAGAAGGCGGGTGCCTGGTGCCGGCGGCAGGCTCACGACCTCACCGTGCACCGCTGGGACGCGCAGAACGCCTACGGGCTTGCTCAGCCGATCCAGGACGACCGCGCCGCGGACTTCATCGATGAACTGTTCCAGGCGGCACTGCCCTACATCTTGCCCTTCATCGGCCGGCCCGTACCCAAAGCCAGTCTCGCCCTGCAATCGGCCGACGGCACGTATCACCGGCGCATCGACGCGACCACCGGCCGGCCCTACCTATCCCGCGAACAGACGCCGGCCGACGCCACACTCACCGGCACACCAAGCGACCTGCTCCTCGCACTCTGGCGCCGCACCAACGCGGCCACGCTGGCCGACGACCCCACCGCTCTCGCTGCCTGGCAACAAGCCATCGACGGATAACCCCACCGAACCCAGCGGTACCCACCTATACAACGAACCCGGGCTGCCGTCCTAACGGTAGGAAATGGTGGGCGCCAGGCCCTGCCCCGCAGATCCGCCGGCATGGAGCGGGAGGTGTACCGGCGGCTCGTGGCTCGCCGGGTGTCGGCGTCCGGGCCGTTCCCGCGGGGCTGCGAAATCACGCGAGGAGGCAAGACGCACGAAACAATTGCCAGGGGCACGCGTTGATGAGTCCACTCGGGCTGAGCGGTGATCCCTCGGACATGCCACACCAGCGTGCGCTGGACGGTGTCGCGACTGCTCGTGTCGCTGGCCGCGCTGTCGATGGGCCTTGCGATTCTTGGCCGAGTCGCACTCGGCCGGTGAAGCCCAGCGAACCCTGGGCAAGTCCGCCGAGCAGACCAAGCCGGGTGAGGGGTCAGCTTGTGATGAGCGAACGGCTCCGGTGACCCTCGCCGGGTGATTCGTCTGGCCCTGGGTGTCGATGTGGGCGATCGTCGTTCGTAGTGAGGTAGGTGGGAGGTTCCTGCCTGGAGGAGGAGCGTTGTGATGGCCCAGTACCTGTTGTCCCTGCACACCCCGGTCGACGGTTCCGGTGGCGCGCCGATGACGCCCGAGAAGGGCCAGCAGATGATGGCGATGGAGCAGGAGATGAAGGAGACCGGCGCCTGGCTGTTCTCCGGTCGGCTGACCGAGCCCGATGTGGCGACGGTGGTGAACGCGTCCGCGGGTGAGGCGTTGACCATGGACGGTCCGTTCGTGGAGTCGAAGGAGCACCTGGCCGGTTTCTACATCGTCGAGGCCGACGATCTGGACGGCGCGCTGGGCTGGGCGTCGAGGACGTCGGTGATCGTCGGCAGGCCGATCGAGGTGCGTCCCTTCTGGGACACCAGCGCGTGACGGTGGGGCAGGCCGCGATCGGCCGGGTGTTCCGTGAGGAGTCCGGCCGGTCGGTGGCCGCCCTGGTCCGGTTCTTCGGGCAGATCGACCTGGCCGAGGACGCGGTCCAGGATGCGTTCGCGGTCGCGCTTCGGGTCTGGCCGCGCGATGGGCTGCCGCCCAACCCCGGCGGCTGGATCACCACGACGGCACGGCGCTGCGCGATGGATCGGCTGCGTCGCGACGCCCGTGGCCGTTCGCTGCTCGCGGAGGTCGCCGCGCTCGACCACGAGCCGGGGGAGTGGGAGGTGACCGCGGTGCCCGACGACCGGCTGCGGTTGATCTTCACGTGCTGTCACCCGGCGCTGGCCCCGGAGGCGCGGGTCGCGTTGACGTTGCGGCTGCTGGGTGGGCTGCGTACCGAGGAGGTGGCCCGCGCCTTCCTGGTGGCCGAGCCGGCGATGGCGCAGCGGCTGGTGCGGGCCAAGCGCAAGATCAGGCTCGCCCGGATCCCGTACCGGGTGCCGCGTGCCGAGGAGCTGCCGGACCGGTTGCGGGCGGTGCTCGCCGTGCTCTACCTGATCTACAACACCGGCGCCGCCCCCGCCGCGGACTCCGCCGCGGATGGGCTGCGTGCCGAGGCGATCCGCCTGGCGCGCATTCTCACGGCCCTGCTGCCCGACGAGCCCGAGGCGACCGGGCTGCTCGCGCTGCTGCTACTTACCGAGTCCCGCATCCGCGCTCGCACCACCGCGGACGGCGTGCTGGTGCTGCTCCGCGACCAGGACCGGTCCACATGGGACCACGCGCTGATCGCGGAAGGACATCAGCTGGTGCGGGCCTGCCTGCGCCGCGACCAGCCCGGGCCCTACCAGCTGCAGGCCGCGATCAACGCCGTCCACACCGACGCCGCCTCGGTGGCCGACACCGACTGGCGCCAGATCCTCACGCTGTACGACCAGTTCCTGAGCCTGACGCCGACGCCGGTCGTCGCGCTGAACCGGGCCATCGCGGTCGGCGAGGTGCACGGACCGGCCGCCGCCCTGGACCTCGTCGAGCGCCTGGACCTGCCCGGCTACCACGCCTTCCACGCCACCCACGCCGACCTGCTGCGCCGCCTCGGCCGACACGCGGACGCCGCCACGGCCTACGCCGCCGCGGCCGCCCTCGCATCGAGCACCGCGGAACGAGACCACCTCGCCGCGCAGGCGGCGGCACTGCGGTGAGTCAGGACCGCGCGGGGACGAAGGCGTGCGCGGTGTGGCCCAGGTCGGTCTCGGGGTAGCCCTCGCCGAAGCCGTAGTGGCGGAAGAGCACGCCGGGCCCGCTCTCGGCGCGGCCCGGTACGCCGAGCTCCCAGGGTCTCGAAGAGGCTCGACGGGTCGGCCGGCACGTCGACGGCGAGGGTGATGGAGCGGGTCATGAATCCTCCGCATTGATTTAGATCATTCTAAATTAAGATGGGTACTACCGCGCCGACCAGGCCGCGCTGGGCTCGCTGCGGTCGGTGGTGGAGGAGCACTGGCGCGGCGGCCTGGGCCGGGTCAAGGATCTCGCCGAGGCCGAGCAGAAACGCAAGGACCGACACAAGGACGGACCATGACCGACCCCGCTGTCCTCGAGGTGAGCGTGTTCATCGCCGCGGAGCCCGAGACGGTGTTCCCGTACTTCGTCGACCCCGGCCGCTACACCCAGTGGATGGGCAGCGCCGCGGAGCTGGAGCCGATGCCCGGCGGCACCTACCGCGTCAGCATGCGCGGTGGGGTGGCGGCGACCGGACGGTTCGTCGAGATCGACCCGCCGCGCCGGGTGGTGTTCACCTGGGGCTGGACCCACGACCACGCCGTCGCACCGGGGTCCACGCGTGTGGTGGTGACCCTCGCGCCGGAGGACGGCGGCACCCGGGTCGTGCTGCGCCACCACGACCTGCCCGACGACGAGCAGCGCGTGCACCACCGCAAGGGCTGGGAGCTCTACCTGGACCGGCTCGGCATCCGGGCCAGCGGCGGCGACCCCGGACCGGACCCGAACGCGTGAGGAGACCCCGATGAAGATGCCCAAGCCCACCGAGGCCGACCGGGAACGGTTCACCGCCCTGGTGCCCGACGACCCGCGGGTCGAGGTCAAGCCGATGTTCGGCAACCTCGGCGCCTTCGTCAACGGCAACATGTTCATGGGCCTGTTCGGCGCCGACGTCGGCGTCAAGCTGCCCGCCGACGACCTCACCGACCTGCTCGCCACACCCGGCGCGGGCCCATTCGGCCCGGCGGAACGCCCGATGGGCGGCTACGCCACGCTGCCGGCCCGTCTGTCCATCGACGACGCTCGCGAGTGGACGGCCAAGGCCGTCGACCACATCGGCTCGCTACCACCCAAGGCGCCGAAGAAGCCCAGAAAGGCGCCGGCGACCTGACCAATCAGGACTGTTCCAGGCAGGCACGCAGCCGCTCGAGATCGGCGACGATGCTGGTGCGGACCTGGCGTGCCATGAGCGGGGTGGCCCACCCGAAGAAGCGTCCCGGCGTACCGGTCGCACGGATGGACACCGTCGTACCGTCCGCATGCTCGGCGAGTTCGTAGCGAACGGTCATCGGAAACGGTCGGTCGACCCGCATCTCCACGAGCCGGTCCGGCTCGTGTTTCGTGACGACGTAGCCGTAGGTGAACGCGCGGCCGAGGAACTTCGCGGTCCGCTCGACGGTCGCGCCCTCGACCAGCAGACCCGGCCGCGCCGGCGTGCTCGACGTGATCCCACCCGTCCACCGCAGATCGTTCGCCGGGTCGAACATGAACGCCGCGACCTCACCGGGGGAGCGGTGCACCACCACACTCGGCTCGACATCGACCGCCACAGCATCTCCTCTCCAGCTAATTTAGACAGCTCTAAAATAACGCAAAGCCTGGCGCGGTGACCACTGCTGTTGAACCACAGACGCTGGAGCCCACCGTCACACGCGAGCCCTCGTGAGCAGCCACGCGGAACCGTCAACGACCATTGTGGACGGTCGTGATCCTCGAGAAGAACCATCCAAGCGCTGGAACAACGGACCGCGCGGCGAGCCGGGATCAAGCTCTCCGGCGGCGAGCGCGGACTAGGTATTCCGCTGCGGGCTCGGTTCCGATGCCTGAAACGCCGCACCAGAGCCTTGGTCAACAACCACGGGGTCATCAGGAATCACGAATTGGCATTGACCTGCTAGGCAGCCGTCCAGAATCTCCTTGGTGTGTCGCCGGGCTCGTTGCAGATCGGCGATCTTGGTGTCGATGCGGTCGACGACGGCCTCCAGGCGCCATCGTTCGCTGTCACAGGTAGTTCCGCCGGCGTCGTGGGTATGCAGGGCATCGATGACCTCGTCCAGAGTGAAACCCATGTCCTGCAATGCTTTGGCCATCCGGATTCGCTCCACCGTGGAATCGCCGAACTCGCGGTATCCGGATGGCCGGCGCTGCGCTGGTGGCAGCACGCCGCGGCGTTCGTAGAAACGAACCGTATCGATGCTGACACCGGCCTGTCGCGCGACCTGCCCGATCTTCACCCACTCACTCCCTTGACTCTGGACTCCGGTCCAGACTCTAGAGTCGGGTCGAACGGTTGACAACACCAAACAAGGAGACTGGCCGTGCGGATCCCGGATGCGTCCACCCCGATCGTGTGCGACATGACCGACGCTCCCGACACCGACATCGAACGGCTGGCCGAGTATCGGCGGCTGTTCACCCACACCGCCTTCATCGGCCGGGAACGGACCGCGGAAGGCATCCGGTTCCGGTTCCGCGCCGACCCCGGCCTCGAGGCGTGGGTGCGGGACCTGGCCGCACGGGAGAAGGCCTGCTGCGCGTTCTTCGCCTTCGACATCACCCTCGAGGGCGACGAGGTCCGCTACGACGCCGCCGTGACCGACAACGATCTGGCCCGCGCCATCCTCGAGGAGTACTACCTGCTGCCCGAAACCCTGGTCGAGGACCTCGACGACCTGGGCACGCGGCTGGCCCAGCGCGGGGTGGCATTCGACTCCGACACCGCCGGAACCGTGCACCACGGCCAGCGCGTCGACGTGGCGGGTTCGATGTCGGACCGTGTCGGGGGTTGACCTTCGAGTCGAGTTGAAGGTTTAGCGTCAGCGCCGTGAACACGTATCGGATCTCGGAGTTGGCGCGGCGGACCGGTGTCCCGGCGTCCACGTTGCGGTTCTACGAGCAGGCGGGGTTGTTGCCGGCGGAACGGACCGGGTCGGGGTACCGGATGTATGGCGAGGACGCGGTGGCCCGGCTGGAGCTCATCGCCTCGGCCAAGCAGCTGGGGTTGCCGCTGGAGGAGATCCGCGAGCTGCTCGGGGCGAGGTCGGGGTGCGCGCCGACGTGCGGACACGATTGCGGCCCCTGGTGGCGGCACGCATCGCTGACGCGGAACGACGCATCGCGGAGCTGACCGCGTTCGCCGCCCAACCATCTGCGTCGCCGGGTCCGTTGTAGGTCGAGCTGACCTGGCCCGACGCCGGGCCCGATGACCCGGACCTACCGATGGTGGAAGCGAACCGGGATCGCGGCGGTGGCGTGCGGGGTGTGTTGCGCGGCGCCGCGGATCCGTTGTTGTGCGTTCGGACTGGCGTCGAGACGTGGTTACCCCACCGGACGCTGCTGGTGCGCGGTGCCGTGCATGCCCGGCTGCTCAGCGGCGCTGGCACCCGCGCATACCCCGAGTCAATGCGGATGCCCAAGATCGCTACATCCGCTCATGGGACGATCTCGACGACAACGGCTGTGGATGATAGTTCGTCGATGTCGAGTAGGTTGCTGCTGAGCGTCGCCGTGACGCGATGGATGCCGGGGGCTAGTCCGAGCGTGTCTATGCTGAGGGAAACCGTGGCTGAGGCGCCCCCGGTGATGTTGGTGTAGATGTGGTGCTGTGTGAGCTGTGTAGTGGTCGAACTCAACGTGACTCGGTATCGGGCCGCTACTGTTCCGCGATTGGTGATCACGAATCCGAGATGGACGCGAAGGCCGGCGACGACCTTGACGACCTCTTTCTGCGTGCGGAGGGTGCCGTCCCCGTTGGCCGCGAGAACACCGCGTGAGCTGGCATCGGGTGCGGCGATTCCGGTTGTGTCACTGTTGCTTGGAGTCGGCGGATGGGTGCCGTGGATGCGAGCCGATAGCGAGTGGCTGGCGGGAATGGCTGCGATAGTTGCGACGGTCAGGGCAAGGACGATGACGGCCAGTCCGATGAATGCAAGTCGAGATCTCATCGCAGGTCTCGTTCCATGGAGGTGAGGCGTTGGCCGGCGGACAGGAACCCCGACGTGGTTCTGTCCGCCGGCCCTCACCGGGACGAGCAGCCGGCCGGCGACCGGCTACGGTGCTGTGAGTTTGACGGTCAGTACCCCGCTGGATCGTCCCGTCCAGATTCCTGTCAAGGTGCGATCACGTGACGACCAGGTGAGCAGCACTGTGGCGTCCAGGACGCCGCCTTGTGGTCGTTGCGCGTGCAGCGTTCCGATGAATACGCCCGGGGTGCTGCGCGGAACCCGCGCCAGGTTCAGCTTCAACGACGGGCTGCCGGGCGCCGCGATGATCACAATCGATTGTGGTGTGGTGGCGTTGGGCTTGAACGTCGGCGGTTGGATCGTGTATGTGCCGGTGATCTTCGTGCGCGGCGAGGTGATGAACGTGGCCTTGGCTGTCCACGGCAGCGTTGTGGTCAACGAGGTGACGAGTCCGCTGCGAACAGATGGGTCGAGCCCGGAGTCTGCCGGAAGCGTGCGTAGTGACTCGAGCGCGTCGCGCGCTTGCTGCAGTTGGCTGGGATCGGACAGGTCCGGCACCGTGATCGTTGCACTGTCCGTAGACAGATCGCTTCCAGCGTTTGGACTGGCGAGGTCGGCGTTCAGCGCGTACCTGCCAGGCCGCAAACCGGTGGTGTCGACCGGGATGTTGACACGCTTGGTGGCGCCCGCGGCGATCGTCGTCGTGGCCGTCTTGGAGAGCCGCAGATCCGTGATGTCGACTCGAACCGTGTAGGCGGACTGTGTCTTACTCGCGTTCGTCACGTCCATGGCCAGTTGCTGGACGCTGGTACCGGGCACGAGCAGTGTGGGGCCGACGAACTTGACCGTCCCGTCGCCGTCAACGGCGTAGCGGCCGGTGGACTTCAGGTTCGCCGGGTCGGTGTCGTCAGATGGGGTGGCGGTCGGCCGGTTGTCGTCGCCGAAGGCTCCGACGGACCCGCCGGTGAACACGAGGTGGTCCCAGTCGACGTACGGCGCCTCGCGGGAGTAGTCGAGGCGGGCGTTGGGTGGTAGCCCGGTCAGCTGGTAGTAATAGTTCATGATGCTCGCGTAGGCGGGGTTGTAGTTGTTCGTCTCGTCCGCGCCGCCGTGGTGCAGGTTCAGGTTGTGGCCGAGTTCGTGCATGACGGTGCCGCGTTCCTGGATGCGGGTGAATCCGTCGCCCCAGCTGGAATCCCCGTCGGTCACGAGTGTGTCGCTTGCCGGGATGCCCCGCGAGACGCCCGAGGAACAGGTTCCGGACGGGCAGTTGGCGGTCGTGGGACCCGCGTAGGTGTCGGCGAACACCATGTAATGGAAGGCGTTGCGTCGTGCGGCGGTGAAGCTGCTGCTGCGCAGGTTGTCGAACGCGGTCCAGTTGTAGGTGTTGCCGTTGCTGCGCCCGATCTTCTCCTGGAACGGCACTTCGTTCGCACGGGACGTCGAACCCCATGTCGCGCCGGTCACGGGATTCATGATGCTGTTGGGGCCCGAGTCGATGTGCATCCTCACGCCGGTGGTGCCGTCCGGGTTGGTCACGGGGGACGCGGCGAACGCCGCGCGGACGTCGGAGAGCGCTGCCGGTTGCGGGGTGAAATCTTGGCCGCCCCAGCAGATGAACCAGATGCAGGACTTCGGCTTCGTCATCCAGTCGACTTCGAGGAAGATGTCTTTGTGTTGGGGATCGGCGCCCATGGCCTTGATGTCCAGGTCGATGGTGCCGTTGTGGTCGACGTCGATGCCGTTGGTCTCCCAGTTGTCGGACAACCCGTCGCCGTCGGTGTCGGCGTTGGGTGACCCGGGTGGCTGGCCGCCGAAGCCGCAGTCGCCGGCGTTGAGCTCGAAGGCGTTCAGGACGTTGTCGTACGCGTCCTTGGTCCAGATCGCCGCCTTGGAGTCGGCGCGGAATGTGAGGTCGTCGCATTCCATGTCTTCGATGCGTGCTGGGTACGTGCCAAACAGAGTGGGTGCGGACAGATCGTTCTTGGCGGCGCGGTAGATCTGCGAGCAGCCGTTGTTGGCCAGAAAGATGTAGGGTCCACCGACCGCGATTCCGCTGTTTCCGCAGCTGCCGAGCTTGCCGGTGACGTCGATGCTTTCGATGAGAGCGCCGTCTGCCTTGTAGTGCTGCACCGTGTTTGCGACATCTGCGCTGAGGTACAACGTGTCGTCGGTGCCGTCGAAGGCGAGGCCGTCTGGGCATCCTTCCGTCCCGCCGAAGGCTTCGGTGGCGACCTGCGTGTCCAGGTTGATGCGGTACACGATGGTGTCGTCGCCGTTGAAGCCGCCGCACGCCCACAGCAACCCGCGCCCTCGGTCCCAGGCCAACGCGCCGATCGCCGGCACTCCAGAGATGGTGTAGGACCGCGCGAAGGATCCATTGGCAGGATTGACCGCGGTGATCGTGTTGTTGCCGTCGCAGGACAACAGCAGGTTCGACCCGTCGAACGCGATTCCCGTGCCCACGTCACAGGCGTAATTCTCCGCGTTGATCGTGCGCAAAATGTTCCCGTCGGCCGCAAGGCTGACCGGTGCCGCGACGCCAATCATGATCAAGGGAAAGACCAAGATGACTGTGAATGCGACTCCACGCCGCCGCAAATGCCGTAGTGTGCCCATTGGCCCTCCACGCCGTTGGCCCAAACGACCCGCCCGCGCCGCCGAGGATGAAATGTCTGACACGCCAACAGTCGAGTCGTGCGATGTCAGTGTGGCGTTACCCAGCCATCACCCGCCGGGGTGAAAGTATCGAGGATTGTCAGGAATTTGGGCAGAAACAGGACTGTTTGTGCGGCCGGGTCGGCTGAAGTTCGCCAGTCTGGAGACCTGTGGGTAAATTCTTCGAGCGACCCAGGGCTGGTGTCGCCAGAACACTGAGAGATCTTCATTGTGGAGTTCCATCATGTCCTTTTGAGGGTCAACAGCAGATGGACCTGTACCGCTGATCGCCTCGCGGCTGCTCTGAAGCTAGTGGCCGAAGAAGCTATGGCTGACGGTGTACCCACCCTCGTCGCGTCGCACATGAGGCGGACGTCGAGCTCGACGGCATAGTCGATCATGCCACCACCGCAACCCGGATCGTCTGTTCCCGGCGAATCCCGCGCGGTTGTCTTTGTGGTTTGCCCAACGCGAGTAAACGCTCATATCTGATGTCGGCCACCGCGAGTCGCGCGGCCAGTGACTGCGTGCTGGATCCCGTGTTGTGCGAGATCGGCGGTGGCGCGGTGGGCCGCCATATTGTGGCGGCCCACCGAAGGTTCGTTGTTTATCGGGTGGGGATCTTCTCGACGTCGATCAGTGGCGTCGGACTGTTGGTTGGGTGGGTTGTTGCCCGGTGTGTTGGGTTCGGCGAAGCGGGCGTCGGTCCAGCATGGGATCGCGACGCCGGTGCGGGCGTCGAGCCCGTTGTAGTCCCCGATGAAAACACCCTGCCGGAACGCCAGGTCCGGGTTCCAGGACAGCTCGGAGACGCGCCGGGTGGCGAAGGTGGCCCCGTTGTTGGTCGATACCGACAGCGAGGTGTCGATCAGTTTGGGGCCGCTGTAGCGGCGGTCGAAGTAGGCCACCGCGACAACCCCGTCCTGCGTGACCGACAGCCACGGGAACCACTGGTCGTCGACCGAGCCCTGGGTGAGGTTGCGCGGGTTGCTCCAGGTCTGCCCGCCGTTGCCGGAGCTGGTCACGAACACGTCGTTGTTGGTGTCGGTCGCGGTGCCGTTGCGGTTGTCGGAGAACGTCAGGTATAGCCGCCCGGTGCGGGGATCGATGTCGACGTTGCCGGCGGCGTCGATCCGCCCGCACATCAGGTCCAGCGTCTGCGAGCCCTGGCAGATCGGGTACTTGTCGGCGCCGTCGAACACATCGGTGATGAACCGCGGCCCGCTCGAACGTCGCGCCACCGTCGGTGGAGCGCACCGCGAGGTACTGGCTGTGCTCGCGGCTGTTGACGTTGAAGTTCTGGAACACCACGTGCAGCGCCCCGTTGCGCGGGTCGACCACCGGCACCGAGAACTGGTCCTCGTCGCATGCCGCGTCGTCGTCACCGGTCTGGAACGCGCACAACGATGGCGAGGAGCCAGAGATTTCGGTCGGCGTCGACCAGTGCCGGCCCTGGTCGTCGGAGTAGACGATCATGATCGGTGAGTCGACGAATCCGGTGCCGCCCTCGTCGAAGTCGAACCGGGTCCAGGTGACGTAGAGCCGGTCCGGGCTGACGAATCCCTGGTCGGTGCCCGGCACCAGGCTCACGCCGGCCGGTCGTGGTCCGGTGGTCATCCACTCCTTGTCGTGGAAGATCCGGCAGTCCGTCGCTCCGCCGTTGTGCACCACGATCCCGTCGCCCGGCGTGATCTCGGTGCCGGCCGGCACCGAGTCGGTCGGCGCCGTCCAGGTCACGCCTTTGTCAGTGGATCGGCTGACCGCGATGTAGGAGTCGCAGCTGGGCGGGCGGGCGAACGAGATGAACGACGCGTACGCCACCCCGGCCCGGTCGAACGCGACGACCGGGTCACCGGCGCCCAACATGGTCCGGTCGGGCGTGATCACCTGCCGGGCATGCCCACTGTGCGGCCAGGTGTGCCCACCGTCGAACGAGACGTAGATGCCCATCACGGAGTCGACCGCGGGCTCGTAGTCGTTCGCCCCCGAGATCACGTTCTTCGGGTCGGTCGGGTTGATCGCGATCGTCGTCTCGTTCTGCGGCAGGCCGGCGCCGCTGCCGAACTGTGAACTGGGATTGGCCTTGTTGTCCCCGTTGGCCTGGATGTCGTCGGACGCCGCCCGGGCCGCGACCCGAGCGTTCCGGTCGGCGGTCACCCCGCGGGCGGCCGAAACGAGGTCGCGGTCGGCGACCCCGGAAAGTTGCGGATGCCCAGGCCCCGGCTCATAGCCGAAACGACCCGACGGCGCCGCCTGAGAAGTCGTACCCGTCAGGGCCACCATGGCCCCGACCAGAGAGAGGACGGCCCCCGCCGCCCATAATCGACTTAGCTTCACGCCATTCACCTCGTGATCAACGAAATGCGGCTGGCAGAGCGGACCCGACCCGGGAAACTACCCCTGCTTGGGCACGCGGCCAAGTGCGAGCGGATGTGGATGTCAGAAGGCTGTCGTTGAGCCGGATGACGTCGGCGTCGTGGAGCCGGCGTTGGGACTGCGCGCGCAGCAGCCCGCGGCGGCGGGCCGCGTCACGGTGGTGACGGGGTTCCGTACCGAGGCCGTGGAACGCGATGCCGAGGGGCGGTTGGTTCTGGTGTCTGATGCCGGGTATCGGGTGCCCGGCGTGGACGAGGTCGTTGTGCTGACCGGGTTCCGGCCGGACTTGTCGTGGCTGTCGGAGCTGCGCCTGGAGTTGGACGCGACGCTGCAGGCGCCGGTCGCGCTGGCACCGTTGATCGACCCGAACGTCCACTCCTGTGGCACGGTGTATCCGCACGGTGTCAAGGAGCTCGCCCATCCCGAGCCGAGCGTGTACCTGGCCGGTATGAAGAGCTATGGCCGGGCGCCGACATTCCTGGCGAGGACCGGCTACGAGCAGGTTCGCTCGATTGCCGCCGATCTCGCCGGTGACCGCGTGGCCGCCGAGCGGGTGGAACTCGTGCTGCCGGAGACCGGGGTGTGCGGCGGCGCCGGGGTGTTCGACGATCCCGCGCAGGACCAGTCGGGTGGCTGCTGCGGTCCGGCCGCCGGCCTGGAGGCCGGGCCCGAGATGGTGACGTTGTCCGCGCCGTCGGCGCGGTGACCGGTGCGCGGCGCCTCGAGGGCGGCCGCGCGGGGGAGGTGTCGCGCATGGGGAAGCGGGTTGCGCTCGCGACCCGTGCGCGACACAGATCACCAGCTGGGGCGTGCTCTACTACGCGTTCCCGGTGCTCGCGGGTGACATCACCGCGGCGACCGGATGGTCGACTGCATCGATCACGGCTGCTCTGTCGGCCAGCCAGCTGATGGCCGCGCTGGTCGGGATCCCCGTCGGTCGGCGGATCGACCGGCACGGTCCGCGTGCGGTGATGACCGCGGGTTCGGTGCTCGCCGTGCCGGCGGTGGTCATGGTCGCTTCGGCACAGAGCCTGGTGTGGTTCCTCGCGGCCTGGTTGCTGGCCGGGGTCGCGATGGGGGCGGTGCTCTATCCGCCCGCGTTCGCCGCACTGACCCGCTGGCATGGTCCCGACCCGGTGCGGGCGCTCACAATCCTGACGCTGGCCGGTGGGCTGGCGAGCACGGCGTTCGCCCCTTTGACCGCCGCGCTCGCCGTGCACCTGGACTGGCGGACGACCTACCTGGTGCTCGCCGCGATCCTGGCCGTCATCACGATCCCGGCACACTGGTTCGGGCTGCACCAGCCCTGGCCGCCACGACCCGAGCCCGGCCGGGTGGACACCGACCCGCGGCACACCGCGCGCAGCGGCTCGTTCCTCGTGCTGGCGGTGGCGTTGAGCCTGGCCGCGCTCGCGACGTTCGCCGCGGTGATCAACCTGGTGCCGCTGCTCGCCGAACGGGACATATCGACCGGGGTCGCCGCGGTCGCGCTCGGGCTCGGTGGCGCCGGGCAGGTCGTCGGCCGGCTCGGCTACGCGGCGATAGTGCGCCACACCACGGTCGTGACGCGCACCTTGGCGATCCTCGCCGCGCTGGCAGTGACGACCGTTGTGCTCGGGGTGCTCACCACCGCCGCGGCCCTCATCACCGGCGCGGTGGTGGCCGGCATGGCGCGTGGGGTGTTCACGCTGCTGCAAGCGACCGCGGTCACCGATCGCTGGGGCCGCCGCTACTACGGCCATCTCACCGGCCTGCTCTCGGCGCCGATGACGATCACCATGGCGCTCGCACCGTTCGCGGGTGCCGCGCTAGCCGGACTGCTCGGCAGCTATCACACCACCTTCGTCGTCCTCGGTGTCCTCGCCGCCGCGGCGGCCGCGCTGTCCCTGCTGACCACGCCCAGACCCGAGAAGACAGTCCCATGACTCTGGTCCGATGCCGTCGTGATCGGCGGTGGACACGCAGGCTGGATCCGGCCCGCCTGGAGCAGGCATGCGCGGCGAGGCCTGTCACCGCGCCACTGCGGTTCGCCGCCATACCAACGGTTTCACGAGCGAGGTCCAGGACGGTCCCGAGCTCACTGCGCAGATCGTGATCGCCGCTTCCGGCTCAGTGGCTCCTTGACGGCGCGCTACTAGCTCAGTAATCATTGAGTCAATGAAGGTTGAGCGATTGTTGTCGGTGGTGGAGCGGGCGCGGGTGCATGCGGCGCTCGGGGATCCGGCACGGTTGGCGATCGTCGACCGGCTGACGCTGGGGGATGCGTCGCCGAGCGAGATCGGCCGTGTGCTCGGGTTGGCGAGCAACCTGCTGGCCCACCATGTGAAGCAGCTCGAGCAGGCGGGTGTGCTGGAGCGGTCCCGGTCGGAGGGTGATCACCGCCGGACCTACCTGCGGCTGCGGCCCCAGGTGCTGGCCGGGCTCACGCCGGCCGGCGTCCTGCGGGTGCCGCGGGTGGTGTTCGTGTGCACGCACAATTCGGCGCGCTCGCAGCTGGCTGCGGCGTTGTGGAAGCGGCGTAGTCCGGTGCCGGTGGCGTCGGGTGGCACCGAACCCGCCGAGCGGGTGCACCCGCTGGCGGTCGCCGTGGCCCGCGAGTACGGGCTGTCGCTCACGCGTGCCCGGACCCATCGGGTCGGCGAGGTGCTGCGGCAGGACGACCTGGTGGTCGCGGTCTGCGACACCGCGCACGAACACCTCGGCAATCATCTCGGCGACCATCGCGGTGGCGGTGCGGTGGCCCGGTTGCATTGGTCGGTGCCCGACCCGGCCCGGGTCGGTACCGGCGACGCGTTCGACGACGCGCTGCGTGACCTCACCGACCGGGTCGACCGGCTGGTGCCCGCGGTCCAACTCCAGGCAGACAGCAGGGAGCCACTTGATGACTGACACAGATCCGCGCTCGGTGCTGGGTATCGATCAGCAACTGGCGCTCCGGACGGCCGCGACCCGCCTGCGGGGCGAGTTCGACGGCGCGTTCGGCACCGAGACGATCGAGCGGTTCCTGCACTCCAGCTACGACCAGTTCGCCGCGCACTCCACCATTCCGCGGTTCCTGCCGTTGCTGGCCGAGCGGTTCGCCCGGCAGCGGCTGCACGCGCTGGCGCGGGTGGAGGGCCACTCGGACGGGAAGCCGACGGTGCTGTTCCTGTGTGTGCACAACGCCGGCCGATCGCAGATGGCGCTCGGGTTCTTCCAGCACCTCGCCGGTGACCGGGCGGTCGCCTGGTCCGGTGGCTCGGAACCGGGCTACGAGATCAACCCGTCGGCGATCGCGGCGATGGCCGAACGCGACATCGACATCTCCGGCGAGTTCCCGAAGCCGTCGACCGACGAGATCGTCCGCGCGGCCGATGTGGTGATCACCATGGGCTGCGGCGACGCGTGCCCGGTGTTCCCCGGGAAGCGCTACCTCGACTGGACCCTCGACGACCCGGCCGGCAAGAGCGTCGACGACGTCCGTCCGGTCCGCGACGAGATCGAACGCCGCGTCCGGGGGCTGCTCGACGAGCTCGGCGTGCCCGCCCGATGACGAACCTGGCCCGCAAGCTTGTTGCCGAGTTCTTCGGCAGCGCCCTGCTCGCCGCCCTGGTCATCGGCTCCGGCATCGCCGCCCGCCAGCTCTCCCCGGACGATGTCGGGTTGCAGCTGCTGGAGAACGCGGCCGCGACGGCCACCGGCTTGTTCGCGATCATCCTCATGTTCGGGCCGGTCAGCGGTGGGCATTTCAACCCCGTGGTGTCCCTCGTGGACGCCGCGTTGGGCGGCGCGCCGTGGCGGCAAGCCATCGCGTACGTGCCCGTCCGGGTCGCCGGCTGTGTGGCCGGGGCGGTGCTGGCCAACGTCATGTTCGACCTGACCCCGGTCAGCATTGCGACCACCCAGCGAGCGACCGCCGCGCACGGCGTCGCCGAGGTCGTCGCCACCGTCGGGCTGCTGCTGGTGATCTTCTCGCTCGTGCGTACCGGCCGCGCCGCGATGGCACCCGCGGCGGTCGGCGCCTACATCGGCGCGGCGTACTTCTTCACCAGCTCCACCAGCTCCACCAGCTTCGCCAACCCCGCGATCACCGTCGGACGCATGTTCAGCGACACCTTCGCCGGCATCGCCCCCACGTCGGTACCGGCGTTTATCCTGGCCCAGGTGGCTGGCGGCGGCGCCGCCGTTCTTGTGCTCCGCGTGCTGTACCCCGACACCACAGCCACCCACGCCGCCCACGCCGTCGTCCCGCACCTGGATCTCGCGACCGAGAACGACCGATAGCCGCTCACAGCGGCAGTACGAGTGGGAGCCGCCGCTTGCCGGAGCAGCCTGCAGACCCGGACCGCACGCTCCCCGAGGCTCCGACGCGGCAATGGATGACGCGGGGCGTGGCCGGGATCGGAACCGCAAGCTTCCTGGCCGATGTCGGCCACGAGATTCCCACCGCGCTGATGGCCAGTCTGGTCACCGGCACCCTGGGAGCGCCGGCCTCGGCGCTGGGACTGATCGAGGGCGTCTCCGACGGTCTGGCCGGGGCAGGCCGGTTCCTCGGTGGTCCGCTGGCAGACGATGTCGTGCGCAGGCGTCGTCTCGCCGTCGGGGGCTACACCGTCACCGCCGTCTTGTCGTCGCTGATCGGCACGGCGGGCAACGTGCTGACCGTGGGTCTGCTGCGTGGCGGTGCGTGGGCAGCTCGCGGCTTGCGAGTCCCGGCCCGTAACGCGCTGCTCGCCGATGTGGTGCCGGCGTCGGCGTACGGGCGTGCCTACGGATTCGAGCGCACGATGGACAACCTCGGGGCCATCGCCGGTCCGCTGCTCGCGCTCGGCCTGGTCGCCGTGTTCTCGGTCCGCACGGCGATCCTGTTGTCGGTCATCCCGGGCGTGCTGGCCGCAGGGGCGATCGTCTATGCCATCCGGCAGGCAAGGCTGCCCGCTGTTCGTGAGCGCCGACCCCTGCGCATCCGTATTCGGCCGGTCCTGCGTGGCCATCTCGGCCGATTGCTGGGGGCGTTCGCGCTGTTCGAGGTCGGCAACCTCGCCGCGACCCTGCTCATCCTGCGCGCGACCGACCTGCTCACCCCCGCGCACGGGTTGCAGGGAGCGACACAGGTCGCGCTCGTGCTCTACACGGCGTACAACGTCGCCGCCACGACCGTTTCGTTCCCCGCCGGCCAGCTGTCCGACCGGCTCGGATCACACGGACCACTTCTCGTGGTCGCGGCGGGCGTCGCCACGTTCCTGGTCTCCTACCTGCTGTTCGCGGTCACCGGCCCGACGATCTGGGTTCTCGCCGTGGCATTCGTCGCCGCGGGTATCGGCATCGGATGCGCGGAAACCGCCGAACACGCGGCTGTTGCCGCCCTGGCACCCGAGCACCTCCGCGGCTCCGCCTTCGGCCTCCTGGCCACCGTGCAAGCCGGTGGCAATGTCATCGCGAGCGTCGTTGCGGGACTGCTCTACACGGTGGCGTCGCCAGCGGTCGCCTTCGGCTACGTCGCGGTTTGCATGGCGTTGGCCCTCGCCGGCCTCGTGTGGGCACGAGCCGCGGGCCGCGACTGACGATCTCACTACGCCAGATCGTCGAGGGTGAGCTGGCGCCGGTGGAATTCGAAGTGCTGGGTCGCGAAGTGGTAGACGTCGGCGAGGGTCATGTAGTCGGTGAAGAACGGGTCCCAGCGGCTGGGGTAGTGCATACCGCGGGCCAGGTCGGCGTCGGACTCCGCATCAAGACGCCGGTGCAGCTTGGCGATCGTGCGGTCGAACAGCGCCGCCATCTGCTTCGGTGACAGCGTGTTCCCGCCGAACCGGGAGCCGAGGTAGTTGACCGCGTCGAACGGCCGGGTCGCGGCGTTCAGCAGCCGCGCGTAGGCCCGGCTCGCCCCGTCGGGCAGCCGGCCGAACCCCAGCACCAGCAGCCGCAGGGCACGCAAGATCAGGTAACCGAGCAGCATGTGGAACAACAGCTGCTTGTTCGTCCACTTCGTGCCATCCGACAGTCGGCGCAGCTCCGCGTCC
Source organism: uncultured Actinomycetota bacterium (assembly GCA_963841395.1). Lineage (GTDB taxonomy): Bacteria > Actinomycetota > Actinomycetes > Mycobacteriales > Pseudonocardiaceae > Actinophytocola. The sequence goes on from CAWJCX010000055.1 coordinate 40,094, forward strand.
CCGACGGCGGCAAGCAGATCATGGAAGGTCTCCCGCGCCTGCTCGAGCTCTCGATGCACGACCTCGCGATCCACCGGCCGAGTATCCCGTCAGAGGGCTGAGAGTTCGCTGAGGCGTTCCTTCTCGGTGGCTCAAGCGGGCACCCGTCGCGCGGGTTCTACCCGTCAGACCGTGGCTGTCGCGGTTGTGCTCGCAGTGGACTCCAGTACCGCCGACAGGCGGGCGAGGACCTCGGGATGGACGCGGTAGTAGACCCATGTGCCGCGCCGCTCGCCGGTGATCAGGCCGGACTCGCGCAGCACCTTCAGGTGGTGGGAGATCGTCGGCGCGGTCAGTTCGAACGCGTCGGTCAGGTCACACACGCACGCCTCGCCACCCGCATGGGACGCGATCAGCGACAACAGCCGCAGCCGGACCGGATCCGCCATCGCCTTGAACAGCCGCGACAGGTCCACCGCCTGGTCCGCGGTCAGCGGTTCGCGGGCCAACGGTGCACAACACGCGTCCATTCGTGGCCACGAGCGGCAGCTGCTTCGGCATACCTCTATCTTGACAGATCTCTAATTAGAGAGCAATCTTAGGGTCGTCTGATTCGACACATGTCTATTCAAGGAGAACCAGTATGTCCCGCGTTCAGCTGGCGCTGCGCGTCGGCGACCTCGAAGGGTCGATCGACTTCTACTCCAAGCTCTTCAACACCGAGCCGGCCAAGCTGCGCCCCGGCTACGCCAACTTCGCCATCGCCGAACCCGCCCTCAAGCTCGTCCTGCTCGAAGGCGAACCCGGCCAGGCCACCGTGATGGACCACCTCGGCGTCGAGGTCGAGTCCACCGACCAGCTCGACGAAGCCACCCGGCGACTGACCGGCGCCGGGATGGAAACCCTACCCGAGAACGACACCACCTGCTGCTACGCCGTCCAGGACAAGGTGTGGGTCCACGGCCCCGGCAAAGAGCCCTGGGAGGTCTACACCGTCAAGGCCGACTCACAGACCTACGGCACCGACGACATGCCCACGCACGCCGGCAACCTGCTGCCAGCCCGACGCAACCGGCGAGGTCGACAAGGCGAGCCAACCCGACGGGTGCTGCGCATAAGAGGCAGCGGCATCGGTGGCCAGTGGGTGGGCTTCGCCGGTGAAGGCGGCGAGTGCGGTGGCGATTTCTTGAGTGCTACTGCGGATGTAGGTGGCGGTCGACCCGGTGGTGGTGTCGGCGTGGCCGGCGTAGGTGCGGGCGATGCCGTAGCCGTAGTGGCGTTCGACCCAGGTGATGGTGGTGTGGCGCAGCCAATGAGTGGTGATGCCATGCGCGGCGACCCAGGGCAAGTTCTGGCCGATGCGGTGCCAGAGGTGGTCGTAGCGGCGGGTGCTCAGCGGCGCGCCGTTCCGGTAACGCAGCAGGGGTGCGGTGGGATCGTGGGTGCCGCGTTGGTGGCGGTGGGTGACGAGGCTGGCGATCAATGTGGGGCTGGCGGGTTGCCAGCGCACGGCGTCGTTCTTCTCGCGCAGCCGTACCTGGCACCAGTGTTCGTCGATGTCGTCCTGGCGTAGCCGGATCGCGGCGCCGCGGCGACATGCGGTTTCCAGGTGCAGGCGCATCAGCAGAGTGTCGAGCGCGACGTCATTGCCGGTCGTGGCGACGACGGAGTTGATGGCGGCGAGTTCCGGACCGGTGAGAGCCCGACGACCGGACAGTCGGCGGCGAGGTTTCGCGACGCGGGCAGCCGGGTTGTGGTGCGGTGGCAGGAGTTCGTCGGCGATAGCGCGGATGTAGATCGCGCGCATCGCAGCGAGGAGATGCTCGGCGGCGCAGACCCCGCCGCGGCTGTTGCGTCGTCGCACCCGCTGGGCGGCGATCTGTCGCATTAGCCCTTCGATCTCCGATGGTGTGACCTGGTCCAGCCGCCGATGCCCCAACGTGGTGCGGACGTGGTTCCAGTAGGTGCTGTACGTCGCGGAAGCGCCCGCACCGGCGGCCGCTATCACCGTGGGGAGGTATTCCGCGATCGTGGGAATGGCGACGGGAGTCCACATGAGATCCTGGATGCTCACGCCCAACTGGTGCAGCAGCAGACGAGCGGCGCTGACAGTGGCCGGATCACTCATGGGTTCCTACCTCGACGATCGCAGCAACCGACCGTGTAGGGACCAGGATCGAGACAAGTGCATCGAGGCCGGGCTCGCTGACGGACGACCCGGGCGCCTTAGATGTCTACCACTGTGGACCCCGATCCGCTCGCCCGAACGCCACCGAGAGGATCCGAGTAGACGGCACCCATTGAGGAAGTGGCCAGTGGGTGGGGTTCACCGGTGAGTGCTGCGAGTGCGGTGGCGACCTCGGTGGGCAGGCCGCGGATATAGGTCAGGGTGGAACCGGAGCGGGCGTCGGTGTGCCCGGCGTAGGCGCGAGCGATGGCGTAGCCGTAGTGGCGTTCAACCCAGGTGATGGTGGTGTGGCGCAACCAGTGAATCGAGACACCCAGTTGAGCGGCCCACGGCAGAGCGTTCCGCACCCGTGTCCAGAGCAGGTCGTAGCGGCGGGTGGTCAAGGGTGTCCCGTTCGCCTGACGCAGCAACGCGTCGGCAGGCTCAGTGGCGCCGCGCGCTGTGGCATGCCGGGCCAGGGCAGCGGCGAGGATCGGGGTGATGGGTTGCCATCGGTAGGTGCCGCCCTTCTCGCGCAGAAGTATGCGGCAGTAGCGGGTATCGAGGTCGGCGAGGCGCAGGGCGAGGCCGCCGCCGCGGCGGCAGGCGGTCTCGGTGTGCAGACGAATCAGCAGCGTGTCCAGGACCGGATCGCGTCCGCCCGTGGCGACGACTTGGTTGATCTCGCGCAGCTCGGCACCGGTAAGGGCGCGTCGGGTGCTGGGCAGCCGGCGGGGGAGTGGCACCGCCAGTGCCGGGTTGTGCCGGGCGGGGATCAGCTCGTCGCGGACCGCGAGTTTGTAGAGGTTCCGCATAGCGCGGATGAGGTGTTCGCCGGCGTGCCGTCCGCCCCGCGCCGAACGACGCGGCCGGACGGTGGCGACCACGTGCCGTTGCAGGGCAAGAATGTCCGACGGTGCGATCTCATCGAGTCGGTGGGCGCCGTAGTGGTCGATGGCGCGCTGCCAGTACGGGCCGTAGCTGGCACGGGTCGCCGGCGACGCCGCCGCAGACACTCGCGGCACGTACTCGGCCAACGTCGGCATCCGACAACCAGGCGACTTGGTCGCGAGCGAGGCGGCAGAGACCCCGAACTCGTCCAACAGCCGCCGCGCCAGGCCAACGCGTCCCGGCTCCACGCCCAGCAGACCGCCGGCCGATGGTTCTCCGAGGTGATCGCCGTTCACTCGGTAGCGCCCTCAATCAGGGTCCAGCCGGGCAGCCAGGAGGGCGGCAACCGCGCTCTGCGCGTGGATCACCAGAAGGTCCCGGTCCGGTACCGCGAGCAGTACCATCCGACCACCAGCCGGCACGTCGAGCAGGGTTCGGATGGCCGCGGGCACGAACACATGGCCGCGACTGTCCACCTGCGACCGACCATGTGGACTGCGGCGCAGCATCGCAGCACCCGGCAACATCTGGACCTCGGTCCGGTCGCCCGGGCGCCAACCCAGCGCGGTAATCAGCAGGCGGTCACCGACCCGCCCGGAATGGTCGACCGCCGCCACCCCGATCAGCAACCCTTCCGAGGCAGGCAGCAAGGCAGGTGATGGGGTAGGGAGCACGGGCAGCGGCACCGGTACCGATGTGGGTGGTACCGGGTCGGGTGGCACGAACAGCGGCACCGGCCGCTCGCCGGTCATGGCGCCGCGGGACGTCCGCCCGACTGAGATTTCAGCGGGAGTCGTGGCAGACGCGGCATCGAGAGCACTGTGAGGTTGATCTTCACCACCTCATTCAAGGACCGGGTGGCCTCATCCGCCCCACAAGCATCAGATTCGCTACTCAGCGTGCCGCGCCATCGAACTTGCTGCGGCTGAGTCGGCTGAGATTTCAGCGGGACTGGTGTCCGAGGGGGGACTTGAACCCCCACGCCCTTGTCGGGCACTAGCACCTCAAGCTAGCGCGTCTGCCATTCCGCCACTCGGACCAGGTGTGGGCATAGCGTATCGGACGGGTTGGGGGCTGCCCAACTGGGCTGGGGCATGGTCATCGGGCGTGGTGGGGGAGGCGGGCTCGTGGGCTCGTAACCAGGTCCGCAGTGGTAGGAAGACCTCGTGACCGAACGCAGTGACACCATCGCCCAGGCCCAGGACGAGGCCGTTCAGCTCACCAGTGAGCTCATCCGCATCGACACCTCCAACACCGGGGAGCCGGACACGACCGTGGGGGAGCAGGAGGCCGCCGAGTACGTCGCGGCGCAGCTGTCCGAGGTGGGGTACGAGGTCACCGTGCTCGAGTCGGGGGCCTCCGGGCGCACGAACGTCTTCGTGCGGCTCGAGGGGGCCGATCGGGAGCGGGGGGCACTGCTGATCCACGGGCACCTGGACGTCGTGCCGGCCGATCCGACCGAGTGGTCCGTGCATCCCTTCTCCGGGGCGATCCAGGACGGCTACATCTGGGGACGCGGCGCGGTCGACATGAAGGACATGGTCGGCATGATGTTGGCCGTCGCTCGGCGGTTCAAGCGGGACGGGGTCGTGCCGCCTCGCGACCTCGTCTTCGCGTTCTTCGCGGACGAGGAGGCAGGGGGCGCGTTCGGCGCGCAGTGGCTCGTCGAGAACCGGCCCGATTTGTTCGACGGGATTACCGAGGCGATCGGCGAGGTGGGCGGGTTCTCGATCACCCTGGCGGAGGACGTCCGCGCCTACACGATCGAGATCGCCGAGAAGGGGATCGCCTGGATGCGGCTGCGCGTGCGCGGCCGCGCCGGCCACGGGTCGATGCTTCACGACGACAACGCCGTCACCAAGCTCGCCGCGGCCGTGGCCCGGCTGGGGGAGCACCAGTTCCCGCTGGTGGTGACCGACTCGGTCCGCGCGTTCCTCACCTCGATCACCGAGCTGACCGGCCTCGAGTTCGACGAGGACGACCTCGACCGGCTCCGTCGCCAAGCTCGGGCCGTTCGCGCGCGTCGTGGGGGCGACGCTGCGCGACACCGCCAACCCGACGATGCTCACCGCCGGCTACAAGGCCAACGTCATCCCCTCCGTCGCCGAGGCCGTCGTCGACTGCCGGGTGCTCCCGGGCCGCGAGGCCGCCTTCGAGCGCGAGCTCGACGAGATCCTCGGACCGGACGTCGAGCGGGAGTGGGTCACCCACCTGCCGTCCGTGGAGACGACCTTCGACGGCGAGCTCGTCGACGCGATGACCGCCGCGCTCGTCGCCGAGGACCCGGCGCGCGAAGACGATCCCGTACGTCCTGTCCGGCGGCACCGACGCCAAGGCGATCCAGACGCTGGGCATCCGCTGCTTCGGCTTCTCCCCGCTGCGCCTGCCGGCCGACCTGGACTTCACCGCCCTGTTCCACGGCGTCGACGAGCGCGTGCCGGTCGACGCGGTGCGGTTCGGGACCCGGGTGCTCGACCGGTTCCTCCGCGACTGCTGACCCCCCGAAAGTCGGGTAGTTGAACCTTATACTAGCGTGCCGTACCCGACGTTTCGGACTTCACACCGGAGGAACCGTGCCCGAATACATCGGCGGACTACCGCTGCATCCCTCTGTCGTGCATTTCGTGGTGGTGCTGCTGCCGATCGCCGTCGCTCGGCTCGCTCCTGTCCGCGGTGTGGCCGGCGGTGCGGCGGCGGTTCGGCTGGCTGGCGGTCTGGCCGCCGCGGTCGCGGCCGGTGCCGTGCAGGTCGCCGCCGTCAGCGGTGACAACCTCAAGGCGGGGCTACCGGCGTCGGCGGACGGCAACAACCCGCTCATCCAGCAAGCACGAGGAGCTCGCCGACATCATGATCTGGTGGGCGCTCGGGCTGTTCGTCGCGGTGACCGTGCTGATGATCCTGCACACGGTCGGCGGAGCGGCAGGCCGCGGCGACCGCCGAGCCGGAGGTCGACGGCGGCGGCGGGGTCGCGACCGCGACCAGGCGCGCGACCGGCGCAGACCGTCGCCATGCGTCGTCGCGATGCTGGCGACCGTCGGCCTCGCGGTCGGCACCGGCATCCACATCTACCGGGTCGGGCGACGCCGGGGCCCGCACGGTGTGGGAGGACGTCGGGAACGAACCTCCAGTAGCAGGGGAACTAGGTACTCAGACCGGGCAGGAGGCCGGCGGCGCGGCGCCGCTTGAGCAACACCCGCCGGCTTCCGTCCGAGTACAGCCGCACGTTGGACAGCTCCCAGCCGGCGAACTCCGCGTGGATGGACAGCTGCGTGGCCGCTGCGCGCCGCGACACCCCGGGGGCAGTCGCAACGGCCGGTACTCCCAGTCCCCGTCAATCACCCCGTCTGCACTCATACGGCAATCACCTGAATTCCCTTTCCAGTGGCGGACGCGACGATCACGCGCCCGCTGATCGGGTCCACGGCAACGTTGTCGGGCTGCTCCACGGTCGGGAAGCGGTACTTCTCCTCGGGCTCGCCTCCGGCGACGTCGAAGCCGACGACCTCGTTCGTCGCGGTGAGCGTGACCCAGGCGAGGTCGCGCTTCGGGTCGTAGGCGAGCCCGTACGGCGCGCCGGCCACCGGGTAGCGCTGCCGCATCAGCAGCGGGTCGAGCGAGAACGCCAGCAGCGCGCCGCCGCGGGTGTCGGTGACGAGCACCCGGCCGAACCGGTCGGTCACGGCGTTGGTCGAGCCCTCGCCGGCGCGCAGGCCCTCGTCGACGGTGCCGGCCCGCACGTCGAGCTCGAACAGCGCGTTGCGCAGGCGGTCGAAGACCACCGCGCCCTTGCCGGTCGACAGCACCTGGTCGGCGCTGTAGAGCCCGCCGCTGATCATCCGGTAGATCTTGTCCCCGCTCAAGCACGGCGACGGCCTTGCGGTCGCGCACCGCGACGAGCGTGCGGTCGCCGAGGTCGGCGGCGCTGACCGGCTCGCCGCGGATCGGCGCGGGCGCGGTCGTGCCGCCGGGCAGCGTGATCCGGACCAGCGTCGCCGGACGAGCCGGCGGCGGCGAGCAGCGGGCCGCCCGGGCGGGCCAGGGTCAGCGTGTCGGCCGGGCCGGGCAGCGCGACGGTGGTCGGCTTGCCGGGCTCGCCGTCGTCGTCGAGCGGGTAGAGCAGCACGGCCGGCGGCTTGTCGACGGCGACCGCGAGCAGGCGGGTGTCGGCGTCGACGATCATGGCGGTCGGCGTGCCGGACAGCGCGCGCACGGTCCCCGCCGGCTTCGGCCGTGGCCGCCGGCGACCGCGCCGCGGTTGCCGCGGTCGGGTCGTCCGACACCATCAACTCGTCGCTGGGCTCACTTGAGGAGCAAGCTGTCCCCACCGCGGCGCAACACGCGAGCACCACGGCAACCATGCGACGCAACATCGACCTCCGACACATCCACCGGCCCGACGGGGTGGCGCACGGTGGTCGAACACCCTGCGTCACGCCGTCGGGACGTTCCCTCCAGCATCCTCCAAACGCGCCCGCGACGCTAACCCCTGTTTCGGGGTGTCGTGCCACCGGTCCGGTCACGGCGAGTCAGGATCGGCGTCAGTGCCGGCGGACGAGCCCGGCTCGCGAGGTCGTAGACGGCCGGGATGATCTCCACGCGTTCGGTGTCGATCATGCCGGACCGGCGCGGCAGCTCCTCGGCGATCCGGCGTCGCCTGGTTGCGGACGCAGGCGGCGAGGAAGTCCGGCTGTCGGGGTGAGTCGCGCGCACGGTCGCCTCGATCGCGCGGGCGACGGTGCTGACCGAGCCGGTGACCGCGCTCGTGCCGTGCACCAGGTCGATCGCCGCGCGGACCGCGCCGCACCCGGCGTGGCCGAGCACGACGACCGTGCGGCACGCCGAGGTGCTCGACGGCGTACTCGATGCTGCCGACGACCGCGTCGTCGAGCATCTCGCCGACGGCGCGCACGGTGAACAGGTCGCCGAGGCCCTGGTCGAACAGCAGCTCGGCCGGGCACCCGCGAGTCGGCGCAGCCGAGCACGCACGCGAAGGGCTGCTGGCCGTCGACGAGGCCCCGCCGGTAGGCGGGATCCTGGCGCGGGTGGGCGGGCCGGCCGGCGGCGAAGCGGGCGTTGCCGGCGGCGAGCCGGGCCCACGGGTCGCCGGCGGTGCGGGACGGGGCCGGCGAAGGCGGGGGCCGACGCGGCGGTGCAGGCCAGCGCGCCGGCGGTGCCCAGCGCCAGCAGCGAGCGGCGGCTCAGGTTCGCATACTCCATAGAGCGCACGATTCCGACATTCCGCACCGGCGGCGAGTGCCCGGCCGACATGATCATCCGAACGAGGTCAGCCGAGGCGGGTCTCGGGGTAGCCCAGCTCGATGTCGCTGACGTCGTCGAGCGCGGCCCGGATCGCGGCCGGCAGCGTCAGCTCCTCGGACACCAGCGAGCCGAGCAGCTGGCCGGTGTCCCGCGCGCCGACGACCGCGGACGCGACGCCGGGCCGGTCGCGCACCCAGGCGAGCGCCACCGACAGGGGAGAGGTGGCCAGGCCGTCGGCGGCGGTGACCACGGCCTGCACGATGCGCGCGGCCCGCTCGTTGCGGTGGTGGTCGACGTAGGGCGCGAAGTGGGTGGAGGCGCCGCGCGAGTCGGCCGGGGTCGCGGCGCGGTACTTGCCGGTGAGCACGCCGCGGCCGAGCGGCGCCCACGCCAGCAGGCCGATGCCGTGGTGCTCGGCGGCCGGGCCGACCTCGCGCTCGAGGCCGCGCTCCAGCAGCGAGTACTCCATCTGCGTGCTGACGACCGGCGAGGCGAACGGCTTGGCCCGCTGGTGCTGCGCGGCCGTGGCGAGCTGCCAGCCGGAGTAGTTGCGACACCCCGGCGTAGCGGACCTTGCCGCTGGACACGGCCGCGTCCACGGCCGACAGCGTCTCCTCGATGTGGACCGCGCGCGTCCCAGGCGTGCAGCTGCCACAGGTCGACGTGGTCGACGCCGAGCCGGCGCAGCGACCCGTCGAGCGCGGTGAGCAGCGCGCCGCGGGACGCGCCGCCGCCGAACGGGCCCTCGTCGCGGCGGGCGACCGCCTTCGTGGCGAGCACGACGTCCTCGCGTGGCACGAGGTCGTCGAGCAGCGAGCCCAGGATCCGCTCGGCCTCGCCGTCGTTGTAGACGTCGGCGGTGTCGACGAGCGTGCCGCCCAGGTCGGCGAAGGCGACCAGCTGGCTGGCCGCCTCGTCGGCGTCGGTGTCCTGGCCCCAGGTCATCGTGCCCAGGCCGATCCTGGACACCTTCAGCCCGCAGTGCCCGAGGTGTCGTTGCTCCACCCGGGAAGCCTATGCGGATGATCGTGTTAGCGCTGGCAGGCACCCCGGTGACGGGTGAACGCCGATCGGAAGCTACTTGTGGGTAAGGTCGGCGGATGCGACTCGGACTGAACCTCGGCTACTGGGGCGCCGGCAACGACGCGAACAACCTCGAGCTGGCCAAGGAGGCCGACCGGCTCGGCTACTCGGTGGCCTGGGCCGCCGAGGCCTACGGGTCCGACGTCCCGACGGTGCTCGCCTGGGTGGCCGCGCAGACCGAGCGGATCGACGTCGGCAGCGCGATCCTGCAGATCCCCGCGCGCCGGCCGACGATGGCCGCGATGACCGCCGCGACCCTCGACACGCTCTCCGGCGGCCGGTTCCGGCTCGGCCTGGGTGTGTCCGGCCCGCAGGTGTCCGAGGGCTGGTACGGCGTCAAGTTCGACAAGCCGCTCGGCCGCACCCGCGAGTACGTCGACATCGTCAAGAAGGCGCTGCGCCGCGAGCGGGTCTCCTACGAGGGCAGGCACTTCACGCTGCCGCTGCCGGACGGGCCGGGCAAGCCGCTCAAGCTGACGGTGCACCCGGTGCGCGAGCAGATCCCGATCTACCTCGCCTCGATCGGCCCGAAGAACCTCCAGCTGACCGGCGAGATCGCGGACGGCTGGCTCGCGATCTTCTACTCCCCGGAGCACGCCCCCGAGTCGCTCGAGCTGATCAGGCAGGGCCGGGAGAAGGCCGGCAAGACGATGGACGGCTTCGACGTCGTGCCGACCTCGCCGCTCGTCGTCGGCGACGACTGGCAGACCGCGGCCGACCTGGTCCGCCACTACGCGGCGCTCTACGTCGGCGGCATGGGCAGCCGCGAGCAGAACTTCTACAACAACCTCGCCTGCCGGATGGGCTACGAGGCCGAGGCCGCCGAGATCCAGAACCTGTACCTCGCGAAGGACTACGCGGGCGCCGCGGCGAAGGTCCCGCTGGGCTTCCTGGACGCGACGTCGCTGCTCGGACCGCGCGAGCGCGTCGCGGAGCGCATGCAGGCCCTGGCGGAGTCGGGGGTCACCACACTGACCGTCTCGCCCGTGCTGCAAGATCTCGAGCAGAGCATCGCGGCCCTTCGAGTCGCGGTGGAGGCTCTGGACAAGGCAGGCGTCGGCGACTGACCGGGGGTGGACCCGGCTCGCCGACCTGATGGCGAGGACGGTTCTTGACTACCACGATCAGTGTCCTGGACTCGGTCATTCTCGGAGTCGTGGAGGGTCTGACGGAGTTCCTGCCGGTCTCCTCGACCGGCCACCTGAAGATCACCGAGGGACTGCTCGACATCCCGGTGGACGACCCGGCCGTGGTCGGGTTCACCGCGGTGATCCAGGTCGGCGCGATCGCGGCGGTGCTGGTGTACTTCTTCGGCGACATCGTCCGGCTGGCCACCGCCTGGGGGCGGGGCCTGGTCGAACAAGCCGGCGCGCGCCGAGCACGACTACAAGTTCGCCTGGTGGATCATCTTCGCCACCATCCCGATCGTCGTCGTCGGCATCCTCGCCCAGTCACTGATCAAGGGACCGCTGGCGTCGCTGTGGATCGTGGCCGGGTCGCTGATCGTCGGCAGCGTGGTGATGTGGTTCGCCGAGCGGCGGGGCACCCAGCAGCGCGGCGAGCGGGAGGTCACGTTCACCGACGCGATGCTGGTCGGCTCCTCGCAGATCCTCGCCCTGCTGTTCCCCGGCTTCTCCCGTTCGGGCGCCACGATCTCCACGTCGCTGCTGCTCGGCCTGGACCGGGTCACCGCGACCCGGCTGTCGTTCTTCCTGTCGATCCCGGCGCTGACCGGCGCGGGCATCTACGAGCTCGGTGACGCGATGGGCGCCGGGGTGGGTGCCGCGCCGCTGATCGTCGGCACGGTCGTGTCCTTCGTGGTCGCGTACGCGTCGGTCGCGTGGCTGCTGCGGTTCGTCGCCCGGCACAGCATCAACGGGTTCGGCGTCTACCGGGTGATCATCGGGCTGGCGCTGTTCGGCCTGCTCGCCGGGGGCGTGCTGGAGCCCTGAGCGAACGACAACGTAGGGTCGTCGCGTGGCCACCGTCGTACTGCTCCGGCACGCTCGCTCCACCGCCAACGGGTCCGGCGTGCTCGCCGGCCGGTCGCCGGGCGTCGAGCTCGACGAGACCGGCCGCGCGCAGGCCGGCACGCTGGTGGACCGGCTCGCGCAGGTGCCGCTCGCGGGGATCGTCTGCTCGCCGCTGCTGCGCTGCCAGCAGACCGTCACGCCGCTCGCGCCGGCCCGCGGGCTCACCCCGGTCACCGAGGACTCACTGTCCGAAGTGGACTACGGCGAGTGGACCGGGCGCGAGCTGAAGACCTTGTTCAAGGAGAAGCTCTGGTCGGTGGTCCAGCAGCACCCGTCGGCCGCGGTGTTCCCGGCCGGCGAGGGCCTGGCGACACGTGCAGACGCGGGCGGTGGCCGCGGTGCGGGCGCACGACGCGCGGATCACCGCCGAGCACGGGCCGCGGGCGGTGTGGCTGCTGTGCAGCCACGGCGACGTGCTCAAGGCGATCATCGCCGACGCGCTGGGCCAGCACCTCGACTCGTTCCAGCGGATCGTGGTCAACCCGGCCTCGGTGTCGGTCGTCCAGTACACCGAGACCCGCCCGTTCGTGCTGCGGGTGAACGACAACGGGGGCGAGCTGGCGAGCATCGTGCCGCCCGAGCCGAAGCCGGAGGAGACGCGGAGGAGTCACCGACGGGAGCGGACCGTCGGCCGGTGACGCGGTGCCCGGGGGCGCGACCGGTCGCTCTTCGTGAGCGAGCCCGACACACCCGTCACGAAATGGGTGAAACCGCCGAGTTACGTCCGACGATTGTGCCAGTATTCGGGCACTATTTCTGCTCCGCCGCGGCGGACCATCGAGGAGCTTCCATGACACAGCCATACGGCCAGCAGCCTGGCGGCAACTACCCGGGCAGTGGCGGGTTCCAGCAGCCGGGCGGCAACTACCCGGACAGTGGGGGGATGCAGCAGCAGCCGGGTAGCGGTGGCTTCCCGCAGGCCCCCCAGGCGCCGGGCTACCAGCAGGGCTACGGCGGCATGCCGCAGGCGCCGCAGGAGTACAGCGGCGGGCCCGCGCGGCGGCCCGGCGTGGTCACCGCGGCGGCCGTGCTGGCCTACATCCAGGCCGGCATCACCGACGATCACCACGATCCTCGTCTGGATCGGGGTCGGCCAGCAGGTCAACGGCGGCGACACCGCCTTCCAGGCGGTGCTGGCGCTGGGCCAGACCGTCGGCATCGTGCTGCTGATCTGGGGCGGCGTGCAGGCCATGGGCGGTAAGGGCCGCACCCTCCTGCTCGCCGGTGCCGCGCTGGAGATCGTGATGAGCCTGGCGTGGATCATCCGGTTCGCGGCGCTCGACACCGGCGGCATCGACATCCTGGAGAACGCCAAGGGCGGGATCATCTTCATCGCGATCCTCTTCGCGGTGATGCCGGTGATCACCCTGATTCTCCTGCTGGGCCAGCAGGCCACCCAGTACACGCAGTCCCAGCGGACCTGACCGGCTAGCTCGCGAGCAGCTCCAGCTGGGCGAGGGTGACCGTCGGGGCGCCGGTGTTCTCGGTGACGTCGAGGCGGTAGTGGACGTACGGGCCGGGGTTGGCCACGGCGAACGCCCTCGTCTGGCGGCGCCAGGGGAACGTCTCGCGGGCCCGCTCGTCCAGCACGACCCAGTTCGACCCGTCGACCGACCCGCGCAGCGTCCAGCTGCGCGGGTCGTCGCGTCGGGTGCCCGAGGTCAGCGTGTAGAACCGCACCGTCCTGGGGTCGACGGTGGTCCGGTAGCTGATCCACGCGGTCGGCGAGTTGAACATCACCTGCGTGCGGCTCGTGTCGTCGAACAGCGGCGACACGTTCACCCCGTCGCTGCCCTCGCCGAAGCCCTCGTCGGTGATGTCGTGCATCGGCCGGGGCAGGGTGTCCGCCGGGGTGATCGACGGCGGCAGCGCGTCCGGTCCGCAGCCCCAGCCGCTCGGCGAGGGGCCCATCTGGAAGTCCAGCACCGCGCCGTTCGCGATCATCTCGTGGGGCAGGTAGGCCTTGTCGTAGGACGTGCCGTTGACCCGCAGCCCCGTCACGTAGACGTTGTTCGGGCTGTTGTTGGGCGCGTTGACCACGATCTCCGCGCCGTTGGCGAGCTTCACGGTGGCCTTGCGGAACAGCGGCGAGCCGATCACGTACTCCGGGCTGCCGACGCGCAGCGGGTAGAAGCCCAGCGCGCCGAACAGCCACCACGCGGACATCTCGCCGTTGTCCTCGTCGCCGTAGTAGCCCTGGCCGATCTCGCTGCCGGCGTAGAGCCGGGCCAGCACGTCGCGCACCTTCTCCTGGGTGCGCCACAGCGCGCCGGCGTAGGCGTACATGTACGGGATGTGGTGCGAGGGCTGGTTGCTGTGCCCGTACTGGCCCATCCGCACGTCGCGGGCCTCGGCCATCTCGTGGATCGCCCGCCAGTACCTCCCGCGCGCCCGGCCGGTCTCCGGCGTCGCGAAGAACTCGTCGAGCTTCGCGGCCAGCGCGTGCCGGCCGCCGTGCAGGCCGGCGAGCCCGGCGCCGTCGTGCGGCACGCTGAACGCGGTGTTCCAGGCGTTCGTCTCGACGTAGTCGCCGCCCCACGCGCGCGGGTCGAACTGGTTGGGCGCGTGCCGCCAGTGGCCGTTGTCCTGGCGTCCCTGGAAGAACCCGGTCGCCGGGTCGAACGAGTGGACGTAGTGCAGTGCCCGGTCGCAGGAAGTACTCGTGGTTGTCCTTGTCGCCGAGCATCGCCGCGAGGTTCGCGATGCCGAAGTCGTTGAGGCAGCCCTCGAGCGTCCAGGACAGACCGAACTCGGTGGAGGTCGGCGTGTAGCCGATGAAGATCGAGCTGCCGAGTCCCTTGCGCCCCACCGCGTCCTCGGGCGGGGCGACCGTCGCGTTGCGCAGCGCGGCCTCGTAGGCGGCCTGGACGTCGAAGCCGCGCACGCCCTTGAGGTAGGCGTCGGCGAACGCCACGTCGGAGCTGGTGCCGGTCATCAGGTCGGCGTGGCCGGGGGAGGACCAGCGCGCGATCCAGCCGCTGTCCTTGTACTGCTGGACGAAACCGCCGATCAGCTCGCCGCAGTGCACCGGGTCGAGCAGCGCGTAGGCGGGCCAGGCGGTGCGGTAGGTGTCCCAGAACCCGTTGTTGACGTAGGCCCGGCCGGACACGAGCGCCGCGCCGGTCTGGGTGGGCGTGTTCTTCTTGGCCGGCTTGGTGAACGGGCTCGCGTAGGCGTACGCCGGCGCGTCGGCGGTGCCGGTGTTCTCGTGGAGGCGGTTGGGGTAGAGGTGCAGCCGGTAGAGGTTGGAGTACAGCGTGACGAGCTGGTCCTCGCTCGCGCCCTCGACCTCGACGCGGCCGAGCCGCTCGTCCCACGCCCGCGCGGCGCGCTCGCGGACGGTCTCGAACGTGTCGTCGTCGGAGATCTCCAGCCACAGGTTGCGTTTCGCCTGCGCCACGCTGATCAGCGAGGTCGCGATCCGCATGGTCACCGCGGTCTCGCCGGCCGGGTCCGGCTCGAACCGCAGGTAGCCGGTGACCTTGCGGGTCAGGAACCAGCGCCACAGGTGGCCGCCGCCGGCGATCGCGCGGTCGAAGGTGGCGTGGAAGAACATCCGGGTCGCGCCGGCGGACAGTCCACTTCGGACGTCGGAGTAGCCGGACACGGTGCCGCCCACGGTGTCGAGCACGAGCCTGCCCTGCCGGCCGATGTTGTCGAAGATCAGGTTGGCGTCCTCGCCGGGGAAGGTGAACCGCAGCAGCGCCGCGTGGTCGGCCGGCGCGATGTCGGCGCGGATGCCGTTGGTGAAGCGGACGCCGTAGTGGTGCGGGCGGGCGATCTCGTTGCGGTGCCGGAAGGTCAGCGCCCGCGCGCGGCGCCCGGCGCGGGGCTTGCCGGCGGCGGCCGAGGGCAGCACCTGGAAGGTCTGCCGGTCGCCCATCCACGGGCTGGGCTGGTGGCTGACCGACAGTGCCTGCACCGCGGGCAGGTTCTGCTCGTCGTTGTCGCGCTGGTAGCTGTAGATCCAGTCCTTCGCGCCGGCGTCGGTGACCGGGGTCCAGAAGTTGAACCCGTGGGGCACCGCGGTCGCCGGGAACGTGTTGCCGCGCGAGTAGGCCTTGGTCGAGTTCGTGCCGCGGGTGGTGACCACGTGGTCGGCGGGCCGGCGGGCCTCGGGCTTGGGCCGGTCGACGATCGCGATGTCGTCGACCCAGCCGGCGAACTCGGCGGGCCCGGCCGGGTTGTCGTAGCCGAGCAGCACCTTGACCACGACCTTGCCCTCGGCGACCGCGCCGATCCGCACCGACCGGTGGTTCCACTGGCCGGGGGCGAGCGCCCGCGACTCGCCCTGCCCGCGTGGCGTCCAGGGGAAGCCGAGCTGGTCGGTGACGCCGAGCTCGGAGAGCCGGGTGCCGTCGTCGAAGGCGAGGTCGACGGTGAGGAACGTGCTCGGGTAGCGCAGGTCGTCGCCGAGCAGCTCGGGGAAGACCACGTAGGAGAGCTCGGTGTCCCGCGCGACCAGCATGTCGACGAGGAACAGCTTGTTCACCACGCTCGCGGCGCCGCGTGCGGAGTGCGAGCCCTGGTAGCGCAGCGCGCGGGTGCCGGTGAACCCGACGCCGGCCTTCGCGGTGTAGGGCTTGGCGGGCCCGCCGCCCTCCCGGGTGCTCATCGACGCGCCGGCCGCGCGGGGCGCGCCCTCGGTGTCGATGTCGGTCACGTCGATCCAGGTCAGCGGGGGGTCGGTGTTCTCGAACGACGAGAAGAAACCCCGAGCACTCATTTCCGCGACGCTCCTCACTCGCTCGTCCGCCCGCCGATGGCGCATGATCCTAGGGACACGTGAGGAGGTGCCGATGCACCCTGCCCGGCGGCTGTGGACCGCACTGGAACCGATCCACGGAGTCGTCTACTTCGCTCCCGGCGTCCGTGACGCCGGGAAGTCGATCGGCCTGCGCGGGTTCTGGATGACCTACTTCGCGTTCCGCGCGGCGCCGTTCGGGCCGGTCGGCGCCGGTGCGGTGGTCGCGACGTTCGCGGGGTTCGAGCCGTCGATGGTGTTCAAGGCGCTGCCGGACGCGTGGTCGCGCGCCACCCCGGAGGCCTGCCTGGCCGCCCGGTCGGAGGTGTCGGTGGACGCGCTGCGGTCGGCCGGCGTGGCCGAGGACGCGTGCGCCGAGGCGACCGCCGCGCTCGGGCCGGTGGCCGCCTCGCTGGACCCGACCGGGCGGGCGCTGTACGCGGCGAACTCCGAGCTGGCGCTGCCCGACGACCCGGTCGCGGCGCTGTGGCAGCTGGCCACGACGCTGCGCGAGCACCGCGGCGACGGGCACGTCGCGGCGCTGCTGGCGGCCGGCGTCACGGGGCTGGAGGCGCTGCTGCTGCAGGTCGGCGCCGGCAAGTTCCCGGCCGAGCTGATGCGGTCGGTGCGCGGGTGGTCGGAGCAGGACTGGACCGCGGCCGCGAAGGCGCTGCGGTCGCGGGGCGTGCTCGGCGAGGACGGCCGGCTGACCGCATGGGGCCGGGAGTTCCTCGACGCGATCGAGGAGCGGACCGACGAGCGCGCGTGGACCGGCGGGCTGTCGGCGCTGGGCGAGAACGGCGTCGAGCGGGTGCTCACCACGCTGCGGCCGTCGGTGCAGGCGCTGTGGCAGTCGAAGATCCTGCCGGACATCAACCCGACCGGGCTGCCGCCCCAGCGCGTGTGACGGCGGCGTGTTCGACGACCTGCTGCGCCGCGGCTGGCCGGCGCTGTCCGAAGTGGACGTGGGCGGCTGGGTGGCGCGCGTGTCGGGCGGGGTGACGCAGCGGGCCAACTCGGTGGCGGCGCTGGCCGCTCCGCCGGACGTGGCCGCGGCGGTGGCCGAGGTGGAGGCGCTCTACGCCACGCACGGACTGCCCGCGATCTTCCAGCTGGGGCCCGCCGTCCGCCCGGCGGACCTGGACGCGGTGCTCGCGGCGCGCGGGTACGCGTACGGGTCGCCGACCGCGGTCGAGGTGGCGGCGGTGCCGGCGGTGCTCGGCCGGCTGCGTGCCGGTCCCGTGGCGGTGACCGACGAGCCGGACGAGGAGTGGCTGGACCTGTGGTGGGCGGTCGACGGGCGGGGCGACGCCGCCGCGCGGGAGGTGGCCCGGCGGATCCTGACCGGCGGGCCCGCGCTGTACGGCACCGTGCGCGACGCGGACGGGGTCGCCGCGGTGGCGCGGCTGGCGCTGGTCGGGGAGTGGGGCGGGCTGTACTGCATGGCGGTGCGCCCGGACGCGCGGCGGCGCGGGCTGGCGTCGGTGGTGTTCCACGGGCTGCTCGAGCAGGCCGGCGTGGCGCGGTGCTGGCTGCAGGTGCGCGAGGACAACCCCGGCGCGCGGGCGTTCTACGCGCGGGCCGGCTTCACGACGGCGGCCCGCTACCACTACCGGACCCAGCGGTCAGAGGGCTGGTCAGACGGCTGAGAGGAAGCGGTCCAGGACGTTCGTACCGAACCGCAGGCCCTCGACCGGGACGCGCTCGTCCACGCCGTGGGCCATCAGCCGGTGGTCGAACCCCTCGGGCAGCCACAGCGGGGCGAACCCGAAGCAGTCCACGCCCAGGCTCGCGAACGCCTTCGCGTCGGTGCCGCCGCCCATGCAGAACGGGACGACCACCGCCTCCGGGTCCTCGGCCTCCAGCGCGGCCGCCATCGCGGCGAACCACGGGGAGTCGACCGGCGCCTGCACCGGTGGCTGGTGGGCCAGGAACTCGCGGCTGATCTCCGGGCCGAGCAGCCGGTCCACCTCGGCGAACATCTCCTCCTCGGTGCCGGGCAGCACCCGGGTGTCGATCTGCGCCTGCGCGACGCCGGGGATGACGTTGACCTTGTACCCGGCTTCCAGCACGGTCGGCGTCGTGCTGTTGCGCACGGTGTTCTCCGCGATCTTCGCCGCCGGGCCGAACCGGCGCAGCGTCTCGTCGACCGCGTCGTCGCAGGTCAGGTCGACCGGGATGCCCAGTGCGGCACCGGCGCGCTCGAAGAAGGCGCGCACGGCGGGCGTCAGCACGACCGGCCAGCGGTGCTCGGAGAGCCGCTGCACGGCGGCGACCAGCGTGCGCACGGCGTTGTCGTCGTTGCGCCGCGAGCCGTGCCCGGCCCGGCCGGTCGCGGTCAGCTTGAGGTGGGCGGTGCCGCGCTCCGCGGTCGCCACCGGGTAGAGCCGCGCCGGCGCACCAGCGGCCGTCGACGCGCGGACCGTGTAGCCGCCGGACTCGCCGATCGCCGCGGCGACGCCGTCGAACAGCGACCGGTGCTCCTCGATCAGCCAGTGGGCGCCCCACTCGCCGTTGTCCTCCTCGTCGGCGACGAACGCGAGCACGACGTCACGTCGCGGCCCGCGGCCCTCGGCCGCCCAGCGGGCCAGCACGGTCAGCAGGTTCGCGCACATGTCCTTCATGTCGACCGCGCCGCGGCCCCACACGAACCCGTCGCGGATCTCGCCGGCGAAGGGCGGCACGGTCCATTCGGCGGGGTCGGCCGGCACCACGTCGAGGTGTGCGTGCACGAGCAGCGGGGCGAGCGACGGGTCGGACCCCGCCACCCGGGTGACCACGTTGCTGCGCCGCGGCGTGCGCTCCAGGATCGACGGCTCGAGCCCGGCCGCGTCCAGGTGGCCCGCGACGAACTCGGCCGCCTCGCGCTCACCGGCCGAGTCGCCGCGACCGCGGTTGGTCGTGTCGAACCTGATGAGCTGCGCGCACAACTCCTCGACTGCCTCACCCATAGCTGCCCTCCACGGCACCGCTCGCGATGGCGGTGACCACCTTGAACGCCTTCATGGCGTCGGTCATCGACGCCGCGTCGAAGCCGACGCGGCGCACGTCCAGCAGGTCCACCGTCGGCACCACCGCGGCGGCCGCGGCCAGGTGCGCGGCGTCGAACTCGACCTCGATCCGGTGCCCGCCCGCCGACCCGGCGACACGCCCGGCACGGGCCATGCCCGCCTGCGCCGCCTCGCTGATCATGGCCGCGGTGACCGCGGGCGGGGCGCAGATCGCGGCGTAGCGGCTGACGCACTCCTTGACCGCCACGGTCTGCGCCTCCGGGTCGTACTCGCCGGCGTCGGTGCAGGTCAGGTCGTCGCCGGTGACCAGCAGGACCGGCACGCCGTACTCGGCGGCGAGCGCGGAGTTGAGCCGTCCCTCGCTCGCCCGCACGCCGTCGAGCCACACGCCGGTGATCTGGTTCGGCAGGTAGGTGTGGGAAAGAACACCGTCGAGGCCGGCGGCGGCGTGGTAGCCGAGGAACACGACGCCGTCCATCCCGGAGTCGATGCCCTGCATCATCGACAGCGGCTTGTGCCGGCCGGTGAGCAGCCGCGCCCGCGTGTCGAGGTCCTCGAGCAGGATGTTGCGCTGCGACGAGTGCGCCTCGTTCACCAGTACGTCGGTCGCACCGCCCGCGAACAGGCCCTCGACGCAGGCGTTCACGTCGCCGGTGAACATCGTCCGGAACCGCTGCCACTGCTCGGTCCCGACCTCGACGTCCCCGGTCCAGGTGACGCCCGTGGCGCCTTCCATGTCGGCTGAAATCATGATCCGCACGAGCCCCACGTTACGTCTTGGTACACGTCGCCGACACTCATTGACTTTTTCAACCCACAGGTGGTTACTTCCTCTCAACTATCAGGAAGAGGTGATCATCGTGAGATCGAGGCGTGTCGCGCTCGGTATCACCCTTCTCGTGTCCGCCCTGGTCACGGTGCCCGTAGGTGTTACCGCAGGTTCGGCCGGCGCGTCGACCGCTCCCGTCGCGAAGGCGGCGCAGGCGCAGGGTTCCAAGATCCTCAAGATCGGCGTGACCCAGGAGATCGACTCGCTCAACCCGTTCATCAGCATCACGCGGACGGGCACGGACATCCTCCGCACCGCGTTCGACTACCTCACGGTCTACAGCCAGAAGGACCAGCAGCCCGAGCCGAGCCTCGCGGAGAGCTGGGAGACGTCCGAGCGACAAGCTCACCTGGACCTTCCACATGCGCAAGGGCGTGAAGTGGTCCGACGGCGAGCCGCTGACCGCGAAGGACCCGGCGTTCACGTTCAACAAGATGCTCGACCGACGAGACCGCGCGGACGGCCAACGGCAGCTACGTCGCGCAGTGGGAGTCGGTGGAGGCGACCGACGACAACACCCTGGTGATCAAGACCAAGGTGCCGCAGGCGACGATGCTCGCGCTGGACATCCCGATCGTGCCCGAGCACATCTGGTCGAAGATGACCGACATCGGCGCCGAGCCGGAGTTCCCGATGGTCGGCAGCGGTCCGTTCTCGGTGACGGAGTTCAAAGAGGCGCAGTTCGTCAAGATGAAGGCCAACCCCAACTACTGGCGGGGCGCGCCGAAGATCGAGCGACCTGCACTTCATCTACTACCGCAACGCCGACGCCGCGGTCACCGCGCTGCAGAGCGGCCAGGTCGACCTGATCAACCGGCTGACGCCGACCCAGTTCGACGCGCTCAAGAACAACCCGGACATCACGCTCAACAACGCGCAGAACCGCCGGTTCAACGAGATCGTGATCAACCCCGGCGCCGCCACCAACGACGGCAAGCCGATCGGCAACGGCAACCCGGCGCTCAAGGACGTCAAGCTGCGCCAGGCCATCGCCACCGCCATCGACTCCAAGACGCTGGTGGACAAGGTGTGGGGCGGCTACGCCGAGGAGGCCGAGGGCTACATCCCGCCGGTCTTCGCCGACTACGCGTGGAAGCCGTCGGGCGACGAGAAGCGGTCGTTCGACCTCGACAAGGCCAACCAGATGCTCGACGAGGCCGGCTACAAGAAGGGCGCCGACGGGATCCGGGCGGACAAGCAGGGCAAGCCGCTGAACCTGCGGCTGCTCGCGCACGCCGAGACCAACCTCGACGAGACCGGCGGCCCGTTCATCAAGGGCTGGCTCAAGGACATCGGCATCAACATCACCCTGGAGCCGCGGTCGGACGACCAGGTCAACGAGGACACCACGCGCGGCGACTTCGACATCGCGTTCTCCGGCTGGAACGCCAACCCGGACCCGGACTACGTGCTGTCGCTGCAGACCTGCGCGAACCGGCCGAACGCGCAGGGCAAGGGCGGCACGCCGGACTCCTTCCTGTGCGACGAGGAGTACGACGACCTCTACGCCCAGCAGCTCAAGGAGTTCGACCCGGCGAAGCGGGCCGACATCGTCAAGCAGATGCAGGAGCGGCTCTACGACCAGGCCACCCTGGTCATCCTGGGCTACGACAACGCGCTCGAGGCGTACCGCAAGGACGCGTTCGAGGGCTTCCCGCTGCAGCCGGCCGACGGCGGCGTGATCATGAACCAGCAGGGCTACTGGGGCTACTTCGGCGCCACGCCCAAGGGTGAGGGTCCGGTGCCGACGTTCGACGAGAACGGGATGATGACGACCTCGGGGGCGCAGACCAGCGAGGCGGCAGCGGACTCCGGCAGCAACACCGGGCTGATCCTCGGCATCGTCGGCGGCATCGTGGTGATCCTGCTCGTCGGCGGCTTGCTGTTCGCGCGCGGCCGGCGCAAGACCGCGGAAGACCGCGAGTAGCTCGCGACAAGGGAGTTTCGTGTCGGACATCCTCACGCCGACCGAGGACGCACTAGCGGAGGCTCCGCCACCCACTCGTGGTGGCGGAGCCGTCCGCTACGTGCTGACCAAGATCGGCGGCGGCCTGATCAGCCTGGCACTGGTGATCGTGCTCGGGTTCCTGCTGTTCCGGGTGCTGCCGGGGGACGTCATCCAGACGATGTTCCGCGGCCGCCCCGCCACGCCCGAGGCGATGGCGGAGGTGCGAGAGCCAGCTCGGCCTCGACGACCCGATGTACCAGCAGTTCCTCGACTACCTCGGGAAGCTGCTGCACGGCGACCTCGGCGAGTCCTATGTGTACCGGGTGCCGGTGCTGCAGAAGATCGGCGAGCGGCTGCTGCCGACGCTGCTGCTCGTCGGCGTCTCCACGATCCTCGCCGTGGCGCTGGGCCTGTGGCTGGGCACCCGCTCGGCCTGGCAGCGGGGAAGCCGGTTCGACCGGGTCGCCACCGGCGTCGCGCTGGCCCTGTGGTCCACGCCGACGTTCTGGCTCGGCATGCTGCTGCTCGGCGCCACCAGCGGGCTGTTCCCGACCGCGGGGCTCGTCGACTCCGACACGCCACCGGACTTCCTGCCCCAGGCGATCGACATCGCCCACCACATGGTGCTGCCGACGATCACCCTGGTCGCGGTGATCTACGCGCAGTACCAGCTCGTCATGCGCTCCTCGCTGATCGAGGAGATGGACGCGGACTACCTCACCACCGCCCGCGCCAAGGGCCTGCGCGACGACCTCGTGCGCCGCCGGCACGCGGTGCCCAACGCGCTGCTGCCGACGGTGACGCTCGTGTTCCTGCACCTCGGGTTCGTGATCGCGGGCGCGGTCACCGTGGAGACGGTGTTCTCCTGGCCGGGCCTGGGGCTGCTCACCTACGACGCGCTGACGCCACCGCGACCTGCCGCTGCTGCAGGGCACGTTCATCGTGCTGGCCGGCGCGGTGATCGTCATGAACGTGGTCGCGGACCTCCTCTACCGCGTCCTCGACCCCCGGGTGCGTGCGTCATGAGTGTGACCACCACGCCGACTCCCCGCGCGCTGGCGTGGCGGCGGCGCGGCGCCGCGTTCGCCGCCGGGTGGCGCCAGTTCGCCGAGCAGCGCACCGGCCTGGTCGGGCTCGGGCCTGCTCGTGCTCATCGTGCTGCTCGCGGTCCTCGCGCCGGTGCATCACCGACCAGGAGGGCCTGGACGTCACCAAGGCGACCGGCGGGCGGATGGAACCGCCGAGCGGGGAGTTCCTGCTCGGCACCGACCGGCCCGGGCCGCTCGGTGCTGCTGCTGACCCTGTGGGGCGCGCGGATGTCGCTGACCGTCGGGTTCGTGGCGACGCTGCTGTCGATCGCCATCGGCACGATCATCGGGATCCTGGCCGCGCACTACGGCCGCTGGGTGTCGGCCGCGCTGATGCGGGTCACCGACTTCTTCCTGGTGCTGCCGTCGCTGGTGCTCGCGATCGCGCTGTCGACCGTGCTGGAGCGGGGCATCGGCACGATCATCCTCGCGATCGGGCTGACGTCGTGGCCGTCGGCGGCGCGGCTGGTCCGCGCGCAGACGCTGACGATCGAGGCGCGGCCCTACATCGAGCGGTCCAGGGCGCTCGGCGGCGGGCACCTGCACGTGATCACCAAGCACGTGCTGCCCGCGGTGCTGCCGCTGGTGTTCGTCAACACCACGCTCGCGGTCGGCAGCGCGATCGTCGCCGAGTCGACGCTGTCGTTCCTCGGCCTGGGCGACCCGGACCCGCTGCGGCCGTCGTGGGGCACCATGCTGCGCTCGGCGTGGCTGGACAGCGCGGTCATCGCGGGCGCCTGGTGGTACCTGCTGCCGCCGGGCATCGCGATCGGCATCGTGGTGCTGGCGTTCACCATGTGCGGGCGGGCGCTGGAGTCCGTCCTGAACCCACGGCTGCGGGAGGGCTGAGCGGATGGCGCTTCTGGAGCTGCGGGACCTGACCGTGCGCTACCGCAGCGGTTCGCGCGACGTCGAGGCCGTGCGCGGGGTCGACCTGACGCTGGACGCGGGCGAGACGCTCGGCCTCGCGGGCGAGTCCGGCTGCGGCAAGTCGACGCTCGCGATGTCGGTGCTGCGGCTGCTGCCCACCTCCGCCGAGATCGGCGGCGAGATCCTGCTCGACGGCGAGGACGTCACCACGATGAAGTGGGGCCGGCTGCGCGCGGTGCGCTGGACGACCGCGGCGATCGTGTTCCAGGGCGCGATGCACGCGCTGAACCCGGTGCGCCGGGTCCGCGACCAGATCGCCGAGCCGATCGTGCTGCACAGCGACGACCCAGCCCGCCGCCGGGCGCGCTGCGCAAGCGGGTCGACGCGCTGCTCGCCCAGGTGGAGCTGCCGGCCGCGAAGGGCGACGCGTACCCGCACGAGCTGTCCGGCGGGCAGAAGCAGCGGGTGATGATCGCGATGGCGCTGGCCTGCGAGCCGCGGCTGATCATCGCCGACGAGCCGACCACCGCGCTCGACGTGATCGTCCAGGCGCAGGTGCTGGACCTGATGACGAAGCTGGTCGCCGACCAGGACATCGGGCTGATCATGATCAGCCACGACCTGGCGGTGCTCGCCTCGACCTGCGCGCGGCTCGCGGTGATGTACGAGGGCGAGCTCGTCGAGGAGGGCGAGGCGACAGTCGATCATCGCCGACGCCGCAGCACCCGCACACGAAGGCGCTCGCGGCCGCGTTCCCGACCGTCGGCGACCCGGTGTACCGCTACGCGCCGGCCACCAGCAGCCCGCTGGGCCTGCCGGAGCCACCCGCCACCGCCGACCCGGATCCGGCGGCGGAACCGCTGCTGCGCACCGAGGACCTGCGGGTGACGTTCTCCGGCCGCGGCCGCGACGTCACCCACGCGGTCGCCGGCGTGGACCTGGAGGTGCGGCCCGGCGAGATCGTCGCGCTGGTCGGCCAGTCCGGGTCGGGCAAGACGACGCTGGCCCGCACGATCCTGGGCCTGCAGCAGCCGACGAGCGGGCGGGTCGTGTACGACGGCACGCCGGTGCCGAGGTCCAGCCGCGGGCTCAAGGCCTACCGCCGGCAGGTGCAGCTCGTGCTGCAGGACCCGACGAGCGCGCTGAACCCGCGGCACTCGGTGTACGAGTCGGTCGCCGAGGGCCTGCGCATCCACCGGGTGACCGGCGACGAGCGCGAGCAGGTGGCCGCCGCGCTGGAGGCGGCGGAGCTGCGCCCGCCGGAGGAGTTCATGCCGCTGCTGCCCCACCAGCTCTCCGGCGGGCAGCGCCAGCGCGTGGTGATCGCCGGCGCGCTGGCGCTGGAGCCGAAGCTGCTGGTGGCCGACGAGCCGGTGGCGTCGCTGGACGCGTCGGTGCGCGGGGAGATCCTGGCGCTGCTGCTGCGGCTGCGCGCCAAGCTGGGCCTCGCCGCGCTGGTCATCACCCACGACCTCGGCCTGGCGTGGAACATCGCCGACCGCGTCGCGGTGATGTACCAGGGCGAGCTGGTCGAGGTGGGCCCGGTGGACGAGGTCCTGCGCGACCCGAAGCACGACTACACCCGCTCGCTGCTGGCCGCGCTGCCCGACCACCCAGCCGACGGAAGCGTGACCACCGGCGTGATCACTACCCCGGGTGTCCCGCCCGGCACGCCCGGTGCGCCGAAAAGCAGCCGTTGCGACAGTCGGACCAACGCCCCTGTGTAATCTCAGACCGCCATGTTCACCACCACCGACCCGACCACCGGGGCGCCTCCTGTGACCACCGTTGACGCGACCGAGCGCCGAGCCCGGTGTGCGCACGCATCCGCTGCCGGTGCGCACGATCGCGCTCGGCACGATCGGCAGCGTGCTGATCCTGGTCAGCGCGCTCGGCGCGGGCGCGATCCTGGCCCAGGACCCGGTACTGGGCCGCGGCGCGATGTCGTGGATCCGGTACGGCCACGGCCGGATGCTCGCCACGGTCATCCTCTACATCGGATTCCTGCTCGTGGTGTGGGCGTGGGTGCGGCTGGGCCGGCACGTGCTCGCCGGGCGGGTCGGCGCGCGGCCGGTGCTCGTCGCGGCGGCGTGCTGGATCGTGCCGATGCTGTTCTCGCCCGCCGGTGTTCAGCCGGGACGCCTACCTCTACATCGCCTACGGCACGCTGCCGCTGCACGGCTTCGACCCGTTCACGGTCGGGCCGGGCAACCTCGACGTCGACCCCGTGGTGGACAACGTCGACTCGTTCTGGCAGAGCACCCCGGCGCCGTACGGGCCGCTGTTCATCCTGCTGGCCAAGGGCGTCATCTCGGTCACCGGCACGAACATGATCGCCGGCGTGCTGCTGATGCGGCTCGGCCTGGTGATCGGCGTCGGCGCTGCTGCTGTGGGCGATGCCGACGCTGGTGCGCCACCTCGGCGGCCGGCTGCCGGTGGCGCTGTGGCTCGCGATCGCCGGGCCGATGACCGTGGTGCACCTGATCGGCGGGCCGCACAACGACCTGCTGATGGTCGGCTTCCTCGCCGCCGGCACCGCGATGATGCTCGAACGACGACACGTGCTCGGCATGGTGCTGCTGACGATGGCGGTCGCGGTGAAGGCGACCGCGGCGGTCGCGCTGCCGTTCCTGGTGTGGGTGTGGGCCGGGCACCTGTCCTCGACCCGGTGGCGCAACTTCGCGCGGGCGTGCGCGTGCTCGGTCGGGATCTTCGTCGTCACGTTCGCCGCGGCGACGATCGTGTCCGGAGTGGACCTCGGCTGGATCGCCGCGCTCGACGCGCCGACCGCGATCGTCAACTGGCTGTCGCTGCCGACCGGCGTCGGCGAGTTCATCCACGGCGTGGTCGGCCTGGTCTTCGACACCCCGAAGGTCTACTTCGTCAACGTGCTGCGCGTGGTCGGCGGCATCGCTGATGCTCGTCGATCCTGGTGAAGCAGTGGTGGCGCGCCCGCGACGGCGGCCCGGACGCGGTCAAGCGCGCCGCGATCGCGCTGCTGGTCGTCGCGATCCTCTCGCCCGCCACGCTGCCGTGGTACCTGACCTGGGGCTTCGTGCTCGCCGCCGCGCTGCCCTGGAAGCGCCGCCAGCTCGCCGTGCAGGTCACGCTTCGCGGTGTTCCTCGTGCTGACCTACACCCCGGCCGGCGACGACCTGCTCTACAACTGGCTGTTCATCGCCCTGGCCGCCGGTGTGTCGGTGCTGGCCGGTGTCTCGCTGCTGCGGCCGGACCCGCTGAACGTGTTCGGCCCGGACGACGAGCCGCTCACGCCGGTGGGAATGTCCGTTGAGCGCTGAGGCCGGGACCGATACCGGGCCCGGGGAAGCCGACACCGTGAACGCCGCCGAGGCGCCCGCCCGCAGCGGGCCGCCCTGCCGAGGCGCACGATCGTGCTCGGCACGGTCGGCTCGCTGCTGCTGCTGGCCGGCGGCATGGGCGCGGCGGCGGGCGCGCTCGACGACCCGATCATGTCCGACGGTCCCGTCGTCGTGGCTGCGCTACGGGCACGGCAAGATGCTCGCCACGATCGTGCGTCTACGCCGGGTACGCGCTGCTGGTGTGGGCGTGGGTGCGGCTGGGCCGCCAGGTGCTCGCCGGGACGCGCCGGCACCCGGCCGGTGCTGGTCGCGGCCGCGTGCTGGATCGCGCCGCTGCTCCTCGCGCCCGCGCTGTTCACCCGCGACGTGTACTCCTACCTCGCGCAGGGCGCGATCGCGCTGGCCGGGTACGACCCGTTCACCGTCGGCCCGACCGTGCTGGCCACGCCGGAGCTCATCGAGAACGTGCACCCGTTCTGGCAGGACCAGCCCGGCGCCGTACGGGCCGCTGTTCATCCTGCTGGTCAAGGGAACCGTGTGGCTGACCGGCACGAACATCGTCGCCGGCGTGATCCTCACCCGGGTCGCTGCAGCTGGTCGGGCTGGGGCTGCTGGTGTGGGCGCTGCCCGGGCTGGTGCGCCACCTCGGCGGCCGGCTGCCGGTCGCGGCGTGGATGCTGCATCGCCGGCCCGCTGACGGTCGTGCACCTGGTCGGCGGCCCGCACAACGACCTGCTGATGATCGGGTTCCTGGCCGCGGGCACGGTGCTGGTGCTCGACCGGCGCCACGTCGGCCGGGATCGCGCTGGTGACGCTCGGCGTCGCGGTGAAGGCGAGCGCGCTGGTGGCGCTGCCGTTCCTGGTGTGGGTGTGGGCCGGGCACCTGTCCTCGACCCGGTGGCGCAACTTCGCGCGGGCGTGCGCCGGTGCGGTGGCGGTGTTCGTCGCGGTGTTCGCGGCGGTCACCGTGCTGGCCGGGGTGGACCTGGGCTGGGTGACGATGATCAACGCGTCGTCGCGGCTGGTGAACTGGCTGTCGGTGCCGACCGCGGCGGGGGAGATCCTGCACGGCGTCATCGGCATCGCGGTCGACGTGCCGCGGGACTGGGTCATCACGATCACCCGGATCATCGGCACGGTCGTGCTGGTGGTGATCGTGGTGCGGCAGTGGTGGCGGGCCCGCGACGGCGGCCCGGACGCGGTGCGGCGGGCGGCGTTCGCGTTGTTCGCGGTCGCGCTGCTGTCGCCGACGATGCTGCCGTGGTACCTGACGTGGGGGCTGGCGCTGGCGGCCGGGCTGCCGTGGAAACCGCGCCAGCTGGCGGTGTTCGTGGGGGTGTCGGCGTTCATGGTGGCGCCGTACTCGGCGGACGGCGAGCAGCTGCTGTACGTGTGGGCGTGGATGTTCCTGGCGGTCGCGGCGTCGGTGCTGGCGGCGGTGTCGCTGGTGCGGCCGGACCCGCTGCACTGGTCGGCCCGCCCGGTCACCTGATGGCCGGCCGGGCCGGTCGTGCTGCGTCCGCTGGGGCCCGGCGACGTGGACACGCTGTACGGGCTCGTGACCGGGGCGCAGGACTCGCTGCGGCCGTGGATGTCGTGGGCGGCGGGGGAGTACACCCGGGAGGACGCGGCGGCGTTCGTCGACGCGCAGCGCGGCAGAACTGGGCGGCGGGCGAGGTGTACTCGCTACGCGATCACCGTCGCCGGCGCGCCGGTCGGCACGTGCGGGATGGAGCGCAACGAGGTGCCGGACGCGCTGGAGATCGGCTACTGGCTGCACCCCGCGCACACCGGCCACGGCTACGCGACGCTCGCGGCGGGCCTGCTGGTCGACGAGGCGTTCGCGCTGCCGTGGGTCGGCCGGGTGCAGATCTGGCACGACGCGGCGAACACCGCGAGCTCCGGGGTGCCGCGCCGGCTGGGCTTCACCGAGGTGGCGCGGCGCAGCCCGCCGCGCGAGCCGGCGTTCGGCGCGGGAGATCGGCGTCGACGTCGATCTGGGAACTCACGCGCCCTTCGCCGTGAGCGTGGCGACCGCGCGGGTGGCGGCGGCGCGGACCCGGCGGACCGGGTCGTCGCGCAGCGCGGCGACGTCGTCGAGCGCGTCGCCGACGAGGTTGCGGGCGACGACCTTCGCGGCCATCTCGCGTACCCGCCAGGCCGGGTCGCGCGATCGCGGCCCGCAGCGCGGGCAGCGCGCTGTCGTCCCACGCCCACAGCAGCCCGCGGGCGCCCCACACGCGCAGCCAGTAGCGCAGGTCCTCGTCCTGCGCGGTGGGCGAACCACCACGGCGCGGTGCGGCCGGCCAGCACGCGGACGAACGCGTCGTCCGGCGTCGCCGCCCTCGACGAGCCGCACGCAGTCGGCGACCACGGCGGGCCGGCCGCGCCGGGCGCACTCGGCGAGGATCCGCTGCACGAGGCGTCGGTTCGCGTCATGGCGCCGATTCTCACCGCCCGATCTCGCCGCTCTCGCGTAGCGCGTGGCGAGGATCGCGAACTGCTCGACGAGCTCCGGCGGGCCGGTCACCTCGAAGTCGGCGTCCAGCAGTCCGATGTAGACGGCCAGCATCTGCGGGGTGTCGGAGCCGACGGCGACCACGCACTCGTCCTCGGTGGACGACAGCAGCTCGATGCCGGGCGGCAGCTGTCGCGGCGAGCTCGCCGGCGGGGCGAACACCCGGACGGTGGCGCGGAAGCGCCAGGTCGCGGTGCCGAGCTTCGCCGCGACGTACGCCGGCGAGGTCGCCGCCGGGCGGCTCGCGCGGGGTGAACCGCGGGCCGGTGGGGATCTTCGGCCGGAGGCGGTCCACGCGGAACGTGCGCCAGTCGTGCCGGTCGAGGTCGTAGGCGACGAGGTACCAGCGGCCGCGGGCGTGGGCGAGGCGGTGCGGCTCGACGGTGCGGGTGACCGCGGCGCCGTCGTGGGTGGTGTAGTCGAACCGCAGCCGCTCGTGGTCGCGGCAGACCGCGGCGAGCGTGGTGAGCACGTCCGCGTCGACGGTCGGGCCGCCGCCGGGCATCGGCGACGGTCGCGGTGTGCAGCGCGTTGACCCGGTGGCGCAGCCGCGCGGGCAGCACCTGCTCGAGCTTGGTGAGCGCGCGCACCGAGGTCTCCTCGATGCCGGTGACCGTGCCGCCGGCCGCGGTGCGCAGCCCGACCGCGACGGCGACGGCCTCCTCGTCGTCGAGCAGCAGCGGCGGCAGCTGCGCGCCGGCGCCGAGCCGGTAGCCGCCGGCCGCGCCCGGGGTGGCGTGCACGGGGTAGCCGAGGTTGCGCAGCCGCTCGACGTCGTTGCGGACGGTCCGGGTGGTGACGCCGAGCCGCTCGGCGAGCGCCGGGCCGGTCCAGTCGCGGCGGGCCTGCAGCAGGGAGAGCAGGCGCAGCAGCCGCGCCGAGGTGTCCAGCATGGCCGCCATTCTGCCCGCCATCGCGGAACGATCCTTTCCGCAATGGTTCCTAGCCTGGGCGTCATGACCATCGAGACCTTCCGCATCGACATCCCGCAGGCCGACCTCGACGACCTCCACACCCGCCTCGCCGCCACCCGCTGGCCCGCCGCAGCTGCCCGGCGTCGGCTGGGAGCGCGGCGTCCCCGTCGGCTACCTGCGCGACCTCGCCGAGTACTGGCGCACCCGCTTCGACTGGCGCGCGCAGGAGAAGTGGCTCAACTCGTTCCCGCAGTTCATCACGACCGTCGACGGCCAGCCGATCCACTTCGTGCACGTCCGGTCGGCGAACCCGGACGCGCTGCCGCTGCTGCTCACCCACGGCTGGCCCGGCTCGCTTCGTGGAGCTGCTCGAACCTGGTCGAGCCGCTGACCGGCGAGTTCCACCTGGTGATCCCGTCGCTGCCCGGGTTCGGCTTCTCCACGCCGCTCGCCGGGACCGGGCTGGGGCAACCTGTTCCGCGTCGCCGGCGCGTTCGCGGCGCTGATGATCGGAGCTGGGCTACGAGCGGTTCGCCGCGCACGGCGGCGACGTCGGCTCCGGCGTGACCGGGATGCTGCCGATGGTGGCGCCCGGGCCGGGTGGTGGCCGCGCACATCAACGGACCCGGGCCCGTACCCGTTCGGGCCGCCGCTGCCGCTCGACGGACTGTCCGATGTGGACCGTGTGCGGGCGGAGCGGTTCAACGACTTCCGGGAGGACGGGCTCGGCTACCTGCACCTGCAGTCGACCCGGCCGTCCACACTGGCCTACTCGCTGACCGACTCGCCGGCCGCGCAGCTCGCCTGGATCGTGGAGAAGTTCGCCGCGTGGACCGATCCCGCAGCCGTGGCGCCCCAGGACGCGGTGGACGTCGACCAGCTGCTGACCAACATCAGCGTGTACTGGTTCACCCGCTCCGGCGCGTCGTCGGCGCAGTTCACCTACGAGGGCATGGCGGCGTTCAAGGCGTTCGTGGGCGAGGCGGGCTCGGCGCCGCTGTCCGCCGGGGACGTGCCGCTCGGGGTGGCGGTGTTCGCCGGCGGACAACTCGATCCGGTCGCTGCTCGACCCGGCGGGCACGGTGGCGCGCTGGACCGAGTTCGACCGGGGCGGGCACTTCCCGGGTCTGGAGGCGCCGGACCTGCTGGCCGAGGACCTGCGAAGCTTCTTCCGTGACCACCGCTGACCGGCGTGCGCTCAACCGCGCGACGCTGGACCGGCAGCTGCTGCTGCGCCGGTCCGACATGTCCACTGTGGACGCGGTGGCGCGGCTGGTCGCCCTGCAGGCGCAGGCCCCCAACGCGCCCTACCTCGGCCTGTGGTCGCGGCTCGACGGGTTCGCACTCGCCGACCTGACCACGCGGCTGGAGGACCGGTCGGTGGTGCGGTCCTCGATGTTGCGCGGCACCCAGCACCTCGTGGCGGCCGCGGACTACCGGTGGCTGCGGCCGCTGCTGGAGCCGACGCTGGGCCGCGTCCGGCAGGCGGCGTTCGGCCAGGTGATGGCCGGTGTGGACCTCGCGGAGCTGGCCGCGGCGGGGGAGGAGCTGCTGGCCGGGCGGACGCTGACCCGCCCGCAGCTGCGGGACGAGCTGGCGCGGCGGTGGCCGTCGGCGGACCCGGCCGCGCTGGCGTGGTCGGTGCAGCTGCTCGTGCCGGTGGTGCACCCGCCGCCCAACGGCACCTGGCGCCGCGGCGGCGCGACGCCGATCGCGCTGGCGACCGAGTGGCTGGCGCCCGCTCGCGGCGCCGGACCCGCGGCAGCTGGTGAGCCGGTACCTCGCGGGTTTCGGCCCGGCGACGGTGCGGGACGTGCAGACGTGGTCCGGGGTCACCGGGCTCGCGGAGGTCGTCTCGGCGATGCCGGACCTCGTGCGGCTCGACGGCGGCTACTACGACCTGCCGGACCAGTCCTGGCCGGACGCGGACACCCCGGCGCCGGTCCGGCTGCTGCCGGAGTTCGACAACCTGGTCATCGCCTACGCCGACCGCACCCGGCTGATGCCGGACGAGTACCGCAAGCGGGTCTGCGTCGGCGCGATGATCTCGCCGACCGTGCTGGTGGACGGGATCGTGCGGGGTTCGTGGCAGCTGCGCTGGTCCCGCGACCGCGCCACGCTGACGATCGAACCGTTCGAGCGGTTGTCCACTGTGGACCACGAGGAGGTCGAGGCGGAGGCGGCCCGGCTGCTGGAGTTCGCGGCCCCGGACCTCGACCGGGAGCTGGCGTGGGCGTGAGCCACCCGCTGCTGGCGGTGCTGCTCGACGCGGCACGAGGCGAGTTCCCGCCGGCCGACGGGCGGGTGGTGTTCCTGCCGCCGCTGCCGGGCGGGTTCGCGGCGGTGGTCTCGCTGACCGGCCGCGCGTACGTCGCAGGCGACCGCGAGCTGCCGGGCCTCGACGCGTACGGGTCGGCACTGGCTCCGGAGGCGCTGCGCGCACTGGCCGGGCCGGGCGGGCAGGTCGACACCCTGGACGTGACGCTCGCGGCGCGCGGCCTGGGCGGCGGGGGACTGCCCGCGCGTCACGATCTGGACGACCACCCGCGGGTCCGGCAGGCGCGGACCCTGCGCACCGCCGTCCGAGTGCACGGCGACGACCGCGGGCTGGCGACCGTCGCGTGTGGGCTCGCCGGCCGGACCGAGATCTCGGTCGAGCTGACCCGGCCGGATGCCGCGGGGGAGCGCGGCGCCGGCCGCGGCCTCATCCGGGATGCGCTGCGGCTGGTGCCGCATGGCGAGCCCGTGTTC
Organism: uncultured Actinomycetota bacterium; assembly: GCA_963841395.1. Classification (GTDB taxonomy): domain Bacteria; phylum Actinomycetota; class Actinomycetes; order Mycobacteriales; family Pseudonocardiaceae; genus Actinophytocola. The sequence continues at coordinate 73,499 of CAWJCX010000055.1, forward strand.
GCGGCGGTGGCGCCAGGCAATGCGCGGTCGCTGCGCGCGTTCCTCGCGGCAGGATTCACCCCGCTCGGCAGCGAGGTCGTCGTCCGCCGCTAGACGAGCTTGCCGACCGCGTCGATCGTCCTGTCGATCTGCTCCGGGGTGGTCACGATGCTGGGCCCGAACCGCAGGTACTGCTGCTGGTAGGGCGTCACGCTGGCGGCGATGCGGTGTTCGGCGCGCAGCCTGGCGGTGGCCGAGTAGGCGTCCATGCCGGACACCTCGCAGCAGACGATCCCCGCGGACAGCTCGGGTGAGACCGGCGTGACGAGGCGGACGCCGTCGATCTTCGCGAGGCCCGCCTTCAGCCGGGTGGCCTGCTCGGTGATCCGGGCGGCGACGCGGGCGCGGCCGATGCGGCCGTGGAACTCGAACGCGTCGCGGGCGGCCCAGCGGTGCTCGAAGGAGTGGTAGCCGCCGGGGGTGAACGCGGCGCCGGGGCCGCCGTCGCCGGAGAAGGTGGGGATGAGCGGGGCGAGCGCGTCCAGTCGCGGCCCCACAGCAGGCCCGTGCCGCGCGGGCCGAAGAGCCACTTGTGCGTCCCGCTGGACAGGAAGTCGCAGTTCAGGTCGCCGATGTCGGTGTCGACCGCGGCGAAGCCGTGCACGCCGTCCACGCACAGCAGCGCGCGGTCGGCGGGCGCGCGGCCGGCGTTGGCCTGGGCGACCGACCTCGCCGATGGCCGGGATCGGCAGCCGCACGCCGGTGCCGGAGTGCACCCACGTCACGGCGACGACCCGGGTCTGCGGCCGGATCGCGGCGCGGACCCGGTCGACGATCTCGGTCTCGTTCGCCGCGGACGGCTCGTCGTAGAGCCGGATGCGGCGCACGGTCGCGCCGGAGCGCTCGCTCGCCAGGCGCAGCGCCTCGGTGGTGGCGTAGAAGTCGTGCTCGGTGGTCAGGATCTCCTGGCCGCGGCGCAGCTTCAGGCCGGAGTAGAGGATGCCGAGCCCCATCGTGGTGCTGTCGGTGAGCGCGATGCTCCCCGGATCGGTGTCGAGGTAGTGCGCGGCGGCTTTGCGGGTCTCGTCCTCCTCGTCGCCGTGCTGCTGGACGTAGTGCTCGGTGTCGCGGTCGAGCCCGGCGCGGTGCGCGTCGATCGCGTCGCGGACGGGCTTGGGGTGCGCGGCGAGCACGAACGCGGCGAGCTGGATGACGTCCGGGTCGAGCGGGAACTGCGCGCGCACGGAGTCCCAGTCGTCCGGGTCGAACCGGGCGCTCGCCCGCGTCGCGGCCGGGTCGGCGGCGGTGCACCCCGCGAGCGCGGCACCGGAGGCGAGTCCGGCGGTGAGCAGGCTGCGGCGGCGGATGGCGTCCATGCCGCGAATCGTATGTGCTGACAGCGAAACGACGGGCCGGTTCACCGCCCCGCTCCTGACGTGAGACGGCCCTGGTCGACACGGGATCGACGGGTCCGGTGCTAGCGCAGCGCGGGCTCGGCGAGGGTCAGCGTGCCGGCGTCCGCGTCGAGGGTCGCCTCGACGCCGAGCGGGATCGTCAGCTGGGCGGGGATGTGCCCGAAGCCGAGCTCCCACACCATCGGGATGCCCAGGCCCCCGACCAGGTCCGCGAGCACGTCGTACACATCGGACGGTTCGCCGCAGCCGGTCCACGAACCCAGCGCGATGCCGGCCACGCCGGTGAACCAGCCCGCCCGCAGCAGCTGGGTCAGCATCCGGTCGAGCTGGTAGGGCTCCTCGTTGACGTCCTCGAGCAGCACGATCGCGTCGTCGGGCGGCGGCGCGGCCGCGCCGACGCAGGACGACAGCAGGCTGAGGTTGCCGCCGACGACCATGCCGGTGGCGCTGCCGTGGTTCATCGTCGCGACCGACGGGCCGGTGAGCGACAGCATCGTCTCCGGCTCGAACAGCGTGGCGCGCAGGTACTTCTGCGCGGTCTCGTCGAACGAGGGGCCGGCGGTGATGGCGGAGAACAGCGTGACCACGCCGAGCCGCTCGCCGATCGCCGTGTGCAGCGCGGTGATGTCGCTGGAGCCGGTGAACACCTTCGGCCCCGGCCGCGGCCATCGCGTCCCAGTCGAGCAGGTCGACCATCCGCATGGCGCCGTACCCGCCGCGCGCGCAGATCACCGCGTCGACGTCCGGGTCGCACCACGCACGCTGCAGGTCGGCGGCGCGGTGCGCGTCGAGGCCGGCGAGGTAGGGCAGGTCCGGGTGGCGGTCGAGCACGTGCTCGCCGACCTTCACCCGCAGGCCCCAGTCCCGCAGGACCGCCACGCCGGCCTCGACCAGGTCGGGCGGCCGGCGGACCGGACGGCGCGACGAGCGCGACCGTGCTGCCCGGCTCGAGCCGGGCCGGGCGGACACGACTCATGTGCGCAGCTCCAGCACCGGCACGCCGGGCGGGGTGAAGCCGAACACCTGGCCGTAGAAGGACAGCTCCGCCTCGAGCGCGGCGCGGATCGGTCTCGGCGCGGCGGAACCCGTGCTGCTCGCCCTCGAACGTCAGGTACGCGTGCGGCACGCCGCTGCCGTCCAGGCTCGCGACGAACCGGTCGGCCTGCGCGGGCGGGCATACCTCGTCCTCCAGGCCCTGCAGCAGCAGGACCGGCCCGGCGAGCTTGTCGATGCGGTTGATCGGCGACCGCTCGACGTAGCGGTCGGTGTGCTCGGGCAGCGTGCCGACGAGGCTGTCGAGGTAGCGGGACTCGAAGTCGTGGGTCTCGCCGGCGAAGGCCAGCATGTCCAGGACCGGGTACATGATCGTGGCGCACCGGTAGGTGTCGACCGTGGTCATCGACGCCGCGGAGGTCCAGCCGCCGGCGCTGCCGCCGCGGATGGCGAGCCGCGTCGGGTCCGCGGCAGCCCTCCGCGGCGAGCGCGGCGGCGACCGCGGCGCAGTCGTGGACGTCGACGACACCCCACTCGCCGTTGAGGGACTCGCGGAACTCGCGGCCGTAGCCCGACGAGCCGCCGTAGTTGACCGCCACGTAGCCGAAGCCGCGGCTGGTGAAGTACGCGGCGTCGAGGTCGAGCGTGGCGCGGACCTTGCCGGTGGGCCCGCCGTGGGCGTAGACGAGGTACGGCGGCGCCGAGCCGTCCGGACCGGCGAAGTCGGGGTTGCGCGGCGGGTAGACCAGCGCGGGGACGGTCCGCCCGCCGGGGACCGTCGAACAGCCGCTCCTCGGGGACCGGGAGGTAGGCGGGGTCGCGTGGCTGGGCCGGCTCGGCGGACAGCCGGGTCGCCGTACCGGTGGCGAGGTCGAGCGCGGACACCGCGAGGCTCGTCGCCGACCCGCTCGCGGCGGCGACGACGGCGCCGTCGCGCACGGCGACGTCGGAGGTCCACGTGGTCAGCTCGGTGTCCACGTCGGTCACCGTGGCGGCCTGCTCGTCGAGGATCGCGAGCCGGCCGGAGCGCAGGATCGCGTGCCGGCCGCCGCCCAGCGGCGCGAACCAGCGCATGCCGGGTGACCACAGGGGGCCGCCGAGCTCCTCGGTGCACGGCGCGAGGTTGCGGCTCGTCCCGTCCAGCCCGATGCGGAAGAGGTTCCACCAGCCGTCGGGGTCGGTGAGGGCGAGCAGGGAGTCCGCCGACTCCCACTCGACCTGGCAGACGCTCTCCCGCGGCCCGCCGGCGAGCACGCGGTGCGGGCCGTCGTCGCCGAGCGGTCGCGACGCACAGCTCGGAGCCGTCCCACGGCATGCGCGGGTGGTCCCAGCCGATCCAGGCGATCCGGCTGCCGTCGGGGCTCAGCCGGGGCCCGGACATGAACCGGTGGCTCGCGGCGAGCACGCGGGGCTCGCCGCCGTCGAGCGGCACGGCCACCAGGTCGCGCTCGATGTCGGTGGGCCCGTCGCCGACGACCGTCTCGCGGACGCACAGCACCGAGGCGCCGTCCGGGCCGGGGGAGAGGTCGGCGTAGCGCAGGCCGTGGTGGCGCGCGGGCTCGGCGCTGATCGGCCGCGGCTCGGCGGACGCGCCGACCTCGACCGCGTACAGCCGCTGGTCGGCCCAGTTGGTGAACACGAGCAGCTCGCCGTCCGGGCCGCCGAGCACCGTCCAGGGCCGGCCGCCGTACTCGTGCAGCCGGTTGCGGACGTTCCACGGCGCGGGCAGGACCTCGACCGGCGCCGTCCGGTCCCTCGTGGACCAGCGCGATCCGGCCGGCCTCGGTCGGTCTCGTCTCGGCCCACCAGACACGGCCGCCGTGCACGTCGACCCACTTGGGCGCCCCGTCGGCCGAAGCGACCGAAGCAGCGCTGACCGGTGACTCCCAGGCCCCGAACTCCGCGATCTTCACCACGCCCGAAACCCTAACCGGTCGGCCGCCACCGGGGACGTTCGATAACGTTGCCGGTGATCCGTCGTAGTGGGGGAACAGGCCTGCTCGACCGCGTCGTTTGCCGTAGGGTCGGAGGTGCCATGGCTCGTGTCATTCATGTCTTCCGCCAACCCGATCGGTTCGTTGCCGGCACGGTCGGGCAACCCGGCGACCGGATGTTCTACCTGCAGGCCTCGGAGAGCGCCCGGACCATCAGCGTGACGCTCGAGAAACAGCAGATGGCCGTGCTCGCCGAGCGCATCGGATCACTGCTCGAGGAGGTACACCGCCGGTTCGGGGCCGACCTGCCGGACGACACGCCCGAGGACCTGGTCGACGCCGGCCCGCTGCGGGTGCCCGTCGAGGAGGAGTTCCGGGTCGGCACGATGGGGCTCGGCTGGGACTCCGAGACCCGCGCGGTGGTGATCGAGCTGCTCGCGATCACCGAGGGCGAGGTCGACGAGTCGGTGGTGCTCGACGACACCGAGGAGGGCCCGGACGCGGTGCGGGTGTTCCTCACCCCGGTCGAGGCGCGCGCCTTCGCCGAGCGCGCCGACCGGGTGATCAACGCGGGCCGCAAGCCGTGCCCGCTGTGCGGCGAGCCGCTGGACCCGGCCGGGCACGTGTGCCCGCGGCAGAACGGGTACCGGCGCACCGACGAGGACGAGACGGAATAGCCCTTTGCTGCCGTCCGATCCGGCCGTCGCCGAACTGCTCACCCGCGGTCGTATCGAGGTCGAGGGCCGCCTCGTCGACGCGTCCAACGCCACGTTGTTCTGCGAGATCAGCGGCGGGGACGCGGTGGCGCACTGCGTGTACAAGCCGGTGTCGGGCGAGCGGGAGCTGTGGGACTTCCCGGACGGCACGCTCGCGGGCCGCGAGCTCGGCGCCTACCTCGTGTCCGAGGCGGCGGGCGTGCACCTGGTCCCGCCGACGGTGATGCGCGCCGGCCCGTTCGGCCCGGGCATGGTGCAGCTGTGGGTGGACACCAAGGAGGGTGACGACCTCGTCGACGTCCTGCCGCCCGAGGACGTCCCGACCGGCTGGCGGCGGGTGCTGCGCGCGCACGACCGCTTCGGCGAGCCCGCGGTCCTCGCGCACTCCGACCACGCCAGCATCCGCCTGATGGCCGCGCTGGACGTGGTGATCAACAACGCGGACCGCAAGGGCGGGCACGTCCTGCACGGCACGGACGGCAACGTGTACGGCGTGGACCACGGCATCTGCCTGCACACCGAGCACAAGCTGCGCACGGTGCTGTGGGGCTGGGTGGGGGAGTCGCTGCCCGAGGAGGTGCTGGCGATGCTGAGCACGTTGCGGTCCGCTGTGGACTCCTCGCTCGGGGCGGCGCTGGGCGAGCACCTGACGCGGGCGGAGATCCGCGCGCTGAAGCGGCGGATCGAGGAGTTCGAGCACAAGGCGGAGTTCCCGGCGCCGGGCGCGGACTACCGGGCGATCCCCTGGCCGGCCTTCTAGCCGACGACCACGTCTCTGGTCTCCGCGTCGGCGGCGGCGAACTCGAGTAGCCGGGTGCCCTCGCGCACCAGCGCGGCGGTGTCCTTCTTCGACACCGTGTCCCACGGCGTGATCGTCAGCGTCGCCGCCGTGCGCTGGGTGGTGACCCGCCACGAGCCGCGGAGGAAGCCGTCCACCAGGAAGGTGCCCGGGAAGACGCCGTTCTTCACGCCGAAGAGCCGCTTGCGCAGGTCCTCGCGCATCATGCGGGTCCGGTCGGCGTGGGAGAGCAGGAGGTTGTCGAACTCGGGCAGGAACCGGACCGGCACCGGCTGGTCCTGCGGCGGGCGGGGCGCGTCGGGCAGGTCGAACAGCTCGCGGCCCGCCGGGTCGGTGAACACCCGCAGCCGCGGGCGCAGCGGATCGACGACCTCGCGCAGCCGGGTGAGGCCGGACCAGGTCTGGAGGTCGGCCACCGTGGCCGGCCCGAACGCGGCGAGGTAGCGCAGCACCAGCCGCGCCGGGTCGGGGGCGGCGTCGAGCGGGCGGTCCAGCCAGTGCTCGGCGGTGTGGTACTTCGTCTGCCCGCTGCGCCCCCACACCGCCCGGGGCGGCACCTGCACCAGCGGCAGCAGCCCGCGCGCGACGTGCGCGAGCGAGCCGGGCGGGACGTCGGGCCACCGCGTCGCCAGCGTCGTGCCCAGCTCCTTCGCGGTGAGCGCCTGTTCCGCGAGCACCTCGCGGGCGGCCGCGGCGACCGTCGCGACGTCCACGCCGTCGAGGTTGCGCGCGTGCTGGACGTTGGTCCGCAGGTCCCGGTCCATGATCACCTGGACGAGCGGGCGCAGGAAGCACGCGTCGGCGGCCGTGACCAGGTGCACGGTGCCGCGCATGAGCACGATCCGCACGACCCGCCGGTCGACAGCAGCGCGTCCGCGAGCTCGTCCGGCCGGAAGTCCGCCAGCCGGGTCCACAGCCCGGTGTAGGGCGGGAACGGCGCCTGCGCCTGCATCCCGACCAGGTGCTCGATCGCCGACTCGGCCGGCCGCGTGTCGCGCTCGATCAGCAGCTGACGGGCCAGCGTCGCCCGGTTGATCGCCCGCAGGCTCAGTCGCTCCACCCGCACACTCCTTCCACGGGGGACTCTCCCACGGCGCGTCCGCGAGTGGTTCGCTTGTCCGGGCGAGCCGGAAGGAGGCGATCCATGAGCGTGTCGCGGCTGGCGCACATCCCGGGGATCGGTGTCGACGAGGTCGGGGACGCGGCCGACGCCGCCCACGACGAGGACCTGCTGCGGCTGGAGAACCTCGACACCGACCTGCGGCCGCCGCGCGCCGCGCTCGACGCGACGAAGGCCGCGGTCGACGACGACGCGGCCAACAGCTACCTGCCGTTCCAGGGCCACCGGTCGCTGCGCGAGGCGGCGGCCGCGCACGTCGGGCGCCTCGCCGGGCGCGCCTACGACCCGGACACCGAGTGCGTCGTGGTCGCCGGCGGGCTGAACGGCGTGCTCAACGTGCTGCTCGCGACCGTCGAACCCGGGCAGGAGGTCGTCGTCGGCGACCCGATCTACGCCGGGCTGGTCAACCGGATCCGGCTCGCCGGCGGCGTGCCCCGGCACGTGCCGAGCACCTCCGACCGTCGACGGCTGGGCCACCGACCCCGCCGCGCTCGCCGCCGCGGTCGGCCCGAACACGGCCGCCGTGCTGGCCATGTCGCCGGCGATGCCGACCGGCGCGCTGCTCGGCGGCGGTCACTGGGCCGCCCTCGCCGACGCGCTCGCGACCCACGACGCGTGGCTGATCTACGACGCCGCCATGGAACGGCTGCGCTTCGACGGCCGCCCGCCCGACCACCCGGCCCGCCACGACGGCCTCGCCGAGCACACGATCACGGTCGGCTCGGCGTCGAAGGAGCTGCGCATGATCGGCTGGCGGGTCGGCTGGGTCACCGGCCCCGCCCCGATCATGGCCGACGTGCACCTGGTCGGCCTGACCAACGTCGTCTGCCAGGTCGGCATCGCCCAGCAGGCGGTCGCCGCCGCACTCACCGCGCCCGACGCGGACGCCGACGTCGCCGCGGCCACCCGGATCTGGCGCGAACGGTGCGAGACGATGCTCGACCAGCTCGCCGGCTACCCGGTGGTCCGCCCGCACGGCGGCTGGTCGCTGCTCCTCGACACGGCCACGCTCGGCCTCACCCCGGCGGAGGCGTCGCGACGCCTGTTCGACCGCGGCCGGGTGGCGGCCACGCCGATGACCGGCTGGGGCCCGGCCGGCGACCGGTACCTGCGCCTCGTGTTCGCCAACGAACCGGTGGCCCGCCTGCACGACCTCCGCGAACGGTTCGAAGCCGCCCTGTAGATCAGTCGACGGGCTGCCAGAGGCGGAAGCTCGTGCCCTGGTCGTCGGCGCACTCCGCGGTCAGGCCGTAGCTGCTCGCGCTCGGGGTCGGTCGCGCGGCCGCCCGCCGAGCGCACCCGCTCGACCGCGGCCGCGAGGTCGTCGACCCGGAAGGTCAGCTCCACCCCGGGCTCGACCCCGTCCGGCGACCAGATGCCGATCCGCGGGGTCGTCACCTCGGTGTTCCAGGAGCCGGCGCGCCCGGGGGAGAACGGCACCCGCAGCACCGCCTCGTAGAACTGCCTTCGCCCGCTCGGCGTCGCGCGCCACGATCGACACGTTCGCGACGTCGCCCTGGCGGTACCGGGTCGCCCGGCCCGGCGGGCGCAGCAGCATCCACCGGTGGCCGAACGGGTCGACGATCACCGAGCCGCGGCCGTAGGGCTGGTCGGCCGGCTCCCGCTCGACGGCCGCGCCGGCCCGGCGGGCGCGCTCGGTGGTGGCGTCCACGTCGTCGACCTGCAGGTGCAGCGTGTGGCTGTGCAGCGCACCCTCCGGCGCGTGCACCGGCACGTCCGGCCACAGGTCGGAGGCCTCGGCGAGCATCAGCACGGCGTCGCCGAGGCCGACCTCGGCGTGGCCGATCGTGCCGTCGTCGTTCACGTACGGCTCGCCGCGCTGCTCGCCGCCGAGCACGTCGACGTACCAGGCCAGCGCCCGGCGCGCGTCGGCCACGACGATGTAGGGCACCAGCGCGGGCGCCCACGCCGGCTCGCGTTCGGCGGTCTGGTTGCTCACCTGAGCTGATGTCTGGGTCATCGCATCTCCTGGTTGTCCGAGTGGTTGTCCGAGCACGGCGCGGGACAGGCGGTCGCGCAGCCGTGCGGCGAAGGCGGGATCCGGGTCGACCGGCGCGACGGGCTCGCGCAGAGCGTCGAACGGGTCGGTCATGACGAGCCCTCCTCTCCCTGGTAGATCCGGCGGAACGCGCCGCGGGCCCGCACCAGCAGCGCCTCGGTGGCGTGCACGGTGCGGTCGAGATGGCGGGCCACCTCGGGCACCGGCAGCCCGTCGAGGTACCGCAGCGTGAGCGCGGCCCGGTGGTGCGGGCCGAGCGCGTCGAGCACCTCGCGGGCGCGGATGCGGTCCACCGTCGACGTCCCACGGGTCCTCGACCTCGCCGGGCTCGCCGTCCAGCAGCCGCAGCCCGCGCTCCTCGCGCTCGACGCGGCGCCAGTGGTCGGCGAGCTTGTGCCGGGCCACCCCGATCAGCCAGGGGATCGACGGCTCCGGGGCGCCGGGCTTGCGGACCGCGCCGACCGCGGCGAGGAACGACTCGGCGGCGAGGTCCTCGGCCAGCGTCGCGTCCCGGCAGCGGGCCGAGCAGGTAGCCGTAGACGTAGGGCAGCGCCTCGTCGTACAGCTCCAGCAGCCCGAGTGCCGGATCGGGCGCGACGCCCGGTTGTGACCTCACGCCTGCATAGTCGTCCCGGGGACCGACACTCCGACGGGCCGGTACCGAAGTTTTCACCCGAAAGATCGATATCGTCGCCGCCGTGAGCTACGACCGCTACGGCCCCGACATCCTGTCCCGGAAGCCGAACCGGCGCGCGGTGCCCGAGGTGGTGGCCGAGCCCGGGCTGGTGGCGGAGGACCCGGCCAGCGGGTTCTGCGGCGCGGTCGTCCGCTTCGAGCAGGGCAACGTCGTGCTCGAGGACCGCCACGGCCGGCACCGCCTGTTCCCGCTCACCCCGGCCGGGTTCCTCGTCGACGGCAAGCCGGTCACGCTCACCCGCCCGACCGCGCAGGCGAAGCAGCCGACGGTGTCCGCGTCCGGCTCGGTCCGCGTGCAGGGCCACACCGCGCGCACCGCCCGGGACAGCAGGCTGTGGGTCGAGGGCATCCACGACGCCGAGCTCGTGGAACGCGTCTGGGGCCACGACCTGCGCGTCGAGGGCGTCGTGGTCGAGCCGCTGCACGGGATCGACGACCTGCCCGGCCGGGTCGCCGAGTTCGGCACCGGGCCGGACCGCCGGCTCGGCGTGCTCGTCGACCACCTCGTGGCCGGCAGCAAGGAGTCCCGCATCGTCGACGAGCTCCGCGACTCGAACGTGCTGGTCACCGGCCATCCGTACGTGGACATCTGGCAGGCGGTGCGCCCGGCGGCGGTCGGCATCGAGGCGTGGCCGGTCGTGCCCCGCGGCCTGCCGTGGAAGGAAGGGATCTGCGCCGCGCTGGGCTGGGGCGAGCCGGCCGACGGCTGGCGCCGCGTGCTCGCCCGCGTGCGCAGCTACAAGGACCTGGAGACCCCGCTGATCGGTGCCGTGGAGCGGCTCATCGACTTCGTCACCACCGGTGAGGAGTAGTGACCGTACGGCCAGAACTCTGAGATCATGTGGGCCATGGCCGCGCTGCTATGGCTCATCGGCGGTATCGCGCTGATCGCCGCCGAGGTCCTGTCCGGAGACTTCTTCCTACTGATGGTCGGCATCGGCGCGCTCTTCGGCGCGGCCGCCGACTGGATCTTCGACAACACGATCATCGCCGCGGTGGTGTTCGCGCTCGTATCGATCGGCCTGGTGACCTTCGCGAGACCCTGGCTCAAGCGCCGCATGCACGGCGCAGCTGATCCACACCAACGCCGACGCGCTGATCGGCCGCAAGGCGGTCGCGGTGTCGATCGTCGACCAGCACGGCGGCCAGGTGAAGCTCGACGGCGACCTGTGGTCGGCGCGCGCGTTCGACGACAAGCTGGAGATCACGCCGGGGGCGTCGGTGACCATCGTGGAGATCTCGGGCGCCACCGCCGTCGTGCTCGCGGACGCCGATTGAGCGCAATCAGGTGACCGCGGCCAACTTTCCCGAGGCACGCGGCGCTCGCATGAGCAGGTTCGGGACGATCTTGTGATCTACTTCCTGCGCGCCGACCAGGAAGCGCCAACCCGAGCCGGAGTGGAGGCACGTTGACCATTCTCATCATCGTCGTGGTCGTGGTTTTGTTCGTACTCACGGTCGTGGTGAAGTCGATCCTGGTGATCCCGCAGGCGCAGTCCGCGGTGGTCGAGCGGCTCGGCAGGTACAAGACGACGGCCGAGCCCGGCCTGAACTTCCTGGTGCCGTTCCTGGACCGGGTGCGCGCCCGGATCGACCGCCGCGAGCAGGTCGTGTCGTTCCCGCCGCAGCCGGTGATCACCCAGGACAACCTGACCGTGTCGATCGACACGGTCGTGTACTTCCAGGTCACCAACCCGCGCGACGCGGTGTACGAGATCTCCGACTACATCGTCGGTGTCGAGCAGCTGACCACGACGACGCTGCGCAACGTGGTCGGTGGCATGAGCCTGGAGGAGACCCTCACCTCGCGTGACTCGATCAACGGCCAGCTGCGTGGCGTGCTGGACGAGGCCACCGGCCGGTGGGGCATCCGGGTCGCCCGCGTCGAGCTGAAGGCGATCGACCCGCCACCGTCCATTCAGGACTCGATGGAGAAGCAGATGCGCGCGGACCGCGAGAAGCGCGCCATGATCCTCACCGCGGAGGGCACCCGGGAAGCGGCGATCAAGACCGCGGAGGGCCAGAAGCAGAGCCAGATCCTGTCCGCCGAGGGCGGCAAGCAGGCGGCGATCCTCGCCTCCGAGGGCGAGCGGCAGTCGCGGATCCTGCGCGCCCAGGGTGAGCGCGCCGCGCGCTACCTGCAGGCGCAGGGCCAGGCGAAGGCCATCGAGAAGGTGTTCGACGCGATCAAGGCCGGCAAGCCGACCCCGGAGGTGCTGGCCTACCAGTACCTGCAGACGCTGCCGCAGATGGCGCAGGGCGACGCCAACAAGGTGTGGATGCTGCCCAACGACTTCGGCAAGGCCCTCGAGGGCTTCGCGAAGGCGCTGGGCGCACCCGGCGACGACGGCGTGTTCCGCTACGAGCCGCCGGCCTACGAGCCCCCGTCGCGCCGGGACGAGGACGACGAGGAGATCGCGAGCTGGTTCGACACGGCGTCGGACCCGAAGGTCGCCGAGGCGGTCCGGGCGGCCGAGGCGGTCGCCCGCCAGGAGGTGCCCAGCCCGCTGCGCGCCGACGCACTCGCCGGTCACGCCCGGTCGCCGCCGGCGTCCGCCTCCGCCGCCCGCACCCGAGCCCGAGCTCCCGCCCGCACGCACCACGCCGCCGGCGGCCCCGGCACCCGGACGCCGCCGGCTCCGCCGGTCTCAGCAGCACCGCCGCTACCGCCCCGAGCCGGGCCGGCCGCCGGAGTCGACCGAGCTGTCCGACGACCCGCCGCGCTACTGACGCCGCACCACCGATGCCCCCGCCGTCCGGTGGGGGCATCGTTGTTTCCGGGCCCGGTCGATGTGGGCGCGGTGCCGTTCGTCGGTGGGGTGCTGGACCGACCGAGAAGGAGAACACCGTGAAGTACCTGCTGCTGATCTGCACCGAGGGAGACGTTCGACCCCGCCGACCACACGCCCGAGGAGCTGGACGCGCAGCCGTGGGTCGACGAGATGACCCGCCGCGGCGTGCGGCTGACCGGCGACCGCGTGCGGGCCGCGAGCGACGCGACGACCGTGCGGGTGCGCGGCGACGAGACGCTGGTGACCGACGGGCCGTTCGCCGAGACGAAGGAGCAGATGGGCGGGTTCGACATCGTCGAGTGCGCCGACCTGGACGAGGCCATCGAGGTCGCCGCGAAGCACCCGATGGCCAGGCTCGGCATGGTCGAGGTGCGCCCGTTCTGGACGGCCTGACCGGTCCGCCCGCCGCGTGGCGGCTCGCTGGTTTGCCTTGACGCGCGCGTCAATGTTTACGCTCGGATGCATGCGAATCGGCGAGCTCGCCCGGCGCGCGGGCACCACGACCCGGGCGCTGCGGTTCTACGAGTCCCAGGGGCTGCTCACCGCGGTGCGGACGGCCAACGGCTACCGCGAGTACGGCGAGGACGACCTGCGGCTGGTCACCGAGATCCTGACGCTGCAGACCGTCGGGCTCACGCTCGACGACACCCGGCCGTTCGTCGAGTGCCTGCGCGCCGGGCACGACGCCGGCGACGCGTGCGGCGACTCGATCGAGGTGTACCGGCGCAAGCTCGCCGAGGTCGACGCCTGCCTCGAACGGCTCGGCGCCGTCCGCGCCGAGCTGCACGGCAAGCTCGCCGACGCACTCGCCCGCCAGCACGACGGGACCGGCTTCGTCGCCGACCCGTGCACCGTTGCTCAGCCGAGCAGCCACCCGCAAGGAGCCGATGTGACCAGGACCGCCAGCATGCCCGCCGTCACCGACGACACCTTCGCCGAGGAGGTCCTGGGCGCCGGCAAGCCGGTCCTGGTCGACTTCTGGGCCACCTGGTGCGCGCCGTGCCGGATGGTCGAGCCCGTGCTCGCCGAGATCGCGGAGGAGCGCGCGGACACCCTCACCATCCGCAGGATCAACTCCGACGAGAACCAGCGGACCGCCATGGCCTACCAGGTGATGTCGCTGCCCACCATGATCCTGTTCCGCGACGGGCAGCCGATCCGCACGATCGTCGGCGCCCGCCCGAAGTCCCGCGTGCTCGCCGACCTCGACGACGCGCTGGAAAGCTAGGGCAGCGCGCGGACGCTCAGCGCCTCGAGGCCGATCGCCGGGGTCGGCGCGGCGGTGCAGCTCGCCCGCCGGGGCGGGCCCGCCTCCCGCTCGGCCACCGTGACCCGCCACCGCGACCCGGCCCGGTGCGCGACCTCCACGAGCCAGCCGTCCACCGCCTCGTCGACGGCGACCACGTCCAGCGCGTCCGGGTCCGGGTCGCCGACCCGGGCGCGGACCGCGAGCTCGGCGACCTGCCCGGCCGGCGGCCACGTCGACCGGCCCCGGCAGCCGTCGGTGACCACGTCCGCTCGGCTGAGCAACCGGGCGCCCGCGGCGACGTCGAGCCCGCCGTAGGCGTACCCGGTCGGTAACAGCACCGCGGTCGGGGCGAACCGGTGCCCGCCCAGGTGCGTGCACTCCCACACCGCCTCGCCGTGCACCGCCGCCAGCGCCGCGGCGACCGGCCGGCCACGCAGCGCGCAGCACACGTCGCGCCTGCCGTTGGTGCACACCATCAGCAGCGGGCCGGCCACCCGCCCGCCGAGCAGCCCCGGCTCACCCGCGCCGGCCCGGGTGAAGTCCAGGTCCAGCAACACCTTCGGGTCGGTGATCGTCGTCTGCTCCAGCCACGTGTTGCCGGGCGCGGTGTGCGCCAGGTACACGTGCCGGGGGACCGGGCGGTGCCGGTCGGGGTGGCTGCCCGGCCGGCGGATCAGGATGATCCGCACCCCGGTGCCGGCGGCCAGCCCGGCGAGCTCGCGGGAGATCCCGGAGTCCAGGTGGCTCGCGGACAGCGCGTCGCGGCCCCACGGGCCGGACTGCTCCAGGCACAGCCAGGATCGGGCCGTCGCCGCGGTCCCGGCCAGCGGCTCACCGATCGCCTCGGCCAGCGCCGAGCAGCGCAACGCGTCCATCCACACCAGACTCTCACGGCAGCGGCCCGGCACGCGCGTCCGGGATCTGCCGGTCGCGCCTGGACCGCCCGGTCATCCGCGCCGGCCAGCGTGCCCCCGTTCACCTGGAGGATCTGCCCGGTGGTCCAGCCCGCGTCCGGCGCGGTCAGGTACGCCACCGCGGCCGCCACCTCCTCGGGCGTGCCCGGCCGGCCCGCGGGGATCTGCGACACCCGGTCCGCGACGAGCTCGTCGGTCAGCCGCCCGGTCCAGAACCCGGTGTCCGGCACGAACCCCGGAGCCACGACGTTCACGGTCACCCCGTCGCCGGCCACGCTCGCCGCCAGGCCGAGCGCCCACGCGTGCAGCGCCGCCTTCGCACCGCCGTACGAGCCGGGCCCGCGCAACGCGGCGATCGAGCTCGTCACCACGATCCGCCCGCCGGGCCGGGGGAGCGAGGGAAGCAGCGCCGTGGTGAGCAGCACCGCCGGCAGCACGTTGCCGCGCACGTCCGCCTCCCACGCGGCCGCCACCGCCGCCAGGTCGCCACCGCTCGTGCCGAACGAGCCACCCGCGTTGTTGACCAGCACGTCCACCGGGCCGCCCGCCGCGAGCCGGCCGGCCAGCTCGCTCCACCTCGTCCGGCTCGGTCAGGTCGGCCGTCTCCGCCGACACCCGCGGCCCCGGCAGGTCCGCGTTGAGCTCCGCGACCGCCTTCGCGAGCACGTCGCCACGCCGGCCGAGGATCACCACCGCACACCCCTGCGCCGCCAACCGGGCGGCCACCGCCTTCCCGATACCCGTCCCGCCGCCGCTGACCACCGCTCGCCGCGTCATGCGCCCCTCCCGTCATCGATCCCGTCACGCTAGGAGCGAACCGGTAGATCCGGTTAATGAATTACTGCGCTCGCCGGGGCCCGACCTAGGGTGGAGGCATGCGCCTCAAGGTCCCGTACGCCGATCCCGGCGTGCCGGACGCCCGGGGCGGCCTGCGCTTCCTGGCATGGTTGGTGAAGAAGCAACCGGGACGGGTGAGCCTGGGCGTGCTGTTCGGCAGCACCTGGATGCTCGGACTCGTCGTCCCGCCCTACCTGATCGCCCACGCCATCGACGACGGGCTGCGCGCGCACGACATGGCCGCACTGGCCGTCTGGATCGGGCTGATCATGCTCGTCGGCATGGTCAACTCCGCCATCGGGATCATGCGCCACCGCACGATGACGTTCATCCGCCTCGACGCCGGCTTCCGGACCGTCCAGGTCGTCGTCCGCCACGCCGTCAGCGTCGGCGCCGAGCTGCCACGCCGGGTCAGCACCGGCGAGGTCGTCTCCATCGGCGCCGCCGACCTCGACCGCATCATGCGCACGATGACCGCCACCGGGCCCGGCATCGGCGCGATCGTCGCCTACGCCGTGGTCGCCGTGCTGCTCGTCGGCATCTCCCCGCTGCTCGCGCTCGTCGTCCTGCTCGGTGTCCCCGCCCTGCTCCTCGCGCTCGGCCCGCTGCTCAGCCGGCTGCGCGCCACGGAGACCGCCTACCGCGAGCAGCAGGGCGCCCTCGCCGCCCGCGCCGGCGACATCGTCGCCGGCCTGCGGGTGCTGTGCGGCATCGGCGGCAAGGAACGCTTCGCGCACCGGTTCCACCGCGAGTCCGGCGCGCTGCGCGAGGAGGGCTACCGCGTCGCCGCGGTGTCCAGCTGGATCGAGGCCGTCACGGTCGGGCTGCCGAGCCTGTTCCTCGCCGCCGTCACCTGGCTCGCCGCCCGGATGGCCGCCGCCGGGGAGATCACCGTCGGTGAGATGGTCGCCGTCTACGGCTACGTCGCCATGCTCGCCACCCCGGTGTACTTCCTCATCGAAGGCGCCCAGGACATCAACCGCGGGCTGGTCGCCGCCCGCCGCGTGGTCCGCGTGCTCAACCTCCGCCCGACCGTCCCGGACCGCGCGGCGACGCCCTGCCCGCCCCGCCCGGCCGACCTGCACGACCCGGCCTCCGGGCTCACCGTGCACCCGGGGGAGCTGCTCGCCGTCGCCGCCGCCCGCCCCGCCGACGCGCTCGCCGTCGTCGACCGGCTCGGCCGCTACGTCGC
Organism: uncultured Actinomycetota bacterium; assembly: GCA_963841395.1. GTDB lineage: Bacteria > Actinomycetota > Actinomycetes > Mycobacteriales > Pseudonocardiaceae > Actinophytocola. The sequence goes on from CAWJCX010000055.1 coordinate 90,155, forward strand.
GTCCGACGCCACCTGGGGCGGCCTGCCGCTCGAGGCGATGCCGGTCGACGAGGTCCGCCGGCGCATCCTCGTCGCCGACAACGACGCCTACCTGTTCGCCGGCGCGCTGCGCCGCACCGTCGCCACCGAACGCGACCACGACGACCACGAGATCCACGCCGCCGTCCACACCGCCGCCGCCGAGGACGTCGTCACCGGCCTGCCCGACGGCCTCGACTCCTACGTCGAGGCCCAGGGCCGCGACCTGTCCGGCGGGCAGCGCCAGCGGCTGCGGCTGGCCCGCGCGCTGCTCGCCGACCCCGAGGTGCTGATCCTCGTCGAGCCGACCTCCGCGGTCGACGCGCACACCGAGTCCGCCATCGCCGACCGGCTACGCGGGGCCCGCCACGGGGCCAGCACGGTCGTCGTCGCCACCTCGCCGCTGCTGCTCGACCGCGCCGACCGCGTCGCCTTCCTCGTCGACGGCCGGGTCGCCGCCACCGGCAGCCACGCCGACCTGCTCGCCACCGAGCCCGGCTACCGGGCGCTCGCCTACCGCGGCAGCGAAGAGGAACTCGTATGACCGCCCAGCCGACGGACGCGGAGGCGGTGCACGGCTGGCGGCTGCCGGTCGCCAGCCGCGAGGCCGTGCGCCGGGCCAACCGGGAGCTCGTCACCACCGACCCGCGCGGCACCGCCCTCGTCCTGCTCACCAACTGCCTCGCGGCCGCCGCCGCGCTCGCCGCGCCCTGGCTGATCGGCCGCATCGTCAACCACGTCGAGAGCGGCGACGGCCAATCGTCCACAGTGGACATGCTGGCGCTCGCCATCGTCGGGTTCGCCGTCGCGCACGTCCTGCTCACCCGCTTCGCCCACTACCTCTCCCACCGGTTCGCCGAACGCGCGCTCGCCCGGCTGCGCGAGGAGTTCGTCGACCGCACGCTCGCCCTGCCGACCTCGGTGGTGGAGCGCGCCGGCACCGGCGACCTGATGTCGCGCACCACCGGCGACGTCGCCGTCGTCGGTGGCGCCCTGCGCGACGCCGCACCGCAGGTGTTCGTCGGCCTCGTGCAGACGTTCTTCATCGTCGGCGCCGTGTTCCTGCTCAACCCGCTGCTCGGGCTCTGCGCGCTGAGCCGGCCTGGTCGGGCTGTGGTTCGCCGGCCGCTGGTACCTGCGCCGCGCCCGCGACGGCTACCTCGCCGAGGGCGCGGCCAACTCGGAGATGTCCGAGACGCTCGCCGCCACCGCCGACGGCGCCCGCACCGTCGAGGCGTTCGGCCTGCGCCGCCGCCGCATCGACGCCGGCGACCGGACCATCGCCGAGGCCCACCGCACCCGCGTGTACACGCTGTTCCTGCGCAGCGTGCTGTTCCCGCAGGTGGACTTCTCCTTCGTGCTGTCGACCGGCGCCGTCCTCGTCGTCGGCGGCCTGCTGTACTTCGACGACCTGACCAGCCTCGGCGCCGTGGTCTCCGCCTCCCTCTACACGATGCAGCTCGTCGACCCGCTCAACCGCGTGCTGATGTGGGTCGAGAACCTCCAGCGCAGCAGCGCCTCCCTCGCCCGCATCAAGGGCGTCGCCGAGGCCGGCACCGAACCGCCGCCGGGCGGCTACCCGCGCGACGACCGGATCGAGGTCACCGGCGTCCGCTACGCCTACCACGGCGCCGGCCACCGCGACGTGCTGCACGACGTCGACCTCGACGTGCGCCCGGGGGAGCGGCTCGCGATCGTCGGCCCGTCCGGCGCCGGCAAGTCCACCCTCGGCCGGCTGCTCGCCGGCGTCGACGCGCCCCGCACCGGCGCGGTGACCGTCGGCGGCGTGCCGGTCGCCGACCTCGGCCCCGACGAGCTGCGCCGCCGGATCGTCCTGGTCACCCAGGAGCACCACGTGTTCATCGGCACCGTGCGGGACAACCTCGCGATCGCCGCGCCCGCCGCGACCGACGCCGACCTGCTCGCCGCGCTGGCCGCCGTCGACGCCGAGTGGCTGCCCACCCTGCCCGACGGCCTCGACACCGTGCTCGGCGCCGGCGGGGTCGCCCTCGACGCCGCCCAGGCCCAGCAGCTCGCGCTCGCCCGCGTGGTGCTCGCCGACCCGCACACGGTGATCCTCGACGAGGCGACCGCGCTGCTCGACCCGGCCACCGCCCGCCACGCCGAGCGCGCCATGGGCGCCGTCCTCGCCGGCCGCACGGTGATCGCGATCGCGCACCGGCTGCACACCGCGCACTACGCCGACCGGGTCGCGGTGATGGCCGACGGCCGGATCACCGAGCTGGGCAGCCACGACGAGCTGGTCGAGGCCGGGGGAGCGTACGCACGGCTGTGGCGGTCCTGGCACGGCACCGCCTGAACGGGGATGCCGGATCCGCTCCGTTGCCTTATGGTGAGTGGACAAACACGGTTCGTGACATCGACATGACGCTATGTCTACATGTCGTCTTGCCGACTCAGCCGTACCGCGCCGCGAGCTCCGCGCCGATCCGCGCCAGCGCCGCCTTCACGGGTTCGGACTCGACCACCTCGACGATGTCGCCCCAGCCCGCGATCCGCTCGGCGATCGACAGCGGGATGTGCGCGGCGAGCCGCACGCGGTCCCGGCCGTCGGGCTCGGTGCCCAGCACCTCGCAGTGCCGGCCGAACTGGCTCTGCAGGACGTGCACGAACCGGTGTTCGATCAGCACGACGGCCGACACGGGGGAGCGGCGCCGCTCGACCTCGGCGACGACCTCGTCCCACACCGCGCCGAGCTCGAAGTCGTCCGGACGCTCGGCGACCTCGTCGGTCACGGTCGCCTCGGCGATGCGGTCGACGCGGAACGTGCGGCGTCCGTTGTCGGTGCCGGCCACCAGGTACCAGACGTCGTCCTTGTCGACGAGACCCCACGGGACCACCACGCGCTCGACCGCGTCCCCGCCGCGGCCCCGGTAGCTGAAGCGGACCTTCCGCCGCCCGACCACCGCGCGCTGCAGCAACTCCACGGTCGCCGGCCGCTCGCGGCCCTGCCCGCCCCAGCGCACCGGGTCGATCACCACCGCACTCGCCGCGGCCTCCGCGTCGGCCCGGAACGTCTGGGGGAGCGCCCGGACGAGCTTGCGCAGCGCGGCCTTGGCGTCGGGTGCGACCGCCGCCGCCGGGCCGACGAGCAGGAACAGCGCCTGCGCCTCGGCCGCGGTCAGTCCACTGAGGTCGGTGCGGGCACCGCCGACGAGTGACCAGCCGCCGCCACGGCCCGGCTGCGGGTAGACCGGGATGCCCGCGGCGGACAGCGCCTCGAGGTCGCGGCGGGCGGTGGCCACGGAGACCTCGAGCTCGGCGGCGACCTCCGCGGCGGTGACCCGGCCGCGGGACTGCATCAGCAGCAGGGTGGCCACCAGGCGGTCCGCACGCATGTCGTCATCGTGGCAGAAAAAGTGCTCATTCGGTGAGCACTTTGTGCTGGATGCTGGTGACAACGAACCGAGGAGAGGACAGAGAAGATGCTGCGAGGCTTCGCGACCATCAACTACTTCACCGACGACCTCGACGCCGCCCGCAAGTGGTACGCCGAGTTCCTGGGCGTCGATGCGTACTTCGAGGTGCCCGGCGGCTATGTCGAGTTCCGTATCGGCGACTACAGCCACGAGCTGGGCATCGTGAACCGGGCGTACTCGCCGCACGCCGGTGACACGGAGAAGCCGGCCGGCGAGATCCAGTACTGGGCGGTCGACGACGTCGAGGCGACGCTGACAAGACTGCTCGCGATGGGCGCCACCGAACACGAAGGCGTGACCAAGCGCGGCGACGGGTTCGTGACGGCGTCGGTGGTCGACCCGTTCGGCAACGTGCTGGGCTTCATGTACAACCAGCACTACCTCGACGTCCTCCGGGAGAGGACCCCGGAATGACTACTTAACATAATGTAGATTATCGAACTTTGCGAACAGCTCGATGTCGCCACTCCACCGCAGTTACGTCACTTGACGAAATGGGGCCGGTCAGGCGGCCCGCGCGGCGTCGACGAGGACGCGTTCCACGCGGGCGATCAACGACGCGCGGCGCAGGCACCAGACCCGGAACGCACGCCGGTCGTTCGCGTCGAGCGCGGCATCGATCTGTGCGTCCGTGTTCTGGATGCAGATCTGGAGACCGCTGATCTCCGCGCTGTTGTCGGACTTCGCAATCGACTGGGACATCGCGCACCGCCACTGGCTCGGTGAGGAACATGGTGCCGGGTCCGTGCCGAGGATCCCGGTTCTCCCATAGTCGCCCGCCGGGCTCAAATGCCGGTTGAGTCTGGCTGATGGCCGCTCAGCCGCGGTTCTCCGACATCCGTTGTTCCTCGGGCTCGGTCGCCGGCGCCATCAGCCGCGGCCGGCGCACCCACGCGGCGTGCGGGCGGGACAGCAGCTCCGTCAGCGGCTCGGGCTTGCCGAGGTGGAAGCCCTGCGCGACGCGGACACCGAGCCGGGACAGCGCCTCGACCTGGCTCTGGCGTTCGACCCACTCGGCCACCACGGAGATGCCCAGCCCGCGCGCGATGTCGACGATTCCCTGTACCAGCACGGTGTCCCGGCTGCCGTAGTCGATGCCGCGGACGAACTCCCCGTCGATCTTGACACCGGTGATCGGCAACTGTTTCAAGTGGACGAACGAGCCGAAGCCGGCACCGAAGTCGTCCAATGAGATCCGGCAGCCGCTGGCACGTAATCGTTGCGCGAGCGTGCGTGCGGCGGCCAGGTTGGTGACCGCCGCGGTCTCGGTGATCTCGAACCCGAGCCGGCCCGGCGCCACGCCCGCGGCGGCGATCCGGCCGAGCACGAAGTCGCCGAAGTCCCCGTCCTCGAGCGTGCGCCCGGAGACGTTCACGTTGAACCGCAGCCCCGGGTACGGGTGGGCGACGAGCGCGTCGATCGCGGTGCCGACGACCCAGCGGTCGATGTCGAACACCAGATCACCGCGCTCGACGGCGGGGAGGAACTCCCCCGGCCCGAGGTAGGGCTCGCGGCCGTCCTCCAGGCGCAGCAGCAGTTCGTGGCCGACGACGCGGTTGCTGCCGAGCTTGACCATCGGCATCGCGTGCAGGGCGAGCCCGCCGTTGGCCAGTGCGTCGCGGACCCGGTCCAGCACGGTGACCCGCAGGGCGGTGTCGGTGTAGTGGCCGTGCTCGTAGACGGTGACCCGGTTGCGCCCGGCGGACTTCGAGGCGTGCAGTGCGAGGTCGGCGTTGGCGAGCGCGGCCTGCCAGCTGTCGCCGGCGCGGAACTGGGCCACGCCCGCGCTGACGGTGATGTGGGTGATGCCGCTGCCGGTGAGCGGGATCGAGGCGACCGCGGTGCGCAGCCGGTCGGCGAGGTCGACCGCGTCGTCCTCCTCGCAGTCGGCCAGCACCACGGCGAACTCGTCGCCGCTGAGGCGGCCCAGCGCGTGCTCGCCGCCGACGCGGTCGCGCAGGACGTCCGCGAGCATGCACATCACGCGGTCCCCCGCCGGGTGGCCGCGCAGGTCGTTGATGTCCTTGAAGTTGTCCAGGTCGAGCAGCAGCAGCGCGCCGTGCCCGCCCAGCGCGAGGCGGCGTTCCAGCTCGCGGGTCAGCGCGCGGCGGTTGAGCAGGCCGGTCAGCGGGTCCTCGTCGGCGAGGCGGACGAGCTCGGTCTGCCAGGTGCCGCGGTGTTCGGGTTCGACGCCGGTCTCGCGCCAGCGGCTGACGTCGGCGACCCGGTAGAGCAGGCGGTCGCCGGGCAGCGCGGTGCAGCGGGCCTCGAGCCAGCGGTGCTCACCGTCGCCGGTGGCGAGCGAGATGATGGCGCCGTCCGCGCCGGGGCCGTCCGGCACGCCGGCGATGAGGGCCGGCAGGGAGCGGTTGGCGGCCTGCCCGGGAGTGAGGTCGAGCAGCTCGGCCATCGGCTTGTTGATCCAGCGGACCCGGCCGCGCGGGTCGGTGACGGCGTACGCGGCGTCGGACGCGTCGAGCACGGCAGCCAGCACCTCGGCACCTACCGTGCTCTCGGTGCTCATCCCGACGCCTCAACTGTTGGTTCGGCAACTGTGCGCGAAAGGGTAGACGACGAACCCACCTCAGCGCAGCCGCTCCAGCCCATGAGCACTGCGCACCACCTGCGCCGCCAGGTCCTTCAGCTCTCCGGGCGCGGCCCCGTCTTCCGCTGCCGTGACCACGTCCTCGGCTGCGCAGCGTAGCTGGAACAGCCGGTCCTGCAAATCGGTCAACTCGGACGCCGAGAGCACCACCGCGTCTTCCGGCAGGCCACCGCGCTGCACGACCGACCGCCGCTCGTAGGCCCGCTGCCTGCATGATTGCGAGCAGTAGCGACGTGGGCGACCCACGCGACCTTCCTCTGCCAGGTGAATTCCACACCATCCGCAGTGTTTGGAATCGGTCCGAGATTTGAGCCGTTCCGGTGTGGGTGTCATCGGCCGTACGGAGTAGTCGATCGTGGCGCCATGCGCTCGACGCTATCTCGCCACGTTCGGTGCACCCACCCGCCACGCCGCTGAGGCAGACTCGTGGGCGTGCACGACCACGCCTTCTTCTCCGGGCCCTACCCGCGCGCCTTCGTCCACCGCGGCTGGCACTACGACGACCTCTCCGGGATGGAGAACTCGCTGTCGGCGTTCCGGCGCGCCGTGGACGAGGGCTACCACTACCTGGAGACCGACGTCCACGCCACGAGCGACGGGGTGGTCGTCGTGCAGCACGACCCCGTGCTGGACCGCACGACCGACGCGAGCGGCGCCGTGGCGGGGCTGCCGTGGTCGGTGGTCGGCCGGGCGAAGATCGGCGGCCGCGAGCCGGTGAGCAGGCTGGAGGACGTGCTCGAGGAGCTGCCGGACTCGCTGCTGAACATCGACGTGAAGGCGGAGTCGGCGATCCAGCCGCTGGTCGACACGCTGCGCCGGGCGAACGCGTTCCGCCGGGTGTGCGTGGCGTCCTTCTCCGAGGCGCGGCTGGCCAAGGTGCGGCGCAGTGCGGGTGACGCGGTGCTGACGTCGATGGGCACGAACGCGATCGCGCGGCTGTGGGCGTCGGGCCGGCTCCCGTCGTGGGTGCTCGGCCGGCGGGGGCACCAGCGGGTCGCGCAGGTCCCGGTGCGCCAGGGCAGGCTGACGATCGTGGACCGGCGCCTGATCCGGGCGGCCCGGCAGCGCGGCATCGAGGTGCACGTGTGGACCATCGACGAGCCGGCTCAGATGGACGAGCTGATCGACCTGGGTGTGGACGGCCTGATGACCGACCGTCCCGGCGTGCTGCGCGACGTGCTGCGCAAGCGGGGGCTGTGGGCCGCTTAGTGCAGTGACGTGGCGATCAGGCGGGCCTGCGCGAGGGTGAGGTCCCCTTCCACGCGGTAGGTCACTCCCCCGGCCTCCCAGATCAGCGTGTGGGTCGCGAGCCGGGCCGTCTCCTCGTGCTGCACCCCGTCGCGGTCGAGGTAGATCACCGGGTGCGGGCGCGGGACCCAGACGCCGCGGTGGCCGCCGACCGTGGTCTCGACGACGTCGTCGGCGTAGGTGAACTTCTGGAAGATCGGTGCGAGGGTGCCGTCGAACTCGTCGACGCGCAGGCCCGGGTAGTGCAGCGACACCACGCGCGGCGGGTCGCCGTCGATGAGGCGGACCGCCTGCGGGTCGCCGAGCAGCGCCGGCACCCGCACGTCGAAGGTGGCCGCCGCGCGCGCCCCGGCGAGGGTGACGTCGCGCTCCCCCGGCAGCACCGGGTCGGCGGCCGGCGCGACGGGCGCGGGCGCGTAGTGGATCTCCACGCCGCCGATCCGGAGGAAGTCGAGCACCGCGGCGCGCACGGTCGGCGACACGGCCATCGCGACGCCGAGCGCGACCAGCAGCGCCAGGGCGGCCGCGACGAGGCGCGGCACCAGCCGCGAGGCGGGTCGCGACGTGGGTTGCGGTGCCGGTTCGTCCAGGCGGGCGAGGACCGCGGTGGCCAGGTCCGCTGCCGGTTCGGGCACGGCGAGGTGGCCGCCCAGCTCGCGCAGGGCGGTCTCGATCCGGTCGTCACTGGTCACTGGCCACCTCCTCCGCGAGTCGGGCCGGCAGTGCGCGGCGCAGCTTGACCAGTGCCCGCGACAGCCGCGACTTCACCGAGCCGCGCGGCCAGTCGAGCACCTCGGCGGTCTCCGCCTCGGTGAGGTCGAGGAGGTACCGGCAGGTCAGCACCTGGCGGTCCCGGTGGGACATCGCGTTGACCGCGGCCAGCACCCGTGCGCGGGCGTCCGCCGCGACCGCGGCGCGCTCCGGCTCGACCGGGTCCACGTCCGGTTCGGCCAGCCGCAGCTCCAGCGAGCGCCGCCGCCGCGAGCCGCGGTGGAGGTTGCTGGTCTCGTTGGCGACGATCCGCAGCAGCCACGGCCGGAACGGTGCGCCGTCGCGGAACGCGGCGAGCCCCCGGTACGCCTTCACGAACGCCTCCTGCACCACGTCGTCGGCCTCGTCGCCGGCGCCGAGCAGGTAGGCGGTGCGGTGTGCGAGCGCGCCGTGGCGCGCGACCAGGAGCGCGTACGCGTCCTGGTCGCCGGCGCGGGCCCGGCTCACCGCCTCGTCGTCGGGCGTCTGGTTGTCCGTGGGCGTCCTCCTCGACCACTCCTGATACACCGGCCGGCGCCGGGGGGTTCCGTCTGATTCCGGCGGAACCCCGGTGCGCCCGGCGGTGTAGTCAGGGCATGAGACGAATCCTCGTGGTGCTGGTGACGGTGCTGACCAGTGGGCTGCTCGTGACGTCGACCGCGCAGGCGGGGAACTGGGAGGAGACGCTGCTCGACCCGGCGCCCGCGCACATCGCGCACGGCGTGACCTACACGTTCGGCTACTGGATCCTCCAGCACGGGTCGTACCCGTACATGGGTGGCGACCTCGGGCGGACCGCGCTCGTCGCCACCGAGAAGGGCGGCGACACGGTCGAGTTCGCCGGGACGGCGACGTCGACGGCCGGCCACTACTCGGCCGAGGGTGTGTTCCCGCACGACGGCACGTGGACGATCAGCTCCAAGCACGAGGTGCTGATGCCCGACGAGCTCGTCGCGACCGTGACGGTGCCGGGTTCGGTGGAGGTCGCGCCCAGCCAGATGGCCGAGCGCGCCCCGTACGAGTGGGGCGCGATCCGGCCGTCGTTCCCGCCGGGCGCGCCCGGCGCGGAGGCGGCCGCGCCCGGCGGGGTGCCGCGGCCGGCCGGGCCGACGACCACGCAGCCGGCCGTCGCACCGAAGAGCCAGTCCACTGTGGACACGCCGGGTACGTCCCTGCCGTGGGGTGTGGTCGTGCTGGCCGGCGCGCTGACCATCGGGCTCGCGGTCTGGCTGGGCCGCCGGCACGTCCGGGCGAATCGCTGAGGAACCGGGCGGCCCGCCCATGTAGGCGGGCCGCCCGGTGTCGGGTCAGCCCACCGGTGCCCGGCCCTTCCACGCGGCGGTCCAGGTCTTCGGGCCCAGCAGGCCGGAGGCCTTGATGCCGTTGGCGCGCTGCAGGGCGAGCACGGCTGCCCGCGTCTCGGCGTAGTAGCAGCCGGTGCCCTCGAAGTGGTAGCCGAACTTGTTCATCCGCAGCTGCCAGGCGCGCAGCGAGGAGTCGCAGTCGCCGTAGGCGTAGACCTTGCCCGGCCACGGCGGCGCTCCCGCCGGTCCCGGCGCGGGTGCTCCTCCCCCGCCGATGTAGGCCGCCTCGGACCAGGCTGGGACGCGGCGGCTGCGGGCGCTGCCGTCCTCGCGCAGGCCGAGCCTGCGCGCGCACGTCCAGGGCTGCCAGCCGCGCATCCGGTACAGGTAGAGCGCGCGGTAGTCCTGCTCGCGGGGGCTGGCCCGGTGCGGGTAGCCCTGGCCGCCGACGCTGCGCCACGTCGACAGGTCGAACTGGTAGGCGCCGTAGTGGCCGTGCGTGGCGACGATGTCGTAGCGGCCGCTGGACTCGCACATCCGCAGCCGGGCCCAGGAGCTCGAGGGTGGGTCGGCGGCCGCGGAGCCGGTCAGTGCGAACTGGAGTCCGCAGGCGGCGATGGCGATCAGCAAGAAACGGACAAGCATGCGTCTTCCGCTCATGCCTGCCGACGGTAGGACCGTTTCACAGAAGTCACAACTGCAACTTCCAACACTTCAGCATCCCATGCCCCTGCAGTCGCACACGGTAGCGACACGCTGAACATTTCCCGGCTGATAGAGCACCGTTTGGCATCAGCTCGGGCGAGTCGATCACCAGCGGTCAGCCGCCCGCTAAGGTCCGGTGCCACATTTCGGGTTGGAGGATGTCGATGAGCGTCGTCGGTGACCAGGAGGCGGTCGGCAGCGCGCCGGACCGCCGTCGCGAGCAGCGCGGCTGGGTGTTCTACGACTGGGCGAACTCCGTGTTCCCGACGTCGGTGATCACCGTGTTCGGCGCCCTGTACCTGACCGCGATCGCGGCCGACGCGGCGATGGCGGACACTGCGACCAACGGCTCGAACCCGTGTCCGGCCGACGCCGACGGCAACGCCAACAAGCTCGTCCACTGCCAGATCGACGTGTTCGGCCTGCACTTCCAGGCCGGCTCGCTGTGGGGCTACCTGCTCGCCGTGGCGACCGTGGTCCAGGTGCTGATCGTCCCCCTGATGGGTGCGATCGCGGACCGCACGCAGAACAAGAAGCGCATGCTCGCGGCCTTCGCGTTCGGCGGCGCCACGGCGACGTCGCTGATGTCGCTGGTCAGCGGCACGAACTGGCAGCTCGGCGTCGTCCTGTTCATCCTCGGCAACATCGGCTTCGGCACGTCGGTGGTCATCTACTACTCGTTCATCCCGGAGATCGCGACGGCCGACGAGCGCGACGGGCTGTCCACCCGCGGCTGGGCGTTCGGCTACCTCGGCAGCGGGTGCGCGCTGCTGCTGCAGCTCGTCATCTACCTCGCGCACGACTCGCTCGGCCTGACCGAGGGCAACGCCGCGCAGATCGCGTTCCTCATGTCGGGCCTGTGGTGGGCCGGGTTCACGCTGATCCCGCTGCGGCGGCTGCGCAACCACCAGCGCCCGCACGGCCCCGAGCACGGCGCGAGCGTCGTGGGCGGCGGGTTCAAGGAGCTCGCCAGCACGGTGAAGCTCGCGCGGTCCTACCCGCTGACCCTCGCGTTCCTCGGCACATACCTGATCTACACCGACGGCATCGCGACGGTGGCCAACGTGTCCGCGCAGTACGGCAGCGAGGAGCTCCACTTCGCCGACACGGTGCTCATCGGCACGATCCTCATCGTGCAGTTCGTGGCCTTCTTCGGCGGCGTGCTGCACGGGATGGTCGCGAAGCGGCTCGGCGCCAAGCGCACGATCATGCTGAGCCTGAGCGTGTGGGTCGTGGTGATCGCGGCGGCCTACTTCGTGCAGGCGGGCCAGGAGATCCAGTTCTACCTGCTCGCCGTCGGCATCGGGCTGGTGCTCGGCGGCACGAACGCGCTGTCCCGGTCGCTGTTCAGCCAGATGGTGCCGCCCGGCAAGGAGGCCCAGTACTTCTCGATCTACGAGATCGGCGAGCGGGCCACGTCGTGGATGGGCCCGGCGCTGTTCGCGATCGTCGCGGGCGCGACCGGCTCCTACCGCCCGGCGATCATCTCGCTGGTGGTCTTCTTCTTCATCGGCCTGGTGCTGATGTTCTTCGTACCAGTCCGCCGGGCGATCCAGGCGGTGGGCAACCCGGAGCCCGCGGTGCTGTAGCGAGGGTTGTGGATAGGGTTGCCGCTCGTGGAACCCATGCCGCCGCACCTCGACGTCCCGACCGCCGACCCGACCGACGCGCTGTCCTCCGTGCCCGCCGCGGGATCCCGGCGCGGGGTCCCGGTAATCGGGCACCTGCGGTTCTACTACGGGCCGATGGACTGCGGGAAGTCGACGCTCGCGCTGCAGGTCGACCACAACCAGTCCCGGCAGGGCCGCCGCGGGCTGCTGCTGGTGCACCACGACCGGTCCGGCAAGGCGCAGATCACGAGCCGGATCGGTATCACCCGCACGGCCATGGAGGTGCACGCGGGCGTCGACCTGCGCGACCTCGTCCGCGCCAGATGGGCCGAGGGCCTGCGGGTGGACTACCTGATCGTCGACGAGGCCCAGTTCCTCGCGCCGGAGCAGGTCGACCAGCTCGCCGAGCTCGCCGACGACGTCCAGGTGGACGTGTACTGCTTCGGCATCGCGACGGACTTCCGCAGCGAGCTGTTCCCGGGGTCGCGCCGGCTGTTCGAGCTGGCCGACGAGCTGGAGCCGGTCCAGGTGGACGTGCTGTGCTGGTGCGGGCTGCCGGCGCGGTTCAACGCCCGCGTGGTCGACGGCGAGGTGATCCGCGCCGGCGACACGGTGCTCGTGGCCGACACGGAACGTGAGTCGTCACTTTTCGACAGTGCGACTACTGTTCGTTACCAGGTGTTGTGCCGCCGGCACTTCCGACTCGGCGATCTGGGGCCGACCGTCGCCGCTCAGGGACAGCTCAGTCTCGCCTAAGGGCCATCAGGCGCAGCAGTCTCACCCAGACGGGCGATGATTGGCCCAATCCTGAGACAGGTACGTCACGAACATGTTTAAGCACCGTCTACACGGTGGAAACTTGTGTAGCGGGGAGACCGGAGATCACCCTGAGCAACCGAGTGTGGCAGGCGGGAACGAAATGACCCACTCCAGCGTTGCTCTTGGTGAGCACCACCCTGGTTCGAGCCGGGAGCCTCGAACCTAACGAAAGGACGTCGGATGGCCGACCGTGTACTCCGTGGAAGCCGACTTGGCGCGGTCAGCTACGAGACCGATCGTAACCACGATCTCGCGCCACGCCGCACCATCCGCTACGCATGTCCGAAGGACCACGAGTTCGAGGTCCCCTTCTCGGACGACGCAGAGGTACCGGCGGTGTGGGAGTGCCGCCTGCACGGCACCGCCTCGAAGCTGATCGACGGCACCGAGCCGGAGGCCAAGAAGGTGAAGCCCCCGCGCACGCACTGGGACATGCTGCTGGAGCGCCGGAGCATTCCCGAGCTGGAAGACCTGCTGGACGAGCGGCTGCAGGAGCTGAAGGTGCGCCGCAGCCGAACCGCGTAAGCCCTCCCGCGGCTTACCACGCCCGATGCCACATCTCGGATCTCGCCCATCCGGATGTGGCATCGGCATGTCCGGGGTCGGTCAGCGGTCCTTGAACTCGACGCGGATCGCGTGCATGGGCACCGAGTCGATGTTCTCCACCGAGTGCGGCCCCTCCGGCGGCACCCAGTTGCCCACCAGCTCCGCGCGCGGCGGGAGCGGGTCCGGTGACTCGAAGCTCACCTCGTCGCCGATGCGGTAGCGGATCCGGGCCCGGCCGTCGGTCATCATCACGCTGGGCCAGCGGTGGGTGTGCTCTGGCTCGTGCGCGCCCGGCTCGAGCGTCACCTCGAGGACGCGCACGTGGTCGTCCTCGAACACCACGCGGTGGGAACGGGGAGCGGCGACGACGGCGTCGAGCTCGTCGCCCCAGCGCCACTCCCCCTCGACCGCGTGGGTCACGACGAGCGCCGGGTGAACAGCGACCGCACCTGGGTGCCCCGGCGGCGCAGGCCCCACTTCGTCACCCGCAGCAGCGCCTCGCGGATGATGTCGCCCGACATCTTCGACTGGCCGTGCACCCGCTCGGTGAAGGTGATCGGCACCTCGACCACGGTGAAGCCGGCCTCGATCGTGCGCCAGCCCAGGTCGATCTGGAAGCAGTAGCCCTGCGAGGCGACGTTGTCGATGCGGATCTTCTCCAGCGCCGCCCGCCGGTAGGCGCGGAACCCGCCGGTGATGTCCTTGACCTTCGCGCCCAGCGCCACCCGCGAGTACACGTTGGCGCCCCAGGACAGGAAGTACCGCCGCTTCGGCCAGTTCACGACCTTGCCGCCGGGCACGTACCGGGAGCCGATCGCGAGGTCGGCGTCGGTCAGCGCGTCGACGATCCGCGGCAGGTCCTCCGGCGCGTGCGAGCCGTCGGCGTCCATCTCGACGAGCACGGCGTAGTCGCGGTCCAGGCCCCACCGGAAGCCGGCGACGTAGGCCGCGCCCAGGCCGTTCTTCTCCGTGCGGTGCATGACGTGGATGCGCGCGTCACCGTCGTTCTTCGCCAGCTCGTCGGCGATGTCGCCGGTGCCGTCCGGACTGCCGTCGTCGACGATGAGAGCGTGGGCCTTCGGCAGGGCCGCGTGCAGCCGGGTCACGATCGACTCGATGTTGTCCCGCTCGTTGTAGGTCGGGATCACCACCAGCACCGGCTCGAGCTGGTCCGCCATACGTCGTTCTCCTCCTCGTCGACGCCTCCGCGCCGGCTGGTGTTCGGTCTACGTGGTGACTCGCCGGCGCCGCCGCACGACCACGGCAGCGGCGAACGCGCCGAGCCCGAGGATCGTGAGGACCCACTCCGGGCTCGAACCGAGTCGATCGGACAGAGTAGTCGTTGACCGCAGCGCCACCCGTTCGACCAGGGCAGCGTCGGTGAACAGGCCGGTCTGCTGGCTGACCGAGCCGTCCGGCCGGACGAACGCGCTGACCCCGCTCGTCGCCGCGACGGCCACGGTGCGGCCGTGCTCGACGGCCCGCACGCGGTCCATGGCGAGCTGCTGGTAGGTCATCTCGGTGTACCCGAAGGTGGCGTTGTTCGTGGGCACCGCGAGCAGGTTCGAGCCGTTGGCCGAGTCCCGCACGACGCCGTCGAACGCCACCTCGTAACAGGTAGCCAGGCCGACGCGGGCGTCGGCCATGTGGAAGATCGTCGCCTTGTCGCCGGGCACGAACCGGCCGGCGCGGTCCACGGCGGAGGTGAACAGGCGGAAGAACCCCCGCCACGGCATCGTCTCGCCGAACGGCTGCAGCTGGCGCTTGGTGTACTGGTTCACCGGCCCGCGCTGGGGGTCCCACAGCAGCATGGTGTTGCGCGGCAGGTCGTCGTCGCCGACGAGCACCGAGCCGACGGCGATCGGCGCGCCGATGGCGTGTGCGGCACGTTCGATGCCGGCCCACGCGTCCGGGTTGCGGTAGGGGTCGATGTCCGACGAGTTCTCCGGCCAGATCACCAAGTCCGGCTGCGGCTCGCGGCCGGCCGCGATGTCGTCGGCGAGCTTCTCGGTGCGCGCCACGTGGTTGTCCAGCACAGCGCGGCGCTGGGAGTTGAAGTCCAGGCCGGCGCGCGGCACGTTGCCCTGCACGACCGCGACCGTGGCCTCGCCGTCGTTGGCGTCCGTGCCGACCAGCGGCAGCGCGCCGAACGCGGCGGCGACCGGCAGCACCGTGGCGAGGACGGGCGTCAGCAGGCGGCGCACGCTGCGCTCGCGGCGCACCAGCCGCAGCGCGAGCGCCGTGAGGCCGAACCCGGTCATCGTGACGGCGAGCGCGATCAGCGGGGTGCCCGCGACCGTGGCCAGCGGCAGGTAGCTGCCTTCGGGCTGGGTGAACGCGATGTTGCCCCACGGGAAGCCGCCGAACGGGAACACCGACCGCAGCGCCTCGCCCGCGACCCAGAGCAACGCGGCCCACACCGGCCACGCCGGCAGCACGCTGACCACCGCGATCGCCGCGCCGGACAGCGCGACCAGCGCGGCCTCGAGGAGCGCGAGCGGCAGCCACGCGACGAGGCCGACGAACTCGCCGGTCCAGGCGAGCAGCGGGACGAGGTAGCCGAGGCCGAAGCACAGCGCGTAGCCGAAGCCGGCCCGGGCGCGGCGGTCGTGGATCAGCCAGCCGAGGATCGCGAACGCGATCGGGGCCAGCCACCACGTGGTGCGCGGGGGGCCGCTGAGGTAGAGCAGGAATCCGGCGGCCGCGGCGAGGAACATCCGTGCCAGCGCGTGCCAGTGCGGCGGACGTTCGTCCGGTTTGCCGGACGCTGCCGGCGAGTCCGGCGACGACTCCGAAGACGACTCCGAAGACACAGCGGGTGCGACCACCTGGTCAGCGTACGGTGTGCTCTGTTCACTCCCCGTGGGCGCACCTGGCGGTACGACGAACGTAGGGTGGACTGAGCGTTTCGCCCGCGTACCGAACGGCCATACTCCTCCGAAGATCGCGGAGGGAGCGTTCGATGCGCCTACGTCTCAAGCCCCGGGACACCCGGTTCTTCGAGCTGTTGACCGTGGCCGGGACCAACGTCGTCTCGGCCGTCGACGTCCTGCGGGAGTTCGTGACCGCGGACCCCGGCCAGCGGGTGGACCTCGCCAAACGGATGCACGACGCCGAGCACGCCGGTGACGACGCGACGCACGCGATTATCGAGCAGCTGGACCGCTCGTTCATCACCCCGTTCGACCGCGAGGACATCTACCGGCTCGCGATCCGGCTCGACGACGTCGTCGACTTCATGGACGCGGCCGTCGACCTCGCCGCGCTGTACAACCCGGAGGCGCTGCCCGACGGCGTGCGGGCGCAGGTCGACGTGCTCGACGAGATGGCCCGGCTGACCGCCGACGCCATGCCGCGGCTGTCCACGCTGCGTGACCTCACGGACTACTGGGTCAAGATCAACGAGCTGGAGAACGACGCCGACCGGATCTACCGGCGGCTGCTGTCCTACCTGTTCAGCGGCGAGATCGAGACGCTGACGGTGATGAAGCTCAAGGAGATCATCGACCAGCTCGAGTCGGCCGCGGACGCGTTCGAGCACGTCGCGGACGTCGTGCACACCATCGCGGTCAAAGAGTCCTGACCGGTGGAGCTGCTCGCGCTCGTTCTCATCATCCTGCTGGCCACCGGCTTCGACTTCACCAACGGCTTCCACGACGCCGCGAACGCGGTCGCGAGCGCGGTGTCCACCGGTGCGCTGTCGCTGCGTGGCGCGCTGAGCCTCGCCGCGGTGATGAACCTGCTCGGCGCGCTCGCCGGGACCGGGGTGGCGGTCACCGTCGCGAAGGGCGTCATCGCCACGCCGCACTCCACCGGCGGGCTGGAGGTCGTCGGCGCGGCACTGGTCGGCTCGATCCTGTGGAACATCACCACCTGGTACTTCGGCCTGCCCTCGTCGTCCTCGCACGCGCTGATCGGCGGGCTCGTCGGCGCCGCGCTGGCGTCCTCGACCACGGTGCAGTGGATGGGCGTGATCGACAAGGTCGCGATCCCGATGGTCATCTCGCCGATCGTCGGCCTGACGCTCGGCTACCTCGTGATGGTCGGGCTGATGTGGCTGTTCCGCCGGTCGAACGCGCACCGCGCCGGGCGGATCTTCCGCCGCGCGCAGCTGGTGTCGGCGTCGAGCCTGGCGTTCGGGCACGGCCTGCAGGACGCGCAGAAGAGCATGGGCGTGATCGTGCTGGCGCTCGTGGTCACCGGGCACCAGAGCGACTTCCACGTGCCGTTCTGGGTGATCCTGCTGTGCGCCACCGCGCTCGCGGCCGGCACCTGGTCCGGCGGTCTGCGGATCATGCGCACGCTGGGCCGGCGGATCTTCAACCTGACGCCCGTGCACGGCTTCGCGGCCGAGCTGTCGGCGTCGGCGGTGCTGTACACGACCGCGTTCGTCTTCGCCGCCCCGGTGTCCACGACGCACGTGGTGACCTCGGCGATCATGGGCGTCGGTGCGACGACGCGCCGCTCGGCGGTGCGGTGGTCGGTCGCCGGGGACATCGCGATCGGCTGGGTGCTGACCGCGCCCGCGGCCGCGGCGATCGCGGCCACCGCGTACGGCATCCTCTCGCTCTTCTAGCGGAAGTTCGCCTCGTAGCGGGCTCGGATGCCGGCCTCGGCCTGCTCGTGTCGCGCGTCGCGGACGGCCTTCGCGGCACCCGGGGCGTGACCGTGTTTGACTGCGCGCATGTCGCTCGCCTCCTCGACGTACGAGAGCGAGAAGTACGTGCCCACGATGACCACGAGCAGCGCCATCGCCGCCCGCAGGCCGAGCGGGCCGGGCACCAGCAGGCACAGTGCGGCGAGCGGCGCCACCAGCACGCCCATCCGCGCCACGTGGCGCCAGACCCAGGTCCGCGCGGACACGTCCCGCAGGACCCAGTCGTGCAGCGAGGCCGGCAGCCGGCCGCCGACGGCGTACCGGAGCCACTGGACGGGGTTCGGTCGTTCTGCCATACGAGTACACTAACACTTAGTACACTAACTATTAGGGTGATAAGCATCATGGACCTCGGGCCCGACCCGCTCGCCCTCGACCGGCAGGTCTGCTACGCGCTGTCGGTGGCCTCCCGCAGCGTCATCGCGATCTACCGGCCGCTGCTCGAACCGCACGGCCTGACCCACCCGCAGTACCTCGTGCTGCTGGCGCTGTGGGAGTCCGCGCCCCGCTCGGTCCGCGAGATCGGCGAGACGCTGCGCCACGAGCCCGCCACCCTCTCCCCCATGCTCAAGCGGCTCGAGGCGCTGGGCTACGTGACGCGCCGCCGCGCCCGCGCCGACGAACGTCAGCTCGAGGTCGACCTGACCGACGCCGGCCGGGCGCTGCGCGCGGAAGCCGAGAAGATCCCCTACCGGGTCGTCGAGACGCTCGGCATGTCGCTCGAGGAGCTCGAGGCCCTGCACAAGGCGCTGTCCCGGGTGATCGCCGCTACCGATCGATGACGCCGGGCGCCACCAGGCCCGACTCGTAGGCGGCCATCACCGCCTGCGCCCGGTCTCGCAGCGCGAGCTTGCCGAGGATGCGGCCGACGTGGGTCTTCACCGTCTGCTCGGCCACCACCAGCCGCGCGGCGATCTCCTTGTTGGACAGCCCGCGCGCGATCAGCACCAGCACCTCGCGCTCCCGCGGGGTGAGCGCGTCGAGCGCGGGCGGCGGCCCGACCGCACCCGGCGCGGCGGCGAAGTGCGCGATCAGCCTGCTGGTCACCGTCGGCGCGAGCAGCGCCTCGCCGGCGGCGACCACGCGGACCGCGGACACCAGCTCCTGCGGCGTCGCGTCCTTGAGCAGGAACCCGCTCGCCCCCGCCCGCAGCGCCGCGTAGACGTAGTCGTCCACGTCGAACGTCGTCAGCATCACCACCCGCGCCCGCGTCGGACGTCCGCAGCAGCCGTGCGGTGGCCTCGACGCCGTCGAGCACCGGCATCCGCACGTCCATCAGCACCACGTCCGGCTCGGCCGCCGCGCACACCTCCAGCGCGTCGGCGCCGTTCGCGGCCTGGCCGACCACCTCGATGCCGTCCTGCGCGCCGAGCAGTGCCGCGAACCCGGCGCGCACCATGTCCTGGTCGTCGACGACCACGACCGTGATCACGATGCCTCCCCCTGGATCGCCGGAATCGGCAGCGTGGCCCGGATCCGCCAGCCGCCGCCGGGCTGGTCCACCTCGAACGTGCCGCCGAGCAAGCGTGGCCCGCTCGCGCAGGCCCACCAGCCCGTGTCCCTCGTCGCCGTGTCCCTCGTCGCCGGGGCTCGGCGGGGTGTCCGGGCGTGCGTTGGTGACCTCGATGCGCAGCGCGTCCGCGGCCGCGACGTCCACCGTGGTCGATGCGCCGCCGGCGTGGCGGACCACGTTGGACAGCGCCTCCTGCACGATCCGGTACGCCGACAGCTGGAGCACCTCGGGCAGCCCGGCCACCGCGCCGGTCACCGTCAGCCGCACCGGGGTGCCGGCCGCCGTGATCCGGGCGGCCAGCTCGCTGAGGTCGGCGAGCGTGGGCTGCGGGGCGAGCCCGGGCGCGTCCTGCTCGTCGCGCAGGGCGGTGAGCAGGCCGCGCAGCTCGGTCAGCGAGCTGCGCGCGAGCCGCGCGATCCCGGTGAACTCCGTGACCACCGGCTCGGGGAGGCCGGCGAGCCGGTAGCGCGCGGTCTCCGCCTGCACGGTGATCATCGACATGTGGTGCGCGACGACGTCGTGCAGCTCGCGGGCGATCCGGGCGCGCTCCTCGACCAGCGACCGGCGGGCCCGCTCGGCGGAGCTGACCTGCCTCTCCTCGGCCAGGTGGTCGACGACCCGGCTCCGCGAGTGCACGACGTCACCGAGCACGGCGGCGAACACGCACAGCACGGTGCAGACGATCACGCTGATCCAGTCTTGCGGCAGAGGCATCGCGAACGCGGCCCACGCGCCGGCGATCGTGATCAGCGCGGCCGCGCCCACCGTGTGCGTGCGGTTTCCCCGCGCGGCGAGTACCCCGGTCGTCAGCGCGAGCACGGCCATGCTGTTGACCGGCCAAGGCCATGGCTCACTCGGCACGTGCCACGAGATGAAGACCAGGGCGGCCCCCGTGCCGAGCGAGCCCAGGAGGGCCAGCCACCAGGCCAGGTAGGGCCGCCGGTGGAGCAGGAACGGCACCGAGAGGCCGGCGCTCAGCGCCACCCCGGTCGACGTGGCGATCTCGTAGCGCTGGATCAGGTCGAACGAGCCGAGCGTCAGCATCACGACCGCGGCGGCGGGGCCGCCGAAGCGGAGCAGCAGCGTCTTGTTCAGCGTCGTGTTCATCGGCGCCGACCCTATTTCGCCGGCCGGTGGAGGGTACGGATGACCGCGAGGCAGCAGACCTGCATGCCGAGCGCGAGCATCGCGTGCACGAACCACGCCCCGGCGAGCGTCGGTCCGCCCCAGGCCCCGTCGAGGGCGGGGTCGGCGGTGAGCAGGTGGTCGAGGGCGCCGATCGCGTGCGGCCACAGCGGGTACAGCCAGTCCTGGACGACCAGGTAGGCCGCGAGCATCACGAAGGGCGCGGCCGCGGCGGTGCGCCACGGGCCGGGCTGGGGACTGATCCGCAGCCGGGTGAGCAGGAGGTTCGTCATGCCGTCGAACGCTAGGGACGGCGGCGGCCCTGGTCGTCGCGCCGCGGAGCCAACCTCGGTGTCATACCCAGGTGCTAGACAGGGCGCATGCGGGTGCGGCATGGCTGACCAGTCCGACGTCCGACGGCTCGCGTCGACGCTGCCCGAAGTCGAGGAGTCGGCCGAGCACTTCGCGTTCTCGGTGCGGGGCAAGGGATTCGCGTGGGTGTGGATGGAGCGGCCGGCGCCGAAGAAGCCGCGGGTGCCCCAGCTGGCGGTGCTCGCCGTGCGGGTGGCGAGCCAGGAGGAGAAGGAGGTGCTGCTGGCCGCGGACCCGGAGAAGTTCTTCACCGAGCCGCACTACAACGGCTTCCCGGCGGTCCTGGTCCGCCTCGCCGCGGTCGACGACGCCGAGCTGATGGAGCTGCTCACCGACGCGTGGCGGTGCCGGGCCCCGAAGCGGCTGGTGACCGAGAGCGGGCTGTGACGCTTCGGCGGCCGCCGAGCTGTCCGGCTGGGATCCTGGCGGCATGACCTTCCACGAGCTGCACCACACCGGCCGGCCACTGGTGCTGCCCAACGCCTGGGACGTGGCCTCGGCGCTGGCCTTCGCCGAGGCGGGCTTCCCGGCGATCGGCACGACGAGCTTCGGGGTCGCGGCGAGCGCGGGCAACCCCGACGGTGATCGGTCCTCCCGGGAGGCCACCCGCGCGCTGGCGCGGCGGCTCTCCGCGCTGCCGTGCCACATCTCCGCCGATGTCGAGGACGGCTACTCCGACGACCCCGGGCAGGTGGCCGAGTACGTCGCCGGGCTCGGCGTCGCGGGGGTCAACATCGAGGACAGCACCGCGGGGCGGCTGGTCGACCCGGCGGCGCACGCGGCGAAGATCGCGGCCGTCAAGCGGCGCAGCCCGGCGGTGTTCGTCAACGCCCGCGTCGACACCTACTGGTCCGACCAGGACATCCCCGCGACCCTCGAACGCGCGCAGGCCTACGTCGACGCCGGCGCGGACGGCGTCTTCGTGCCCGGCCCCATCGGCCGGGACGCGCTGCGGCAGCTGACCGCCGCCATCCCGGTGCCGGTCAACGTGCTGCCGGTGCTGCCGCTGGACGAGCTCGCCGCACTCGGCGTGCGGCGGGTCAGCACGGGCTCACTGCCCTACCGGGCCGCGATCGACACCGCCGTCGAGGTCGCCGCCGAGGTGCGCGACGGCCGGCCGGCGCGGCCGGCGACGCCGTACCCGCGGATGCAGGAACGGCTCGCCGGGTTCACCGGCTAACCGGCCAGGCTCTGCAGGCAGTCGTGCAGGTCGGTGACGGCCAGGCAGTCGACGAACCGCCGCGCCGCGTCGCGGGAGCGGTCGGAGATCGTGGCGTGGTGCTGGTCCTCGGTCCACAGTTCGGCGAGCGCGTGCTCCCACGGCCCGAGGTCCTGGGCGGGGACGTCGGCGCGGACGGTCTCGATCGGGTTGACCGGCAGCAGGTAGGGCACGCCGAGCTTGGCCTCGACCAGCCCGCCCAGCTTGCTGGCCAGCACCGGGACGCCGTGCAGCATCGCCTCGACGCACCGGTGGCCGAACGCCTCGTCCCACAGCGAGGGCATCAGCAGCGTGCGCGCCCGGGCGAGCGGCTCGTCGGGCTCGACGACTTCGACGTTGCGGCAGGCCCGCATGCGCGCCACGTCCTCGGCGGTCGTGGCCCACCCGCGCACGCCCACGAACGGCACGTCGGGCAGCCGCGCGGCGAGCCCCAGCAGGACGTCGATCCCCGTGTGGGCGCTGGGGTTCACGAGCATCACCGAGTCGCCGCGGCTCACCGGGACCTCGTCCGGTTCCTCGTACAGGTGCGGGTACACGACGACCGAGGACAGGCCGGCCTCCGTCTCGAGGTACTGCTGGGCCGACTGGCTGACGCAGACGATGCCGGCGCAGCGGGCGAGCAGCGCGGTCGCCTGATCGTCCACATGGAACGCCGAGGCGCCGAAGGGCAGGTGCTGCAACGAATGCACGATGCTGACGACCCGCCCGGGTGCGGCGTCGAGCGCGGCGTCGAGCATGGTCCACGTCGAGTCGTCGTTGGGCAGCACCACCAGGTCGGCCCCGGGCGCGAGCTCACCGACCGCCGACGGCAGCCGGTCCACGGCGGGCACCTCGTGGACGCGCAGCGTGCCGGGTGGCGGCTCGTAGCCGAGGTCGCACAGCGGGGTCACGATCCGGCAGTCGTGGCCGAGCCGGACGAGCTGCTCGATCATCAGGCGCTGCGCCCGGCCGGGGCCGACGTCGGGGTGGAACGGCCGTCTCTGAGCGAACAGGATCCGCACGGCAACTCCCTCGCGTCGACGACGGGGACTTACTTACCCAGCTTACAAACCGTTTGGTTTGTTTCCAAGACCTATCGCCACGTTTGTCGGCCCGCTGTACTCCTCCCCCGCCACGGCGAGCGACGCGGCCGGGTCGGTCCCCGGATGCAGGTGGGTCAGCAGCAGCCGGCCGGCGCCCGCGTCCGCGCACTGCCGCGCCGCGAGCCGAGCACTGGACAGGACGCCCCGCGCGCCGGCGGGCACCTGATCGACGAACGTCGCCTCGGCGACGAACAGATCGGCGTCCCGTGCCAGCGCGACGACAGCGGGATCAGGCCCGCAGTCGCCGGTGTAGGCGACGGTGCGGCCACCGGCCTCGAGCCGGACCCCGGCGTTGGTCACGGAGTGCGGCAACAACGAGGTCCGCACGCCGAACGGCCCGATGGCGAACCGGTCCCGGAGCTCGCGGAGCTCGACGGCCAGCATCCCGGCCCGGTCCAGCGCGAGCACGGCGTCCACGGCGCCCGGCGGCGAGTAGACGGGCAGCGCGGCGGACGGCTGGGCGGACGGGTCGGCGGACATCGCGCGGGCCCGCAGCAACGGGTTGAGATCGGCGCAGTGATCGGGATGCCCGTGCGTGACATAGACCGCGTCGACATCCGCGGCCCGCATTCCCCGCAACAACTCCGCCACGACCCCGAACCCCGGATCGACCAGCAACCGGAACCCGTCGTGCTCGACCAGGAACCCACCGCAGGCCCGCCCGGCCTCGGGCCACACCCCGCCCCCGCCGAGCACCGTCACCAGCACACGCCGACGGTACTCGGCGAGTCGGCCGTCCGGACGCCGTGCGCAGCAGGCTGACCTGCGCCGTTATCTGTTCGTGAACTCTTGTCCGGTTCCGTACGTATGGGGTGATGACAACGACAGAACGGACGTGATCGTGGGAAACAGCGTGGACGCGGGGCTGTTCCAGCAGACGGCGCACAGCCCCTCCTACTTCGAGCTGTCCCGCCGGATGGGCGAGCACGGCCGGCAGTTGGTCGACTTCTGCATCCCGTGCAACCCGTACTTCCCCACGCCCGAGATGTTCGACGCGCTGGCCGCCAACCTCGAGATGGTGCTGAAGTTCTACCCGAGCGACGCCGACACGATCTCCGGGCAGCTCGCACGCGTCCTGGGGCTCAACCCGGCCACCATCGCCATGTCGAACGGGTCCACCGAGCTCATCACGTGGATGGACCACCTCTGGGTCCACGAGAGCGTCGCGATCCCCATCCCCACCTTCGGCCGCTGGACCGACCAGCCGCTGGAGACCGGCAAGCGCGTCGACATGTTCCCGCTGCGCGAGGCCGACTGCTTCCAGCTCAACGTCGACGAGTACATCCGCTTCATCCGCGCCAGACGCTCCCGCGTCGCCGTGCTGTGCAACCCCAACAACCCCGACGGCGGCTACGTCTCCCGCCGTGACGTCATCCGCTTCATGGACGAGCTCGCCGACCTCGACCTGGTCGTCATCGACGAGTCGTTCATCGACTTCGTCGAGGCCGAGCGGGACCCCTCGGTGGCCTCGGAGGCCGCGATCCGGCCCAACGTGGTCGTCCTCAAGAGCCTGGGCAAGAACTTCGGGCTGCACGGCATCCGCTTCGGCTACCTGGTGGCCAACCCCGGCCTGGCCGGCAAGATGCGCAAGACGCTGCCGAAGTGGAACCTCAACTCGCTCGCCGAGACGATCGTGTTCATGCTCCGCGACCACGGTGCCGAGTACCAGCGCAGCCTCCAGCTCCTCTCCCGTGACCGGTACACGATGGCCATGCAGCTGGCCCAGCTGCCGGAGCTGACGGTGTTCACCTCGCAGGCGAACTTCCTGCTCGTCAAGCTCGCCCCCGGGCTGGACGGCACCGACCTGCGCGACTACCTCATCGCCGAGCACCAGATCTTCATCCGCGAGTGCGGCAACAAGCTCGGCATGAGCAAGCAGTACCTGCGCCTGGTCGTGCGCCCGCAGGAGGACGTCGCCCGTCTCGTCGCCGGCATCCACGACTACTGCCGCCCGCAGTGGAGCGACGACGAGCTCTCCATGCGCCGCAACGCGGGACGGTCCGCCTAGACGTTCACACACGGGTGCGTGGCCGGACCGCTCAGCGGTCCGGCCACGCCCGGTCTGCGATCACCCGGTCTGGGATCACACGTCGATGTCGAGGTCGTTCAGCTTGCTCTCGATGTCGTTCTCCACGTCGGCGGAGAAGTCCTGGTCGAGGTCGGCGTCCTGGTCCTGCACCTGCGTCTGGTCACTGTCGAGGTCCTGATCGGTCTCGTTGCTCTGGTCCAGGTCCTGGTCACTGTCCTGGCTGGCATCCACGTCCACGTCCGACGTCGCGTTGCCGCCGTTGCCACCACTGGCGTCCGCGTTCCCGCCGAACCCACCGTTGCCACCGACACCCACACCGTCACCAGCGGTCGAGTCACCGAAGTTGATGTTGAACTTCCCGGCCTGGCTGATGTCACCGGAGTCGCCGCCGACACCCAAACCCGAGCCACCGTTCGCGCTGCCACCCACGGCCACGCCACCGTTGCCGCCGTCACCCGCCACCGTGGTCGTGTCGGTGTCGGTGTTCTGCTCCTGGTCGTTGTCCTGCGCACCCACCTGGGTGTTGTCCGCGTCAGCGTGCTGCTCGTCGATCTGAGCAGCCTCCTGGTTCTGGTTCGTGTCCTCGTCCAACACGGTGGTCAGGTCGACATTGGCGACCGACTTGAGCATCTCGGCGAGGTTGAAGTCCGACATGGTGCACTCCTTGGTCCGGTGAGTCCTGGTTGCTTCCGGCTGTTCTTGCCTGCAACCAACGCTAGGTTCGCCGGACGCCCTTGCCATCCGGGCAATCCCCCTCCCTCAGGGGGCGGGTACGGGGGTGCGGTCCTGGCCTGCTGGTAGAAGTAGTCCGTGCGGGACTTCGTCTTGGGTGTTCGGCTGTTCGGGCGGGGTCTTGGCATCCTGCTCCGCTCGCCGCGGCTGCTGCTGATCGGCGCGCTGCCGGCGGTGGTGACCGCGTTGCTGCTGCTCGGCGGCCTGATCACGCTGGCCATCTGGATCGACGACCTGGCGGCGCTGGTCACCCCCTTCGCGGACCGGTGGACGGACGGCTGGCGCACGGCGGTGCGGGTCGTCGCCGGCGTCGGGCTGTTCGGTGCGGCGCTGATCGTCGGCCTGATCGGCTTCACGGCGCTGACCCTTGCCGTGGGCGGGCCCTTCTACGAGCACATCGCGGAAAAGGTGGAAGACGACCTCGGCGGCGCGCCCGGTGAGGCGGAGCTGTCCTGGTGGCGGCTGCTCGGGATGGGGCTGCGCGACGGCGTGGTGCTGGTGCTGCGGTCGTTGCTGTTCACGATCCCGCTGCTCGTCGCGGGCTTCATCCCGGTGGTGGGGCAGACCGTGGTGCCGGTGCTGCTCGCCCTGGTGACCGCGTGGTTCCTCGCGCTGGAGGTGGTCTCGGTGCCGTTCTACCGCCGCGGGATGGGACTGGCCCAGCGCCGCGCGCTGCTGAGCCGGCGACGTGGCCTCGCGCTCGGCCTTGGCCTGCCCGCGTCACTGCTGTGCGCGATCCCGCTCGCCGCCATCGTCGTCCTGCCCGTGGCCTTCGTCGGCGGCGTCCTCGTCGCCCGTGAAACGCTCCAGCACGCGGAGTAGGCGCGCCGGCGGGGCACAATGGGGGCATGGCAGAGACACCGGACCCGATCGACGGCGAGCTCGTCGAGGACAGCACCGCGCTGGAGGTCTCGACCCCGCCGCCGGTGACCCCGGCGTTCGACTACACCGACGCCGGCGTGCCGACGTTCGACTTCGTCCGCGACCGCATCGAGAACCGCGTGGCGACGTCGGTCGGATCGCAGGAGCTGGCCGGCGAGACCCCGGAGGGCAAGGCCGTCGAGGACCAGTTCGAGGCCCGCGAGCGCGCCGGCCGCGACAAGCTGGAGGAGATCCGCCGCCAGATGCGCGGCAAGTAGGCCGCGAGCGGGTCAGCTCGTGCGGAACACCGCCATCATCGCCATGTCCTCGTGTTCCAGGTTGTGGCAGTGCAGCAGGTACTTGCCAGCGTAGTCGGTGAACCGGACCGCCAGGTCGACGTAGGAGTTCGGGCGGACGTCGACCGTGTCCTTCCAGCCCGCGTCCTCCGGGGCAGGGGCCGCACCGCGGCGGGAGACCACCTGGAACGGGTCGAGATGCAGGTGGACCGGGTGGTGCAGCTCGCTGACCACGCGCCAGATCTCCAGGTCGCCGAGTGCCACGTCGGCGTCGATGCGGTGGGGGTCGAACGACGCGTCGTTGACCAGCCAGCCGCCGTGGTCGCCGACCTCGCCGCGGGTGAAGCGCCACTCCCGGGTGCGCAGCGCCTTCGCCGGGTCCAGGCGCGGCACGGACGAGAGCTGCCGTGGCACCCGGCTGTCGTCGGGCGCGCGGCGCGTCACGCGGAACCGCATGACCTCGGCGGTCGGTCCGCTGCCCAGTCCGTTGTGGACCGTCAGCGTCGTCCCGGGCCGCTGGCCGGTGAAGTCCAGGATCACGTCGAAGCGCTCGCCGGGCGTCACGGTGAGCTCGTCGATCCTCGCCGGCCGGGCCAGCAGCCCGCCGTCCGATCCGATGTGGACGAACGGCACGCCCGGCACGGACAGCCGGTAGCGGCGGGCGTTGGACGCGTTCAGGATCCGCAGCCGGTACCGCGCCGCCTCGACCTCCAGCTCCGGCCACGGCGCGCCGTTGACGAGCAGCACGTCGCCGAGCACGCCCTCCATGTAGTCGTCCTCGACGCCGCCCAGCACGCGCATCGTGGTGTCGAGCGCGGGGTAGCGCAACGAGCCGTCCGCGTCGAAGGACCGGTCGGCGATCATCAGCGGGATGTCCCGCTCCCCCGCCGGCAGGCCCAGCGCGTCCTCCTCGTCGTCGTGGATCAGGTGGAAGCCGGCGAGTCCTCTGTAGACGGCCGGGCCGGTGAAGTCCATCCGGTGGTCGTGGTACCAGAGAGTCGCGGCGCGCTGCCGGCACGGGTAGACGTAGTCGCGCTGTCCCACCGAGATGGTCCCGCCCATCCCACCCATGTCCCAGTCCGGCGGCACGACGAGGTCGGTCGGGTAGCCGTCGCTGTCGGCCGGCGTGTGACCGCCGTGCAGGTGCACGACGGTCGGCACCGCGAGCTCGTTGCGGTGGGTCACGACCGTGCGCCGGCCGGCCCTGCTCCGGATCGTCGGCCCGGGGAAGATCCCGTCGTAGCCGAGGATCGGGGTGCGCAGGCCCGGCAGGATCTCCACCGCCGCCTCCCGCTGGGTGATCGCGTAGTAGTCCGCCGCCGCGTCCGTGCGCACCGGGCGGGCGACCGGCGGGATCGGCAGCGGCACGGTGTACGGCTCCGGCAGCCGCGCCCGGCTGCGCATCAGCTCCGCGGTCTGCCCGGCCGCCCCGGGCAGCACGAGCGAGCCGAAGCTCGCCGCACCGAGCACCGAGAGGCCGGCCACCCCGAGGAACCCGCGCCGCGACAGGCTCACGACGCGCTCCCCCGGCGCAGGCGCGCGCTCGCGCGGAACAGCCACACCGTGAGCAGGATCTGCATCGCGATGATCGACACACCGAGCGGGACGTGGATCGCCACGAGTCCCTCGTAGCCGAGCCCGGCCTGCACCTGCTCGGCCAGCACGAGCCCGATCGACGCGTACAGCGGCCACGCCCGGCCCTTGCCGGCCCACATGTAGACGATCGCGGCGACGAGCTGCAGCACGCCCAGCCCCGACACCACGCTCGAGTTGATCTCGTGGATCGCGAGCGCGTCCACGTCGCCGTCCAGGTAGATCCCGGCCAGCATCGGCTGCCCGATCGCGCACACCGAGTGCAGCACGGCCAGCACCCGCAGGGTCGTCAGCGTGCGCCGCGGGCCGGGTGGCGCGGTGGCGGCCTCCGGGACCGCGGCGGTGGTGGACGCGCTCATCTCTCCTCCTCGAAGACCGTGCGGGCGAGCACCAGCGGCCACACCGGGAAACCCAGGTAGCCGACCAGCGCGGCGAGACCGCCGAGCCCGCACACGACGTACTGGACGGGCGACCCCGCCGGCAGGGCCAGCCCGAGCGCGAGCACCGCGCCGCCGGCCAGGAACCCCGCGCCGACCGTCGTGCCCAGCCGGACGACGGAACGGGGCCGGGTGGCGCGCCCGGTCAGGCTCGCGGCCAGCACCCAGCCGAAGGTGACCGCGAGGCACGCGGTCACCGCCCAGACCTGCACGTCGAACGCGAGCAGGCCGGCCAGCAGCACCAGCTGCAAGACCACCACGGCGACCATGGCCGCGACCCCGGTGGCGGTGACGCCCCGCGCCAGCCCGAGCCGGGCGCCGGCGGCGAGCGCGACGGGCACCAGCGCCGCGAACTGCACCACGATCGTCGCGTCGTTCGCCGGCCCGAGCCAGGCGAAGTCGCTCACCTCGGACGTCCACGGCCGGGACAGCGCGAAGAACAGGATCAGTGCGACGTTGGCGACCAGCCCGGCGATCCCGGACAGGACGGCCCAGCGCGGTGTGCGGGTCATGGGCCTCACCTCCAGGCTCGCCACGGTAAGTAGCCGCCGGTTGTGACGGAACGTGGTCAGGGTGCAGAGCGACCTGGGTGCTGGCCGCGGGGCAGGGGCGTGGCCAGCCCCGTGGACGCGGTGATCGCGGCGGCCCACAATGCGGATGTGACCACCTGGCACCGGTTAGCGCGGGTCGCCGGCATCGTGCTCGGCGGCGCCGGGCTGCTGGTCGCGTTCTGGCACGCGCTCGCCCATCCCGCGGTGGACGGCATCCTCGGCGGGCTCAGCTGGCTCGCGGTCGGCGTCGCGCCGCTGTACGGGATCAGCGTGTGGGTGGTGTGCAAGCGGCCCGAGCACCCGCAGGCCCGGCGCCTGCTGCTGATGGGCAGCTCGCTCGCGGTCAACGTCGCGCTCGAAGGCCTGATCCAGGACGCCGCCGAGCGCTACTTCCTGGGCAGCTGGCTGTGGTGGCCGAACCTGCTCTACCAGTTCACCGGGGTGTTCGGGCTGATCTCCGGCGTGCTGCTGATCTCGTCCTATCCGGACGGGGTCGTCGAGCGCACCTGGCAGCGCCGCGCGCTCGGCGCCGTCTGGCTGTACCTGCTGGTGCCGCCGCTGCTCCTGGTGTCCCGGCCGACCCTGCTGTTCGACACCTACCTGTTCAACCCCGGGCCGGTGGTGGCGAACCCGGTCGCGGTGCCGTGGCTGGAGTTCCTCGCCGGGCCGCTCAGCTCGCTCTACGTCTACTACCCCGGCGCGCTCGTCCTCGTCGGCGTGCTGTTCCTGCGGTTCGCGCAGGCCGACCGGGCGCAGCGGGCACGCATGCGGCTGCTGGTGATCGTCGCCGCGTCGCTGATCGTCACCACCGTGGTCACCTTCTCGGTCGGCTTCGACTTCGGCCACAACCCGCCGATCTGGGTGCGGCTGCTCAACGGGCTGTACGTGTTGCAGCTGCTGATGTTGCCGGTGACCATCGTGATCGGGATCGTGCGGCACCGGGTCTTCGACATCAACCCCGTGGCGCGCCGCTCGACCGTGTTCACCGCGCTGTCGCTGGTCATCGCGGGCGCCTACCTCGTCGTGGCGGCCGCGCCGGGTCTCACCCTGCGCAACGAGATCCCGGTCCAGGTCGCGGTGGTGCTGACGATCGTCGCCGCGGTCGCGTTCCAGCCGCTGCGGGCACGCCTGGAGCGGCTCGCCGACCGCTTCGCGTTCGGTGAGCGGGTCAACCGCTACGAGCTGCTGACGAACTTCGGCACCCGGCTCGAGCAGGCCGTCGACCTGGCCGACCTGCTCCCCCGCCTCGCCGACACCGTCCACAAGGGACTCGGCGCGCGGTGGGTGCGGGTGACGCTGCCGGAGGCGCACGCCGAGGTCGGCGAACCCGGCGGCGAACCGGCGCTGCGGGTGGCGCTGGAACGCGGCGGCGAGGTCGCCGGCCACATCGACTGCGGCCCCAAGGACGGCGGCTACGAGCCCGGTGACCGGGAGCTCCTGGACACCCTCGCCCGGCAGGCCGCGACCGCGATCGCCAACGTCCGGCTCACCGCGCGGCTCGCCGAGCAGGTCGACGAGCTCGCCCGCTCCCGCGCCCGGATCGTCGCCGCGCAGGACATCGAGCGGCGGCGGATCGAGCGCAACATCCACGACGGAGCCCAGCAGCACGTCGTCGCCCTGATCATGAAGCTGCGGCTGGCCCGCAACCAGGTCGGCCGCGGCGAGCGGTCCGCGGGCGAGGTGCTCGACGAGCTGCAGGGCGACGCCCGCGACCTGCTCGCCGACCTGCGCGAGCTCGCCCACGGCATCCACCCGCCGGTGCTGTCCGACCAGGGCCTCGTGGTGGCCGTCGAGGCGCGCGCCGACCGGCTGCCGCTCGAGGTCAGCGTGCACGCCGACACCGCGCTGCGGACCGGGCGCCTCGACGCCGACGTCGAGGGCGCCGCCTACTTCGTGATCTGCGAGGCGCTCACCAACGTCGTCAAGCACGCCGCCGCGCGCACCGCCGGCATCGACCTGTCCACGAAGGACGGTCAGCTGTCCGTGCGGGTGCACGACGACGGCGTCGGGCTGGCGGCGACGAGCAACGGCAACGGACACGGCGGACACGGGCTGACGAACCTGCGTGACCGGGTCGAGGCGCTCGGCGGTTCGCTGCGCGTGCGGAGCGAACCCGGCGCGGGCACCAGCGTGCACGCGGAGCTGCCGGTAGGAGCCGGCCAGGGAGCCGGCCATGAGTGACCGGCTCCGCGTGGTGATCGCCGAGGACAACTACCTCGTGCGCGAGGGCACCCGGCGCCTGCTCGAGGACTCCGGCGACGTCGAGGTCCTCGCCTCGGTCGGCAACGCCGAGGAGCTGCGCGACGCCGTGCGGCGGCTCGGGCCCGACGCCGTGCTCACCGACATCCGCATGCCGCCCGGCCACCACATGGAGGGCATCGAGGCCGCGCACGCGATCCAGGCCGAGCATCCCGGCGTCGGGGTCGCCGTGCTGTCCCAGCACACCGACGAGAGCTACGCGTTCGCCCTGCTGCGCAACGGCACCGCCGGTCTCGCGTACCTGCTCAAGGACCGGCTCGGTGACCTCGAGGACCTGATCCGCGCGCTGCGCGAGGTCGCCCGCGGCGGCTCGGTCATCGACCCGCTCGTGGTCGACGCGCTGGTCGCCCGGCGCACCCGCGCCGCCAGCTCACCGCTGGCCAACCTCACCGCGCGCGAGCTCGACGTGCTGCGCGAGATGGCCCAGGGCAAGACGAACGCCGGCGTCGAGCAGGCTCTCAACCTGTCGGCGTCCACTGTGGAGAAACACGTGAACTCCATCTTCGGCAAGCTCGGGCTAGCCGACGGGCCGGTGCACCGCCGGGTCGCCGCGGTGCTCGCGTTCCTGCGCGAGCGGCCCGCCGACGGCTGAGACCGCGAGCCACACCAGCGTCGCGCCCGCGACCACGTGCAGCGCGCTCGTCGCGATCGTGTCCGGCAGCGGCGCGGCGAGCGCCAGCACCGGAAACGCCACGGTGTAGGCGATCGCCGGCACCCGCGGGTGAACCCCGGCGCGGACCGTCGCGATCCCGAACAGCACCGCGCCGGCGGCGAACACGACCGCGCTGCCGATCAGCGCGAGCAGCACCGAACCCCGCACGAGGTCGCGCACCACCGCGTCGTCGAGGTGGACCAGCACGATGTTCAGCGCGAACCCCGCGCCGCCGAACAACCCGACACCGACCAGGTTGACGGTGACCGCGACCGCGCCGAACCGGCCGGTCACCGCGGCCTGCCGGAGGTGGAGCAGGACGAGCAGCGGGATCGCCAGCGACGGGGACAGGGCCAGGACGAAGCTGGTCGCCCCGGTCTCACCGGTGACCACCTCGACCGCGGCGGGCAGGCCGAGGGTCAGGCCCGCGGCCACGCCGCACCACGCGCCGAGCCGGGCCATCGTTGCGGAAAGCATGCGAACTCCAGGCTGTGCAAGGGAAAGGACACCCGAACGGTAGGAACGGCCGGCGCGCCGGCGGAAGTGCCGACCGGTCACGACCGCGGCGCCGGTCGGCACGTGCCGACCGGCCGGACTTCTCGCCGGACACCCGGCCGGGCCGTAGTCTCGGCTCGTGAGACCGCGGATCGTCCCCTGGGTGACCGGCGCCGTGTACGCGATCGTGCTCGTGGCGGGCCTGTACTACGTGTTCGCCGGGCTCGGCGAGGCACGGCCGGCGCGCGTCGCCGGCTTCGTCGCGGGCATCGCGCTGCTGTTCGCGGTCGAGCAGGCCGAGCGGCGGCTGCCGGCGACCCGACGCATCTCGGCCGGGTTCCTCGCCGCCCGGCTCGTGCTGTTCGCCGCCGTGGTGGCGCTGGACGAGTCGAGCCTGTCGCGGGTGCTGTTCGTGCTGGTGCCGTTCGCCGCGTACCTGACGTTCGGGCGCACCGCCGGGCTGGTGCTCGGCGGGCTGTGCCTCGCGGTGCTGCTCGGCGGGTTCGCCGTGTGGGTGCCGGGCTGGTACCGCGACGCGAACTACGTGTCGGACGTGCTGATGTTCGGCCTCGGCCTGATCATGGCGATCGCGATGGCGGACGTGGCGGCCCGCGAGGTGCGCTCGGCGGCGCGGATCGCCGAGCTGTCGGTGGCCGCCGAACGCAACCGGATGGCCCGCGACATCCACGACAGCCTCGGCCACCACCTGACCGCGATCTCCGTGCAGCTGGAGAAGGCGGCCGCGTTCACCGACCGGGACCCCGCGATCGCCGAGCAGGCGCTGACCGACGCCCGCGCGTCCGCCCGCCGCGCGCTCGAGGACGTCCGCACCTCGGTCGGCACGCTGCGCACCCCGGTGTCGCTGCGCGCCGCGCTCGCCTCCCTCGACGTGCCGGTGTCGGTGTCCGGCACCGAGCGCGACCTCGACCCGGCGACGGTGACCGCGCTGTACCGCGCCGCGCAGGAGGCGATCACCAACGCCCGCCGGCACGGCCGCGCCGCACGCGTGACGGTCACCGTCACCTTCGGCACCGCCGGCACCCGGCTCGTCGTCACCGACGACGGCGACGGGTTCGAGCCCGCGGGCGAGCACGCCGGGTTCGGGCTGCTCGGCATGCGCGAGCGGGCGGCCCTGCTCGGCGGCGCCGTCGACGTGTCCAGCGAACCGGGCGCCGGCACGCGCGTCGCCGTGACCGTGCCCCGCCGCGCGGCAGTGCGCTCATGACCATCCGGGTGCTCGTGGTCGACGACCAGCGGCTGATCCGCGAGGGCATCGCGTCCCTGCTGGACCTCCAGGACGGCATCGCGGTGGTCGGCATGGCCGCCGACGGCAAGGAGGCCGTCGAGCAGGTGCACGCGCTCGGCCCCGACCTGGTGCTCATGGACGTGCGCATGCCGGAGCTGGACGGCGTGGCGGCGGTCGCCGTGCTGCGCCGCACGGCCCCGGACTGCCGGGTCGTCATGCTCACGACGTTCGACGACGAGGAGTACGTCGTGCAGGCGCTGCGCGCCGGCGCGGCGGGCTACCTGCTGAAGGACCTGCCGGCCGCGGAGCTGGCCGACGCCGTCCGCCTCGCGCACGCCGGCGTCACCCAGCTCGACGAGGCGGCGGCCCGGCACGTGGCGGCCGCGCTGTCCACCACGAACCCCGGCACCCGGCGACGCGCTGACCGCCCGGGAGACCGACGTGCTGCGGCTCATCGCGGCCGGCGCCACCAACCGGGAGATCGCGGCCCGCCTGTACCTGAGCGAGGGCACGGTGAAGAACCACATCTCCCGCATCCTCGGCCGGCTCGGCCTGCGCGACCGCACCCAGGCCGCGATCTACGGCCGCGACCACGGCCTGTTCTGACAGGATTCCCGATACGTCCGGAACCTGGCTGACGATGTCCGGACTGGACGCTTCGGGAACCACCCGCATCGGGGAGGCATCGTGAGAACGGTCGCGCTGGTGGCCGCCGTGGCGCTGGTCGCGCTCGCCGTGTCGGGTTGTGAGAAACGGGCGGGGCTGCTGGCCGCGCAGGGCAGCGCCACCGCGACGGCGGCACCGTCCTCGCACAAGCCGCCGCCGCCGCCCACCTGGCAGCTCGCCGACGCGGCGGACACCGAAGCGAGCAGCGTGCTCTGGGACGTCGCCGCCTTCGACGCCACCCACGCGTGGGCCGTCGGCCACGACGGCTACGACCCGGAGAAGACCGACACCACCGGCGTGCCGATCGCCCAGGCGTGGGACGGCCGCCAGTGGTCGCGGATGGAGCTGCCCGGCGTGACCTGGAAGGGCAGCCTGCAGCTGGTCGCGGCCGGGTCGGCGACCGACGTGTGGGCCGTCGGCGCCACGCTGGCCCCCACGACGCACGACTCGGTCTTCCACGTGCTGCGCTACGACGGGACCGTGTGGCAGGAGGTGCCCTTCCCGCTCGGCGCCGAACCCGCCCTCATGCAGATCACCGGCCTCGCGGCGGCCGGCGGGCACGCGTGGCTCGTCGGCGCCAAGGGCAGCGAGGTGATCATCCAGGAGTGGGACGGCTCGTCGTGGCGCAAGGGCACGCCACCGGCGGAGTGCACGCAGGGCGGCACCTCGTTCGGCGGCATGCCGACGTTCTGCACCTTCACCGGGATCACCGCGTTCGCGCCGGACGACGTGTGGGTCGCCGGCAACGCGGCGTGGCCGGGCTTCAAGGGCCCGCTGCTGTTCCACTGGGACGGCTCGGCGTGGTCACCGGTGAAGGTGGGCATCACCAACGCGGCGACCGCGTTCAGCGCGGTCGCCGGCTCCCCCGGCGACCTGTGGGCGGTCGGCGACGCGACGGGCTACGGCGGGCCGGTCGCCGCGCACGGCGACGGGAAGACCTGGCAGGTGGTCGAAGGCCTGCCCGCGGCCCGCTACACCGGCGTCGCGGTCGACGAGGCCGGGCGCCCGTGGGTGCTGGAGAACTTCCCGCAGCCGGCCGCCACGCTCGCCACCTACCGCGGCCGCCGCTGGGCCGACACCAAGGCGTCGCTCCCGCCGGACACGGTCGGCATCAGCCTGCACGCCATCACGGCGGTTCCGGGCAGCCACGACCATGTTCGCGGTCGGCGACGTCGACCTGCCGGGCCAGCCGCGGCTGCTCCAGTCGGTGCTGCTGGAGTACCGCCGCTGATCAGCCCTCCTGCGGCTGGTCCTGCTCCTGCTGCTCCTTGGCGATCGCCTCGCGCACCTCGTCCATGTCCACGGCGCGCACCTTGCCGATCAGCTCCTCGAGCGCGGCGGCGGGCAGCGCGCCCGGCTGCGCGTAGAGCACGACGCCGTCGCGCACGGCCATCAGCGTCGGGATCGAGGAGACGTTGAACGCCTGCGCCAGCTCGACCTGGGCCTCGGTGTCGACCTTGCCGAACACGATGTCGTCGTGTGTCTCGGCGGCCTTGTCGAAGACCGGCGCGAAGCTACGACACGGGCCGCACCAGGCCGCCCAGAAGTCGACGAGCACGGTGCCCTCGGCACTCACGACCTCGTTGAAGTTCTCGGTTGTCAGCTCGACCGTGGCCACGTCGCACAGCTCCTTCGTCTCGGATACCGCTGTCAACGACCTGGCCACCGGCATTGTTCCGGGTGGGTGGCGCGCGCCACCCACCCGGAGACAGGGCATCAGCGACCGGGCATCAGCACATGGTGGTCGCCATCACGTCCGTCGGGCTCGCCCAGGAGGCGCAGCCGTTGAAGGAATGGCCGTACCAGTTGTGGCCGAATTCGTGCGCGGCAAGCAATGCGGGATCATTGACCGCACCCGGGAAAAGCTTGATGAGCTGACCCGCGCCGTAGTTGCAGCCGACGACGATCATCCGACCGTCCATTGTCACCATTTCGATCGGCTCGAAACCGCAGTCGGTGATGGCGGAACTCTGGCATTCGACGGGCGTGCCGCCGCCTTCCGAGGCGCCACCCCAGTAGTTCGCGCCGGTGCGGATCGGTGACTCCCAGCCCGAGCACGACGGCTGGATGTGGTACGACCAGGCAGGTGCCGCCTGCGCCTGGACCTCTTTGGCCGGTGCGGTTTCCGGCGCCTGGCCGGCGACGGCGGCGCTCGCGAGCGGTGCGCCCAGTACACCGACGGCGACCGCCGCCGATACGGAAATGGCCAGTTTCATGACCATCCTGAACATCGCATCTCCTGTCGACATGAGGAATTGAGGACAGCACTTCAGTAGCAGGGTTCAACTGGTGATCTAATGCGATGAGAAATATCGGGAAAGCGCTTTCCTCTCCCGATGTATCCGAAGTTACTGATGTCCGAATTGGGGTGCAACCTACGAAAGTAGGGATAGGTAGCGTTCGCGAATGCCGTTCTCCGCGCGTGCGCAGTTGGCGTCCGGACGTGTCGCGGCGCGGGGCCGCCGGGCTACGGTTTTGCGATGGAGCCGACGATCTCGCGCAGCACGGAGGTGGCCGCCGACCCGCTGGCCGTGTGGTCGATGGTCACCGACCTGCCGCGCATGGGCGAGTTCAGTCCGGAGAACCTCGGCGGCGAGTGGGTCGGCGGCGCGACCGGGCCGGCGGTGGGCGCGCGGTTCCGCGGCACGAACCGCAACGGCGTACTCCAGTGGTGGACCCGGGTGCGCGTGGTCGAGTGCGAGCACGGCCGCCGCTTCACCTTCGACGTCCGCACCCCGTTCGGCGTCCGGGTGTCACGCTGGTCCTACGAGATCACCCCGACCCGCGGTGGCTGCCGGCTGACCGAGAACTGGTACCGCGTCGGCAACTGGTTCATCCGCCGCATCATGGGCCCGCGCATCACCGGGCGCGAGGACCGGCCCGGCTACAACGTCACGTCGATCGAGTACACCCTCGCCGCGGTGAAGGCGGCCGCCGAGTCGGCCCGCGCCGCCTGACGTCGCACCGTGGAGCCGTCAGCGCGCCTCGCCCGCCCGCTCGTGCAAGCGGGTCCGGATCTCCTCCGGGGTGTAGGCCCGCCGGCGCCGTTCCGCCCGCGCGATCACCGCCCCGGTGGCGGCCACACCCGCGAGACCCGCCACGCCCAAGATCTTCCACCAGCGCATGGACATACGCTACAGCCATGGCCGCCACGCAGCTTGGTCTCGACGACGCAGTCAACCTGACCCGCACGGGCGACGTCTGGCTCTTCCGCGGCAGCACGGTCGCCGACCGCACGATCCGGATCACCACGAACAGCCCGATCAACCACGTCGGCATGGCCGTGGTCGTCGAGGACATGCCGCCGCTGATGTGGCACGCGGAGCTCGGCCGCTCGCTCACCGACGTGTGGAGCGGCGAGCGCCAGCGTGGCGTCCAGCTCCACGACCTGCGCGACGCCGTGGTGCAGTGGACGACGCGGTACAAGCAGCGCGCGTGGCTGCGCCAGCTCGAGCCCGCGGTGACCCGCGAGATGGAGGACGCGGTCCTCAAGACCATCGCCCGCCTCGACGGCACCCCGTTCCCCTCCACGGCGAAGCTGTTCTCCCGGTGGCTATACGGCCGGGTGCCGCGCATGACCCGCCGGGTGCCCGAGGGCACGCTGGAGACCGCCTACTGCGCGGAGGTCGTCGCGATCACCTACCAGTCGATGGGCCTGCTGCCCGCCACCCGCAAGCCGAACTGGTACGACCCCGGCCGCTTCTGGAGCGGCGACGAGCTGACCCTGGACGCGGGGATGCGACTCGGCGACGAGATCGCCGTGTCACGCGCGTGACGCCGGCAGCGCGGCGATCCACTTGCGACCGGCCTTCGCCGCGCGTTTGAGGGCGGATCGCTCGCCGAAGTAGTCGCCCGCCATCCCGACGACCGGCAGCATGCCCAGGGCCCGATGGTAGAACCGGCCGTGCGGGCGCTTCTCCAGCTCGTCGGAGATGGCCAGCAGCATCCGGCCCTGCCGCCACAGCCACTTCGCCGCGGCCTTCAGGCCGAACCCGCGGCCCTTCGCCGGGTCCTCGGTGGTGACCTCGGCGGGCTCCTGGCTGGTCAGGTCCGCGACCACCGCGTCGTCGGCCGCGTCGTCGCCCTTGCCGGCCGCGACCGCCGGGTCGATGTCGCGTTCGAACAGGACCGCGGCGAGCAGCCGCACCCTCGTGCCGCGGTCGTCGACGCCGAACTCGGAGGCGATCGCGCACAGCAGCAGGCCCTGCCCGGCCGAGCCGAGGATGTCCTGCAACGGCAGCCGGTCGCCGAGCGCGCCCGCGAGCCCGGTGACCGACGCGGCGAGCGCGGTCAGCCGGCCGACCCGGTTGACCCACCAGTCGACCCGCTCGTCGACGGTCAGTCCCGCCCAGCTCTCCGAGCCCGGGTAGCGGATCTGCTCCAGCCGCCCGCGGATCCGCTCGAGCACCGAGCGGTCGACTTCGGGATCGTCCTCGCCGGCCGGGTCCTCGGCCTCCTCGGCGACGCCGTCGTCGTGGCGCAGCCGGGCGAGCATCGGTCCGCAGCCGCGGACGAACGTGCGCAGCACGGCCGCCACGCGTTCGTCGGTGATCGGATCAGCCACCAGCATCCACCTCCGGCCATGGGGTACCCACCCAGCTCGTATGGATACCCCACCGCCGGTAGCGTGGTTCGCAGGGAGGGGTCGCATGTCGCAGACCGAGGAGCGGGATCGCACCGCGCGGCCGAGAAGCCGCCGCGCGTTCCTGGGCGTCGTCCTGTTCGCGCTGGTACTGCTGTTCGGCACGCCGCTGTGGGCACTCGTGCTGGACGGTCCACAGTGGCCCGTACCGGTGACCGTCGCCGGCGTCGTGGTGATCGTGGGCGCCGCGCTGGCGCTGCCGGTGCTGATGTTCCTCGGGCACAGCAGCCGGGCGCGGGACGGGGCCGCGCGCATCGGCGACACCACGCTCGGGGTGGCCTGGGTGCTGTTCACCTGGACGGTGCTCGGCACCGTGCCCCGGGTCGTGCTCGCGCTCGCCGGGGTGGACAACCCGCAGCGGTCGCGGATCGTCGCCGCGCTCGTGGTCGGCGTCGTGCTGGTCCTGGTCGTCTGGGGTGTCGTCGAGGCGATGCGAGTACCGCGGGTCAGGACCACCGAGGTGACGCTGCCGCGGCTGGGCCGCGGCCTGGACGGCACCCGCGTGGTGCTGCTCGCGGACACCCACTTCGGGCCGATCGACCGCGAGCGCTGGTCCCGGCGGACCGCGGCCGCGGTCGACGCGCTCGAACCGGACGTGGTGTGCCACGCCGGGGACATCGCCGACGGCACGGTCGAGCGGCGCCGCGGGCAGGCCGCCCCGCTCGGCGACATCCGGGCGCGGCTCGCGCGGGTGTACGTGACCGGCAACCACGAGTACTTCGGCGAGGCGCAGCAGTGGCTCGACCACATGGCCGCGCTGGGCTGGACGCCGCTGCACAACCGGCACCTGGTCGTCGAACGCGGCGGCGACCGGCTGGTCCTCGCCGGCATCGACGACGCCACCGCCATCGGATCCGGCCTGCCCGGCCACGGCGCGAACCTGGCCGACGCGCTGGCCGGCGCCGACCCGGACCTGCCCGTGCTGCTGCTCGCCCACCAGCCCCAGCAGGTCCGCCACGCCGCGGCCGCCGGGATCGACCTGCAGGTCTCCGGCCACACCCACGGCGGCCAGATCTGGCCGTTCCACCATCTCGTCCGGCTCGACCAGCCGTCCGTGCACGGCCTCACCCGGCACGGCGAGCGCACCCAGCTCTACACCACCCGCGGCGCCGGCTTCTGGGGTCCGCCGCTGCGCGTGTTCGCCCCCAGCGAGATCAGCCTGCTGATCCTGCGGGCGGCGGACTGAAGGCTCAGCCCGCGCGGTTCCAGGCCGCGGCGAACTCCTCGAAGGAGATCTGGCCGTCCTTGTCGAGATCGGCGTCGGCGAAGATCGACTCGACCTCGGCGTCGGTGATCGACTCGCCGCGGGCCGACATCGCGGTGGCGAACTCCTTGGCGGTGATCTGGCCGTCGTCGTTCATGTCCAGCTCGCTGAACGTGCGGGTGAGTTCCTCGTTCGTGGACATGCGTGTTCGCCTCCTGGCTCGGGACCGGGCGGAAGCATAGTGTCCAGCCAGGAACCCACCCGAGGAGCCCACGATGCCGCTGCTGGCTGACCTGCTCGACGCGATCGCCCAGAACCGTGTCGAGATCGTCGACCTCACCGCGCCGCTGTCCAGCGACACGCCGATCCTGCAGCTGCCGCCGCCGTTCGCGAACACGGTCACCTTCTCCCTCGAGCAGATCAGCCGCTACGACGAGGCCGGCCCCGGCTGGTACTGGAACAACATCCACACCGGCGAGCACACCGGCACCCACGTCGACGCGCCCGTGCACTGGGTGACCGGGCGCGACGGCGTCGACGTCTCCCAGCTCGCGCTGCGCACGCTGGTGGCGCCGGCGGTCGTGATCGACGTGTCCGACCGGGTCGCCGCCGACTCCGACTACCTGCTGCGCATCGACGACGTGCGGCTGTGGGAGGCGGAGAACGGCCCGCTGCCGACCGGTGGCTGGCTGCTGCTGCGCACCGGCTGGGACCGGCGCTCGGGCGACCAGGCGCAGTTCCTCAACGCCGACGAGACCGGCCCGCACACCCCGGGCATCGACGCCGACTGCGCCCGCTGGCTCGCCGAGGACACCAACCTCGTCGGCCTCGGCGTGGAGACGGTCGGCACCGACGCGGGCGCCGCGCACGGCTTCGAGCCGGCCTTCCCGTGCCACCACTACTTCCTCGGCGCCGGCAAGATGGGCCTCACCCAGCTGCAGAACGTGGCGAGCCTGCCCACCACCGGCGCGGTGCTGGTGGTGTCCCCGCTGCCGATCGTCGGCGGGTCCGGCAGCCCGGCGCGGGTGTACGCGCTGGTCGAGAGGTGACGAGCACGGCCGAACTGGTGGGTGCCACCCTCGCGGAGCTCGGCGTGGCGCACGCGTTCGGCGTCGTCGGCAGCGGCAACTTCGTGGTGACCAACGCGCTGCGCGCGGGCGGCGTCCCGTTCGTCGCCGCCCGCCACGAGTGCGGCGCGGCGACCATGGCCGACGCCTACGCGCGGATGAGCGGCCGGCTCGCGGTCGTGACCACCCACCAGGGCTGCGGGCTGACCAACGCGCTGACCGGCATCACCGAGGCGGCCAAGAGCCGCACCCCGCTGCTCGTGCTGACCGCCGACACCCCGGGCGCGGCCGTGCGGAACAACTTCCGCATCGACCAGGACGCGGCGATCGCCGCGGTCGGCGCGGTGCCCGAGCGCGTGCACTCCCCCGCCTCCGCCGTCGCGGACACCGTGCGCGCCTACCGCACCGCCGTGCACGAACGCCGGACCGTGGTGCTCAACCTGCCGCTCGACGTCCAGGCTGCGCCCGCCGAGCCGGCACCCGCCGCCGCGCCGCCCGCGCCGGGCCCGGTCCGGCCCGGTGCCGACGCCGTCCGCGAGCTGGCCGACGCCATCCGCGCGGCCCGTCGCCCGGTGTTCGTCGCCGGCCGCGGAGCGCGCGGGGCCGGCCCGCGGCTGCGCGCGCTCGCCGAGGCCGCCGGCGCGCTGCTCGCCACCTCGGCCGTCGCGAACGGGCTGTTCGCGGGTGAGGAATGGGCGCTGGGCATCTCCGGCGGGTTCGCCTCGCCGCTCGCCGCGGAGCTGATCACCGGGGCCGACCTGGTCGTGGGGTGGGGCTGCGCGCTGAACCAGTGGACCACCCGGCACGGCAGGCTGATCGGGCCGGACACCACGGTCGCGCAGGTCGACCTGGACGCCGCCGCGCTGGGCGGGCACCGCCGCACGGACATCGGGGTGCTGGGCGACGCCGGCGAGACCGCGAGCGACGTGCTCGCCGCCCTCGGGTCCGCTCAGGACGGTTACCGCACCGCGGAGGTGCGCGCGCGGATCGCGGCCGAGGCCCGCTGGCGCGACGTCCCGTTCGCCGACGAGTCCACAGTGGACCGGATCGACCCGCGGACGCTGAGCAGGCGGCTCGACGAGCTGCTGCCGGCCGAGCGGATCGTGTCGGTCGACTCGGGCAACTTCATGGGCTACCCCAGCGCGTACCTCGCCGTGCCGGACGAGTTCGGGTTCTGCTTCACCCAAGCGTTCCAGTCGATCGGGCTGGGCCTGGCCACGGCCGTCGGCGCCGCAATCGCCCGGCCCGACCGGCTGCCGGTCGCGGCACTCGGCGACGGCGGCTGTCTGATGAGCGTCGCGGAGCTGGACACCGTGGCGCGGCTGGGCCTGCCGATGGTGGTCGTGGTCTACAACGACGAGGCCTACGGCGCCGAGGTGCACCACTTCACCGGCCAGGACCACGCCACGGTCCGCTTCCCGGAGACAGACATCGCCGCGATCGGCGCCGGTTTCGGCTGCGCCGCGCTGACCGTCCGCACGGCAGGCGACCTCGACGGCGTGACCGCGTGGCTCGACGGTCCCCGCGACCGGCCGCTGCTGATCGACGCCAAGATCACCAGCGACGGCGGTTCGTGGTGGCTCGCCGAGGCGTTCCGCTAGCCGGTCGGAACACGAGTAAACGCGGCGGGAATGTTCGGCGACAATTCCCCTCGATTGATAGCCGAATTCGATAGCGGCACGCGGCCCGTCCGGATTAGTTTCTGGCGTTCCGAATCGGCTGCGGGTTACTTTCGAACCGCTCGCCGTGGCCGTCCGATCACGGGCGGCAACAATCTGGCTGGTGAACCTCCCCCTCCGCGATCCACCTGCGGAGTCTCCTCGTCGGGCCGCCCTGCCGTGATCATGAACGAAATCGATCAGCCGATACTGCGAATGGAGTAAAGGCATACGGGACCAAAGTCCTTTGTTGAACGTTCATCGCGTGCCACC
Source organism: uncultured Actinomycetota bacterium (assembly GCA_963841395.1). Taxonomy (GTDB): domain Bacteria; phylum Actinomycetota; class Actinomycetes; order Mycobacteriales; family Pseudonocardiaceae; genus Actinophytocola. The sequence continues at coordinate 133,829 of CAWJCX010000055.1, forward strand.
CTGGCGATAGCCTTGACATTTTCCAGGGGTTCGGCTTGCATCGCGAAGTCGCCAGTGCGTCCAATTTTCGCCGGGCTTCTGGCAACCCGCCAGACCACCAGGGGGCTCGGCTGCGCAGCCGACGGTCAGATGGGACATGTAGTGCCGGAGCCAGCTCAACAGCATCCCGCGAAGTGGCGCGTCGACAGCTGGAGCCTGCGCACGAAGATCTCGGTGGTCCTCGTGGTCCCGGCGATCGTGGCGCTCGTCCTAGGCGGCCTGCGCGTCCAGCAACAGCTCGACGACGCCAACCGCCTCGGCACCGTCCGCGACCAGCTCGCCGTCATCGGCGAGGCCGTAAACCTCGCGGACCTGGTGGCGCAGGAGATGGTGGCCGCGGTGCCGCCCAACCTCAACGCCCGGACACAGACCGAGGACGCGGTCGACAAACAGATCACCGCCGTCCGCAACGCCGCCGACTTCGCCGAGCTGCCCGGCGACATCAGCCGCAAGCTGAACGACGCCCTCGACGGCCTGGGCGTCCGCACGCGAGCAGGCGGCCACGAACAAGACCGACCCGGTGACCGAGGCGTTCGCCTACCGCGAGGTGATCGCGGACCTCGGCGAGCTCGTCCCGCGCGTGGTCTCCTTCACCCGCAACGAGGATCTCGACGACCGCGCACGCACCGTGCTGTCGCTGCTGCTGCTTCGCGCCTCCCTCGCGAGCGAGGAAGCACTGATCGCCTCCGGCAACGGCAAGCCGGTCAGCAACGACGTCGCCGCGTCCGTGCAGCACTCCGCTGCCGAGGAGGCCGTGCTCGACCAGCAGCTCTCCCTCGACATCCCGGCCGCCGACCTCCCCGAGTTCGTCGCCGCCACCCGGACCTGGTCGTCGCGCCGCGACGCGATCCAGGCCGCCATCGCCAAGAACCGGATCGCGGACCTGCCGAAGCTGGCGCCGGACCTGCAGGCCGAGCAGACCGATCTGCGCGGGATCGCGGAGGCCAGGTTCACCAACCTCGTCGGCACGGTCGACACCCGGACCAACCTGGCCCGCTCGGACGCGTTGCGCGACGCCGCCATCGTGCTCGGCGCGCTGCTCGCCGCCCTGGCCATCGCGCTCACCGTCGCGCGCTCCCTGCTGCTGCCGGTCCGCAAGCTGCGCGCGGCCGCGCTGTCGGTCGCGCACGACAAGCTGCCCAGGACCGTGGACCGGGTCCGCTCGGGCGAGCACGTCGACTGGCGCACGGTCGCGCCGATGTCGGTGCGCACCGACGAGGAGATCGGCCAGCTGGCCCGCGCGTTCGACGACATGCACCAGCAGGCCGTCCGGCTGGCCGGTGAGCAGGCCGAGCTGCGCCTGCAGGTCAGCGAGATGTTCATGACGCTGTCGCGGCGCAGCCAGTCACTCGTCGAGCTGCAGCTGGGCGTGATCGAGGGTCTGGAGTCCGACGAGCACGACCCGCGCCGCCTCGAGGGCCTGTTCCGGCTCGACCACCTCGCCACCCGCCTGCGCCGCAACGGCGAGAACCTCCAGGTGCTCGCCGGCGGCACGCCGCCCAAGCGCGGGAACCGTCCGGTGTCGGTCGTCGAGCTGCTGCGCGCGTCGACGTCGGAGGTCAAGGACTACCGGCGGATCAGCCTCGGGCACGCGCCCGGCGCGTCGGTACGCCCGACCGGGGCGACCGACGTCGTGCACATCCTGGCCGAGCTGCTGGAGAACGCGACCCGCTACTCCCCGCCGGACCGCAAGGTCGTGCTCACCGCCGACCGCGGCACCGACGGCGGCCTGCTGTTCGAGGTCATCGACGCCGGCCTCGGCATGGCACCCGACGACCTCGAGGCCGCGAACCTCCGGCTGGCCGCCGCCGACGCCGTCGGACCGGAGACCACCCGGCGGATGGGCCTGTTCGTGGTCAGCCTGCTCGCCGCACGGCACGGGGTGACGGTCCGCCTGCGACCCACCTACGACCGCGCGAAGCAGGCCGGCATCACCGCGAGCGTGCACGTGCCCGGCGCGCTCGTCCTCTCCGACGGCGCACCCGAGACCGTGGCACCGGCACCGGCCGCGACCGGCACCTCGACGGCGGAGAGGACGGTCGAGCGGCTCAAGCCGGTCACCGCCGGCCCGCCGGTCGTGCCGCCGCTGCTCCCGATCCCGGCCGCCAACGGCAGCTCCATCGCCTGGTTCACCCCGGTCACCGCCGTCGAGGAGGGCGACGAGGACTCCGGCGAGGAGACCGGCACGGCGCCGGAGACCACGACCGAGACCGCGCCGAAACCCGAGCCCGCGCATGCGAAGGAACCCGAACGCGGCTGGCTCACCCCGGTCACGCCGACGCCGACACCGGCCGCGCCGGTCGAGCAGGCCGTGACGATCGGGGTGACGAACGGCAGGACGAACGGCACGGCGACGAAGGCCGCGGCGAACGGCACCCGCGGCGCGACGAACGACCCGCCCACCATCCGCACGACGGCCGCCGGCCTGCCGATGCGCAAACCCGGCACCGGCCTGCCGTCCGCCAAGCCGGACACCAAGTCCGACGCGAAGTCGGGCGCCGGGTCCGACGACAGGTCCGACGCGGGCTTCCGCGATCCGGACGCCGTCCGCAGCAACCTTTCCCGGCACTACCGCGGCATGCAAGCGGCGCGGCGTGCCCGCGAGGAGAACGACTCCGCATCCGGGCCGGAGCGGAAGAACTGACGTGGCGCCCAGGGAGCGCGACGACAAGGGCCGGCGGTCGAACGGGAGCGCCGCCGGCTCAGATCCGAGGGAGGGATCCATGACCACCGATGCCACCACCGCCACCGAACCGACACTCGGCTGGCTGGTCGACGAGTTCACCCAGGACGTGCCCGGCGTGACACACGCCGTGCTCGTCTCCGCCGATGGTCTGCTGGTCGCCGGGAACGAGGGGCTCCCGCGCGACCGCGCCGACCAGATGTCCGCACTCACCGCCGGGCTCACCAGCCTCACCGTCGGCGCCGCGCAGCTGTTCACCGCGGGCCGCGTCGTGCAGTCGGTGATCGAGATGGAGGGCGCCTTCCTCCTGCTGATGAGCGTCGGGGACGGCTCGCACCTCGCGGTGCTCGCCGCCGCCGGCTGCGACATCGGCCTCGTCGGCTACGAGATGACCCTGCTCGTCGACCGCGTCGGGCGGATGGTCGACACCCCGGTCCGCGGGACCGAATAGCGGCACCGAAGGGAGAACCGTGACCGACGAGCGGGCGGCGCTCGCCCGGCCCTACTCGTGGACCGACGGCCGCACCCAGCCGAGCGTGGAGCTGGCCGTGGAGGCGCGGGTGCGGACCACCCCACGCGGGGAGGCGCTGCCGCAACAGCTGGCCAGTGCACAGTGGACGATCACGCAGCTGTGCGTGCAGCCGAGCTCCGTCGCGGAGGTCGCGGCACACCTGGCGGTCCCGCTGGGAGTTGCGCGAGTGCTCGTCGCGGACCTGCTCGACGAAGGACTCGTGGTCGTCGAGGCCACACTCACCGACGACGCGGGGATCGACGAGCGACGCAGGCTTATCGAGAGGGTGCTCAGTGGACTTCGTGCTCAGTAGCCCACCACGCAAGCGGATCACCTCCGCGAAGATCGTGGTGGCCGGCGGTTTCGGGGTCGGGAAGACGACGTTCGTCGGCGCCATGTCCGAGATCGCGCCGGTGCGCACCGAGGCGCTGATGACCAGCGCCGGCGTCGGCATCGACGAGGTGCCGACGCCCTCGACGAAGATCTCCACGACCGTGGCGATGGACTTCGGCCGGATCACGCTGGCCGAGGACCTCGTGCTGTACGTGTTCGGCACCCCCGGCCAGCACCGCTTCTGGTTCATGTGGGACGACATCTCCCGCGGCGCGATCGTGGCCGTGGTGCTGGTGGACACCCGCCGCCTCGCGGACGGCTTCTCCGCGATCGACTACTTCGAGGCCCGCGGGCTGCCGTTCGTCGTTGCCGTCAACGAGTTCGAGGGCACCCGCAGCTACACGACCGAGCAGGTCCGCGAGGCGCTCGCGCTGCCCGCGGACGTCGTGATCATGCCGTGCGACGCGCGTTCCCGGGATTCGGCCAAGGACGTGCTCATCGCGGCCACCGAACACGCGCTGGCCAAGCTGGTGCCGGCGCCCGCCCCCCTGCCCAAGCGACCCGCGCGAGTCCGCGGCGCGCACTGAGGAGCTCCCCTACATGAACATGGCCGTCGAGCACGTCCACCACTTCGACCTGGGCAGCTGGCTGGTGTTCTTCGCCTACGGCGCGTCGGTGGTCGGCTCCGTCGTCGGGCTGGCGTGCACGCAGCTGGCCCGCCGCGCCCGCGCCGAGGCGTCGCGCATCGGCTGGCTCGCGCTGGCCTCGGTGTCGATCGGCGGCGTAGGCATCTGGCTCATGCACTTCATCGCGATGCTGGGCTTCACCACGCCGGGCATGCCGGTGCGGTACGACATCGGGCGCACCGCGCTCTCCGCGCTCCTCGCGCTCGCCGCGGTGTTCGGCGGGCTGCTCGTGTTCGGCGCCCGCAAGACGTACTCGGTGTGGCGGCTGCTGCTCGGCGGGGTGATCACCGGTCTCGCGGTGGCGCTGATGCACTACGCCGGCATGTGGGCGCTCACCATCAAGGGCAGCTTCTCCTACGAGCCCGGCCTCGTCGCGCTGTCGATCGCGATCGCGGTCGTGGCGGCGACCGCGGCGCTGTGGTTCACCGTGGCGACCGACAAGCTGTGGCTGCGGGTGCTCGCCGGGCTGATCATGGGCGTGGCGGTCACCGGCATGCACTACACCGGCATGGCCGCGGTCCGGGTGAACATGGACGAGAACGCGCCCGCGCCGGGCGGCGTCGAGGTCTTCACGTTCCTGCTGCCGATCCTCGTGGTCGCGGCGGTCACGCTGGCCGCGATGATCACCGCGGTGCTGATGGCGGCCCCCGCGGAACCCGACGACGACACCGACGGCGACATCGATGGCGGCACCCCGGCGGATGACGCGCTCCCGGCACGCGGCGAGCCGGTTGGTTCCGCTGGCTGAACTACGCGATGATCCGGCCGCACTGAGACCAGGGACGGCGAGCAGAGGAGACCCCATGGCCGGTCAGTTCGAAGGCACCGTCGAGATCGACCGCCCCGTCGCGGAGGTATTCGCCTTCCTCGCCGACGGCGCGAACGACCGAAAGTTCAGCCCGCGCGTGCAGAACATGGAGAAGACGACCGACGGCCCGACCGCCGTGGGCACCGTCTACCGCAGCACGGTCAAGGACGCCGGCATGACCACCAAGCGCGAGTTCGAGATCACCGAGTTCGTGCCGGACGCCAAGATCCGCTGGCGGGAGCGGTCCAAGAACCTGGTGACCGCCGTCGAGGGCGGCTACGACCTCGATGCCGTGTCCGACTCGCGGACCCGGCTGCGCGTGTACAACGTCCTGGAGGGGCACGGCTTCGGCAAGCTCATCGCCGGCTTCGCGCTCGGCGCCGCCCGCAAGGACGCCCCCCACTTCGCCGAGCGCATCAAGAACGCCGTCGAGGCCTCCTGACCGCCCGGGTCAGGCGGTCATCTTCGCCGTCGCGGTCGGCCGCCCGGTGGGTGGCGCGACGATCGCGACGTTCGTGGTGCGGGACAGCCGCTCGTGCGGGCCCGGCTCGTCGCCGAAGAAGACGGCCAGCGGGGTCCAGATGCCGACCACGAGCACCGACACCAGCATGCCCAGCGGGATCAGCAGCTGTGCCGGGCTGGCGAACACGTCCCAGTGGTCGACCGACAGCGCGAGCCACAGCAGCCACAGCGGGGACAACAGCACGCCGTTGCGGATCAGCAGCGACACCGGGCCCGCGCGGCGGCCGCCGGTCCGCTCCACGCGCAGCAGCATCGCCCGCTTCCCGACCGTCGAGCCGGTGAGCACCGGCACCAGCAGGAACCACACCGCGGCGAGCACGGCGACGATCGGGCCGCGGCCGCCTGACGGGCCGCCGAACAGCACGATCAGCCCGACCACGAGCCCGGTCAGCACGACGAACCCGACCGCGTCCGCGAGCAGTGCGAACAGCCGGCGGCTCACGGTCACCCGCGTCGCGTAGCGGCGGCGGTCGCGGTCCGGCTCGAGGGGCGGCAGCATCCGGCCGAGCGGGCCGGCGATCAGCCACCCCACCACCGCGCCGACGGTGTTGAGCATCAGGTCGTCGACACTGAACAGCCGGTACGCGCACGGGTAGACGAACCACAGCCCGGTCAGCTGGGTCAGCTCGAACAGCAGCGACACCCCGGCCGCGACCGCCGTCGCGGCGAGGAAGCGCATCCCGGCGAGGTAGCGCAGGAAGAAGCCGAGCGGCACCAGCAGCGCCATGTTCAGCGCGGTGCTCCACACCGCGCCGTAGTGGATCACCGAGCCGAGGCTCCAGTCGCCGCGGGCACGTTCCTGGAGGACCTGCACGAAGTAGAACGGCCGCAGCTGCGGCGTGCTCGCGTAGTTCTGCGTGGCGCAGTACCCGGACGGGTCGCTGGGCAGCGGGATCACCGTCTGCATGACCGCGGCCAGCAGGTAGAACAGGAAGCAGTAGAAGACCAGCGTCGTCCACCCGCCCGCCCGGCCGCGCCTGCGGTAGCTGACCACCGCGACGGGCAGCATCACGATCAACACGATGAGGGGGAAGAGCGAGAGCGCCGTCGTGACCGGGAGCAGGTAGGTCTCGAACACGGCGACCTGGTACCCCGTTTCCGTGATTTTCACGCACGACGACGGCCAGACGGTACCCCGGGACATGTCGGCCGCGACCGTCGTGTCCCGGACCTAGGGTGGTTTGCCATGGCTTCCCGCGACACGAGGGTCCTGCTCGTCACGATGTGCGCCGGGTACTTCCTGGTCCTGTTCGATGTCACCGCGATGACCGTGGCGATCCCGCGCATCGGCGCGCAGTTCGCCGCCGGCGGTCCGCTGCTGGCGTGGGTGGTGACCGGCTACTCGGTGCCGTTCGCGGCGTTGCTGCTGGTCGCCGGTGCGACGGGCGACCGGATCGGGCACCGGCCGATGGTGCTGACCGGGCTGGTCGTGTTCGGCCTCGCGTCCCTGTGTTGCGCGCTCGCGCCGGGTCTCGGCTGGCTGGTCGCCGCGCGGGCGGTGCAGGGCGCGGGAGCGGCGCTGCTGCTGCCGGGCACGCTCGCAGTCATCACCGCGGCCCACCCGGACCCGCGCGCGAGGGCGAAGGCGATCGGGCTGTGGGCCGCGATCGGCGGGATCGCCCTGCCGGCCGGGCCGGTGGTGTGCGGCCTGCTCGTCACCGCGACGAGCTGGCGGGCGGTGTTCTGGCTGAACCTGCCGCTCGTGGCGGTCGCGCTCGCGGTGGCCGTCGTGGTCCTCCCCCGCGACCGCGGCGACCGCACGCGCCGGCCGGACGTGCTCGGCGCGATGCTCGGCACGGCCTGCCTCGCGCTGCTCGTCGCCGGGGTGGCCGAGGCCGCCTGGCCGCTGGTCGCCGCGGCGGTCCCGGTGGCCGTCGCGTTCGTCCTGGTGGAGCGGCGGGTGAGCGACCCGATGCTGCCGACGCGCCTGTTCGGCGAGCACCGCTTCGTGCTGCCCAACCTCGGCGGCGTGGTGATGAACGGCGCCACGCTGGGCATGATCTTCCTCCTCACCCAGTACCTCCAGGACGTCATCGGGCTCGACCCGCTGCACGGCGGCCTCGCGCTCCTGCCGGAGTGCCTGCCGCTGGTACTGATCCCGCCGTTCGCCGGTGGGCTGATCGCCCGGTTCGGCACCGGCCGGCTCGCGGCCGCCGGGCTCGCCCTCACCGCGGCCGGTATCGCCCTGCTCCTCGTCGCGGGCCCGGCCACGCCCTACCCGGCGCTCCTCCCCGCACTCGTGGTTTGGGGTGTCGGGCTCGGCACGCTGACCCCGGCGCTCGTCAGCGGCGCGGTCGCCGCGGTGCCGGCCGCGCAGGCCGGTCTGGCCAGCGCCGTGAACAACACCGCACGCCAGTCCGGCGGCGCGCTCGGCACGGCCGCGTGCGCCGCCCTCGCCGGACCGGTGTCCGAACCCGGGTTCCTGGCGGGCTTCCGGTTCGCGGCACTGGCCGCGGCCGGGATCTGCGCCGTGACGGCGGTGGTCACCGTCCTGCCCGAGCTCACCTCCCGGCGCGCGGCGGCCACACCTGCCCGCTGACTGTCTACTGTGGATGCGCGGCCGTCACCACGCCGACGGGGCGGGCGGCGGCACGACCTGCGGGCGGTCGTCGCAGGTGATCGTGTTCGGGAGCATCCACGGGGCGAGCCAGCCGCCGTCGTTGCCGCCCAGGTCGGTCAGGGCGAACTCCGAGCCGTCGGGCGTGAAGTGGAACGAACCGCAGTTGTTCACGCCCACCGCGCCGACGTTGCGCGCGTCCACGTTCTGGAAGGACGCCGACCCGGCCACCCGCGCGCTGAGCACCGACGTGCCGGAGCCGTCGACCCGGATGTCGCGGAAGTGGGCGTTCGTGATCGAGTACAGGTCCTTCACCGGGAAGTCGGCCACCAGCATGATCGCGTTGTAGGTGTTGTCGAGGAAGTGGTCACCCACGACCTCGATGTCCGCGTCGATGCTCCGCTCCAGCGCGTAGATCCAGATCGCGCCCAGCCCGATGTTCCAGTTCAGCTCGTAGGTGCCCGCGCGGACCGTGGTGTTGTCCGTGACCCACACGTGCCCGGTGAACGGCTGCGCGCCGAACCGCGAGCCCAGCTGGATGCCGCTGCCCTCCCGGATCGGGTCGGCGACCAGGTTGGCCGACACGGTGTTGTCCGTGCCGCCGTAGAGCGCGATCCCGTTGGCCAGCACCGGAGTCTGCACGGTGTTGTGGTCGAACGTGTTGCGCGCGTTCTGCGTCGTCTCGGCCCACATGGCGAGGCCGTCGTCGCCGGTGTTGCGCACGAAGTTGTTGCCCACCACCGAGTCCGTCACGCCGATGTGGAAGTTCAGCGCGTCCGCGACCTGGTCGGTGACGATGTTGCCGCTGATCCGCGTGCGTGTCATCGGGCCGTCGAACCACATGCCGACCTTGGTGTGGTGGACGTAGAGCCCGCTGATCGTCGAGTCGCTCAGCGCGCCGCCGATGCCGTTGACCTGGTCGGTGTCGATGCGCTCGCGGACGTCGCCCTCGATGGCGAACCCGGACAGGCGCACGTGGTGGCTGCCGCCGGCGGACGCGTCCCGGCCGTAGAAGCCGACTCCGGTGTGGACGGAGCCGTCCGGGGCCGGCGGGTCGAGCGCGACCTCGTGGCCCGCGACGATCGTGTGCCAGCTGCCGGCGCCCTCGATCGTCACGTCGTCCACGACGATGTGCCGGTTCACCTGGAACCGGCCCGGCGGCAGGTACACGGGCACGTCGAAGAACCGGGCGAGCGTGATCGCCTGCTCGATCGCCCGCGCCGAGTCGCGGCGGCCGGTCGGGTCGGCGCCGAACAGCAGCACGTTCAGGGCGCGCGGGTTCACGTGTGGACGGCCGACGAGCTCGGAGTCGAGCAGGTCCACGACCGTCCACTCGGCACGGCTGCCGGCGGGCACGGTCAGCCGCACGGTGTCGCCCGCGCGGTAGGTCCGGCCGAGCAGCAGGCGCTGCTCGTCGTAGAAGTGGCTGGGGCGGAACGGTTTCTGGATGACGGGCGGCGGCGTGGTCTGCGCCGGGACGCACGAGCACTCGGTGATCCACCAGTCCGGGTGCAACAGGTCCGCGTCCGGGTCGTTCGTGAACGGGTACTGGTTGTACAGCCAGGCGTACTGCGACGTCAGCGTCATCGTCGTGCGGTGGCCGCCGTTCACGGTGACGTCCAGCGGCGCGGTGATGCCGCCGCCGTGCGGCGCGTCCGGGATGCTGTACCGCACGGTGATCGCGTTCGCCGCGCTCGGCAGCGTGAACTCGACGTACTGCCGGGAGGCCAGGCGGACCGCGGTGCGCCCGGACGCCTCGGCCGGCAGCGTGTACGCCGACCGGTCCGGGCCGATGATCGTGCCGTTCGTGGCGGCGTTCTCCGCCTCCTGCTCGAGGAAGGCGACGTCCGCGCCGCGCCCGGCGACCAGTGCCGGGTCCAGCGCGGCCCGCGTGACGACCGGGCCCGTCGACCGCGGCGCCGCGGCGGCCGTGCCGTCGACGGCGGCGAGGCCGGCTCCGGTGGCGGCGATCACCGCCAGGGTGAGCCATCGCGACTGCCGGTGGGAACGCCTCGTCCGTGCCATCGCGGGACCCGTTTCTCTCGGAATGGTGAGCAGACGATAGGTCTCCGTTCACGATCCCACAAGAGTTTGCCGCGTTCTTGCTCTCGTCGATAAGATATTTGCGAGACGCCATGATGAGCACATGACCGACCACCTCCTGCCCACGACCACGGCCGTCGAGGAGCGCGAGCGCGACGCCGACCTCGCCCTGCTGCCGGTCGGCAGCTTCGAGCAGCACGGCGCGTTCCTGCCGCTCGCCACGGACACCGTCATCGCGGTCACCGTCGCCCGCGCGATCGCCGCGGCCTACCCCGCGCTGCAGCTGCCGCCGGTCACGATCTCCTGCTCCCACGAGCACGCCGGCTGGCGCGGCACGGTCAGCATCTCCGCCGCGACCCTCTACGCGACGGTCACCGACATCGCGCGCTCACTACGGGCGAGCGGCGTCTCCAAGCTCGTGCTCGTCAGCGGGCACGGCGGGAACTACGTGCTGGGCAACGTGGTCCAGGAGGCGAGCGCGCGCGGCGAGCACATGGCGCTGTTCCCGACCGAGGTCGACTGGCTGAACGCGCGCGCCGCCGGCGGCGTCGAGCTCGGACCGGACAGCGACATGCACGCCGGCGAGCTCGAGACCTCGCTGCTGCTGCACGCCCACCCCGAGCTCGTCCGGCCGGACTACGCCGACCACGACGAGCTCACCGGCGAGCGCAACCGGATGCTGACCCGGGGGCTCGCCGCCTACACCGCGTCCGGAGTGGTCGGCCGGCCCTCGCTCGCGTCCGCGGCCAAGGGTGCGGCGGCGCTGGCGAACTTGGTCGAGTCGTTCGCCGACGTGCTCGCCGCGCTGGGCAGCCCCTCCAGGTGAGGCAGGTAGTGGTCCAGCCGCTCGCGCTTGGTGCGCAGGTAGGGCAGGTTGTCGTCGGTCGGCGTGGCCAGCAGCGGCACCCGCTCCGCGATGCGGATTCCGTTGCTCAGCAACGAGTCCAGCTTCTTCGGGTTGTTCGACAGCAGCCGGACCTCGTGCACGCCCAGGTCGTGGAGGATCTCCGCGGCCATGTGGTACTCGCGGGCGTCCACCGGCAGGCCGAGCGCGAGGTTCGCCTCGACGGTGTCGAGGCCCTCCTCCTGCAGCCGCATCGCCTGCAGCTTCGCCAGCAGGCCGATGCCGCGGCCCTCGTGTCCCTTGAGGTAGATGACGATCCCGGCGCCCTCGGCCACGATCTGCCGCATCGCGGCGGCGAGCTGGTCGCCGCACTCGCAGCGGGTCGAGCCGAACGCGTCCCCGGTCAGGCATTCCGAGTGCACGCGGGTGAGCGGCGTGCCGTCGGTGACGTCGCCGTGGACGAGCGCCACGTGCTCGTGGTCGCTCCAGCGGTCGAGGTAGCCCACGGCGCGGAACTCGCCGTACACGGTGGGCAGGCGGGTGTCGACCACCCGTTCCACCGCTCCGTTGCGCCCGATGTCGGCCAGGTTGGTCATGCGGTCACTTCCTGTCGGCGTTCCTGTCGGCGTCGGACCAGCATCAACGCGCCCGGCAGGCTCGCCACGAGCCCGAGTAGTCCGTACACCACGGCGGTGGTGAGTCCTTGTGCGGCACCGAGGCCGGCGGCCGCGAACATCAGCACTGTCGCACCCTCCCTTGGTCCCCAACCTCCGACGTTCACCGGCAGTCCCATCGCGAGCAGCGACACGATCACCAGCGGGACGAGCTGGCCGGCCGGCGCGGTCGCCCCCGCGGCGTGCGCCGCGACCACGAAGAGCGTGATGTGCCCGGCCAGCACCGCGGCGGACAGCAGCGCGACCGCCGGCCACGCGTCCCGGGCGAGCAGTCCGTGGCGGACATCGTCGAGCGTACGGCGCCAACGCGAGTCAGGTCCGGTCCAGCGACGCATCGCGAGGTAGGCGAACACGAACAGTGAGGCCACGATCAGCACGGCCAGCCCGATGTCGTGGGCGGGGGCGATCGTCGGCCCGGCCAGCAGCACCACGACGCCGGCGATGACCACGACGGCCTGCCCGGCGGTCCGCTCGAGCACCACGGCCCGCACGCCGGCGCCGACGTCACCCTCGTCGCGACCGTGCTGCACCGCGCGGTGCACGTCGCCGAGCACGCCCGCGGGGAGCACCGAGTTGAGGAACAGCGCCCGGTAGTAGTCGGCGACCGCCCGGCCCAGCGGCAGCCGCAGGCCGAGCCGGTGCGCCACCAGGCACCAGCGCCACGCGCTGAGCACCGTGGTCGCGAGCCCGATGCCCAGCGCGGCGAGGATCTCGCCCACGTCGATCACCCTGAAGCCCGCGACGAAACCGCCCGCGCCGACCTTCCAGATGAGCGCCACGACGATGCCCACGCCGATGAGCAGCTTCGCCCAGGCCCAGAGCTTTCCCTTGTTCAGCCCGCGCTTCACGGGCTCTTCGGCGGCGGGCTCCCGCTCGACCGGGGCTTCGAGCGCGAACGGCTCGGCCAGGTCGTCGAGCTCCCGCTCGATCGGGTCCTGCAATGTCATGCCGCGCATGAGGGCTCCCCCTGCAACTGGTCGAGGACGGTGCCCAGCCGGTGTGCGGCCGCGGTCCAGTCCTCGAGATGGCGCCGGCGTTCGCGGGCGGCCTCCCGCAGTCGGCCGCGCAGCGACGGGTCGGTCAGGTAGCGGCGCAGCGCCTCGGACAGCGCGGCAGCGTCGCCGGGCGGCACGAGGATGCCGGGCACGCTGCCGTCCGGCGCGTGCCCGAGGGTGTCCGGCAGGGCGTCGACGTTCGAGGTCAGCACCGGGATGCCGCGGGCGAGCGCCTCGGTCACGACCATGCCGAACGTCTCGCCCCGGGACGGCAGCACGAGCAGGTCGGTGCGCCCGAGGCGGTCCTGCAGCTCCGCGTCGGGCAGCGGGCCGGCCAGCGACATCCGGCTCGGCGAGCCCGTGCCGCGCGATCAGGCCGTGCACCCGCTCCACGTACGCCGGGTCGCGGCGCACCGAGCCGACGCACTCGCAGGTCCAGCCCAGGTCGGCGACGCCGGCGAGTGCCTCCGCGAGCACGTCGTGGCCCTTGCGCGGGGTGACCGAGGCGAGGCAGAGCAGCCGGCCGTCGGTGCCGGTCGCGAGCGGCGCGGGGGTCGTCCCCGGCGCCGCGACGTGCACGCGGGCGGGGTCGAGGCCGTGGTGGTCGATCGCCCGGCGGGCGGCCCACTCGCTGGTGGCGATCACCGCGGCGCGCCGCGTGCAGCGTCTCCCGCTCGAGCCCGTCGAGCTCGGCGGCGCGCTCCTCGGCCAGCCCGATCTCGTCGGCGAGCGGCAGGTGCAGCAGGATCGCCAGCCGCAGCCGGCGCGCGTGCGGCACCACGACCTCCGGCACACCGCAGGCGACGAGCCCGTCCAGCAAAGCGACGGAGCCGTCCGGAAGCTCGCCCGAGCGATCTGTCCAGGGCGATCGCGGGCGGCGTGGTCGGGCGTGGGCCAGCGGCCGGGCACGGTGACCTCACGCAGGCCGAGGACCTCGCACATCCGGCGGTCGTAGGCGTTGCCGCCGCTCGCGAACGTCACGTCGTCGACGTCCGCGGGCAGCACGAACGTGGGGGCGTTCACGGTGGCGTTCACAGCGCCCGCCGGTAGCTCGCCCACGCCACGTGGGACTCGCGCAGCATCACCGAGATCTCGGAGAGCCCCCGGGCGCCCTCGCCGAGCGAGCCGGCGTGCACCCGGTCGGCGAGCCGGTCGGCGACGACCTTGGCCAGGAACTCGGTCGAGGTGTTGATCCCGGCGAACTCCGGCACCTCGTCGAGGTTGCGGTAGTTGAGGTCGCCGAGGACCTCGTGCAGCTCGCGGGTGGCGAGTCCGATGTCGACGACGATGTTGTCCGCGTCGAGCTCGGCGCGGTGGAAGGTCGCGTCCACGATGAAGGTGGCGCCGTGCAGCCGTTGCGCGGGCCCGAACACCTCGCCGTTGAAGCTGTGCGCGACCATCACGTGGTCACGGACGGTGAGGCTGAACACCCGGCGCCTCCTGCTGTCGGCTAACGTGCTGTCGTACATAACACGCAGGCAGAGCGCAGAGGGTTCATCGCTGATCAATCCGGGCAGCGCGACCGGTAGCTCGTCGAACCGGCATTCGCTGGTCACGAGCGCATCGAAGGCCGGATCGGCGAGCAGGTCGAGGGCCACCGCCAGCCGATCGGCGTAGCCCTTGCGGCCGCTTCGGGCCGGCGAGACCATGCCCACCTGGCTGGACCGCAGCGTCAGCCGCCGCGAGTGGAACCACTCACCCAGCGCGACGCTCGACCCGCCGGTCGCCGTACCAGCTCAGCTCGACGACGGTGCCCTCGGCGGCGAGCAGCTCGAGGCTGGTGGCCAGGCCCGCCTCGGTCGCGCTGGCGTGCACGACCAGGTCGCAGCCGCCGGTCGCGGCGGTCCGGGGTGGCGAACTCGACGCCGAGCGCGGCGGCGAGCGTCGGCCTTCGCCTCGTCGACGTCGACCAGCTGCACCCGCGTCGGCCGGGAACCCGGCGAGCACCCTCGCGACGCTCGCGCCGACCATCCCGGCGCCGACGACCGCGATCCGGTCGCCGACGTGCGGGGCCGCGTCCCAGACCGCGTTGACCGCGGTCTCGACGGTCCCGGCGAGGATCGCCCGCGCGCGCCGGCACGCGCGTCGGGCACCGGCGTCACCGCGGCTCGCGGGCACGACGTAGCGCGTCTGGTGCGGGTAGAGGCAGAACACCGTCCGGCCCGGCCAGCCGGGCCCTGCTCGACGACGCCGACGTTGAGGTAGCCGTACTTCACCGGGCCGGGGAACTCGCCCTCCTGGAACGGGCGCGCGCATCGCGGCGTGCTGGCTCGGCGGCACCCCGCCACGGAACACGAGCGACTCGGTGCCGCGGCTGACCCCGGAGTACAGGGTGCGCACCACGACGTCGTCCGGACCCGGGCGCGGGCAGCTCGGCCGGCCGGATCTCGCACTCGCCGGGTGCGCGCAGCCAGAACGCACGCTCCATCGGTGCCGCCCTCCTCCGGTCTATGCTGATGATCACCATACGCAGCGCACCTCGGTCGGGGTCGGGTCCGGACACGTCGGCCGCCGCCGAGGTGTTCCCGACCTAGCGTGTGGGGCCGTGGTCACCATCGACGATCCCGACGAGGTGCTGGCCGTCCTCACCGGCGTGACCTGCCCCGTGCCGCCCGTCCCCTACGGCGCGACCGGGCTCGCCTGGCTGCGGGCGTCGGTGGTGCGGTTCAGCAGCGGCGCCGAACACCGGCGGCGGCGCGCGCTCGTCGAGGCGAAGCTGGCGCGCGTGTCGCCCGGCGAGCTGGGGCGGCGCGTCCTCGACCGGCCGGACGAGCCCGTCCTCGTTCTCGCCGAAGCCCTTGGCGTGCCAGGGATCCGGCCCGGCGCCGTCGCCGCGGTGGCCGCGGCCTACCAGCCCCACCTCGACGTCACGCCGGCGGCCGACGCGGCCGTCGAACGAGCTCGTCGCGTCGTGCGGTGGCGTGCCGGACGAGGACACCGCGGCCACGATCTGCCTGCTGGTACAGGCTTTCCAGGCAACAGCCGACCTCATCGCCGACAGTGTCCATAATGGATGGTCCATCGCGGACACGCTCCGGCTGGACCCGCCGGTGCGCCACACCCGTCGCGTGCGCGACGGCGAGGTCGTGGCGGTCGACCTGTCGACCGAACCGTTCGGCGCAGGCCCGCACGCCTGTCCCGGCCGCGAGCACGCACTCGCGATCGCCGGGAGTGTCGTACAGGCGTGCTCGGCTGACCGCATGGACCAGGTCGTGCGCGACACGCTCGCCGCCATCGAGCGCCGCGACCAGGACGCGCTTCGCCGCGTCCTGCACCCCTACCTCCACTGGTCCGACCCGCACGCGACGCTGCGCGGCCGGACGAAAGTCCTGCGACACCTCGAGGCCCACCCCGACCCCGGACCGCCGCGGGACTACGAGCTGCGCGACGGCCAGATCTACCGCTGGCAGGGCTGAGCACGCCGAGTCGCCGAAAGTCCCTGCGGCGGCGGGACTTTGTGCCCTGGCCCACCGGGTCGATCGGCGGCGGCGCCGTGAGACAAGTCGTTCTACCGTGTGCCTGGCATTGCCAAGGAGGGCACGGTGGGGATTCGGATCCTGCTGGTCGACGACCACGAGCTCGTTCGCCGGGGGATCGCCGAGCTGCTGGATGGGGAAGACGGCCTGGAGGTCGTCGGGGAGGCCGCGTCGGTGGCCGAGGCGCTGGAGTGCGCCGAACGGGTCGACGCGGACGTGGCCGTGCTGGACGTGCGGATGCCCGACGGCAGCGGCATCGACCTGTGCCGCGAGCTGCGGGCCCGGCTGCCCGGGCTGCGCTGCCTCATGCTCACCTCCGACGACCGCTCGCGCGGCGGACGCGAAGACCGCCGGGCGCGGCGGGTTCGTGCTCAAGCAGGTGCTCGGCCTCGAGCTCGTCGACGCCGTGCGCACGATCGCCGCGGGCGGCTGCTTCTGGACGGCGCCGGGGCCCGAGATCGTTGATCACCGCTAACGACGGAAGCGGTACCGTCGACACAGTGAGTGACGCCGTTCTCACCCTGAGCCCGAGGAGCGCGCCGTGCCGAGCAGAGCCCGCCCACGGCGCACGGAAGCCGACCACCTCCAGCGCTTCCTCTCGGCCCTACGCCGGACCCCGATCCCCACGGCGCCGCCGCCGCACGACGGCTACCAGGAGGCGCTCGGCCTGAACCTGCTCGCGCTGGCGCTGCGCCTCGAGCACATCGACCGGATGACCGAGGCGCTCTCGCTCGCCGACTCAACCCACATGGCCCGCTCGGTCAGCGTCGACATCGACACGAACGTCCTGACGCCGGAACAGAAGTGGGCCCTGCGGTCGGACGCGAGCGGCGTGCCACCCGCCCGTCCGCGGTGTGGTTACCGGTCTCCCGCCAGTCCCGCAGCGACATGGCGCCGGTCGTCGTCCGGGACGCCGCCGGCAACGTGGTCCCCCGGATGCCGCAGGTGGAGACCGCGCAGGCGCTGATCCACGGGATGTGCAAGGCGTTCCGGATGTTCCTGACCTCCGACCGGCGCACCGAGGACCCGGGCGCGCTGCTGCACGCGGTCCGGCACAACTCGAACCGGTCCCGCTGGCTGATCGAGGCGACGATCGGCGACCTGATCACCGCGGGCGGCCGGTACCCCGCGGCGGTGCCCGCGCACAGCACCGGCGGCCGGGCGACCGACTCCGACAGCATCCGGGACAAGGCGGCCCGCGCGGTCGAGGAGCTGTTCGTGCCGGACAGCCCGTTCCTGCGGCTGCTCGACGTCGCGTCCCAGGAGTACCTGCTCGTCGTCGAGGTGCCCACGTACAAGGCGCAGAGCTTCCTGCGCTACGAGGCGCCGGTGATCCCCGCACGTTCGGACAACCTGCGCGCCCGCAACACGTTCGCGCGGTGGGCGACGTTCCGCCACGAGTTCACCGTGCGGTACTCGACGCTCATCCCGCGCGCGGTGAAGTCCTACCACGTCACCCTCGAGGTGCCGCCCGAGATCCAGGTCCGCCGGTTCTTCATGACGAGCGACGTGGACTCCCCCGCGCTGCGCTCGCTCGTCGAGGACATGCGGACGGTGGCGGAGAGCTACGACGAGCTCCGCGCGGTCACCCCGAAGCTGCTGGAGCTCGAGCTGCAGGGCATCGCCTCCCGGCTCGCCGAGTTCGGCCGCCGCCGCCACCACGACCTCGAGTCGTTCATGGCCTACATCGAGGAGCGGTACGCGACCTTCTCCGCCCGGCCGGCCCGGTTCCCGGTCTGGCCCGAGGTCGACTCGCCGGAGACGAGCCTGGTGCCCGACCGCCCGGTGGTCACCCGCCTCGCGCAGTTCTCCCACCTCTACGAGACCGACCACTACCGCAAGCTCGCCGACGGGCTGATCACCCGCGAGACGCTCGACCGGCTGGCCGACGAGCTCGTCGAGGCACAGGTGGACAAGGACATCCACGTCGACAACGACCCGCGGGAGAACGCCGGACACGCCCACTGGCAGCGCCACCCGTTCGGCGCCGACCCGCAGACGGTCGAGCCCGTGGCGTCCACCGTCTACGCCGCGCTCGTCGACGACCCGCCCTCGCTCGCGTCCAACGTGGCCAAGCTGCTGCTCGCCGTGCTGCTGCTGGTCGTCGGCTTCAGCATCGTGCTGGAGCCGACGATCTTCGCGGGTGTCCCGCTGCTCGGCGATCTCAACCAGCAGTTCCGGCCCAGCGCCGACGGCGGCGACTCGCAGATGTCCTCCGCGGACGCGGTGGTGACCATGCTCCTGCTCGTGCCCGGCCTGCTGCTGTCCCGTTTGGACATTCCGTCGAACAAGACCGTGCTCGGCCAGCTGCGCCTGTTCCCCCGCTACGTCGCCTACACCTCGATGATCATCGCCGCGACGCTCGCGCTCCTCGTCGCCGCCGGCCGCAAGGGCGCGCTCGGCGGCCCGCTGATGTTCGGCCTCTCGCGCTCCTCGGCCTGTTCCTGCCCGTCGGCGTGGACACCATCGGCAAGGCGGTCAAGCGCCGCCGCCGGGTGCCGGTGATCCGGACGAGCCCGAGGTGGCTGATCGCCGAGATCCGCCGGCGGCCGGTCTGGCGCTGGAAACGGTTCCGCGCCGAGTTCTCCACGATCGCGAGCGACGACCATGCCTAGCACCGGCCTGCAACACCCCGCGCTGGCGGCGGTCGCGGCCCGCGCGGCGAGCGCCGGCAGCCCCGCGGTGTTCTTCGACGTCACCCATTTCGGCATGGACTCGAGCACCGGCGCGGACGCCGACGCGGGTCCGCCGACCGGTGTCACCCCGCCGACCGCCAAGGACCGGGTCGCCACCGAGACCCTCGCGTTCAGCCTCGCCGGGACGGGCTTCCAGCTGCACACCTGGGCGCCGGCGACGCCCAGCAAGCCGATCGAGAAGGTCACCAACAGCCGCATCGCGGTGAGCCCCCACGAGTCCGACGGCACCGGGACCTCGCGCCAGCTGTTCAGCGGCAGCGTCGTGATCAACCCGGACTTCCTGTACGACGCCGCGCACAGCACCGAGCTGCTGGTCACCCTCGACTACGCGCCCTGGCAGCCGGACTACGCCGACTCGCTGATGATCACGCTCGCCTACCAGGGGATGCTCGCCGCGACCATGCCGCACGAGGACGGCATCGGGGTGCCGGTGCTGTTCCTGCAGTCACCGGTCGCGCCGTTCCGCGACCCGCCACGCCGGTTCCGGGAGGACGGCTCCGGCGAGGCGCCCCGGGTGCCCAACGGCATGGCGCTGCGGATGCTCGTCGGGTTCGACGTGACCAACCGGCACCGGCGGATCGCGCTCGTCCGCGAGATCGCGGAGCTCGCCGCCGCGCACGGGTTCGGCCTGCAGGTGGCCGACCGCCGGTTCGGCCGGGTGCGCGGCGAGTGGTGGTCGGTGCTGCCACCGGACCAGGACCGCTACGCCGAGCGCAAGAAGGCACTGTTCGGCTGGGCGCCCGACGGCGTACCGCCAGCCGCGCAGCTGGTCACCTTCGTCGGGCCGGCCCGCATCGGCTCGTCGGCCGCCATCGCCGCCGACCTGCTCGCCCGCAACGTCGGGATCCTCGCCATCTCCGAAGCGTCCATGCAGGAGATCGCGTTCATCAACCTCATGGTGCCGCTCGCGCCGGCCCGCATCGGCAAACCCGGCTCCGCCGGCACCTGCCACTCGATCACCGAGGGGCTGGGGCAGACGGCCAGCGCGTGCGGGCTGACCCGCCGCCAGGGCGTGCGCACCCGCAGCACGATCGGCGACTCCGCGGCCGCCGACTACCACGCGCTGACCACCGGCCCGGTCCACCCGCGCATCGAGAACTCGGTGCGGGAGACCGACCATCCGCTCTGGCTGTCGTGGGGCATCCCGCTGGAACCGGACGCCGCCCTGCGGCCGGACGTGGCCGAGCTCGTCCTCGCCCAGCTCAAGGAGGCGACGGGCCGGGTCACCGGCGGCCAGATCGACTACTACCGGGTGCGCGTGCTGGCCAGCGGGCGGGTCACCGGCCGCGCCAAGATCACCGTCTCGCTCGCGGGCGGGGTCGCCCGAGGTGACATTCCGTCACTGCTGAGCGAGCTGTGCCCCTGGGCGCAACGGGAGGTGGCGGCCCGCCTGGTCCGCGACGACGTCCCGCTCAGTGCCGTCCGGCTCCGCCTCGCGTGGCGCGAACGGTGGCTCGGACGGTCCGGCACACTCGCCTGACCTGCGCAAACAGGGGCCTCCGCGACATTACGCCGAATGCCAGCACATTCGGACGTCCGAAGGTGAAACACCGCACCGTCTCGAATCGAAACGCTCAGGTGCGAGACATATACCCACGCGCGCGCGTAACTGGACACCCCTTCGCCGCGAGCGCGTAGAGCGAAAGGGATTTCATGCGACGTAGCCGATTACTCTCGGCGGCAGCCGCGCTGCTCCTCGTCCCCCTGGTGCAGGTTCTTCCGGCATCGGCTGTCACCGCGGCGCCGAGCGCCAAGGCTCCCGCCAGCGATGTTCGGGAACTCACCCGCAAGGACTTCAAGCTCGACGGCAAGCCGGTCCAGACGCCGGCCAAGTACAGCCCGAAGGCGCAGACCAAGGCGAAGGTCGCCGCCGCGGCGGCGGACACTCCCCCGGTCGGCACCGTCCGGCAGTGGCTTGGCCTGGACGACGCCATGGGCACCCTGTACCGCAAGGACTACACCTTGCGCGCGGTCGGCGCCAAGATCGAGGTGTGGGTCGCGAACGACACGGCCTTCCCCGCCGGCGACTGCCGGTCGCAGATCGCCAACTCGACGACGGTCACCGACGCTCAGGCCGGTGAGCTCCGGGACGAGTTCGACAACAACATGTTCCCGAAGGAGACGGCGACCTTCAGCACGCCGCCGGACCGCGACGGCACGAACGCCGCTCTCGGCCCGGACGCCAACGGCAACGGCGGCGACTACACCGGTGGCGGCGACAAGACCGTCGCGCTGATCGACAACGTCCGGGACGACAACTTCTACACCTTCCCGGCCGCGCCGACCTACATCGCCGGCTTCTTCTCCGCGCAGTTCAACGAGCTGCTCGACCGCAACGTGATGACGATCGACGCGTTCGACTGGGCGCACCGCAGTGGTGCGAACCCCGCCGACGAGCCGACCGCCGACCCGTGCACCAGCCGGCCGGCGCCGCCCGCATCTGTACGAGGGCACGTTCGCGCACGAGTGGCAGCACCTGCTGCAGTACTACACCGATCCGTTCGAGACCACCTGGATGAACGAGGGCCTTTCCGACTTCGCCCAGACCTTGGTCGGTTACGTGGACGGCAACCGCACGGTCTTCGACCGGGGCGGCGACAGCCACCTCTACTGCTTCCAGGGCTTCGGCTCGGTCCAGACACCGTTCAACCCCAACCCGAGGGACTGCGGTGGACCGGAGAACTCGCTGAACCTGTGGGGCGAGGGCCAACCGAGCGAGGTGCTCGCCGACTACGGCAACGCGTACTCGTTCATGCTCTTCCTCTTCGACCGGTACGGCGTGGACTTCATGGCGCGCCTGCACCAGGACGGCAGTCTGCAGGGGCTCGCGAGCCTCGACGCCGCGCTGGAGGCCGAAGGCGTGCACGACATGTACCGCGTGCTGCACGACTACCAGACGATGGTCCTGATGGACAAGATCGTCGGGGACTCGAAGCGCGGCATCATGCTGGGCGTGCCGAAGAGCCGGGTCACGACCCCGAGCCTGCGCTCGACGGTCAACTTCGCCAACCCGAACGTCAACGACAACCCGGGCGCGGGGCCGAACGGGGCGGACTTCGTCCAGCTCCAGAAGGCGAACGGGACGCCGCTGCGTGGTATCGACCTGAGGTCGCTGAACTTCCAGGGCGCCGCCACGCTGCCGTCGCTGCCGCTGACGTGGACGCTCGTGAACAACGACCCGGACCGGCCGGGCAACTCGGTGCTGTGGTCGGGCAACGCCAACAACACCGACGCCACCGCGGTCACGTCCGTCGCCGTGCCGACCTCGGACCCGACGCTGCGCTTCCTCGCGAAGTACGGCGCCGAGCTCGGGTTCGACTACGGCTACGTCGTGGTCTCCACCGATGGCGGCAAGTCGTACACGCCGATCGCCGGTGACCACACCGTGCCGGCACCGCTCGGGCCTGGCCTGAACGGTACGACGACCGGGTTCGAGCCGCGCTCGTACGACCTGTCCGCGTTCGCGGGTCAGACCGTGCTGGTCGGCTTCCGGTACGTCAGCGACGGCGGCGTCAACGAGGGTGGCCTGCTGGTCGACGACATCACCGTCGGCGGCGCGGCGGTCAGCGACGGGTCCAGCCTGGAGCCGTTCGACTCGCCGACCGAGATCAGCCCGACCCCGGTGGCCAACTGGAACCTCCGCATCATCGGCTACGACGAGCGGAACCAGATCGGCCTGCAGGGCGAGTTCAACGGGAAGAGCTCGGTGCGCCTGGGCACGCTCCAGATGCTGCTCTTCGCGCTGTTCCCGAAGGTCGTCGTCGAGGTCGCCTACGACGAGCCGACCGAGCAGGTCCAGCAGTACGCGCCGTACACGTTGACCGTGAACGGTGTCGTGCAGCCCGGTGGCGGGGGTGCCTGACCCCGCTGTTGAGCTGACCTGAAAACCGGGTGACCCCGGTGCGCGACTTCGGCCGCGCACCGGGGTTTCCTACTTTCTACTGTTGAGTAACTAACGGGCACTCTTTAACGTGAGTTTCACCACGGGCCGACCCTGCACCCTGGAGGACTCGATGAAGCGTCTCCGTCCGGCCACCCTGCGCTCGCTACTCTCCGGAGTCGTCTGCGCACTCGTCGCGTTCTTCGTCTGGCCCGGCCAGTCCGCCGCCGCGGACGGGCCCGACCCGGTCGTCATCGTCAACGGCACGTTCGGCCCCGCGTTCTTCTACGAGCCCCTGGCCAAGCGGCTCCGCGACGACGACCACCAGGTCTTCATCTTCGAGCTGACCAACCTCGGCACCGGAGACATCGCGGACACCGCACAGGATCTCGCCGCGTTCGTCGACGGTGTCCGCGCGCAGACCGGCGCGGACAAGGTCGACCTGGTCGGCCACTCGCAGGGCGGGCTCGTCGCGCGGCAGTACGTGAAGTACCTCGGCGGTGACGCCCACGTCGACAGCCTGGTCAGCCTCGGCGCGCCCCACTACGGCACCGCCATCGCCGACCTGGCGAAGTTCTTCGGCGGCGGGAACTGCCTCGGCATCGTGGCGTGCCAGCAGATGGCCCAGGGCTCCGACTTCGTCAACGCGCTCAACGACGGCGACGACACGATCGGCTCCGTCCGCTACACCGACTTCTACTCCGCGCTCGACGAGCTGGTCCGCCCGGTCGCGAACGCCTCCCTGCAGGACGGCGCCACCAACGTGCTGATCCAGTCGCAGTGCCCGCTCCGGGTCGTCGAGCATGTGGGCCTGGCACTGGACGGCACCGTCTACTCCGGAATCCACCAGGCGCTGGCCGGCGAGCCGATCCACCTGGACTGCTGGGCGGTCTGAGCCGGAGCCGCATGTGCGGGGTCGTGTGCACGGCCTCGCCCATGCTGGCGGCATGGGTGGAGGAACACCGGGGAGTCCGGAGGAGATCCGTTACGAGCTGCGCAGGGTCGCGAACCACGCGGACGAGCTGTACGAGCAGTTCACCAGGGCACGCGAGCGCATCGACACGCTGACGACCACCGCGAGCTCGGCCGACGGGGCGGTCACCGTCACCGTCCGGGCCGGCGGCGAGCTCACCGGGCTCGAGCTCGGTCACCTGAGCACGCGGCTGCGGCCCGCCGACCTCGCCGCGCGGATTCTCGACTGCGTACGCCGGGCGCAGGCCGCGATCCCGGGTGAGGTCCACGGGATCCTCGCCGACACGGTGCCCGGCGGCGACCCGGTCGCCGAGGCACTGCGCGGCGACCTGCTCGCCGACCTGCGCGAGAAGTTCCCGGCCCAGCCGGCCCCGCCGCCGGCACGCATGCTCGACGCGCGGCCGAAACAGCTGCGGATCGGCGTGCTGGAGGACCTGGCATGAGCGGCGGCATCACGAACGTCGACATCACCCAGCTGCACCACCACGCCATGCACGTCGACGACGTCGCCATCGGCATGGACGCCCCGATCGGCGCCGCCCGGGCGGTGACCCCCGGCGCGTGGGACTTCAGCTATGGCATCACCTGCCAGTTCTTCGCGGTGGCGGTGCGGTTCGCGGCGAGCGAGGCCACGTCGGTGATGAGCGCTGTCCGGCAGTCGCTCGGCGGCGCGGCCGGGCAGCTGCACGCCTCGGCCGGCGAGTACCGCGACAGCGAGCGCGGGCGGCGGATGCTGCTCGAGTCGGTCGCCCGCCAGGAGTCCGACGCGGCGGCCGCGGCCCGGGGCGCCGGCGACCTGGTGGACAGGGGCGCGAAGTTCGACCGGGGCCAGTACGGCGTCGACTGGCACGAGGTCGGCGACGGCGACTACAGCTCGTTCAACCCCATCAGCTCCGGCGCGGGCCACAACTGGTTCTCCGGCCTCGGCATCTACGAGGACGCCGCGGAAGCCGTGCAGGAGGCGATGAAGGGCAAGGACGCCAACACCGCGCTCATCGCGGCCGACACCCCGGCCGTCGCCTTCGACCTGATGGGCGCGGCCGAGGACCCGTTCGGCGCCATCGGACAGATGGCCGCCGGCTGGCTGATGGAGCACCTCAAGCCGCTGCGGCTCATGCTCGACGGCCTGGCCGGCAACCCGGACCTGGTCAAGGGCGCCGAGACGAGCTGGCTCAACATCTCCGGCCGGCTGGACGAGCTGGCCAACGGCTACCGCGGGAACGTCACCACCGACACCGCGCACTGGCACGGCGAGGCCGCCGACGCCTACCGCACCCGCACCGCGAACAAGCTCGCGAACGCGACCGCGGCGACGGCGTTGCTAGCCAAGGGCATGGGCGTCCTGGTCGGCGCGGCCGCCGAGGTCGTCGACGCCACCCGCAGCAACGTCCGCGACCTGATCGCCTACCTGTGCGGGGAGCTGCTCAAGGCGGGGCTGAAGGATCTCGGCATCTCGATACCCACCGAGGCCCTCGGCCAGATCGCCCGCACGACGCGCCTGGCGGAGACGATGATCGGGCGGATGCTGCACTCGCTCAACGAGTTCGCCGACCTCGTCAGCGGGCTGCTCACGGTCTACCAGGCGGTCGCCAAGATCCTGCCGCACCTCAAGTGAGCTGCGTGGCGATCGCGTCGGCCTCCGGGTCGGCCAGGTCGGTGTAGATGGCGTGTGCCTCGAGGCGGCACTCACGCGCTGCCGCCGCGGCGCCGCCCGCGTCCAGGACGTCGCCGATGCGGGCGAGGAGCTTCGCCACTCCCCTGCGGTCGTCCAGCTCCCGGCTGATCGCGAGCGCGCGCCGGTAGTCGGCGACCGCCTCCTCGCCGTGCCCGGCGTCGCGGCGCAGGTCGCCGAAGCTCCAGTAGGTGAAGCGCTGCGCGGCCCGGTCGCCCGCCCGCTCCTGGATCGCCAGCGCGTCCCGCAGGCAGGCCAGCGCCTCGCCGGTGCGGCCGAGCCGGCGGAACGCGTCACCGAGGTTGTTCAGGCCGATGCTCTCCCCGTGCGCGTTGCCGGCCGCGCGGAACAGCGGCAGGGCGTCGCGGTAGCAGCCGGTGGCCTCGTCGAAGCGCGCCACGTCGTGCAGGGCGACGCCGAGGTTGTTGAGGTTCCACGCCTCGCCGAGCGCGTCGCCGGCCGCGGCGAACAGCGGCCGCGCCTCGGTGTGGCAGGCGATCGCCTCGTCGAACCGGCGCAGGTCGCTGTAGGCCACGCCGAGTCCATTGAGGACCCGGGCACGGCCGCCCGACTCCCCCACGGCGGCCAGGGCCATGCGGTGGGTGGAAACCCAGTCGTCCCAGTACTTTCGCAGGTAGTAGAACGTCAGCAGGGCGCACGGCAGCTGCCACGCGGTGACGTGGTCGCCGCGCTCGACCGCGGCCCGCACGACGCCGACGAGGGTGGCGCGCTCGGCCTCGCACCAGGCGAGCGCGTCGGCCCTGCCGGCGAACTCCGGCACGTGCGGCGGTCGCGCCGCGGGGTCGAGCGGCACCTCGCGCCGGTCGGGATCGAGGCGGCGCGCCGCGTGCTCGGCCGCGTAGAGGTACCAGGCGGCGAGCCGGTGAGCCGCGCTTCCGGGGTCGCCCTCCTCCTCGCGCACCCGCTCCCGCGCGTAGAGCCGCAGCAGGTCGTGCGGGCGGTAGCGGCCCGGCGTGACCTCCTGCAGGAGGTGCTCGTCGACGAGGTCGTCGAGCAGCATGCCGGCCTCGTGCGGTGTGAGCCCGGCGAGCGCTGCCACCGACCGCGGGCAGAAGTCGTCGCCCGGGTGCAGCCCGAGGAGCCGGAAGACGCGGCGGGCCGGCTCGGCCAGCGTCCGGTAGGACAGGTCGAACGCGGCCCGCACCGCACGGGTGCGCCCGTGCAGCTCGCTAAGCCGGCCGGCCTCGGCGTCGAGCCGGTCCGCCAGGTCCCTGACCATCCATACAGGACGGTTACGAAGCCGGTGCGCGGCAAGGGTGATCGCGATCGGTAGGCGGCCGCACAACCGGGCGACGCGGTCGGCCTGCACGGGTTCCGCGGTGACCCGCGGCCCCGCGATCCCGGCCAGTAGCGCCACGGCGTCGTCCGTGCCGAGCACGTCGAGCGGCACCGGGACCGCACCGTCCAGATCGGACAGCGTGCGCCGGCTGGTGACGATGACGAGGCTGCCGGGCCCGCCGGGCAGCAGCGGCCGGACCTGCGCCTCGTCGGCGGCGTTGTCCAGGAGCACGAGCGCGCGGCGGCCGGCGAGCCGGTCGCGGTAGAGCGCGGCGCGGCCGGCGAGGTCGGCGGGGACCTGGCGGACGCCGAGGAGGGTGAGGAAGCCGGCGAGCACACCGGATGGGTCGGCCGGCTCGGCCTCGGGGTCGAAGCCGCGGAGGTCGGCCCACAGCTGGATCTCGTCGTAGCGGCCGCGCCGGACGAGCTCGTGGGCGGCGTGCACGGCGAGGCGGGTCTTGCCGACGCCGGCCATGCCGGTCACCGCGGCGACCACCACGGCGCGGCCGGCCTGCTCGATCCGGTCGTACAGCTCGGCGAGCTCGGTCTCGCGGCCGGTGAAGTCGGCGATGTCCATCGGCAGCTGGCGGTACGCGGTCGGGGCCGGCTCGAGCGCCGGGTCGGCGGCGAGGATGCGTTGCTGCATGGTGCGCAGCGCCGAGCCGGGCTCGACGCCGAGCTCGGCGACGAGGCGGTCCCGGGTGGCGGTGTAGACGCCGAGCGCCTCGACCTGCCGGCCGGCCCGGTAGAGGGCGAGCATGAGCAGCGCCGGCAGCTCCTCGCGGGTGGGGCGCTCGGCGACCAGCGCCCGCAGCTCGCCGACGAGGTCGACCACGTCGTCGCCGGCCTCGATCCGGGCGCGCAGGTGCTGCTCGACGACGGACAGGTGCAGCTCGGTCAGCCGGGTGCGCTCGGCCCGCAGCAGCGGTCCGTCCAGGCCCTCGAACGGCTCGCCGCGCCAGAGTGCGCGGGCCTGCCCGAGGAGCTCGGCCGCCCGGGCCGGGTCGCCGTCGTCGAGGGCCCGGCGCCCGCGCGCGGCGAGGTCGGTGAAAGCGGTGGCGTCAACCTCGCCGGGCCGGACGGTGAGCAGGTATCCCCCGGTCCGCGTCTCGAGACGCGGAGCGGGCTCGTCCGAGTCGTGCAGCAGCGGCCGCAACCGGGCGACGTAGGTGCGCACATTGGACTCGGCGGCGGCGGGCGGCACGTCCCAGATGTCGTTGCACAGCAAAGAGATGCGCACGGTCTCCCCGGCCCGCGACACCAGCGCGGCGAGCAGCGCCCGCTGCCGCGGCCCGCCCAGCGCCACCACTCGCCCGCCGACGCTGACGCCGAGCTCCCCCAGCACCCCGAAGTCCATGCAGCCCACCCACATCCGCCCGCACCCCACCCGCGCGGCCCCCATCCTGGCCGCCTCCCACCGCCCCCGATCCGCCGCCCCCGGCCAAGTTCCGGTTGATGATCGTTTGTCCGGCTCGCTCCCGCGACTTGCGTTGGAGCGCACTCCAGCACCTAGCGTCGGGAGCGTGACCACACCTCAGCACAAGATCGGTTCGGGCTTCGGTGCCAGCACCACCGCCGCCGACGTCATCGACGGCATCGACCTCACCGGCACGCTCGCGGTCGTCACCGGGGGCTACTCCGGGATCGGGCTCGAGACCACGCGGGTGCTCGCCCACGCGGGGGCGCACGTCGTCGTGCCCGCGCGGCGGCCCGGTGGCGCGCGGGAGGTGGTCGGCGACGGCGTGGAGGTCGACGAGCTCGACCTCGCCGACCTCGGGAGCGTGCGCGCGTTCGCCGAGCGGTTCCTCCACAGCGGACGCCGGATCGACCTCGTCGTGAACAGTGCCGGGATCATGGCCGCGCCCGAGACCCGCGTCGGGCCCGGCTGGGAGGCGCAGTTCGCCACCAACCACCTCGGGCACTTCGCGCTGGTCAACCGGCTCTGGCCGGCGCTCAACCCGGGCGCGCGGATCGTCTCGGTGTCCTCGCGCGGCCACCACTTCTCCGGCATCCGCTGGGACGACGTGTTCTTCGAGCACGGCTACGACAAGTGGCTGGCCTACGGTCAGGCCAAGACGGCCAACGTCCTGTTCGCCGTGCACCTCGACGGCCGGGACCGCGACATCCGCGCGTTCTCGCTGCACCCGGGCCGCATCTCGACCAACCTCTCCCGGCACCTGACACTCCGCGAGATGGTCGACGCCGGGTTCCGGGACGAGGACGGCAACGTCATCGGCGACGTGAAGACCGTCGAACAGGGCGCCGCCACGCAGGTCTGGGCCGCGACCTCGCCGCGGCTCGCCGGGCTGGGCGGGGTCTACCTCGAGGACTGCGACGTCGCCGAGCGCGCCACCCCGGGCGACACCACCTCCGGGGTTCGCGACCACGCGACCGACCCCGGGCAGGCCGCGCGGCTCTGGACACTGTCCGCGGAACTGACCGGGGTCGACGCACTGGCCTGAGGATCTCCTAGTCGGGCGGTCCGGCGTTGCGCCCGGCGCCCGGCGACACCGCGGCCGGTTCCTCGTCGGCCGACGGACGCCGGTCCGGCACGGGATCGTCCGGATCGGCCAGCTCGATGACCGTCTTCGAGGCGGGCAACCTGCCCCAGTCCGACTTGCGCAGGGCGGTCACGATCGGGCTCGCGAGCGCCGTCGTGACCAGGGTCATCAGCACCATGATCGCGAACAGGTCCTTGGTGAGCACGCCGAGGTCGAGCCCGATGTTGAGCACCACCAGCTCGGTGAGCCCGCGCGAGTTCATCAGCGCGCCGATCTGCACCGAGTGGTTCCAGTCCGCGCCCATCGACCGGGACGCGATCGTCGTGCCGACCAGCTTGCCCGCCATGGCCAGCACCAGGATGATGCCGCACCAGACCCACATGCTGCCGTCGCCGAGCAGCGTCAGCTCGGTACGCAGGCCGCTGTAGGCGAAGAACAACGGCAGCAGCAGCGACGAGGTCAGGCTGTTGATCGTGGCGAACAGCTTCTCGCCGACGATGCTCTCGCCGGGCAGCACCAGGCCGAGCAGGAACGCGCCGAAGATCGCGTGCACGCCGATCCACTCGGTCGCCGTCGCGCAGACCAGCACGCCGACGATCACGGACTGCACGACCGTCCGCACCCGGTGTGCCCCCGGGGCCTCGAGAATCCTGGTCAGCCACGGCCGCAACGCGAACAGCAGGATGGCGAACACCGTCGTCAGCGCCGCCGTGAGCAGCACGCCGGCGAACGAGGACACCCCGACGAACGCGATGACCAGCGCGAGGAGGATCCACGCTGTCACGTCACCGGCCAGCGCGCACGTCATCACGAGCGTGCCGATCCGGGTGCGGTTCAGACCGAGGTCCGCGAGGATCCGGGCGAGCACCGGCAACGCCGTGATGCTCATCGACACACCGAAGAACAGCGCGAACGGCATGAAGTCGACGCCGTCCGGCGCGAACCTCTCGTATGCCGGCACCGCCAGCAGCACGCCGAGCATGAACGGCGTCGCGATGCTCACGTGGCTGACCACCAGCGCGAGCGGACCGCGGCCCTTGAGCTTGCCGAGGTCGAGCTCGAGACCGGTGAGGAACACGAACAGCACCACACCGAGCTGGGCCAGGATGTTGATCTGCGGCAGTACCTTCTCCGGCAGCAGGAAGTCCGATCCCGCCGGCCACACCGCGCCCAGGACCGACGGGCCGAGCACCATGCCGGCGGCGATCTCGCCGATCACCGGCGGCTGGCCGATCCTGCGCATCAGCATCCCGGCCAGCTTGCACGCGGCGATGATCACGGCGATGGCCAGGAACAGGCGGGCCAGCGGGTGCTGCACGACCGATGCGGCGTCCGAGCCACCCGGATGTATCCCGTCCGAGCCGAGGTCCGAGGACAGCAGGGCTACCACCGCCACCGCGGCGGGCACGACCACCAGTGCGGCGTAGGTGGCGGCTGCCCGCTGCCGGACCTTCTTGCGCGCACTCATCATCATGACCTCCAAGTGTGCAGGGATGATTCACATGGAAGGTCCGTGCGCTCAGGCTCCGACGCGCTCCGGCTCCTTGTCGTGCAGACGGCACAGGTACTCGTACATCGTCGGCAGCGTCTCCAGCAGCTCGCGCTGCCGCGCCTTGATCTTGTCGAAGAGGTGGTCCGCCCGGTTGGCGGCGTCCGCCCGGTAGGTCAGCGCCGGGAGCGCGTGCTCGGGCAGGAAGTTCAGC
Organism: uncultured Actinomycetota bacterium; assembly: GCA_963841395.1. Classification (GTDB taxonomy): domain Bacteria; phylum Actinomycetota; class Actinomycetes; order Mycobacteriales; family Pseudonocardiaceae; genus Actinophytocola. The sequence continues at coordinate 164,723 of CAWJCX010000055.1, forward strand.
CCGGCGAAGATGGAGTAGTAGCTGGCGTTGGTCCAGAAGTTGTGGAACTCGGCGTCGAAGTTCTCGTAGTAGGTGGCCTCGTCGGTGACCGGCATGTTGATGGCCATGCCGGCCCGGTACATGGCGATCTTCTCCTGGATGTCCGGCGCGAGCGCGATCTCCTTGTTGGCCCGCCAGTACTCCGAGTCGTTGCGCGGCGCCAGGCAGAAGTGCGCCTGGATGAAGTCGCGCGTGTCGTCGAACATGACCTCGATCTCTTTGTTGAACCGGTCGACGAGGATCGGGTCGAAGTTCTTGTCCGGGAAGTGCTTGGCCAGCTGGTAGATCGCGGCGGTGATGAAGTAGATGCCGCTGGACTCGAGCGGCTCCAGGAAGAACGAGGACAGGCCGATGCCCACGACGTTGTTCACCCAGGAGCGGCGGTTGCGACCGACGCGGAAGCGCACGTGGTTGAAGTCCTGCTCGCTGGGGTCGAGCCCCCACATGTTGCAGAACTCCTGGGTCGCCTCGTCCTTCTCGGTGAACCGGCTCGAGTAGACGTACCCGGAGCCGAACCGGCCGAGCATCGGGATCTTCCAGCTCCAGCCGCTGCGCATGGCGATGGACGAGGTGAAGGGCTCCACGCCGTTCTCGGCGTCGTCGTGCGGCACCTGCGTCGCGACCGCGCGGTCGTTCACCAGGTGGTCGGACATGTCGATGAACGGCTCCTCCATCACCTGGTTCATCAGCAGGCTGCGGAAGCCGGAGCAGTCGATGAACAGGTCACCCTCGATGACCGGGCCGGCCTCGGTGCGCAGGCCGGTGACGAAGCCGCGCGAGTCCCGCAGCGCCTCGGTCATCTTGCCCTCGACGTGCGTGACGCCCATCCGCTCGGTGGCGAACCGGCGCAGGAAGTCGGCGACCAGCGCCGCGTCGAAGTGCCAGGCGTAGTTCGTCCACGGGGTGCCGTCCTGCTGGCGCGGCGCCAGCTTGGCGTCGAGGATCGGGGACTCCCGGTAGCAGGCGTAGTCGTAGGGCTCGTCGGTGAGGCCGAGCTCGCGCTTGTAGGCCCAGTAGTGCGACAGCGGCATCTGCTCGTGGTTGGGCAGCAGGCCGAAGAGGTGGTCGAAGTGGTCCGGCTGACCGTTGAACATGCGCGGCGTCGACTGGCCGTCGCCCTCGGTCCGCCAGTTGATGAACCGGACGCCCATCTTGAAGCTGGCGTTGACCTCGCGCATCCACTCGTCCTCGGCGATACCGAGGAAGCTGAAGAATGCACGGTGCAGGTTGGGAACTGTCGCCTCGCCGACGCCGATGCGCGGGATCGCCGGCGACTCCAGCACGGTGACGTCGACTGCCGGGCCTAAAGCCTTCCCCAGATAGGACGCCGTCATCCACCCCGCTGTGCCCCCACCCAGGATGACGACCTTCTTGATCCGGTTGTCCATCTTCGTGTTCCTCCACAATCGTTCGACGGCTGTTGGTGCGCAGGAAGAGATGGCAGCGCAGGGGGTCTGGTGGTGGGGTGTGGTCAGTCGGCCGACCACGCGGAGTACGAGCGAAGCCCGTACAGCAACGGGTTGCGCGGCTTGGTGAGCACGCTGTCGACCTTCCCGAATACAACAACGTGGTCGCCGGCGACTGTCGCCTCGACCACGCTGCACTCGGCGACCGCGTGCGCGTCCTCGGTGAGCCACGGCAGCCCACGCGACGGCGTGCGGTCCCAGTCGACCGCCGCGAATCTGTCCTGGTCCGCGGTGGCGAACACCTCTGCCGCCGGCTGCCCTTCGGCGTGCAGCAGGTTGATCGCGAACTGGCCCGTCTCCAGCGCGACCGCCAGCGTCTGGCTGTTGTTGTGCAGACAGGCCAACAGAATCGGTGGCCGCAGGCTCACGCTGCACATCGACGTACAGGTGAGCCCGTATGGAGTACCATCGGGGTCCTGGGTGGTCACCACAGTGACGCCACTGGGGAAAACGTTCATCAGCTCCCGGAAGGCCGCGTCGCCGACGCCCGACCAGGTGGCGGCCCGTTCGACCTCGGGCATTGCCGTTTCTGTCATCCGCCCGATCACCCTCTACCTTGACAAAGTTCCGTATGCGGCTCAGTTGACGGTTCTCATGGCGTATCGGGAAATAACGATCCGCCTCTGAGGGTGGCCAGAGTCTAACCCGCGTAGGCAAACATCACGCTCTCCTAGCGTGGCCGCGGGGTAAAGGGTCCGCACGTCGGACGGTACCCAGCGGTCTCTCCTGTCCACACCGGACTTTGATCATGGCCGGCCGATCACACCGCGCGTTGTCGATCTTCGCGTTTCCGCGCAAATCGTCCAGTTCGCACGCTGCGGGACAGGTCTTTCGCGTACTGTGCAACAACTCTTCGGTGATCCGCCCGCGGTCACCGACAGTGCCGAAGTGGACTGTCGACGACCGGCCCTCGCCCGGCATCCGGCCCCATTGAGACAGCCCCAGATTGTCTAAAGAGGACAGTTAACACCCAAAGAGGGGGCACTGATCTACGTCATCTGACCCCTATCATGGCCATCGTTTGGCGGCGTGCCGACGCGTCCATCCGGCTGGGTCCGAAAGTCGGGTCGATGATCGAGGTCGCGATCCGCGGGTGAGTGGCCGCTCCACCGAAGATCGTCGCCCGGCACCGAACACGGGCGGTCACCACGGGTCTGCGGTCTTCCGGCCACGGTCCCGCGCCGGCAAAAGGGATCACCCGGCGGTGGCGGCGGAGTGCCGATCCGTGCTATAGACCGGCTCTGTGCCGGCCGGCGTACGGTTGGCCGGATGAAGATCAGCGTGGTGGCGGCGGCACGGGAGGACGACCGGTCGCCGACGGAGGCGCTGGCCGTCGCGGCGACGGCGGACCGCCTGGGGTACGGCGAGGTCTGGCTCGGCGAGGGACCCACCTGGGACGCGTTCGTCCTCGCCACGGCCGCCGGCCTGGCCACCACCCGGATCGCGGTCACCGCGGGCCCGGTGCCGGTGTCCGTGCGCGACCCGCTGACGATCGTGCGCGGGGCCGCGGGCGCGCAGGCCGTGATCGGGCGGCCGGTCGGCGTCGCGCTCGGCACCTCCAGCATCCGCGTGGTCGAGGGCGTGCACGGCCGCTCGCGGGCCAGGCCGGTCGGCGACCTGCGCGACAGCGCCGCGGCGTGGGTGGCCCACCGGCGCGGCGAGTGGTTCGGCGCCACCGGAACGCACGGCTTCCGGCGCCGGCTCCCGCCCGCCACCGGCCCGCTGACCGTCGCCGCGTTCGGGGACCGGGCGATCCGCATCGCCGCGCGGTACGCGGACCGGATGCTGCTGGACCTCGTCTCCCCCGGACAGGTCCGCGAGCTGCGCGCGAAGCTGGACGCGGCGACCGGCCGCCCGCCGGTGCTCGCCGCCTGGCTGCCCGCGGCCGTCGATCCGGACGAGGCGTCCTACGCGCAGCTGATGCGTGCCGTGGCCGGCTACCTGCCGGTGCGCGGGTACCAGGAGATGTTCGCCGCCGCCGGGTTCGGTGCCGCCGTCGAGCTCGCCGAGGCCGGCGCCGGGCCGGACGAGTTGCTCGCCGCCCTGCCCGGACACGCGGCCGCCACGGTCGGTCTGGTCGGCGACGCGGAGACGGTGCGTAACCGGATCGCGGAGTATGCCGAGGCCGGGCTCGACGAGGTCGCGATCGTGCCGGCTACGGCCGGTGACCCCGGCGGCGAGCGCACCCTCGCCGCGCTGTCGAGTCCACAGTAGACGGACTTGCTGATCATGCGGCGCCCTGCCGCGTCGGGCACCCTTTGGTAGGTGGTGCGCGTCCGCGTCACCTTCCTAGGATCGGCCGACTCTCTCGATCCTTGCAGAAAGGAACGTCGTGCGGTTGCACCGGAGAAGTGTGCTGTTAGGAGCGTTGTCGTCGGTGGTGGCGCTGGTGAGCGCCGCGGTCCCGGCGGGGGCACTGGGGGCGGCGGGAGGTGACGCACCCGGCGGCCCCGGCGCCGAGGCGGTCTACCAGCCCGCGGACAAGCAGGCGTTCGGCACCGCGCACGGCGGCGCGGAGAGCCCCGTGTGGTTCACCCTCGGCGGCGGCCGGATGACCGAGGTCTTCTACCCGGACCTTTCCACCCCCGCGGTGCGCGACCTGCAGCTCGTGGTCACCGACGGCAAGACCTTCACCGAGCGTGCCCAGGACGCGGACGTGCGCACCGAACCCGTCTCCGGGGACGGCCTGACGTTCCGGCAGGTCGCCCGCGGCACCGGCTGGACGGCCGAGACCACCTACGTCACCGACCCGCACCGCGCGAGCGTGCTGGTGGACGTGAAGCTGCGTGCGCACCGGCCGCTGCAGGCCTACGTGCTCTACGACCCCGCGCTCTCCCGGGAGGGCAACGACGACAGCGGCACGAGCGGCCGCGAGCTGGTCGCCTCCGACGCCGCCGCCACGAGCGCACTCGTCGCCGGCCGCGGGTTCGCCGCCACCTCCACCGGCTACCTCGGCACGAGCGACGGCTGGACCGACCTCGCCGACGACCACACGATGGACTGGAACTACGGCAAGGCCGGACCGGGCAACGTCGTGCAGACCGGCAAGCTGAACCTCGACGGCGTTCGCCACGGCCACGACACCCTCGTGCTCGGCTTCGGCAAGAACCGCGCCGAGGCCGTGCGCACCGCGCACCGCACGCTGTCGACCGGGTTCCGCGCCGCCGCGCACGAGTACGCGAAGGGCTGGCGCAGCTACGTCGCCGGGCTGAACCGGGCGCCGAAGAGCATCACCACCCGCCACGAGCGCGAGGTCTACGCCAGCTCGCTGATGGTCCTGGCCGCGTCGGAGGACAAGGCCACCCCGGCGCGTACATCGCCTCGCCGACGTTCCCGTGGGCGTTCGGCTTCGACCGGCAGATCTCGCCGGAGTTCGGCTCCTACGCACTGGTCTGGCCGCGCGACCTCTACCAGATCGCGACGGGCCTGCTCAGCGCCGGCGACCGCGCCGGCGCGAACCGGGCGCTGGACTACATGCTGAACGTCCAGCAGCAGGCCGACGGGCACCTGTCGCAGAACACCCGGGTGAACGGCGAGCCGTACTGGACGTCGGTCCAGCTCGACGAGACCGCGTCCCCGATGCTGCTCGCGTGGCTGCTGCACCGCACCGACAAGTCCACTCTGGACGGTCTGCGCGAGGCCGCGGAGTTCATGGTGAACTACACCAAGGACGGCAATACGGCGCCGTGGACCGAGCAGGAGCGCTGGGAGAACCAGAGCGGCTACTCCCCCGCCACGATCGCGTCCGAGGTGGCCGGCCTGGTGTGCCTGGCCGACCTGCTCACCAGGTCCGGCGACGCCGCGGGCGCGAAGCACTACCTGGCTATCGCCGACTCGTGGGCATCCTCTGTGGAGGGTTGGACGGCGACGAGCACCGGCCCGCTCTCGCCGGATCCGTACTACCTGCGGCTGACCAAGGACGGCAAGCCGGACCAGGGCACGACCTACAACCTCGGCGACAACAACCCGGGTGAGGTCGACCAGCGCACGGTCGTCGACCCGAGCTTCCTCGAGCTCGTGCGGCTCGGCGTGCGCCCGGCGGACGACCCGGCGATCGTGAACACGCTGGGTGTCGTGGACCGTGAGCTGGGCGACCAGACGCCGGCCGGCCAGCTGTGGCACCGCTTCACCAGCGACGGCTACGGCGAGCAGGCGAGTGGCGAGGCGTGGAACGTCATCTGGCCGACGCCCGAGCCGACCCGCACCTACGGCCGGCTGTGGCCGATCTTCGCGGGCGAGCGCGGCGAGTACGAGCTGCTTGCCGGCGACTCGGCCGGCGCGCGCGACCGGCTGGCGACGATCGCGGCCACCGCGAACGACGGCCTGATGCTGCCCGAGCAGGTGTGGGACAACCGTGCGCCGGCGCCGGCGAAGGAGCCCGGTACCGGCACCACGTCGGCGACGCCGCTCGCGTGGACCCACGCCCAGTTCGTGCGGCTGGCGTGGTCCATCCAGAAGGGACAGCCGGTGGAGCGCCCGTCCGTCGTGGCGTGCCGCTACGCCGAGACCTGCTGAGAGAGCCACTGTCCGGGGAGCCGCCACTGCCTTCGGGTGGTGGCGGCTCCCGCCGTCCCGGCCGGTGCGCGCGTCCGCCGGGGAGGCGCGAGACCGCAGGTCGGGACAAGTTAGGCTTGCCGACCGAAGTCAGTCAGCGATACTCAGGTTGGAGCGCGCGTGCCTGTCGAGGCCGAGGAAGCCATCTCGCCGGAAGCCGTCCTGGACGTACTCGAGGCGGAGGCCATCCACGTCCTGCGGGAGGTCGCCGGCGCCTTCCGGCGCCCGGTGCTGCTCTACTCCATCGGCAAGGACTCGTCGGTCCTGCTGCACCTCGCGGTGAAGGCGTTCGCGCCGGGGCCCGTGCCGTTCCCCGTGCTGCACATCGACACCACCTGGAAGTTCCGGGAGATGATCGAGTTCCGGGACGAGACCGCCCGCCGCCTCGGGCTGGACCTGCGGGTACACACCAACGAGGACGGCCGCGCCGAGGGCGTCACCCCGTTCACCCACGGCTCGCACGAGTACACCCGCATCATGAAGACCGTCGCCCTGCGCCAGGCCCTCGACGCCGCCGGGTACGACGCGGCGATCGGCGGCGCGCGCCGCGACGAGGAGCGCTCGCGGGCCAAGGAGCGGATGTTCTCGCTGCGCGAGCCCGGCCACCGCTGGGAGCCGCGCAAGCAGCGCCCGGAGTTCTGGCGCAGCGCCAACACCGAGCTCGCCGACGGCCAGACGATGCGCGTGTTCCCGCTGTCCAACTGGACCGAGCTCGACGTGTGGCGCTACATCAGACGAGAGTCCATCCCCGTCGTCCCCCTGTACTTCGCCGCGCCGCGCCCGGTCGTGGAGCGCGACGGCGCGCTGATCATGATCGACGACGACCGGTACCCGCTGCTCGACGGCGAGGTGCCGGCGGAGCGGCTGGTCCGTTTCCGCACCCTCGGGTGCTACCCGCTCACCGCAGCCGTCGAGTCGAAGGCGGAGAACCTCGACGAGCTCATCGACGAGATGCGCGACGACCGCCGCTCCGAGCGTGCGGGCCGGCTCATCGACGGTGAAGGCGGCAAGTCCATGGAGAGCAAGAAGACGGAGGGCTACTTCTGATGACCCTCGTCGAACACAGCGTCGATGAGACCACCGCGCGCCCCGGGCACGACGCCGTCCCGGTCGTCCGGCTCATCGCCTGCGGCTCGGTGGACGACGGCAAGTCCACGCTGATCGGCCGGCTGCTCGCGGAGACCGGCAGCGTCCCCGACGACCAGCTCGACTACGCCCGGCGCACCCGCCGCGGCGGGTCGACCATCGCGGCCGGCGAGGTGGACTACTCGCTGCTCACCGACGGCCTGGAGGCCGAGCACGAGCAGGGCATCACGATCGACGTGGCCTACCGCCACCTCGACCTGCCCTCGGGCCGCCGGGTGATCATCGCCGACGCTCCCGGGCACGAGCAGTACACCCGCAACATGGCCGTCGCGACCTCGACCGCGGACGTGGCGCTGCTGCTCGTGGACGCCACCAAGGGCATCCGCGCGCAGACCCGCCGCCACCTCGCCGTCTGCGCGTTGATGGGCGTGCGCACGGTCATCGCCGCGGTCAACAAGCTCGACGCGCGCGGCTACGACCACGTCGTGTTCGAGGAGCTCGCGGGCGGGGTGCGCACCGCGGCCGCACGCTTCGACATCGCGGACGTCGAGGTCATCCCGGTCAGCGCGCTCACCGGGGACAACGTGATCAGCGCGTCGACGCACATGCCCTGGTACCACGGCCCGACCGTGCTCGGCGCGCTCGCGGCCTGGCGGCCGCCGGCCCCGAAGCTGCCCGACGAGAGCGGCTTCCGGCTGCCGGTGCAGTACATCGTGCGCGCGGACGACTTCCGCGGCCTCGCCGGCACGGTCGTCGGCGGGCCGGTCCGCCCCGGTGACCCGGTGGTCGTCGCCGGCAGCGGTGCGACGTCCACGATCGCCCGCGTGCTCGGCCCCGACGGCGAGCTCGACCGGGCCGACCCGGGCACCCCCACGACCGTGACGCTGACCAGCGAGCTCGACGTGCGGCGCGGCGACCTGCTCACCACCCCGGTGGCCACCGACGGCGTGCTGCAGCCGGCCACCGCGTTCTCCGCCAACCTCGTCTGGACCGCCGAGGAGCCGCTCGCCCACGGCCGGTCCTACCTGCTGCTGGCCGGCCCGCTGACCGTGCCGGCCGTCGTGACCACGATCCGCGGCCGGCTCGACGTCACCTCCGGCGAGCAGCTCGCCGCGCGCACGCTCGGCATCAACGACATCGGCACGGTCGAGCTGAGCACCGACGGCCCGGTCTCCCTCGACCGGTACGACGCCAACCGCGACACCGGCAGCTTCCTGCTCGTGGACCGCGTCACCAAGGACACCGTCGCCGCCGGCATGGTCCGCTACCCGCTGCGCCGCGGCACGAACATCGTGCCGCACGACTACGCGGTCAACCGCGAGGCGCGGGCGCGCCTGAAGGGCCAGCGGTCCCGGGTGCTGTGGCTGACCGGGCTGCCCGGCGCGGGCAAGTCCACGATCGCCGACGCGCTCGAGCGGCGGCTGCACGGGATGGGCCTGCACACCTACGTCCTCGACGGCGACAACGTCCGAAGTGGACTGAACAAGGACCTCGGCTTCACCCCCGAGGACCGCGCCGAGAACGTGCGCCGGGTCGCCGAGACCGCGCGCCTGCTGCTCGACGCCGGCCTGATCGTCGTCGTCGCGCTCGTGTCGCCGTTCCGGGCCGACCGGCGGGTGGCCAAGGACCTGTTCGACGCGGGTGACTTCATCGAGTGCTGGGTCGACACGCCGGCCGAGGTGTGCGCCGAGCGGGACCCGAAGGGCCTCTACGCCAAGGCGAAGGCGGGCAACCTGCCCAACATGACCGGCGTGGGCCAGGGCTACGAGGCTCCCGAGCAACCTGACCTCGTGGTCGACGGTGCCGGCACGCTCGAGGAGACCGTGGACCGCCTCGTCTCCGAACTCACCTGAGGGAAAGGGCACGATGGCTGGCTCGCGGCAACGGGTGTACCTGCACATCGGCTCGCCGAAGACCGGGACCACGTTCCTGCAGGAAGTGTTGTGGTCCAACAAGGACGCGCTGGCCGCGGCCGGCGTGCTCTACCCGGGCGACCGCCACGACGCGCACTTCCTCGCGACCCAGGACGTGCGGGGACTGACCTGGCACGGGCACGCCGATCCCGCCGTCGAGGGCAGCTGGGACCGGCTGGTCACCGAGGTCCGGAACTGGCCAGGCCCGTCGGTCATCTCCCACGAGATGCTCGCGAGCGCCGCCCCGGACGCGATCACCCGGGCCCTGCGGTCACTGGCCGGCCTCGAGGTGCACGTCGTGCTCACCACCCGCGACCTCGCGCGGCAGGTGCCCGCGGTGTGGCAGGAGGACGTCAAGAACTGCGGCATGCTCACCTACGGCGAGTTCACCCGCTCGCTGCGCGGGCTCGACGACTCGATCGACCCGTTCTTCGCCAAGACGTTCTGGAGCTACCAGGACCTGCCGGTCGTGCTGCGGAACTGGACGAAGGACCTCGACCCCGAGCGGGTGCACGTCATCACCGTGCCGCGCGGGGCCGCGCGCGACGAGCTGTGGACGCGCTTCGCGAAGACCGTCGGCTTCGACCCGGCCGCCCGCACGGTCGAGGTGGAGGTCAAGAACCCGTCGATGGGCGTGGTGGAGACCAACCTCGTGCGCCGGGTGAACGAGCTCGTCGTCAGCGAGCTCGCCTGGCCCGAGTACCAGAGCCTGGTCAAGACCACCCTCGCGGTCGGTGTCCTGGCCGAGCGGCCGGACTCGGTGCCGCTGCGGCTGCCGGCCGAGCACCAGGACTGGGTGCTGCAGAAGAGCAAGGAGATCGTCCAGGCGTTACGAGAGGCCGGCTACCAGGTCACCGGCGACCTGGACGACCTGCTGCCGGTCACCGGCGGCGCGGAGGTGCGCCACCCCGACGAGGTGACCGACCCCGAGCTGCTCGACGCCGCGGTCTACGCCGTGGCCGGCCTGTTGCACCAGCTGAAGGCCGAGCGCGAGCTGGCCGTCGAGGACCGCGCGACGCTCGCCGAACAGCTCGTGCCGCGGCCGTTCCGCTGGGCCATCGACCGGTACCGCGACGCGCGGGTGCGGCTGCACGAGCTCAAGCAGTCACGCTGAGCGACGCTTAACGGCAACTGCTGTCCCCTTTTGGCCCCTGGCGTCCGGTTGCGGTGCTTCCTAACTTCTTCCTCGTGAGGTCGGTACTTCACTCACATTCGAAGAAGGAAGGAATCCCTGCACATGACTTCCATCCGAAAATCCGTCCTTCGCTCGCTGACGATCGCCGCCGCCGCGGCGGCGCTCGTCCCGCTGGCGACGACGACCGCGCAGGCTCTGCCGGCCGGCTACGGCGAACCGGTCGCCCAGGCGGCCGCCGCCTCGCTCACCGCCCAGGGTCTCGGCGAGGCCGACGCGATGCGGCGCCTGGCCGACCAGCCGGCGCTGATGGCGAAGGCCGACCGGCTCTCCGACGCGGTCGGCGCGAGCTCGGCCGGGACGTGGCTCGACCAGCACACGGGGTCCGTGGTGGTCAGCGTCGTCGACGAGCAGGCCGCGGCGACCGTCCGCGCGGCCGGCGCGACCGCCAAGGTCGTCGAGCACAGCATGACGGAACTCGAGTCGGTTCGGGACGCGGTGGCCGCGAAGCTGCCCGCGGACTCGGCGGCGGGCATCGACGTTCGGGCCAACCAGGTCGTGGTCCAGATCGGCGAGACCGCCAAGGCGAACGCGCTCACCGCGACGGCCGCCCGCTTCGGTGACCTGGTGCGCGTCACGCACATCGACGGGTCGTTCGAGGAGACGATCTCCGGTGGCGACGCGATCACCGGCAGCGGCAGCCGCTGCTCGCTCGGGTTCAGCACCACGGGCAACACCGGCATCACCGCGGGGCACTGCACCTCGGCGATCCCGTCGTGGAACGACCCGAGCGGCGCGTACTACGGCCCGTCCGTCGGCGCCAGCTTCCCGGGCAACGACTACGGCCTCATCCGCAACGACGGCGGGCTCGCGCAGCCCGGCAACGTGAACCTGTACAACGGCAGCTTCCAGGACATCACCGGCGCCGGTGACCCGCAGCCGGGCATGCAGATCTGCAAGAGCGGCAGCACCACCGGGCTCACGTGTGGCCAGGTGACGCAGACCGGCATGCAGATCTGCTACGCGCAGGGCTGCGTGAACAACATGGCGGAGTCCACGGCCGCCGTGAACCCGGGTGACAGCGGCGGCGCGTGGTTCGCCGGCTCCACCGCGATCGGCATCACCTCCGGCATGGGCGGTGGCTTCAGCTACTTCCAGCCGGTGATCGGCGGGCTCAACCTGTTCGGTGTCAACGTCTTCTAGGTAGCGGCAGACGTGACCCTTCGTTGGACCGCGAGGAGGTACTCCTCGCGGTCCAACGGATTGTGGTCGGTCCGCGGCCGGCTCGGCGGCGGACCGGTGACCGGGCGGTAGTGGTCGAACCCGTACTCGAACACGCCCTCGCCCCGCGTCCACGACGGCAGCAGCTGCTGCAGCTCGTGCACCGCGCCCGCCGGCACATGGCCCTCGACCGCGTAGGCCCGGCCCGCCGGGCGCTGCGTCGCGGGGATCGCCCGCAGCCGGGCCAGCGCCGGGAGCACCGCGCCGAGCGTGTCCGCCGGGATCTCCAGGCAGAAGCGGTGCATCGGCTCGTGCACGACCGTCCCGGCCCGCCGCAACGCGGACGTCAGCACCAGCGGCGTCAGGTTGCGGAAGTCGCCGGCGGTGCTCGACATGCTCTTGTTGAACTTCTGGTGCGCGTGGCTCTGACGCGGGTAGTAGCCGGAGTGCGTCATCGTGACCACGCAGTCCGGCACCTGCCAGCCGTAGAGGCCCTGCGCGAGCACCTCGGGCACGGTCTCCTCGACCGCCTTGAAGAAGGCGTACGGCATCGAGCCCAGCTCCACCTCCAGCCGGAACCGCACGCCGCTGCCCGGCGGCGCCGGGTCGACGCGCAGCCCGATCTGTGCGAGGAACGGGTTCCCGGGTTTGCCGATCAGCTCGTAGGCCGCGCCGGTGCCTGCCGGCCGCTCGACGCAGATGGTGGTCGACTCGCGAAACGACACCGCGAGGCCGTACTCGTCCGCCAGCGTCGCCTCGATGACCTCCTTCTGCACCTCGCCGTACAACGACACGGAGATCTCCTGGCGCAGGTCGTCGAGCCGCAGGTTGATCAGGGGGTCCTGCTCGGCGAGCGAGACGAGTGCGGGGTGCAGCGCGCCCTTGTGCTGCAGCCGGGCCGGCACGACGACGGTCTCGAGCGTCGGCGGCGCGAAGTGGTGTTCGGTGCGCCGCCGCGGCTCGCCGATCGCGTCGCCGATCCGGATGTCGCGCAGGCCCCACAGCTTGCCGATCTGCCCGGCGGCGACTGCCTTTGCCGCCGTGGCGGTGCCGTTGTCGAACACGGCGACCGAGGTCACCTTGCCGCGCTTGCCCTCCCCGAACCGGACGACGTCGCGCAGCCGCACGGTACCGGCGAACATCCGCACGTAGGCGATCTTCTCCCCCGCCGCCCCACGCTCCACTTTGAACACCGCGCCGGACACCGGGGCGTCCGGGTCGCCCTCGACCGCGGGCAGCAGCGTCGCGATGCCCTCGGTCAGCTCGGCGACGCCGGCGCCGGTGATGGCCGAGCCCGGGTACACCGGGTGCACGAGCGACCGGCGGGTCTGCGCCGCCAGCTCAGCGCGCAGCCGCTCCCCCGGCAGCACACCGTCGACGTACGCGGCGAGCAGCGCGTCGTCGTGCTCGGCGAGCACCTCGGCGAGCCCGGGTGGCCCGTCGTCGCGGGACACCACGTAGGCGTCCCGCGTGCCGGCGGCGGCGGCATCGCCCATCGACACGATCGCCGGGGTCAGCGTGTCCGCGATCGTGTCCAGCACGCGGCCGGTGTCCGCGCCGCCGCGGTCGATCTTGTTCACGAAGATCAGCGTCGGGATCCGCAGCCGCCGCAGCGTGCGCATCAGCACGCGGGTCTGGGCCTGCACGCCCTCGACGGCGGAGATCACCAGCACGGCGCCGTCGAGCACGCTCAGCACCCGTTCCACCTCGGCGATGAAGTCCGGGTGGCCGGGCGTGTCGATCAGGTTGACCGTGACGTCACCGATCCGGAAGGAGACGACCGCGGACTTGATCGTGATCCCGCGCTGCCGTTCCAGTGCCAGGGAGTCGGTCTGGGTGCTGCCGTCGTCGACGCTGCCGACGCGGTCGATGACCCCGGCCGCGTGCAGCAGCCGTTCGGTCAGGCTGGTCTTGCCGGCATCAACATGCGCGAGGATGCCGAGGTTCAGGGTGCGACTCAAGCGTCATGTCCTCTGGGGAGAAGGAAATACCAGATGGGGTGGACATGAACGCTGCTCGCACGGGCCTCTCCTCGGTCGCCTGTTGTTGCGGGACAGGACAGCAGACGACCGAGGAGACGGGCAACCGAATTAGCCGATGGTGATCGTGCCGTCGGGCTGGCGGACGCACGACACCGCGCGGCTCGCGGCGGTGGCCGCACCCGCGAGGCACTGGCCGAGCACCCCGTACCCGTTCACGTTGGGGTGCCAGGATTCCTGGCAGGTCTGGAAGTAGTCGACACAGGTCTTCGCGATCCGCTGGATGGCGATCTTGTCCTTGCCGTCCAGGCTCGTCACCGGCACCCCGCTCGGCCCGTCCTGCAGCCGGATCGGCGACGCGAGCGCGTTGTCCGGGCTGCCGTCCTGCTCGCAGAGCCGGGCGCCGTCGAAGGCTCGCTGCACGTCGAGGAACACCAGGTCGGCGTTCGGGAACTCGGCGGACAGCGTCGTGTGTGTCGACTGCACGATGCGGCCGAGGCCCTGGGAGAACAGGTGCCCGGCGGCGAGGCTCGCGCGGTGTGCCGGGCAGCCGGCGGCGTACCGCTCGGCGCCGAGCGCGCGGAACTTGTCCCGGTCGTCGGCGCGGCCGTCCTCCTCCCAGTAGCGCTCGGCGAAGTCCTGCGCCATCGGGTTCGTGTAGTCCTGGAACACGATCCGGTGCTGGCCGTCCGCGTCGACCTGGTCGAGGGTGGTGAGCAGGCCGCGCAGCGCGTCGGTCGTCTCGGCGGTGGCGGCGGCGAACTCGGCGTCGGTGGCCAGGTCGGAGATCACGCACGGCTCCTGCGGCGGGTCGCCCGCCCAGACCTCCCACCAGCCGGTCCAGGCGTCGGCGATGAATCGGTTGGCGCACACGGACGCCGCGTCGCCGAAGGTGAAGGAGCTGTTGTTCGACCCGAGGCCGACGAGCACCAGGTCGATGTCGTGGGTCTGGGCGACCGCCTTGACCTGGTCGATCTGCGCGGCGACCGTCCGGCCGTGCTCGCGGCTCGCCGAGGGGTTCGCCATGTCGTGCGGCTGGCCACCGGAACAGGCGAGGTTGAAGCGGTCCTGGATGCCGGCGAGGTTCGCCTGCATCAGCGAGGAGTGCGCGGAGCGGTGGCAGAAGAAGGCGTTGTTGTTCGGCGCCGACCAACCGGGAAACCCTTGCGTCACACCGTCGAGATCGGTGACCGGCTGGTAGTCGCCGCCGCCCTCGCCGCTGACGAAGCTGTCGCCGAGCGCGATCGCCGCGGTCGGCAGGTCGGTGGCGGACGGGTCCGGTGGCGCGGCGCCGGCGGACAGCACGCCCGCGGTGGTGAGGGCGACGGCCACGCCGGCCGCCAGCAGGGAACGCTTGAGCAGGGACACCACGGCCTCCTGATGGCCACGACGAAAATGTGAATTACTTTCACACGGATGAGACCACCTGACCGGGCGGGCGTCAACATCCGTTCGTCGTGACCCGTCCCGTCAGCGGGCGGCGGCGCGGATCTCGTCCAGCAGGGTGCGCAGGTCGTCGTCGGTGGTGGCCGGGTTGAGCAGGCACGCGCGCAGCGCCTCGACGCCGCCGACGGTGGTGCCGGTCAGGAACGCGCGGCCGGCGCGCTGCACGGCCGCCGGGATGGCCCGGTTCAGCGTGTCCAGCCGGTCCGGCTGTCCCAGCGGTCGGTAGCGGAATGCGACGATCGAGGTCACCACCGGGGTGAGCAGCTCGAAGTCGTTGGCCTCCTCGACCATCGCGGCCAGCGTGCGGGCCAGCCGGGTCGTGCGGGTGACGAGCCGGACGACGCCGGTGCGGCCCAGGTGCGAGATCGTCGCCCAGGCGCGCAGCGCGCGGAACGGGCGGGTCTGCTCCGGGCCGTACTCGGCGAACCAGCCCAGCTCGCCCGCGCCCTCGTCGCGCAGGTACGCCGGCACGAGGCTGAACGCGTCGCGGGCGTGCGCCGGGTTCGCGAACAGCGCACAGCCGCAGTCGACCGGGACGCCGAGCCACTTGTGCGGGTCCAGCGCCAGCGAGTCGGCGAGCTCGAGGCCGGTGAACTCCGGCACGGCGTCCGGCGCGAGCGCGCCCAGCGCGCCGTAGGCACCGTCCACATGGAACCAGAGGCCCTCGTCGGCGGCGATGCCGGCGATCTCGTCCAGCGGGTCGACCGCGCCGGTGTTGACCGTGCCCGCACTGGCGGCGACGAGGAACGGTCGCGCGCCGGCCGCCCGGTCCGCCGCCACCGCGTCCCGCAGCGCGCCCGTGGACATCCGGAACCGGTCGTCGACCGGGATCGTCCGCACCCCGCTGGTGCCGATGCCGAGCAGCTCCGCGGCCTTGCGCAGGCAGCTGTGCCCCTCCGCGGAGACGTAGACGACGAACGGCGGCCGGCCGGCGAGGCCCTCGGCACGCACGTCCCAGCCGTCCGCGCGGGCCGCCCGCTGCCGGGCCGCCGCGAGGCAGGTGATCGTGGCGAGCGAGGTGCCGCTCGTCAGCAGCCCACCGCCCGGCCGGTGCGGGTAGCCGACCAGCTCGGCGAGCCAGCGGACCACCGCGCGCTCCAGCAGCACCGCGGCGTGGTCGCCACCCGCGCAACTCGGGTTCAGCGCCGCGGCGAGCGGCTCGACGAGTACGCCGGCGGGCGACGGCGGGGAGTTCACCCAGCCGAAGAACCGCGGGTGCCCGTTGCCCATCGGGTGGGCCAGCACCCGGTCCCGGACGTCCTTGAGCAGCTCGGCGAGCGGGCGGCCGGACTCCGGAAGCTCTTGTCCCGCAAGCCATTCGGCGTCCGCGGCCGGCACCGGCTGCCACACCGGCCGGCCGCCGACCCGGGCGAGGTGGTCCGCCGCCAGCTCGGCGGCGTCGCGCAGCTCATCCATGCCGGGGCTGGGCTCCGTGGGAGAACGACGCCTCCTCGGTGCCCCGCACCGGCGCGGACTGCGCCCGCAGCCGCGGCAGGCACGCCTCGAGGTCGGCCATGAGCAGGTCGGCCAGGTCGTGGGTGAACCCGTTGCGGACGACCACGCGCAGCACGGCCAGGTCCTCGCGGTCGGCGGGGAACGTGTACGCGGGCACGAGCCAGCCGCGCTCGCGCAGCGCCGCGGACACGTCGAACACCGAGAAGCCCGGCTCGGTCACCGTGAACGCGAACACCGGGAGCTCGCTCGCCGTCGGTCAGCAGGCGGAACGGGCCGAGCGCGCCGATGCGCGCGGCGAGGCCCGTCGCGACCTCCCGGCAGTAGGACTGCACCCGCTCGTAGCCGACGAACCCGAGGCGCAGGAACAGGAAGTACTGGGCGGCGACCTGCGCGCCCGGGCGGGAGAAGTTCAGCGCGAACGTCGGCATCTGGCCGCCGAGGTAGTTCACGCGGAACACCAGGTCGTCGGGCAGCGCCTCGCCGTCGCGCCACACGACCCAGCCCACGCCCGGGAAGACGAGCCCGTACTTGTGGCCCGAGGTGTTGATCGAGCACACCCGCGGCAGGCGGAAGTCCCACTCCAGGTCGGGGTCGCAGAAGGGGGCGATCATCGCGCCGGACGCGCCGTCCACGTGCACCGGGATGTCCCAGCCGTGCTCGTCGTGGAGCCGGTCCAGCGCCGCGCAGATCCCGGCCACCGGCTCGTAGCTGCCGTCGAAGGTTGAGCCGAGCACCGCGACCACGCCGATGGTGTTCTCGTCGCAGTACTTCACGGCCTCCTCGGCGGTGAGGTGGAACCGGTCCCCCGCCATCGGCACCAGCCGCGCCTCGACGTCCCAGTAGTTCGCGAACTTCTCCCAGCAGATCTGGACGTTGACGCCCATCACGATGTTGGGCCTGCCCTGGCCGCCGCGGTGCTGCCAGCGGCGCTTCATCGCGAGGCCCGCGAGCATGCACGCCTCGCTGGACCCGATCGTCGAACAGCCGACCGGTGTCGCTCCGGCGCGTGCCAGAGGTGGGCGAGCATGTGCACGCACCGCTGCTCGAGCTCGGCCGTGCGCGGGTACTCGTCCTTGTCGATCATGTTCTTGTCGAAGCAGTCCGCCATCAGCTGGCGGGCCTGCGGCTCCATCCACGTCGTGACGAACGTGGCGAGGTTCAGCCGCGCGTTGCCGTCGAGCATCAGCTCGTCGTGCACGATCTGGTAGGCGGTGTCCGCGTCGAGCTCGCCGGCGGGCATCCGGTCCCGCGGGATCTCGGCCGGCTCACGGGTGAACACCGGGTTGACGGACACGCCGTGGCGGCGGTTACTGGGGTGGGCGTGAGGCATTCCGTATCTCCCGGGTCGGTGTCGGCCCAGCCTGGCACCGCCGCGGGTGCGGCGCATCAGGACACGCGCGGCTCAGGCCGGGCGACTCGCCGCGGGGACGAGCGCCGCGCGGAACGCGGCCATCGCGTCGGAGATCTGGCCGAGCAGCGCGCCGGCGAGCGGGGACAGGACGGTGCCGTGGTTGCTGCGCACGAGCAGCGCGGTGCCGAGCGTGTCCTCGAGCCTGCGTACCCGCCGCGACAGGGCGGGCTGGCTCATCAGCAGCACCCGGGCGGCCCGGTTGAGGCTGCCGGTCGCGGCCACCGCGTGCAGCAGGTGCACGTCGTCGAGCGTGAGCCGGCCGCCGCGAACGTCGACGGTGGCCGGTGCGGCGGCGATCGCGGCGAGCAGCGACGTGCCGGCCGCGAGCACCCGGTGCCCGGCGGGGCTCACCGCCACCCGGTCCGCGTCGCGGTACAGCAGCTCCAGGGCCAGCCGGCGCTGGAGCCGGTCGAGCCGCCGCGCCCCCGCGCGCGGGGTGAGCCCGACGGTCCGGGCCGCCTCCGCGACCCCGGCCGCGTTCGTCACGGCCCGGAGCAGGACGAGGTCGGTCTCGTCCAGCGGCGGGCCGGCTTCCACCGCCTCGTACGGGCGGACGGCCGCGACAGTCACGCTGCGCCTCGCTTGTCGCCCACAGGTCACCCCGACAGCACCCGGAACGGTGCCGTCCGGGTCGCAGGCTACGAGCCGGGTAACCGCGCGGCTACCGCTCGGCGCGAGGTTGGGCCGGTCAGACGCGGGTGCACTGGTCGGGCAGGAGCAGCCACCGCCCTCCGCGCGTGCCCGGCGGGCGTTACCAATATCCACTTCTGTGAATTTCACACCTACATTCGTCGGTAGTGGTCACTTGGCACCCCTTCCGACACTGTGCGTGAACACCTGCAACCGTTCACGTAGCGAGGGGCCTCTTCGAATGACCACGTTCACTCCTGCACGCCGCCTGGCGCTGGCACTGGCCGCGGCGGTCGCCATGGCCGGCCTGGTCGCCACGGCCGCCCTGGCGAGCCCGGCCGAGCCGACCGGCACGCCAGACGCGGCCGCCGCGGTTTCCGGTGGGCACGTCCCGGCGAAGGTCGGGCCGCTGGACTGCCCGAGCATCCCGTCGGACCGCGACCTCGCGGTCACCCAGACCGTGCACCAGGTCGGCCTGGACATGGGCGCGTCCAGCAAGGTGATGCTCGCCGGGTTCGAGGCCGGCTGGGTCGAGTCGCACATGAACAACCTGCCCTGCGGCGACGCGGACTCCCTCGGGGTGTTCCAGCAGCGGCCGAGCCAGGGCTGGGGCACGCCGGAGCAGATCATGGACGTCACCTACGCGGCGACGCAGTTCTTCGCCCAGGCGATCCACAACGAGCCGAACTTCCCCGACCTGACCGCGGGCCAGCTCGCGCAGACAGTGCAGCGCTCGTGCTGCCCGGAGCGCTACGACGAGGCCGAGGGCAAGGCGACCGAGATGCTCGCCGAGGTCGGCGGCTTCGCGTCCCGAGACGAGCGGTGAGGGGCGAGCGATGCGCAAGGCGATGAAGATCGGCGGCGTCGCGACGATCGCGGGCGCCGTGGTGGCCGCAGTCGTGCTCACCGGCGGACCCGCGACCGGCCAGCAGGACAGCCGCGCGGGCGGCGCGGTGAACGAGGCCTTCGCGGCCGCGGCGGCGGAGTACGACGTGCCGCGCGACCTGATCGTGGCGGTCGGGTTCGGCGAGACGCACCTCGACGGGCACGCCGGAGAACCCAGCCAGGACAACGGCTTCGGGGTCATGCACCTGGTCAGCAACCCCGACCGGCACACGCTCGAGCAGGCGGCCGGCATCACCGGCCTGCCGGCGCCGCAGCTGCGGACCGACACGGTGGCGAACATCCGCGGCGGCGCGGCCATCCTGCGTTCGCTGGCCGACGCGCGCGGGCTGGACGCGGCGGCCCGCGACCGGCTCGGCGCCTGGTACCCGGTGGTCGCCGACTTCGGCGGCGCGCAGGACGACAAGGTCGCGAAGATGTACGCCGACACGGTGTACGACCTGCTGAGCCACGGCGTGGCGGCGAAGTCGGCCGGCGAGCCGGTCACGGTGCAGGCCCAGGCCGTGCGGCCGGAGCAGGCCGAGTTCGCGGGGGTCCGCGCGCTGGACGACGTCTCCGGCGACGTGCACGCGATGGACTACCCGAACGCGATCTGGAACCCGGCGAGCAGCGCCAACTACCGGGTCGGCCGGACCTCGGCGATCACCACGGTCGTCATCCACGTGACGCAGGGCTCCTACGCCGGGACGATCAGCTGGTTCCAGAACCCGGACGCGCAGGTGAGCGCGCACTACGTGGTGCGCTCGGCGGACGGCGAGATCACGCACATGGTCGCCGACGCGGACACGGCCTGGCACGCGCGGTCGGGCAACGCGTACGGGATCGGCATCGAGCACGAGGGCTTCGTCGACGACCCGTCCTGGTTCACCGACGCGATGTACCGCTCGTCCGCGGCGCTGACCTCGTGGCTGTGCGACACCTACGGGATCCCGAAGGACCGCACCGGCATCGTCGGCCACAGCGAGGTGCCCGGCAACGACCACACCGACCCGGGCCCGAACTGGAACTGGGACTACTACATCCAGCTCGTCAACGGCGGCTGACCGCACACCTGGAGCGCGGGCCGGGGTGTCGCCGGCCCGCGCTCCGCCGTGTCCGGCACTCCGGAAACGGCCCCACCGCGGCTAGGCTCTGCCCGCACGCATCCGACCGACGGGAGGAGCGGCGGTGCCGGCGCAGGCCTCCGAACGCACCCGGATCATGGACGCGGCCTACCGGGCGCTGGTCGCCGGCGAGGACGCGACCCCGTCGATGAGCGAGCTGCTGGACGCGGCCGGGGTGGGCACCAGGGCGTTCTACCGGCACTTCGGTTCCAAGGACGAGCTGCTGCTGGCGCTGTTCCGGCGCGACGCGCAGCGGATGGCCGAGCGGCTCGCGAAGGCCACGGCCGCCGGCACGCCGCGCGAGGCGCTGGCCGCGTTCGTCGACACGATGCTGCGGGTCACCGAGGACCCGCGGCGCAGGCGGCGCGTGCGGATCCTGTCCTCGGCGGCGATCGCCCGCGCCCGCGGCTACGCCGAGGAGAGCCGCCGGTTCCGGGACACGTTGCAGGGTCTGCTGGTGGAGATCCTGACCCGCGGCCGCGCGGACGGGGGCTTCCCGCTCACTGACCCGGAGCCCGACGCGCGGTCGATCCGCGCCGCGCTCCTGGCGGCGTTCCTGGAGCAGGTCGACGGCACCGCCGACGTGCCGGCCGCCGAGGCGGCCCGCCAGGTCACCGGCTTCGCGACCCGCGCGACGGGAGCGATGGAAGTCGGCGACGACCGGTCGCCGAGCTGAGGAGGAACGCATGTCCGACGTCGTGCTGGCGGAGTTCGCCGACCGGGTCGCGGTGATCACGATCAACCGGCCGCAGGCCCGCAACGCGATCGACCGCGCGGTGACCCTGGGCATCGCGAAGGCCGTCGACGAGATGGAGTCGCGCGACGACATCACGCTCGGCATCATCACCGGCGCCGGCGGCACGTTCAGCGCGGGCATGGACCTCAAGGCGTTCCTGCGCGGCGAGGACGTGACGCTGCCCGGCCGCGGTCTCGCCGGGATCTGCCAGACGCCGCCGCGCAAGCCGCTGATCGCCGCCGTCGAGGGCTGGGCGCTGGCCGGCGGGTGCGAGGTCGTCCTCGCCTGCGATCTCGTGGTCGCCGCCGAGGACGCCCGGTTCGGCATCCCGGAGGTCAAGCGCGGCCTGGCCGCCGGCGCGGGCGGGCTGCTGCGGCTGCCGCAGCGGATCCCACGGCAGATCGCGATGGAGCTGGCGCTCACCGGCGACCCGCTGGACGCGCCCGACGCGCACCGCTACGGCCTGGTCAACCGCCTCACCGCACCCGGCGAGGCGCTCGCCGGCGCGCGGGAGCTGGCCGCACGCATCGTGGTCAACGGGCCGCTCGCGCTCGCCGCCAGCAAGCAGATCATCGCGGCCTGCGGCGCGTGGCCGGCCGACGAGGCGTTCGACTGCAGTGGGAGCTGCTGCGTCCGGTGTTCGCGTCCGAGGACGCCAAGGAGGGCGCCCGCGCGTTCGCCGAGAAACGAGCACCCGTGTGGCAGGGCAGGTAGCGCCCAACCGGAGCACACTGGGACCGTGCTCATCGTCGACGCGGAGGTCGACGGCCGGCGTGGGGTCGCCGTCCGGACGGCGGCCGGCCGCGTCGCCGAATGCACACCCGGCCTGCGCCCGAACCGCGGCGAGGACGTGCTGGACGCGCGCGGCGGCGCCGTGTTCCCCGGCCTGCACGACCACCACGTGCACCTGCGGGCCATGGCCGGCGCGCTCGCGTCGGTGCCGGTCGGTCCGCCGGACGTGCGCGACCGCCCCGGCCTCGTGGCCGCGCTCGTGCGCGCCGCCGGCCGGCTGGCGCCCGGCGCGTGGGTGCGGGCGGTCGGCTACCACGAGTCGGTCGCCGGGCCGCTGACCCGGCGCGAGCTGGACTCGATCCTCGCCGACCGGCCGGTACGCGTGCAGCACCGTAGCGGCATGCTGTGGACGCTCAACTCGCTGGGGCTGCGCGCCGTGGACGCCGCGGGCACCGGACTGTCCGGAGTGGAGCGTGACGATGTCGGCCGGCCGACCGGACGGTTGTGGCGGCTGGACGGCTGGCTGTCCTCGCGGCTGCCGCGGGTCGAGGTGTCGCTCGGCGCCGTCGGCGAGCGTGCGGCCGCCGCCGGGGTCACCGGGTTCACCGATGCCACCCCGGACCAGACGCAGTCCGATGTGGACCTGCTGGCCGCGGCCGTGGCCGCCGGCGCGCTGCCACAGCGGGTGCACTGCATGGCGCCGCCGGGCGTCATGGCCGGCGGCGAGCGGTTCACGATCGGCCCGGTGAAGACCCTGCTGCACGACGACACCCTGCCGACCGCGGGCGAGCTGGCCGACCGGTTCCGCACCACGCACGAGGCCGGCCGGACGGTGGCCGTGCACTGCCTGACCGCCGCGCAGCTGGTCACCACGCTCGGCGCGCTGACCGAGGCGGGCCCCCGCACGGGCGACCGGATCGAGCACGGCGCGGTCATCGGCGCCGACCTGCTCCCGGAGCTGCGCGCGCTCGACCTGACCGTGGTCACCCAGCCGAACTTCGTCACCGAGCGGGGCGAGGCGTACCTGTCCGAGGTGGACGAACGGGACCTGCCCGGCCTGTGGCGGCTGCGGTCCCTGATCGACCACGACATCGCGGTCGCCGGCGGCACCGACGCACCCTTCGGCCGGGCGGACCCGTGGGCGGCGATCGCCGCCGCCGTGTCACGCCGGATCGCGACCGGCGAGGTGCTGGGCGGCGCGGAGCGGGTCGACCCGTCCCGGGCGCTGCGGCTGTTCCTCGGGCACGCCACCGACCCAGCACGGCCGCGGTCGATGACCGTCGGCGCGCCGGCCGACCTGTGCGTGTTGTCCGTCCCGATGGCCGAGGGCCTGCGCGTGCTCGACGCGTCGATGGTCGCCGCGACGTTCGTCGGGGGCGAGCAGGTCCGCTGAGCGGCGTCAGTTCCCGAGTACCCGGGAGACCTCGCGGCGGTAGATCCCCCTTGCCGACGACGCGTCACATCACCCGCGCCAGTGGCGACGTCCGCAGCGGACCGCCACGACGGCAGCAGCGCGCCGGCCGCCTCGATCAGCGTGGCGACCGCCTCGTGCTGGGCCTCCAGCGGTTGCGGTTGCGGTCGCCGTCGGCGACGCCTCTGATCAGTCCGGGGGTGCGCCCGAACTCACGCCGGAACGCTCGGTGGACGACCACCATGTCCCAGGTGTCGACAGTGTCCCTGGTCTGCGACATGTAATGAGCCCTTCTGATCTCTCGACATCAGGTCAGTCGCCGTCCCCCGTGCGGCTGTTAGAGCTGGTCACAGGAGGTCAACGGTGTCTCGCGTCTCGTGGTCGACCAACGTCGGTTCCGACCACCCCCCGGCCGGGCGATAGGTTTGCGCGGATGCCGAAAACACTTCTGCTGCGCGACGTCGCCATCGGGCTCACCGGGCGGCGCGCCGACGTGCGTGTCGAGGACGGACTGATCGCCTCGATCGACCCCGCGGGGCCCGTGCCGGAGAACGTCGCCGAGCTCGACGTGATCGACGGGCGCGGCGGGACCCTGCTGCCCGGGCTCGTCGATGCCCACACCCACATGCTGCAGTGGGCCAGCGCCCGGCAGCGGGTCTCGGTCGCCGAGGCGCGCTCCGCCGCGCACGCGGTCGAGCTGCTCGTCATGGCGCAGGGCCCGCCCGGCGACACCGAGCTGCTCACCGGCGCGCACTACAGCGAGACGTTCTGGCGCGTGCCGCCGCACAAGGACCTGCTCGACCGCGCCTTCCCGAACCGGCCCGTCGCGGTGTTCAGCAACGACCTGCACGCCGTGTGGCTCAACACCGAGGCCCTCACGCTGGTCGGCCGCGAGCACCCCACCGGCGTCCTGATCGAGGACGCCGCGATGGCGGTCACCGCGGCGCTGCCCGCGCCGGACATCGGCGTGTCCGACAAGTGGGTGCTGGACGCGACCGACGCCGCCGCCGCGCGCGGGGTCACCGCCATCGCCGACTACGAGTACGCCGACACGGTCGCCGACTGGACGCGCCGGCTGGCGGTGCGCACCCCGTCGACCCGGGTCCGGTGCGTGATCGCGCGGTTCGCGCTGGAGCGGGCCGTCGAGCGCGGGCACCGCACCGGCGCGGAGGTCCCCGGCACGGACGGGCTGCTGACCGTGGGGCCGCTCAAGCTCTTCATCGACGGCTCCCTCAACACCCGCACCGCGTACTGCCACGACCCCTACCCCGGCGAGTTCCCCGACGACGAGTACCTCGGCGAGCTGCTGCTGACCGAGGAGGAGCTGCTGCCGCTCGTGCGGCAGGCCGCCACCCACGGCCTCAGCCCGGCCCTGCACGCCATCGGCGACGAGGCCAACCGGATCGCGCTCGACGTGCTCGCCGAGGCCGGCATCACCGACGGACGCGTCGAGCACGCCCAGCTGCTGGGCCCGCGCGACGTGGCCCGCTTCGCCGAGGTCGGCGTGGTCATCGGCGTCCAGCCCGCGCACGGGCCCGACGACCGCGACGTGGCCGACCGGCTGTGGGACGGGCGCACCGCTCGCGCCTTCGCCTACGCCGACCTGGTCAACGCCGGCGCCCGCCTGGAGTTCGGCTCCGACGCACCGGTCGCCCCGCTCGACCCGTGGGACGGCATCGCCTCCGCGGTCACCCGCACCGACGACGACCGCCCGGCGTGGCACCCCGAGCAGGCACTTCCCCTGCCGGCGGCGCTCGCGGCCAGCACCGGCGGGCGGACCGAGATCGAGGTCGGCGACCGCGCGGACCTCGTGATCGCCGGCCGCGACCTGCGGGACCTGCCCCCCGACGAGCTGCGCGACATGCCGATCGTCGCCACGATCCTCGGCGGGCGGATAACACATGGCGGCTGAGAACGGAAATGAACCGGTTACGCCAACTGCTCGTGTGGTTGGTTGTGACGGCATCACTGTCCAGTACCCTGCTCGTCGATCGAGGTCCGGCCTGGTTCACCCGGGCCGTTGCGGTGCAGCCTCGTGAACGAATCCCCGGGCAGGTGATGGCAAGCGTGGCTATCCCAGGACGGAAGGCGCGGCGTGCGCGGCAGGTGCCTGGTGAGGACCTCATACGCACGCTGTACGAGGAGCACGGGCGCAGCCTGCTGGCCTACGCGGTTCGGTTGACCAACGACCGGGCGGCGGCCGAGGACGTCGTCCAGGAGACCCTCCTCCGGGCCTGGAAGCACGCCGATGACCTCGAGCACGGCATCGGCTCGGTCCGGGGCTGGCTGCTCACCGTCGCGCGCAACATCATCACCGACCGCGCGCGGGCCAGAGCGGTCCGGCCCACCGAGGTCAACCAGCCCGTGGACGTCCCGACGCCGGCCCGCGACCACGCCGACGACGTGGTCGACACGATCACCGTGCTCGGCGCCATCGAGCACCTGAGCCCGGAGCACCGCGCGGTGATCGTCGAGCTGTACTACCGGGGCCGCACGGTCAACGAAACGGCAGCGGCGCTGCAGATCGCGCCGGGTACCGTGAAATCCAGGACATATCACGCGGTCCGCGCGCTGCGAGCGACGCTGGGCGCGACGGCCAAGGGAGGTGCGCGATGAACCCGGTCGAGCACGATCCTTCGCTGCTGGCCGCCTACGCGCTCGGCGGGCTGGACCCGGCGGAGCAGAACGCGGTGCAGGCCCACGTGGCCGGCTGCCCCGACTGCCAGCTCGAGGTCCGCGAGTTCACCAGCCTGCGGCTGGCCCTCGACGAGGTGCCGCCCGAGGCGTTCATGGACGGCCCGCCCGCGAGCGGCGACCTGTTGCTGCAGAAGGCGTTGCGCCGGGCGCGCGCCGAGCTGCCACCGGAACGGCGGCGTGGCTGGGCACCGGCGGTGATCACGGTCGCCGCGGCCGTGGCGCTCGCTGTGGCGGTGGGTGGCGGCGTCGTCATCGGCCGGCAGACCTCGCCGCAGGAGGTGGCCGGCGGCCCGACGACCGCCGTGCCCAGCGACGCCGTCCAGGCGTCGACCACCGATGCGGACACCGGCGCGCGCATGGCGGTGACGATGGTGCCGAAGATGGGCTGGGTCACCGTGCACGCCGACGTGAGCGGCATCAAGGCCGGGCTCAACTGCCAGCTGCGCGTGGTGCCGAAGACCGGCGAGCCGGTGCTGGCGGGCAGCTGGCGGGTGTCGCCGAAGGGCGAGGCCGAGGGCACGCCGCTCGACGGTTCCGCCCTGGTCGACCCGGCCGCCGTCGAGTCCGTCGAGGTCGTCACGACCGACGGCAAGACGATGGTGATCGTCCCGGTCTAGCCGACCACAAGCCAACGAAAAGGGCGGCCCGGAGAAGTCTCCGGGCCGCCCTTTCGCATGTCCGACACGCCCGCGCACCTCCCACGTCGTGACCGTTTCCGGTGCCAGAATCAAGTGAGCGATCACGCGGCAGGTCCGGCAGTCAAGGGAGCGGCAGTGTCGAACGATCCGCAGCACGTGGACGAGCTCACGGCGCTGCTGCATCCGGTACCGGTGCCCGACTTCATCGCGTCGGTCTCGGCATGGCTCCAGGACGCGCACGACGCGGCCGCGAGCCTCCAGCCGGGGCGAACCGGTCCGCGCGGCAGCTGGCGCAACAACACCAGCTTCGGCACGGATCGCTACCAGTACCTGCGGGCCACGGCCGACTCGCTGATCGGTGAGCTGCCGGGCCTGGAGGTCGACGCCGCGTTCCAGTCGGTGCTGCTCAAGCTTCCGCGCATCGGCATGTACCAGCTGCTCATGCCGGCCGGCCCGGACGGCTCCCTCGGGGACGCGAGCGACCTGCGGCGCGAGCTGTTCGGCGCCGGTGAGCACGAGGGGCTGATCAGCCGCCGGGAGGCCTGGCTGTCCGGGCGTCAGCTGCTGTTCCTGCCGTGGCACGGCACCGAGGCGGTCGGGCTGTCCGGGCTGTGGGCGGGTCAGGGCATGCTGCAGGACGACGGCCACATCGACTGGTTGTGGCGCGTCGACCTGCTCGAGCTCACCAAGGCGATCACTCCGCCCAACCAGGAGCGCCGGCTCGTGCCGGACACGTTCGGCCGGGCCACTCAGCCCGAGCTGCCGCTCCGCCCGCGTACCGAGGCGCCCGCCGCCTCGGAGTAGCTACACCCGTCACCCGAATCGCGCCACGCTCCGTGCTCGGCGACGATGGCGCATATCTTCGTTCTGTTCGGTTCGTTCAGGGGGTTCGTCGTGTCTTCGAATGCCGCCGCGGTCGCGCAGGCATTCGCCCCCGCCCGGCTGACGATGGCCCGGAAGCTGGCCGGACTGCGCAAGCGAGAGCTGGCCGAGCGCATCGAGCGCACCGCCGCGGCCGTGTCGCAGTACGAGCTGGGCCAGTCGCGGCCGGGCCCGTCGACCGTGGCCCGCTGCGCCGCGGCCCTCGACGTGCCCGTCGGGTTCTTCGGGGTGGGCCGCCCGCAGCTGCGGCTGGACACGACGCACGCGCACTTCCGTTCCCTGCGCGCGACGACGGCCGTGCAGCGCCAGCAGGCGCTCGCGCACGTCGAGCTGCTGTGGGAGATCACCGAGGCGCTGGACCAGGTGATCGAGCTGCCGGCGGTGGACCTCGGGCTGCCGCTGGGCATCCCGCACGGCGAGGTCGCGCGGACGGCGCGGACGGTACGCAAGGCGTGGGACCTCGGTGCGGGGCCGGTCGTGCACCTCGTGCGGAACCTGGAGGCGCGGGGCGTCGTCGTGACGCGGATCCCGGCCGTGGACGCGTCGACGATCGACGCGTTCTCCTCGGCGCTGCACGGCAGGCCCACGATCGCGTTGTCGGACAAGGGAAACCCGATGCGCCGGCGCTTCTCGGTCGCGCACGAGCTGGGCCACCTGCTGCTCCACCCGGACCCCGCACCAGGCTCCCCCGACCATGAACGCCAGGCGAACGCCTTCGCCGCGGAGTTCCTGATGCCGGCCGGGGAGGTCCGCCCCCTGCTGCCGACGCCGGTGGACGTGCCCGCCCTGAAGGAGGTCGCCGACGGCTACGGCGTGTCGGTGGCGGCGTTGGTGTACCGAGGAAAGGACCTAGGCGTCTACGCCGACTCCACGGTCCGCCGCACGATGGCGACGCTGACCGCTCTGGGCTGGCGCACGGACGAGCCGGTGGGCTCGGAGTACCCGGGCGAGCAGCCGGCCCTGCTCCGCCGCGCAGTCGACCTGGCCGCCGAACACGGCCTCCCGCTACCCCGCCTGGCCGCCCGCCTCCACATCGGACTCCCCCGCCTCCGCGAGCTGGTCGGCATCCCCAACCCACGCCCCCGCCTACACCTGGTCCACTGAGTACTCAAGCGGGCCGGAAGGCACCGGCGACCCAGGACTCGATGTTGTTCGCGAGGACGCGAACGCTGCGAGCGGTCACCTTGATGATCTCGTGCTTGTCCTGAAAATTCAGGAGCCCTAGCACCCGAGGGCGGCTCGTCGAGATCACGCCTGTTCGGCGGGTGTCCGATCCAGGAGGACGGCCAGCAGGCGGGTGCGGAGATCCTCGACCGTGTTGTCGAGGAGGGCGGCGCGCAGGGCGGTCAGCTGACGTTCGCCGGTGTCGGCCTGGTGGGTTGCTGCGGTGAGGGCCGCGGTGGTCGTCGCCAGGTGGGTGGTGTGGTCGGCCACCCGGGCGCGAACCTCCGACAACTCCTCCCGCAGCCGGGCCTCCATCGCGCGGGTGGCGTCGCGTTCGGCGGCGGCGTTGGTCAGTGCGCGCTCGGCCTCCGCGGCCTGGCGTAGCGCGGTCTCGGCGCGCTCGTGTTCAGTGGTAGCCGTGCCCTCGGCGCGTGCCTTCGCGAGGTCGGACCTCGTGGCGGTCTCCCGCGCGGCACGTGCCTCGGCGCGCGCGGTGTCCCGGGCCAGGCGGTTGCTCTCGGCGTCCGCTGCGGCGGCCTCCGCCGCGTCCCGTGCCTCCAGGACTCGCAGGTCGGCCTCGTCGCGGACGCGCTCCATCTCGGCGCTCGCCGCCGCGCGTGCCTCCTGGATCTCGGTCTCCGCCGACTCGCGGACACGCTCGATCTCCGCCTCCGCCTCGGTGCGCGCCAACTGCACGTCGGCCTCCGCGGCGGCCTTGGCCAGGTGGATCTCGGTGGCGGCGTTGTCGTGCGCCTCGCGGATCGCCGCGTCGGCGGCGGCGCGGGCGGCCTGAGCCGCATCCTGGGCCGCACCCACCTCGGCCTCGGCCGCCTCGCGGAGTCCACGTTCGGTGGCCGCGGACGTCTCGGCCTCCGCGGCGCGCGCGGCGGCGGCCTCGACCTCCCGGGCCAGCGCGCCCTTCAACGCCTCGGCCGCGGTGAGGGCGTCGGCGAGCGGGCCGGCGATCCGCTCGGCGGCGGCGGTGAACGTGCTGGTCACGGCGGTGGAGACGCCGCCGGCCTCGCCCAGCGCCTCCGCGAGCGCGTCCTGCGCGGCGGCGAGCTGCTTGCAGGTCTTGCCACCCGGCCAGGAGCGGTCCGGGCAGTACGCGAACGGCCGCCCGCCCTTCGGGCCCGGTCCGGGCAACGGCGCCCGGCATCGACTGAACCCACAGAGGCCCGAAATGTCGGCTTCTACCGCTTCTTCCATGATCCAAGAGTGTAGTAGACACATTCATAACTGCTAACGAAGGTTAGAGATTTGATATCCATAACCGAAGTCGGCTACAGAAGTGAGCTTTTGTAGCTAAGCTGTTCCGGTGACCGAACTGGCGCCCAGAGACGACCCATGGCCGGCCGTCGCCGACCCGAGCGAGCTGTTGAATGCGATCGCCGACTGGCTGGGCGGCTACGGCAACCTCGCGACCCGCCGCACCTACGCCGAGGGGCTCGGCCTGCCCACGAGCCCCGCCGACCTCCGCGACTGGCTCCACGCCCCGCGGGAGGCGTGGGCGACCGCGGTGGCGCGCTACGCGGCGGCCGTCGGCGCGCGAACCACGGCACGCGTGGACAGCAGCCGGAACCCTCCCCCGGCCCCGCGCGGCCGCCTGCGCCACCTGCACTGGTTCCGCTGGTGCGCGACCCGCGGCACCGACCCCCGCGCCGCCACCTCCGCGCACGTGAAGGCGTGGCTCCAGTCCCTCGACGAGGCCGGCGCCGCCGTCGCGACCCGCGACCGGATGCTCGCCACCGTGAAGGCGCTCTACGCCCACCTCGCCGACGCCGGGCTCGTCGGCGGCAACCCCGCGGCCCTCGACCGGCGGCGGCTCGGCCTGGTCAAACCCACCGGGAACACCACCGCCACGATCGTCCTCACCACCGGGCAGGTCCGCGCCCTCTACGCCGCCGCGGGGCGCCCCCGCCAGGGCGCCGGGCCGCAGGACACCGCGCGCGCCAAGACGGTCGTCGCCCTCTTCACCCTCGGCCTGCGGGTCAGCGAACTGTGCGCCCTCGACCGCGCCGACCTGCACGTCACCCGCGGGCGGCGGGCGCTGCGCGTGCAGGGCAAGGGTGGCAAGACCCGCGTCGTCTACCTGCACGCCGCCGCGGAGCAGGCCCTCACCGAGTACCTCGGCGGCACCACCACGCTGCCGGCCACCAGGAACACCCGCGGGCCGGCCACGCCGCTGCTCCTCACCCGCACCGGCAACCGCTACCAGCGCCAGGCCGTCTGGCAGCTGCTGCGCCGCCTCGCCGCCGCCACCGGGGACCAGGACATCGCCGGCGCGATGCACCCGCACGCCCTGCGCCACTTCTACGTCACCACCGCCGTCGAGGCCGGCGCCCAGCTCGTCCACGTCCAGGCCGACGTCGGGCACACCAGCGTCGACACCACCGAGCAGGTCTACAACAGCGCCGCCCGCGACCCCGGCCGCAGCGCGGTCGACCTCGTCGCGGACGCCCTCGACCTCTCGTGAGATCGCACGCGTGTCTCCGTTACCTGAACGTCCGTGATCATGGTTAGGCTGAGGTCGTGGTGACGCGCGACAACGAGCTCGCGCGGCGCGCCCGGCGGGGGAACCCACAGGCGGCCGCCGAGCTGCTGGCGAGGATCCGGCCTGGGGTGGTGCGCTACTGCTGGGCCCATCTCGGCTCGCTCGGCCGCGGCGACCAGACCCCCGACGACGTCGCGCAGGACGTCTGCCTCGCCGTGTTCGAGGCGCTCCCCCGCTACGAGGAACGCGGCCTGCCGTTCACCGCGTTCGTCTACCGCATCGCCTCCTACAAGGTCGCCGACGCGCACCGTTCCGTCGCGCCCACCCGGCCCATCGAGACCGTGCCCGAACCGGTCTACGACGGCCGCGACCCCGAGGACCGCGCGGTCACAGCGGACCTGTCCCGCCGGCTGCTGCCGCTGCTCAACGACCTCACCGACGCGCAGCGGGAGATCATCGTGCTGCGGGTCGCCGCCGGGCTGTCGGCCGAGGAGGTCGGCGCCGTCATCGGCAAGTCGCCCGCGGCCGTCCGGATGGCGCAGTCCCGGGCGATGGCACGCCTGCGCGAGTGGGCCCGCGCCGCGGACGAGGTGGTCGCGTGACCGACCCCGACCCGCGCATCGTGCGCCGCGACGACCGCCTCCTCGACCGGGTCGGCCGCGGCGCCCCGGCCGACGGCGACGAAGCCGAGGCCATGCTCGCCGCGTGGCGGCAGACCCTGCCGGTACCCGGCCCGCCCGGCGACACCCTGCTGGCCGCCGTCACCGCGCCCCCGGCCCGCCCGAAGCGGCGGGTGGCCCGCACCTCGCTGGGCATCGCCGCCTCGGTCGCACTCGTCACCGGCGGCATCACCGTCGCCGCCGCGTACGCCGGGCCGAGCAGCCCGCTGTGGCCGGTGACCCGGTTCGTCTACAGCGGTGCGGCCGAGTCCCGGCTCGCCCTCGACAGCGCCGACCAGGCGGTGTCCGACGCCCGGACCGCCGCCCGCCAGCGCCGCTTCCCCGAGGCGGCGCGGCTGCTCGCCACCGCCGACCGGCTGGCCGACAAGGTCACCGAACCCGGGCCCGAACACCAGCTGCGCACCGACATCGCCGGCGTGCGGGACCTGCTGCCCGCCGCGGAGAAGCCGGCCGTCGCGCCGCACCTGCCGGATCCGGAGGAAGACCTCGGGGTCGACACCCCACGCATCGGCGACGCGAACGGCCCGCACGGCGACTCCGCGCCCGAACACAACGGCGACCACCCGCGGCCCGGCCCGGACGGCCACGACGGCGATCACGACGGCGATCACGACGAGCACGCGGCGCCGGGGCCCGACCAGAAGGACCCGCCGCACAAGGGCAAGGCGCGGAAGCTGCACCCGGCCCTGCCGGGCCCGCCGGCCCCACCGGCTGTCGTCATCGAACCGCCGCACTAGACCGTCCGGCCCAACGCCGCTGCGCCGGTCGTCCGCAATCGCGACGAGTTGCCTCCGGGCGCGTTGCACGCGGCCGCGTCCCCCGATCCACCTTCGCGCCAACCGAGACCGGTGCCGACGACGTCCCCCGCGCCGGTGCCGCTCGTCGAGCCCGCAGACGCCGGCCCCAGCCCCGGGCGCGGGCCAGGGCTCGAGGAGAGCGTGGTGTCCTTCCCGGTCCGCTCCCGGGAAGGGCACCACCACCAACTCCCCGAAGCCCGCTGTCGATCCGCGCGAATCCCGTTCGTGTAGAGGGCGAACCACCCTCCACGGAAGGAACACGCGATGCGCACGATCATGGCCGTCATCAGCCTCACGCTCGACGGCGTGATGCAGGGACCCGGCCGCCCCGACGAGGACACCCGGGACGGCTTCGTCCACGGGGGCTGGGCGAACAGGTACGGCGACGAGATCATGGGCAAGGCCATGGGCGAGCAGATGGCCGCCAGCGGTGCGCTGCTGTTCGGCCGGCGGACGTATGAGGACCTGCACGGCTACTGGCCGCGCCAGACCGACAACCCCTACACCGAGGTGCTGAACGAGGCACCCAAGTACGTCGTGTCGCGCACGCTGTCCGAGCCGCTCCCCTGGCAGAACTCCACGCTCATCAGCGACGACGTGCCCGAGAACGTCGCGAAGCTCCAGGCCGAGCCCGGCGGCGACCTCGTCGTCCTCGGCAGCGGCGAGCTGCTCCGCACGCTGATGGCGCACGACCTCGTCGACGAGTACCTGCTGCTCGTCCACCCGCTGGTGCTCGGCACGGGCCGGCGGCTGTTCCCCGACGGCGTTCCGGTGGCGGATCTCGAGCTCGCCGATAGCGTGACCACCACGACCGGCGTGGTGCTGGCGCACTACCGCGTGCAGAAGGGGACCACCCGATGAAGAGGTACCTGCTGAGCATCTACCAGCCGCAGGGCGACCCGCCGCCGCCCGAGGCACTCGACGCGATCATGCGCGACGTGGACAGGCTGACCGACGAGATGCGCGCGGCCGGCGCCTGGGTGTTCAACGGGCCGCTGCACCCGCCCAGCACCGCGACCGTGGTGCAGGCCAAGGGTTCCGACGTGCTCGTGACCGACGGCCCGTTCGTCGAGGGCAAGGAGTACCTCGGCGGGTTCACCGTGATCAGGGCGGCCGACCTCGACGAGGCGCTCGGCTGGGGCCGCCGGCTCGCGAGCGTGCTCGAGCCACTGTGGATCGAGGTGCGGCCGTTCGCCGGCGAGGTTGACTGAGTGCCCGAGATCGACGTCGCACGGGTCTTCCGCGCGGAGCACGGCCGGGCGGTCGCGAGCCTGGTCCGCGTCTTCGGTGACATCGACGTCGCCGAGGACGCGGTCCAGGAGGCGTTCGCCGCGGCCGTCCAGCGCTGGCCCGAGGACGGGCTGCCGCCGAGCCCCGCCGGCTGGATCATCACGACCGCCCGGCGGCGCGCCATCGACCGCATCCGCCGGGAGTCCTCCCGCGCGGACAAGCAGGCCCAGGCGGCGCTGCTCACCGCCGGGTCCGAGCCCGAGGAGGAGGGCGCCGTGCGCGACGACCGGCTGCGCCTGATCTTCACCTGCTGCCACCCGGCGCTCGGCACCGCCGCCCAGGTGGCGCTCACCCTGCGGCTGCTCGGCGGCCTCACCACGCCCGAGATCGCCAGGGCCTTCCTGGTGCCGGAGCCGACGATGGCCCAGCGGCTGGTCCGCGCGAAGGGCAAGATCCGTGACGCGCGCATCCCCTACCGCGTGCCGTACGAGGCGGACCTGCCCGAACGGGTCCGGTCGGTGCTCGCGGTCGTGTACCTCATCTTCAACGAGGGCTACACCGCGAGCTCGGGCCCCGAGCTGGTCCGGGACGACCTGTGTGCCGAGGCCGTCCGGCTCGGCCGGTTGCTGGCCGAGCTGATGCCCGACGAGCCGGAGGTGCTCGGCCTGCTGGCGCTGATGCTGCTGACCGAGTCGCGCCGGCCCACCCGCGTCGGCGCCGACGGTGACCTCGTGCGGCTCGCCGACCAGGACCGGTCGCGCTGGGACCACGCGCTCGTCGCGGAGGGGCAGGCACTCGTGCGCACCTGCCTGCGCCGCAACCGGCCCGGCCCGTACCAGCTCCAGGCGGCGATCAACGCGGTGCACAGCGACGCCCCGACGACCGCGGCCACCGACTGGGGGCAGATCGTCGCGCTGTACGACCAGCTCCTCGCGGTCACGCCGACGCCGGTCGTCGCCCTGCACCGGGCGGTCGCCGTCGCCGAGATCGCCGGCCCCGCCACGGCACTGGCCCTGGTCGACGAGCTGGCGCTGGGCTCCTACCACCTGTTCCACGCGACCCGGGCGGACCTGCTGCACCGCCTGGGCCGCGACGAGGAGGCCGCGGCCGCGTACGAGTCGGCGATCACCCACACGGCGAACGCCGCCGAGCAGGACTTCCTGCGCCGCGCCCGCGCCGCGCTCTAACCGAGCAGGGAGCGGACCTCGGCGGCGGCCTCGGCCGGGGCGACCTGGCGTTGCTCGCCGCTACGCAGGTCGCGGACGGTCACGGTGCCCGCGGCCCAGTCGTTGCCGCCGACGATCACGACCACCCGCGCACCCGACTTGTCGGCACGCTGGATCTCCTTGCCCAGCTTGCGGATGTCGAGCGGCGTGGACGTGCGCACACCGGCGTCGCGCAGCCCCTTCGCGACCGTGCGGGCCGCCTCGACGAGGTCGGCCTCGGTCGCGATGACCACCACGTCGACATCGTTGCGCGGCTCGGGCAGCAGGCCGTGCGTACCGAGGAAGTCGAACAGCGTCACGTCACCCATGCCGAACCCGAGGCCCGGGATGCGCTGCGCGGAGTACAGCCCGACGAGGTTGTCGTAGCGGCCGCCGCCGAACAGCGAGCGACGGTTGTCCGGGTGGGTGTCGAAGACCTCGAACACGGTCGAGGTGTAGTAGTCGAAGCCGCGCACGATGAGCGGGTCGAACGTCACGAGGTCGCCGGCCGCCGAGTCCATGACCTGCACGAGCTTCGACTGCGCCGTCACCTCGGCCGGGAGCTCGTCGAGGACCGCGCGGCCGCCGGTGAGCACCTCGGCCAGCCGGTCGAACTGCTTGTCGGACAGGCCGATCGCCGCGGCGTCCGCGGCGAGCTTCTCGGCCGGGTACTTCTCCCACCGGTCGACGATCCCGGCGACATCGCGCACCGCGTCCGCGGCGATGCCGACCACGCCGGTGAGCATCGCGTCGAGCAGCACGCGGTCGTTGACCCGCAGCACCCACATGTCCGGCGTCGCGCCTATGCCGGCCATCAGGTCGTGGATCAGCTCGAAGAACTCGATCTCACAGCCGGCGCTGTCCGAGCCGAACACGTCGACGTTGATCTGCCAGTGCTCGCGGACCCGGCCGCGCTGCGGGCGCTCGTAGCGGTGGCAGTTCGGGTGGCTGTACCAGCGGACGGGGAACTGCAGCTTGCCCGCGTTGCCCGCGATCATGCGCGCGACCGACGGCGTCATCTCCGGGCGCAGCGCGAGCCGGCGCTCGCCCCGGTCGGTGAGCGTGTAGAGCTGCTGCTCGACGATCTCCCGGCTGGACTTGGCCTCGTAGATCTCGACGGGCTCGAGGATCGGACCGTCGTAACGCTGGTAGCCGTACCGCTCGATCACGTCGTAGAGCCGCTGGAACACCTGCGTGCGGACCGACATCTCGGCCGGCAGGAAGTCACGCGTGCCGCGGTAGGGGGCGGTCGGCAGGAACTGGGACACGACGTCCAGCCTAACGAGGCCCCTCCGCCCGACCAGGCACCACCTGCGGCTATCGCCGCTCGAGCGCGGGCCGCTTCGGATCGAACGCCCAGCCCGGCACCAGGTGGCGCATCGCCACCGCGTCGTCCCGGGCGCCGAGCCCGGCGGTCTCGTGCAGCTCGTGCGCCGCCGCGACGCGGTCCTCGTCGAGCGTGACGCCCAGCCCACCGCCGGTGGGCACGGTCAGGTGGCCGTCCACCAGCTCGATCGGCGAGGTCGTGAGGCGCTGGCCGTCCTGCCAGATCCAGTGCGTGTCGATGGCCGTGACGTCACCCGGCGCGGCCGCGGCGACGTGGGTGAACATGGCGAGCGACACGTCGAAGTGGTTGTTCGAGTGCGAGCCCCAGGTCAGCCCCCACTCCTCGCACAGCTGCGCCACCCGCACCGACCCGCGCAGCGTCCAGAAGTGCGGGTCCGCGAGCGGAATGTCCACAGCGGACTGCCGGACGGCGTGGGCGAGCGAGCGCCAGTCGGTGGCCACCATGTTCGTCGCCGTGCGCAGGCCCGTCGCGCGGCGGAACTCGGCGAGCACCTCGCGGCCGGAGTAGTCGCCCTCCGCGCCGCACGGGTCCTCCGCGTAGGACAGCACGTCGCGCAGCGCCCGCCCCCGGCGCACGGCGTCGGCCAGCGGCCAGCCGCCGTTGGGGTCGAGCGTCAGCCGGGCGTCCGGCAGGCGCTGCGCCAGCGCGGTCATGACGGCGACCTCCTCGTCGCCCGGCAGCACGCCGCCCTTGAGCTTGAAGTCGGCGAACCCGTAGCGCGCCCGGGCTGCCTCGGCCTGCGCCACGATCCCGGCCGCGTCGAGCGCGGGCGCGTTGCGCGCCCGGAACCACTCCTCGTCCGAGGTGGACTCGTCGCGGTAGTCCAGGCCCGTCCGCGCGGCGTCGCCGACGAAGAACAGGTAGCCCAGCACCCGCACGCGGTCGCGCTGCAGGCCGTCACCGAGCAGCGCCGCCACCGGCTGGCCGAGCAGCTGTCCCAGCAGGTCCAGCAGCGCCGACTCGATCGCGGCCCGGACGTGCACGGTCACCCGCAGGTCGAACGTCTGCCGGCCGCGACCGGCCGCGTCCCGGCCGCCGAACCGGCCGGACACCCCGGCCAGCACGGCGTTGTGCCCGCCGACCGGGGCGCCGACGACGAGGTCGCGGGCCTCGGTCAGGGTGGTGGTGATCGCCGGGCCGCCGGGCACCTCGCCGACGCCGGTGCGGCCCTCGGAGTCGGTGAGGATCAGCAGGTTGCGGGTGAAGTACGGGCCGTGCGCGCCGCTGAGGTTGAGCAGCATGCTGTCCCGGCCGGCGACCGGCACCACCCGGTAGCCGGTCACGACCGGCCCGGTCACGTCAGGCCCACCTTCTCCACCAGCGCCGCCAGGTCGCCGAGCTCGGCCTCCGTGAGGTCGGTGAGCGGCGGGCGGACCGGGCCGGCGGGGCGGCCGACCACGGTCATCGCGGCCTTCACGATCGACACCGCATAGCCCGCCCGCAGGTCGCGGATCTCCAGGTACGGCAGCACGAACTCGTCGAGCTTGCTGTACACGGTCGCCGCGTCGCGGGCGCGCACCGCGGTGTAGAAGTCGAGTGCGAACCGCGGCGCGAAGTTGAAGATCGCCGACGAGTACGTCGTCACGCCCATCTCCAGGTACGGCAGCGCGTAGGTCTCGGCGGTGGGCAGCCCGCCGATCGACAGCAGCCGGTCGCCGAGTCGCGTGTGGACTCTCGTCATCAGGTCGACGTTGCCGATGCCGTCCTTGAAGCCGATGAGGTTCGGGCACTCGTCGGCGAGCCGTCGCACGGCGTCGAACTCGAACGAGGCGTTGGCGCGGTGGTAGACGATCACGCCGAGGCCGGTGGCCGCGCAGACCGCGCGGACGTGCGCGACGAGGCCCTCCTGCGAAAGCGCGGTCAGGTACGGCGGCAGCAGGAACACGCCGGCGGCGCCGGCCTCTTCGGCGTCCCGGGCCATCGCCACGGCCTGCGCCGTGCCGTAGCCGGCGGGCGCGACCACCGGGCGCGCCGAGGTCGCCACCGCCGCCCGGACGACCTGCTTGACCTCGGTCGGCGTGAGCGCGGGGAACTCGCCGGTGCCCCCGGCCGCGAACACCCCGGCCACGGGGAAGGACGACTGCCAGGCGACGTGCGTGCGGTACGGGTCCTCGTCGAAGCCGAAGTCCTCGCGGGCGTGCGTGACGGGGAAGCAGAGCAGGCCGGTGCCCAGCTCGGTGCGCAGGGTCTGCGGATCGAACGTCATGCGAGCTCCCGTTGTCGCGATCGTCACGCCCAGCCTATGCGCGGACCGTGCCACGATTCGGTGTGAGTGTTCTGGGGTTCTCGGCGCTGTGCCTGGTGGTCCTGGTGGGCACGGTGCTGCAGGTGTCGATCGGGTTCGGGATCGGGATGATCGCCGCGCCGGTGATCGCGCTGGTCGACACCTCGCTGGTGCCGGTGGTGAACCTGGTGCTGGCGTGCTGCGTCACCACGGCGGTGCTCGTGCAGGACCGTGCCGCCCTCGACGTGCGGGGCGCCGGCTGGGCGCTCGCCGGCCGGGTGCCGGGGGTGATCGCGGGCGCGCTGCTCGTGGCGTTCCTGCCGGCCCGGTCGCTCGCATTGCTGGTCGTGGCCACCGTGGTCGTGGGGGTCGCGATCACCGCGTACGGCTTCCGTCCGCGGCCGACCCGCCGCGCCGTGGTCGTCGCCGGCGCGATGTCGGGGATGATGGGCACCGCGACGTCGATCGGCGGCCCGCCGATGGCGATGGTGTGGGCGCAGTTCGCCGGGCCGCGGCTGCGCAGCACGATGGGGGCGTTCTTCCTGGTCGGCTCCGCGATGAGCCTCGGCGCGTTGACGGTGACCGGTTCCGTGCAACTGGCGGACCTGCGCTACTCACTGTTCCTGATCCCCGCCGCGGCGGCCGGGTTCCTGCTGGCCCGCCCGGTCGGCCGCCGCCTGGACGTACGACGCACCCGCCTCGCGGCGACGGCGATGTCGCTCGCGGGGGCGACCGTGCTGGCGGTGCAGCAGTTCACCTAGCCCGAGTTGGTGAGGTCGGCGAGCACGTCCAGCAGGTGCGGTGGCTGGAGCCCGGCCAGCGTGGCGAGGTCGGTCTGCGGAAGCCAGGCGTAGTTCAACAGGTCGCGCTGCTCGTCCTCGAGGAGCCCGTCACGCCGCGGCTCGGGCCGGTCGCCGTCGAAGTGGGCGAGGAAGAAGTGCTCCGGCCCGACGAAGCGGATGCCCTTCCACCGCACATCACGCTCCACGACGATCCCTCGCGGCCGCACCGCCGCCGGATCCAGCCGGGTCTCCTCGTACAACTCCCGCCGGGCGGCTTCGAGCGGCGTCTCCTCCGGCTCGATGCCCCCACCCGGCGGCTCCCAGAACTCGTTCCCGTTCACCGGATCCCGCCAGCGCAGCAACAGCACCCGCCGGCCGGAGTCCAGGCAGACGACCCGCGCCGCCGCCCGCGTCCGCGTCTCCACCCGTCGACCCTAACGGCCCGGCCCGTCGAACCTGAGCTGGCGTGACAGGTCCGTGCGACGTCCTCGGCGTGGTCACGCAGCGGAGGCGGGGCGGCGGTCGAAGAGCGCCAGTTCGTCGGCGGCGCAGTCGTGGTCGTCGCCGAGCCGCGGAGCAGGTCGCAGTAGCGGAGGTGTCCGCCTGCCACGGGCCCATGCGGTGCAGGGACTCCAACCCGCATTTGTCGCGAAGGGAGGGTCGCCACCTGGCGGTCCAGGATGAGGCTCGGGTGCGCCGGGTCGCCACCGACGACCGCCGTAACACCTCGTGGGCCTCCTACGGCGAGGTCGTCGACAGCCCAGCCGTCGTCGCAAGCAAGGCGCGGGCACCTCGTGGTCGCGTCGGCCTTGTTCACCGCGATCACGTCGGCGAGCAGGCCGCGCTCTCCCATGCGCGGTGCATCGGTTTGCGGCGCCCGGCGCTACTTATTGTGGGTTTTTGGGTCACCTGTTCGTGGCGGCGGTAAACCCGACTGGCCAATTGTCGCGTGTGGAAATGGGGGCCAGGCTGGGCTGCGGTCGACTAGAAAGGACTGCGGCGTGGCGAGTGAGTTGCAGCGGCGGAAGGTGACCGGGGTCTTTCGGGCCATGGATGCCAATGGGGACGGGTTTCTCGAGGAGGCGGACTTCGTCGCGTTGACGAGGCGGTGGGTGGCCATCCGCGACCCCGAGACCGACCCGGAACGGTTGCGGGACATCATGATGGGCTGGTGGCACACGCTGCTCAGTACCGCGGGCGACGTGCCCGACGACAAGATCACGGTGGACGACGTGCTCAACGTCGTCGACAAGCTCGCCGGAATGCACGACGCCGTCGCGGGCACCGCGAATATCATGTTCGAGGCCGTCGACGAGGACTCGGACGGCAAGATTTCCCGGGACGAGTACCGCCGCCTCATCGAGGCCTGGAACGGGCGCGACACCAAGACCGACGACATTTTCCCGCGCCTCGATCTCGACGGCGACGGCTACATTTCCCGCACCGAGTTCACCGACCTGTGGACCGAGTTCTGGTCCGGCGACGACGCCGACGCGCCCGGCACCTGGGTCTTCGGGCGGTTCGAGCTACCCGCGGCCAAGGTGCCGTAGCCCGTCCTCACCGCAGTACCCGGTACCGCAGATGGGTGATGCCCGTCCCCTCGATCACCTCGGGGTCGGCGAGGCGCACCGGTGCGCTCGCGAGGTTCGCGAAGAACGGGATGCCCGTGCCGAGCAGCACCGGCGCCAGGTTGACGACGATCTCGTCGAGCAGCCCGGCGTCGAGGCACTGCTGGACGACGGTCGTGCTCGCGGCCGACATCTCTTTGTCCCCCGCCGCCGCCTTCGCCTGCTCGATCGCGCTCACCACGCCGTCGGTGACGAACGTGACCGGGTGCGGCCAGTCGGCGACCGGCCGGTGCGTCAGCACGAACAGCGGCACGCCGGCCGGATGGTTGCCGCCCCAGCCCTTCGTGTGGTCGAACAGCCGCCGGCCGCACACCAGCGCGCCGGCCCGCGCATACGCCTCCCGCAGCAGCGGTGCGCTCGCGGCCGACACGTGGTGGGTCCACCGCGGGTCGTTCGACGGCACCGTCACCTCGCCGTTGTCGTACCAGCCGAACAGCTCGCCGACGCCGTCGTCCGGGTCGGCGACGAAGCCGTCGAGCGACATCGTCATGTGTGCGATCACCTTGCTCATCTGCCCTGCTCCTCGTCACGAGTTCGCGTCGGTCGCACGTGTAACGCGGACCCGCACGCGGACTCATCGGTCCCGGGCGGACTTCTTCAGCGAACGGTCAGCGGCAGGCCGAACGCGGGGAACAGGTGCGGCTCGAACGTGGTGATCTCGACGATCAGGCCGCCCTCGATCCGCAGCACGTCGATCGCCTGCGCGCGGTACACGCTGGTGCCCGGACGCCGCACGTAGCCCGCGGTCGCGGGGAGCCCGTTGGCCCGGGTCAGCAGGTGCCGCCACTCGCCGAAGAACATCGGCGACGCCGGGTCGAGGTTCGGCCGGATGAAGTTCATCATCGCGGCGCGGCCGACGAACCACAGCGGGGCGGGCGGCATGGTGAGCGTGACGTCCTCGTGCAGCAACGCGGCCATGGCGTCGAAGTCCATCCGCCCGGCGACCTCCATGTAGCGCCGCAGCACCGCCGCTTCGTCCTCGGTGGACTCGCTACGCGTCCACTCGGCACGGTCGGCCGGGAGGTGCTCGCGCATGGTCGGCCGGGCCCGCAGGAGCGCGCTGTTGACGCCGTCGACGCTCATGTCGAGCAGCTCGGCGGCCTGCGTGGCGGAGTAGTCCAGCACGTCCCGCAGGATCAGCGCGGCGCGCTGTTTCGGCGGCAGGTGCTGGATCGCGGTCAGGAAGACGAGCTCCATCGTCTCCCGGTCCACGACCTCCTGGTCGGGCTCGTCGTCGTCCGCGACCCGGTCGATCAGCTCGTCCGGGAAGGGCTGCAGCCACGGCACCCGGGCGGGCGGGGCCCCGCCGCCGGAGTCCAGGCCGGGGATCGGCTCGTAGCTCGACGGCCTGCGGTCGTTGCGGCGCAGGAAGTCCAGGCACGCGTTGGTGGCGATGCGGTACAGCCACGCGCGCAGGTTCGACCCCGGCTCGTAGGTGTCGCGGTGGCGCCAGGCACGCAGCAGCGTCTCCTGGACGAGGTCCTCCGCGTCGTCGTAGGAGCCGAGCATCCGGTAGCAGTGCACCCGCAGCTCGCGGCGGTGCGGCTCGGTCTGCTCGGCGAACCGCCACTCGTCGACCGGGTCGCTGCGGCGGCCTGCTCCCCCGCCGCGTCGGCGGCGAGCTTCGCGACCCGGCGCAGCCGGCCGACCGACGACGACAGGTCGGTGACATCGTCGTAGAACGTCCCGGGTGCGGTGGGTTCGAGCCGTTTGACCCGCCGGTCGATGTCGGCGATCAGGCCGGTCACGGTGTCCCCCGCCGCCGGATCCTGCCGGTTCCGGTACGCCTTCTGCCGGCAGGCCGGCGAGCAGTACA
Source organism: uncultured Actinomycetota bacterium (assembly GCA_963841395.1). Lineage (GTDB taxonomy): Bacteria > Actinomycetota > Actinomycetes > Mycobacteriales > Pseudonocardiaceae > Actinophytocola. The sequence goes on from CAWJCX010000055.1 coordinate 207,525, forward strand.
GCGACGCCCGGCCGCGCCGGCCCGTGCGCTCCGGCAGCGGCCGCCCACACGATCCGGCATCCATCCACGGCGCCGATGGTAGGCGCTGGACTACTGTGGCGCGGGTGACCAGCCGGGTGATCTGCCTCGCCGTCGACTGCCGCGACACGGCCGTCCTGTCGGAGTTCTGGTGCGCGGCGCTGGGCTACGCGGAGGTCAGGCGCTGGACGGACTCGCGCGGCACCGAGTACGTGGAGATCGGTCGCGAGGGCGAGCCCGTGCTGCTGTTCCAGCCGGTCCCGGAGGCGAAGCCGGCGAAGAACCGGCTGCACCTGGACATCGCGCCCGCCACGGGCACCCAGCAGTCCGAAGTGGACCGCCTGGTGTCGCTGGGCGCGACGGTGGTGGCCGACGAGCCGGACTTCCACTGGGTGGTGCTGACCGACCCGGAGGGCAACGAGTTCTGCGTGCTGCCGCCCCGCGGGTGAGTCACTGCGGAGGCTCGAACCTGAGCTTCGCGCCCGTCGGGCCGTAGCTGTCGATGGTGATCATGATGCCGTTCAGGCTCATGTAGCCGGTGCCGCTCAGGGTGCCGTGGGCATCGCCGTTGACCGGGTCGGCGCCCTCGAAGTTCACCGTGTCGGGTGGGACGAACGTGACGACGAAGTCGGTGAAGCCGAACCGCGGCTCCAGCGGCACGTCGACCCGGCCGTCGATCGCGATCGTGCACTCCGCGTCCGCGCAGTCGGCCGGCTGGTCCTCATAGGAAACGGGACCCGTGGGCGGCGCCGAGGTCGGCTCGGACGTGTCGGTCGGCTCGGACGTCGTCGTGGTCTCCTCGGCCGGCGCCGGGTCGGCGGTGCGGGAGACCGTGCAGCCGGCCGCGAGCAGAGCAACGGCCAGCAACCCCAGGATTCGCATGCTCAGTTCCTATCAGGACCGCCCCGGGACCGCTCCCGGTCAGCCGGGCTCACCATCCGCCGGCTCGGCCGGTGACAGGTCGGCGGTGAAGTCGGCGACGATCGTGGCCGCGATGTCGCGCACCTTCCGGTTCGTCGCCTGCGACACCGCGACCAGCTGCTGGAACGCGGTGTCCGCGTCGCACCGGTGGCTCGCCATCAGCAGGCCGACCGCCTGGCTCACCGTGCTGCGGCTGTCCAGCGCGCCCTGCAGCGTCACCACCTCGCGCTGGTTGTCCACGATCACCTGCTCGCGCAGGCGGAACAGCTCCAGGTGCGCCCGCACCCGCGAGAGCAGCTCGTCCGGATGGAACGGCTTCACCACGTAGTCGTCCGCGCCCTCGCGCAGCCCCTCGGCCGCCGAGTCCGGACCCGGCACGCGCCGTCAGCAGCACCACCGGCACCCGCTTCAGCGCGTCGTTCGCCCGGACCTCCCGCACCAGCGCCAGCCCGTCGCGGCCCGGCAGCATCACGTCGCTGAGGATCAGCTCCGGGCGGACCGTGGTCGCGACCGCCAGGGCCGTGGGCACGTCGCCGACGGCGTGCACGGTCCAGCCCTGGTCGCGCAGCAGCCGGTAGAGGTAGTCGCGCATGTCCGCGTTGTCCTCGACCAGCAGCACGCCGCCCGGGTCCGCGTCGGACGGCGGGGCGGGCCGCCACTGGCCGGCCTCACCCGCGAACGCCTCCCTCAGCCGCGTCCTGCGGCGCCGCGCCCTCGCCGCGTCGCGGCCACCGTCTCGGGCACCGACACGGTGAAGGTGCTGCCCGTGCCCAGGACGCTGGTCACCTCGACCGTGCCGCCGAGCGCGGTGGCCAGGTCCCGCACCAGCGCGAGCCCGATCCCGGTGCCCTCCCCGCTGCGCCCCGCCCGGCCGGCGACCTGGTGGAACCGGTCGAAGATCCGCGCGAGGTCGGCGGCCGGGATGCCGACACCGGTGTCGGCGACCCTGAGCACGAGCCGTCCGTCCGCCGGGGCCAGGGTCACCGTGATCGACCCCGACTCGGTGAACTTGACCGCGTTCGACACCAGGTTGAGCACGATCTTCGCCCACATCTCCCGGTCCAGCACGACCGCGCCCGCGCGCCGGCGAACCTCGACGGTGAGCGCCACCCCGGCGCTGTCCGCGGCCGAGCGGAACATCGACGCGCAGTCCGCGGTGAGCCGTGCCGACGTCGGTCGGCTCGAGCCGGGCGTGCAACTCGTCGGCCTCGGCGCGGACCATGTCGAGCAGCGAGTCGACCAGCCGCCGCAGCCGCAGCGCCGCCCGGTGAGCGGTTTCCAGCGCCTCCCGGTACGGCTCGGGCAGCCGGCCGCCGTGCTGCTCCAGCACCGTCCTCAGTGGACCGAGCAGCAGCGTCAGCGGGGTGCGGAACTCGTGGCTGACGTTCTGGAAGAAGCGGGTCTTCGCGGCGTCCAGCTCGGCGAGTGCCGCCGCGCGGACCCGCTCGGCCTCGTAGGCGAGCGAGTCGGTCAGCGCGGTCGACACGTGGGTCGCCACCAGCTCCGCGAACACGCGGTACGCGACGTCCAGCGCGCGGTACGGGCTGACGCCGAGCACGAGCACACCGACCGGGGTGGCGCGGCCGAACGCCTGCAGCGGCAGCACCAGAGCGCGTTCCACCGGTGCGTCGCCGGGACCGTTGGCCGGCACGTGGTGGCCGGGCAGGCGGGTGGCGAGGCCGTCGAGCACCGCCGGCTCGCCGGTCTCGAGCACCCGGGCGAGCGTGTCGGGCGCGAGCTCGGTGCCGGCGCTGACCCCGTCCGACGCGACGAGCGCCGGCTCGCCGCCCGGGTCGGCACGCAGGTAGGCGAGCGCGAGCGGCACGTCGCCGCCGCGCGCGAGCACGTCGACGGCCGCGCGGCACGCGTCGCGCGGCGGTTTCCGCCGCGGCGACGGACAGCGTGCCCAGCTCGCGCAGTGTCTCCATGCGACGGTCGGACAGCACGCGCTCGGTCACGTCGGTCGTCGCCACGAAGATGCCGGCGACCCGCCGTCCGCGCCGCGCACGGGGCTGTAGGAGAACGTCCAGTACGTCTCCTCGAGGTAGCCGTGCCGGCGCAGGAGCAGCAGCTGCTTCTCCGAGTACGTCGCACGGCCGCCGCCCATCACGGCCTCGGCCAGCGGGCCGAGCTGGTCCCAGACCTCCGGCCCAGCACTCCGCGCCGGGCTGGCCGATCGCCTCCGGGTACTTGTCGCCGAGCACGGCGGTGTAGGCGTCGTTGAAGATCTGCACCAGCCGCGGCCCCCACCACAGCAGCATCGGGATGCGGGACGGGAGCACCGTGCGGATCGCCGCGCACAGGTCGTCCGACCACGTCTCCACGGGGCCGAGCGCGGTGCGTCGACCAGTCCTTCGCGCGCAGGGCCGCGCTGGTTCTGCCGGGTCCGTCGAACAGCGACCGCAAGCGGTCGGAAGGGTCCACCATGTAGCTCTTCTCCAAGCAAACACCGCGGCACACCTCCGACTTCGGGGCGTCCGCGATCGCGTGACAGTGTCTGCTCGGCTGGTGTCTCAACCGGCTGGGTGCAGCATCTTATGGGCACCCGCGCGGCGGTCACAAACCACGGCCCGGTCCGGCGCGTCGCCCGCTCCCCCGTGGGGGGAGGACCCCGTGCCGTTCTCGCGTGGCGCCACCCCCGGACCGGCGGTTTCGCCGTCGATGCCGGGGTAGCCCGGATCGAGAAGGGAGCGCAGATGAGCTCGATATCGGATGTCGGTGCGCACAAGCCGGTCGGCGAGAAGTCGACCGCGGAACTCGTGCACGACCTGACCGAACAGTTCAGCCACCTCGCCCGCACCGAGGTCCGCCTCGCCGTGCGGGAGGTGCAGGACAAGGCCAAGCACGCCGGGTTCGGCGCGGCGAGCATCGGCGCCGCCGGGGTGCTCGCCGGCTACGGGCTCGCGATCGTGCTGGCCGGCGCTCGTGCTGCTGCTCGCGCTCGCGGTGCCCGCGTGGGTCGCGGCGATGATCGTCGGCGCCGTGGTGCTGCTGATCGCCGGCGTGGCCGCACTGGTGGCGAAGAAGCAGTTCACGAAGAGCGCCCCGATGCCCTCCGAGGCGGTGGACAGCGCCAAGGAGGACGTCCAGGTGGTCAAGGAGGCGGCGAAGCGATGACGCACCCGCAAGGAGCAGGCCGACCGCATGCGGATGCCCGGCGAGGAGCCGACCGACGACGACCTGCGGGTCGACGCCGAGCTGACCCGCCAGGAGCTGGCCGAGACGGTGGCCGCGCTGAGCGACGAAGGCCGACGTGAAGACCCGGGTGCAGCGCGGCCGCGAAGGAGCGCGCCGAGGCGATCCAGGCCGGCGGCACCGAGCTGGTGAGCAAGCTGCCCGACCCGGTGGCCGAGAAGGTCCGGCCGGTGTGGACGTGCGGTGTCCCGCCGGCCCGGCGATCCCGCTCGGCGGGCTCGCGGCGCTGCTCGCGGCGCTGCTGGTCTGGTTGAAGGTCCGCAAGCGCTGAGCGACTACTGGCCGGGCAGCTCGCCGGTCTCGGTGAGCTCCTGGCCAGTTCGCGCAGCTTGACGTTGCGTTCCTGGGACTGCTTGCGCAGCAAGGCGAACGCCTCCGGCTCGGTGACCTTGTGCCGCTCCATCACGATGCCGAGCGCCTCGCCGATCTCCTGGCGGCTGGCGATCGCCTGCTGGAGCTGCGCGTCCGAGCGCGCGCTCGCGAACGCCACCGCCGCGTGCGAGGCGAGCAGCCAGCCGACGTGCTCGGAGCGCTCGGTGAACGCGTCCGGCCTGCTCCCGTAGACGTTCAGCGCGCCGAGGTTGCGGTCGCGGGTGTAGAGCAGGAAGCCCATCGCGCTGCCGATGCCGAGCTCGCGGGCCTTGGGCGCGTAGCGCGGCCAGCGCTCGTCGGTGGTCAGGTCGTCGATGCGGAAGACCCGTCTCGCCAGCAGCGTGCTGTCCAGGCACGGCCCCTCGCCGACCTCGACCTGGATCCGGTCGGACTCGCGGGCCACGTCGTCGCGTCGCGGCGAGCGTGCGCAGCTTGCCGGACTCGACGGCGAGGATCCCGGCGAACTCGCACCCGTCCACGAGTGACACGGCATGCTCGACGATGCGGTCGAGCGTCTGCTGCACCGTCTCCTGGGTCAGCAGGTCGCGCGCCATCTGTGCCAGCGCCGTGGCCAGCTCCTCGGGGTCGCTGTGCGGAGCCATCCCCGGCATCCCTTCCAGTCGTCACCTGCCGGTCGTCGTCTGCGCACAATCCTAATCGATGCACAACCGATGCAGCGAGTCTGCGCCGCTCAGGCGCGCGTGGCGAGCTCGAAGATCGTGCCGAGCTCGTCGGCGTAGGCGCCGAGGTCCACGCCGGGGTCGGCGGCGAGCCGGCAGGAGCACGCCGTCGCGGACCGCGCGGATCGCCATCGCCATGAGGTCGACGTCGAAGAAGCGGAACTCGCCGTAGAGCTGGCCCGCGCGGAGCAGCTCGGCCAGGCCGTCCGGGGGTGTCGGGGCCGCCGATCTCCTGTGCGGCGCGCAGCCGGGCGTGCCGTTCGCCGGCGAACTCGACGTTGGCGGCGACGAACGCGCGCAGCCGGGCGGCGGGCCCGTCCGCCTCGCGCATGCGCTCCTCGGTGAAGCCGGCGAGCTCCTCGTGCACGGCACGCGCGACCTCGTCCATCAGCTCGCGTTTGCTGGCGAAGTGGTAGGAGATGAGCCCGGTGCTGGACAGGCCCGCGGTGCGCGCGATCTTGGCGAACGAGGTCGCGGCCAGCCCCTCGGCGGCGATCGTGTCGATGGCGGCCTCGATGATCTGGGCGCGGCGTGCGGTGCGCATGCGTCATCCAAGCGCACCCTTGCTCGGCTGAGCTGGGCGCCCCGGCGCTGCTAGCGGGTGGTGCCCCGGCGGGGCCGGCCGAGCACCCGGCGGCCCGCTTCCAGCAGGTGCGTGCGCAGCTCGTCGTCCGGCAGGTCGGCGAGCGCGGGCGATCCGCCGGCCAGCGCGATGCCGGCGAGCGCCACGTGGGCGGCCACGGCGGCCGCCGGGTCCGCGGCCGGGCCGACGAGTAGCTCGGTCAAGCAGTCCTTGACGTTCTCCTCGTCGTGCAGCGAACGCTCCAGCGCCCGGGCCACCCCGGGGTCGCTCGAGAACACCGCGGCCAGCGCCCGGTGGCTGATGACCATGTCGACCACGCCGGTCAGCACGTGGTCGACCTGCGCGCCCCGGCGGCGCAGCGCGCTCGCCTCGCGCACGATCGTGCCCAGCTGCCGCAACGCGGGCTCGGCCACCGCCTCGGTGATCTCGTCCTTGGTCTTGAAGTGGTAGTACACCGCGGCCTTCGTGACCCCCAGCGCGTCCGCGATCATCTGCAGCGACGTGCCCTCGACCCCGTGTTTGGTGAACAACGCCAGCGCCGTGTCCAGCAGCCGGGTGCGGGTGTCCGGCTCGGCCGGGCGGGCCGCCATGGCCGTCATCGCGTCCTCCTCGCTGAGGACTCAACCTTACTTGCCGATCGACAAGGACGACAACTAGCCGTGCGGCTAGTCACATGCTTGCCGATCGGCTTGGCGTGTCCTTGCCGTTCGGCTAGCTTCGGCGATGGGAGTTCATCTACGAAGGAGACATCCGGTGGCGACATTCCTCTACCGCCTCGGCCGTGCGTCCTTCCGCCGCCGGTGGCTCGTCACCGGTGTGTGGACGGTGCTGCTGGTCGTCCTCGGGCGCCGGCGCGGTCGGCCTGTCCGGCCAGCTCAGCAACGCGGTCTCGATCCCCGGCACCGAGTCGCAGCGGGCGATCGACCACCTCAAGGCGACGTTCCCGGAGGCCGGTGTCGGGGGCGGCACCGCCCGGGTCGCGCTCGCGGCGCCGGCCGGGCACACGTTCGGCGAGCCGGCGAACCAGCAGGCCGTGGCGAAGATCGTCGCGGCGATCGCGGACGCGCCGGAGGTCAAGCGGGTGACCGACCCGCTGAAGACGAAGGCGATCTCGCCGGACGGCACGGTCGCGATGATCCAGGTCGGCTACGACCAGCAGGCCTTCGAGCTCACCGACGCCGACCGCGCGGCGCTTGCGGGACGCGGTCACGGGCACCGGCCTGACCGCCGAGCTCGGCGGGGACGCCACCCGCGCCGCGCCCGAGACCGGCGCCACCGAGATCCTCGGCGTGCTCGTCGCCGCCCTCGTCCTGGTCATCACGTTCGGCTCGCTGCTCGCCGCCGGACTCCCCCTGCTGACCGCGCTCGTCGGCATCGGCATCGGCATGGCCGGCATCACCGCCGCGTCCGGGTTCATGGAGCTCAACGCCAACACACCGGTGCTCGCGCTGATGATCGGCCTCGCGGTCGGCATCGACTACGCCCTGTTCATCGTCTCCCGCTACCGCCACGAGCTGGCCGGCGGCGAGACCCACGAACGGGCCGCCGGACGCGCGGTCGGCACCGCCGGCTCGGCGGTCGTGTTCGCCGGGCTGACCGTGATCGTCGCGCTCGGCGGGCTCACCGTCGTCGGCATCCCGTTCCTCGCCGAGATGGGCATCGCCGCCGCGATCACCGTGGTCGTGGCCGTGCTCGTCGCGACCACGCTGCTGCCCGCGATCCTCGGCTTCGCCGGCGACAAGGTGCGGGCCGGCACGCTGCTGCGCGGTGGTCCGAAGCCGGGCCGCACCAGCATGGGCGAGCGCTGGGCCCGGCTGGTCGCGCGGCGCCGGGTGCCCGCGCTGCTCATCGCGGTCGCCGGTCTCGCGGTGATCGCCGTGCCGGCCGCCAGCATGCAGCTCGGCCTGCCCAACGACGCCAACGCCGCGCCGGAGTCCAGCCAGCACAAGGCCTACGAGCTCGTGAGCAAGAGCTTCGGCCCCGGCGCCAACGGCCCGCTCACCGTCGTCGTCGACACGTCGGCGAGCGACAACCCGCAGTCCGCCGTCGCGCTGACCGCGCAGCGGATCACCGGGCTGGACAACGTCGCCGCGGTCATGCCGCCGCAGCACAACCGGGCGGGCGACACCACGCTGCTGACCGTCATCCCGAGGACCGGCCCGAGCGACGAGGCCACCGAGAACCTCGTCGGCGACATCCGCGCCGCGGGTACCACGCTGCACGACCGCACCGGCGCGGAGATCTCGGTGACCGGCCAGACGGCGGCCAACATCGACGTGTCGGGCAAGCTCGCCGACGCCATGATCCCGTACCTGGCGCTGATCGTCGGGCTCGCGTTCCTGTTGCTGATGCTGGTGTTCCGCTCGGTGGTCGTACCGCTCAAGGCGACCCTGGGCTTCCTCGCCTCGGTTGCGGCGACGTTCGGCGCGGTGGTCGCGGTGTTCCAGTGGGGCTGGCTCACCGACGTGCTCGGCGTGGAGAGCACCGGTCCGATCATGAGCATGCTGCCGATCCTGCTGATCGGTGTCCTCTTCGGACTCGCGATGGACTACCAGGTGTTCCTGGTGACCCGGATGCGTGAGGAGTACGTGCACGGCGCACCCGCCGGCGAGGCGATGGTGAACGGCTTCCGGCACGGCGCCCGCGTCGTGGTCGCCGCGGCCCTGATCATGACGAGCGTGTTCGCGGGCTTCGTGCTCGCCGAGGACACGCTGATCCAGTCGATCGGCTTCGCGCTCGCGGTCGGCGTCGCGATCGACGCGTTCGTGGTGCGGATGACGATCGTGCCCGCGGTGATGTCGCTGCTCGGCAAGCGGGCGTGGTGGCTGCCGCGCTGGCTGGACCGGCTGCTGCCGCACGTGGACGTCGAGGGCGACCGGCTCGCCGAGCCGCCGCGCGAGGACCGGCGGGAGCCGGTCTCCGTCTAGGACAGACCTGCGCGCAGGGCGTGGATCCTGGCCAGCGCGTCACCGAAGGCCCCGCTGTCGAGGGTGCCGTCGGCGAGCGCGTTGGCCAGGGCCGTCGCCGCCTGGTCGCCCTGGTTCACGTCCCGGGCCGCGGCCAGGATCAGGTCGACGCCCGCGTCCGCGGCGAGCACCGCGCGGTTGGCGGTGGAGCCGAAGTTCTGCAACGCCCCGGCCTCCAGCGCGTCGGACACCGTCACGCCGGTGAACCCGTTGCGGGAGCGCAGCTCCTGCTGGATGACCGTGGACGACAGGCCGGCCGGCCGCGCGGCGTCCAGTGCCGGGTACACCGCCCAGGACAGCATCACGAGCTTCGCGCCCGCGGCGATCGAGGCCTGGTAGGGCGCCTCGTGCACACTGCGCAAAGTGGACAGTGGGACGTTCAGCGTCACCGGCCGGACGTCGGTGTTCTCGTTCGAGGCCGCGCCACCGAGGCCCGGGAAGTGCTTGACGGTCGCGGCGACGCCCTGCGCCTGCTGCGCGCGGACGTAGTTCGCGCCGAGCTGGGAGACCGCCACCGGGTCGTTGCCGAACGACCGCTCGAACTGGTCCATCAGGTCGCCCGGCTGGTGGAACACGTCGAGCACCGGGGCCAGGTTGACGTTCATGTCGACGCCCGCGAGGTTCGCCCCCGCCCCGTTCCCGGCCGACGTCGCCGCCGACGGCGGGTTCGCGGACTGCCCGATGTCCTTGTGGGACAACGCGGGCTCGCCGGGCAGCCGGCGGACCTGGCCGCCTTCCTGGTCGGTCATCAGCAGCAACGGTTCGTGCACCGGGCTCTGCGCGGCCGCGGCCCGCAGCTGCGCCACCACGCCGGAGATCTGCGACAGGCTGGAGATGTTGTCGCCGAAGAAGATCACGCCGGCGGCCTCGCCCGCACGGATCCGGCCGAGCAGGGTCTGCGGCGGGGTCAGCCCGGCGTAGGAGTAGATCACCCGCTGCCCCGCGGCCTGCTGCGCGAATGCGACGAGGTCGGTGTCCGCCGCGCCGGCCGGACCCTGGCTCCACACCACCCCGCTCGCGACGACCGCGGCCGCCGCCACCAACCGGGATAACCGACCACGTCGCATGGAACCCGACCTCCTAGACGCTGCGTGGGTCAACGATAACCCAGAGCATCCACAGATCGTGAGTTTCCAACAACACGGTCAGGGCACGACGACGACCGGCCAGTGCCCGGCCCGGATCAGGCGGGTGGCCACCGAGCCGGCGATCCGGTGGCCCGCGCTCGTGGAGGCACCGACGACCACGGTGTCCGCGTGGCAGCAGTCCGCCGCGTCGCGCAGCACCGTGACCGGGTCACCGTGCGCCATCATGAACGTCACCGGCACGCCGAGCTCTTCCGCGGCCGTGCGGATCTCGCCGCCCAGCTCCGCGTGCAGCTGCTGCTGGGTGCGGTGCTCGAACGCGGCCGCGGGCCCGGTCAGCGCGAGTCCGGACCGCGCGGCGGCGTACGCGACGAGCAGCCGGTGCCCCTCCCGCCGGGCGAGGCCGAACGCGTAGGCGGCGGCCCGCATCGCGGTGTCGCTGCCGTCCACGCCGACCACGATCGTGCGGCCCGGCACCCACTCCGGCCCGAACCGCTCGGCCGACGGTTCGCAGGCGCGCGATGGCCCGCCCATACCGCTCACCTACCCCACGATCGGGTCCGACACCGTCTGCTCCTCCTTGACCTTCTCCAGGTCGAGCGTGGTGCGCAGCGTGATCGGCTTCAGCAGCAGCGCCGCGATCACACCGACGGCCGCCGCCCCCGCCGAGATCAGGAAGATGTGCGCGGTCGCGTCGCCGTAGACCTGGCGCACGACCTGCTGGACCTCCGGCGGCAGCGCGGCCAGGTTCAGCGCGCTCGTCTTCCCGCCGCCGGACGTCAGGTTGTGGCCGCCGAGCGCGGTGGTCAGGTCCGCGGTGACCCGGTTGGCCAGCACCGCGCCCAGCACCGACACGCCGATCGTGCCGCCGAGTGAGCGGAAGAACGTCACCGAGCCGCTGGCCGCGCCGAGATCGCTCAGTGGCACCGAGTTCTGCACGGCGAGCACCAGGTTCTGCATGGTCATGCCGACGCCGATGCCGACCAGCACCATCGCCGCGGACACGAAGACCAGCGAGGTGTCGTGGTCGATCATGCCGAGCCCGAGGAACCCGATGACCAGCATGACCGCGCCCGTCACGATGTAGGGCTTGATCACGCCGGTCCGGCTGATCAGCTGGCCGGACACGGTCGAGGCCACCAGTACGCCCGCCATCAGCGGGATGGTCAGCAGCCCGGCATGGGTCGGCGTGTAGCCGCGGCCGACCTGGAAGTACTGGCCGAGGAACACCGCGCCACCGAACATCGCGATGCCCACCGCGAGGCTGCCGATGATCGCGAGCGCCGTCGTGCGGGTGCGCACGATGTGCAGCGGTACCACGGGTTCCCGCACCCGCGACTCGACCCACACCGCGATCAGCAACGTGACCAGCCCGCCGCCGACCATGGCCGCGGACTGCCAGGAGATCCAGTCGAACGAGTTGCCGACGAAGGACACCCAGATCAGCAGGACGCTCACGCCGACCGCGATCAGCGCCGCGCCGGCGTAGTCCACATGCACGTCCTTGCGGCGGATGGTCTCGAGGTGCAGCGTCTTCTGCAGCACGATGAACGCGACGACCGCGATCGGCACGCCGACGAAGAAGCACCAGCGCCAGCCCAGCCACGGCACGTCGACGATGAGCCCGCCGAGCAGCGGGCCGCCGACCGTCGCCACGGCCATCACGGCGCCGAGGTAGCCGTTGTACCTGCCGCGCTCGCGGGGCGGGATGATCGCCGCGATCACGACCTGGACCAGCGCCTGCAGGCCGCCGCCGCCGATGCCCTGGAAGGCGCGGGCGGCGATGATCTGCTCGGTGTTCTGGGCGAAGCCGGCGGCCATCGAACTGGCCACGAAGATCACGATCGCGATCTGCACCAACGTCTTCTTGTTGAACAGATCGGCGAGCTTGCCCCAGATCGGGGTGCTCGCGGTCGTGGTCAGCAGCGTCGCGGTGATCACCCAGGTGTACTGGGTCTGCGAGCCGTTGAGCGAACCGACGATCTGCGGCAGCGCGATGGACACCACCGTCGAGCTGATCATCGCCACGAACAGCACCAGCAGCAGACCGCTCAGCGACTCCAGCACCTGCCGGCGCGGCATCACGTCCGCGATGGCGTTCCCCTCGGCCATTCCCGTCCCTTCCCACGTGCTCCCCTGGCACAATTCTTGCGCAGAGTGCAAAATTGCACAATAGGAACCTAGCACCACCGATTAGGGTGAACCCGTGGAGTCCGTGAGCACCCTGCGTGAGCGCAAGAAGGCGGCGACCCGGCAGTCGCTGCACGAGGCCGCGCTGCGCCTGGCGATGGCCGGCGGGCTCGACAACGTGACCGTCGAGGACATCGCGGACGAGGTCGGCGTGTCCCGGCGGACGTTCTCGAACTACTTCGCCAACAAGGAGGACGCGGTCCTGCACGCGGACCGCGAGCGCGCCCGGCAGCTGCTGGACCTGGTGCGCAGGCGGCCGGTGGCCGAGCGGCCGTGGGTGGCGTTGCGGCGCAGCGTGGCCGAGCTCTACGGCGAGCTCACCCTGCCCGACCCCGCGTGGCTCGCACAGCTGCGCCTGCTGCGCCGGCACCCCTCACTGCTGGCCAGGCAGGCGGCGGACCAGATGGAGCTGGAACGCGAACTGGCCGACGTGCTGATGGCACGCGGCGTCGACGACCGGGAGCTGGCCCGCGTGATGGCCGCGACGTACTGGGCCGCGACCCGCACCGCGGGCGCGCTGTGGTTCGACTCGGGCGGCGTGCAGTCGCTGCCCGCGCTGGTCGACCGGATCCTGGACCGGGTGCGGTTCCGCTAGGCCGCGTCCGTCCCGGTCAGGCGATGTCCTCGTCCGGGCGGCGGTGGTAGCTGTCGACGTACTCCTGCTGGGACAGGTCGCGGATAGCGGCCATCACCTCGTCGGTCACCGCGCGGCGGGCGCGCTGGTTGCGCCCGGTCACCCCGGAGAAGTTCATCGGCTCGCCGAACCGCACGCCGACGCGGGCGTACCGCGGGAACCGGCCGCCGCGGGGCATGAGCTTCTCCGTGCCGAACAGCGCCACCGGTACCACCGGCGCGCCCGTGGTCAGCGTGAGCACGGCGACGCCGGTGTGCCCGCGGTAGAGCCGGCCGTCGGTCGATCGGGTGCCCTCGGGGTAGATCGCGAACACGCCGCCGGCGTTGAGCACGGTCTGGCCGGCGTTGAGCGCGGCGAGGCCGGCGTGCGCGTTGCCCCGCTCGACCGGCACGAAACCGAGCGCGTCCACGAAGGCGGCCATCAGCCGGCCGCGCAGGCCGCGGCCGGTGAAGTACTCGGCCTTGCCGAGGAACCGGACCTGCCGCCGGACCACGAGCGAGATCACCGCCGTGTCCAGCACGGCGCGATGGTTCGCCGCGATGATCACCGGGCCGTCGGCCGGGATGTGCTCGAGGCCCCGCACGCGCGGCCGGTACACGAGGCGCGCCAACGGCGCCAGGACATAGCGGACGAACTGGTTCAGCACGGTCCTCTCCCGATCTCGGCAAACTGGCCCAGCATAGGCGGCCCGCGCGGGTGACACGATGGCGTCGTGACAGAGATCCACATCGCGCACACCGCCCAGCTCGACGACGCCGCCCGCCGCGCGGCCCGCGCGCTGTTGGACGTCGTGTTCGACGACCTGACCGACGCGGACTGGGAGCACGCGGTCGGCGGCATGCACGCGATGGTGTGGGACGCCGGGCGGCTCGTGGCGCACGGTTCGGTGGTCCAACGCCGGCTGGTGCACGGCGGCCGGGCGCTGCGCACCGGGTACGTGGAGGGCGTCGGCGTACACCCGGACCGCCGGGGCGAGGGCCACGCGGGGGCGGTGATGGGCGCGTTGGAGCAGGTCATCCGTGGTGCCTACGACCTGGGCGCGCTCGGCTCGTCGGAGATGGCGCTGGGGTTCTACGCCGCGCGCGGGTGGCAGCGCTGGCGCGGGACGTCCGGGGTCATAACACCCGAGGGGGTCCGCCGCACGCCCGATGACGACGACGCGATCTTCGTGTTCCCGGCCGGCACCGCGCTCGACCCGGACGGCGAGCTCCTGTGCGACTGGCGCGACGGAGACGTCTGGTAGCCGCCGGTCAGGCGTCTCCGGTCCACTGGAGCAGCGCGACCGTCATCGTCAACGCGCGGCGCACGGTCTCCAGCCCGGTCAGCGGGTCGAGCTGCCGCACGGCGAGGTCCAGCTGGAACTGGGCGTCGTCGGGGCAGCCGTTGAGGTCCGCGAGCAGCGCGCGGATGGTGGCGCGCACCTGCGGCTGCAGCTCGTCGATCGACACCGAGTCGTCGGTGCCGTCGCGAAGGTCCACCGCGAACGCGGGCTCCTCGTCCTCCCCCACGTTCTCCCGCACGGCCCTGGCGCCGACCTGGATCAGCTCCGCCACGACCTCGCGGACGTACGGTTTGAGCTGGTCACCCTGGTCCACCACGGTCTCCAGCGCGCTGGTCAGTCCGTCGGAGTCGCTGTCGAGTACACAGTGGACGAGTCGGTGCGCGGTCACCTGGGCCGTCGATCCGTCGCTGCGCATCGGTGGCGCTCCTTCCGTGCGGTCGCGTGTGGAGGGGTTGCCCTCGGGCCGGACGTTCGAAACCGTACGAGGCGGAAGTGGTTGGCCGGCAGCGCCGTTCGTCGGGTGGTGTCAGGAACTCTTCCCCGTCGACGAGTGCCGGCCGAGCACGCGTAGCTGTTCTGCGAACTTGCGTGCACCCTTCCTGCTGGTTACCAGCGGTACCAGCGTCCACCCGAGCCACTGGCCGGCCGCCGCACGACGAACCCCAGCAGCCACACCACGAGCAGCACGCCCGCGACGATCCACAGGGCCTTCAACGCGAAACCCGCGCCGAACAGCACGAGCACCAGCAACAGGACCAGAAGCAGCGGAAGCATGTGTTTCCTCTCGGTTGGGGACCCGAAAGGCCTACCCGGCGGATCCGCGGCAAAACTCGGCCGGTTGGCGGGTTTCGCGCAGGCCGTCATGGGCAACTCACTGTGTGTAGTCCCGGTACGTATCACCCGACGAGAGGTGCAAGCCGTGGATACCAACAGCTACGTGACGTTCTTGCTGGTCGGTGCTCTGCTCGTGCTCGTCGACGGCCAGATCATCTATCGCAACGGCCGCAGGTTCCTGCAGCAGTCCGGCCCGACCGGGTCCGCGGAGTCGCTGACCAGGCTGGTGACGGTGCTGTTCCACTTCGTGGTGCTGGGCGTGCTGGCGCTGATCTCGACGATCGACGTACCGGCCGACACCCCGATCGAGGGCGTGGTGCTGCGTCTCGGCGTCGTGCTGATCATCATCGGCATCGCCCACTGGGTCGCGGTCGTGGCGCTCGGCAGGATCAGGGACCGCCAGGAGTTCGACGAGTTCTCCCACGAGCGGGAGGCCCGCCGCATCGCGAACGAGCAGGCGAACGCCGCGTACGGCGGCACGCACGCCGTGGAGCCCGGGGACGCGCCGCCCTACACCGACAGTCCGTCCGCGACGGTCACCCCGGTCAACCGGCCGCAGCCCTACCAGCGCCCGTAAGCACTCAGAACAACGCGCTGACCGACTCTCCATTGTGGATCCGTCGCATCGCCTCGGCGAGCGCCGGCGCGATGGAGAGTACGGTCAGCTTCTCCGTCTTCTCGGTGATCGGCACCGTGTTGGTGCAGACGACCTCGATGACGTCGGGCTCCGCACCGATCCGATGCAGCGCCCCGTCGGCGAACAGCCCGTGCGTGCACGCGACGCGGATCGAGCGCACGCCCTGTTCCCGCAACCGGTCCAGCAGCTCGACGACCGTGCTGCCCCTTGGCGATCTCGTCGTCCAGGACGATCACGTCGCGGTCGGCGACCTCGCCGATGATCGAGCTGATCGTGACCTTGTCGTCGGCGAACCGCTGCTTCGCACCCGCCGCCACCGGCACCTCCAGCAGCCTCGCGAAGTGCGCGGCCTCCTTGGCGTTGCCCAGGTCCGGCGACACGACGACCGTGTTGGCGAGGTCGTAGCGGCGGAAGTACGCGGCGAGCTCGCGCAGCGCGTGCAGGTGGTCGACCGGGACGCTGAAGAACCCGTGCACCTGCGGGGAGTGCAACGTCATGGCGAGGACGCGGTTCGCCCCGGCCGCGACGAGCAGGTCCGCGACCAGCCGCCCACCGATGGAAATGCGTGGCGCGTCCTTTTTGTCCGACCGCGCGTAGGCGTAGAACGGCATGACGACCGTGGTGCGCGCCGCGGACGCCCCGCGCGCGGCGTCGAGCATGAGCAGCAGCTCGACGAGGTTCTCCTGCACCGGCACGACGAGCGGCTGGATGAGGAAGACGTCGCGTTCCCGGCAGTTCGCCTGCAGCTGCACCTCGAGGCAGTCGGTGGCGAACCGGGTCACCCGCACCGGCTCCAGCGGCACCTCGAGATGCGCACAGATCTCGGCCGCCAGCTCCGGATGCGCACTACCGCTGAAGACCGAGATGCCCCGCACCCACACTCCCCTGCTAGACCCTGCTCGACTCCGGCCCCCGCCGAGCGCAGCCTACTGGTCGCCGCGGCCGGGTCGCTCAGAACGACGTCGGGATCGCCGGGTGGCGTTGGACCTGCAGCGCGCCCCGCACGATGATCTCCTTGTACAGCGCGGCGAGCCGGCCCGTCAGCACCGCCTCCTTCGGGCTGTCGTCCGCGTGCGTGAACTGGATCAGGCCGTCCTTGCGGCCGAGGCTGATGCACTGGTTGAAGAACCGGTACCGCACCGGCTTCGGGGTGTCGCCGGCCGCGCGTGCCGCGAGGACGCGGACCACCACCTGCGCGAGCGGCAGGCCCGTCGCGCACGCCATGCGCAGCTCCTGGCCGTCCGCGAGGTGCACCGAGGCCGCGTCGCCGATGCCGTAGATGTCCGGGTGGGACACCGACCGCAGCGTGTCGTCCACCAGCATGCGGCCGTGGTCGTCGACCGCGAGCCCCGCCGCGCGGGCCAGGGGCGGCACGGTGAAACCCGTTGTCCACACGACGAAGTCGGACGGCACGTGCTCGCCGTCGGCCAGGACCACGCCGTCCGCGCGGACCTCGGTCACCGGGGCCTCGTCGCGGATCTCGATGCCCAGCCGGGTGAACGCGCCGCGCAGGTAGCGCCTGCCGCGCTCGGACAGCCGCTCGCCGAGCACGTCCCCGGTCAGCAGCCGCACCTTCAGGGCCGGGTTCGACTCGGCGAGCTCGGTGGCCGCCTCGATGCCGGTCAGGCCACCACCGACGATCGTGGCCGTGCCGCCCGCGGCCACCCTGGCGCGCAGCTCGACCGCCTGCTCGACGCTGGTGACGGTGTGGGCGTGCTCGGCCACCCCGGGCACCGACTCCAGGTCGGCCCGGCTGCCGAGCGCGTAGATCAGCGTGTCGTAGCGGATCGGCTCCCCTTCGGCCAGGGACACCGCCCGCGCCTCGGGGTCGATGCCGGTCACCCGGTCGATCACCAGCTCCGCGCCGCTCCCCCGCAGCAGGTCGGCGAGCGTCCGCTCGCGCAGCTGCTGGCCGGCGGCGAACTGGTGCAGCCGCACCCGCTCGACGAACCGGTCCCGGTCGTTCACCAGCGTCACCTTCGCGTCCAGCCGGCGAGCGGCGAGGTTCGCCGCGAGCTGCCCCGAATAACCCGCGCCCAGCACCACGATGTGTGTCATGACGACGTTCTCCCTCCCGTGATCAGGCTTGCACCAGGTTGACTGGACAGCCGGTTGATCCGTGACACAGCACTGGGGCGATGCCGGTCACACACGCGGTACGGTCGGCAACGACACCGAAGGAGGAACCGGGATGCGAGTCGTCACCGACACCGCCCGCTGCGTCGGCGCCGGGCAGTGCGTGCTCACCGAGCCCGCCGTGTTCGACCAGAGCGAGGACGACGGCACGGTGGTGGTGCTCCTCGAGCGCGTCGAGGGCGAGCAGCTCGAGGCCGTCGAGGAAGCCGTCGACATGTGCCCGAGCCAGGCGATCTCCCTCGAGAAGGACTGACCTCAGTCGAGGTCGGCCCTGGTCAGCGCGCGACCCGGCAACGTGGTCGTGTCCCGTGCCCGCAGTCCGTCGAGCATGATCGCCAGCACCCGGCCGGGTGCGGTGCGGGCGGCGTCGCCGGTCAGGTTGTGCGGCTGGTGCAGCACGGACACGAACAGCATCGCCAGGTCGCCGACGCCGACGTCCGCACGCAGGGAGCCCTCCGCCTGCGCCCGCCGCACGACCTCGCCGAGCACGTCGAAGGCGGCATCGCGGTAGCGCTCGATCTCCTCGTCGCCCCGGACGAGCGCCGCGATCGCGGCCGAGTGGGTGTTCACCCGCATCGAGAGCCGTAGCTGGGCGGACTGCTGGATGATCCGCACCAGCGCGTCCCACGCCGTGGGCTCCTCCGCCAGCGCGGCCCGCGTCTCCTCGGCGACCGCGCGGATGCTGTCCCGGACCACCGCGAGGATCAGCGCCTCGCGGTCGGGAAAGCGCCGGTAGAGCGTGCCGACGCCGACCTCGGCCTCGCGGGCGATCTCCTCCATCGGCACCGCGAGACCCCGCGCGGCGAAGATCTCCTTGGCGGCGCGCAGGATCTGGTCCCGGTTGCGGCGCGCGTCGGACCGCAGCGGCGCCTGCGACGTCGTGCCGTTCATCGCGTGAGTATCCCACCTTCCCGGATCTGGACGGAGAGCGTCCGATTGACTACCGTCGGAAGCAACCGGACGGAAATCTTCCAGATCGGCCAAAGGGGACATCGATGACGGAGCCGACCTTCCCGCCGCCACGCGGCTGCCCGTTCGACACGGCCGAGGGCCACCTCGCCCGCCGCGAGGCGGGGCCGCTCGTGAAGGCGACGCTGCAGTCGGGGAACGAGGCCTGGGTGGCGACGCGGCACGCCGACGTGCGCGCGCTGCTCAACAACCCGAAGTTCAGCTCGGACCGGTTCAACCCGAACTTCCCGCTGCTGACGCCGAACCGGCGCCTCCAGCGGCGGAACATCACCCCGTCGCTGATCGGCATGGACCCGCCGGAGCACGGCCCGGCGCGGCGCGCGGTGGTCGGCGAGTTCACCGTCCGGCGCCTCCGGGAGCTGCGGCCGCGGATCCAGGAGATCGTCGACGAGCACGTCGACGCGCTGCTCGCCGGGCCGCGACCGGCCGACCTCGTCACCGGGCTCGCGCTGCCGGTGCCGTCGCTGGTGATCTGCGAGATGCTCGGGGTGCCCTACGCCGACCACGACTACTTCCAGTCGCGCACGAAGACACTGCTGAACCGGGCCGCCACGATCGAGGAGGTCCAGGCGGCGAGCGACGAGCTTCGGTCCTATATGGACGAACTGGTCACGGCCAAGGAAGCCGCCCCCGGCGACGACCTGCTGGGCCGGCAGATCCAGCGCAGGCGCGCCGACGGCACCTACGACCACGACGCGCTCGCCGGCCTCGGGGTGCTGCTGCTGATCGCCGGCCACGAGACGACCGCGAATATGATCTCACTGGGCACCGTCGCGCTGCTGGAGCGTCCGGCGGAGCTCGCGGAGCTGCGCCGCGATCCGTCGAAGACGCCGAACGCGGTCGAGGAGCTGTTGCGCCACTTCACGATCGTGGAGTGGGCCACCTCGCGGTTCGCCATCGAGGACACCGAGCTGAACGGCGTGCCGATCAAGGCGGGCGAGGGTGTGCTGACGATGAACCTCGCGGCCAACGAGGACGCGGCGGTGTTCACCGATCCGCGGCATGTCGACCTCGACCGCGGGGCGCGCAACCACATCGCATTCGGCTACGGCGCGCACCAGTGCCTCGGTCAGAACCTCGCGCGGGTGGAGCTGCAGGTCGTGTTCGACACGCTGTTCGCGCGGATCCCGACGCTGCGCGTGGCCGTGCCGCTGGACGAGCTGCCGGTGAAGGACTCGACGACGATCTTCGGCCTGCACGCCTTACCGGTCACCTGGGATTAGCTAGAAACGGACGATGGTCCGGCCGCCCTGGCCGAAGTGGTCGAACGCCTCGTTGACCCCGGACAGGTCGGTGGTGTCGGTGGCGAGCGCGGCGAGGTCGAGGCGGCCGGCGGCGACCTCGCCGAGCAGCCGCGGGATGTCGACGTCGGGGTCGGACGAGCCGTAGACGCAGCCGTGCAGGGTGCGGCCGAACCAGTACAGCTCGAGCGCGTTGAACTCGACGGGGCTCGTCCGGCTGCCGACGCCGATCACCGTGACGGTGCCGCCGCGCCTGCTCGCACCCCAGGACGCGCGGATCGTCGCGGGCAGCCCGACGCAGTCGAAGGCGTGGTCGGCGCCGCGGCCGCTGGTGAGCCCGCGGACCGCCTTGCTGGTCTTGTCGTCGGCGACGATGAACTCGGTGGCGCCGTGCACCGCGGCGAGGTCGGCCTTCGACTCGCTGATGTCGACGCCGATGATCGGGCCCGCGCCGGCCGCCCGGGCGGCTTGCAGGACCGACAACCCGATCCCGCCGAGGCCGATGACGACCACCGACTGGCCGGCCCGGACGCGGGCGGTGTTGTGCACCGCGCCGTTGCCGGTCAGCACCGCGCAGCCGAGCACGGCGGCCTGCTCCAGCGGGAAGTCGGCCGGGATCGGCACGACGCCCTGCTGCGGGACGATCGTCTCCTCCGCGAAGGCGCCGGTGCCCAGCCCCGGGTAGACCGGGGTGCCGTCGGCGAGCGTCGCGTACGGGTGGGTGGCCCGCTCCTCGGCGTGCACGCACAGCCAGGGCTCGCCCTGCTCGCAGAACCAGCACTCGCGGCACGCGGGCGCCCAGTTCAGCACCACCCGGTCTCCGACCGCGACCCGGTCGACGCCCTCCCCGACCGCGACGACGGTGCCGGCGCCCTCGTGGCCGAGCACGGCCGGCATGTTCAGCGCGAGGGTGCCGTTCGCGAGCGACAGGTCGGAGTGGCACACGCCCGCGGCGGCCACCCGCACCCGGACCTGGCCCGGCCCCGGCTCACCCAGCTCGATGTCACGCACCTCGAGCGCGGCACCCTGCCGCGTCAGCACCGCTGCCCTGACCATGGCGGTTCCCTTCCCCAGTCGGCCGGTCGCCCCGCCCGTAGCCCCAGCGTATCGCCCCCACCCCCGACGACAGGCCCGCGGCGATCCAAGCAGCGTCCACAATGGATTCCCAGCGGCATGAACCACTCGCCCAGGCTGGAGATATCGGGCCAACCGCGCCGCCCCGTGACCCGCGGCCCCCGCCCTCTCCGGGGGCACCCCTCGAGGTCCATTCTATCGGTGGAGGCCGGTGGGGCGGGGTCGTCGTGGCCGGCTGTGGACAGATGGCGCGGTTGTGGATGACTCCGGGAAATCAGGCCGCGTCGTGGAAGACGAGGCCCAGGGTGTGGCGGCGGCCGGAGCGGATCACGGACACGCCGTGGCGCATCGGGGCCCTGGACCAGCCGCGGGCCGAGCGGACCGGGCGCTCTCGGGTGGTGAACACCAGGCCGTGGCCCTGCGGGATCAGCGTCGCGATGCCGCGGGACTGGGCGCGCGGGCGCTGCTCCACCATCAGGAACTCGCCGCCCGTGTGGTCCGCGCCCGGCTCGCTCAGGTTGACCACCACCTGCAGCGGGAACACCTTGTCCCCGTACAGATCCCGGTGCAGCGCGTTCCAGTCGCCCTCCTCATAGCGCAGCAGGATCGGCGTCGGCTTCGTCTGGCCCGCCTCGTGGCACTCCGCGAGCCACTCGTCGAGGGTGTCCGGCCACCGCGCCGCCCAGCCGAGCTTCGCCGCCCAGTCGCGGGCGATCGGCAGTAGCCCCGGGTACAGCCCCGCACGCAGGTCGGCCACCAGCGGCGGCACGGGCGCGGCGAAGTAGCGGTACTGCCCGCACCCGTACCGGTACCGGGCCATGTCGACGGTGGTGCGGAAGCGCTCCGGCTCGTCGTACAACGCCGCCACCGACGCGCACTCGCGGGCGGTCAGCAGGCGCGGCAGCAGCGCGCACCCGTTCTCGTCCAGCTCCGACGTCACCGCCGCCCAGTCGATGCCGAGCCTCACGCCGCCTCCAGGGTCAGCAGGGTCTGCTTCGCCGCCGCGCCGCCGGCGTAGCCGCCCGCCGAGCCGTCCGACCGGACGACGCGGTGGCACGGCAGCACGACCGGCACCGGGTTCATGGCACACGCGGTGCCGACCGCACGCACCGCGCGCGGGCTGCCCGCGGCGGCCGCGACCTGCGCGTAGGTCTCCGTCCGCCCGTAGCCGATCTCGGCAAGGTGGTCCAGCACCGCACGCCGGAAACCGGACGCGAGCCGCAGGTCCAGCGGCACGTCGAACGCGTGGCGCCGGCCGGCGAAGTACTCGTCCAGCTGCCGGGCCACGGCGTCGAGCCGGGCCGGGGCGTGCAGCACGCGCGGGCTGACGCGGTCGGCCAGGTCGGCGAGCGCCGTGTCGTGGCCGGCGGCCGGGTACGCGACCCGCACCAGGCCGGCGGGGGTCGAGGCCACCAGCAGCGAACCGACCGGCGTGTCGACGGTGCGGTACGCGACGTCCAGGAGGCCCTCGCGCTCGGCGTCCGCCGCGAGCCGCTCACGCAGTCGCGTCGGGACGTCGGCGGGCAGGCCGGAAAACAGCTCAGTCATCGTCGTCTCCCCTCGGGTATGTGGTGCGCAGCCGCTTGATGCCGTCGGCCGCGGCGCGGCGGGCGGCGTCGGTACTGCCGCCGGTGATGACCGCGACCTGCTGGTAGGGCAGCCCGGCGAGGTGGTGGTAGGCCACCGCCTCGCGCTGCTTGCGGGGCAGCGCGGCGAGCGCGTCCCACAGGTCGCCGTCCCAGTCCTCCGGCCGGCCCGCGCGGGACGGCCGGTCCGGCACCTGGCCGACCGCGACGGGCCGTCGGGCCGTGGCCCGGTGCACGTCGATGGCCTTGCGGTGCGCGATGGTGACCAGCCATGCCTCCACGTTGGCGTCCCCCGGCAGGTCCGGGTAGGCACGCAGCGCGGAGAGGAACGTCTCCGACCAGGCGTCCTCGGCGTCCGCGGGGCCGAGCACCGCCCGGCACACGCGCAGCACCATCGGCCCGTACTCGTCGACGATCTGCTCGAAAGGTCTCACACCACGTAGACGCCCGGGTCCCACGAAACGTGAGACTGCCACGTCAGGACGAGAGGACCGACCGCCCGTGCCGGGTACGCAGCCAGCCGTACCAGTCGTCGAGGCCGTCACCGCGGGTCGCGGACATCTCGATCACCTCGGCCGCCCGGTTCACCTGGTGCAGCGACGCGACGAAGCGGTCCGGGTCGAAGTCCACGTAGGGCAGCAGGTCGGTCTTGTTCAGCAGCACCACGTCGGCCGCGGCGAACATGTGCGGGTACTTCACCGGCTTGTCCACGCCCTCGGTGACCGACGTGACCACGACCCGGCTCTGCTCGCCGAGGTCGAACAGTGCCGGGCAGACGAGGTTGCCGACGTTCTCCACGAACACGACCGACCGGTGCGCGGGGTCGAGCCGGCGCAGCGCCGTGTGCACCATGTTCGCGTCGAGGTGGCAGCCGGCGCCGGTGTTCACCTGGATCACCCGCGCGCCGGTGGCCCGGATCCGCTCGGCGTCGAACAGCGTCTCCTGGTCACCCTCCACGACCGACAGCGCGACGTCGGCCGACAGTGCGCGGATGGTCCGCTCCAGCAGAGTGGTCTTGCCCGAGCCGGGTGAGCTCATCAGGTTGATCGCGAGGATCTCCCGTTCGGCGAGCCAGCGCCGGTTCCGCTCGGCCAGCTCGTCGTTGCGCGCCAGCACCTTCTGCTCGAGCACGATCGTGTGCGTGTGCTCGTGACCGTCCTCGTGGGTATGGCCGGGTGTGAGGTCGACGACCCTCACGCCGGCATCGTCGGAGCAACCACAGGTGTCGCACACGCCGTACTCACCTCCACAGACACGATCCGCAGGTCCCGCCCGGACAGTACGTCCACATTGGCCCCCGAGCACGCCGGGCACAACACGATCGGATCGTCCACATCGAACTCGGTGGCGCAGTCGAGGCAGCGGCAGTGGCCCCCCGGTTCCTCGACCTGCAGCACCGCGCCCTCGAGCGTGGTGCCCTCGGCGACCAGGTCGAAGCAGAACCGGATCGAGTCGACGACCACCCCGGACAGCCGGCCGATCGACAGCCGGACCCGGGTGACGCGCCGCGGCCCGTCCGCTCGACCACGGACTCCACAACGGACGAGACGATGGACAGCTCGTGCATCGGCCGGCCTCAGCAGATCCGGGGCAGCGGGTCGCCGACCAGCATGTCGCAGATCCGGGTACCGCCGAACACGGTGTTCAGCAGCACCAGCCCGGGCGGGTCCTCGCGGACCCGGCCGATGATCGCGGCCTGGCGGCCGAGCGGGTGGCGGCGCATCGCGGCCAGCGCGTCGTCCGCGGCCGCACCGTCCACGAAGGCCACGATCCGGCCCTCGCAGGCGACGTAGAGCGGGTCGATGCCGAGCAGCTCCGACGCGCCGCGCACCTCCGTGCCGACCGGCACCGTGTCCTCGTCGACCACGACCGCCACGTCGGCGGCCTTGGCGACCTCGTTGAGGATCGTGGCCACGCCGCCCCGGGTCGCGTCCCGCATGGCCCGCACCCCGGGTGTCGCCGCGAGCAGGTCGGCGACCAGGCCGTGCACCGCCGCGGTGTCCGACTCGAGGTCCGCCTCGATGTCCAGCTCGCCGCGGGCCAGCATCACGGTGACGCCGTGCTCGCCGATCGGGCCGGACACGAGGACCGCGTCGCCCGGCCGGACGGTGGCCGCGCCGAGCCGGCCCGGGTACTCGACCATGCCGACGCCGGCGGTGTTGATGTAGCAGCCGTCCGCCTTGCCGCGCTGCACGACCTTCGTGTCTCCGGTGACGATCGAGACCCCGGCGACCTCGGCCGCGGCGCGCATCGACTCGACGATCCGGATCAGGTCGGCGACCGGGAAGCCCTCCTCCAGGATGAACCCGGCGGTGAGGTACATCGGTTTCGCGCCGGACACCGCGAGGTCGTTGACCGTCCCGTTGACCGCGAGGTCGCCGATGTCGCCGCCGGGGAAGAACAGCGGCGACACGACGTACGAGTCGGTCGTGAGCGCGAGCCGGCCGGCCTCGACGGTCAGCGTGGCGGCGTCCTCGAGCGGTTCCAGCAGCGGGTTACGGAACGCCTCCAGGAAGATCGCCTCGATCAGCGTCTGGGTGGCCTTGCCGCCGGAGCCGTGGGCGAGCGTGATCCGCTCCTCCTTGACCTTCGCGCGCCGGCGGCGGACCCGGTCGATCCGGTCCAGAACCTGTTGCTCCCGTTCGGACGGTGCCGCGTTCCGGGGTGTGGTCGCCCTGCTCATGACGACACCCGCCGGGCCGAGCTGGCCAGCTCGCTCGCGGTGGCCAGGCTCGCCTCCCGCACCCTGGTCCGGGTGAAGCGGCCGAAGTTGTAGTACGCGGCGCACGCGCCCTCGGGCGAGACCATGCACGTCCCGATCGGTGTCTCCGGGGTGCAGGCGGTGCCGAACACCTTGCACTCCCACGGTTTCAGCACGCCCTTGAGCACCTCGCCGCACTGGCACGCCTTGGGGTCGGCCACGCGCACGCCGGGCACGGAGAACTTCAGCTCGGCATCGAACCGGGCGTAGGACTCCTTGACCCGCAACGCCGAGTGCGAGATGAACCCGAGCCCGCGCCACTCGAAGTACGGCCGCAGCTCCATGGTCTCCGCGATCACCCGCTGCGCGACCGGGTTACCATCCCACGGCACGACCCGGGAGTACTGGTTCTCGACGTCCGAGCGCCCCTCCTTCAGCTGCACCATCAGCATGTAGATCGACTGCAGGATGTCCAGCGGCTCGAACCCGGCGACCACGATCGGCTTGCCGTAGTCGTTCGCGATGAACTCGTACGGCCGGCAGCCGATCACGGTGGACACGTGACCCGGGCCGATGAACCCGTCCAGGCGCAGGTCCGGCGAGTCCAGGATCGCCTTGATGGCCGGGATGATCGTGATGTGGTTGCAGAACACCGAGAAGTTCTCGAGACCCTCCTTGGCCGCGCGCAGCATGGTCATCGCGGTCGACGGCGCGGTCGTCTCGAACCCGATGGCCATGAACACCACGTGCATGTCCGGGTTCTGCCGGGCGATCTTGAGCGAGTCCAGCGGCGAGTAGACCATCCGGATGTTGGTGCCCTCGGCGTTGGAGTCGAAGAAGTTCCCGTCGCTGCCGGGCACCCGCATCATGTCGCCGAACGAGGTCATCAGCACGCCGGGCTCGCGGGCGATGTGGATCGCGTCGTCGATGCGGCCCATCGGGATCACGCACACCGGGCAGCCGGGCCCGTGCACGAGCGTGATGCTCTCCGGCAGGTAGTCCTCGAGGCCGTGCTTGTAGATGGTGTGCGTGTGGCCGCCGCACACCTCCATGAACTTGTACTCCCGCCCGGGCTCGCACAGGCTGGTGATCTTGGCGGACAGCGCCCGTGCCTTTTCCGCGTCGCGGAACTCGTCGACGAACCGCATCCCGTGCCTCCTAGACGATCTGCGAGTCGCGCAGCGCGGCGATCTCGTCGTCGTACGCCTTGCCGATGCTCTCGAGGAACTCCATGGCCGCCTTCGCCTCCGCCTCGTCGATCTTGGACAGGGCGAAGCCGACATGGATGAGCACCCAGTCACCGGGCGCGATGCCCTCCTCGGCGACCAGCCCGATGTTGATGGCCCGCTTGACGCCACTGACGTCGACCCTCGCCAGGTCCGGCCGGTCGGTGAGGATCTCGATCACTTCTCCGGGAATGCCGAGGCACATGTCAGCTCCTCCTGTGTGTCGAGCTGGACGATCAGGTCGACGACGGCCCCGACGGCGGTGTCCACCGCGCGCGCGACCGGTTCGGACAGGCTCATCCGGTGGTCCAGCACTGCCGGCTCGCAGCCGACGAGCAGCACCCGGCCCGGGTCCGCGCCGAGCACCGCGACCAGCCCCATCACCACGTCGGGCTGCATGCCGTGCGCGTCCAGCAGCGGCGCCGGTCCGCCGGTGTCGGCGGGGTCGGGCACGTCGAGCTCGATCACGTAGACCGTGCCGGGCGCGTCGCCCTGGGCGGTCGCGTCCACCATGATCGTCAGGTCGTTGCCGGCGGCGGCCAGGTCGTAGGCCAGGTGCATGCCGCGAATCCCGTAGTCGGCGACCGTGACCCACGCCGGCAGGTCCATCGTGGACAGCCGGCGGGCGACCTCGACGCCGAACCCGTCGTCGCCGAGGAAGACGTTGCCCACGCCCGCTACGAGTACACGAGTCATAGCGGCTCGACCTCGTCCGTGCCGAAGTAGCGGTAGCGGCCGTGCGCGGCGTACAGCTCGGAGCCGAGGTCGTCCTCGATGGTGACCGCGAGGTGCCACACGTCGTCGATGTCGAGCAGCACGGCCTGCACGACCGCTGTCTTGCCGGCGAGGAACATGTCGTGCGCGTCCGCCCGCTTGCCGGGCCGCAACCGCACCCGGGAGCCCTTGCCGACCGACACCCCGTTGATCGTCACCCGGTCGGTCTCCGGTGACACCGAGCTGTCCGCGCCGGGGTCCCACCACGGCACGTCGGGCCTGGCGGTGACCGTCTCGGCCGGCGCGGGGTCGGTGACCGAACGCAGGTAGCGGATCGTGCCGTGCAACCGGTCCAGCAGCTCGGGCGGCAGGTTGTCCACCCGGTCGATCAGCTCGGCCGCACGGTCGTCGGTGGCCCGGGCCTGCCGCTTCTCCTCGTCGGTCAGCGTCATCGTGCGCAGGGTGAGGATCTCGTCGATCTCGGTGCCGTCGAACAGGTTCCCGGCGCTCTCGGCCGCGACGGACGGGTGGTCGTAGAGGATGATCGGCGAGCACAGCACGGTGTCCCTGCTGCCGGCCGGTCCCACGAGCACCGGCCAGGCACCCTCGTAGCGGCACTCGCGGGTGAGGTCCGAGGCCCACTCCGGCGGGTCGGTGGCGGAGAGGAAACCGCCGTCGGAGAGAGAGATCAGCGTGTGCGCGGCGATCAGCGCGTGGGCGAGCGCGTCGTCGCGGGTGGCGTCCGGCTCGTGCCAGAGCGACACGTTCGTCACCCGCAGCGTGAGCCGGTAGCCGCCGAACGGGCCGGGCAGCGGGTCGGCGCGCAGCTGCAGCTCGCCGTCGAGGCGTTCACGGCGGCGCACCAGCCGGGCGCCCGGCACGGCGTCGCCGCCGATCTCCTCGACGTCCTCCCCCGCGTCCACCCGGAACGGCACCACTGTGTCCGTGTCGAGCAGGTCGGCGAAGGGAAGCACGGCGTCCCGCTCGACCTCGGCCGCCTCGTCCCACGTGGTGTGCTCGCGCCCGCCGACGGTCAGCGACGGCACCGCGCGGTAGCCCGAGTTGTCGGGCACCTCGACCACGCGGTGCAGCAGCTGCAGGAAACGCAGCCGCACGTGCAGCACGGCGTCATCACGCGGCTCGGCGAGGATCTCGGTGCGCGAGCCGGTCCGCTCCCCGAGCCGAGGTCGGCGTACGCGCGCGGCATCAGCACGCCCCACTGCCAGCGCACCTGGTTCTTCGCGGACGAGGCGCGATAGGGATAGAGCAGGTAGCCCTCGTAGAGCACCGCGTCGGCGATGGCGCGGACCTGCTCGAGTGCGCTGGACGTCACCAGTCGGCCTTGTACCCGGTCGTGAGCTCGCGTCCCTTCTTGCGCCAGGCGGGCTCGCGGTCGACGCGCTTCTCGGTGATCTTGCGCAGCCGCTTGATCACGCCGCCGTACAGCTTGCTGCCGGTCGCCGACACCCGCGAGCCGGGCGGCGGGTCCATGAACGGCATGAACTTGTCGGGGAAGCCCGGCATGGTGCAGGCGATGCAGATGCCGCCTACGTTCGGGCAGCCGCCGACCCCGTTGATCCAGCCCCGCTTCGGCACGTTGCACTTCACGACCGGACCCCAGCAACCCAGCTTCACCAGGCACTTCGGGGAGCCGTACTCCTTCGCGAAGTCACCCTGCTCGTAGTAGCCGCCGCGGTCGCATCCCTCGTGGACGGTCGCGCCGAACAGCCACGTGGGGCGCAGCGCCTCGTCCAGCGGGATCATCGGGGCGGCGCCGGCGACCTGGTAGAGCAGGTACAGGATCGTCTCCGACAGGTTGTCCGGCTGGACCGGGCAGCCCGGCACGCACACGATCGGCAGCCCGGCCTTGGACCGCCACTCCCAGCCGAGGTAGTCCGGCACGCCCATCGCGCCGGTCGGGTTGCCGGCCATCGCGTGGATGCCGCCGTAGGTCGCGCACGTGCCGACGGCCAGCACCGCCAACGCCTTGGGCGCCAGGCGATCCAGCCATTCCGAGGTCGTCATCGGCTGGCCGGTCGCGGGGTTGTTGCCGAACCCGCACCAGTAGCCCTCGTCCTTGATCTCCTCGTTCGGGATCGAGCCCTCCACCACCAGCACGAAGGGTTCCAGCTCGCCGCGGTCGGCCTTGTGCCACCACTCGATGAAGTTGTCCGCACCCGTCTCCGGCCCGCACTCGAAGTCGATCAACGGCCAGTGCACCGCCACCTTCGGCAGCCCGGGCAACGCACCCAGCACGATCTCCTCGATCGACGGCTGTGTCGCCGCCGTGAGCGCCACCGAGTCCCCGTCACAACCCAGGCCGCCGTTCATCCAGAGGATGTGCACCACTGTCTCTTCTTCGGACGTGGTCATGATCTGTCCTCCTTCACGTCGGCCGTCCGGTCGAGGGCGGCGAGGGTCAGCTCCCACAAGGCGTGGTAGATCGTGGTCTGGGCTTCCTGGACGCGGTGCACCGACGGCGACGGCACCACGAAGAGGTGGTCGATGCCGTCCAGCTCGGCCATCTTGCCGCCGTCGTAGCCGGCGATGCCGACGGTGAGCAGCCCGCGCCGGTCGGCCTCGTCGAACGCGCGCAGCAGGTTCGCCGAGTTGCCACTCGTCGACAGCCCGACCGCGATGTCGTCGGGGCGGCCGAACGCGGCGAGCTGGCGGGCGAACACCACGTCGAAGCCGACGTCGTTGGACAGCGCGGTGATCACGGCGATGTCGTTGGTGAGGCAGAACGCCGGCAGCGCCCGGTGGTCGCCCGCCGGGCTGAGGAACAGGCTCACCAGGTCCTGCGCATCCGTCGAGCTGCCGCCGTTGCCGAACGCGAGCAGCCGGCCGCCGCGGGCGAACCGCTCGGCCATCTCCCCCGCGCAGTCGGCGATACGCTGACCGTCGGCGGCGAGCACCGTGCCACGCAGCTCGATGATCTCCCGCGCCTTGTCCACAGTGGAGCTGCGAACCTGCTCGAGCACGGCGTCCACATCGGACTCACCGGCGTACAGGAACGGGTAGAGCGACATCACGTCCGGGCCGGGCGCGCCGTTGCGGGTCATGACGGGTCAGCTCCGAGCACGGCGATGGCCTCGCGCGCGTGGACGAGGACCCGGTCCCCGACCGCGGCGCTGACGAGCGCCACGCTCACCTCTTCCCGCCCCTGTCCGGTGTCCACCACCGCGAGCTCCTCGTCGAGCAGGCGCACGACCGTGACCGCGACGGCCTGGTCGGCGCAGGTGATGCACACGTCGTCGTGGCATTCCGGGACGTTCACGTCAGCTCACCACCCCGGGGTCGAGCACGCCGGGCTGCTCGAAGAACACGTGCACCAGCTCCCACAGCACGTGGTAGGTCGTCACGTGGACCTCCTTGACCACCCGCGGGTCCGTGCTGCGCGCGAGGAGCAGGTGGTCGGCGACCCCGGCGGCCGCGATCGCGCCACCGTCGCCGCCCACCAGCGCGACGGTCAGCATGCCCAGCTCGTGGGCGAGTTCGAGGCCGCGCAGCACGTTCACGCAGTCACCGTCCGTGGACAGCCCCAGCGCGATGTCGGCCGGCTCGCCGAGCAGGCGGATCTGGTGGGCGAACGTCTCCGCGAGGCCGGCCCGGTTCGCGATCCCGGTCAGCGTCGCCACGTCGGCCGTCAGCGACACCGCGGGCAGCGCCCGCTTGCCCACGATCACCGGATGCACGAACTCGACGGCCATGTGCTGGGCGTCCGTGCTGGGCCCGCCGTTGCCGAACACGAGGAGCTTGCCGCCGCGGTGGAAGCGGACGGCCATGGCGTGACAGGTCCGTGCGACGTCCTCGGCGTGGTCGGCGAGGTCACGCAGCGGGGCGGTGCGGCGGTCGAAGAGCTCGGCGGTGTCCGTTGTGGACACCGGTGACGTTTTTGTCATGAGCCAACACCCCAAGTGTGGTGGGAGGTGGGGTGACGATCGGCCGAGCTATGGCACGTCGCCGCCGACGGGGCGATCGCGCCGCCGCGGCCGCCCGGGAGCGGCGAATCCGTTCGGGACATCGGGGGTGAGCACGCCGCCGTCGGCGGCGGTCAGCCGGATCGTCTGCGCCGCCGGTTCGTTCGGCACCGGTCGCAGCCAGCTGTCCGGGGCCCAGGAGTCCGGGTCGGCGGTCAGGCCGAGCAGGTAGGTTGTCGTGCAGCGCAAGGACTCGGCGAGCTCGGGCAGCATGCCGAGATCGAGGCCGCGGCCGTTCTCCATCGCGCTCAGCGCGCGGTTGGTGGTGCGGTTGCCACGCCGGTCGAGACGGCCGACCACTTCCCGTTGTGTCAAGCCAAGTTCGAGCCGACGTTCGCGCAGGCGCTGGGCGCAGACCCAGTGCCGTTCACGCGCCGGGTTGGGCTTCGGTGCACTCATCGGACACCTCTGTCTGAGGAAGCGACACAAGTGTTCGCCGCTTTGTGGCCTACGTCAATGACCCGTTTGAGTTGCAGCGCCAGGGCCGACCGGGTGAAGTCTCGGAATCCAGGATTCCGTCCGCACTACGAGAACGGCAGCTCGCCGAAGCGCTCCTGCAGCCGGCGCAGGTCGCGCAGCCGCGGTTCGGTCTCGCCGCCGACCCAGCGGCTGACCGTCTTCACCGACACCCCGAGCTGGCGAGCCGCCTCCTCGTGGGTGAGTCCCTCGCGGCGCAGCGACGAGGACATCCACTCGGCGAAGGTGGCCGGGTGGCCGGCATGGGCCACCGGCATCGGGGCGACGTCGCCGAGCTGTGCGAGCGTCGGCTCCCCCGCCAGGCCCGAGTGCGAGTGCAGCACGTCCACCTCGACGTGCTCGGGAAAGATCCGGAACGAGACCTGAATCGTTCCGGTCGGGCCGGCCGCGTCCAAAAGCGCCCGAAATACGATCTGACTAACCTCGCTATTGTCGGAATCCGTCAACGGGGAATCCGCGAGGCTGCGCCGGACGAATTCGCGGATTTCCGGAATCGACGACGGGCGCGCGGGGAATGTCCTGGACAGCACGACGATGGGCAGAACCTCTACCGGTGGCCGCCGTAGCGGCTCGTTGGGCTCGCTCAACTGCACCAAGTCCTCGACCCTGTGACCCCAATGAAAGGGTACGACAGGACCAGCCCGTTCGGTCCGCGAAGACACCCGGACATTTGTGTCCAGGCGAGTGGACGATTACGTCTTGTGACCGCGCGTCGGCAGGTCTAACGTTTTCATTCGGGCCACTCCGGCTCGCCCTTTGTTGTGGCGAGGAGGTCAAGAATGACCACGGCCGACACCGAACCGGTGATCCATATTCTGTGGATGAACGGCGGTCTCAGCTGCGACGGTGACTCGGTGGCGCTCACCGCGGCGACGCAGCCGTCGATCGAGGAGATCGTGCTGGGCGCGTTGCCCGGGCTGCCCAAGGTGGCCATGCACTGGCCGTTGATCGACTTCGAGTGCGGTCCGGAGACGGGTGCGGACAACTTCATCGAGTGGTGGCACAAGGCCGACCGCGGCGAGCTCGACCCGTTCGTCCTCATCGTCGAGGGCTCGATCCCCAACGAGGAGATCAAGTCCGAAGGGTACTGGTGCGGGTTCGGCAACAACCCCGCGACCGGCCAGCCGATGACCACGAACGAGTGGCTGGACCGCTTGGCGCCCAAGGCACTCGCGGTCCTCGCGGTCGGCACGTGCGCCACGTACGGCGGCATCCACGCCATGGCCGGGAACCCGACGGGGGCCATGGGGGTGCCCGACTACCTCGGCTGGGACTGGAAGTCCAAGGCCGGGCTGCCGATCGTGTGCGTGCCGGGCTGCCCGATCCACCCGGACAACCTGTCCGAGACGATCCTGTACCTGCTCTACCAGGCGGCCGGTAAGGCGCCCATGATCCCGCTCGACGAGGCGCTGCGCCCCACGTGGCTGTTCAGCGCGACCGTCCACGAAGGATGCGACCGCGCCGGCTACTACGAGCAGGGCGAGTTCGCCAAGGAGTACGGCTCCCCCAAGTGCCTGGTGAAGCTGGGTTGCTGGGGACCCGTGGTCAAGTGCAACGTACCGAAACGGGGCTGGATCAACGGGGTCGGCGGCTGCCCGAACGTAGGCGGCATCTGCATCGCCTGCACCATGCCGGGCTTCCCCGACAAGTTCATGCCGTTCATGGACGAACCGCCGGGAGCCCGCGTGTCGTCCGCCGCGAGCGGCATGTACGGCACGGTGATCCGCGCGCTGCGCGGCTTCACGATGCGAACCGTGGACGAGGAACCGAAATGGCGGGCCAAGGGCGACACGCTCCTGACCGGCTATCAAGCCGACTGGTGAAGGAGCGGATGCGACGATGACTACCGCCAAGGACACCGAGCTCGTCGAGATGGCGTGGGACCCGGTCACCCGGATCGTCGGCAGCCTCGGGATCTACACGAAGATCGACTTCGCGAACAAGACCGTGGCGGAGTGCCACAGCACGTCATCGATCTTCCGCGGCTACAGCATCTTCATGAAGGGCAAGGACCCGCGCGACGCGCACTTCATCACCAGCCGCATCTGCGGCATCTGCGGGGACAACCACGCGACCTGCTCGGTCTACAACCAGAACATGGCCTACGGCGTGCGCCCGCCGCACCTCGGCGAGTGGATCATCAACCTCGGCGAGGCAGCCGAGTACATGTTCGACCACAACATCTTCCAGGAGAACCTGGTCGGGGTGGACTACTGCGAGCGGATGGTCGCCGAGACCAACCCCGGCGTGCTGGAGCTCGCCAACCGCACCGAGTCGCCGCACGCGGGCGAGCACGGGTACAAGACCATCGGCGACATCATGCGCTCGCTCAACCCGCTCGAGGGCGAGTTCTACCGCGAGGCGCTGCAGGTCTCCCGCTACACGCGCGAGATGTTCTGCCTCATGGAGGGCCGTCACGTCCATCCGTCCACTTTGTACCCAGGTGGCGTCGGCACGGTGGCGACCGTGCAGCTGTTCACCGACTACCTGACCCGGCTGATGCGCTACGTGGAGTTCATGAAGCGCGTCGTGCCGATGCACGACGACCTGTTCGACTTCTTCTACGAGGCGCTGCCGGGCTACGAGAAGGTCGGCCAGCGCCGCATCCTGCTCGGCTGCTGGGGCAGCCTCAACGACCCCGAGTACTGCGACTTCACCTACCGCAACATGGAGTCCTGGGGCCGCAAGATGTACGTCACGCCGGGCGTGGTCGTCGACGGCAAGCTCGTCACCACCAGCCTGCTGGACATCAACCTGGGCATCCGGATCCTCTTGGGACACTCGTTCTACGAGGACTGGGAGGACCAGGAGATGTTCGTGACCAAGGACCCGCTGGGCAACCCGGTCGACCGGCGCCACCCGTGGAACCAGCACACCATCCCCCGGCCGGCCAAGCGCGACTTCGACGACAAGTACTCCTGGACGATGTCGCCGCGCTGGTTCGACGGCACCGACCACCTCGCGCTCGACACGGGCGGCGGCCCGATCGCCCGCCTGTGGGCGACCGCGCTCGCCGGCCTGGTGAACACCGACTACATCCAGGCCACCGGACACAGCGTCAAGATCGCACTGCCCAAGAGCGCGACCAAGCCCGAGGTGCAGTTCGAGTGGAAGATTCCACAGTGGAGCAACGCGCTCGAGCGCAACCGGGCGCGCACCTACTTCCAGGCCTACTCCGCCGCGCTGGCGCTGACGTTCGTGGAGAAGGCGCTCGCCGAGATCCGGGCCGGCCACACCAAGACCTGGGAGCCGTTCAAGGTGCCGGACGAGGGCGTCAGCGTCGGCTTCACCGAGGCGGTGCGCGGCGTGCTGTCCCACCACATGGTGATCAAGGGC
The DNA here is from genome assembly GCA_963841395.1 of uncultured Actinomycetota bacterium. Taxonomy (GTDB): domain Bacteria; phylum Actinomycetota; class Actinomycetes; order Mycobacteriales; family Pseudonocardiaceae; genus Actinophytocola. Next base: position 242,362 of record CAWJCX010000055.1, read on the forward strand.
GGCAAGATCGCCAACTACCACCCGTACCCGCCGACCCCGTGGAACGGCAGCGTGCGCGACACCTACGGCACCCCCGGCCCGTACGAGGACGCCGTGCAGAACACGCCGATCTTCGAGGAGAACCCGCCGGAGAACTTCAAGGGCATCGACATCATGCGCGCGGTCCGCAGCTTCGACCCGTGCCTGCCGTGCGGCGTGCACATGTCGCTCGGCACCGGGAAGGTGCTCACGAAGCTGCACACGCCGCACGCGTTCAACGCCGAGTACTGACATGGCCGACTTCCACGTCGCGGACGCCCGCACGGTCGGTGGCCGCATCGAGGAGCTGCTCGCCGGGCTGCAGGCGGGGCGGAGCAAGGAGACCGCCGAGGAGCTGGTCCGGCTGCTGGTCGAGATGTACGGCGAGGGGCTGCGCCGGGTGGTGACCCTCCTGGGCGAGCAGGACCCGGGGCTGGTGGCCCGCATCGCCGGCGACGAGCTCGTGGAGAGCCTGCTGCTGCTCCACGACCTGCACCCGCTCGACACCGAGGCCCGCATCCAGCGGGCGCTGGACAAGGTGCGGCCCTACCTCGGCTCGCACGCGGGCGGCGTGGAGTTCCTCGGCGTCGACGCGGCGGGCGTGGCGCGGCTGCGACTGGAGGGCAACTGCGACGGCTGCGCGTCCTCCACGCAGACCGTGCAGATGGCGATCGAGGGTGCGATCAACGACGCCGCGCCGGAGATCGCGGGCATCGACGTGGAAGGGGTCGTGGCCGAGCCGGCCGCGCCCCTGCTCCAGGTCGGCATGGGCCCGCCGCCCGGCTGGGTCGCGGCCGACCCGTTGCCGGTGCCCGAGCCCGAGCCGGTCTCCGGCTGGGCCACGCTGCCCGAGCTCGGCCCGCCGACCGGCCACCCCGTCGGCCTCGAGCTCGCCGGCCTGGCGGTGCTCGTGTGCTCGGTCCGCGGCACGCTCTACGCCTACCGCGACGCGTGCGCGGCCTGCGGCGGCGAGCTGTCCACCGGCACGCTGAACGGCAACGTGCTCGCCTGCCCGTCCTGCGGCGCGCAGTTCAACGTCAAGCTGGCCGGCCGCGGCCTCGACGGCGCCCGCCACCACCTCGACCCGCTGCCCCTGCTGTCCGACAGTGCGGGCGTGCGGGTCGCGGTGCCGAAGGCGGTCGCCTCGTGAGCTCCGGTCTGCGCCGGTTCGTCGGCCCGCCGGAGGCGCCGGCGCCGGACAAGCCCGGGCCCGCCCAGCTCGAGCGCTGCGAGCTGTGCGGCAACCCGGCGGGCGAGCCGCACGGGCACGTCGTCGACACGGAGAACCGGTCGCTGATGTGCGCCTGCCGGCCGTGCTCGCTGCTGTTCACCCGGCCCGACGTGGGCGCGGGCCGGTTCCGGGCGGTACCCGAGCGCTACCACCACGACCCGGCCCACCCGCTGAGCAAGGCGGAGTGGGACCGGCTGGGCATCCCGGTCGCGTCGGCGTTCTTCCTGCGCGGCGACTCCGGCACCGTGGCGTTCTACCCGAGCCCGGCCGGGGCCACCGAGTGCCTGCTGGACCTGGACGCGTGGGCCGAGCTGGTCGAGGCGTACCCGCTGCTCGCAGCGGCCCAGCCGGATGTCGAGGCGGTCCTCGTCCGGGCCGGTGACGGGGACACCGAGGTCGAGACCTACCTCGTCCCCATCGACGTCTGTTACCAGCTCGTGGGCACCGTCCGGATGTACTGGCAGGGCTTCGACGGCGGCACGGAGGCCCGCGAGCACATCGACGAGCTCTTCGCCACCGTCCGCCGCACGGCCACCCCGCTGGAGGGCTGACCGGTGGCCGACCTGGTGTTCGACTGCGTCGGCGCGCGGGCGGAGCGGCACGCCGTGATCCCGATGATCACGCTCGAGCTGCGCATCACCGAGACGAGCGGCGAACGGATCGACGCGATCGCGCTGCGGTGCCAGATCCGGATCGAGCCGCACCGCCGGCGCTACTCCGCGGGCGAGGCCGAGGCGTTGCACGACCTGTTCGGCGACACCGACCGCTGGGCCGACACGCTCAAGCCGATGCAGTTCACCACCGTGTCCGCGATGGTCCCGCGGTTCACCGGCGCCACGACCCTCGACCTGCCGGTGCACACGACCTACGACCTGGAGATCGCGTCGACGAAGTACTTCGACGCCCTGGCCGACGGCGCCATCCCGCTGCTCCTGCTCTACAGCGGCACGATCTTCAGCGTCCGGGACGGCCGGATGAGCGTCCAGCAGATCCCGTGGAGCAAGGAGACCTCGTTCCCGCTGCCGGTGGCGGTGTGGCGGGAGACGGTGAACCTGCACTTCCCCAACAGCGGCTGGCTGCGCCTGTCGCGGGACACGCTCGAGGACCTACGCCGCTACAAGACCCGGCACGCCCTGCCCACCTGGGACAACACGGTCACCGCGCTGCTCGCGCAGGTCGAGGAGCGCAGGACTTAGGAGGCGCATGCCATGATCGGCCGACTGTTCGTGCTCGTGCTGCTCGCCCTGGTGGCGACGTTGGTCATCCGATCGATCCCCGACGTCCGGCGCTACCTCGAGATCCGCCGGATGTAGCTACGCACCGCCCCCGGCGGGCACGCCGAGGCCACCCGCGATGTCCAGCTCCTGCCCGGTGAACTCACCGGTCAGCATCGGCATGGCCGCGGCGATGGCCGCCTTCGCCTCGGGCAGCTCCAGCGAGGCGTCGTGGTGCGCCTTGCTCTCCCACACCTCGTAGACCCAGACGAGATCCGCCTCGGCCGGGGAGGTGCCCACGACGTAGAGGTCGGCCCCGGCCGCGCGGAGCCCTTCCGCGCCGCCGAGCAGCAGGGTCACCACGTCGTCGCGGTGGCCCGGCTTCGTTCGCATGGTCGCCAGATATCCGTATCGCACGCGGCGAGTCTGCCAGTGACCCGCCGCGTGCCATTGGACGAACACGACACGTGAATCATGCGCAGGAATTCTCGGTTGCGATCACCCGAGAAATGTTTGCGCCTCAATTCACAATGTGTCGTCGAACAGTGCCAGCTGGATGTCGCGCGCCTCGGTGAAGTGTGTGATCGCACACTTCTCCGCGCCGTCGCTGTCCCGCGCCTCGATCGCGTCGACAATTGCGCGATGCTGCTCGCTGGCGCGTTCCCAGCGGCCCGGCGATTCCAGCGTGGCGGCCGGGTAGCGCACCAGGTGCAGGTCCAGCCGCTCGAGCAGGTCGATCAGCGACGTGTTGTGGCTCGCCCGCCACACCGCGGTGTGGAACTGGCGGTTGGCGCGGACCATCGTGTCGATGTCCTCGGTGGTCAGCCCGTCGAGCCGGCCCATCGCACGGCGCAGCAGGATCAGGTCGTGCGTGTTGCGGCGCTCGGCGGCCATCCGCGCCGCCGCCCCCTCCAGCGCGATCCTGGTCTCGTAGATGTCCAGGACCTCCTCGGGACTGCGCTCGCGGACGACGAGCCCGCGGTCGTTGCGTTCCACCAGGCCGTCATGCTGCAGCTTCGACAATGCCTCCCGTATCGGCGTGCGGCTCACCTCGCACCAGTCCGCCAGCACCGACTCCACCAGTTGTTGCCCCGGCAGCAGATCCCCAGCCCGAATCGCTTCCTTCAGTCGCTGGTACGGCGTGATCTTGTTGACCGGTTCTGGCAAACGTGCGGCGGAACGGCCGGATCTCGCGTTGGCCATGACCCGATCTCCCCATTCCCCAGTTTTATCTGCACCCGTCGGCGACGACGAGTCACCCAGTACGGGCATTGTTTGCCTATTTCTGCAAGTCGTCAACGGGCCTGCTCACTGACCGTGTGCTCACCACGCGTGATAGTCGCCCAGATGGGGGGCAGAGATCGAGTTGCCTATCGGTACACAGACGGACAGTAGAACCATTGGCAGGTAGCGTCCGCACGGTCTCGACCCGACCACGAGGAGGAACCATGACCCGGATCGCGTTCGTCGGCCTCGGCATCATGGGGCTGCCGATGGCCACCAACCTCGTCCGGGCGGGGCACGAGGTGGCCGGCGTCAACCGCAGCCCGGGCCGGACGGCGACGTTCGCCGAGGCCGGCGGCACCGCGGCGGCCTCGGTGGCCGACGCGGTGCGCGACGCCGAGGTGGTGATCACGATGCTGCCCGACTCCCCCGACGTCGAGGCGGTCGTCCTCGGCGCGGACGGGGTGCTGTCCGCGGCCGGCGCGGGCACGCTGCTGGTCGACATGAGCACGATCGCACCGGCGACCGCGCGCACCGTGGCCGAGCGAGCCGCCGAGAAGGAGCTGCGCGCGCTCGACGCCCCGGTCAGCGGCGGCGAGCAGGGCGCGGTCGACGGCAACCTGTCGATCATGGTGGGCGGCGCCGCGGACGACTTCGCCGCCGCGCTGCCGGTGCTGCGCGCGATGGGCTCGACGGTCGTGCACGTCGGACCGGCGGGTGCGGGCCAGACGGTGAAGGCGGCGAACCAGCTGATCACGGCCGGCAACCTGGGCCTGCTCGCGGAGGCGGTGGTGTTCCTCGCCGCGCACGGGGTGGACCTGGCCTCCGCGGTCGAGGTGATCGGCGGCGGCCTGGCCGGCAGCACGATCCTCGACCGCAAGTCGCCGGCCATGCTGAACCGGAACTTCGACCCGGGGTTCCGCATCGACCTGCACCACAAGGACCTCGGCATCGTGCTCGACTCGGCGCGCGAGGCCGGCGTGGTGACCCCGCTGGCCGCGACGGCGGCGCAGCTGATGGCCGCCGCACGGGCGCAGGGTCACGGCGACCTCGACCACTCCGCGCTGCTGCTGGTCATCGAGCAGCTGGCGGGCCGCTAGCGATCTTGTGTTGGACAGCTCCCGCCCGGGCGCGAAGACTGGTGTCGGCACCGAACACCGGGGAAGGGAGCATCATGCGGACTCGCCGCATCGGCGACGTGCAGGTCAGCGCCATCGGGCTCGGCGGGATGCCGATGTCGATCGAGGGCAGGCCGGACGAGCGACGATCGATCGCGACGATCCACGCCGCGCTCGACGCCGGCGTCACGTTCATCGACACGGCCGACGCGTACCACCTGCACGCGGGCGAGGTCGGCCACAACGAGGCGCTGATCGCCAAGGCGCTCGCGAGCTACGGCGGCGACACCTCCGGGGTGCTCGTCGCGACCAAGGGCGGCCACTTGCGGCCGGGCGACGGCTCGTGGACGCTCAACGGCTCGCCCGACGTACCTCAAGCAGGCCTGCGACGCGTCGCTCAAGCGGCTCGGCGTGGACGCGATCGGCCTGTACCAGTTCCACCGACCGGACCCGAACGTGCCGTACGCCGACTCGGTCGGCGCGCTGCGCGAGCTGCTCGACGCCGGCAAGATCCGCCACGCGGGCGTGTCCAACGCGAACGAGTACCAGATCCGGACCGCGAACGAGCATGCTCGACGGCCGGCTGGCCAGCGTGCAGAACCAGTTCTCGCCGGCCTTCCGGTCCAGCGAGCGGGAGCTCGGCGTGTGCGACGAGCTCGACGTCGCGTTCCTGCCGTGGAGCCCGCTGGGCGGCATCGCGCGCGCCGGCGAGCTCGGTTCGAGGTTCGCGCCGTTCGCGGAGGTCGGGCGGGCGCACGGGGTCAGCCCGCAGCAGGTCTGCCTCGCGTGGCTGCTCGCCAGGTCGCCGCGGGTGATCCCGATCCCCGGGTCGTCGCGGCCGGAGACCGTCCGCGACTCGGCCGAAGCGGTAGACCTCGTACTCTCCGCCGACGAGATCGCGAGTCTGGACGCCTCGGGTCGGTAGCTCTGCCAGACTCGTCGGGTGGAGTTCGGGCTCCTGGGGCCGGTGGTAGCCCGGCACAACGGAACAGCGGTACCGGCAGGCAGCGGCCGTGAGCGGTTCGTGCTGGCCACGTTGCTGCTCAACGCGGGCCGGCTGACCTCGCAGGACCGGCTCGTCGACGCGTTGTGGGACGACCCGCCGAGCACGGCGCGCGCCCAGCTGCACAACGTGATCAGCAGCGTCCGTCGCCGGCTGCGACGACGCCGGCGACGACCTGATCGTCACCCGGGCTGCGGGCTACGAGCTGCGGCTCGGCGACCACGGGCTTGACGTGCTGCGGTTCCGCGAGCTGGTGGCGGCCGGCCGGCGGGCGACGAGCGCCGGGCGGCCCGCGGAGGCGGCCGACCTGCTGGCCGGCGCGCTCGCGCTGTGGCGCGGCCCGGCGCTGGCCGACGTCGCCGACGAGCTCGCCGAACCGATCCGGCAGGTGCTGCACGAGGAGCGGCTGGGCGCGGCCGAGGCCCGGCTCGACGCGCAGTTCGCCCTCGACCGGTTCGACGACGTGCTGCGCGAGGTCGACCCGCTGCTCGCCGAGCACCCCTACCGGGAACGGCTGCACGAGCTGCGGATGTCGGCGCTCGCCGCGGCCGGGCGGCGGGCCGAGGCGCTCGAGGGGTACCGGCGGCTCTACCGGCGCCTCGCCGACGAGCTCGGCGTCGAGCCGGGCCCGCCGCTGCGCCGCCTGGAGGAGCGGATCCTGCGGGGCGAGAGTGTGACCGCGGCCGGCCCGCCGGTCCCCCGGCAGCTGCCGGCGGCGACGTCGGTGCTCACCGGGCGGGACAAGCTGGTCGGCGAGATCGGCGCGGAACTGGGCCGCGACGACGACGCCGCGGGGCAGGTCGTGGTGCTCGTGGGGCCGGGCGGGGTGGGCAAGACGACGCTCGCGCTCGCCGCCGCGCACCGCCTCGCCGGCTCCTTCCCCGACGGCCAGCTCTACGCGGACCTGCGCGGCACCCACGACCCGCCGGCCGACCCGCACACCGTGCTCGGGCGGCTGCTGCGCACGCTCGGCGTCGACGGCCCGAGCCTGCCCGACGACCACGACGAGCGGGTCGCGATGTACCGCAGCCTGCTCGCGCGGCGGCGGATGCTGGTGGTGCTCGACGACGCGGCAGGCGAGGAGCAGGTCCGCCCGCTGCTGCCGGCGACCGCGGGCTCGCGCGCGCTGGTCACCTCGCGCCGCCAGCTCGGCGCGCTGGTCGGCGCGGCGCGCTGGTCGGTCCCGGTGCTGTCCGACGACGACGCGGTCGCGCTGCTCGCCGCGGTGATCGGCGCGGAGCGCGCGGCGGCCGAGCCCGCGGCGGCCGCCGAGGTGGCCGGGCTGTGCGGCAACCTGCCGCTCGCGGTGTGCGTCGCCGCCGCCCGGCTGGCCGTCCATCCCGAGTGGACACTCGACGACTTCCGCCGGCGGCTCGCCCAGCAGTGGGGCCGGCTCGACGAGCTGGCGGTCGGCGACCTGAACGTGCGGGCCAGCATCGAGCTGAGCTACCAGGCACTCGAGGAACCGTTACGCGGGCTGCTGCGCCGGCTCGGGCTGGTGCTCGCGACGAACTGGCCGGCGTGGGTGGCGCAGGAGCTGATCGGCGAACCGTCCACCACGCGCGCCGAGAGGATGCTCGACCGGTTCGTCGAGGTGCACCTGATCGAACCGGCCGGCCGGGACGCGGTGGGCCAGGCGCGTTACCGGCTGCACAACCTGGTGCGCGACTTCGCCGCCGAACGGGCCGCGGCCGAGGAGGCGGACGCGGAGCGCGCCGCGGCGGTGTCGCGGATGCTGTCCGGCTGGCTGGCGCTCGCCGCCGAGGCGGACCAGCGGGCCGAGCACCACACGAGCTACAGCGCGGATCTCGCCGAGGTGGCCGCGCGGGTGCCGGCGGGCCCGGCGCGCGAGCAGCCGCGGGCGTGGCTGGAGACCGAGCGGCAGAGCCTGTCGACCGCCGATCGAGCAGGCGTCGGCGGAGGGTCACGCGGAGCTCGCCGGGTTGCTGGCGCTGCGGGTGTCGGGGTTCCTGACGCTGCGCGCGTACGACGACGAGCGCGAGCAGGCACTGCGGGTGGCGGCCGCGGCGTTGCGCGCGCACGGGCCGGAACCGTTGCTGCTCAAGGTGTTGCAGGCGCTGTTCGGGGTGTACGCCCAGCTCGCCCGGGCCGCCGACATGGCGGCGGTGGCCACCGAAGCGCTGGAGCTGGCCCGCTCGCTGGGCGACGACACCAGGTTCGTCCGCGCGCTGCTGCACGCCGGTCTCGGCGACCCGGCGGCTCGGCCGGCTGGACGAGGCCGCCCGGATGTTCGACGAGGCGCTGGCGGCGGTCGACCCCGACGACCCCGGCACGGTGCTCGCCTCGCTGCTGGTCAACCGGGCGGAGGTCGATCGCGACCGAGGTGCGCCGGAGCCGGCCGTGCCGTTGGTGGAGCGAGCTCTGGAGCTGCGGCGGGGTCGGCAGCCCGCGGCTGACCGCGCAGAACCTGATCATCCACGCGTACACGCTGATCGACGCCGGCCGCCTGGACGACGCGGCCGCCGCGCTGAACGAGGCGGCGGACGATCACCCAAGAGCTCGGCGACGACCTGCACACGACCTACGTGGAGCAGACCCGCGCGGACATCGACATCCGGCGCGGCTGACTGGGCGTCGGCGCGGGCACGGCTGGACCGCGCGCAGCAGGTCTTCGAGTCGCTGGGCAACAAGGACGGGGTCGCCGAGGTGCTGCGCTCACGCGGCGAGCTGGCCCTGGCAAGCGGCGACCCAGCCGCCGCGATCCAGCCACTCCGCGCGGCCCTCGCCATCTGGCGACAGCTGGGCGCGCCGCTGGAGGAGGCCCGGCTGCTGGCCCGACTCGCCCGAGCCCACACCACCCTGGGCGACACCACCGAGGCAGCCGCCCACAGCGAGCAGTACCGAGAAATCGTCAAGAACCTCAACCTGACCGACGCCTGCCTGCGCCTCCCACCACCCTGACGCGTCTCCTCGTATGGGCCGATTGAACGGTCCGTTCAATCGGCCCGGGGCCCCCCGAATTCCACACTACGGCCAGGGTCCGACAATTCCGGCCGCAGCGAGCAAACCTGTGGATGTACCGGCGAGTTGTGGATACCGACCCCGGGGGCCCCCGAGTTCCACGCTACTGGCAGGCACCGACGTTTGGCCGAGCGATCTGGCCCGGCCGGCGGCAACGCGTTCAGCGAGCCGCGGGTCGCGTTCGGTGGGTGGCTGGTTCGTAGCGGGTCATCGGCTGGGTGGCGCGGGCCAGGGCGCGCAGGTCGGCGAGGTCGCCCTCGGCGGCGCCCAGCGCGCGGGCCTGCACCAGGACGTTGCCCAGCGCCGTCGCCTCCACGGGGCCGGCGATCACCGGTAGGCCGCACGCGTCCGCGGTCAGCTGGCACAGCAACGTGTTCCGCGCGCCGCCGCCGACGATGTGCACCACGTCGACCTCGCGGCCGGACAGCCGGGACGCCTGCCTCGACCGCGCGCCGGTGGGCCTGCGCCAGACTGTCCATGATGCACCGGACGGTCTCCGCTCGGGTCTGCGGCACCGGCTGCTCCGGATCGGCGGCACGCGTCGGTGATCCGGGCGGGCATGTCGCCCGGGGGCAGGAACACCGGGTCGTCCGGGTCGATCACCGCGCCCGGCGGCAAGCGTCGCCGCCTCGGCCAGCAGGGCGGTCCGGTCGGCGCCCGGCCACACCCGCAGGCACTCCTCCAGCAGCCACAGGCCCATCACGTTGCGCAGGTAGCGAACCGTGCCGTCGACGCCCAGCTCGTTGGTGAAGTTCGCGAGCCGGCTCTCTTCGGTCAGCACCGGGTCGGTCGAGCTCCACGCCGACCAGGGACCACGTGCCGCACGAGATGTAGGCGAACCGCTCCCCCGCCGCCGGCACCCCGACGACCGCCGACGCCGTGTCGTGCGACCCGACCGCGATCACCGGGGTGCCGTCCTCGGTCGCTGGATCCGACGACCGTGCCCGGCTCGCGGATCGGCGGCAGCAGGCCGGGTCGACCCGAGCCGGCGCGACCAGGCCGGCGCCCACGGTCGCGTTCGGACATCAGCAGCTGGGTCGTCGACGCGTTCGTCAGCTCGGCGCCCTGCACCCCGGTCAGCCAGTAGGCGAACAGGTCCGGCACGAGCAGCAGGTGCCGCGCGGCACGCAGCCGTGCCCGCTTCGGCCACGAGCTGGTGGATCGTGTTGAACGGCAGGAACTGCAGGCCCGTCGTGGCGTACAGCCCGGCCGCGCCCAGCTCGCGCACCGTGTCGGCGGCGGCATGGGTGCGGCTGTCGCGGTAGTGCACGGGGTTGCCGAGCAGCGCGCCCGCGTCGTCGAGCAGTCCGTAGTCGACACCCCACGCGTCGATGCCGATCCCGTCCAGCGGCGCCGGCCGCGCGCAGCCCGTCGAGCGTCTCGCGGTACAGGTCGAGGATGTCCCAGTGCAGCGTGCCGCGCGACCGTCACCGGCCGGTTCGGGAACCGATGGCACCTCGGTCAGCCGCATCGACCGGCACCGACCTCGCCGAGCATCACCCGCCCGCTCGCCGCGCCGAGGTCGGCCGCGGCGAACCCGCACGTGCTCATCGCAGGAACGCCGCCGCCACACCGGCGTCCACCGGCACGTGCAGGCCGGTGGTCAGCGACAGGTCGCCGGCGGTCAGCGCGAACACCGCGGCCGCGACGTGCTCGGGCAGCACCTCCCGCTTCAGCAGCGTGCGCTCGGCGTAGAACGCGCCGAGGTCCTCCTCCGGCGACGCCGTACACCGCGGCCCGCTGCGCGCCCCAGCCGCCGGCGAAGATCCCCGAGCCGCGGACCACGCCGTCCGGGTTGACGCCGTTGACGCGGATGCCGTGCTCCCCCAGCTCCGCGGCGAGCAGCCGCACCTGGTGCGCCTGGTCGGCCTTCGCCGCGCCGTAGGCGACGTTGTTCGGGCCGGCGAACACCGCGTTCTTGCTGGAGATGTAGACGAGGTCGCCGCCGATGCCCTGCTCGATCATGATCCGCGCGGCCTCGCGCGCGACGAGGAACGAGCCCTTGGCCATCACGTCGTGCTGACGGTCCCAGTCGGCCTCGGTGGTCTCCAGCAGCGGCTTGGAGATCGACAGCCCGGCGTTGTTGACCACCAGGTCGACGCCGCCGTACGCGAGCGCGGCCCGGCGGAACGCCGCCGCGACGGCGTCGGCGTCGGTGACGTCGACGGTGACCGCCAGCCCGCCGAACTCGGCGGCGACGGACTCCGCGGCCGCGGCGTCCCGGTCGGCGACGACCACGCAGGCGCCCTCCGCGGCGAGCCGGCGCGCGGTCGCCCGGCCGATGCCCGAACCGCCACCGGTGACGAACGCGACCCGGGCGGACAGCGGCTTGCGGCGGCGGCATCCGGCGGAGCTTGGCCTCCTCCAGCGCCCAGTACTCGATGCGGAACTTCTCCCGCTCGTCGATCGGCTCGTAGCGGGACACGGACTCGGCGCCCCGCATCACGTTGATCGCGTTGACGTAGAACTCGCCGGCGACCCGCGCGGTCTGGGCGTCCTTGCCGAAGCTGAACATCCCGACACCGGGCAGCAGCACGATCGCCGGGTCGGCGCCGCGCATCGGCGGGCGAGTCGGCGTCGGCGTGCCGCTCGTAGTAGGCGCGGTAGTCCGCGCGGTAGGTCTCGTGCAGCTCCCGGAGCCGGGCCGACGAGCCGGTCGACCGGCGCGGTCGGCGGGAGGTCGAGGACGAGCGGGCGGACCTTGGTGCGCAGGAAGTGGTCCGGGCAGCGACGTGCCCTTGCGCGGCCAGCTCGTGGAGCTTCGCGCGGGCGAGGAAGTCGAGCACGTCCGCGCTGTCGGTGAAGTGGCCGACCTGCGGGCGGTCGGTGGACGGCGAGGCCGCGGACCGCGGGTGCGAGGCGGGCGGCGAGCAGGCGGCGCTCGGCCGGCTCGAGCGTCTCGGTCGTGACGGGGCCGAACGGTTCGGGGCGGCCGTGCTCGTCGAGGAACCGGCGCGCCGTGGCGATGATCTCGAGCCGAGCGGGCCTCGCACTCGTCGCTGGTCGCGCCCCAGGCGGTGATGCCGTGGCCGCCGAGGATCACGCCGATCGCCTGCGGGTGGTCGCGCCGGACGGCCGCGATGTCGAGCCCGAGCTGGAATCCCGGGCGGCGCCAGGGCACCCACACGACCCGGTCGCCGAAGCACTGCTTGGTCAGCGCGGGCCCGTCCGCGGCGGTGGCGAGCGCGATGCCGGCGTCGGGGTGCAGGTGGTCGACGTGCCCGGCGTCGACGAGACCGTGCATGGCGGTGTCGATCGACGGGGGCGCGCCGCCGCGAGCCGTGCAGGCAGTAGTCGAACGCGGCGACCATCTCGTCCTCGCGCTCGACGCCGGGGTAGACGTCCGTCAGCGCGCGCAGCCGGTCGAGGCGCAGCACGGCGAGGCCGGCGTCGGTCAGCGTGCCGAGGTCGCCGCCGGATCCCTTGACGTACAACAGGTCCACGTCGCCGCCGGTCACCGGGTCGCGGCCGGTGACCTTGGCCGAGGTGTTGCCGCCCGCGTAGTTGGTGTTGCGCGGGTCCGCGCCGAGCCGGTTGCTCCGCGCCACGAGCGCCTCGACCTCGCCGGTCGCCGGCTTAAACGTTTCAACCATTGCTCGAAGCATGCTGGCGAGACGCGATCGGTGTCAAGGACGGCCTCGCGACCCACGGTCGAGTCCCGCTCCAACCGGGCCGTGCCACCGGGGCCGATTGAACGGTCCATTCAATCGGTGGGGGGTCCCCTTGATTTCCACGCTACCGGCCGACACCGACGAATCCGGACTCGTGGCCGGCCCTTGTGGACAGCCGGGCCGGTTGAACGGTCCATTCAATCGGTCCCCGGAGCCGAGAAGCTAGCGGCTCACGCGGGTCGACGCGCGGACCACGAGCTCCGGGCGGAAGCGGACCTGCTGGTGCACGTGTCCCACCTCGCCGGCGGACTCCTCGAACAGCAGGCGCGCGGCGGTCCGGCCCAGCAGCTCCCGCGGCTGGCGCACCGACGTCAGCGGCACCGCGGCCGCCTCGGCGAACTCGATGTCGTCGTAGCCGACCACCGCCAGGTCGTCCGGCACCGCGCGGCCCAGCCGGGTCATCGCCTGCAGCAGGCCCAGCGCCAGCAGGTCGTTGGCGCAGAACGCGGCCGTCGGCCGGGTCGGCGCGGGCAGGCCGGCCAGCCGCTCCCCCGCCCGGCGGCCCTCGGCGACCTGCAGCGCCTCGGTCTCCAGCAGGGTCAGCGCCGACGCCGGGCGACCGGCCGCCGCGAGCGCACGCAGCGCCCCCCGGTGCCGGTCGCGTACCTGCGGCACGGACAGCGGCCCCCCGACGAACGCGATCCGCTCGTGGCCCGACTCCAGCAGGTGGGTCAGTGCCAGTTCGCCGCCCAGCTCGTCGTCCACCGACACCGAGCACCACGTCGCATCCGGCGCCTGGCAGTCGACCAGCACGACCGGCGTCCCGCGGCCCGGCATCTCCGCGAGCCGCTCGCCGGACGGGTCGATCGGGGTGATCAGCACGCCCTGCACCCGCTGCTCGCGCAGCCGCTCCAGGTACTCCCGCTCGCGGGCGGCGTCCTGGTTGCTGTTGCAGAGGTACACCGCCATGCCCTGGGCGCGGGCGGCGTCCTCGACCCCGCGCGCGACATCGTTGAAGAACGGGTTCGCCGCGTCCATCACGACGTAGGCGATGGTCCGGCTGCGTCCGGCCCGCAGCTGCCGGGCGGTCTCGTTGCGCACGAAACCGAGCTCCACGATCGCCGCCCGCACGCGGCTGCGGGTGGCCTCGCTGACCAGCTGCGGCCGGTTCAGCACGTTCGACACCGTGCCGACCGACACGCCGGCCCGCGCGGCAACGTCCTTCATGCCCGGTGACCCGCTGATCATCGCCCCTCCCCGCACCACCTAACAGCGAAAGGCTAGATCAGATCCGGCCCTCACCGCGTGGCGGCCGCGCTCTCCTCCGCCCGCGCCAGCAGCAGCACCCGCTCCCGCTCGTTGCGGGTGAGCTCGGCGGCCCGGGTGAACTCCTCCCGCGCCTCGGCGTGCCGGTCCAGCTTCGCCAGCAGGTCGCCGCGCACGGACGGCAGCAGGTGGTAGTTCTTCAGCGACGGCTCCTGGTTCAGCTCGTCCACGATCTCCAGGCCGACCTCCGGGCCGAACGCCATCGACAGCGCCACCGCCCGGTTCAGCTCGATCACCGGCGACGGCACCAGCTGCACGAGCCGGGCGTAGCGCGCCGCGATCCGGGCCCAGTCCGTTTCCTCCGCGGTACGCGCCTGCGCGTGGCACGCCGCGATCGCCGCCTGCAGCTCGTACGGCCCGGTCGTGCCGGGGAGTGCCTCCGCGCGCACGAGCGCGGCGAGCCCGCGCCGGATGAGCAGCCGGTCCCACCGCGACCGGTCCTGGTCGAACAGCAGCACCGGCTCGCCGCCGGGTCCCAGCCGGGCCCGCGCGCGGGACGCCTGGATCTCCATCAGCGCGACCAGCCCGTGCACCTCGCGCTCGGCCGGCACCAGCTCCGCGAGGATCCGGCCGAGCCGCATCGCGTCTTCGCACAGTCCCGGCCGCATCCAGTCGTCGCCACCGGTCGCCGAGTAGCCCTCGTTGAACACCAGGTAGACGACCTCGAGCACGGACGAGAGCCGCTCACCGAGCTCGGTCGCGTTCGGTACCTCGAAGGGAATCTTCTTCTGTGCCAACGTCTTCTTCGCCCGCACGATCCGCTGCGCGATGGTCGACTCGGGCATCAGGAACGCGCGGGCGATTTCGTCGGTGGTCAGCCCGCCGAGCAGGCGCAGCGTGAGCGCCACCCGCGCCTCGGTGGACAGCACGGGGTGGCAGGAGATGAACACCAGCCGCAGGAGGTCGTCACTGATGTTGCTGTCGATCGCGTCGAAGTCCGGCTCGGCGGACGGGCCCGTCTGCGTCTCCAGGTCCCGGCCGATCTCGGTGACCTTGCGCTCGAGCGTGTCCCGCCGGCGGAACTGGTCGATGGCGCGGCGCTTCGCGATGGCCATGAGCCAGGCGCCCGGGTTGTCCGGGACACCCGACTCCGGCCACTGCTCCAGCGCGGCGACGAGCGCGTCCTGCGCCAGCTCCTCGGCCAGCCCGATGTCGTGCACCATGCGGGTCAGTCCCGCGATCAGCCGGGCCGACTCGATCCGCCAGACCGCGTCGACCGTCCGCTGCACCTCCAACGTCGCCACGGCGTCATCAGAACAGCTCCGCCGCGGCGGCGGCAACCTGGATCAGCCGTGTCGCTCCGCGATCTTCGCGTCCATCTGATCGTGCCGCTCGCGCAGCTCCGGCGTGAAGCCCTCGCCGAAGTCGTCACCCTCGTAGACCTGCCGGATCTCGATGTCCGTCTCGGTGTCCGGGCCGAACGGGACCCGCTTGACCCACTCGACGGCCTCCTCGCGGGACTTCACCTCGATCAGCCAGTAGCCCGCGACGAGTTCCTTGGCCTCCGCGAACGGACCGTCGATCACGGTCGGCACGCCGTCGGAGAACTGGACGAGCGCCCCCTCGGCCGAGGAGGCCAGGCCGTTGGCGTCGAGGAGCACGCCCGCATTGACCAGCTCGTCGTTGTACCTGCTCATCGCCTCGAGCTCCGCCGTGCTCGGCACGGCCCCGGCCTCGGACTCCGCATTCGCCTTGACCATCACCATGAACCGCATGCCGCTCCTCCTCAGGCCTTCCGGGTCGCGGCGCGCATCCGCCGCTCCTGCTCGATGACCTCCGGGGTCGCCGTGTCGAACTCCTCGGCCTCGTCCACCCGCCGGATCTCGATCGTCACGTTGCCGTGGCCGTCCAACTTCGGCCACTTCTTCACCAGCTCGACCACCTCAGCGAGCGAGCCGGCCTCGACGACGGTGTAGCCGGCGATCAGTTCCTTGGCCTCGGTGAACGGTCCGTCGACGACGGAGGTCCGCCCGCCGCTGAACCGCACCTTCACGCCCTTCGAGCTGGGCTGCAGGCCGGCCCCGTCGAGCATGACGCCCGCCTTCACCAGCTCCTCGTTGTACTTCGTCATGGCGTCGAACAGTTCCTCGGTGGGCAGCGCACCGGCCTCTGTCTCCGCGTCCGCCCTACGAATGATCATGAAACGCAACGTCCTACCCCTTCCGTCGGCGTCAACCTAACCGCTGCCGACGCGTCGAACGAGTCGGCGCGGAATCGACACGGCGGCTCAGATTTCCGTGTCCCCGGCGGCCCGGCGCGCGCGGCCGGCCATCGTGCGCAGGTGCTCCCGCAGCTCCGGCGGTTCGTGCACCTCGACCTCGCAGCCGAGCGTCAGCAGCCGGAACGCCAGCCACTCGACGGTGTCCGCCGGGCTCGTCCACCGGCACCGCCCGTCGGGCAGCGGCGTGCTGACGCCGCCCAGGTGCTCGGGCGCGGCGGACAGGTCGAGGACGGCCACCGCGGCGTAGGTCGGCGCGGACGAGTACATCCGCGCGGTCACGAACGCGGCCGGGTCCTGCTCGGGCAGCTCGCGGGGCGTGGCCCGGGCGCCGGTGGCGACCGGCTCGGAGATGCGGTCCACGCGGTAGATCCGCCAGTCGGCGCGCTCGGTGTCGAACGCGAGGAGGTACCAGCGGCGGCCACCGGAGACCAGCCGGTAGGGCTCGACCAGCCGGCGGCCCGACAGGCCCTCGGCGTTGCGGTAGGTGAACCGGACCCGCTCGCGGTTCGCGACGGCCGCGGCGAACAGGGTCAGGTGGGCGGGGTCCACGCTCGCCTGGCCGGCCGGCAACGCGACAGTGGCCGCGCCGAGCGTGCCGACGCGGCGGCGCAGCCGGGCGGGCAGCACCTGCTCGAGCTTGGTCAGCGCGCGGACCGATGCCTCCTCGATGCCGGCCACCGCCTGCCCGGCCGAGGTCCGCAGCCCGACCGCGACCGCCACCGCCTCCTCGTCGTCGAGCAGCAGGGGCGGCAGCGCGGCGCCGGCGGTGAGCCGGTAGCCACCCTCGGCACCCTTCGTCGCGTGCACCGGGTAGCCCAGCTCGCGCAGCCGCTCGACGTCGCGGCGGACGGTGCGCGGGCTGACCTCCAGGCGGCGGGACAGCTCGCTGCCCGGCCACTCCCGCGGGGTCTGCAGCAAAGACAGCAGCGCGAGCAGCCGGCCGGACGGATCGCTCATGGATCCCAGCATGGCAGGCATATAGGACAGGATCCGACCTAGATGGCCGCTACCGTCCGGGACATGAAGACGATCCCCGACGGGTACACGACCGTCACGCCATGGTTGATCAGCACGGACACGGCCGCGGAGCTGGAGTTCATCCGCGCGGCCTTCGACGGGGAGGAGCTGGCGCGAGTGCCGAACGAGCACGGCGGCATCGGCCACGCGGAGACCCGCATCGGTGACGCGATCGTGCTCCTGTTCGACGCGCCGCCCGGCTGGCCGCCGACGCCGTGCTTCCTGCGCCTGTACGTCGACGACGCCAACGAGACGTTCCGCCGCGCGCGGGAGGCGGGCGCCACCGCGGTGACCGAGCCGACGGAGCTGTTCTGGGGGGACAAGGTCGGCCGCGTCCGTGACCCGCTCGGCAACCTGTGGTGGATCCAGCAGCGGGTGACCGAGCCGACGCCGGAGGAGGTCGAGGAGCGCATGACCCGGCCGGAGTTCGTCGCCGCCATGGCGTACGTGACGAGCGCGAAGCCGTTCGCGTCGTGAGGCCGTTCCGCATCGACGACCTGCGCGACCTCGCCGAGTACCGGCGCACCGGCTACAACAGGCGGGTGCACGAAGCCGCCCTCGACTCACTCGACCAGTTGCCCCGTCCATCCCGGGCTTCGGGTTCTCGGCCGCGCCACGCGAGGCGGGCTCAGCTCCTCACCAACTTCGCGCTGCACTGGCCGACCGGCACGGCGGTGACGTCGACCTGGCTGTACTACGACGGGCTCGCCGACATCCGGACGTTCTTCGCCACCGTGGCGGTCCGGTCGTGACCGCGCTGGGGTGGGCGCAGGTGTGCGCGCGGCGGCTCGCGCGCCACGGGCTCGCGACACCGCTCGCGGGTGGCCCGGCCGACGTGGCGGCCGCGACGGCCGGCACGCACGCGCAGGTGCTGTCCGCCGCGGAGCTGTCGATCGGGCTGCGGCTCGACGGCGTGACGCGGGCGGACGTCCGGCACGCGCTGTGGACCGAGCGCAGCCTGGTGAAGACGTTCGGCCCGCGCGGCACCGTGCACCTGCTGCCCACCCGCGACCTGCCGAGGTGGACCGGCGCGCTCGCCGAGGTGCCGTACACGACACCGATGCAGGCGAACGCGCGGCTGAGCGACGAGCAGATCGAGCAGGTCATCGCGGCGATCGAGGACGCGGTCACGGACGCCGAGCTCACCGTCGACGAGCTGTCCGACGCGGTCGTCGCGGCCTGCGGCTCGTGGGCGGGCGACCCGGTGATGGAGGCGTTCCAGGGTAAGTGGCCGCGCTGGCGCCAGGCGCTGCCGCTGGCCGGGCGGCGCGGCGCGGTGTGCTTCGGCCCCAACCGCGGGCGAAAAACGACCTACACCAGCCCGCGCCGCTGGCTGCCGGACTTCGCCCCCGCGTCCGGCGCGCTGCCTGACCTGCTGGCGGCCTACCTGCACGCGTACGGACCGTCCACTCCGGACAGGTTCGCCAACTGGCTCGCGGCGCCACCTGCTTGGGCACGCAAGGTCTTCGCGGACGCCGAGCTGGCGGAGGTCGAGGTCGACGGCGAGGTTGCCTGGGTGAGCAAGGACGACACGGAGTTCCCGGACGAACCGCCGCGTGGCCTGCGGCTGCTGCCGTACTTCGACGGGTACGCCTACGCCGTCGGCAACGACAAGGCCCGCCTTTACCCGGGTGCGGCCGCCACGCGCGCGGCCGGCAACGTCCAGGTGCTGCTCGTCGACGGCGTGGTCGCCGGCCGTTGGCACCAGCGCCGCTACGGCAGGCGGATCGTGATCACCGTGGAGCCCTTCGGCACGCTCACCAAGGACCGGCTGCGCGAGCTGGACGCGCAGGTCGAGCGGGTGGGCGCGATCCTGGAGGGCACCCCCGAGGCGACCATCGGCGAGGTGACCGTCGGCGGACACGCCTGAGGCGCCTGTGGACAACTCCACGGCTTCGTCGGTGCCCGCCCATAGAATCGCCGCGTGACTCTCCCCGCCGACACCGACCCGCACACCCAGCAGACCGTCGACACGCTCCGCCGCGTGTTCGGCTACGACGCGTTCCGCGGGAACCAGCAGGAGATCATCGACCACGTCGTCGGTGGCGGCGACGCGCTCGTGCTGATGCCGACCGGCGGCGGCAAGTCGCTCTGCTACCAGATCCCCGCGCTGGTCCGCGACGGCGTCGGCGTCGTGGTCTCGCCGCTCATCGCGCTGATGCAGGACCAGGTCGACGCGCTCACCGCGCTCGGCGTGCGCGCCGGGTTCCTCAACTCCACGCAGGACTTCGAGCAGCGCCGCGCGGTCGAGGCCGCGTACCTGTCCGGCGAGCTCGACCTGCTCTACCTCGCGCCCGAGCGGCTCAAGGTCGAGTCCACGCTGCGGCTGCTCGATCGCGGCACGATCGCGCTGTTCGCGATCGACGAGGCGCACTGTGTGGCGCAGTGGGGTCACGACTTCCGGCCCGACTACCTGGAGCTGTCCGCGCTGCACGAGCGCTGGCCAAGCGTGCCGCGCATCGCGCTCACCGCGACGGCCACCGACGCCACCCGCAGGGAGATCGCGACCCGGCTCAACCTCACCGAGGCGCGGCACTTCGTGTCGAGCTTCGACCGGCCCAACATCCAGTACCGGATCGTCGGCAAGAACAAGCCCGAGCAGCAGCTGCTGGAGCTGCTGACCACCGAGCACAAGGGCGACGCGGGCATCGTCTACTGCCTGTCGCGCGCGTCGACCGAGCGCACCGCCACGTTCCTGTCCCAGAACGGCATCGAGGCGCTGCCCTACCACGCGGGGCTCGACGCCCGGACCCGCGCGACCAACCAGTCCCGCTTCCTGCGCGAGGACGGCCTGGTGGTCGTCGCGACGATCGCGTTCGGCATGGGCATCGACAAGCCGGACGTCCGGTTCGTCGCGCACCTGGACCTGCCGAAGTCGGTCGAGGGCTACTACCAGGAGACCGGCCGCGCGGGCCGCGACGGGCTCGCGTCGACCGCGTGGCTGGCCTACGGCCTGCAGGACGTCGTGCAGCAACGGAAGATGATCGCCACCTCGGAGGGCGACGACGCGCACCGGCGCAGGCTCGGCGTGCACCTCGACGCCATGCTGGCGCTCTGCGAGACCGTCGAGTGCCGGCGTACGCAGCTGCTCAACTACTTCGGCGAGCGCGCGGAGCCGTGCGGCAACTGCGACACGTGCCTGTCGCCGCCGGAGTCGTGGGACGGCACGGTCCCGGCGCAGAAGGTGCTGTCCGCGGTGTACCGCCTCGACCGCGAACGCCGCCAGAAGTTCGGCGTCGGCCACATCGTCGACATCCTCCTGGGCCGCACCACGGCGAAGGTCACCCAGTTCGGCCACGAGTCGCTGACGGTGTTCGGTGTCGGCACCGAGCTGTCCGAGCCGGAGTGGCGCGGCGTCGCGCGCCAGCTGCTCGCGCAGGGCCTGCTCACGGTGGAGGGCGACCACGGCACGCTGGTCCTCACCGACGCGAGCGCGGAGGTGCTCGGCCGCACCCGCGAGGTGCGCCTGCGCCACGAGCCGAAGCGCGCCACCACCAAGTCGTCGTCGCGCGGCAAGGCGGCCGCCGCGCAGGCCGAGCTGCCGGACGCGGCGAAGCCGTTGTTCGAACGCCTCCGCGCATGGCGGGCCGCGACCGCGAAGGAGCAGGGTGTCCCGGCCTACGTGATCTTTCACGACGCCACCCTGCGCCAGATCGCCACCGAGGCCCCGACGACCCTGGCCGAGCTGGGCTCGGTCAACGGCGTGGGCGAGAACAAGCTCGCCAAGTACGGCCAGCAGATCCTGGATGCTGTCCCGCCTCCCCGGGATTAAATGTGCGGGTCACCGTCGCTCGAGACGGTCGGATTCGGCGCGTACTTGTGGCTAGGTTGCCGTCCCGGTCCCCTTAGGTGCGGTTCTCCAACGCGGGTTTCATCCCGCCGGTGAGACCCTCCGGCCGCCAAACGCCTTCGTCAGCGTGGCGCCTCGCAAGGTCGGCGGGCTGCGGGTGCACCTGACAAGGCGCGCTGCGGATGCCGCGCGGTCGCCGGGGAGTGCCGTCCGGCGCGGGCGTCCACGACGGCGACACTGCGTCGCGGCCGGACGGACCATCGCCTTGCCGCACTGGCCACTGAGGCGCAAACGCGGGTTTCACCTCGCCGGTGAGACCGTCGGGTCCGGTCGGGACCCGGCGAGGTGAGGGGTACGCGTTGGCCTACGTGATCGGTGTGGTGCTGTTCGCCGTGGGTATCGGGGTTTCGCTCGCGCTGCACGAGGCCGGGCACCTGCTCACCGCGAAGGCGTTCGGCATGAAGGTGCGCCGGTACTTCGTCGGCATGGGGCCCACCATGTTCTCCTTCCGCCGTGGCGAGACCGAGTACGGCCTGAAATGGCTGCCGTTCGGCGGGTTCTGCGACATCGCCGGCATGACCACCCTCGACGAGCTCACGCCCGACGAGGAGCGCCGCGCCATGTGGAAGCACACGGCGTGGAAGCGCACCACCGTGATGCTCGCCGGCCCGGTCACCCACTTCGCGCTCGCGTTCCTCACCCTCTACCTGCTCGCCTCGACGCTGGGCCTGCCCAACCTGGCCGAGAAGCCCGTCGTGTCACAGGTGTCGGACTGCGTGACCGACGCCGGCACCACCGCGGAGCTGAACAATCCCACGTGCGCGCCCGGCGCGATCGGCCCCGCGCAGGCCGCCGGCATCCGGCCCGGCGACGAGATCGTCGCGGTCGGTGGCACCGCCACCCCGACCTGGACCGCCATGGTCACGGCGGTCCGCGACGCCGCCGGCCCCACCGTGTTCGACGTCCGGCGCGGCGACGACACCCTTCGGCTGACCGTCGACGTGCCGCGGCTCGACCGGCCCGGCTCGGCCACCGCCGTCGGCGTCGCGGGCGTCTCCGCGACCACCACCTTCACCTACGGCCCGCTCGAGGCGTTCGGCGCCACCGCGAGCTTCTCGGCCGACATGATCGGCCAGACCGCAACGAAGCTCGCCCAGTTCCCGCAACGCATCCCGGCCGTCGTCAGCTCGATCTTCGGCGCCGAGCGCGACCCCGACACCCCGGTCAGCGTCGTCGGCGCCAGCCGGATCGGCGGCGAGGCCGTCGAGGCGGGGCTCTGGCAGCTGTTCTTCCTCCTGCTCGCCGGGCTGAACTTCTTCATGGGCGTGTTCAACCTGCTGCCGCTGCTGCCGATGGACGGCGGCCACGTCGCGATCATCTGGTACGAACGGGTCCGCAACTGGCTTCGCGAACGCCGGGGCAAGACCGCCGCCGCGCCGGTCGACTTCACCCGGCTGTCGACGGTCACGATGGTGCTGGTGCTCGTCGGCGGCGCGGTCATGCTGCTGACGATCACCGCCGACATCGTCAACCCGATCAGGCTCACCCAGTAGCGGCGTCTCGTCGTCGTAGAGCCGGATCACGAGCCGGCCGTCGCGCGTGACGTAGCCGTTGGCGATCCCCGGCATGCTGTGCGGCGCGGCCAGCATGCCGCGCGGGTCCAGGGCGATCGCGCCGCCGGTGGCGCCGAGCGCGGGGATCTTCTCCAGGATCACCGTGCACGCGGCCGCCTCGACCGGCGCGCCCGTGTAGGCCATCAGCGCGGCGATGTCGTACGCGGCGACCCCGCGCACGAACACCTCGCCGATCCCGGTGCAGGAGACCGCGACCGTCGCGTTGTCGGCGTAGGTACCCGCGCCGATCACCGCCGAGTCGCCGATGCGCCCGCTCAGCATGTTGGTCATCCCACCGGTCGAGGTGGCCGCCGCGAGGTCCCCGGCCGCGTCCACCGCCACGGCGCCGACCGTGCCGCCGCCGGTCTCCCCCGCGCCGGCCACACGCCGCTTCGCCTCGAGCAGCGCGTCCCAACGGCGCTGGGTGAAGAAGTAGTCCTGTGTGGAGTACGGGAGCCCGGCCTGCAGCGCGAACGCCTCGGCGCCCGCGCCGGCCAGCAGCACGTGGTCGGATCGCTCCATCACCTGGCGTGCCAACGAGATCGGGTTCGCGACGTGCCGCACGCCGGCCACCGCGCCGGCCGTCCGGTCCCGGCCGTTCATGATCGACGCGTCCAGCTCGTGCCCGGCGTCGGCGGTGAAGGCCGCGCCGCGGCCAGCGTTGAACTCCGGATGGTCCTCGAGCACGCGGACGGCGGCCTCGACCGCGTCCAGGCTCGCCCCGCCGCCGGTCAGCACCCGCTGCCCCGCGCGCAGCGCCGCGGTCAGCCCCTCGTGGCAGCCGCGCTCGCGCTCCGCGGACAGGCTGCCGCGCGGCACCGAACCGGCACCGCCGTGCACGGCGAGGACGACGTCGCGGATCACCGGCCCGCGTAGCTCGGTGGACGCGGACGGCATGTGATCAACGTACTCGACGGCCGGGCACTTTACCTTCGGCCGCATTGCGGGTATGTCTTGGCCATGTTGCTGCGCCAGCTGGAGTACCTGAGCGCGCTGGCGCGCGAGGGCCACTTCGGGCGGGCGGCGGAGTCCTGCCACGTCTCCCAGCCGGCGCTGTCGGCCGCCATCCGCAAGCTGGAGGCCGAGCTCGACGTCCAGATCGTCCAGCGCGGGCAGCGGTTCGAGGGGTTCACCCCCGAGGGCAAGCAGGTCCTGCTGTGGGCGCACCGAATCCTCGCCGAGCAGGACGCCATGCGCCACGAGCTGGCCAGCATGCGCGGCGGCCTGTCCGGCGTGCTGCGCATCGGCGCGATCCCGACCGCGCTGACCGTCGCCTCGCTGCTCACCACCCCGCTCGTCGACCAGCACCCGCAGGTGCGCGTGTCGATCGAGTCGTTGTCGTCGCGGGAGATCGTGCACCGCCTCGCCGAGTTCGACCTCGACGTCGGCATGACCTACATCGACGGCGAACCGCTCGGCACGGTCCGCGTCGTGCCGCTCTACCGCGAGCGCTACATGCTCCTCACGCCCGCCGACGGCCGGTTCGCCGAGCACGACACGGTCGGCTGGGAGGAGCTCGCCGACACCCCGCTGTGCATGCTGTCGTCGGTGATGCAGAACCGGCGGATCATCGACCGGAACTTCGCCGAGGCCGGGGTGACCGTGACCCCGTCGGTCGAGGCCGACACCGTTTCCGCGATCTACGCCCACGTCGGCACGAAGCGCTGGTCCAGCGTGATCGCGCACGCGTGGCTGCACGTGTTCGGCGTGCCGGAGGGCCTGCGGGTGGTGCCGCTCAAGCGGCCGCGCCGCGCGCACCAGGTCGGCCTCGTACTCGCCGACCGCGACCCCGAGCCGATGCTGGCCAGGGCCCTGCTCGACACCACCCACCAGGTCGATCTCCAGGCCGAGCTCGACGCCCTGCTGCAGCGCTATCTCACCTGACTTTTCGCGATTCACGACAATCCTGAGCGGACCGCGCCCGGTCACCGTGGGTGATAAACCACGTTTATCGCGTCATTACTCAGAATGTTTTGACCCTCAACCATCTGGGTCAGTAGCGTCTGGATACTGCATGCAGGCGCTGCGGGGTCCAATCGGGACACTCCCGGACGGCACATGGAGGTGCGTCTTGGCGCTGTCGTTCCTGGATCGCGAACACACGATCGCCGGCCCCGGCTACAGCCGCTGGCTGATCCCGCCCGCCGCCCTCGCGATCCACCTGTGCATCGGGCAGGCCTACGCCACCAGCGTGTACAAGACCGCGCTGGTCCAGCACTTCGATGCCAGCCTCACCGCGATCGGGATCATCTTCTCGATCGCGATCGTGATGCTCGGCGTCTCCGCCGCCGTGATGGGCACCTGGGTCGAGCGGGTCGGGCCGCGCGCGGCGATGTTCACCGCCGCCTGCTTCTGGGCCGCCGGCTTCCTGGTCGCCTCCCTCGGCATCGCCACGACGCAGCTCTGGCTGGTGTACCTGGGCTACGGCTTCATCGGCGGCATCGGGCTCGGCATCGGCTACATCTCGCCGGTGTCCACGCTGATCAAGTGGTTCCCGGACCGGCCGGGCCTCGCCACCGGCATGGCGATCATGGGCTTCGGTGGCGGCGCGCTCATCGCCTCTCCCCTGTCCCGCCAGCTGATGGCCCTCTACGACCCGGACTACGTCCCGTCGAACTCCACGTCGGTCGCCTCCGGCGGGGCCGTGGCCGCACTGTTCCTGACCCTCGGCATCGTCTACTTCATCGTGATGATGTTCGGCGTGTTCACCGTGAAGGTGCCCGCGCCCGGCTGGGCGCCGGCGGGCTTCGACGCGGCGAAGCTCAAGTCCAAGCCGCTGGTCACCACGTCGAACGTCTCCGCCGCGAACGCGATCAAGACCCCGCAGTTCTGGCTGTTGTGGACGGTCCTGTTCTGCAACGTGACCGCCGGCATCGGCATCCTCGAGCAGGCGAGCCCGATGATCCAGGACTTCTTCCGCGAGGGCGGCGACGTCGACCGTGGCGACGACGGCGGCGACCGCGTTCGTCGGGCTGCTGTCGCTGTTCAACATGGCCGGCCGGTTCGCCTGGTCGTCCACATCGGACTTCCTGGGCCGCAAGCCGACGTACATCATGTACCTCGGCGTCGGCATGATCCTCTACATCCTGCTGGCCACCGCCGGACACAGCGCCACCGCGGTGTTCGTGCTGCTCGCCGGGATCATCATCTCCTTCTACGGCGGCGGTTTCGCCACCGTGCCGGCCTACCTGCGCGACCTGTTCGGCACCTACCAGGTCGGCGCCATCCACGGCCGGCTGCTGACCGCGTGGTCGGCCGCGGGCGTCGCCGGGCCGCTGATCATCAACGGCTTCCTCGACGCCCGGGGCAAGCCGGGCGAGCTGGTCGCGGCCGACTACCGGCCGGCACTGTTCACGATGGTCGGCGTGCTCGCGATCGGCTTCATCGCGAACCTGCTGATCCGCCCGGTCGCCGACCGGTTCCACGAGAAGACCGAACACGCGGACGCGTTCACCGCGGCGGCCGCGGCCGAGTCCACACCGGACCAGACGAGCACGACCGGGAGGTAACGATGTCCGAACCCACCACCACCGGCGGCACGCAGACTCCGCGGCTCGTCGTGTCCTGGCTCGTCGTCGGCATTCCGATCGCCTACGGCCTGTACATGACGATCAAGTCCGTCCTCCCGCTGTTCGGCGGCTGAGGAGACTCTCGACGCCGGCGCGCAGGCCGTCGGCGTCGAGCTCGTCGCCGGTCACCAGCGCCTGCAGCAACGCGCCGTCCACCAGCGCCGCGAGCGCGAACCCGCGGTCCGCCTCGCCCGCGAACCGGGCGCAGATCCCACGCAGGCCGTCGATCCAGAGGCGGGCCGCCCCGCGTAGTTCCGGCGTGCGGGTCGCGGCGAGGCACAGCTCGTACTCGAGCAGGGCCTGGTCACGATCGGCGAGGTAGCGGCGGCACAGGTCGGCGAAGGTCGCCGCGACGTCCTCGCTCGCGGTCAGCGCGTCGGCCCAGTCCACCAGCAGCGCCCGGGTGGTCTCGGTCGCCTCCCGCAGCGCAGCGGACACGAGGTCGTCGAGTGTCGGGAAGTAGTACGTCGTGGAGCCGAGCGGGACGCCCGCCCGCGCGGCGATCCGCCGGTGCGTCACCTGCCCGACGCCGACCTCCGCGATCTCCCGCACCGCGGCGTGCACGATCGCCCGCCGCCGCCCTTCCGGG
Organism: uncultured Actinomycetota bacterium; assembly: GCA_963841395.1. Lineage (GTDB taxonomy): Bacteria > Actinomycetota > Actinomycetes > Mycobacteriales > Pseudonocardiaceae > Actinophytocola. Next base: position 268,888 of record CAWJCX010000055.1, read on the forward strand.
TCCCGCCGCGGGCTCAATGCGCACCGCCCAGGTTGAGCAGCACGACGCCGCCGATCACCAGCAGCACCCCGGCCACCTTGGCGACCGTGATCGTCTCGTGCAGGAACACGACGCCGACGGCGGCAATCGCGGCGGTACCGAGGCCGGCCCACATCGCATACGCCACCCCGACCGGCACGTGCCGCACCACCACCGCGAGCAAGACAAACGCGGCCACGTAGCCCGCGACGCTGCCGACGGTCGGCCACAGTCTGGTGAAGCCGTCGCTGAGCTTGAGCAGGCTGGTGGCGACCACCTCGAACGCGATCGCGAACAGCAGGAACACGTACGGCACGGCACTTCTCCTCGATATGTACATCTGTACATGAACAAATGTACATGACAATCGTCCTAGGCAACCAGGTGGCGACGCGGTACAACTGGACGCTCCCCCACACCCCCCGAGGAGATAGCCGCGTGCCCGAAGCCGCCGCCCCCGCCACCCCCGGCGGGGACCGCATCGATCTTGTCCGGCTCTCGCTGGTCTTCCTGCCGCTGGCCGCCCCGATCAGCGACACGCGGGTGCCCGCCGGTCGCCAGCAGCCGCTGACCGAGGTCGCGTTCCTGTTCGCCGAGGTCGGCACCGTCGAGGGGCATCGCGGACTCGGCTTCAGCTATGCAAAGCGGGCCGGCGGACCCGCGCTCTACGCGCACGCCAAGGAGATCGCGCCGCAGCTGCTCGGCGAGGACCCCAGCGACATCGGCCGGATCTGGGAGAAGCTCGCGTGGGCCGGCGCGTCGGTCGGCCGCGGTGGCCTTGCCGCGCAGGCGATCGCGGCGGTCGACATCGCGCTGTGGGACCTGAAGGCCCGGCGCGCCGGGCTGCCGCTCGCGAAGCTGCTCGGCTCGCTACCGAGACTCGGTGCGCTGCTACAGCGGCCTGCAGTCCACGCCGCTCGCCGGAGATGGTCGACACCGCCCAGCGCGTGCTCGCGTCGGGCATCGGCGGCATCAAGCTCAAGCTGGACCAGCCCGACCCGACGGCGGACCTCGAGCGGCTGCGGGTGCTGCGCGAGCGCCTCGGCGACAGCGTGCCGCTGATGGTGGACGCGAACCAGCAGTGGGACCGGCCGACCGCGCACCGGCTGTGCCGCCTCCTCGAGCGGTTCAACCTGGTGTGGATCGAGGAGCCGCTGGAGGCCCACGACGCGGAGGGCCACGCCGCGCTCGCCGCCGCGCTGGACACCCCGATCGCGACGGGCGAGATGCTGACGAGCGTGGCCGAGCACGCCCAGCTGATCGAGGCGGGCGCGAGCGACGTGGTGCAGCCGGACGCGCCGCGGATCGGTGGTATCACGCCGTTCCTGCGCATCGCGGCACTGGCTGACCACAAAGGACTCCTGCTGGCCCCGCACTTCGCCATGGAGGTCCACCTCCACCTCGCGGCGGCCTACCCGCGCGCGACGTGGGTGGAGCACGTCGAATGGATGCAGCCCCTGTTCAACGAGCACCTCGAGGTACGCGGTGGCCGCCTGGTCGTACCCGACCGCCCGGGTCTGGGTCTCACCGTCAGCACGAAGGCCGTCGGCTGGACCGCCGACCACATCGAGCTCACCGAGACCGCGTGAGCCATTCGCCGGCGAGCATCGCGTAGACCAGTTCGTCGCGCCACTCGCCCTTGACCAGCCGGCTGCTCAGAAGGTGGCCCTCGCGGCGCATGCCCAGGCGTTCCATCAGCCGCGCCGACGCGGCGTTGTCCGCGGAGCACTTCGCCGTGATCCGGTGCAGTCCGTGGTCGTCGAACCCGAGCCTGAGCAACGCGGTGGCCGCCTCGGTCGCGAGGCCCCGTCCCTGGTGGGCGGGGTGTAGGACATAGCCGAGCTCGGCCCCGCGGTGGGCGCTGCTGCGCAGGACGAGCGAGGCCTCGCCGACGACGGCGCCGCTCTCGGGCAGCACCACGGCGAACGTGAGGGCGCCCCCCGCGAGCCTGGTCTCGGCCATCATCCCGCGGACCGACACCGCGGCGCCGTCGCGGTCACGCGGTTGGCGGAGCATGTGCCGGGCGACCTCCGGCAGGCGTTGGAAGGCCCAGACGTCGTCGACGTCGCCGGGTTCGAACGGGCGCAGCAGGAGCCGCTCGGTGCGGATCAGCACCCGTCCAACCTTAGTTGGCCGCCTCGTTGAGGGCGGGCAGCAGCCGGTCCCGGGCGAACTCGAAGAAGCCGTCCTGGTGCTCGCCACCGATCTGGACCAGGGCGACATGGGTGAAACCCGCACTCCAGAACGGTTTCGCGGCCGCCACGATCGGCTCGATGTCCGGGCCGCACGGGATGTTGCCCGCCACGTTCTCCTCGGTGACGAACTGGGTCGCCGCCGCGAACGCGGACGGCCCAGGCAGCTCGGCGTTGACCTTCCAGCCGCCCGCGAACCAGCGGAACTGCTCGTGCGCGCGCCGCACGGCCGCGTCGCGGTCCGGGTCCCAGCACACCGGCAGCTGCGCGATCTTCGCGGACTCGCCCTGGTGGACGGAGTTCCACGTGCCGACCAGCTCCTCGTCGGGCTCCACCGCGATCATCGCGTCCGACAGCGGCGCGAACAGGCCCACCGACTGCGCGCCGGACACCGCCGTCGCGACCGGCACCCGGATGTCCGGCAGGTCCCACAGCTTCGCCGAGTCGACCCGGAAATGGTCACCGGCGTAGTCGACGTAGCCGCCGTCGAACAGCGCGCCGATGATGTGGATCGCCTCACCGAGCATCTCGTGCCGGACGTTCACCGGCGGCCAGCCCCGGCCGACGACGTGCTCGTTGAGGTTCTCGCCGGCACCGAGCCCGAGCGTGAACCTGTTGCCGGACAACAGCTGCACGGTCGCGGCCTGCTGCGCGACCACCGCGGGGTGGTAGCGCATGATCGGGCACGTCACGTACGTCATCAGGTCGACCCGCCGCGTCGCCTGCGTCACCGCGCCCAGCACGCTCCACGCGTTCGGCGCGTGGCCCTGCTCGTCGAGCCAGGGAGAGTAGTGGTCGCTCATGACCTCGAAGTCGAAGCCGGCCCGCTCCGCCTCGGCGGCGTGGCGGACCAGCTCCCGCGGACCGGCCTGCTCGGTCATCAAGGTGTAGCCGAATTGCACCATCGGACTTGCCGCTCCTACTCGTCGTCAGATCCGCCAACTACCCGGCCTTGCTCCCGGCAAACCCCTCCACCCGCGGCTCCGCCACGCCGTCGGCCTCGGCAAGGCTGATGCCCTTCTCCGACACGAGTCCGAAGTGGACCACCTGGCGCTTGCTGAGCAGGTCCGCGAGCCAGTCGAGGGCCACGCGCAGCCGGTTCGCGGGCATCGCCATGAGGTGGTAGCCCCGGGTGACGATCTTGGCCGGCCAGCCGTGCAACGGCACGTGCAACGGGTCGGCGACCGCCTGGCCGCCGGCGAGGTCGACGACGAAGCCGAGGTCGCGGTGCTTGTAGACCTTGTGCGCGCCCGTGCCGAGCGACGCGGCGACGTTGATCGCGGCGACGCGGCCCTGCCGCTGCGCGTGCTGGGCGGTCATCGGCGTGATCTCACCGGGCCTGGTCAGATCGGGAACGGCCGCGACGTCCCCGGCGGCGAACACGTCCGGAAGACCGGGTACGGCCAGGTACTCGTCGGTGTCGAGCCGGCCCTTCGTGGTCGGCAGATCGAGCGGCTCGATCAGCGGGTCCGGCCGCACCCCGACGCACCAGGCGACGGTGCGGGCCGGGATCTCGGTCCCGTCGGTCAGGCGGACGCAGGTCTCGGTGACCTCGCTGACGCTGGTCTCCAGCCGCACCTCGATGCCGCGCTTCTCGAGGATCCGCCGGGCGGGGCCGGCGAGGCGCGGGCTGAGGTTGGGCAGCACGCGGTCGGCCATGTCGACGAGCACCCAACGCGCGTCCACGCCCGCCTGCCGGCTGAGCTCCTTGCCCTGGGCGACGAGCTCGGTGCCGGTGTACCCCGCCCCGACCACGACGAAGGTGGACCGCGACGCCCGCTCGGCGGGGTCCTCGGTCTGGTCGGCCAGCTCGAGCTGGCGCAGGACGTGGTCGCGAAGGTAGACGCTCTCGGCCACGGACTTGAAGCCCTTGGCGTAGCGGGCGACGCCCGGGATGGACAGCAGCCGGGTGACGCTGCCGGACGCGATGACGAGGCGGTCCCAGGACAGGTCCTCGCGGCGGCCCTCGGCGCCGACCACGGTGACGGTCTTGCCGGCCAGGTCCAGGCCGGTGACGTTGCCGAGCACCGTGCGGGTCTTCGGCAGCATGGTCCGCAGCGGCACCGCGACCCGGCGCGGGTCGAGCGTGCCGCCCGCGACCTCGGGCAGCAGCGGGACGTAGAGCATGTAGTCGGTCGGGTTGACCGCGACGAGGTCGGCGTCCGGCAGCCGGCGTTCCAGGGTGCGCAGGCAGTGGTAGCCCGCGAACCCGGTGCCGACGACGACCACTCTGGGTCGGCGCGTCGTGGTGTCTGTGCTGGTCATGTGGTGCGTCCCCACCTCGTTGTCCGGCTGTGTCGACCGCGGCGTACCCACGCCCGGGGCGCCGAACCGCCGAGGTGGACGGGGTCACACCCGGATTCCACCCGATCCGGTTACGCTCATCAGTTCGAATCGCGGGTAAGGTCGATGCCATGGCTGGTGCAGTGCAAGGTTCCCTGTTGGACGACCTGGAGGAGGTCGGCCTGCGATCGCTCGCCGCGACCACGCGGACGGAGCTCGGTCGCGGGGCGTGGCTCGACGTGCGGCGCGGCTGGCTCACCGGGGCCGGCACGCTGTTCGAACGGTTGGCGCGCGAGGTCCCGTGGCGAGGCGAACGCCGGCAGATGTACGACCGGGTCGTCGACGTGCCCCGGCTGCTGTGCTTCTACGACGAAGGCGACACCCTGCCCGACCCGATACTCGACACCGCACGCGAGGCGCTGACCACGTACTACGCCACCGAACTCGGCGAGCCGTTCCGCACCGCCGGCCTGTGCTACTACCGCGACGGCCGCGACTCGGTGGCCTGGCACGGCGACCGCATCGGCCGGGGCAACACGGAGGACACCATGGTGGCGATCGTCTCCATAGGCGCACCCCGGCCGCTGTTACTCCGGCCGCGCGGAGGCGGCGAGACCCTCCGCTACCCCCTGGGCCTGGGCGACCTCATCGTGATGGGCGGCTCGTGCCAGCGCACCTGGGAACACGCCGTACCGAAGACCACCAAGCCGGTCGGACCACGGATCTCCATCCAGTTCCGGCCTCGCGGGGTGCGGTGACGGGTTAGCTTCTGGAGGGGAAGGCAGGGTGGTGGGCCGGCCGGGGGGCCGGGTGCGTGGGGGCCGGTTGGTTTCGGCCGGGGCTGTTTTTGGTTGCGGGCCTCGGTTTGCTGTTGAGCCGGGTGGGTTTGCGCGGGGCGCCTTTGGCTGCGGGCCTCGGTTGGGCTGTCGAGCCGGGCGGCTATGCGCAAAGCGCCCTTTGGGTTGCGGGCCTCGGTTTGCTGTTGAGCCGGGCGGGTATGCGCGGGGCGCCTTTGGCTGCAGGCCTCGGTTGGGCTGTCGAGCCGGGCGGCTATGCACAAAGCGCCCTTTGGGTTGCGGGCCTCGGTTTGCTGTTGAGCCGGGCGGGTATGCGCGGGGCGCCTTTGGCTGCGGGCCTCGGTTGGGCTGTTGGGGCGGGCGGGTTTGCGCGGGCGACGGTGCGGTGCCGAGCAGCTTGCCCGGCACCAGGATCAGCGCGCCACCGAGCGCGGCCGCCACGTTGCGGGTCGCGAGCCCCACGACGCTCGTGACGACGCGCGGATTTCGGCCAGGGCGGGCGGGCAGGGCTCGCGCCATTGCCTCAACACTGCGCGTGGGTTGGGCAGGTTTGCGCGGATGAGGCGCTGGGCGCGGGTTTCGAGCAGGCCAGGGCCACTTGCCTCATTGGGCCGGCGGCCGCCGGTTGAACTTCGGGGCTGTGCTCGACAGCCGCGAGGCAGATCGGCCCTGGGCTCGCACCGGATTTGCCTCAAGGTTGGCAGTCGGGTGCGGAGTCGACCTCTGTGCGAACCCGTTGGCGCCCGACGCCAGCCGCAAACTCCCCGCCGCCGGGTGGGTCAGGAGCGGACCAGGCGGGCGATGGCGTCGCTGGCCTCGCGGACCTTGTCGTCTGCGTCTTTGCCGCCGTCGGCCAGGGCCTGGGCCACGCAGTGGCGCAGGTGCTCGTCCATGAGTCCTAGCGACACGGCCTGCAGGGCCTTCGTCGCCGCGGAGATCTGGGTCAGGACGTCTATGCAGTACTCGTCGTTCTCGACCATGCGCTGCAGGCCACGAATCTGCCCCTCGATACGGCGCAGGCGCTTCAGGTACCCGTCCTTGTCACTGGTGTAGCCCCGCATCCCGCTCCCCTTCCGCCGTTCCCGGTGCCCGACCGTCCAGCATACCCGAGGGGGGTAACCACCCGCCGACCCGCGGGCGCACGATACCGGGGACACCCCGCAGGAGGCACGTCATGGCAGTTCCGGGCAACACGACCCCCGCCGCCCCACCACCAGGGCTCGCCGAGACCGAGCTCTTCGCCACCGACGCCTACCGGCGCTCCTTCGACAGCGCCATCGTCGACGTCGACCGCGAGCAGAGCCGCGTCGCGCTGGCCCGCACGGCCTTCTACCCGGGTGGCGGCGGGCAGCCGCACGACCTCGGCACGCTGCGGTGGGACGGCGGCTCGGCACCGGTCACCAAGGCGAAACGGGACGGCGGGCTCATCTGGCACTGGCTGGACACCCCCGAACCACCGGACCGCGGCACCGAGGTGTCCGGCGAGCTCGACTGGGACCGCCGCCACCTGCTGATGCGCACCCACACCGCCCTGCACATCCTCTGCGGCGTCATCTGGACCGAGTTCCACGTCGCCGTCACCGGCGGCAACATGGACCCCGGCAAGGGCCGCCTCGACTTCCCGCTGGAGAGCATGTCCACCGAGCTCGGCCAGCGCGTCGAGGCCCGGACCAACGAGGAGATCGCCGCCGCTCGCGAGATCGTGGTGACCTTCCTCGGCCGCGAGACCGCCGACGCCGACCCCGCCCTCATCCGGACCTCCGCCAACCTCATCCCCGCCGAGATCGACCCGCTGCGCGTGATCGACATCGTCGGCCTCGACAAGCAGGCCGACGGCGGCACGCACGTGCTCAGCACGGCCGAGGTCGGCTCCGTCGCGGTCACCGGCACCGAGTCGAAGGGCAAGGGCAACAAGCGGATCCGGCTGGAGGTCCGCCCGCCCACCGCCTAGCGTGGTCGGGGTGTTCACCACGCGCCCCGAACTGGCCGGCACCTTCGGCATGGTGGCCTCGACGCACTGGCTCGCGTCCGCCGCCGGGATGGCGGTGCTCGAGCACGGCGGCAACGCCTTCGACGCCGCCGCGGCTGCCGGGTTCACCCTGCACGTCACCGAGCCGCACATGAACGGTCCTGGCGGCGAGGTCCCGGCGATCTTCGTGACCGCCGCCGACCCGGCCCCGCAGGTCCTCTGTGGACAGGGCGTCGCGCCGGCCGCGGCCACGATCGCGCGGTTCCGCGACCAGGGCCTCGACCTGGTGCCCGGCACCGGCCTGCTGGCCGCCACCGTGCCCGGCGCGGTCGGCGCCTGGCTCACGCTCCTGCGCGACCACGGCACGCTCCCGCTACGCGACATCCTTCGCTACGCCATCGGCTACGCCGAGCACGGCCACCCCGTCGCCGAGGCCGTCGTGCTCACCATCGAGACCGTCGCGGAGCTGTTCCGCACCTACTGGCCCACCTCCGCCCGCCAGTGGCTGCCCGCCACCCGACCCGGCGAGCTCCTGCGCAACCCGGCCCTCGCCGCCACCTACCGGCGGCTCGTCGACGAGGCCGAGGCCGCCGGCCCGGACCGCGAGGCACAGCTCGACGCCGCGATCCGTGCCTGGTACGAGGGTTTCGTCGCCGAGGAGCTGGACACCTTCTGCCGCACCGAGATCCTCGACGACTCCGGCCATCCGCACACCGGTCTGCTCACCGGCGCCGACCTCGCGGCCTGGCGCCCGTCCTACGAGCGGCCGGTGAGCCTCGACGCCTACGGCTGGACCGTCCACAAACCCGGCGCGTGGAGCCAGGGCCCGGTGCTGCTCCAGCAGCTCGCGGTCCTGCAGCAGCTCGGGGAGCTGCCCCCGCCGGGCAGCGCCGACCTGATCCACCGCGTGGTCGAGGTCGCCAAGCTCGCCTTCGCCGACCGCGACGCCACCTACGGCGACGCGCCCGTCGACCTCGACCGTCTCCTGTCCGCCGCGTACGCGGCGGAGCGCGCCGGGCTCGTCGGCGACCATGCCGCCCCGCCACTGCGGCCCGGCGCCGGCCGGCTGCCGCGGCTCGTCACCGAGGGCGGCGTGGTCACCACCACCGGCCTCGGCATCGGCGAGCCCACGCTGTCCCCGCTCGGCACCACCCGCGGCGACACCTGCCACATCGACGTCGCCGATCGCTGGGGCAACGTCATCTCCGCCACGCCGTCCGGCGGCTGGCTGCAGAGCTCACCGACCGTCGGCTCCCTCGGCTTCTGCCTCGGCACCCGCGCGCAGATGTTCTGGCTCGAGGAGGGCCTGCCGAACTCGCTCGCCCCCGGCAAGCGCCCGCGCACGACGCTGTCCCCCTCGCTCGCCACCCGCGACGGCCGCGTCCTCTCGTTCGGCACGCCCGGCGGCGACCAGCAGGACCAGTGGCAGCTGGGTTTCCTGCTCAACCACGCGGGCCACGGCATGAACCTGCAGGAGGCCATCGACGCCCCCGCCTGGCACACCACGGCGTTCGCCTCGTCGTTCTACCCGCGGGCCACCGGCACCGAGCTCGTCATCGAGTCCAGAGTGGACAGTGCGACCCGTGACGAGCTGGCCCGGCGCGGCCACGAGCTCGCCGTGAGCGAGCCGTGGTCGCTCGGCCGGATGTCCGCCGTGTCACGGGACACCGAGACCGGCATGCTGCGCGCGGGCGCCAACGCGCGCGGCATGCAGGGCTACGCGGTTGGTCGTTAGGCCGGCGGGGTCAGCACCCCGTCGAGGCGGCGCGGGATGCCGAGCGGGTTGCCGTCGCGCAGTGCCTCCGGCAGCAGGTGCTGCGGCATGTTCTGGTACGCGACCGGCTGCAGGAACCGGCGCAGCGACGTCGTGCCGACCGACGTGTGCATCGGGGCCGTCGTCGCCGGGTACGGGCCGCTGTGGTGCATCGCATAGGTGACCGCGATACCCGTGGGCCAGCCGTTCCACAGCACCCGGCCGACCCGGGTGGTCAGGTCGGCCACCAGCCGGCCGGCGACCTCGTCGTCGCCCTCGCCCTGGACGGTCGCGGTCAGCTCGCCGGTGAACGACCGCGCGCACGCCAGCAGCTCGTCGTCCGAGGAGTACCGCACCAGCACCGACACCGGCCCGAAGCACTCGGCCGTCAGCTCCGCCCGGTGCGCCAGCAGGTCCGCCGCCGTCGTGGTGAGCAGCGTCGGCGCCGGGCCCTCGGCACTGTCGGCACCCTCGTGCAGTACGGACACCGCCGGGTGGCCGGTCAGCGTGGACAGCGCACGCGCGTAGCCGTCGGCGATCCGGTCGTTCAGCAGCCGGGCCGCCGGGCGGTCGGCGAGTGCCGCGACCAGGTGCTCACCGAAGGCCGCTGCCGCGTCGTCGGGGACGAACAGCAGGCCCGGCTTCGTGCAGAACTGGCCCATGCCGAGCGTGAACGAGCCGACGTAGCCGTCGGCGATCTCCGCCAGTCGGCTCGCGGCCGCCGGCGCCGTCACGAACGCCGGGTTCACGCTGCCCATCTCCGCGTAGAACGGGATCGGCTCGGGCCGTGAGTTCGCGAGGTCGAACAGCGTGCGCCCGCCCGCGGGCGAGCCGGTGAACGCGCCGGCCTTGATCCGCGGGTCCAGCAGTGCCGCGCGGCCGATCTCCTCGCCGTACACCACGGACACCGTGCCGGCCGGCAGCCCGGCCGCGGCGAGCGCGTCGGCGACGAGCGTCGCGGTCAGCGCCGACACCTCCGGGTGGCCCGGGTTCGCCTTGACCACCACCGGGCAGCCGGCCGCGAGCGCCGCGGCCGTGTCGCCGCCGGCGACGCTGAACGCGAACGGGAAGTTGCTGGCCGCGAAGTTGACCACCGGTCCGAGCGGGCGCAGCATCCGCCGCACGTCCGGCCGGCCGCCGGCGGGCCAGTCCGGGTCGGGCGAGTCCAGGGTCGCCTCGAGGAAGCTGCCCTCGGCGACGACCTCGGCCAGCAGCCGCAGCTGGAAGGTGGTCCGGCCGAGCTCGCCGAACAGCCGGGGCTTCACCGGCAGGTTCGTCTCCCGGTTCGCGAGCGGCACCAGGTCACCGGCCGCCGCGTCCAGCGCGTCGGCCACCCTGCGCAGCGCCTCGGCCCGTTGTGCCCCGGGGGAGGATGCCAGCCCGGTGCTCGCGGCGGCGGCCGCCGTCAACACGTCGTCAAGTTCCTGCGCGGTCGTCGTCCTGGTACTGATCGTGGTCATACGGGGACGTATATCACGGCCAGCACGCGGCGAGGCGGCGCAGACCCGGCTCGATCTTCTCCAGCTCGATGCCGCCGTAGCCCAGCGCGAGACCCGGTTCGCCGGGGCCCTCGCCGTAGTAGGAGGCCAGGTCCTCCACGACGACGCCGGCCTCGGCTGCGCGGCGCACGAGCGCGCCGACGTCGACCGGGTCGCGCAGCCGGGCCGCGAGGTGCAGGCCCGCGATCGAGGGCACCACAGTCAGCCGGTCGGCGAAGTCGCGGCGCAGGACCGCGGTGATCCGCTCGTGGCGGGCCGCGTAGTCGCGGGTGGCGCGGCGCAGGTGGCGTGCGAACAGGCCCTCGGTGAGGAACGCCGCCATCGCGGCCTGCGTGGTGACGTCGCCCTGCCGGTCGGTCAGCCGCTTGGCCGCGCGCACCGCGGGACGCAGCGACGGTGGCACGACGAGGAAGCCCAGCCGCAGCATCGGCAGCATGGTCTTGGCGAACGAGCCGACGTAGACCACCCGGCGGCCGCGGTCGAGGCTGTGCAGCGGCTCGAGCGGCCGGTCGGAGAAGCGGAACTCGCTGTCGTAGTCGTCCTCGATCAGCACCGCGCCGCGGCGGTGCGCCCAGGCCAGCAGCGCGGTCCGGCGGTCGAGCGACATGGCGGTGCCGAGCGGGAACTGGTGCGACGGGGTGACGTAGACGAGGCTCGCCGCGCGCGGGATCGCCGCCACCACAAGGCCTTCGGCGTCCACCGGCACGCCGACGACCTTCGCGCCGAGCGAGGTGAACAGCGCGCGCACCGGCGGGTAGCCCGGCTCCTCGACCGCCACGGTCGCGCCGGGCTCGATCAGCACCCGGCCGACGAGGTCCAGCGCCTGCTGCGCGCCGTGCGTGACGACGACGTCCTCGGTGCCGGCCCGCACCGAGCGGGAGAGCCCGATGTGCCGGGCGATCGCGGCGCGCAGCCCCTCGTGCCCGGCCGGGTCGACGTAGGCCGTCGCGCGCACGCCGACGTCGCGCAGCTCGCGGGCGACCAGCCGGCGCCACGCGGCCATCGGGAAGCGGTGCGCGTCCGGCACGCCGACCTGGAAGTCGAACAGCACCGGACGTGGCGGCGGCGGGTCGGCGAGCAGCGAGCGCCACACCGGGCGGATCTCGATCTCGCCGTCCGGCTGGTCGGGGCGTTCCGGGCGCGCGGGCGGGTTGGCGCACACGAAGGTGCCCGCGCCGACCTTGCCGACGAGGAAGCCCTCGGCGGTCAGCCGTTCGTAGGCGACCGCGACGGTGTTCCGGGAGACCGACAGGCTCCCCGCCAGCTCGCGGGTCGGCGGCAGCCGCTCCCCCGGCGCGAGCAGGCCGTCGATGATCGCTTCGTGCAGCTGCCGGTAGATCCGCGCGGAGAGGTCGCCGCGGCCGGCCAGGCTCACGTGGAAGTCCACCCAGGCACCCTACATTGGCCCAGCCAGTTCGACCGTGATTGGCACTTCTGTCAAGCCAATCAGGGTCGTAGGTTCGGGTCATGACGAACGGGACGCTCGCGGAGGCCTACCAGCGGCTGCACCACGCCGGACCGGAGTGGGACGACAACTCGCTGACCAACCACGGGCCGATGACCGTCGAGGTCCTCATCCGGCGCGGCCGCGACGCCGACGTGCACCCGTGGGTCGACCGGTACGTGTCGCGGCTGGACGACCTGCCCGCCGCCACCGACCCGGTCACCGACGACACGTGGCGCGAGGCGATGGGCGACGGCGACCGGATCGCCGACTGGACCACCTACCTCACCCGGCAGACCGCCGAGCGCCCGTGGCGCGAGGTACTCGCGCTGTGGTGGCCGCGGCTGCTGCCGGCCATCGCGGCCGGCACCACGCACGGCGTGATCCGCACCAGCCACGCGGTCCGCGCATTGCTCGCCGACACCGAAGAGGACTCCGCCACGGTCACCGAGCTGGCGCACGGGCTGGCGTTCTGGGCGGCCCGCGCCCGCTACGTGCCCGGTGTCGAGGCACCGGCCGGCACCCTCGGCGCGCGGGAGGCGTTCCGTGGCCTGCCGCGGATCGGCAGCCAGGAGGGCAACGTCGCCGGCCGGTTCGCCCAGCTCGCCGAGCTGCCCGCGTGGCCGGTGTCGCTGACCGCGCTGCGTGCCCCGGCCGACCCCGACGACGCCCGCGCCCGGCTCACCGAGCTGGTCGACGCCGCGACCGTCGGGTACCTCGGCTACGGCCACACGAGCCCGGTGCTGCTCGTGCACACGGCGACCGCGCCCAACGCGGTGCTGCACACGCTGCCCGCGCTGCCGCGGGAGCTGTGGGCGGACAGCCTGACCGCCGCGTGGGCCGCCTGCGCCGCGATCACCGTCGCGTACGCCCCGGGCGCCGCGCCGCCGCGCGAGGAGCTGCCCGCCGCGCCGACCGGCGAGGACCTGGTGGCCGAGATGGTCGACCGGGCCGTCGCGCACGGCGACGAGCACGTCATCAAGTTCACCGACACCGCCACCGAGTCCTACCAGCGCACCGGCGACGCCGACGCGCTCGCCGCCTGCGTGCGCGCGGCGGACCTGATCGGCCACTGACGAACCGGTACGCGAGCGGTCCCGGCGTGGACCGCGGCTTGCGCCTGCCCACGAGGAGGAACCATGAGCGTCGCCCCCACCACGAAGGTCCGGTGGCTGCCGCCGGCCGGCGCACCGCGGGTGCTCTCCGTCGCCCAGCTCACCGACTCCATCGGGCTCGGCGGCTACCTCGTCTGCTCGGCGCTGTACTTCACGCGGATCGTCGGCCTCAGCGCGACGCAGGTCGGCCTCGGGCTGACCGTCGGCTGGGCGGTCGGGTTCCTCGCCGGCGTGCCGCTCGGCCACCTCGCCGACCGGCGCGGGCCGCGCGGCGTCGCGATGCTGCTCGCGGCGAGCACCGCCGCGGCGCTCGTGCTGTTCCTGTTCGTCGGCTCGTTCGTGCCGTTCGTGATCGTCGCGAGCCTGTACGGCGCGAGCCAGTGCGGCCTCACCGCCGCCCGCCAGGCGCTGCTCGCCGGGCTCGTCTCGCCGGCGGAGCGGACGCGGGTGCGCGCGGTGCTGCAGTCGGCGATCAACGGCGGCATCGCCGTCGGCGCGGCGTGCGGCGGGATCGCGCTGCAGGTCGACACCGAGGCGGCCTACCTGGCGGTGTTCGCGCTGGACGCGGTGAGCTTCGTGGTCTCCGCGCTGGTCCTGCTGCGACTCCCGGCGGTGGCGCCCCAGCCGCGCGGCCGCCGGCGAGCCGGCGCTCGCGGTGCTGCGCGACCGGCCCTACGCGGTCGTCGCCGCGCTCAACATGGTGCTGCAGCTGCACATCCCGCTGATCACGCTGGGCATTCCACTGTGGATCGTGCAGCGCACGCACGCGCCCGGCTGGACGGTGGCGATGCTGCTGGTGCTCAACACGATGTCCGTCGTGGTCTTCCAGGTCCGGGTGGCCCGCCGGGTGACGCGACCTCGCGACCGCCGCCCGCCAGGTCCGCGCCGCCGGCGTGGTGCTGCTGGTCGCGTGCGTGGTGTTCGCGCTGTCCGCGGCCGGGTCGTCCGCGGTGCTCGCGGTGGCCATCCTGATGCTCGCCGCCGCGCTGCAGTCGCTCGCCGAGATGATGCAGGCCAGCGGTTCGTGGGAGATCAGCTTCGACCTCGCCCCGCCCGGGCGGCACGGCCAGTACCAGGGTTTCTTCGGTTCCGGCTTCACCGTCGCCCGGATGCTCGGGCCGCTGGTCGTGACCACGCTGATCATCGGCTGGGGCACCGCCGGCTGGCTGCTGCTCGGCGGGGTGTTCCTCGCGGCGGGGCTCGCGATCGGTTCCGGCGGTGCGTCGCCGCCAGCACCAGGCACTTTTCCGTAACGGAAAATCGGGCGATGCACATTGCGCAACAGCGCCACTCCGCTGAGTTGACCAACAGTTTAGGCTCCGCTCGACTCACAGCCTGAGCGGAGGGAGGCGTCGTGGCGGAGGACACGACGGACAAGCCGACAACGGAGTCGGCAACGCAACCAGCGAAGGAGGCACCGGTAGCGACCACCGAGGACAGTGTGGCGAACGCGCCCGAGCAGAGTGGCCCGGGTGGAGACGAAGTCGTTGCGGCTTCAGGAGAAACGCTCGTCGCCGCGGCCGACCGTCCACCGGTCACCGACAAGGTCGTGTTCGGCGTGGCCGCCGCACTGACCGTCGTGTTCCTGGCCTGGGGCGTGTTCGGCACCGACTCGCTGATCAGCGTCGCGGGCAGCATGCTCAACGACGGCATCATTCCCTACGGCGGCTGGGCTTTCGTGCTCGTCGCAAGTGGATTCGTGCTGTTCGCGATCGCGCTGGCGATCAGCCGGTACGGCCGGATCCCGCTCGGCGCGGACAAGGAGAAGCCCGAGTTCCGCACGGTGTCGTGGATCGCGATGATGTTCAGCGCGGGCATGGGCATCGGCCTGATGTTCTTCGGCGTCGCCGAGCCGGTGACGCACCTGATGACGCCCGCCGCCGGGCACCGCGCTGCCGGCGTCGGACGAGGCCGTGCACACCGCGATGGCGACGACGCTGTTCCACTGGACCGTCCACCCGTGGGCGATCTACGCGGTGGTGGGCCTGGCGATCGCGTACAGCACGTTCCGCCGCGGCCGCCGGCAGCTGTTCAGCTCGGTGTTCGCGCCGCTGCTCGGTGAGCGGCGCGCGGAAGGCCCGCTGGGCAAGGCGATCGACATCATGGCGATCTTCGCCACGCTGTTCGGCTCGGCCGCGTCGCTCGGGCTGGGCGCGCTGCAGGTCGGCGAGGGCATGCGCTACGTCGGCTGGGTCGGCGAGCCGGGCACGCTGCTGCTGGTGATCATCATCGCGGTCCTGACGATCGCGTTCGTCGCGTCGGCGGTGTCCGGTGTGGCCAAGGGCATCCAGTGGCTGTCGAACATCAACATGGTGCTCGCCGCCGTGCTCGCGTTCTTCGTCCTGGTGGTCGGCCCGACCGTGCTGATCCTGAACCTGGTGCCCGGCGCGATCGGCGACTACGTGCGCGAGTTCGCGGAGATGTCCGGCCGCACCGGCGCCACCGGCGGCGAGGCGATGCAGACCTGGCTCGGCGGCTGGACGATCTTCTACTGGGCGTGGTGGATCTCGTGGACGCCGTTCGTCGGCATGTTCATCGCGCGGATCAGCCGTGGCCGCTCGATCCGGCAGTTCGTGGCCGGCGTGATCCTCGTGCCGAGCGTGGTGAGCCTGTTCTGGTTCGCGATCTTCGGCGGCGCGGCGATCCAGCAGCAGCGCGACGCGCTCGCCGCGGCGAACCTGTCCCCGCAGCAGCTGTCGCAGCTGAACGCGGACGGCAAGCTGGCGAGCGTGTTCGACGCGGGCAGCTGGGTGTACAACACGGACGGCAACTCCCAGGCGATGACGTTCGCGTTCCTGGAGCACCTGCCACTGTCCACCCTGGCCGCGATACTGGTGATCGTGCTGGTGTCGATCTTCTTCGTCTCCGGCGCGGACGCCGCGTCGATCGTGATGGGCACGCTGTCCCAGGGCGGCTCGGTGCACCCGAAACGCAACGTCGTGATCTTCTGGGGCGTGCTGATGGGCGGCGTGGCGATCGTGATGCTGCTCGCCGGGGACGGCAGCGGTAACGCGCTGACCGGGTTGCAGAACCTGACGATCATCGTGGCGGCGCCGTTCGCCCTCGTGATGATCGGGCTGTGCTGGGCGCTGTGGCGGGACCTGCGCACGGATCCGTTGGTGCTGCGGGAGAACGAGATGCTGAAGTCCCTGCGCGAGTCGATGGACGACGACGAGTCACACCACCGCAGGCGCCTGCACATCGGGCGCCACCACTGACGCGCGGGTGGGTGCGGCTCCCTGGGCCGCACCCACCCCGCGCGGGTCAGCGGTGCTCAGCCCAGGATGCGGCGGATGACCGTGATCGGGCCGATCGCGTCGATGCCGCTGATCTTGACGGTCTCGCCGATGCTCGGCGCGTGCACCGCGCGCATGTTGTCCACGGCGATCGCCACGTGGTGCACGGGCTGGTAGTAGAAGATCAGGTCGCCGGGCTTGACCTCCGGCCGGGACACGATCAGCCCGACCGTCGCCTGCTGGCGCGACACCCGCGGCAGCGTGACGCCGGCCCGGCGGTACGCCGTCTGGATCAGGCCCGAGCAGTCGTAGGAGGCCGGGCCGATCGCGCCCCACAGGTACGGCTTGCCCATCTGCGACATCACGAACTGGACGATCCCGCCGATGTTGCCGCCCGGGATCACGACGTCGCCGCCGTAGTCCTCGATGCCCGCGAGCAGCGAGCGCTGGTCCGGCGTGAGGTTGTCCAGCGCCTTGCGTACCTGGCCGATCTGGCGGTCGAGGTCGGCCTGCCGGTCGCGCAGGGTGGTCGCGCCCTTGGCGGCCTTCGCCGATCGCGGTCGCCGCGGTCGCGGACGCGGTCGGACGCCTGGTTCTCCGCCGCCTCGGCCTGCGGCGAGCGTCGGCGTCGTCGAGCTGCCGGCCGCCGGTCAGGTGCTGGGCGAGGCTGGCCGCCTCGAGCCTGCCGAGCAGGTCGTCGGGGCTGGTGCTCGCGGCGAGCGCGGACAGCGCGTCGAGGCTGCTGCGCGAGGCGAGCGCGGCGGCGACCTCGTCCAGGTCCTGCGCGTCGTTGACCTTGCCGCGGGCCGCGTCGGCCACGTCCGTCGCGTCGTCCGCCGACCTTGGTGGCCGCGGTGGACGCGCGCTGCTGCGCGGCGACCTGCTCCTGGAGGACCAGCAGATCCTCGTTGACCCGCTCCGCCTCCTGGCTGAGGTCGTAGTAGTGCGCGAGCAGCCCGGCGACCGTGGTCGGCTGGGCCGTGGCCGGGCCCGGCGCCACCAGCAGGGTCGCGGCCAGCACCGCGACACCACCGATCGAAGCGGTCAGTCCGCGCACCACGGCTCCTTCCCCGAAGAAGTGGTCACGGCCATTGTCCAGCACGCGGCGGGCCCGCCGCACGACTCCGTCCGACGGGACCCCAACGTCTGCACCAACGGACGGTAGGCGGCGGCGGATAACGCGACCGTTAGGGTCGGATGTCGTGACTGGTCTTGTATGCGGTGAGCGACCTGCACGTGTCCTACCCGGAGAACCGCGAGGTGGTCCGGGACCTGCGCCCGGTGTCGGCCGACGACTGGCTGCTGGTGGCGGGCGACGTCGCCGAGCGGTTCTCGAGCATCGAGTGGGCGCTCGGCGTGCTGGCCGAACGGTTCGCGAAGGTCGTCTGGGTGCCGGGCAACCACGAGCTGTGGACCCCGCCCGACGACCCGGTCACGCTGCGCGGGGTCGAGCGGTACGAGGCGGTCGTGGAGATGGCCCGCGGGCTCGGCGTGCTCACCCCGGAGGACCCGTACGCCGAGTGGCAGGGCCCGGACGGGCCGGTGACGATCGCGCCGCTGTTCCTGCTCTACGACTACACGTTCCGGCCGCAGGGCTGCGCCACCAAGGAGGAGGGCCTCGCCTACGCCCACGAGACCGGCGTGGTGTGCACCGACGAGTACATGCTCCACCCCGACCCGTACCCGACCCGCGACGACTGGTGCCGGGCGCGGGTGGCGCTGACCGAGAAGCGGCTGGCCGAGGTCACCACGCCGACCGTCCTGGTCAACCACTACCCGCTGGTCCGCGAGCCGACGCGGGTGCTGCGCTACCCGGAGTTCGCCCAGTGGTGCGGCACCGAGGCGACCGCGGACTGGCACCTCCGCTTCGACGCGGCGGCCATGGTCTACGGCCACCTGCACATCCCGCGCACCACCGAGTACGACGGCGTCCGTTTCGACGAGGTCTCATTGGGCTACCCGCGCGAGTGGAAGCCCCGCTCGCGCCCGCACGGACTCCCCCGCCGCGTCCTCCCGCGGGACCCGGACCGGAAGGTCACCTGAGGAGGTCACCGTGACGATCGCCGTCACCACGCCGACCGGCAACGTCGGATCGCACGTCGTGCGGATGCTGTGCCAGGCCGGCGAGCGGCCTCGCCTGCTGCTGCGCGACCCGGACCGGCTCGACGCCGGGCTGCGCGAGCACGTGGACACGGCCGTCGGCGACCTGCGCGATGCCGACTACGTCGCCGAGTCGACCCGCGACGTCGACGCGGTCTTCTGGGTGCACCCCGACGACTGGTCGCTGCCCGACCCGGACGCCGACGCCGAACGCACCGGGGAGGGCCTCGCCGCGGCGATGCGGAAGAACCGGATCCCCCGCGTGGTGTTCCAGAGCAGCGTGGGCGCCGAGCTGCGCCACGGCGCGGGCTTCATCGACGGGCTGGCCCGCGTCGAGGAGCGGCTCGACGCGGCGCGCGAGGAGACCGGCGCCGCGCTGCTGCACCTGCGCTGCAGCTACTTCATGACCAACCTGCTCATGGATCTCGACGGGCTGCGCGCCGGTCGGCTGACCACGACCCGGCCACTGGACGAGCCCATGCCGTGGGTCGACCCGCGCGACATCGCCGCCGTCGCGGCACTGCGACTGCTCGCCGGCGACTGGACGGGCCGGCAGGTGCAGGCGGTGCACGGACCGGCCGACCTGACCTGGCCCGAGGCCGCCGAGGCGTTGTCGACCGCGACCGGCGTGCCGATCGAGGCTCAGCGGATCACCGACGACGAGCAGCGCGCGGCCCTGAAGCAGGCGGGCATGGGCGATGTCGCCGTCGAGGGGATCGTCGGCATGGCCGTGGGCAAGAGCGAGGGCTTCACCCCGGAACAGCCGCGCACGGCGCTGACGACCACGCCGGGCACCCTCGCCGGCTGGGCCGTCACCCACCTACGGCCGGCTTTGTGAGTCGCCCTCGACGAAGGTCTTGAGCGCCCGCATGGTGCGTTCGCTCTCCGCGCGGAACTGGCGCAGCACCAACGGCTGGGCCGCCCGCAGCGGCCAGCCGATGACGAGGTCGACCGTGCGGCCGAGGTGCACGCCCGCGGCGACCGGGGTGAGCGTGTAGGTCACGTGGATGTCGATGACGCCGAGCAGGCGTGGCTTCATCGTCATCGGCTGGTGGAAGGTCACGCTCGCCGGACGGGTCAGCTCGGTGACCGTGCCGCGGCGCACGCCGCTGGAGCTCGGCTCGACGTAGGTGGTGCCGGCCGCGATCGGGTCGGTGCTGATGTCGGTGGTTCCGGCGTAGGCCGACGAGGTGTCGAGCCAGCGGCCGTAGCCGCGCAGGTCGGTGATGGCGTCGAACACCGCCTCGGCGGAACCGTTGATCTCGGTCTCCATCGACAGCGTCACCATGGGCAGGGTCCTCCGGTCAGTCGTGGTGTGGCTGGGTCACGCGCAACGCGAGCTGCGTGCGGTTGCGGCAGTCGAGCTGGGTCATCAGGCGGGACACGCTGCCCTTGACGGTGCCTTCGCTGAGGTACAGCCGGGCCGCGATGTCCGCATTGGACAGTCCGGCGGCGACGAGCTGCAGCACCTCGCGCTCGCGTGGGCTCAACGCGTCCAGGCGCGGGTCCGCGGGCGGCGGGCCGGTGACCTCGCGGCGGCGGCGCAGCCGGGTGAGGGCCTCGGGCGAGAGCACCGACGTGCCCGCGGCGGCCGCGAGCACCAGCGGCACCAGCTGGGGGGGCGGGGTGGTCTTCAGGATGAACCCGCTCGCCCCGGCCTCCAGCGCGGCGAGCACGTGCTCGTCGGTGTCCAGTGTGGTCATCGCGACCACGGCCGGCGGCTCGGGCAGGGCGCGGATCTCCGTGGTGGCCCGGACTCCGTCCACACCGGGCATCCGCAGGTCCATCAGCACGACGTCGGGCTGGTGGCGCACCACCGCCTCGATGCCCTCGGCCCCGTCGTGGGCCGTCGCGTCGACGACGATCTCGCCGGTGCCGGACAGCAGCGTGCGGAGGAACTCGCCGACCATCGGCTCGTCGTCCACGACGACGACGTGCACGGTCACGCGCCGTCCCCGGGGTTCGCGGGCAGTTCCACGCGCAGAGCGTAGCCACCCTCGTCGGTGCGGGCGTGCCTCGCAGCGGCCGCCCAGCACGTCGATGCGGTGGCGCATGGCGGCCAGGCCCCGGCCGGTGCCGGTCGCGTCGCCCGGTGTCCGGCCCGGGCCGTTGCGGACGTCGACGCGCACGGTGCCGCCGGCGACCGCGACCCCGACGCGGACGTCGCTGCCCGGGGCGTGCCGGCGCGCGTTGGTCAGGCCTTCCTGCACGGTGCGCGACAGCGCGCTCGCGGTCGCCGGGGCCAGCGCGGGCAGCGGCCCGGGCACGTCGAGGTCGACGGACTGGCCCGCCGCACGCGCCTGCTCGACGAGTTCGCGCACGGCCTGCTCCGGGCGCACCGGGTCCGGCCCGCGCGGTGGCACCGCGGCAGGCGCGTCCAGCAGGGCGAGGATGCGGCGCAGCTCGGTCAGCCCCTGGTTGCCCAGCACGCTGATCCGCTCCCCCGCCGCGCGCCCGGCGGCGTCCCCGGTGGCGGCGAGCGCGTTGGCGTGCAGCACCAGCAGCGTCAGCACGTGGCCGAGCGTGTCGTGCACCTGCGCGGCGACCCGCTGCCGCTCGTCCATCCGCGCGCGGTAGGCCATCGCGTCCCGTTCCCGCTCGAGGGCGGCCACCCGGTCGCGGCGGGCCTGGCGCAACCGGACCGCGAGGCTCGCGCAGAGGCCGCCGAGCAGCGGCACGGCGGCGCCGAGCACCGCGGTGGTGGCAGTCCCGGCGCCGCCGCCTGCCGTCGCACCGATCACCGCCAGGTAGCCGGCGGCCAGCAGCCCGGACACCCGCAGCTGGCGGGGCGTGCGGGCGCCCTCGACGACCCGGACGGTGGCCCACGCGAGCGCCAGCGGCACCCACGGCACCGCCTGCTCGGCGAGCAGCGTCCGCCACGGCGAGGGCACGGTAGCCAGCGCCGCGGCGACGGCGAGGACGGCGGCGAACCCGAGGTGCGGTGCACGCGGCAACCGCGCGACCACGAGGGTCGCGGCCAGCTGCGCGAGCACCCCGGCGGCGAGCACGAGCGCGATGCCGGCGAACGGGGCCGGCACCACGACGGTGGCGAACAGCGGGCCGAGCGCGGTGGTGAGCGCCACGGCGGGCGGGAGCAGCCGTTCGGTGCGGCGGACGCGTGGCACGACCGGATCGTAGGTGGGCGCCGGCGGCGGCGAACCGGGCCGCGGTCAGGTGTGGACGTTCGTCGCCGGGGTCGCGACTTTCGTCGCCGTGCCACGGCCGATCGGTGCGGCGATCCGGTCGATCGGGAGTGGTCGCACCGCCCACGCCACCGCGACGGTGGAGGTCCACGACTCGATCGGAGGTCATCTCATGCGAGGCACGCTGCTCGCCGCGGCGCTGCTCGTCACCCTGCCGGCGATCGCCTGCGCGTCAGGCGCCGGGCCCGCCGGGGACCGGACGGTGCCGGAGTACGTGCACACCCGCTCCGGCGCGCTGCACGGCGCCCGCGACGGCGACGTGCTGCGCTTCCGCGACGTCCCGTACGCCCGGCCGCCGCTGGGCGCGCTGCGGTGGGCGCCGCCCGAGCCGGTGCGGCCCTGGCCGGCCGTGCGGCCGGCCACGACGTCCGGTCCGCCGTGCCCGCAGACCGGCGAACCGCCGCAGGGCAGCACCGACGAGGACTGCCTGCACCTGGACGTCACCGTGTCCGCCGCGCGTCACCGCGGGCTGCGGCCGGTCATGGTCTGGCTGCACGGCGGCGGTTTCAGCACGGGCACCGGCACCGAGTACGACCCGCGCCGGCTGGCCGTCCGCGGCGACGTCGTGGTCGTGACGGTCGACTTCCGGCTCGGTGTGCTCGGCAACCTCGCCGTGCCGGGCATGACCGACGGCGGCAGCTACGGCCTGCAGGACCAGCGGGCGGCGCTCAGGTGGATCAGGCGCAACGCGGCGGCGTTCGGCGGCGACGGCGGCAACGTCACGCTGTTCGGCCAGTCCGGCGGGGCGGTAGCGGTGTGCGGCCAGCTCGCGTCGCCGGCCGCGCGCGGGTTGTTCGACCGGGCCATCCTGCAGAGCGGCTCCTGCGGCACCACGCTGGCGGCGAACGCGGCCGGCCCCGACACCCCGGCGTTCGGCGCGTTCTGGCGGCCACTCGCCGACGCGCGGCGCACCGGCACCCAGGTCGCGGCGCGGCTCGGCTGCCCGGCGCGCGCCACGATGCTGGCGTGTCTCCGCCGGGTCCCCGTGGCGCGGCTGCTGTCGGAGACCGATGCCGTCACCGCCGCCGCGTTCGGCGGGGCGACGCTGCCCGAGGACCCGCGCCGGGCGCTGCGCGACGGGACGGCGGCCCGGATACCGGTGCTGTCCGGGCACACCGCCGACGAGCAGCGCATGGTCGCCGGCGTGTTCGCGCTGCTGGGCCGGCCGATCACCGCCGGGCAGTACCCGGGCCTGCTCGCCGCCGGGTTCGGTGCGAACGCCGCGAAGGTGGCCGCCGAGTACCCGCTCGCGGACTACCCCAGCCCGGCGCTGGCCTGGGCCGCGGTCTACACCGACTCGGGGTTCGCCTGCCCGCAGCTGCGCACCGCCACCGACCTGGCCCGCCACACCCCGGTGTTCGGCTACGAGTTCGCCGACCGGACCGCGCCACCGTTGATCCCCGTGCCACCCGGCTTCCCGGCCAGCGCCTCACACGCCTCGGACCTGTTCTACCTGTTCGACATGGCGGGCAAGCCTGTACGGATCGACGGCTCCACCTACGGCCTGACCGCGGCGCAGCACCGCGTGGCGGACCGGATGATCACCGCGTGGAGCGCCTTCGCCGCGACTGGCTCGCCGGGCACGCCGGCGGGCGGGGTGTGGCCGGTCTGGCACGGCGACGGGTCGTCCGCGCACCTGTTCACCGCCGACGCCGGCCACCCCGACGTGAGCGACCCGGCCGCGGCCCACCACTGCGGTTTCTGGACCGCACTGTCCTGAGAGGAGACGACGAATGTCCACGTCACGCACCCGCGGCCGCCGGCTGGTCGCCCTGGTCGTCGCGGCCACGCTGATCTCCGGCGGTGCCGCGGGACTGACCACCGGACACCAGGTGGCGGTCACGATCAGCTCGGCCGTGTCCGTCCTGGCCGGCCTGATCTTCCTGCGGATCGCCGCGCGCCGGGAATGACCCGGATGGCCGCGTAGGCCGGTGCGGGGTGGACGTGCAAGGGTCGGGGTATGCGCAGCGAGGTGCGGGATGTGCTGAGACCCTGGCTCGGCGAGGACCTGGCGGTCGTGGACGGCCTGTCCGACGACCAGCTGGCCGAGCTGAACGGCGTGCTGGAGGCCGCCCGTGGCAACCAGGCCCGGGCGCTAGCGGCGGCGTCGGACGAGGCGCTGCGGCAGATGCCGGCCGCGGTGCGGCGCGCCGTCGGCACGATCGTGGGTCGCCGATGACCGAGCACGACTTAGCGGCCCGGGCCGAGGTCGTGAAGCTGGCCCGGGCGCTCGGGACCACGCCCGAGGGCGTCGGGTTCACGACCTCGCTCGGAGCCCGAGACATCCGGCGGCTCCGCGAGCGGGTGGTCGGCGCGCTGTACGACGAGCACCGCGCGGCGTTCCGGCGGGTCGCCGCGATCACCCGGACGCTGCCCACCCCGCTGAACGTCCGGATCACGTTGCGCGCCTTCACTCCCATGCTCGCCGCGCGGGTGGCCGGCGAGATGACCCCGGAGCGCGCGGCCGCGCTGGCCGACCGGATGCCGGTGGACTACCTCGCGGAGGCGTGCGCGCACCTCGACCCGCGCCGGGCGGCGCCGCTGGTCAGCCGCATGCGCCCGGACCGCGTGCTGGCCGTCGTGACCGAGCTGATCGGCCGCGGCGACTTCATCACCCTCGGCCGGCTGCTCGACGCCGCCACGGAGCGGATCGTCGCCGACGTGGCCGCGACGGTGCCCGACGAGGTCCTGCTGCGGATCGGCTACTACGCCGAGTCCGGCGCCCGGCTGACACGCGCGGTCGGCCTGCTGCCGGCGGACCGCCTGCGCCGCGTCGTGCGCAGCGCGCTGACCGGCCCGACCGAGCTGCGCACCGCCGGGCTGGCCCTGATCGGACGGCTGACCGACGACGCGCTGCGCGGCCGGCTCGCCGGATACGCCGCCGAGGCCGACGACGAGACGCTGACCCTGTTGCTGCACACCGCGATCGAGCACGGCGCGGTCGGCGAGATGCTGACCGCGGTGGCCGTCATGGACGAGCCGGCCCGGCAGCGGGTGCTGGCGCTGCCCGCCGTCACCGAGCCCGCCACATTCGCCGTCCTGACCCGGGTCGCCCAGGCGCTCGACCTCGGCGACCGCCTCACCCCGCCGGCCCCGCCCGGTCGCTAGGGCTTCCAGGTGATCTCGGTCCGGTCGGCGTCGCCGAGGTAGAAGCCGAAGACGACCTCGCCGATGTCCTGGCCCGCGGGCGCGATGTACACGTCGCACTCGGTGAAGGACGCGCCGACGGCCAGCGTCTTCGGCGGGATCCCATCGCAGCGCTTGAAGTCGCCCAGCAGGCTGAGCCGGTTGAGCGGGTCGCCCGCGGTGTTGTGCGCCTCGATCAGGCCGAAGATGCCGCCCGGCTCCATCGGCTTGGGGCCGACGTTGTGGAACGTCATCGTCACGTAGTACGGCTCGCTCACCTTGGTCTGGGCGTCGAGGTCGAAGCCCGCCAGGTCGCTGATCTTGCCCTTGCGCATCGACTTGGCCGTGACCGCGAGCTTCGTGCTCTCCTTGCTCAGGTCCTTCACCGCATACCGCACCGTCGCGGTCTTCCCGGCCTTCAGCGTGGTCCCGGTCGGCGTGAGCGCGCGAGTCGCCCGCCGGCGCCGGCGCGGCGGAGCTGGGCTCGGCGACCGGCGACGCCGGCACCTCGGCCTTCACCTGCGCGGTCGGCCGGTTGCCCCTGCACGGTGCTGGAACACCCCGCGAGGACGAGCGCCCCCACGCGGCACCACTGTGGCTAACTTCCCGTGCCTCATCGGAGATCCCCTTGTCTTGCCCGCGCGCTCGCGCGGGTCTCACCCGGTAGGCGTTCCACGGACGTTCCATCGCGTGGAACGCGCCCGGCGCCCTGGGATCTCAGGGGCGGTAGGAGCAGAGCATGCCGGTGCGGACGGTGTCGCGCAGGTGCTCGCCGACGACCGGGTCGGCCTCGTGCACCCGCGCCAGGGTGCGGCGGATCGCCTTGCCCACGGCGATCCGGGCCCGCTCGGCCTCGTCGGGGAACCGCCGGGTTCGACCGGCGAGCCCGGTGGCGCCGGCCAGCTCGCCGAGCACCCAGTCCCGCTCGGCACGCACCCGCTCGGCCCGGACGTCCTCGCCGCACGGGGTCCAGCTCGTCGAGCTCGGCGCTCAGCTCGGCCGAGCCGGCGGCGGTACTGGCCGACGGCCGTCGTCGTCGAGCACCGGCTGGCCGGACGTGGTCGCGGCGCCGGCGAGGGCGTCGGCACCGCCGGTGAGCTGGGCGGCGTGCAGCTCGGCGCCGGGGTTGGCGACGAGGGCGGCCAGGTGGGCCATGCCGACGCTGTGGCCGACCACCGCGCTGCGACCGCGCCACTCGATCCGCCAGCTCTCGCCCACCCGCGTGCACACCCGCCGCGCCGCCCGGCCGGGCCGGCGGGTCGCCGTCCGGGCGACGCGCGAACCCGAACAGCCGCGGCCTCCTCGCGCGCGGCCGCCCGGGCATCCCGGGCGGCCTCGGCGTCGTGCGGGTCGCCGCGCATCGCGAGCGCCCGCGCGTACCGCACGCGGGAGGCGGCGACGGCCGGCCAGTGCCCGAGCGCGAGGTTCGCCCGCACCGCCTCGCGGAGGTGCTCGACCGCGCGAGCTCCGGGCGCCGGTGGTCATCGCGGCGACGCCGAGCGTGTGGTGGGTCGAGCCGAAGCAGGCGATGCCGAGGCTCGCCATCGCCGGCAGCCGCGCGTACGGGTAGGACCAGGTCGTACACGCGCGCGGCGACGTCGGCGTCGCCGAGCAGGTGTGCGGCCTCCGCGATGCCGCCCATCGTCACCAGCCAGGTGCTCGACCGCGGCAGGTCCGCGAGGTCGTTGCGGCACAACGTGGCCAGCGTCGCGGTCGCGGTCAGCCGGTCGCCGGCCCGGGCGGCGGCGACGGCGAGCGCGGCGAAGAACGAGTTGTCCACCGGCTGAGCGTCGGCGAGTGCACCAGCTCGCTCAGCATCGGCACCAGCTCGGCGACGCGGCCCTGGTACCAGCGGATCGCGAACAGCTGGGCGCCGTACCAGCCGGCCCAGTCGACGTCGCCCGGCCGCGGCCCCGCGCTCGGCGCACTCCCCGGCCATCGCCTCGGCCTCGTCGAAGCGGCCGGCCCGGATGGCGAGCATGACCTCGATCGCGCCGGCCACGAAGCCGACCGCGAGGTGGTCCTGCTCGGCGAGCAGGCCACGCAGCTCGGCCAGCCGCCGCCGGGCCCGCGGGTCGGCGTCGAGGTACAGGTCGACGGTCTGCCACAGCAGGCCCATCAGCAGGTCGCTGCGGCGACCGGTGCGGAAGCTCTCCTCGATCAGCTCGGCGGCGAGGGTGCGCCGCAGCGGGCCGTGGTCGGGCCCGAGCAGGCAGTGGTGCGCGAGGCTCAGCGCCTCCGCCCGCGCCATCGGGTCCTCGGCCGGCGTGCCTCGTCGAGCACGGCGAGGATCCCGTCGTGGCGGCCGGCCCGGTAGTCCGTCTCGCCGGCGAGGCGGACCCGCAGCTGCAGCGCGACCGAGCTGCGCGGGTCGACGAGTGACAGGGCGTGCCGCAGCCGCGCCCGCAGCTGGGCCTCGGCCGCGAGCGTGCGGTGCTCGTGCACCCACAGCCCGCCGAGCCCCAGCGCGGCGGCGGCGATCGCGTTGGCATCGCCGGCCCGTTCGGCCTCCTGGTAGGCGGCCGCGAACCGTTCCCGGCTCGCCAGCAGGTTCCCGTCGGCGGCGAGCGCCCGCGCCCCACCGTCCAACAGGGACTCGACCTCGAGCACCTCCACCGGGGGCGGCCCGGCCTCGCTCACACACTCCCGCACGTTCCGATGTTTCGCGACGCGAGGGCGCCGCGTTAGCGTCCTACCGCGACCGTGACCTGTTCGCCACGGACGTAGACCGCGCGGATCCGGTGCAGCGCGGCCGGATCCGTGAGCGGGTCACCGTCGACGGCCAGCACGTCGGCGTCGTAGCCGGGTTCGAGGCGGCCCTTGCGGTGGCCGAGCCCGCACACCGCGGCGGCGTGCGAGGTGCTCGCGCGCAACGCCTCCGCCGGTGACATGCCGACCATGCCGAGCTGGGCGACCGCCCAGCGCAGCACGTCCGGCGGCTTCACCAGGCCGATACCGGCGTCGGTGCCCGCGTTCACGGGCGCGCCGGCCTCGTACAGGCGGCGGCTGTTGGCCTGCAGGGCCGGCAGGCGGGCGGCCATGCCCGGCGGGATGGTGCCACCGGGAACGGGCGCGATGCCCAGCGTCAGGCCGATCGTGATCCGCCGGTCGGCGATAGTGCGCACCAGGTCGTCGGGCGCGGGGTCCACGCCGTCCCGGGTCAGGAACGAGACGTGCTCGAGCCCGTCCACACCGGCCTCGACGGCCTGCGCGACGGCCGGCAGCCCGTGCGCGTGCGCGGTGACCGGCAGGCTGTGCCGGTGCGCCTCCTCGACCGCGGCACGCAGGTCGTCCACGCCGAACTGGGCCAGGTCGGGCCGGGTTCCCGGGGTCAGGTTGCCGCCGCTGGCCATGATCTTGACGACGTCCACGCCGCGCTCGGCGTGCGCGCGGACCGCCGCGCGCACGTCGGTGGTGGCGCCGCCGAGGTAGTGGCAGTGGCCGCCGGGCGTGGTGATCGGCGGGCCCGCGGCGACGATCGTCGGCAGCGCCGGGTCGGCGGCGTCGCGCAGGCGCAGCGACAGGTAGCCGCGGTCCCCGAGGTCCCGCACGGTGGTCACGCCGCCGCGGGCGGCGAGCCGGGCGGCCTGCGCCATCGCGGCGAGGGCCGCGTCGTCGTCGCGGGCGGCGAGGTTGGCGACCGGGTCCGCACTCGAGTCGAACGCCAGGTGGACGTGGGTGTCGACGAGGCCGGGCAGCAGCGTCGCGCCGGCGAGGTCGACGACGCGTGGCCCCGGCGGGGATGGCGCCACCGGACTCGACGGAGACGATCGTGGTGCCGTCGAGGACTACGGTCGGTTCGGGGATCAGGGTGGCGCCGGTGCCGTCGTAGAGCCAGGCGGCGCGCAGGGCGGTGAGCGTGCGACGCTCGGTCGCTGTCGTGGTCATGACGGCAGCGTCGCGCCGCGGGCCCGTCCGCCGCGTCGTGGCGAGTACTCAGCCGAGGTACTCATTCGAACCCGCGGTGGCGCGGCCGCCACGAGATCGGCGTGCGGCGGTCACTCCTCGTTGAGGCGGGTGTGTTCCAGGTCCAGCGTGCGCTGGATGCGCCGGCGGGTGGCGTCGGTGATCGCGCCCGTCTCGTAGAGCCGGTTCAGCTCCGCGCCCTCCGCGGCCAGCAGGTCGTGGCGCAGCTCGCGGTAGGTGGCCGACGTGGCCGTGGACTCGTCGGTGTCCGCGCGACAGGATGCGGTCGAGGCGGGCCTGCCAGCTGTGGCGCAGCTGGTCGATCGCGAACTCCGGCGCGGCCTCGCTCTCCTCGATCTCGTCCAGGTGCGCCAGGCCGGCCTCGGCGAGCCGCGCCCGCGCCGACGTCTGCTCCTGGTCGACGTCGCGCGGGTCCAGCGCGATCCCGGCGCGCTGCACGAGCGGCGCGAGCGTGAAACCCTGTACCACCAACGTGATCACGATGACCGCGATCGCCAGCACCAGGACCAGGTCCCGGTCGCGGCAGCGGCGAACCGTCGGCCATGGTCAGCGGGATCGACAGGGCCGCGGCCAGCGGCACCACCCCGCGCGCACCGGCCCACGACACGACCGCCGGCACCTGCCACGACGGCCGGCGCCCGCCCCTGCGCTGCGCGATCGCCGCCAGCGGGAACACCCACACCACCCGCACCACCACCAGCGCCCCCGCGATCGCGAGCGCCGGCAGCACCCACGCCGTACCCTCCCCGTTCGCGGCCAGCCGCCGCACGAGCGCGGGCAACTGCAGGCCGATCAACCCGAACACCACGCTCTCCAGCAGGAACACGACCGTCCCGAAGACCGCGCCCAGCTGCAGCCGGATCGCGGCGGTCGTCAGCCGCGTCGCCTGGGTGCCCAGGATGACGCTGGCCACCACCACCGCGGTGACGCCCGGACCCGCCCACCGACTCCGCCAGCACGTAGGCGGCGTACGGCGTGACCAGCGAGACCACCGTCTCCAGCACGGGATCCTCGGTCCGCCGCCGGATGAGGAACGCGCCACCCGCGGCGAGCGCGCCGACCAGCAGGCCGCCGACGGCGAGCACCGCGAACTCGGTCAGCGTGTGCCGCCAGGACACCGCGCCCGCGGCCACCGCCAGGGACAGCGCCACCCGGAACAACAGCAGGCTCGTCGCGTCGTTGAACAGGCTCTCCGCCTGCACCAGCGCCTGCACCCGCGACGGCAGCGACAGCCGCCGCGCCAGCGCGGTCACCGCGACCGGATCCGTGCTCGCCAGCACCGCACCCAGCACGAACGCCATCCCGACCGGCAACGGCGTCAGCGCGACCGCGACCGCCCCACCGCGGCACCGCCGACACCAGCACCAGCCCGACCGCGAGCACGGTGACCGGCCGCCACACCGCGCGCAGGTCCCGCCACGCCAGCTCCTCCCCCGCCGCGAACAGCAGCGGGGGCAGCACGACGAGGCTCACGATCTCCGGGGTGACCTCGACCGCCGGCACCCCGGGCACCAGCCCCACGACCACACCGGCCACGACGAGCAGGGACGGCGCGGGGATGCGCAGCCGCCGGGCGAAGGTGGCGACGACCGTGGCCACGATGACGAGGAACAGCACCGTCTCGACGGTCCGCATCGCCGGGTCCCCTTCCGCAGCACAGTACGAGTGCCGACCAGACTTCCCGGCGCGCCTTCTCCTACCCTACGACACGCGGGTACGGCGGTCCCACCACTGTGGACGATCAGGGTTCGGTGCGCGGCTTCTTCGCGTTCTCCGCGCCCGCGCCGGCCACGATCAGCACGACGCCGACGGGGATGAACACCCACCACAGGCCGAGGAAGATCGTCAGCAGGACGGCCGCGGGCACGCCGACGATCAGGTTCAGCCCGGCGACCACCTCGAAGGCCTTGCTGGCCGGGGTCTCCACCAGTTCGGCCGAGCGCTTCGCGCCGGTGGGGTTGCTGACGAGCTGGCCCGCCTTCTGCATCAGCTGGGCGGGCGGGGTCGCCGAGCTGAGGTCCGGATGCGGCGCGGGGAGATCGGTGAACAGCACCTCGAGCTCGCCGCGGGTGCGGGCGGCGACGGCCTTGCCGCACCGCTCCTCGTACTCGTCCAGCTCGAGCCGGCCGGTGGACAGGTGGGTCCCGAGGATGGAGATCGCCTCGTCGCGCTCGGCGTTGCTGATCCGGATGTCGGCATCCGTGGGCTTCGCCATGGAGGGATTGTATGGGCGCGCAACCGCTCGGCGGGGCGGCGCGCGCGGCGGGATACCGTGAGCCGTGACCGAACGGTTCGTCCCGCTCCGCATTCTGTTCGTGCTGGGCGCGCTGTCCGCGTTCGGCCCGCTGTCGCTGGACCTCTACCTCCCGGCGCTGCCCGCGCTCGCGGCCGACCTGCACGGCTCCCCCGCGCTCGCCCAGCTCACGTTGACGGCCTGCATGGTCGGCGTGGCGGTCGGGCAGCTGGTGGTGGGACCGGTGAGCGACCGGTACGGGCGGCGCGGCCCGCTGCTCATCGGCGTCGGGGCCTACGCCGTGACGTCCGCGCTGTGTGCGGCGGCCCCGGACCTCGGTGTGCTGATCGCCCTGCGGCTCCTGCAGGGGCTGGCCGGCGGCGCGGGGATCGTGATCGCCCGGGCGGTCGTCCGCGACCTCTACGACACCGACGCCGCCGCGCGGGTGTTCTCGCTTCTCATGCTGGTGACCGGGATCGCGCCGGTGGCCGCGCCGGTGCTCGGCGGGCAGCTGCTGCACGTCATGCCATGGCGCGGCCTGTTCCTGACCCTGTGCCTCATCGGCTGCGCGCTGCTGGCGGCCGCGGCCTGGGCGATCCGCGACACGCTGCCACCGGACGCGCGGATCCACGGCGGGTTCCGCGCGAGCGCGCGGCAGCTGGCGACAGTGGTGCGCGATCCGCGATTCACCGGGTTCACCGCCGTCATCACGCTCGCCTCGGTGGTCCTGTTCGCCTACATCGTGATGAGCCCGTTCGTGCTCCAGGACGGCTACGGCCTGAGCGCGCAGGGTTTCTCGTTCGTCTTCGCGGCCAACTCGGTCGGCCTGGTGCTGGCCGGCCGGCTGGGCGCGTTCCTCGTCCGGCGGGTGGGACCGATGCACACGCTGACCGTCGGCCTCGTCATCGGCCTCGCGGGCAGCGTCGCGCTGACGGTGGCCGCCGTGCTCGCCGCGCCGCTCGCGGTGTTGCTGGCGCTGCTGTTCCCCACGATCTCCTCGGTGGCGCTGATCCTGCCCAGCGCGACCGCGCTCGGGCTGGCCGCGCATCGCGCCCGTGCGGGCACCGCGTCCGGGCTCATGGGGCTGGCCCAGTTCGGTGTGGGCGGCGCGGTCGGCCCGCTCGCGTCGGTCGGTGGCGCCACCGCCGTGCTGATGGCCGCGTGCATGGCCGGCGCGGCGGTCGCGGCGATGATCATCCAGCGGCTCCTCGCCCGGCAGCGCACGGCGCCGGGAGAACCGGTGGAACCGGCCGGGGCGGCGCCCGGCGCCTCGCCGATCGCCTGACGAGTGGCACAGGTCACATCGGCCGTTGACGTGCGTCTACGACCGATCGTCGACCGCTGCATCCCGGCAATCCCGGCATCTCGGCGCAACACTCCCGCCGCCTCCGATTTACATAGGGGTCTAATGGACTTGCACGTTGCGTGACGGCATGCACACGAACAGGAGGGCTCATGTGCGGCATCACCGGCTGGGTGGGGTTCCGGCGTGATCTGCGGTCCGAGGGCGAGACCCTGGACGCGATGACCGAGACGATGGGCTGCCGCGGCCCGGACGACCGCGGCACCTTCGTCACCGAGCACGCGGCGCTCGGCCACCGGCGGCTCGCGATCATCGACCTGCCCGGCGGCCGGCAGCCGATGACCGTGGAGACCCCGGACGGCACGGTCGCGATCGTGTACTCCGGCGAGGCCTACAACTTCACCGAGCTGCGCGAGGTCCTCGCCGGCCGCGGGCACGCGTTCGCCACCGACTCGGACACCGAGGTCGTCTTACACGCCTACCTCGAGTGGGGCGTCGCGATGGCCGAGCAGCTCAACGGCATGTACGCGTTCGCGATCTGGGACGGCCGCGCCGACCGGCTCGTGATGGTCCGCGACCGGATGGGCATCAAGCCCTTCTACTACAGCGAGACCGGCGACGGCGTGCTGTTCGGCTCCGAGCCGAAGGCGATCCTCGCCAACCCGGCCATGGAGCCTGCCGTCACGCTCGACGGGCTCCGCGAGATGTTCGCCTTCGTCAAGACGCCGCGCCACGCGGTGTGGGACGGCATGTACGAGGTCGAGCCGGGCACCGTCGTGACCGTCGACCGCGACGGCGTGCGGACCACCCGGTACTGGACGCTCGAGACCCGCGAGCACACCGACGACCAGGCCACCACCGTCGCCCACGTGCGCGAGCTGCTCGAGGACATCGTCCGCCGCCAGCTCATCGCCGACGTGCCCCGCTGCACCCTGCTCTCCGGCGGCCTCGACTCCTCGGCGATGACCGCCATCGCCGCGCAGCAGCTCGGCGCGGTGGGCGAACGGGTGCGCAGCTTCGCCGTCGACTTCGTCGGCCAGACCGAGAACTTCGTCGCCGACGAATGGCGTGGCACGCCGGACGGCCCGTTCGTGCACGACGTCGCGGAGCGGTCGCGCACCGACCACCAGGACATCGTGCTCGACTCCCACGCGCTGGCCGATCCGGAGGTGCGCCGCACGGTCATCCGCGCCCGCGACCTCCCGACCGGCCTCGGCGACATGGACGCGTCGCTGTACCTGCTGTTCCGGTCCATCCGCGAACAGTCGACGGTCGCGCTGTCCGGCGAGTCGGCCGACGAGGTCTTCGGCGGGTACCGCCAGTTCTTCGACCCCGAGGCGCAGCGCGCGAACACCTTCCCCTGGCTGGTGCAGTTCCAGCGGCACCGCGGCGAGGAAGGCTTCCTGACGCCGTCGCTCACCCGGGCGCTCGACCTGGACCGGTACACCCAGGACGCCTACGACACCGCGGTCGCGCACATCGATCGGCTGGACGGCGAGTCCGACTTCGAGTGGCGGATGCGCAAGATCTGCCACCTGCACCTGACGCAGTTCGTCCGCATCCTGCTCGACCGCAAGGACCGCATGTCGATGGCCGTCGGTCTCGAGGTGCGGGTCCCGTTCTGCGACCACCGCCTCGTCGAGTACGTCTACAACACGCCGTGGTCGCTCAAGACGTTCGACAGCCGGGAGAAGTCGTTGCTGCGCGCCGCGTCCCGCGACGTGCTCCCGCAGTCGGTGATCGACCGGGTGAAGTCGCCCTATCCGTCCACACAGGACGCGAAGTACGTGGTCGCGCTGCAGGAACAGGCCCGGGACTACCTGGCGAACCCCGGGCACCCGGTGTTCGACCTGATCGGCCGGGAGTGGCTCGCCGGCGTGGCCGGGCTGCCGCGGGAGGCGGTCGACATGCCGGTGCGGTTCGGGCTGGAGCGCGTGCTCAACCTCGCGGTGTGGCTGGACATGTACCAGCCGACGCTCAAGCTGTCCTGAGCCCGCCACGCGGGCCCAGGACAGCCGGGTACGTCAGCCGCAGTGCTCGAACGGGCTGGTGTACGAGCTGGAACCCACCGAGCCGCCCCACTTCACGCACGTCGAGCCGGCGGCCTTGGACACCGGTCCGGCGTAGTAGGCGAAGTTGCCCGAGTCGGTGACCGCGGCCGAGCCCTCCACCTGGAGGTGGGCCGAGACCGCCGACGGCGTGCCGAGGGAGGTCGACTTGAGCGTCGTGACGCAGTTCTTCAGGCTGCCGGCGTTGTAGAGCAGGTAGACCGTGCCGCCGGTCAGCGCGTGCGAGTCGATCACCGAGTAGCCGGAGCCGCACACCTCGCCGGCGGTGTACGGGTTGCCGCCGCACTTGTTGTGGCTGGTGAAGTTGGTGTGCGCGTAGTAGGGCACCGCAACGCCGTCGAGCACGGCCCTGCGCACCGAGCCGCTGACGATCTGCTCGTAGTGCAGGTGCGGCCCGGTGACGCCACCGGTGGCGCCGGCCTTGCCGATCTGCTGGCCGAGCGCGACGTTCTGGCCGACCGACACGCCCTGGGAGGACAGGTGGGCGTAGCGGGTGCGGTAGCCGCCGCCGTGGTCGAGCTCGATCCACCGGCCGTAGCTGACGCTGCCCTCGTTCTCCACGCGCGTCACCGTGCCGGCCGCGGACGCGAGCACCGGCATCCCGGTGATGCCGGACTTCTGGAAGTCGACGGCGTTCTGGGGGCTGTGCCCGGAGAACGTCGCCGCGGTGACCACGGTGTTGCAGGCGAACGGCACCTGGAAGTTCGGCGCCGCCGCGGCCTGCGGCGCCTGAACCGCCACGGTGACACCCACCGCCGCGAGGGCACCGACCGTAGCCAGGAGCAGTGCCCGAGTCTTTGTTCGCATGTTCGATGAACCTCCGCCACGCAGGGAATCGCGGATGCGTGCTGTGACACGCGTCGCAGAGCGTGTCACAGATCCACATCATGTGGCGAGAGTTGGTGAACTTTTGCCCCCGGAATGGCGAGATCGTTGCTGCGATCGGAGTATCCGCCCCGGGACGCGCGCGGGGTCAGCCTCCGGGCAGGAGCTTCGGGGCGTGCCGGACGGGGTTTGCCGCCTCGTACGCGGCGGCGTAGGCGAGCACCCTGGCGTCCGCCCAGCGGCCGGCGAAGAACGAGACCCCGATCGGCAGCTCACCGGCGTAGCCGGCGGGCACGGCGACGTTCGGGTAGCCGGACACGGCGGCCGGGCCGGAGGACTCGAGCAGGAAGCCGTCGTCACCGTTGCCGTACGTCGTCTTCCACGCGGGACCGTTGGTCGGCGAGACGATCGCGTCGAGGTCGTGCGCCGCCAGCGTCTCGTCGATCGACCGCCGCGCCAGCGAGGTCGCGGTGGCCCGCTGCATGAGGTAGGCCGGGTCGTCGGGACCGGGCGCGGTCAGCGCCTGCTCGAACAGCTCCTGGCCGAACTTGCTCAGCTCCACCGGGTCCTCGCGGTTGAACTCCACCAGCTCCGCGATGCTCTGCGGCACCCCGTGCCGGTGCGCCAGGTACGCCGGCAGGTCGCGGGTGAACTCGGTCAGCAGGGCCGGCGACTCGGCCGCGCCGAACTCGTCGCGGTAGGGAATCTCGACGTCGACCACGGTCGCGCCCTTCGCGCGCAGCGTGGCCACGGACTCCTCGACGATCCGGTCCACGTCCGGGTCGATCCCGGCCTGCCGCCAGACCCCGATCCGGGCGCCGCGCAACGCGTGCGGCCTCAGCAGCTTCGCGTAGTCGGTCGGCTGGTCGGCCGGGTACTCGGCGGTGGCCGGGTCGCTCGGGTCGCGGCCCTGCAGCACGGACAGCGTGATCGCGACGTCCACGACGTTGCGCGCCATCGGGCCGGCGGTGTCCTGCTCGGCCGAGATCGGCGCGACGCCGGTCCGGCTGACCAGGCCCAGCGAGGGCTTGTGCCCCACGACGCCGTTGTTGCCGGCCGGGCACACGATCGACCCGTCGGTCTCGGTGCCGATCGCCACCTGGGCCAGCGACGCCGCGACACCGGCGCCCGACCCGGAGGACGAGCCACACGGGTTGCGGTCCAGCACGTAGGGGTTGTTGGTCTGCCCGCCCGCGCCCGACCAGCCGGACGTGGCGTTGGTGGACCGGAAGTTCGCCCACTCGGACATGTTGGTCTTGCCCAGGATCACCGCGCCCGCCGCGCGCAGCTTGCGCACCAGGGTGGCGTCCCTGGCCGGCGGCTTGGCCCGCATCGCGCGCGAGCCCACGGTCGTGGCCAGGCCCTTCGTGTCGACGTTGTCCTTGAGCAGCACCGGGATCCCGTCGAGCGGGCCCTTGGTGTGGCCGGCCCGGCGGCGCCGGTCGCTGGCCGCCGCCTGCGCGACGGCCGTCCGGTCGATCGTGAGGACGGCATGGATCTTCCCGTCCAGCGCGCGGATCCTGGCCAGGTAGGACTTGGTCAGGCGCACCGAGGTGAGCTTGCCGTGGTCCATCAACCGTTGCAGGTCGGGAATCGTGGCCGCGTCGAGGTCCGGGCCCGACCGGTCCACCTGCCGCGCACCGGCGGCACTGGCCGGCATCGGGGTGCCCAACGCGAGGGCGAGCAACACCAGTATCGAGACCACCCGTGAGATCCGCACACCGCAGCTAATCGCGAGTCCCATCCCCCGTCAACCGACCCATGGCCGGAAGCCACACACCTATCGTCAGCGATACATCTCTGGCGATCGTTCGGCGGCGAGGTACGGTGCAGGGGTGGACGGGGGCCAACTGCACCGGCTGGGCAAGCGCCTGATCGACCTGTCGCGCCAGGTCACCGGTGAGCCCGGCGACCTGTCCCTCACCCCGGGCGAGGCAGCCGTCATCGAGGACGTCATCGCCCATCCGGACAGCACGGTCAGCGAGATCGGCCAGCGCACCGGCTTCGTGCAGAGCCACGTGTCCGCCTCCATCGCGCGGCTGCGCGACCGCGGGGTGCTCGGCACCGCGCCGGATCCCGCCGACCGGCGGCGTACCCGGGTGCGGCTGGCCGACGAGGCACTCGTCGCCGGGCGTGCCGGACGCGGGGTCGAGGACGTCCTGCGCCGCGCGGCGGCCGACGCCACCGACGCGAAGCGGGCCAAGGCGATCCTCGACGAGCTGGCCCGGATCCTGTTGCGCTGACTACCTTCCCGGCAGCGGCGCGCGGGACTCGTCGAGGCCGGCGAGCAGGTCGCCGAGGTCGGCCACCCGGTCCAGGACGTCGTCGGCGGTGAACGTCAGCCCGGCGGGCCGCCGGCAGGCGCGGACCTCGTCCCAGGTGACCGGCGTCGACACGGTCGGCCGTTCGCGGCCCCGCAGGGAGTACGGCGCGATCGTGGTCTTGGCCGGGTTGTTCTGGCTCCAGTCGATGAACACCTTGTCCCGGCGCAGGTTCTTCGCCATCTTCGCGACCGCCAGGTCCGGGGTCTCGGCCGCGAGACGCTCGGCCAGCGCCTTCGCGTACACGGACGGGTCCCCGGCACTGATGCCGGCGTAGAGCTGCATCCCCTTGGCGCCACTGGTCTTCGCGAACGGGGTCAGGCCGTCGGCGACGAGGATGTCGTGCAGCCGCTCGGCGATCCGGCAGCACTCGACGAGGGTGACGCCGGGCCCCGGGTCGAGGTCGAACACCAGCCGGTCCGGCGGCCGCGGACCGTCCGGGCCCATTGTCCACTGTGGAACGTGCAGCTCGAGTGCGGCGAGGTTGGCCGCCCACACCAGGGTCGGCAGGTCGTCGAGCACGACGTGGTCGATGTGGTCGCCGTGGCCGCCGCGCGAGCCGCTGCTCGGCAGCCGGACGGTGCGCACCCAGTCCGGGGCGTGGCGCGGCACGTTCTTCTCGAAGAACTTCTCGCCGTCGACGCCGTCGGGAAACCGGATGAACGTGGCCGGCCGCCCGGCCAGGTGCGGCAGCAGCACCGGCGCGACCCGGCTGTAGTAGTTGATCACCTCGCCCTTGCTGAACCCGTCCGGGTACAGCTCCTTGTCCAAGTTGGACAGCGACAGCTGCCGCTCCCCCACCCGCACCGTGACCCGCTTGTCCGCCACCACTTCCGCACCTCCCGGGCGCCGGCCCAGCGTGGGCTCGGGCGCGGTGATCTCGCCGGGCTCCCGGTCCGGCCGCAGGCCACGCCACGCCGCGTGCCGCAGCCGCCGGTCGCTGCGGGTGAACTGGCGGTAGACGACCTCGCCCACGAGCACCGGCTCGACCCAGTGCACGTGCCGGGTGACCTCGCGCGGCGGCTCGGCGGCGAAGGGGCCGGCGGGCCGCTCGATCCGGTCGAGGCGCGCCTTGAGGTCACCGAGCGCGCGCTCGGTGAACCCGGTGCCGACGTCGCCGAGGTAGACCAGCTCGCCGGTGGCCGCGTCGTGCGCCCCCAGCAGCAGCCCGCCGACCATCCCGTCGCGGCGCCCCTTTCCCGGCCGCCACCCGCAGACGATGACCTCCTGGGTCTGGATCAACGGGTGCTTGTGCCATTCCGGGCTGCGCCGGCCCGGGTAGTACCGCGACTCCAGCCGCTTCGCGATGAGCCCCTCGTAGCCCGCGGCGGCCGCGCGGTCGAGCAGGTCGTCCGGGGTCAGGCCGTCGCGGGCGAGGTCGGCGTGGGTGAACGCGGGCACCACCCCGATCGGGCCGGTGAGGTCGAGCCCCTCGAGCAGGCGCCTGCGCTCGCGGTAGGGCTCGCCGGTCAGGTCGGCGTCGCCGAGGCGGAGCACGTCGAACACCAGGAAGTGCACCGGCAGCCCGGCCACCGGCAGGCCCTGCTGGTAGCGGCCGCGCCGCTCCTGCATCAGCGCGAACTCGGGCTGGCCGAGCTCGTTGCGCACGACCAGCTCCCCGTCGAGCACCGCGGCCCGCCCGCCCAGCGCGGCACCGGCCGCGCCGGACAGTTCGGTGAACTCGCGCGTGAGGTCCTTGTCGTTGCGGCTGGTCAGCGCCATCTCGCCGGACGGCGCCACCCGCATGACCGCGCGGTACCCGTCGTACTTGTACTCGTAGGCGAACCGCGGGTCGTCCGGCAGCCGGCCGCGGCCCGGCGAGGCCAGCATCGGCGCGACCGGCGGCGGCAGCCGGGACTGCGGATTCGCTGCCATGGCCGCCATTCAACCCGCGACACGGCACACTGGCACCCCGGAGGTTGTTGCGCGCGGCCTGGGAGGGGTCGACAGTGGACCCATGACCGCTGCGGCACGCCGGGTGGACATCCTTCTCGTCGAGGACGACGCGGGCGACGTGTGGTTCACCCGCGACACTTTCGACTACTACAAGGTGGGCAACGCGCTGCACGTGGTGAGCGACGGCGTCGAGGCGCTGCGGTTCGTGCGGCGCGAGCCGCCGTACGAGGACGCGCCGCGGCCGGGGCTGATCCTGCTCGACCTGGACCTGCCGAGGATCGACGGGCTCGCCGTGCTCGCGGACCTGACCAGGGACGAGTCGCTGCGCGACATCCCCGTGGTGGTGCTGACGACCTCGGAGGACGAGTCGGACGTGGTGCGCAGCTACGACCTGGGCGCCAGCGCCTACATCACCAAGCCGGTCGACTTCGACCGTCTCGTCGACGTGGTCCGCCAGATCGACAACTTCTACCTGGGCGTGGTCCGCCGGCGATGATCTCGGCATGACGAACCTGACCGGCGCCGTGGTGATCGTGACCGGTGCGTCGTCCGGCATCGGCGCGGCGACCGCCCGGCTGCTGCACGAGGCCGGTGCGCTACCCGTGCTCGCCGCCCGCCGGGCCGACCGGCTCGAGCAGCTCGGCGCCGAGCTCGACGGCGCGCTCGCCGTGCCCACCGACGTCACCGAGCCGGCGCAGATCACCCGGCTCATCGAGGCGACGCTGGACCGGCACGGCCGGATCGACGGCCTGGTGAACAACGCCGGGGTGAGCCTGCACCACCGCGTCGACGAGGTCGACCCGGCGGAGTTCGCCGGCGTACTGGCGCTCAACGTGATCGGCGTGGTGGCCATGACGCAGGCGGTCCTACCGGCCATGCGCGCCCGGGGCGGTGGCCGGATCGTCAACGTCAGCTCCGGCACGACCCGCGCGGCGCTGCCGGGGCTCGGCCCGTACGCCGCCACGAAGGCGGCGGTGAACATGCTGTCCGCGGTGTCGCGCCGCGAGCTCGCCGCCGAGGCGATCGACGTGTCGCTGGTGGTGCCGTCGATCACCGCCACCGAGTTCAACGGCGGCCACTACCTCCCCGGCGCGCAGCCGCGACCGGGGATGGTCGTGCACAGCGCGGAGTACGTCGCCGCCGTCATCCTCCGCGCGCTGCGTACCGGCGAGGAGCGCGTCGACATCCCGCACGGCCCCGAGCAGCCCGCGCTCGCCCGCGCCTGACGCACCTCGGCACGCCAGGGTGATCGGCCGGGTGATCATCACTGCGAACCGTCACCGGGTGCGATCGATCTGTCATCGCGGTGGGCCCGCGTCACCGAAATCGCCGCATTCCGGCCGCCGGACCAGTAGTGTCAGCCTGTGCACGGCGTGTGGGAGCGTCCGTGCCAGCGGGGATAGGGGAGGAACTATGTCCGAAAACGGTGTCATGACCACGCCGATTTTCGACGAGCTGCTCAGCGAGCTCGCCATCGACCCGGTGCCGGACGGCGACCGGCCGGAGGTGCCGGACGCGCACGCCGAGGCGGGTGAGCGCCGCGGCGAGTAGGTAAAACTCGTCGCGCGATCCGGGCGTGACCGTCAGAGATCGATCACCGCGAGCACCGGGCGGTGGTCGGACCCTGCGTCGTCCCGGCGGGCACGCGGGTCGTCGGCAACGGACGGGATCGCGCTCGCGCCCCCGGTCGTGACGTCGCCGTCGGCCACGTGCGTGACGAGCGCGTGGCTGACCAGGATGTGGTCGATCAGCTCACCGCGGCCGTGGTAGACGCGGCTGAACCGCTGCTCGGCCGGGATGCGCGCGGCCAGGTTCCACAACCGCTGCCCGTCCCCCTTGTCGGCTCGGTCGTAGCCGTCCGTGCCGATCTCGGATCCCGGCGGTCCGTGCAGGATCTGGGTCGTCGCCGCCTCCGGCTCGTCGTTGAGGTCGCCTAGCACGACGAGCCGCGCGTCCGGGCCGGCGAGCACCCCACTGGCCGCGTCGCGCACGGTGGCGGCCTCGGCGGCGCGCCGGTTGAGCGCGTAGGCGCCGAACCGGGCCCGCAGTCCCTCGTCCTTCGTGTCGAAGTTCCCGCCGGGGAACGTCAGCAGCTTCGACTTCAGGTGACAGGTGATCACGTCGACCGCATGGCCGGCGACGGTCACTGTGACGTGCAGCGCGGCGCGACCCATCGTCGACGCCGGCGTCTGGGTGTCGTCCACCTGCACCGGACGCAGTCCGGGCGCGAACGCCGACACCTCGCGCACGGCCGTGAACGGCGGCCGGGACAGCACGCCGACGCGGATGCCGCGGCCATCGGGATGCGCGGTGTGCCGGTGCCACTCGCCACCGACCGCTTCGGCGAGATCGGTCAGCTCGGCGTCGCCGCCGACCTCCTGCACGGCCAGGACGTCGGGCGCCATGACGTTGATCGTCTTCGCGAGCGCTTTCAGCTTGGCCTCGTAGGCCGGCATCGTGCTCGGGCCGTCGTCCGCGCCCGGCCGGAACAGGTTCTCCACGTTCCACGTGGCAATGCGTAAGACCATGACAACCTCCAGGTCCGCATCCCCCACCCCGAGGTCGCCGGGTCGGCCGGTTCCGTGACGGGTCATCGCCCTGCGACCGGACGCCCCTACCCTGATACGTAACGATGATCGAGAGGGCGGTGGCATGACCCGGTACGTGCTCGTGGGCGGCGGGGTCGCGGCCGCGGCCACCGCGGCCGGGCTGCGCAGACGCGGGTTCGACGGCGAGATCGCGCTCGTGGCGGAGCGAGCCGGAGCCGCCCTACGAGCGCCCGCCGCTGTCGAAGGACTTCCTCGCCGGCCGGCGGCGACCTCACGCCGGCCCGCGACCGCAGCTGGTACGCCGGACAACGACGTCGAGCTGCACCTCGGCACCCGTGCGGACCGCCCTGGACCTCGCCGGCCGCACGGTCCGGCTGGCCGGCGGTGAGCGAGCTGGGCTACGACGCGCTGGTGCTCGCCACCGGTCTGCGGCCGCGGCGGCTGTCCGGGTTCGACGGCGAGCGGGTCCACCACCTGCGCACGGCCGCCGACGCCCGGCGGCTGCGCGTCCGAGCTGGCGACCGCCGCAGCGGCTGGTGATCCTCGGCGCCGGCTTCATCGGCTGCGAGGTGGCCGCGTCGGCGGTGGCGCTCGGCAAGCAGGTGACGATCTTCGAGCCGGAGCGGGCGCCGCTGGCCCGCGACGCTCGGCGCCGCAGGTCGGCGGCGCGCTGCTGGACATCCACCGGTCGCGCGGGGTGGACGTGCGCACCGGCGAGTACGCACGGTCGATGGCGACGCACCGCGGACGGGGCTGGCGCTGGCGTCGAACCTCGGCGACCGCGTGGAGTGCGACCTCGTGCTGGTCGGCGTCGGCGCGCTGCCGAACGTGGAACTGGCCGACGCGGCGGGGATCGGGACCGGCGACGGCATCCTCGTCGACGAGTACGGCCGGACCTCGGCGCCGGACGTGTGCGCGCTCGGCGACGTCGCCGCGCAGCTCCACCACGGCGCGCGGGTCCGGGTCGAGCACCACGACAACGCGCTGCGGCAGGGCATGACGGTGGCCGCGAACCTCACCGGCGCGGCGCGGTGCCGCACACCGACGCGCACTGGTTCTGGTCCGACCAGTACGACCACAAGCTCCAGTCCGTCGGCCACCCGCGCGACCTGGACGATCTCGTGTCCGCGGGCTCGGTGGCGGAGCTACGGTTCTCCGCGTTCTCCCTGACCGACGGGCGGATCGACGCGGTGATCGCGCTCAACGCGGCCGGGCGACGTGCTGGCCGTGCGGCAAGATGCTGCACACCCCGCACGAGGTGACGGCCGACCAGCTGCGCGACGAGTCGGTGCCGCTCAAGGTGTTGCTGAAGCCGCCGGTCGTAGGCACAGCCCTGGCCCCGTCCACAGTGGACGGGGCCCGGGCCGTTCGGGGATTCGGTTACCTGATGCGGTAGGTGTACGGCAGCACGCGCGACGACCTCGCCGGTGCCGTTGAACGGCAGCGCGGTGACGCCGGTCGGCAGGACCGGCACGGTGACCAGGTTGAGGTGGCCGCTCGACCTTGTCGCCGGAGTGGCCGGCTCGGCGTGATCGTCACCTGGATGGTGGCGGTCTGGCCCGGCTGGATGATCGACGGCGTGCCGCCGGTCCCGTTCGGGTCGACGGAGAAGTCGAACGGGTCACCGGTCGACGACGTCACGCGCGCGTCGAACCCGGTGGTCCGCATCGACGCCGTGTACGTCGCGTGGCCCGGCTGCGCGCCCGCGGCGCCCGAACGGGCCGATCTCCTGCAGCGCGCCGAACCAGATTCCCTTGCTGACGTAGCCGTTCCGCTCGCCGACGGTCGCGACCGACGTGGTGGCGCCGTGCTGCGCGGCCTTCAGGTCACCGAACAGGTCGAAGCCCGCCGCGGAGCCCTGCAGCTCGACCTGCGCCGGCACCGTGGACGTCGTCGCGACGGTGAGCCGGCTGGTGTCCGGCGGCGCCAGGTACACCGGCGCGTCAGCGCGCCGTCCTCCGGCAGGTCCACCTCGGTGCTGCCCTGGATCGGCACCGGCGTCAGCGTCTCGCACCTCGTTCGTGCGGGGGTTGACGCCGACCGCGATCGGCTCGACACCGGTGTTGCGCACGGTCACCGGGACGGTGACCGCGCTGCCCGGCCGGCGAGCTTCGTGCTCGCCGAGTTCGGCAGGCCGTTCGCGTGCACGGCGAGCTGGTCGAACCCGACCGTGCCGGTGAACGGCTGCTCGATCTCCTGGCCGGTCACCGGGTTCTGCACCACCAGCACCATCTGCCAGCGGCCCGGCAGCGGCGCGGCGTCGAAGGTCTGCACCGTGCCGCCCTGCGCGACCGTCGTCGGCGAGGTCAGGAAGACGTTGCTGTTCACGTCCGCCAGCTCACCGTTCGGGTCGATCAGCACGAGGTCGACCAGCGAGCCCGGGTCGGACAGCGTCAGCCCGATGTCCAGGTCCTTCTTGCCGTGCGGGACGTCGAACTCGTAGCTGAACGTCTGCGCCGGGCGACACGGCGCGGGCGTTGCCGCCGGTGATCGTGCCGCGGAAGCGGCCCGGCGTCGGGATCAGGCTGCGCAGGACCGCGGACATCGTCGTCTGCTGGCCCGCGGAGGTGGCGAACGTGACCGAGTAGTCGGCGTCGCCGCCGCTGTCCGGGGTCCGCAGGCTGAAGCTGCACCGGCTTCGTCTGGCCCGGCGCCAGCGTCAGCGACGACGGCGAGACGTGCCCGTACGGCGCGCTCCGCTGCGTGCTGGTGTCGAGGATGATCGGCCCGGTGTACCCGCCGGACCCGGCCAGCGAGTACAGCACCGCGGTCCACGTGCCGGCCGCCGGCGAGCGCACGTCGACGTTGGCGTAGTTGGCCGTCGCGGCACCGCCCTGCGGGCGGCTGTTGGCGACGAACGTGCCGTCCGGCGCCAGCAGCGTCAGCCGCACCACCGCCGGGTTGCCCTGCCAGGCCATCCTGGCGAAGAGCCGGTCCGCGCGCGCCGGCACGTCGAACGGGACCTGTCTTCACCGCCCAGGTCTGGCCGTTGTAGTAGGTGAACGTCGGCAGCGTGGTCGCGTCGAACGCGACGGTCTGGCGGCGGGAGGACTG
The DNA here is from genome assembly GCA_963841395.1 of uncultured Actinomycetota bacterium. Lineage (GTDB taxonomy): Bacteria > Actinomycetota > Actinomycetes > Mycobacteriales > Pseudonocardiaceae > Actinophytocola. The sequence goes on from CAWJCX010000055.1 coordinate 313,800, forward strand.
CGGCGCGAACGTGCGGGCGCCGGTGTGGACGGTCACCGCGTGGTTGCCCACGTTGGTCACCTTCACCGTGCCGGACTTCGTGCTGCCCGGCGCACCTTCGAGCGTGACCTGGCCGTCCGACAGCACGATGTTCGACCGGGCGTCGGCCGGCCCGCCGGTGGTGCCGGGCGCGGTCATCGCGGCCTCGACGGCGGCCCGGGCGTCGAGCAGCCCGGATCCCTGCTCGTCGGCCGGCAGGCCGATGTCGCGGGCGGTGCCGGTGAGGATCTGCTTGATCGCGGCCGGGGACGGCGAGTGGCCGTGGTGGGTGTCGCGGTACGCCTGGATGACCAGCGCGGCGGTGGCCGCGGTCAGCGGCGCGGACTCGCTGGTGCCGCCGAACGACTCGAGGTCGGTCGGTTCCGGTGGCGACCGGAAGTTCTGGCACTCGGCGTAGGCGGGCGAGCAGTCCGCCCAGTTGCCCTCGCCGGGCGCCACCAGGTCGATCGTGCGGCCGCCCATCGTGATCCCGGAGGAGGACAGCGCGGAGATGTTGTCGCTGTCCCACTTGCCGTTGGAGAACGGGAAAGCCGCGTACGCGGTCTGCGCGTAGAGCCGGTTGTCCGTGGTCGCGCCGGCGGAGATCACCAGCGGGTCGGTGGCCGGGCTGCCGATGGTCGAGGTGATGCCCGCGTCGCCGGTCGAGCAGACGACGGTGACGCCCGCGGCCACGGCCTGGTCGTTGAACACCTGGAACAGGTTGCGGGAGCTGGCGTCCGGGTACTGGTTCAGGCCGAGCGACTCGTTGATCACGTCGACGTGCGCGACGGTGACGGCGTAGTCGATCGCCTGCAGTACCGCGGAGTTCGTCGCGGTGGAGCCGAACACGTTGAGCCCGACCAGGCTCGCGCCCGGCGCGACGCCCTTCACCACGATGTTGCAGCCCGGGGGCAGCGGGTGGGCCTGGTTCACGAACCGGGACAGGTCGTGCACCACGACGCCCTGCGCGGCGATCGACGAGGCGTCGCCGAAGGCCTCGGCGCCGCTGTCGGTGGTGTTCGGTCCGTCACCGGAGAAGTCCTGGTAGTCGCTGAACACGTGCGACCCGTCCGGCCGGATGAAGTCGGCGTAGTTCGGGTCCATGTTGTCGGCGAGGAAGGCGACCTTGACGCCGTGGCCGTCCGCGAGGTCGGCCGCGCTCTTCGACCCGTCGGTGCTGGCGGCCCGGATCGAGGTCAGCGCCTCGGGTTCGAGCAGCGGGTGGGCCGGGTCGGTCGGGCAGATCTGCCCCGCCGCCGAGGAGCCCGGCGTCGAGCCGCCGGACGAGCCGCCCGCGCCGTGGCCGGCCGGGGTGGCGGGGTCGGGGAGGGTGACCTCGCGGTCGGGCAGCACCGACGCCACGGCGGGGTCCTGCGCCAGGGCCGCCGCCTGGTCGGCGGTCACCGTCGCGGAGAACGCGTTGCCGAGCGTGAAGTGCTTGACCTTTGCCGGGGTGGCGCCGGACGAACCGCCCGAGAACCGTGTCCTGCGAACTCTTCGCGCGATTTCGGCGGTTGCTGGAATCACCCTTCGACGCGGGCGTCGTGGGCAGTTGATCCTTGAGTAGGACAATCACCGACCGCGGCCCGGAGCCCGCACTCGCGGCAGGTTGTGCCAGGGCGACCGGACCGGCTGCGCCCACCAGTGCCGCGCCGGTCAGGGCGGCAACGGCCAGGGCACACACGGATCGCAAGGAATGCCGCATCTGCAGCTCCCACTTTCCTTATGCGTTGGTAAACGAAATTCAAACTGCCCCGACGCAATGGGTCGCCGCGCGCGTGATCCATTCCCGTACAACGGCGTGACTATGCGCTTGTCACCGTGGGATTCACAAGAGAGCGAATGGCCGATTTCGCGATGTACGGAAGGCCTTAATCACCACAATTACCGAAAAGAACCCGAGTCGTACCAACCGGTCGAAAGTGACGGCGAGGCTGTCCGTGTGTCATCCCCCGGGGCAGTGCACCCACGCGCGGGTGTTGAGCTCCTTGGTCGCGACGTGCACCGGGGCGTAGGTGTCGGGGCTGATCCGCCGGTAGCCGTGCCGCACGACGCCCTCGTAGACGGCGTCGGAGACCACCACGAGCAGGTCCGCCGCCGGGCGCTGCAACAGGTAGCGGCAGACGGCGGCGCTGCTCACCAGCCGGCAGGCGGCGTTCAGGTCGGCGCCGGCCCACCCGGTCGCGTCCCGGTGCACCTCGCCCGCGTGCAGCGACACCCGCAGCCGGACACGCAGCCCAGGGCCGGCCGTCTCGTTGTGCCGGCGGATCAGCGCGGCGAGGTTCGGCACCACCGGGTCCAGGAGGTCCACTTTGGACACCGTGGGCGGCACGAGGATGATCGCGCCGTCACCCCGGTCCTCGACGGCCAGCCCCGACCAGCGCACCCCGCTGCCCCGGAACGCGGCGCGCACGGCGGTGTTCAGCGCGGTGCGGACCTGGAGCTGAGCGCGGTTGTCCAGCCGGCCGAACCCGGTGACGTCCAGGACCATGATCGCCCGGTACAGCGGCCCGCGGTCCTCGTGCGGCCGCCGGCCCGGGCCGTAGCGGCGAACCCAGTCCAGTACTGCCCGCGGACCTCCGGCGGCCTGCTTCTCCTCGAGCATGGTGATCACTCTCCTGCTCCTCAGCCGTGCAGCAGCCGGTAGGCGGACGCGGCGCCCGGGTGCATGGGGATGCCGAACAGGCCGATGAGCGTGCGCCGGTCCAGGAACTGCGCGCCGAGCGCCTTGGGCGGCACGAGCCGGACGGCACGGTCGACGAGGATGGTGGTGATCGCGGCCACGACGTCGTCGGGCAGTTTCTTCCCGCACAGCAACAGGTTCGCCACGCCGATCGTCGGCATGCCGGCCTGCCCGTAGCCGCCGGCGGGGATGCTCACCTGCTGGTAGGCGGAGCTGTACTGGGCGCGCAGCGCGGGCAGCGCGTCCGCGATCGGCAGCAGCCGGATCCGCACCTTCTTGTGCAGGCGAGCGAGCGCAGGCGTCGGCACGCCGCCGCACCACAACACGGCGTCGACCTTTTCGCCGCGCAGCGCGTCGGTCGCCTCGGTGAGCGGCTGGTACTGGCTCGTGGGCCGCACCCCCGCCGCCCGGAACAGCCGCTCGCCGAAGATCGCGGTGCCCGACCCGATGGCGCCGACCGAGACCTTCCGGCCGGCGAGGTCGGCCACCGTCCGCAGCGAGCTGTCGTCCCGCACGACGAGCTGCAGGTAGTCCTCGTACATCCGGCCGATCCCGCGGACCGGCACGACGGTCACGAACGGGTCGCCGCCGGTGAGCGCGGCGAGCGCGATGTCGGTCTGGGACACGCAGACGTCGGCCCGGCCGCTGCGCAGCAGCTCGATGTTGCTGACGCTGCCGTCGGTGTCGACGGTCGAGCAGCGCAGGCCGGGCTCCGCCGCGTTGATCTCGTGCGCCAGCAGTCCGGCGAACTGCTCGTAGAACCCGCCGGGCTGGCCGCCGGCGATGGTGATCTCACGGTCCGGCCCGCGGTAGCCGCCCATGGCGCAGCCTGGCAGCGCGGACACCGCGGACGCGGCCAGGGTGGCGAGGCCGGCCTTGCACACGGCACGTCGGGTCACGGCCATAGCGCTGCCTCCTCGGCCAGTGGCACGGTCAGCTCGACCACGAGTCCCTTGGGGTCGTTGGCGAGTACGTTCAGCGTCCCGCCGCGGGCGGTGACGAGCCGCTCCGCGATCGCGAGCCCCAGCCCAGAGCCGGTGCTGGTCTGGTGGCTTCTGGACCGCCAGAACCGCGTGGTGGCCACGGCCCGGTCGGGCTCGGGCAGCCCCGGACCGTCGTCCACGATCGCCACCCGCCCGCGCCCGGCCGCGATCTCGCAGTCCAACCGCACGTGGGCGCCCGAGCCCGCGTACTTGATCGCGTTGTCGATCGCGACGTCCAGCACCTGCTTGAGCTCCGTCTCGGGCAGCGCCAGCTGCACGGGGTGCTCGGAGTCGGGCGCGGTCAGCCGCACGCCGGCCTGGTCGGCCGCGGACAGCCAGGTCTCGCGGCGCTCCACGAGCAGCTCCGTCGCGTCGCAGCTGTCCTCGATCCCGGCGCCGGCCGCGAGCTCGGTGGCCGTGCGGTCGGCGGCGGCGAGGTTGAGCAGGCTACCGAACAGCGACTCGAGCTCCTCGACCTCGGCGACGATGCGGTGGTACGCGGCCTGCCCGGCGGGCGTGACGTACCGGGTGAGCGAGTCGACCGTCAGCCGCAGCCGAGCGATCGGGCTGCGCAGCTCGTGGGAGGCGTCGGCGACCAGCCGGCCCTGCTGCTCGGCGGCCTCGGTGACCGCGGTGGACATCTGGTTGAACGAGCCGGCCAGGGCGCGCAGCTCGCGCGGCCCGAGGCGCTCGCCGATGTGCGCGTCGCGCTTCCCGGCGGCCAGGGCGAGCACGCCGCCCTCCAGCTCGCGCAGCGGCCGCAGCACCCACCGGGCCAGCAGCAGCGCCAGCAGGACGCAGACCACGGCGGCCCCCAGGGCGGTGGCGAGGATCCGCGACCACTCGCCGCCGATGTCCGCGGCCGCCGACGCCACCGACGACCGCAGCACGACCGCGCCGGCCACCCGGGTGTCGGTGCCGATCGGCACCGCCAGCAGCACGTCGTCCGACGACCACGGGCGCAGGTCATGCGGCAGCGTCGCCGGCTGGTTGCGCAGCGCCTTGGCGAACGCGGCCGCCACTCCCGGGTCGGTCGGGGCCAGCCCCGCCGCGGCGAGCGTTCCGCCGGCGGTGTCCACGACGACCACCCCGTCGCCGTACAGCTCCCGGTAGGCGCTGACCTCGGCCCGCAGATCGGCGGCGTCGTCCTCGATGACGGCCTGCTGCGCGATGTCGGCGATCCGGTCGAGGTCGGCGGTCCGGGTGATCACGAACTGCTGGGTGCGCTCGGCGGCCGTGCTCATCAGCAGCGGCCAGGCGAAGGCTGTGACCGCCAGCACCGAGAAGGCCAGCAGCACGAGCAGCAGCCGGCGGCGCACGTCAGCCCTCCAGCCGGTAGCCGAACCCGTGCAGGGTCGCGATCAGGCCGGGGCGGTTCAGCTTGCGGCGCAGGCTGGTCAGGTGCACGCCGAGCGACTGGCTGCGGGCCGGGGTGGCGTCGCCGTACACCTCGTCCATCAGCCGCTCGCGTTCCACCGCGGTGCCGCGGCGGCGGGCCAGCGCCGCCAGCACGTCGAACTCCGTGCCGGTGAGCGACACCTCGGAGCCGCCGGCGAGCACCCGGCGCGCGGCGAGGTCGATCTCCACGTCGCGGACCGTGACGACCTGCGGCGGCGGCTGCGCGCTGAACTGGATGCGCCGCACGACGGCCTCCATCCGCGCCAGCAGCTCGTCCGCGCGGAACGGCTTGGTCAGGTAGTCGTCGGCGCCCAGGTGCAGGGCGCGGACCAGGGTGCGGCTGTCGCCGACCGCGCTGACCACGAGGATCGGCACGTCGGTGACCTTGCGGAGGTTGCGCAGCACGTCGAGGCCGTGGCCGTCGGGCAGCAGCAGGTCGAGCAGGACCACGTCCGCGTCGCGGTGCCGGACGACCGCGTCCCCGCCGCGGGACACCCGCGTCGGCTCGTGGCCGAGCCGGGTGAGGACTTTCGCGACCGCCTCGGCGAAATTGTCGTCGTCCTCGACGAGCAATATCCGCAGCGAACCGCGCCAGGCATTGTCGAGCGGCACTCGCCCTTGGTCCTGCACGGACATCGCCACCTCCGTTTGTGATTCACATCACCGTGCAGAACGTCGTACGACGCCGCAAGAGGAAGGTGCCAGTCCTAACAGTTACTTAGGAAGTGCCGATGGTCGGATCGCGCGCCGATTTCCTCCCGCGCGAGCCGGCGGCCGGGCGAGCGGAATTCCGCGGCGGGCGCTGGTACGAGGGCTTTAGTGTGGCGCGGTGACGCATCAGGTGATCGTGCTCAACGGTGGTTCCAGCGCGGGAAAGTCCGGGATCGCGCGGTGTCTGCAGGCGGTCCTGCCCGACCCGTGGCTCACCTTCGGGACCGACACGTTCGTGGCGGCGCTGCCCGCGGCGATGCGGTCGTCGGACGCCGGGATCGAGTTCGCGGCCGACGGCGAGGTGGTCGTCGGCGCGGGGTTCCGGGCGCTGGAGGCGGCCTGGATCGCGGGGATCGCCGCGATGGCGCGCGCCGGCGCCCGGGTGATCGTCGACGAGGTCTTCCTCGGGGGCGCGGAGTCGCAGCGGCGCTGGCGCGAGGCCCTGAGCGACCTGCCCGTGCTGTGGGTGGGCGTCCGGTGTGACGGCTCCGTCGCCGCCGAGCGGGAGGCCGCGCGCGGCGACCGGATCACCGGGATGGCCGCCGCCCAGGCCGACCTCGTCCACCGGGGCGTGACCTACGACCTGGAGGTGGACACCACGCACGCCGAGTCGATGGCGTGCGCGCGGACCATCGCGGCGCGCGCGGGGTGAGCCGGGTGAGCGCCGGTCAGAACGACTGCGGACGCCGCCGGTGCCACAGGAGCAGCGGCACACCCACGACGATCAGTACCGCCCCGACGATCCACAGCACGACCGGCCACACCGTGAGCAGCGACAGCCGGCCCGTGTTGTCGTTGGCCTCCTTGACGTTGGCGTCGACGGTCTTCTCGTTGAGGTTCAGCGTGCCCTCGTAGACCGTGGTCCCGCTCCCGGGACTGTCGTCCGGCCCGACGAGCTCCTGCCTGCCCGTGTCCTCGACCGCGATCAGCGCGCCGGTCTGCGGCTCGACCCACATGGTCCGCCGGTCCTCGTAGTACTGGTCGGCGGTCACCGACGGCTCGTCCGACCCGACCAGCGAGCCGGGCACGTCCTGGGAGCCCACCTTCGTGGACTCCGCGACCGCGACGAAGCGGTAGACGTCGAGCCCCTTGATCGTGTCCTCGCCGTCGAAGCGTGCCTCGATCGTGTGCTGCAGCGTGGTGTCGTAGTACTGGTAGCTGCGCTGCTCGGTGTCGAACGGGAACTTGAAGCTCAGGCCCGGCATCTGCACGGTGTCGGGGTTCCCGGCCTCGCGCTCGCCCTCCTCCTCCGACAGGTACTGGCCGTGGCACGGCGCCACCGCCTCGGCGGAGTGCCGGTCGAGGCACAGCGACCGCAGCGACGCGCTGACGAGGATCCCGCTGGCGTCGTCGACCGTCTTGGTCGCCTCCACCCACACCGCCACGTCGCCGTCCTCGACGACCTCGGGCTGGGTCAGGTCGCCGGTGACGTGCGTGGTCGAGGTGAGGCTCAGGCCGCTGCGGATCTGCGGGGTCGGCACGTCGTCCACGGTCTCGATGACCAGCGCGGTCACGCCGCTGCCCTGCGCCACCGACACGTTGTCGATGTCCAGCGGCACCTTCGCCAGCTGCGGGTAGGCGTAGAACCGGAGGAGCAGGCCGAGGGCGACCGCGAACACTCCGAGTCCAATGAGGACATAGCTGACGACACGGCGCATGGCTCACCCGCTCCCGGCCGGGTTACCCGGCAGTACGCTGACATGGGGATGATCGTCTCGTCGGCGAACGGCTGATACCGCCGAACGCCGTAGTGCGTGGCTGACGAAAGTCGTGGATCGGACGGTCAGGGCACGATTTCTACCGTGTGCGGTCGGCGGTCGCGCGTGAGCGGGTGGGCCGGGCCCACCCGAACGTCAGCTCGACGGCCCGCTTCCAGTTCGCGTACTCGGCTTCGCGGTGGCCGGGGTCCATCTGCGGGGTCCACCGCGCCGCGAGGTGCCAGTTGCGGCGCAGCCCCTCCAGGTCCGGCCAGTACCCGACGGCCAGCCCCGCCGCGTACGCGGCACCCAGCGACACGGTCTCGGCCATCATCGGCCGCATCACGGGCACGTCGAGCACGTCCGCGATGCACTGCATGAGCAGGTGGTCGGCGGTCATCCCACCGTCCACCTTCAACACCGACGACCCCACGCCCAGGTCGGCCTCCATGGCGTCGACGACCTCGCGGGTCTGCCACGCGGTGGCCTCCAGCACCGCGCGCGCCAGGTGCCCCTTCGTGATGTAGGACGTCAGGCCGACGATGATGCCGCGGGCCTCGCTGTGCCAGTGCGGCGCGAACAAGCCGGAGAACGCGGGCACGATGTAGCACCCGCCGTTGTCGGTGACCGTGCGGGCGAGCGTCTCGATCTCGGGTGCGCTGTGGATCAGGCCGAGGTTGTCCCGGAACCACTGCACGAGCGAGCCGGTGACGGCGATGGATCCCTCCAGCGCGTAGGTCACCGGCTCGCCGCCGAGCTGGTAGCCGATCGTGGTGAGCAGGCCGTGGTTGGACCGCACGAGCGTGGTCCCGGTGTTCATCAGCAGGAAGCTGCCGGTGCCGTAGGTGCACTTGGTCTCGCCCTTGGCGAAGCACGTCTGCCCGAACAGCGCCGCGTGCTGGTCGCCGAGCGCGGCGGCGATCTCGATACCGGGCACCACGCGGGTGGTCCGGCCGTGGATCTCCGTCGACGGGCGGATCTGCGGCAGCATCCGCGCCGGGATGTCGAAGAAGGACAGCAGCTGCGCGTCCCACTGCTGCGTGGTGAGGTTCATCAGCATCGTGCGGCTCGCGTTGGTCACGTCCGTCACGTGCAGGCCGCCGTTGACCCCGCCGGTGAGGTTCCAGATCAGCCAGCTGTCCATGGTGCCGAACAGCACGTCGCCGCGTTCGGCGCGCTCGCGCAGCCCCGGCGTGTGGTCCAGCAGCCAGCGCAGGCTCGGCGCGGAGAAGTAGGTCGCCAGCGGGAGCCCGCAGAGCTCCCGCACCTGCTCGAGGCCCGGCTGGTCGGACAGCTCGCCGATGATCTCCTCGGTCCGGATGTCCTCCCACACGATCGCCCGGCCGACCGGCACGCCCGTGTGCCGGTCCCACACGACGGCCGTCTCGCGCTGGTTGGTGATGCCGAGCGCGACGACCTGATCCGCCGAGACACCCGCGTCCCGCAGGGCCTGCGGCATGATCCGGTCGACGTTGCGCCAGATCTCGACGGCGTCCTGCTCGACCCAGCCCGGCCGCGGGTAGTACTGGCGGTGCTCGCGCTGGGCGACCGCCACCAGCCGCGCGTTGTGGTCGAACAGGATGCACCGGGTCGAGGTGGTTCCCTGGTCGATCGCCATCACGTACCGCTGGCTCATGGGCTCCCGCCTCAGCTTCCGGTGCCGAGCTCGCGCGACACCGCGTCGGCCGCGAACGACACGTGGCGCACCAATGTGGGCTTGGGCCGGCCGGCCGGGTCGCAGATCCGGTCCACCGAGCCGGAGACGCCGATCGCGCCGACGACGAGGCCGCCGGGCACCCGGATCGGTGCGGCGATGCTCGCCTCGCCGGGCATGCACTCCTCGGCCTCGCTGGCCCACCCCGCCGCGCGGACGTCGGCGAGCACGCGTTCCAGCGCGGCCGGCGTGACGATCGTGCGGCGGGTCAGCGAGGTGAGCTCGTGGCGCCGGGCGAACTCGGACAGCTCCGCGTCGTAGGCGAGCAGCACCTTGCCCAGCGCGGTCGCGTGCAGCGGGAGCATGCCGCCGATGCCGAGCGTCTGCATGCTGTCGTCGGGCCGGAACACGTGGTGCACCACGAGAACCGCGCCGTCGAGGTGCATGCCGATGCGGACCTCCTGGCCGCTGCGCGCGGCGAGGGTGTCCGACCAGTTGATCGACCGGGACCGCAGCTCGTTCGCGTCGAGGTAGCTGGTGCCCAGATGCAGCAGCGCGGCGCCGAGGCGGTAGCGCCCGGTAGCGTGGTCCTGCTCGACGAACTCGACCCGTTGCAGGGTCCGCAGGATGCCGTGCGCGGTCCCCTTCGGCAGGCCGAGCGACGCGGAGATCTCCGCGAGCCCGTGGTGTCCCGAGCCGCGCGCCAGCAGCCGCAGCACGGCCGCGGCCCGCTCGATGGACTGGATCGGCCCGGGCACCATCCGACGCTAGCCCGCCACCCGCGATGTCGGCAATGTCGAACGCCGAGCGGCACCCGTTTGTGGCCTGGTGCGCTGCGTCCGTGCGCAGACGCACCCCAGGTAGTTGCGTGGTCACCGTTCGGCCGATGATCGCGTTCGGCATTGTCGACCGCGGCATATTGCCGGTCTGCCCGGTTCGACCATACGTTCGGCGCGGCCGTTGCGCGACGAATGGAGGAACCGTGTCTCTCGGAGAGGTATTCGTCAGCGAGATCCTGGGCACCGGGACGCTGCTCCTGCTCGGCGGCGGTGTGGTGGCGAACGTGCTGCTGACCAAGTCCAAGGGCAAGGACGGCGGCTGGCTGCTGATCAACATGGGGTGGGGCCTGGCCGTCATGGCCGGCGTCTTCATGGCGTACAAGTCCGGCGCCCACCTCAACCCCGCGGTGACGGTCGGCATCCTCGCCAGCGGCGCCGACCAGTACGCCCCCGGCGTGGACATCACCTTCGGCTCGACGCTCGTCTACTTCGCCGGCGAGATGCTCGGCGCCTTCGTCGGCGCGTGCCTGGTGTTCCTGACCTACCGCAAGCACTTCGAGGCCGAGGAGGACGAGCAGAAGAAGCTGTGGGTGTTCTCCACCGCGCCGGAGATCCGAAGCCCGATCTGGAACTTCACGACCGAGGTCATCGGCACCTTCGTGCTCGTGATCGTCGTGCTGTCGTTCGGCAACACCCCCCACCAGCTCGGCCCGCTGGCCGTGGCGCTGCTCGTGGTCGGCATCGGCGCCTCGCTCGGCGGTCCGACCGGGTACGCGATCAACCCGGCCCGCGACCTCGCCCCGCGCATCGCGCACGCGCTGCTGCCCGTCCAGCACCGGGCCCCGGTCAGCGTGGGTGTCGGCGCCGCGAGCGCGCGTGAGCTGGACGCCACCGCGCCGCGTGCGGCCAAGGACTCGGACTGGGGCTACGCGTGGATCCCGGTCGCGGGCCCGCTCGTCGGCGGCGTGATCGCCGGTCTGCTCTCCCAGATCGTGTTCTAGACCCCGAAGCGCGCGCCTGACGAAAGGACGCATGATGACCCAGTACGTGCTCGCGATCGACCAAGGCACGACCAGCACCCGGGCGATCGTCTTCGACCACTCCGGGTTGATCGTCTCGGTGGGACAGAAGGAACACCAGCAGATCTTCCCGCGCGCCGGCTGGGTCGAGCACGACCCGCTGGAGATCTCCGCGAACACCCGGCACGTGATCGGGGAGGCGCTGGCCAAGGCCGACCTCAATGCCGGCGACCTCGCCGCCGTGGGCATCACCAATCAGCGCGAGACGGCGGTGGTGTGGGACCGCACGACCGGTGAGCCGGTGTGCAACGCGATCGTCTGGCAGGACACCCGCACCCAGGCGATCGTCGAGCAGCTCGGCGCGCTGGGCGACGACGGCGCCGACCGGTACAAGGCGAAGGTCGGCCTGCCGCTGGCGACGTACTTCTCCGGTCCCAAGGTGCGCTGGATCCTCGACAACGTCGACGGCGCGCGGGAGAAGGCGGAGAAGGGCGACCTGCTGTTCGGCAACACCGACACGTGGACGCTGTGGAACCTGACCGGCGGGGTCAACGGCGGCGTGCACGCGACCGACGTGACGAACGCGTCGCGGACGATGCTGATGGACCTGGACACGCTGTCCTGGGACGCCGACATCGCCGCGGAGATGGGCATCCCGCTGTCGATGCTGCCGCAGATCCGCTCGTCGTCGGAGACCTACGGGCAGGGCGGGCCCGGCGGGGTTCTCAAGGGCGTGCCGATCGCCGGGATCCTCGGCGACCAGCAGGCGGCGACGTTCGGCCAGGTCTGCTACGAGGTCGGCACCGCGAAGAACACCTACGGCACCGGCAACTTCATGCTGCTCAACACCGGTGAGGAGAAGGTGCCGAGCAAGAACGGTCTGCTCACCACGGTCTGCTACAAGATCGGCGACGAGCGGCCGGTCTACGCGCTCGAGGGTTCGATCGCGATCACCGGCGCGCTCGTGCAGTGGCTGCGCGACAACCTGGGCATCATCGGGTCGGCCGCGGAGATCGAGACGCTGGCCAAGGGCGTCGACGACAACGGCGGGGCGTACTTCGTGCCGGCGTTCTCGGGGTTGTTCGCGCCGTACTGGCGAGCGGACGCGCGCGGCGCGCTCGTCGGGCTCACCCGGTTCGTCGACAAAGGACACCTCGCCCGCGCGGTGCTGGAGGCGACCGCGTTCCAGACCCGCGAGGTCCTCGACGCGATGAACGCCGACTCCGGGGTCGCGCTCACCGAGCTGAAGGTCGACGGCGGGATGGTCCAGAACGAGCTGCTGATGCAGTTCCAGGCGGACATCCTCGACGTGCCGGTGGTGCGGCCGAAGGTCGCCGAGACCACCGCGCTCGGTGCCGCGTACGCCGCCGGGCTCGCGGTGGGCTACTGGAACAACCTGGACGACCTGCGGGTCAACTGGGCCGAGGACAAGCGGTGGGAACCGAACCTCGACGCCGGCGAGCGGGAGCGCGTCTACCGCAACTGGAAGAAGGCCGTCACCAAGTCCTTCGACTGGGTCGACGCCGACGTTCAGTAGGCGGGTTCGGCACAGGTAAGGGGGAACCGCTGGAACGCGACGCCCGGAGGGGTGACGTCGCGGGTGTCGGCGCCCGGTCGGTGGACCGGGCGCCGTCACCGTCACTCACACCAGCTGTTGCCCGTGTAGGCGAGCTTCGTGGTCAGGATCCAGCCCCACTTGCCGTTGCCGACGTTGGCGCCGTAGTGGCGCGGGTTGCCCCTGACGCGCACGTTGAAGAGGTCGCCCATGATGGCGTTGCCGACGTAGTTGCCACCGGACTCGGCGTCGGTCATGTCGCCGGCGATCTCCACCACGTACTGGTACACCATCGAACAGGGCGCCTCGGCCCGAGTCTCCGCCTGCGCGGTCGTGCCGGCTCCGACGAGCCCGGCCGCCAGCACGACGGCCGTCGCCAGGCCCCCAAGGCGAATCTTCACTACGCGTCTCCCTACATGGTCAGAAATGTTCCGACAGGACGCGGGAAGTGTAGGGAGTCAGCCCGCCGCGGGTTCGGGGGCGTGGAGCGGGAGGCGTACCTGGAAGTGGGTGTCGCCCGGCTCGGAGACGACCCGCAGGTCGCCGCCGTGGCGGTTGACGATCACGCGGAACGAGACGTCCAGGCCCAGCCCCGTGCCGCGGCCGACGCCCTTCGTCGTGAAGAACGGCTCGAACACCCGGCGGCGCAGCTCCGCCGGCACGCCCGGGCCGGTGTCGATCACCTCGACGAGCGCGGTGTCGCCGTCGCGCGCCGTGTGGATCGTCAGCGTGCCCTTGCCGTCCATGGCGTCGATCGCGTTGTCGATCAGGTTCGTCCACACCTGGTTCAGCTCGGCCGGGTAGGCGGGCACCCGCGGCAGCGTGCGGTCGAAGTCCTTCACCACACGGATGCCCGGCGGGATCTTGGCGGCCATCATCACGAGCGTGGCCTTGAGCCCCTCGTGCAGGTCGATGTCCTGGTGCGGCGTGCGGTCCAGCTGCGAGTACTGCTTGGCCGCGTCCACGAGCGCGGAGATCCGCGTGGTGCTGTCCTTGATCTCCGACAGCAGGTTCTCGGTCTCCACCGTGTACGCGAGCCAGCGCAGCGCGGGCTCGAAGAACCCCGGCTCGACCGCGTTCGAGATGTCGACGAGGTCGCCGGTGGACAGGCCGGCCGCCACGAACACCGGCGCGAGGTCCCAGCCGCCGCGGACGTCGCGCTCGTCGAGCCACTCCCCCAGCTCGTCCTCGAGGTCGGACTCCTGCATCGGGGTCAGCGTCTCCGCGGTGCCGATCCGGCCGACGAACTTCTCCTGCAGGATCGTCAGCTTGTGCAGCTGCTCGCCGTCGAAGCGGCCGTCCGCGAGCAGCGCCAGCTTGTGCCGCATGCCGGCGAACCGCTCCCGCAACGTCTCCGCCGCGCGGACCGCGGCGGCGGCCGGGTTGTTCAGCTCGTGGGTCAGCCCCGCGGTCAGCTTGCCCAGCGCCAGCAGCCGCTCCCGCTGGGCGATCAGCTCCTCGCTGTTGCGGAAGCCGACGAACATCCCGTCCAGCAGGTGCACGGCCATCGGGAACCACTGGCGGAACTTCACCGAGAACTCGTCGACCGGCAGCGCGAGGAACTCCGCGTCGGTGATCGCGCGGACCGTGGCCGAGTACCGCTGGTCCACCTGGTCGCCGAGGTAGAACTGGATCGCGCCGGAGTACACGCCGCGCTGGTCGGTACGCGTGGTCTCGACCTCGACGCCGCGGACCAGGCGCACCATGCTGAGCGTGCCGGACAGCAGCACGGAGAAGCACTCCGCGGGCTCGCCCTCGACCGACACGTCCTCGCCGGCGCGGTAGGCGACCACGTCGCCGTTGGCGGAGATCCAGTCGAGCTGGCGGTCGGCGAGGTCGGCGAACAGGAACAGCTCGCGCAGCTCCGCGTGGCTCAGACGACGTGCAGTACTCACCGTTCCTCCAGGTACCGGTGCACGAGCGTCACGGCCATGGCGCCCTCGCCGACCGCCGACGCCACGCGCTTGACCGACTGCGCACGCACGTCGCCTGCCACGAACACGCCCGGCACGCTCGACTCCAGGTAGTACGGGTCGCGGCCGAGCGCCCAACCCGGCGGGCGCCGGCCGTCGACGAGCAGGTCCGGCCCGGTCCACACGAACCCGTGCTCGTCGCGCTCCACCACGCCGTCGAGCCAGCCGGTCTTGGGCTGCGCCCCGATGAAGACGAACAGGTGGCTGGTCTCCACCTTCTCCGTCGTGCCGTCCGCGCAGTCCAGCCGCAGCCCTTCCAGGTGCTCGTCGCCGAAGGCCTCGCCGATCGTCGTGCCGGCGCGGACGTGCACGTTGTCGATCGCCTCGAGCTGCTGGATCAGGTAGTGCGACATCGACGACCGCAGCGACTCGCCGCGCACCAGCAGCGTCACCGACCGCGCGTGCCGGGAGAAGAACACCGCCGCCTGGCCCGCGGAGTTCGCGCCGCCGACGATGTAGACGTCGCGGTCCGCGCACTCGGGCGCCTCGGTCATCGCGGAGCCGTAGTACACGCCGCGCCCGGTCAGCTCGGTGCACCCGGCCGCGGTCAGGCTCCGGTAGGACACGCCGGTCGCGAGGATCACCGCATGCGCGGCGATCGTGCTGCCGTCGCCGAAGCGCACCGCCCGGGCGGAGCCCTGGACCTCCAGCGCGGTGACGTCCCGCGCGGACAGCATCTCCGCGCCGAACTTCACCGCCTGGCGCCGCGCCCGGTCGGTGAGCTGCGCGCCGGACACCCCGTCCGGGAAGCCGAGGTAGTTCTCGATCCGCGAGCTCTGCCCGGCCTGCCCGCCGGCGGCCTGCCGCTCGACGAGCAGCGTGCGCAGCCCCTCGGACGCGCCGTACACGGCGGAGCCGAGCCCGGCGGGCCCGCCGCCGACCACGATCAGGTCGTAGAAGTCCGTCGCCGGGTCCACGGTGAGGCCGACGGCCGCCGCGATCTCGGCGTCGGACGGGGCCAGCAGCGCCCGCCCCTCGGTCGTGATCACCACGGGGATCTCGGTCGGGTCCGCGGCCGCCGCGTCGAGCAGGCGGCGGCCCTCCGGCTCGTCGATGCTGTAGTAGCGGTACGGGACGGCGTTGCGCGCCAGGAAGTCCCGCGCGTCGTAGCGTGGGCGCCGACCACCGGTGGCCGACGATCTTGATCTCCTCGACGGCTGTCTCGGCCGCGCTGCGCCAGGTCTCGATCAGCGCGTCGACGACCGGGTAGAGCTTCTCCTCCGGCGGGTCCCACGGCTTGAGCAGGTAGTGGTCGACGTCGACCAGGTTGATCGCCTGGATGGCCGCGTCGGTGTCCGCGTACGCGGTGAGCAGCGCCCGCCGCGCCCGCGGGTACAGGTCCATCGCCTGCTCGAGGAACTCGATGCCGTTCATCTCGGGCATGCGGTAGTCGGCGAGCATGGCGGCGACCGGTTCGCCGCGCAGCTTCAGCTCCTTGAGCGCGTCGAGCGCCTCCTGGCCCGACGACGCGCGGACCACGCGGTGCGCCTCGCCGTAGCGGCGGCGCAGGTCGCGGGCCACCGCGCGGGACACCCCGGGATCGTCGTCGACGGTGAGCAGGACGGGCTTTCCCATCAGACGATCGCCTGGTCCACGAAGCACCAGCGCCAGTCCTCGCCCGGTTCGAACGAGCGCATCACCGGGTGCTGGGTCTGGGCGTAGTGGGCGCTGGCGTGCTTGTTCGGCGACGAGTCGCAGCAGCCGATGTGCCCGCAGGACAGGCACTCGCGCAGGTGCACCCACTGCCCGCCCGTCGCGAGGCAGTCCGTGCACCCCTCCGTGCTGCTCGCCGTCACATCACGGATGTCGGCCACATGCGTGCATTGAGCCATGCCTCAATGTTTACACCAGAACCGCTGGTAACAGCGTCCGTCAGGGCCGGCCGACGTCGGGCTTGCGGTAGTCGCAGACGCCCGTCGGGAAGATCTGGCGCAGGCGTGCGGACTCCGCGCTCGTGGGGTGCCACGGGCCGTACACGCCGCGGGCCTGTGCCGTGCGGACCGGCTGCAGCGCGCACTTGTAGACCTGCTCGTCGAACGGGCCGCCGGCGACCGTGCGGGAGGTGCCGTGGATGGGGAACCGCTGGGTGCACGGCCCGGCCGGGCCGCGGTCGAGGATCCCGCGCCACGCGTCGCGGCCCCGGTGGATCAGCGTGCCGTCGGTGGCGAAGCAGCTGTCGACCGCGGCCGCCGGCTTGGTGCCGGCCGCGCCGCGCGACGGGTGCGCGCGCAGGTTGGCGAGCCACTCGTCCATCACCGCGAGCGCCATCGGGGTCTGGTCGAACGCCCGCGCCGGGCGCGCGTCGGTGAACCACACGACCTGGTTCGCGGCCGTGCCCCGCCGCTCGGCGATGCGTTCGCGGGAGGCGAACGACTGGCGGGCGTTGTGCATGTTCAGCTCGCCGTCGAGGTAGTGGCGCCAGTCGATGACCGGGATGTCGATGTCGCCGTCGAACACCAGCCCGGACCGGTAGGCCGCGTGCATCGCCTCGACGCTGCCCGCCGTGCGCGGCGCCACGCCGTCCGGTCCCGGCGGCGAGATGTTGCGCGCGCTCCACACGTCGATGTCCGCCGGGCACGCCTGGGTGACGAACGGGCAGCCCTCCTGCACGTCCTGGCTCGGGTCCTTCCACCCGCCGACCGTCGCGTTCAGGTCCAGGAACTCCGCCGAGGTCAGGTCACCGTCGACGAGCGCCTTCAGTCCGTACTGGACACCCACGTTGTCCCATGTGGACCGGGCGAAGCCGGTGACCGGGTCGCGGCCGTACACGTTGACCGCGTCGTTCCAGTGCGTCCACTCCACGCTCGCCTGCTGCTCGGGCGTGATGCCCGGCGCGGTGCCGTACTTCGGGTTGAGCGCGAGCGGGGAGAGCCCGCGCCACCCGTTGACGCACTCGGTCGAGCCCGGCGCGGCGAGCCACGGGGTGAGCTGCTGGTAGGGGTTCGGCACGGTGTCCGACGCGGCGAGGCCCTCGAGCTGCGTGCGGTTCGACCACTGCCGCCACTTCGACGCCGGGTCGGCCCGCACCGTCAGGTCCATCCAGCGTTCGAGCAGCTCGCAGTCGCCGACGTGGATGGTCTGGGTGACCATGTCCGGGTAGGAGTACTGCGGGATCGCGCCGTCGAGCAGGCCCTTGTGGTTCTGCCCGTACACGTACTGCTGGATGCCGCCGCCGGACCCGCCGAGGCCGACGGTGTACTCGGGGTCGGCGTACTCGGTGACGAACCGCGACTTGACCATCAGTGCGGTCTCGCCGCCGAGCACCAGGTTGTAGTGCGTGTTGGTCTTCGTGCCGGTGGACCACGCGATCGCGTAGCCCTTCCCGAGCCCGTACGGGTAGCGGGACTCGTCTTGGTTGTTCGACCCCTGGTAGTGGCCGATCGCGACGCCGCCGCCGAAGTAGTAGATGAGCTTGCGGTTCCAGTGCGGCAGCGCACCGGGGCCGCTCGCCTCGGGGTCGAGCACGGCGATCGTGTAGACGAAGCGGTTGATCGTGCCGCGCTCCCAGCGGATCACGAAGTCGACCGTGTCGCCCTCGCTCGTGGTCGTCGTGGTCATGTCCGCCGGGCGGGGCGCGGCCGGGTCGTAGGGCTGCCAGGTGTTCGCGGCCGACCGGTAGTAGTAGCCGGTCCGGGTCGCGAGCGAGCAGTCGTCGTCGAGGAACGGGCCGGTCAGGTCGAAGCCGGCGAGGTGCTCCGGCGTCGAGCAGAAGAAGTCGGGCTGCTGCGGGCCGGAGAACATCGGGCCGGTGCTCGGGTGGTTGACCAGCCGCAGCGTCGCCCGGTCGTGCCGGGCGGTCGCGCGGACGGTGCTCTCGCCGGGCGGCAGGTCGCGCAACACCCCTTCGAGCGCGTGCGGGGCCTGGTCGTCCGGGACGAACGCGGACGTGACGTCCGTGCCGTCGACCGCCACGGTGGCCGCGTCGAGCGGGACGGAACGCGGGACGACGAGCCGCACCCGGGCGGCGCCGCCGCTGACGTAGCGCGCGGGGCCGGACAGCATCTCCAGCCGCAGCCCGTCCTGCCCACCGTGCCCGCCCGGCGGGGCCGCCGCGGCGGTGAGTGTGGTGTCGGCGAGGCCGGCGGCGACCACCGCGGCGACGACGGACACGACTACGGCGACTCGACGCTTCATCGCGCTCTCCCGGACCTCGCACCGCCCCAGCGGCGAGCACCCGGCGACGAGCCCGGGCCACCGCACCGAATGGTCACGCTAGGCCCGGCTCGCGCGCAGCGTCAACGCCGCCGAACGGGTGTCAGCGGCCGGGCGGACGGCCCTCCCGCACGACCACGGGGCCGGATCCGGGTCCGCCGAGGCCACCCGGCCCGGACTGCGCGTCGGCGCTGGGCAGCGGCGCGTCGAGGTCGGCGAGCACCACCTGCTCGCCCTTCTCGAGCCCGCTCCGGATCTCCGTCCGAAGTGGACCGACGGCGCCGAGGACGACCTCCCGCGGGGACGTCGCGGTGCCGGTGAGCACGGTGACCGTGGCCGGCGTCGCGCCGTGGACGGCGGACGTGGGCACGGTGAGCACGCCGTCGGCGGTCGCGATCACGATGTCGACCCCGGCGGTGCTGCCGGCGGGCATGGAGGCCGGCGGGTCCGCCACGGTGACCGTGACCGGGTAGGCCACCGACTCCGCCGCGTCGTCCGGCAGCCGGCCGATCCGGGTGACGGTGCCCGCCACGCCGTCCGGCGACCCCGACGGCGTCACCGTGGCGCGCTGCCCGGTCTCGATCTCGCCGATCCGCTCGACGGGCACGGTCGTCTCGACCACCGCGGCACCGGCGCCGATCAGCACCACCACGGCGCTGCCGGCGGTGACCGTGCCGCCCGCTGCTGCGTCGACCGATGCCACCGTGCCGGCGATCGGCGCGGTCAGCGTCGCCTGGCCCAGGGCTTGGTTCGCCGACAGCAGGTCCGCCGCGGCGGCGTCCACGGCCGCCTGGTCGGTGGCGATGGTCGCGGCCGTGGGCGACTGATCCTCGCTGTTCGGCTCCGCGGCCGGAGTGTCCACCTGGGACGCTGCGGCCAGCGTGCCGGCGAGCTCGCCGATCCGTTGCTGGAGGGCGTCCTGGGCGGCGGCGACGGCGTGCTGCGCGGTCATGGCGGTGGCCAGCGCTGCCGTGCAACCGGTGTCCGGCCCGGTCTCGGCCGCTGCCGGGGCGGCCGGTTTCGCAGCGCCCGGCGCGGTCTTGTCTGCCGCCGGTTTCGTGGCGCACGCCTTGGCCTGCGCCGCGAGTGCCGCCTTCGCCGCGGCGATCGCCCTGCCCGCGAAGGTCTGCGCCATCCGGACGGCCTGCTGCTGCCTGGCCACCTGCGCCGTGGAGTCGTCGGCGGGTCGGTCGTCGGCCTCGACCGCGTCGGCCTGGCGCTGCTGGTCGGTCTCCAGCGTGGCCTTCGCGCCGGCGAGGTCGGCCTCGGCGGCGTCGACGTCGGCCTGCAGCGCGGCGCTGTCGAGCGTGGCCAGGCGCTGTCCGGCCCGCACCCGCTGTCCCTGGTGGACGAGCAGCGCCGACAGGGTGCCGTCGATGGGGAACGACGCGTCGGCGCGGTGGACGAAGTCGACGGTTCCGTTGGTGGACACCGCCTGCGCCACGTCACCCACCGCCGTCGTGGCGACCCGGTACCGGCCGGTCGTGCCGCTGTCGGCGAGCGCGACCGCCCCCACCGAGGCGCCGATGCCGACCACCACGGCGCCGGCGACCCACCTGAGAACTGGACGCATGACCGCTCCTCACTCGCCGCGCAGGGCGTCGATGGGGGTGAGCCGGGCGGCGCGGCCGGCCGGGTAGACGCCGAAGCCGAGGCCGATCGCGAGGGCGACGCCGATCGCCGCGGCGGTCGCCAGGAGCGGACACGCTGACCGGCTGGTCGATCAGGCGGGGCAGCAGGAACGCGCCGGCGATGCCGAGGCCGACCCCGACGACGCCGCCCACGATGCCGAGCAGGCCCGCCTCGACGAGGAACTGGCGGCGGATCGCGCGCGGCGTGGCACCGAGCGCCTTGCGCAGGCCGATCTCGCGGACCCGCTCGGTGACCGAGACCAGCATGATGTTCATGACCCCGATGCCGCCGACGAGCAGCGAGATCGCGGCGACCCCGCCGAGCAGGATCGTCAGCGTGCGGTTGGTCGCGTTCGCGGTCTCCAGCAACGACTCCTGGGTGGCGATGGAGAAGTCGGCCTCGGCCGCGTCGACGCCGTGCAGGGCGAGCAGCAGCGCGGTGATCTCCTGGTGCGCCGCGCTGAGCGCGTCCGCCGACGCGCGCCTGCACGTAGATCGTCGACACCGCCGCGCTCGCCGCGCCGGTGACCTGCTTCGCCGTACCGATGGGGACCACCGCCAGGTCGTCCTCGCTGGCGCTGGTCGTCGGTCGCACCGGTCGGTTCGAGCACGCCGACCACGGTCATGGGCGTGCCGCCGACCGTGACCTGCCGGCCGACCGGGTTGCCGAACGTGAACAGCTCGGTCGCGGTGTCCGGCCCGAGCACCACGACGTCCGCGGCGCCGGTGACCTCGGCCGCGGTGAGGAACCGGCCCGCGGCGAGCGTCCGGCTGCGCACCGACGGCCAGTCGTGGTCGTGCCCACCACGCTCGTCGTCCAGTTCTGCGTGCCCGCGGTCAGCGCCAGCGAGTCGTCGTCACCGGCGCGACGGCCGCGACGTCGGGCGCCACGGACCGCTCGGCGAGCGCGGTCGCGTCGGCCAGCGTGAGCGTCGAGGCCGACCCGAACCCGCCCCGCACGCCGGACGACGACGTGGCTGCTGCCCGGCGAGACGATCAGCAGGTTGCTGCCCAGCGCGTCGATCTGGCTGGCGCACCTGGTCCTGCGCGCCCAGCCCGAGCCCGACGGTGAGGATGACCGACGAGATGCCGATGACGATGCCGAGCATCGTGAGCCCCGACCGGAGCCGGTGCGCGCGGATGGCCTCGGGGCCACTGCGGAATGTCTCGGCCCAGTTCACGGCACCGCCACCCTGTCGCGCGATCACGCCGTCGTGCATCAGCACGGACCGCTCGCGCCCGCGCGGCGACGTCGTGCTCGTGGGTGATCAGCACGATCGTGCGGCCGGCGGCGTGCAGCTCGTCGAACAGCGAGAGCACGTCGGCCGTGGACGCGGAGTCGAGGTTGCCGGTCGGCTCGTCGGCGAGGAGCAGCGCCGGGTCGGTCACGAGCGCGCGGGCCACCGCGACGCGCTGCTGCTGGCCGCCGGACAGCTCCCCCGGCCGGTGCGCCACGCGGTCGGCCAGCCCGACCCGCGCCAGCGCCGCGCCCGCGCGGTCCCGCCGCTCGTGGCGCGGCACGCCCGCGTAGACCAGCGGCAGCTCGACGTTGCGCAGCGCGGTCATGCTGGGCAGCAGGTTGAACTGCTGGAACACGAAGCCGATCCGCCGGTTGCGGACGTGGCCAGGTGCGACCTCGGGCAGCGCGGCGACGTCGGCGCCGGCGAGGCGGTAGCTGCCCGAGGTCGGCACGTCGAGGCAGCCGAGGATGTGCATCAGCGTCGACTTGCCCGAGCCGGACGGTCCCACGACGGCGACGAACTCGCCCTCGCCGATAGTGATCGACACGCCCCGCAGCGCCTCGACCTCGAGCGCGCCGGTCGCGTAGGTCTTGCGCACGTCGGACATCTCGATGATCGGTGCCATCACTTGCCCCCGCCGCCGGGCACCGCGCCACCCGGGAACACCGTGCCGCCGCCGGGCCGCATCTCGGGGCCGCCGTCGACCTTCCCGCCGTTCTGGCCACCGTTCTGGTCGTTGCCGCTGCCCGGCATGCGGACGAAGCCGGGGAGCTCCACCTCGTCGCCCTCGGCGAGCCCCGCGCGGACCTCGGTCTCCGGGCCGTACGCGGTGCCGATCTCGACGGTGGTCTTCACCCGCTTGCCCGAAGCAATCTTGTAGACGTAGGTCGTGGCGCCCTCGCCGTGCAGGGCCTGGCTCGGCACGGTGAGCACGTCGTCGCGTTCCTCGACGACGATCGTCACGGTGGCCGACGAGCCGCCGAAGATGTCGTCGCGCTCGCCGGTGACCTCGACGGTGACCGGGAACGTGGCCGCGCCCGAGTCGGCGGTCTCGGCCACCAGGCCGACCGACTTCACCGTGCCCTCGACGGGTTCGGTGGCGTCCACCGGTGTGATCTCCACGTCCTGCCCGGCCTTGACCTTGTCCACATCGGACCCGGCGACGCTCGCGTCCACGACGTAGCGGTCGGTCGACACGACGGTCACGGCGGAGGAGTCGGAGTCGTCGGACTGGTCGTCGGGTGCGGAGTTGGGCGTGGTGGCGTCGTCGTCCGCCGGTGCCGAGCCGTCGCCGCCGGACACCTGGTCGCCGACGGCGAGGCCCACCGCCACGACGGTGCCGGCGATCGTCGCGCGCAGGGTCGCGTGGCCGAGGGACGCCTGCGCGGAGGTCAGCCTGCTGCGTGCGGAGACCACCGCCGCGTCGTCCGCGGCGAGCTGGGTGTCCGTCGCGCCTGCGGCGGTGTCGTCGTCGCGCCGGGCCTGCGCCGCGTCGAGGGCCGAGTCCGCCGCGTCCACCTGGGCCGCCAGCAGCGTGTCGTCGACCCTGGCCAGCGCCTGCCCGGCAGTGACCGTGTCGCCCTCGGCGACCAGGACGGCGGTGACCTCGCCGGACACGGCGAACTCGAGGTCGGCCCGCTGGGCGGGCTGGACCGTGCCGGTCGCGGAGACGGTCTGGCGCTGTGGTCCGGAGGTGACCGTGGCGGTCGCCGTCGTCGTGGACTGCGCCTCGGACGGCGCGAGGACGAACCACGCGCCCGCCCCGCCGGCGAGCACGACCACCGCGACCGCCGACCAGATCACTCGTTTTCGCCCGCGTGGCAACCGAAATCCCACCAGTACTCCTCACGACTGCGACGGCGTGCCGGATGTCCGGTGCCGAAGTTGTCGTGCGGGACTGTGCCGAGCCTGCGCGGCCGCTGTGGATTGCCTGTGAGATGCGCCCGGCAACCGGCGAATCCGCCGTGACAGCATGAGCCGGTGCACGAGCCGAGGTGGTCATGAGCGCCACGCTGACCAGGCCGGAGTCCGCGGACGGGGAGCCCGCGGACCGGCCGGAGCCTGCCGCCGGGGACCCGGCGGACCGGCCTGCCTGGCTGGTCACCACCCGGCGGTTCGTCACCGGACGCCGGCTGCCGTGGCTCGTCGCGCTGCTCGCCGTCGTGCCGGTGTTCACGACCCTGCGCGACGTCGCGGCCTCGGGCCGGCTCCAGCACATCGACTACCTGTACCAGCTCACCCGCATCACGAACCCGGACGGCACGCTCAAGCCACTCGACCTGCGCAACTACCTGTCCAACGAGCACATCCTCGGCCTGCCGACGGCGGTCTACTGGGTCAACATCAAGCTGTTCGACGGCGACAACCGCACACTCGGCGTGTTCGTCGTCGCGATGGCGTGCCTGACCGTGGTGGCGCTCGGCCTCGCGCTGCCGAGAACTCTGCCACCGCTGGCGCGGGCCGGCGTCGTGGTGGCCGCGTCGGCGCTGGTGTTCAGCCCGCACGGGCTGTGGAACTACACCCGGGCGATGAGCGGCACGGCCTGGCTGACCGCAAACCTGATCGTCGTCGTGGCGCTGCTGCTCGGGGTGCGCGGCCGGTGGTGGCCGGCCTGGGCGCTCGCGCTGCTGGCCGGCCTCACCTACGGCACCGCGTTCGCCGTGTGGCCGATCCTGTCGCTCCTCGCGTTCGCGCGCCGGGACCCGTGGTGGAAGCGGCTGCTGCCGCTGGCCGCGGGTGGCGCGCTGGTGCTGGTGTGGCTGGTCTACCGGCCCTCCGCCCCGCTGGCCGCCGCGCCGACGAGCGACCTCGCCGGCCTGCTGTACTACTTCCTCGCCGTGATCGGGAAGCTGTGGACCAGCGACAGCGGCGCGCTGGCGGCCGTGGCCGGCGCGGTGATCCTCGCCTGCTACGCCGCGCTGGCGTCGAGCGCGGTGGCCCGGGAGCGGCAGCTGTGGTTCTGGTGGGCGCTCGCGGGTCACGCGCTGCTGGGCGCGGCGATGATCACCGCGGCGCGGGTCGACTACGGCGGCGAGGTCGGCCTGGACACCGCCCGCTACACGTCGGTGTCGGTGCTGATGTCGTTGCCGGCCATCGTGTTGCTCGCAGCCGTCGTACACCGGCGGGTGCCCGGACTCGCCGTCCGGATCGCCGCCGTGACGATCGCCGCGGGGATGCTGGGCTTCGCCCTCGGCGGGCCGGACGGCGCCGAGGAGCGGGCGGCGGACAAGGAGCACCACGTCGAGGCCGTCGCCATCCGCGCCGGCTACAGCGACGCCTACCGCCGCTACCCGCTGGCGAGCGAGCTGGTACCGCGGCTGCGGGCGCTGCACCACTACCCGTTCACCGGCGACTTCACCCTCGGCTGCGGCGGCCCCGAGCTGGGCTCGACGCTGGACCTGGACGCGATGACGGCCCTGCCGCCGGCGATCGGCAACAAGCGGCCGCGCCACGCGGCCGGTGCGGTGGACTGGACCGAGCCGGTCGACCCGGCGCCGGTCCTCGACGGCAAGCCGGTCCCGATCTTCCACGGCTGGGCCGCCGACGCGACCGACCCGGTCCGCTGCGCGGTGCTCGTGGACGGCGCGGGCACCGTGGTCGGCGGCGGCGTGAGCGGCGAGGCCCGGCCGGACGTCGCCCTGCGCTACGCCGGCGTCGCGCCGGACTCGGGCTTCGCGGTGATCGGGCCGGTCGAGGACGGCACCCGCATCGTGGTGATCCACGACAGCGGCGCCATGCGCTGGCTGCCGCCGGTGGCCCCGCCCGGCGCGTACGGGCCGCCGCCCGCGCCCTGAGCTACGCGCGGTCCGGGCCCACGCGGACGATGCGCTTGCCCACGTTCTCGCCGGCGAGCAGCCCCATCAGCGCGCGCGGCGCGTTGTCCAGCCCGTCGATCACCTCGTGCAGCTCGACGAGCTCCCCGTCGCGCACCCAGCCCGCCAGGCGGGTGAGTGCCTCGGCGAAGCGCGGGGCGTAGTCGAACACGAGCAGGCCCTCCATGCGCAGCCGCTTGGTGACCACCAGCCCGGGCACGCCGGCCGGGCCGGGCGCGGGCGTGCCGGTGTCGTACTGCGACACCGCGCCGCAGCACACGATCCGGCCGTGGGTGTTCATCCGGCGCAGCGCCGCGTCCAGGACCGGCCCGCCGACGTTGTCGAAGTACACGTCCACCCCGTCCGGGCAGGCCTGCCTGAGGTCGTCGGCGAACGTCGGGCTGCGGTGGTCGACCGCGGCGTGGAACCCGAGCCGGCCGGTGAGCACCTCGTTCTTGGCCGCCGACCCGGTCACCCCGACGACCCGGCAGCCGTGGGCGCGGGCGAGCTGGCCGACCACGTTGCCCGTGGCGCCGGCCGCCGCGGACACCAGGACGGTCTCCCCCGGCTGCGGCCGGCCGACGTCGAACAGTCCGAAGTAGGCGGTCAGCCCGGTCATCCCGAACACCCCGAGGTGGTGGGTCAGCTCGCCCATGACCTCGATGCGCTCGACCCGCTTCGCCGCCAGCACCGCGTACTCCTGCCAGCCGCCGTCCGCGAGGACGTAGGAGCCGACCGGGATGCCGCTCTCGTTCTCCGCGACGACCTCGCCGAGGATCTGGCCGGCCATCACCTCGCCGGGCAGCACCTGGGCGCGGTAGGTGCGCCCCTGCAGCCACGCCCGGTTCGCCGGGTCGATGGACAGCAACACGGTGCGGCACAACACCTCGCCGGGCCCGGGCTCCCCGGCCACACCGTCCTCGGCGCGGAAGTGCGACTCGTCCAGACCGCCCTCCGGCGTCGCGGCCACCACGATCCGGCGGTTGGTCTCCTCAGGCATGGTCGTCACCTTCCAGGTCGTCGAGCCGTGCCTGGAAGCTACCGTGAGCCGGCGTGGCGGCACCCCCCGGTGAGCCGCCACGCCGGGGCCGTCACGACCAGATGGTGTGCACGCCGTCCGCCATCGTGTTGCAGCTGCCGTCGTTGCCCAGGCCCTCGCGCACCCAGATGTTGCGCACGCTGGAGGCGTAGACGAACGACTTCCACTCCGGCTGCGTGTCGGCGCCGGCGATGTAGACCCACTCGTCGCGGGTGCCGCCGTCGGCGTAGGTGGCGTGCAGCTGGGCGCACGCCGCGTACGTGTCGCCCGCGGTGTCGTCGATGGTGACGTCGATCTGGACCCGGCCGTCGTCGAGCTCGCATTTCTTGCCGTGGGTGTAGGCCCCGGCGATGTCGCCCGCCGTGCCGGTCGTGCCCCAGTCGGCGCAGGTCGCGAACGGCGACACGGTCGCGGCGGCCGGCGCGGCGGCCAGCACGCCCGTGGCGAGCATCAGGGCGGCACCCACCGCGATCGTGTTTCCCAGTAGTGGCATGGGTTTTACTCCCCCTTTGTCGATTGTGCAGGGCGGTAACCTGCGTCTGCCAGAAAGCGTGTCAGCCGCCGCCCCGGACGTCATTGACATGGCGAGCCCAGCCGGTTGACCTTCCGCGCAACGGGAGATCGATGACCGACGTACACAGCCACCACCTGCCGGCCGCGGACCGGTTCGAATGGTGGCGCGAGATGACCTACCGCGACCTCGTGCCCACCCGGCTCACCAGCGAGCGCGCGGCGGAGTTCCGTGCCTCGGCGCGGAAGCTCGACCTCGGACCCGGCCAGGTGTCGATGTCGGCACTGCGGTTCTCGTCGCTGCGGTCCGAACGCACGCCCCGGCTCATCCGCTACTGCGACCCGGAGATGTGGATGATCGGGCTCGTCCGCGGCGGCGAGCTGGGCCTGGAGCAGGAGCGCAGCAGGGCGCGCTACGCCGAGGGCGACCTGATCATCTACGACACGTCCCGGCCGTTCGTCGCATCCGTACTGTCCACCGAGGAGCCGGCGCGGGTCGTGCTGCTCCAGCTCCCCCGGGCGGCACTGCCGTTCCCGGAGCCGTCGCTTCGGGCGCTCGTGGCGCGGCGGCTGCCGGGCGGCGGGCCCGGGGCGCTGCTCGGCTCGTTCCTGCGCGGGCTCGCCGAGCAGGCCGGTGCGCTCGGGGCGGCCGAGCTGGACCGGCTGGGGTCGGCGGCCGGCGCGCTGGCCGGCGCGTTCTTCGCGGGGCTGACGGACTCCACGGGGTCGCTGCCCGCCCAGGCACGGGCCGACGCGCTGCGCCGCTCGATCCGCGACCACGTCGTCCGCCACCTGCACGACAATGAGCTCTCCCCGGCCGCCATCGCCGGCGCGCACCACATCTCCGTGCGCTACCTGCACCACCTGTTCCGCCAGGACGGGCAGAGCGTCGGCGCGTTCGTCCGCGAGCAGCGGCTCGACCGGTGCCGCACCGACCTGGCCGACCCGCGGCTGACCGCGCTGGGCGTCGCCGAGATCGGGGCCCGGTGGGGGTTGCGCGACAGCGCCGTGTTCAGCCGGATGTTCAAGAACGCCTACGGCGTCCCCCTGGTGAGTACCGCCGGCAGCGGGTGCCGTAGCTCTTTTCCGCCGGACGTGTCGATCCGGCACGGGCTCGTTCGACGTGGAGGCGAGGACCACCACGACGAAGGGGACGACGATGGGCTACGAGACACCTACCACCGCCGGGCGGCGGGAGTGGCTCGGGCTGGCGGTGCTGGCCCTTCCCACGCTGCTGGTCTCGCTGGACACGTTCGTGATGCTGCTCGCGCTGCCGCACATGGCGACCGCGCTCGGGGCCAGCAGCAGCCAGCAGCTGTGGATCATGGACGGGTACGGCTTCATGGTCGCCGGGTTCATGATCACCATGGGCACGCTGGGCGACCGGATCGGCCGGCGGCGGCTGCTGCTCGCCGGTGCGGCCGTGTTCGGCGCGGCCTCGCTGTTCGCCGCCTACGCGCCGAACGCCGGCCTGCTGATCGCGGCCCGGATGCTGCTGGGCGTCGCCGGGGCCGCCGTGACGCCGTCCACGCTGTCGCTGATCACCACGATGTTCCGCGACGCGCGCCAGCGCACGACCGCGATCGGCCTGTGGGCGGGCTGCTTCACGGTCGGCGCGGTGATCGGCCCGGTCGTCGGCGGCGTGCTGCTCGAGCACTTCTGGTGGGGCTCGGTGTTCCTGCTGGGCGTGCCCGCGATGGTCGTGCTGCTGGCGACCGGCCGGCGGCTGCTGCCCGAGTACCGCGACACGCAGGCCCGGACCCGCATCGACGTGCCGAGCGTGCTGCTGTCCCTCGCCGCGATCCTGCCGGTCATCCACGGCCTCAAGGAGCTCGCCGCGCACGGGCCAAGCGTCACCCGGATCGCCCTGCTCGCCGGTGGTCTCGCGGTCGGCGTTGTGTTCGTACGCCGCCAGCGCCGCCTCGCCGACCCGCTGCTGGACGTGCGCCTGTTCACCAGCCGGACGTTCGCGGTGACGCTGGGCAGCATGCTCGTCTACACGACGCTCTCCGGCGGGATGATGGTGCTGGTCGCCCAGTTCTTCCAGCTCGTCGGCGGTCTGTCGCCGCTGCACGCCGGACTGGCGCTGGTCCCCGGCATGGTCGTCGCAACGATCGGCTTCCAGCTCACGCCCCTGCTGGCCCGGCGGCTGCGGCCCGCGGTGCTCATCGGGTGCGGCGTCTCGATCTCCGCGGTCGGCATCCTGCTGATGACCCAGGCCGCCACCACGGCCACGTTCGCGGTCGGCTTCGCGATCGCCAGCACCGGCTCCGCACCGCTCGTCACGCTCGGCATGACGATCGTCGTCGGCTCTGTCCCGCCGCGGCGGGCCGGCTCCGCGGCCGCGCTGTCCCAGACCGCCAACGAGTTCGGCTACGCCCTGGGCATCGCAGTGCTGGGCAGCATCGTCACCGCCGTCTACCGCGCCGGGCTGCCCGCCGACGCGCCCGCGGCGGCCGGCGACAGCCTCGCCGGCGCGACCGCGGCCGCCGCCGCGATGCCGGGCAACGGTGGCGCCGCGCTCCTGACCGCCGCGCGGGACGCCTTCACCGCCGCCGTGCACACCGCGGCCGGGCTCACCGCGCTCGTCCTCGGGGGCACGGCGGTGCTGCTGGCCGTCACGCTCCGGGCGCTGCCGGTCCCGGCCCCGGCGGCCGGCCAGGACACCGCCGAACAGCCCGCCGAGCACGATCGTGCGGCAATCGGCTGAACCACGACGATCGGTTGAACCGCAGGTGGACCGACCACGTAGTCGGATTCGAATTCCGGGGTCATGCCCACCCTTGCGGCCAAGTGGATCTATGGCACGCGGGTGGCGCATGTGTACCGTGATTCCGCTTCATAGGGGCTGCACCACGCAAAAGGAGAAACCATGGGTGCGAATCGTCGTGCCGTTTTGATCGGCGGGCTGGCCGCGGCGGCATCCGTCGTCGGCGTCGCCGTCGCCGGAAGGACCGAGTCCACGGCGGACCCGGCCAAGCTGGGACCGGGGGCACCGCTGCACGGGCTGGACGGGGAGATCCACTTCGACCAGGCGACCCGCGCCGCGGCCGCCGACGACTTCGGGCACCTGGTGCACAAGATGCCGACCGGAGTCCTGTTACCGGGATCGGGCGACGACGTCGCCAGAACCGTCCGCTGGAGCAGGGCGCTGCGCGGCAAGATCGCGCCGCAGGGTCAGAGCCACTCCGTGTGGGGGCGTTCGCAGACCGACCGGGGCGTCGTCGTGGACATGTCCACGTTGCACTCCGTCCACAGCGTGCAGAGCGACCGCGTCGTCGTCGACGCGGGCACGAAGTGGAGCGAGGTGCTGGCCGCGACGCTGCCGGCCGGGAAGACCCCGCCGGTGCTGCCGGACTACATCGAGCTCTCGGTCGGCGGCACGCTGGTCGTCGGCGGGGTCGGGGCGACGACCGCGACCTACGGCGTGGTGGCCGACAACGTCATCGAGCTGGAGGTCGTGACCGGCCGGGGGGACAAGGTCACCTGCTCCGCGCACCGCAACGCGGACCTGTTCAACGCGGTCCGCGCCGGCCTCGGCCAGGTCGGCGTGATCACGAAGGCGACGCTGAAGCTCGTCGCGGCGCCCGCCTCGGTGCGCCGCTTCCAGCTGTTCTACCCAGACCTCGCGACGATGCTGCGCGACCAGCGGCTGCTCGCCGGTGACAACCGGTTCGACGCCGTGCAGGGCGCGATCGCCGGATCACCGGCCGGCGGGATCGCCTTCAAGATCGACGCCGCGAAGTTCTTCACCGGCAACGCGCCGGACGACAACGCGCTGCTGGCCGGCCTGTCGGACAACCCGGCCATGCGCCAGCCCACGACGATCGAGTACTTCGCCTACGTCAACCGGCTCGCCGCGCTGGAGTCGTTGCTGCGCGGCAACGGCCAGTGGTTCTTCCCGCACCCGTGGCTGACCACGTTCGTCGGCGACTCGCGCGTCGAGGCGGTCGTCGGCGACGAGCTGTCCCGGCTGAACCCGGCCACCGACCTCGGCCAGTTCGGCCAGGTCGTGCTCTCCCCCCTCAAGCGCTCGGCGATCACCAGCCCGCTGCTGCGCACGCCGTCGGACGCGTTGATCTACGCGTTCAACTTCGTGCGCGTCCCGGGCACCGACGACGCCGCGAACGCCCAGCGCCTCGTGGACGTCAACAAGCAGGTCTACGGCCGGGTCAAGGCCGCGGGCGGCACGCTGTACCCGGTGAGCGCCCTGCCGCTGGACCGCAACGGCTGGCGCGAGCACTTCGGCTCCGCCTTCCGGGGCCTGGAGAACGCCAAGCGGCGCTACGACCCGTCCGACGTGATGACCCCCGGCTACGAGGTCTTCTAAGTCCACAGTAGACATACGCGAAGCCCCCTCCGGGCGCGATATTCGATCGCCATGACCGGATGACTCCGGCACCATGGCATCGACCGCGGCTCGGAGGGGGTGAAGCGCGGTGCCGGAACGAAAATCGGCGGTGCGGCTCGCCCTGCGCTATTACTGGCGCGAACTCACCCGCCGCAAGCGAGTCGCCCTGCCCGCGCTGCTGCTGCCCGCGGTGGGCAACATCTGCCTGCTCTACCTCGCTCCCCTGATCATCGCCGACCTCGCCGGGCGGATCGCCGACGGCGCGGACGTCGGCGTCGGGACCCTGCTGCCGGCTGTGGCGGGCTTCGCCGGGCTGCTGCTGACGTCCGAGGTCATGTGGCGGATCGGCGTGCACTGTCTCAATCGGACGGACGGGCGCGGCATCGAGAACCTCTACGTGCTCGGCATGGACGAGCTGCTCGCGAAGGACGCCGCGTTCTTCCACGAGAACTTCGCGGGCTCGCTGACCAAGCGGGTGCTGAGCTTCGCCTCGCGGTTCGAGGAGTTCGTCGACACCATGGCGTTCTCCGTGATCGCGAACATCGTGCCGCTGGCGTTCGCGTCCGTCGTCCTCTGGCGCTACGACCCGCTGCTCGTGGTGGCGTTGCTCGCGCTGATCGCCGTCACCGGGTTCGTCATCGCACCGCTGGTGCGCCGCCGGCAGGCCATCGTCGACCAGCGGGAGGCGGCCATCGCGCGGGTCGCCGGGCACGTCGCGGACAGCCTGATGAACATGGCCACCGTGCGCGCGTTCGCGGCGGAACACCGCGAGGCGGCCGAGCACCGGACGCGCGTCGCCGAGCAGCGGCGGCTGTCGATCCGGTCCTGGGACTACGCGAACCTGCGGATCGACACGGTCGTCGCACCGCTCTCGGTGCTCACCAACACCGTCGGCCTGCTGCTCGCCGTCGGGCTCGGCGGCGGGCGCCTCGGCGTCGAGGCGATCGTGGTGACGTTCACGTACTTCAGCAGCGCCACCCGGATCATGTTCGAGTTCAACCAGATCTACCGGCGGCTGGAGAGCTCCCTGACCGAGGCGGCGCAGTTCACCGAGCTGCTGCTCGACCCGCCGACCGTGCTCGACCCCGCCGAACCCGAGCCGCTGCGCCCGGCGGGCACGGACATCAGGTTCGACCGGGTGCGGTTCGCGCACGCGGGGGCGCCGGTGCTGTTCGCCGGCCTGGACCTGGTCGTGCCGGGCGGGACGAAGGTCGGCCTGGTCGGCCGGTCGGGCGGCGGGAAGAGCACGCTCACCCAGCTGCTGCTGCGGATGATGGACATCCAGGACGGCGCGATCCGGGTGGGCGGCCAGGACATCTCCCGGCTGCGGCAGGCCGACCTGCGCAGCCTGATCGCATACGTCCCGCAGGAGCCGGCGATGTTCCACCGGACGCTGCGGGAGAACATCGCATTCGCCCGGCCGGACGCGACGGACGCGGAGATCCGCGAGGCGGCCGGCGCCGCGCACGTCACCGAGTTCGCCGACACCCTGCCCGAGGGGTTCGACACGCTCGTCGGCGAGCGCGGGGTGAAGCTGTCCGGCGGGCAGCGCCAGCGGGTGGCGCTCGCCCGCGCGATCCTGCGCGACGCGCCGATCCTGCTGCTCGACGAGGCGACCAGCGCGCTCGACTCGGAGAGCGAGGTCCTCATCCAGCGGGCGCTGTGGCGGATCATGGACGGCCGGACCGCGCTCGTGGTGGCGCACCGGCTGAGCACGGTCGCCCGGATGGACCAGCTCGTCGTCCTCGACCACGGCGAGATCGTCGAGCAGGGCAGCCACGACGAGCTGCTCCGCCGGGACGGCACGTACGCCCGGCTCTGGCAGCACCAGTCCGGCGGGTTCCTCGACGAGGAGCACCTGACCGGCGTCAGCCGAGCGTGAGCAGCGCCTGTACCGGAAGGTGGTCGGACGGGAACTGGCCGTCGCGGGAGTAGGTGTTGATGCCCACGGCACGCACCGACACCGGTCCCCGGGTCAGGATCCAGTCGATTCGGGGGCCGTCCGGAATCACCGGGTAGTAGCCGTGCCAGGTCGCGTACAGCGGGCCACGCTCGGGTGCGGCGACCCAGGTGTCGGTCAGCCCGGCGTCGCCGGTCAGGACGGAGTAGGCCGCGGCGTGTTCCGCCGGGGCGTTGAAGTCGCCGGTGACGATCACCGGCAGCCCCGGCGGGAACGCCGCGACCGTGTCGCGCACCAGCTCCGCGCTGCGGACCCGGGCCTTCTCCGAGAGGTGGTCGAAGTGCGTGTTGAGCACGACGAGCTCGCCCCCGGTGCGCCGGTCGCGGAACCGGACCCAGGTGACCATCCGGACCGTCTCGTTGCCCCAGGACCGCGAGCCGGCCACCTCCGGCGTGTCGGACAGCCAGAAATGGCGGTGCGCCAAGGGTTCGAGCCGGCGGGTGTCGAAGAAGACCGCGACGTACTCGTCCTGGTCGCCGCCCGCCCGGCCCTCGCCGATCCAGTCGTAGTGCCCGGGCAGGTCGTGCTCGATGTCGCGCAGCTGGTCGTGCAGCCCCTCCTGGGTGCCGAGCACGGTCGGCTGCTCCTCGCGGAGCAGACCGGCCAGCACCGGGCGTCGTTGCGGCCACGAGTGCGGCGCCTGCTCCGACGCGAACTTGAGGTTGAACGACATCACGTGCAGCGCGTCACCCGCCGCCGGACCGATCATTCGGCGAGGTTCCTCACCAGATCGCGTCGGCGTACTCGGGGTGGTCGATGAACGGGTTGCGGTTGTGCTGGAACTGGTCGAACACCATGTCGTTGCGGGCCTGCTCGCCGGCGTCTGGCGGGTCCTGGGTGTTCCACGTGAGCAGCACGGACAGCTTGCCGATGTTCGGGGCCGAGCCGTTGTCCACCTGGTCGTTGGGCTCCAGGTCGGCGAAGCCGTCGTCGCCGTCGTAGCGCACGGCCATGTAGAGGATGCCGCGGGCGATGTCGCCCTTCACCGCGTCGCGCGGCTCGAACGAGTCGCCGTCGACGAAGTTGCCCGGCGCGTCGGCGAGCTCCTCGCCCCCGTTGTCGAAGTCGAGGTTGCCCCGGGTGGCGTTGACGCCGACCTCGGACGGGCGCAGGTGGAACAGGTCGGTGCCGGGGCCGGCCGAGGTGCCGAAGTCACCGTGGCTCTTGGCCCAGGTGTGCTCGCGGTTCCACTGGTCGGCGCCGCCGCCGTTGGCGTCCTTCGACAGCGTCTTGCCGCTGTAGATCATCACGACCTGGTTGGGGTCGGCCGGATCCGCGTCGGTGACCTTCAACGCGTCCCACACGCCGTCGTAGCTGAGGTGCTCGCCGTTCCCGATGATGCCGTGCAGCGCGGCGTGCAGGTCGGCGCCGGTCTTGCCCTCCGCGGCGTCGTAGTAGCCGGCGGGTATGCCGTTCGCCACGACATCCGTACCGGACTCGGACATCGCGAACGGGGTGATCGCGACGGTGGCCGTCACCATCAACCCTGCAGCGGACAGCACGGCAGCCTTGCGAGACAAACGCATGGTTACTCCTGGGGGGACCGGCGAGCAACGTTGCTGATCACCCTGACACGGCGGCCACTTCGGTAAACACCCACGAAAGTCGGGGTTTGACCAGCGTGCCGCTGACGCGTTCAATGCACGAGATCTCGGATGACGATGGAGGCGGGCATGGAGCTGAACCGGCGGAACGCTTTGCGAGTCGGGGCACTCGGTGCCGTCGCCGCGGCCGGCGCGATGAGCGCGGGATCCGTGTGGGCGGACCAGAAACACGGCGGGCACGGCTACACGACGCTGGACCGGACGCTGCTGCTCGGCCCGCCCGGTGCCGGTGGCTACCGGCCGATCGTGCCCGGCCCCGGCGAGCCGCACCTGGTCCGCGACGAGCTGCTCACCGCGAGCCGCCGGCCCGCGAAGCACCGGCGCGGCCGGCCGATCGTCGCATTCGGACAGCTGACCGACATCCACACGATGGACACGCAGTCGCCGGCTCGGGTGGAGTTTCTCGACCGTTACAACGATCCCGACTCACCGCTCGCGGGGCTGCTGCCGTTCGAGTCGTCCTACCGCGCGCACGAGTTCCTGTCCTCGCACATCAGCGAGACGATGGTGCGCACCATGAACATGGTGCGCCGCGGACCGGCGACCGGCCGCCCGCTGGCGTTCACGATCGCCACCGGCGACAACGTGGACAACGTCCAGCACAACGAGCTTCGCTGGTACATCGACCTGCTCGACGGCCGGCGCATCCGGCCCGACTCCGGCGACCTGTCGCGCTACGAGGGCGTCGCCGACGACGCCAGCTACGACCAGCGCTACTGGCACCCGGAGGGCACGCCCGCGGGTCAGCAGGACGACCTGCCGCGCGCGCAGTTCGGTTTCCCGACCGTGCCCGGCCTGCTCGACGCGGCGCGGCGGCCGTTCCGGGCCACCGGGCTGGACATGCCGTGGCTCACCGCGTACGGCAACCACGACGGCCTGATCCAGGGCAACCTCCCGCCGATCCCCGAGCTGGCCCCGCTGGCCGTCGGCGACCGCAAGATCGTCGACCTGCCGCCGGGCACCGACATCGTCCAGCTCGCCCTGCAGCTGCAGGCGATGGACCCGAAGGGCCTGGCCACGCTGCTGGGCGGCCCGGCGCGCACGGTCACCGCCGACCCGAACCGGCGCTTCGTCGGCCGGCAGGAGACCATCCGCGAGCACTTCAACACCAGCTCCGCGCCCCACGGGCACGGGTTCCGCCGGTGGAACCTGGAGACCGGGAACGCCTACTACGCCTTCGACCGCGGCCTCATGCGCGGCATCGTGCTCGACACCGTCAACCCGAACGGCGGCTCGGAGGGCTCGATCGACGCCGAACAGCTCGCGTGGCTCGAGCGCGAGCTGACCGCGGGCAGCAGCCGGTACACCGACGCGCGGGGCAAGGCCGCCGCCCGCCGCTGCCGGGACCGGATCTTCGTCCTGTTCAGCCACCACACCATCGAGTCGATGACCAACGTGAACGGCGCCGGGCGGGTGGACGGCAACGCCGTACGCGACCTCCTGCTCCGCTTCCCGAACGTGGTGCTGTGGGTCAACGGCCACACGCACCGCAACACGGTGATCCCGCACCGCGCCCCGGCCGGCGGCGGGTTCTGGGAGGTCAACACGGCCGCCCACATCGACTGGCCGATCCAGTCGCGGGTGGTCGAGCTGGTGGACAACGAGGACGGCACGCTGTCGATCTTCGGCACGATCCTGGACATGGCCGTGCCCGCGTCCAACCACGGCCGGCTCGACAGTCCGGCCGCGCTCGCCTCGCTGGCCCGCGAGCTCGCCGGCAACGACTGGCAGTCCCGGGCCCGCCCGGTCCCCGGCGAGGACGGCCGGCGCGGCAAGGTCGAGGACCGCAACGTCGAGCTGCTGGTGCCCTCGCCGTTCCGCGTCTCGGCCGCCGACGCGGACCTCGCCGCGGTGGGCGCGGGAAGCTAGCTCACCTCACCACTGCGGGGTGTGGATCACCCGGTCCACGGCGATCGTGAGGTCGACGCGGACCTGGTCGCGGCCGCCGTGCCACGGGTACGGGCCGTCGAGGTACGTGCGCGCCAGGGACTCGATCGTGTCCGCGGCGCCCTCGGTGGCCGTCCGCACCACGCGGCCCTTCACGCCGTAGTAGCGGTTGGGTCGCCGCGGGTCGGCGATCGTGATGGCGACCCGCGGGTCGCGGAGTACGTTGCGCAGCTTGCGAAACCCGTCGACCGTGTTGATCAGGATGTGCTCGCCGTCGGTGCCCGCCCACGTCTGGGTCAGCTGCGGGGAACCGTCGGGGTCGAGCGTGGCGACGAAGCACAGGCTGGGTCCGCGCAGCAGTGCCAGCAGTTCCTCGGGCATGGACGTCATGCTGGCGATCATGCCCGCTCTGCCGCTACATTGCTGTGAAACGTTTAAATACTGACGTCGGTCTGCTGAGTGGGAGCCCCTGCCATGCCCCGGAACAGCCGCCGCGCGGTCTTTGCCGTGCTCGTCACGACCCTCATCTGCTCCGTGTTCTCCGTTCCCGCCGCCGAGGCCGCGCCGCCCGTCGGGCTGTCCGGAGCGCACTGGATCTGGTACCCCGAAGGAGATCCGCGGGTCGGCGCGCCCGCGGCCCACCGGTACTTCCGCACGACGTTCACCGTCGCGGACGGCGCCGTCGGCGACGCCCAGCTCGTCGTCACCGCGGACGACACGGTTGACGTGTGGCTCAACGGCACGCCGCTCGCCGCGTCGGCCCGCGGCACCGACTCGTGGCGCCAGGCGATCTTCGTCGACCTGCGCCCCGCGCTGACCGCCGGCACGAACACGCTCGCGATCGCCGCGCGCAACACCAAGGAGGGACCGGCCGGGCTCATCGGCCGCGTGCACGTCGACACCGCGGGCGGCGCCACCGACGTCGTCTCCGGCGGCGCGTGGAAGACGAGCCGCACCGTGCCGGAAGGCTGGGAGCGGCCCGGGTTCGCCGACGCCGGCTGGCCGGCCGCCGCCGACCTCGGCGCGTACGGGATCGACCCGTGGCGCACCGACGTCGCACCGCCGGACCTGGCCGCGCCGTCCCCGCTGCGGGTGGCGAACGGCACGGTCGAGCACCGCACCGACCCCCTCGGCGTCGACGCCGCCCGGCCGCGGTTCGGCTGGCAGCTCGCCTCGCCGGCCGCGGCGCAGCGGCAGGCCGCGTACCAGCTCGCGGTGTCCGACGCCGGCGGGACGGTGTGGGACAGCGGGCAGGTCCACTCGGGCCGGCAGGTCGACGTCTCCTACGCCGGCCCGGCGCTGGCGCCGCTCACCCGCTACACCTGGCGGGTCCGGGTCTGGGACGGCCAGGGCCGCGCGAGCGACTGGAGCGCGGCGCACGCGTTCGAGACCGGTCCGACGAACGGCTGGACGGCGGGGTTCATCGGCCAGGCCGCGGTCGCGCCGGAGCTGGGCGGCGCGAGCTGGATCTGGTACCCCGAGGGCGATCCGGCCGCAGGCGTGCCGCCGGCCACCCGGTACTTCCGGCGCACCCTCGACCTCGCAGCGGCCCCGGCGCACGCCACGCTGGTGGTCACCGGCGACGACACCG
This sequence comes from uncultured Actinomycetota bacterium, assembly GCA_963841395.1. Lineage (GTDB taxonomy): Bacteria > Actinomycetota > Actinomycetes > Mycobacteriales > Pseudonocardiaceae > Actinophytocola. The sequence continues at coordinate 352,048 of CAWJCX010000055.1, forward strand.
CCGACGTGTGGGTCAACGGCACGCAGGTCGTCACGTCGCCGCGGGCGTACGAGTCGTGGAAGAACGCCGCCGTCGCCGACCTCGGCGGGCGGCTGCACACCGGCGCCAACGTGATCGCGGTCCGGGCCGAGAACACCACCGAGTCCCCCGCCGGCGTGATCGCGAAGCTCGCCGTCCCCGGCGGGCCGACCACGGTCACCGACGGCGCGTGGCGAGCCGGCCCGACCGGTCCGGCCGGCTGGGAGCGACCCGGCTTCGACGACGGCGCCTGGCCCACCGCGCGCGTGGTCGCCGCCTACGGCACGGGGCCGTGGGGTTCGAACGTGCACGTGGCGCAGCCCGCTCCCCTGCTGCGCAAGGGTTTCACGATCGGCAAGCCGGTCGCGAGCGCGCGCCTGCTCACCACCGCGCTCGGCGTGCACGAGACGCGGCTCAACGGGCAGCGGGTCGGCACCGAGGCGCTCGCTCCCGGGTGGACGGACTACACCAAGCGCCTGCAGTACAAGGAGTTCGACGTGACCGGGCTGCTGCGCCAGGGCGACAACGCGCTCGGCGCGTGGCTCGGCAACGGCTGGTACTCCGGCAGCCTCGGCATCGGCGGCAGCCAGCGTTACGGCACGCACCCGTGGTACTCCGCCGAGCTGCACGTGACCTACGCCGACGGCGGCACCGCGGTGGTCCGGACCGACGGCACGTGGAAGGTCGCCGGTGGGCCGATCCGCGCGGACGACCTGTACCAGGGCGAGACCTACGACGCGCGGGCCGAGCAGTCCGGCTGGGACGGTCCCGGCTTCGACGACTCGACCTGGCCGGCGCCGCTGGTGCGCACCGACCCGACGCCGCACCTGGTGTCCCAGGTGGACAACGGGGTCACCGTGCAGAAGGAGCTCCGTCCGGTGGCGGTCACCCAGCCGAAGCCGGGCGTGTGGGTGTTCGACCTCGGCCAGAACTTCACCGGCTGGAACCGGCTCGCGGTGCGCGGGCCGGCCGGCACCACGGTGACCATGCGGCACGCGGAGGTGCTGAACCCGGACGGCACGATCTACGTCGACAACCTGCGTGCCGCGCAGGCCACCGACCGGTTCACCCTCGCCGGCACCGGCGGCGTGGAGACCTACGAGCCGCGGTTCACCGTGCACGGCTACCGCTACGTCGAGGTGACCGGGCTACCCGAGGGCACCACGCCGACCGCGGACACGGTCACCGGCCGGGCCGCGTGGGCGAGCGGCGGGCAGCCGGGCACGCTCACCACGTCCGACAGCCTCGTGAACCGGTTGCAGCACAACATCGTCTGGGGCGAGCGGTCCAACATGCTCTCGATCCCCACCGACTGCCCGCAGCGCGACGAGCGTCTCGGGTGGACCGGCGACATCGGGATCTTCGCCGCCACGTCCACCTTCAACCTGGCGGCGCACGACTTCCTCGACAAGTTCGCCGACGACCTCACCGACGCCCAGCACGCCGACGGCGCGTTCACCGACGTGGCGCCGGGCGTGCTCGACACCGCCGGGCGGGCCGGCTGGGGTGACGCTGGCGTGATCGTGCCGTACACGATCTGGCAGCGCTACGGCGACACCGGCGTGCTCGACGAGCACTTCGCCGCGATGGCGCGGTGGGTGGACTACCTGCGCGCCACGTCCGGCAGCGACCTGATCCGCGACCAGTGGACCTACGGCGACTGGCTCAACGTCGGCGACGACACCGCGCAGGACCTGATCTCCACGGCGTTCTTCGGCTGGTCGGCCCGGCTCGTCGCGCGGATGGCCGCCGCCACCGGCCGCACCGCCGAGGCCGCGTCCTACGGCGACCTCGCGGACCGGGTGGCCACCGCGTTCACCAACCGGTTCGTGGCGGCCGACGGGACGGTCGGCGCGAACTCGCAGACCGGCTACGTCCTCGCGCTGGCGTTCGGCCTGCTGCCCGCCGACCGGCAGCAGGCCGCGGCCGACAAGCTGGCCGCGAAGGTCGCCGCGACCGGCGGGCACCTGTCGGTCGGGTTCCTGGGCGTGGAGAACCTGCTGCCGGTGCTGGCCGACCACGGGCACGCCGACACCGCCTACCAGATCCTGCGCCAGCCGGACTTCCCCGGCTGGGGCTACATGCTGGCCCACGGCGCGACGACGATCTGGGAGCGGTGGGACGGCATCCGGCCCGACGGGACGTTCAACGACCCGGGCATGAACTCGTTCAACCACTACGGGCTCGGCTCGGTCGGCGACTTCCTCTACCGGCAGGTCGGCGGTCTCGGCCCGGCGAGCCCCGGGTACGCGTCGCTGCTCGTCGCGCCGAAGCCGGGTGGCGGGCTGACCTCGGCGAGCGCGGCGTACGAGACGCCGTACGGAACCGCGGTCAGCGACTGGTCGACCTCCGGCGGCACTCTCACGCTGCGGGTGACCGTCCCGGCGGGCACGTCGGCGACGGTGCGGGTGCCGACCTCGGGCGCGGTCGACTACCCGCCGGAGGCGGTACCCACCGCGCCCGCGACGTTCCACGTGCCGGGCGGCTCCTACGTGTTCACCGCTCCCGCGTGAGGTCGTAGGTCCGGGCCACCGACACGAGGTCGCCGTCGTCGCGCGGCGCCGCCGTGAGGTCGGGCGGCCTGGGCTCGAAGCCGGGCACGTCGGTGAGGCCGCGGGTCTCGTCGATCGCGGTGAGCCGGCGTGCGGTCGTGCGGATGGTGAGCTCGACGCCGTCCGCGGGCAGGTCGCGAAACCGGATCTCGCCGGGCCAGGTGTCGGCGCGGGTGCCCTCGACGCCGACGTCCACCGGTTCGGCGCCCGCGACGGTCGCGGTGACGCCGGTGATCGGCGCGTCCACCCGCACGGTCAGGTTCGGCGCCGCGCGGGGCGAGGTCACCCGGACCGTGACGGAGTCCCGCGTGCGGGCGCGGACCTCGACTGCCGGGCCCTCGAGGTCGAGGGCCGGCGCGGGGCCGGTCCACAGGTCGCCGCGCTGGTAGCCCGCCGGGAGGTCGCCGGTGTCCCGGTCGCGCACGTAGCGGCCGGTCCACGCGCTCGGCTCGAGCTCGGCGCTGACCCAGTGGGAGTGGCCCGTGTCCGCGTCGAGCACGTAGGCGAGGTGGCTCGCCGCGGCGTGCCCGGCGTCCGGCCGGTCGACCACCAGCCCGGCGCCGGTGAGCGCCACCGCGGCCAGCACCGCGGCGGCCGGCACCGCCACGGCCGCGCGGCGGCCGATCGCCCGCTCGGGGTCGGGCAGGACCAGCTCGACGGCCGGCAGCGCGAGGAGTCCGAACAGGACGGTGAACAGCGCGCCGGCGCCGCCGAGCGTGAGCCCGAGCGCGACGAAGGTCATGTACCCGAAGTACGGCAGCAGGGCCGCGCCCACGACCAGCCCGAGGACCGCGACCCCGAGTGACCACAGTGGACGGTCAAGCAGCAGGGCGATGGCGAACCCGAGCGCGGCGAAGGACACCGGCAGCACGAACAGGAACGCCGCGCCCGGCGCGAACGCGGCGCACAGCACGCCGAAGAGCGCAGGCCACACCAGGCCGCCTGCCGCGAGCGCCGCGGGCCCCAGCCGGCGGCGCAGCGACAGGTACCAGCCGAGCAGCGCGAGCACGCCCAGCACGATGATCGCCGCGTGGTAGGCGACCGGCCGCTGCAGTAGCCCCTCCGCGGCGTCGTAGGCGGGCCGCACCCACACGAGCACCGTCCACACCAGCTGCCCGAGCCCGAACGCCACGGCGAGCGGCACCAGCGCGGAGGCGGCACCCAGCAGCACGCGCGGCACGGTCGCCGCGCGGCGCCGGCAGACCAGCCAGGTGAGCAGCGCCACGAGGAGCACGGCGAGCACCGCGAGCGGCCAGACCAGGCCGTTCGGGTAGCCGACCGGCACGCCGAGGACGCGGACGTAGGTGTCGTCGTGGTCCGCGGCGAGGGTGTCCAGATCCGCGGCGCCGAGCGTGCGGGCGAGCGCGAGCATGTTCTCGCCGTGGTGCTGCAGGCTGCCGCGGTCGAGATGGTCGATCGAGTCGCTCGCGGTGTGGTAGCGCGCGGCGCCCTCGATGAAGGCGAAGTTCAGCCCGGTGAACCCGGCGGCAGTGAACGGGGTGAAGTCGGTGTTGTTGGGCAGCAGGCGGTAGACCTCGACCATCGACGAGTCGCCGCGCGGGTGGGGCACCGCGCCGGTGAACTCGTCCACGAGGCCCGCGTTGTCCCGCGAGGTCTCGAACATCAGCGACGGGCCGCCGACGCCGCGCGCCTCGAAGTTGAGCACCACTCCCCCGCGGCGGCCCAGCGGGTGCTGGCGGACGAACGCGTCCGCGCCGAGCAGGCCGTCCTCCTCGCCGTCGGTGATCAGCAGCACGATGTCGTTGCGCGGCCGGTCGCCGGTGCGCAGCGCGCGGACGGTCTCGAGCAGCGCGGCCACGGCGGCGCCGTCGTCGGCGGCACCCGGCCCCATGCCGACGGAGTCGTGGTGCGCCGCCAGGAACAGCGTCCCGGTCGGGTCGGTGCCCGGCAGCGTGGCGACGATGTTGTCGACGCGGCCGAACGCGGCGAACCCGTCGGTGGTGCGGGCGCCCACCGCATGCTGGACCTCGACGTCGAGCCCGGCCGACCGCAGCTCGTCCACCAGGTAGTCCGCGGTGCGGTCGTTGGCCGGACTGCCCAGCGGCCGCGGCTCGCCGGCAAACCGTCCCAAGTGGACCATCGCGCGCTCGGCACTGAACTCACCCGCGGGCGCCGAGCCGGCGGCGGGCGTGGGTCCACGTTCGGCGAGCGCGTGCCCGCCGATCACCACACCCAGTACCAGCAGCACCGCGAGCCCGGCCAGCACCCGCCGCGGCGGGTCGATCAACTTCCGCACGGCGCGACAATAGGTGCCGCCGCCGCGGTGTCTACAGGCGGATGGCCTTCCGGTTCATGAACTCCTCGATGCCGGCCGCGCCGAGCTCGCGGCCGATGCCGGAGCGCTTGATGCCGCCGAAGGGCAGGTCGGCCACCGAGCCGCCGGCCCGGTTCAGGTAGACCATGCCCGACTCGATCTGCTCCGCGACGCGGCGCAGCCGCTCCGGGTCGGTGCCCCACACGCTGGCGCCGAGGCCGAACGGCGAGTCGTTGGCGATCTCGATCGCCTCCTGCTCGGTCTCCGCGCGGAACACGACGACGACCGGACCGAAGATCTCCTCGTAGTAGGCGTCCATGTCGCGCGTCACGTCGGTCAGCACGGTCGCCTCGAGGAAGGCGCCGGGCCCCTCGATCCGGCGGCCGCCGGCCCGCAGCGTCGCGCCCTGCGCCACCGCATTGCTCACCTGGCCGGCCACCTCGTCGGCTGCCGCCACCGACGCCAGGGGCGGCAGCTTCGTCGCGGGGTCGGCGGGATCGCCGGGCTGGTAGTAGTCCGACACGTGCTTGCTCAGCCGGTCGACGTAGTCGTCGTAGAGGTCGCCCAGCACGATCATCCGCTTCGGCGCGTTGCACGACTGGCCGCAGTTGCGCATCCGGGCCGTCGCGGTGGCCTTCACGGTCTCGTCGAGGTCGTCGGTGTCCAGCACGATCAGCGGGTCCGACCCGCCCAGCTCCAGCACGGTCTTCTTCAGGTTCCGGCCGGCCTCGATGGCGACCGAGATGCCCGCGTTCTCGCTGCCGGTCAGCGACACCCCGGCGATCCGCGGGTCGGCGAGGATCCCGGGACCTGGCGGGTGGACGCGAAGAGGTTCACGTACGCGTCCTCGGGCACGCCCGCGTCGTGCAGGACCTGCTCGATAGCGGCCGCCGACCGCGGGCAGATCGAGGCGTGCTTGAGGATGATCGTGTTGCCCAGCACCAGGTTCGGCGCCACGAAGCGGGCGACCTGGTAGCAGGGGAAGTTCCACGGCATGATGCCGAGCAGCGGGCCGATGGGCTGCTTGACGATGACCGCGTCGCCGCTCTTGAGCGTCAGCGGCTCGTCGGCCAGCAGCGCCGGGCCCTGCTCGGCGTAGTAGCCGAAGATGTCGACGACGACGCCGACCTCGCCCCGGCCCTCGTTGATCCGCTTGCCGATCTCCAGCGTCATGATCTCGGCGAGCTCGTCGGCCCGCTCCGCGAACAGCTCCGCCGCCCGGGCCACGATCTTCGCGCGCTCGGTGACCGGCCGCTGCCGCCACGACGCGTACCCGCGGTGTACGCGCTCGATCGCGGCCTGGACCTCGTCGTCGGTCGAGTTCGGGATCTCCTCGATCAGATCGCCGGTCGCGGGGTTGGTGAGTGTGTACATGACTCCACCTTAGTGCATACCGTATACGACGTGTCGTTTGGTCCGGGTCGGGTCAGGGTACGAATCAGGGAGATCACCGACGTCAACGGGCTCGCGTGAAGGGATGGTGGAGTCATGACCACGACGACCACGAATTTGACCAGGCCCCGTACCGGCAAGATGATCGCCGGGGTGTGCGCGGGAATCGCGGATCGCTACGGCTGGAAGGTCGGCACCGTCCGGCTGCTGTTCGTGCTGTCCTGCCTGCTGCCCGGGCCCCAGTTCGTCATCTACCTGATCCTGTGGCTCGTGATGCCGCAACGTCCCTGACGTCCGCGTCTTCGGGAGCCGCATGCCGACCGCGCATGGCCGAGGCGACCGCGGCGATGACGGCCATCACCGCGGCCACGCCGAACACGATCACGAGCCCGTGGTGGAACGGGCCGGCGACCAGGTGCGGGAAGAACGTGTACCCGGTCAGCGTGTCGCGCTGGGCGGCCGGCAGGTCGCCCAGCGCCGGGCCGAGCAGGTGCTGGATCGGGTTGTTGCCGAGGAAGGTCGCGAACAGCGTGCTCACCGGCGGCAGCGACGCCACCTCGTGCGCGGTGCCGGCGGGCACGCCGTTGGACTGCAGGCCGTCGCGCAGTCCGACGGTAGCGACGAGGCGAGCCCGGAGACCATCAGCGCGAAGAACACGCCGATGGACAGCGCCGTGCCGGAGTTCTGGAACGTCGACCGCATGCCGGAGGCCACCCCGCGGTGCTCCGGCGGCACGCTGCCCATGATCGAGGACGTGTTCGGCGCCGAGAACATGCCCTGGCCGAGCCCGCTGCACAGCAGCAGCATCGCGAACACGGTGTAGTCGAAGTCCGTCGGCAGCAGGAGCAGGCCGACGAACGAGGCCGCGACGAGGAGCAGCCCGGTCGTGGCGAACAGCCGGGCGCCGAACCGGTCGGACAGGTATCCCGAGACCGGGCCGGCGAGCAGGAACCCGAACGTCAGCGGCAGCATGAAGATGCCGGCCCACAGCGGCGTGTCCTCGAAGGCGTACCCGCGCAGCGGCAGCCAGATGCCCTGCAGCCAGATGATCAGCATGAACTGCAGGCCGCCGCGCGCGATCGCGGTCAGCAGCGCCGCGATGTTGCCGGCGGCGAACGCGCGGATCTTGAACAGCGACAGCGTGAACATCGGCTCGGCGACCCGCGTCTCGATCACGCAGAACGCGGCCAGCAGCGCGAGGCCGCCGAACACCCCGCCGAGCACCATCGGGTTGCCCCAGCCGGTGGCGCTGCCGCCGTAGGGCTGGATGCCGTAGGTGATGCCGGCCAGCAGGATGCCCGCCCCGCCCGCGAACGTGACGTTGCCGAGCCAGTCGATCCGGCTGCGCCGGCCCGACGCCGTCTCGCGCAGGCTCAGGTACGACCAGATCGTGCCGGCGACGCTGATCGGCACGCTCACCCAGAACACCGCCCGCCAGTGCACGACCGCGAGCAGCCCGCCCGCGAGCAGGCCGAGGAACTGCCCGGCGAGCGCGGTGATCTGGTTGATGCCCAGGGCCATGCCGCGCTGGCGGGCGGGGAAGGCGTCGGTGAGGATCGCCGCCGAGTTGGCGGTCAGCATGGAGCCGCCGAACGCCTGGACGACCCGCCAGACGATCAGCCACAGCGCGCCCCCGCCGCCGTGCAGCGGGTCGAGCGACAGCGCGACCGACGCGACGGCGAAGATCAGGAAGCCCAGGTTGTAGATGCGCACCCGGCCGAACATGTCGCCGAGCCGGCCCAGCGCGACCACCAGCACGGCCGACACCAGCAGGTAGCCCAGGATCATCCAGAGCAGGTAGCCGATGTTGCCCGGCGCGAGCGGGTCGAGGCCGATGCCGCGGAAGATCGCCGGCAGCGAGATGATCACGATGGAGGCGTCCATCGTGGCGATGAGCACGCCGAGCGTGGTGTTGGACAGGGCGATCCACTTGTAGTTCGGCCCGGCCGGGCGGTCGCGTCGGCGCTCCGCGCGCGTCACAGCCTCTCCGCCAGCCGGTCGAGCAGCGGCAGCACGGCGCAGCATCCGTCGCCGCTCGGCGGGCGTGAACTCCGCGTCGAGCACCTCGGCGAGCCGCTGCACGGACTCCGACCGCCGCGCCAGCAGCACCTCGCGCCCCGCCTCCGTGATCGTCATGACGGCCCGCCGGCCGTCGGCCGCGTGCTGGGTGCGCGCGACGAGGCCGCGCTCCTCGAGCGCGGCGAGCGTGCTCGCCATCGCCTGCGGGCGCACGTGTTCCAGCACCGCGAGCGACCCCGGCGAGTCGGCGCCGTCCGCGGCGAGCCGGGCGAGCACGGAGACCTCGGACAGCGACACGTCACCGACCGCGTGCGCCTGCCGCAGCCGCCGGGTGATGCGCGCCGACCGCGAGCCGCAGTGCGGCGGCCAGCTCGGTGGCGTCGTCTCGATCCGCTTCCACAAGTACTTACAATAGACTTATCAGTTGACTGTAACTATGTGACCTCGGCGGCGGCCGTGGGCTCCGGGTGGCCGAGCTGGGTCAGCCAGCCGCGCACGACGCGGTGCAGCTCCTCGGCGCCGACGATCTTGCCCGGCGCCGGCAGGTCCGCCGGGTACAGCAGGAAGCCCCGGGACTGCCCGCCGCCGAGGCCGCCGTGCGAGCCGACGTGCGGCTCGAACGGCGAGGCGTCGTCGGTGACCGGCGAGTAGCGGCTGTTGATCAGCAGGTCGGGACAGTGCGCGAACCCGTCGGTGCGGCGGATCAGGTCGGGCGCGAGCTCGCCGTAGTCGTGCAGCGGGTCCGCGCCGGTGACCGTGTCGTCGTGCAGCGACCGGGCGCCGTCGCGGCCGAGTACGAGCGGGCCGGCCGGGCCGCGCACCAGGACGAACCCCACGCCCGGGTGGTCGACCAGCGCCGGCAGCAGCTCGGGGAACTCCCGCTCGATCGTCTCCAGGCCCACCCGGCCGGGGTGCTCGGTGAACGACACCATCGCGACGTGCCCGGACACGACGACCACCACGCCCGGCGCCGCCCGGGCCACCGCGCCCGGCCTGCCGCTGGGCTCGCGGTGACGCTCGCTTCCGGTGTGGGCGCGCTCCGCGCGAGCCCGCAGCGCCCGCGCGATCGGCCCCGCGGTCCCGGCGAGGGCGGCGCCGACCTGCCAGCCGGTGACCGCCTTGGGTTTCCCGCTCTGCCCGCGCCGCGGCGGCGCGCCGCACAGCCGGCCGACGAGCGCCTCGATCGACTCGCCGAACCGGTCGGTGAACGCCCAGCCCTGGGTGACCCCGTGGTCGGAGAGCACGACGAGCCGGTAGGGCCGCGGCGCGAGCAGGGCCGCCCGGTGCAGCCGGCCGAGCTGCTGGTCGATGGCCCGGACGACGGCGAGCGCGTCGAACCGCTCGATGCCGGTGTGGTGGGCGACCTCGTCGTAGCCGAGGAAGTCCGCGTACACGACCGGGCGGCCGGCGAGCATGTCCCCGATGATCGAGGAGACCACGAGGTCGCGGGCGATGACCGTGGTGCCGGCCCGCGCGAACGGGTAGAAGCCGCCGCGCCGGACCCGCGGGCGCACGTCGGCGCGGCGCTGGCGCACGGACGCGGAGATCTCGCGCAGCACGTCGACGAGCGCGGCGCCGACCGTGCGCACCAGGTTCACCGGGTTCGCGAAGTACGCGTAGTACCCGTCGCCGGTGGGCCGGCGGCGCCCGTGGCCCGGGGTGAGCAGCGGCACCGCGCTCATCGTCAGGCTCGTGTGGGCCGCGTCGCCGGTGAACAGCCCGCTGCGCGCGGCCCCGCCGCCCGCGAGCAGGCCGCGGCCGTCGGAGTGCCGCCGCTCGATCTCCGCGGCGTCGGCCGGGTGCGCGCAGGCCATCACGTGGTCGCGATCCTTCTCGTACCAACGGAAACCGAGAATGTCCTCATTGGACCCGTGCAGCAGCCCGCACACGCTCGCCCCGGTCTGCGAGCTCCAGTCGCAGTGCCAGTCGGTGAGCGTGTGGCTCCCCTCGGCCAGCAGGCGTGCGAACGTCGGCAGGTCGCCGTCGCGGACCGCGCGGCGCACCGTGTCGTAGCCCAGCCCGTCGATCTGCAGCAGCAGCACGCCCGGCGGCTCGTCCCCGGCCCGCCCGGCGCCGCCGCGCATCCGCCGGGACGCGCGGCGGAAGAACAGCTCGTCCTCGTCGAGCGCGAGCGCGCTGCTGACCAGCGCGCTCACCGCGGACACGACCAGCACCACGAGCACCGCCGTGCGCAGGTTCGCGATCAGCACGCCGGGCAGCGCGAACGAGATGCCGAGCAGCCCGGCGCCCAGCAGCACGAACGAGCCGAGGCCGAGGGTGAACATCGCGACCGGCAGCGCCACCCGCAGCACCAGCGGCCACACGACCGCGGTCAGCAGGCCGTACAGCACCGCGAACACCGTAGGCTGCCACCAGCGCGACATCGCGAAGTCGTCGAGCGCCAGGTCCAGCACGTGCAGCGCGACCGCCACCAGCACCCAGCCCAGCACCAGCCGGGCGGCGAGCCGGCCGCCCCGCAGCAGCCGGCCCCGGTCCGGCCGGGTCACGACTCGTCCTCTGTGGACACCGTGGCGCGCCGCGCGCGCTCGCGGCGGCGGGCCACGAGCGCGCCGACGGCCGTGACCACGAGGACCAGCCCGGTCGCGATCAGGGTCGCCACGAGCGGGCTGTCGAACAGGCCGCCGCTCAGCACGCCCAGCGCGGCGTAGGCGATCGCCCACAGCAGGCAGGCGCCGATGGCGGCCGGGACCAGCCGCCGCCACGGGTAGGCCAGCGCGCCGGCGGCCAGCAGGACCGGGATGCGGCCCGCCGGGACGAGCCGGCCGATCACCACGAGCTGCCAGCCCCGCTTCGTGAACGCCCGGCGCGCGGCCGCGAGCCGCTCCTGGGACTGCCGCCGCTCGAACCAGCGCGAGAGCACGCCAGCGCCGCCGCGGCCGGCCGCGAACGTCACCAGGTCGCCGATGAGCGCGCCGGCGGTGGCCAGCAGGACGACGAGTACGAGGTTGAGATGGCCGGTGCTGGTGGCGACCGCGGCGGCGGCGCCCACCACCGCGCCGGTCGGCAGCACGGGCACGATCGAGCCGAGCAGCACGCCGCCGAACAGCACGGGGTACCCGATGGCCTGCGGGTTCGCCCAGTCCAGGAGGCTCATCCGGCGGTGTCCGTGGCGAGTTCGGGCAGCGCGACGTCGTGACCCGGCCGGGTCACCGCCACCCGGGTGGGCACGCCGAGCTCCGCGACCGCGGCGGCGAACTCGTGCGGCGGGTCGACCAGCAGCCGCCGCATGTTCGCGCCCGCCCGGCCCGGCGCGCGGGCGAGCCCCGCGAGCGCGAGCGTGCCCCAGTGCACCGGCACCGCGACCCGGGGCCGCAGGATCTCAACGGCCCGCGCGGCACGGGCCGGCGTCAGGTGGCCCGGCCCCAGGGTCGGGCCCCAGCCCCAGACGGGCAGCAGCGCGACGTCGAGCGCGGGCAGGTCGGCCATGCCGGGGAACAGGTCGGTGTCGCCGGCCGCGTAGACGGTGGCGCCGGCGCCCTCGACGAGGTGGCCCATCGCCTCGGCCTGCGGGCCGCGGGTGGACCGCGGTCCCCACCGGTGCCCGGAGTGCGCCGCCGGCACGCCGGTGATCCGCAGGCCGCCGTCGGCCAGCTCCTCCCCCGGCGCGAGCTCGGTGACCCGGCGGATCCCCTTGCCGCGCAGCCACGCCCCGGCCCCGCGCGGCACGACCACCCGCGCGTCGCCCAGCAGCCGCAGCGACGGCAGGTGCAGGTGGTCGCCGTGCAGGTGCGACAGCAGCACGAGGTCGGTCCCCGCGCGGTCGGCGGGCGTGCACGACCCCGCCACCCGCCGCAGCGCCGAGACGCGGTTGGTCAGCACGGGGTCGGTGAGCACCACCCGCCCGCCGATGTCCATCCGCACGGTGGAGTGCCCGACGAACCGGAGCGCGAGACCTGCCACGGACCCGAGTATTCCAACCCGCCGGCCCCGCGGCATTTCCCGGCCCACCCGGGTCGATCTGCGACCCGGACCGGCGGCGGGGCGTCCACCTGACGACCACGCTGGAGTGGCTGTGCCGAGTCCGGTCAGGACAGCCGGATCCGCGGGTCCAGGACGGCGTAGAGCAGGTCCACCACGATGTTGGCGACGACCACGAAGACGGCCGCCAGCAACACGATCGCGATGATCACCGGCTCGTCGGAGTTGGTGACCGCCTGCACGGACATGCGGCCCAGGCCGTTGAGCCCGAAGACCTGCTCGGTCACGATCACGCCGCCGAGCAGGGTGGCCACGTCGATGCCGAACTGCGTGACGATCGGGATCAGCGCCGCGCGCAGGCCGTGCCGGTAGGTCACCCGGCTCTCCCGCAGGCCCTTGGCCCGCGCGGTGCGGATGTAGTCCTCGCCGAGCGTCTCGATCAGCTGGCCGCGGGTGAGCCGCACGTAGACGGCCATCGTCGCGACCGCGAGCGTGACCCACGGCAGGAGCAGGTGCAGCGCCCACTCCCCCGGGCTCTGCGTCAGCGGGACGTAGCCGCCGCCCGGGAAGACGTCCACGCCGGCCACGTGCAGCCGGTAGAACAGGAAGTAGAGCAACAGCAGGCCGAGCACGAACGTCGGGAACGACAGCCCGGTGAGCGCGAACAGCGTGGCGCCGCGATCGAGGACGCTGCGCGGCCGCGTCGCCGACAGCACGCCGATCAGCACCCCGAGGGTCACCCAGATGACGGCAGCGCCGATCGCGAGCGACGCGGTGACCGGGAACGCCTGGCCGATGAGCGTGGTCACCGGCTCGTGGCTGTAGTAGGAGTAGCCGAGGTCGCCGTGCACCAGCCGGACGACGAAGTGTCCGTATTGGACGATGACGGGCTGGTCGAGGCCGAGCTGGTGGGTCACCGAGGAGACCAGCTGCTGGTTCTGCGCGGCGAACTTGCCCAGCAGCAGCTGCGCCACGTCGTGCGGGGCGACGAAGAAGAGGCCGAACACGATCACGCTGATCAGCCAGACGACCAGCAGCCCGGTCAGCAGCCGGCGGACGAGAAAGCGCACCATGGCCGCTCACCGCACCCGGAGGTCGGTGCGCGGGTCCAGCGCGTCGCGCACGCTGTCGCCGAGCAGGTTGAAGGCCAGGGTGGTGAGCACGAGCGCGAGCCCGGGGAAGACGAGGAACCACCAGGCCACCTGGTAGAAGCTCTGCGCGTCGCTGATCATGTTGCCCCAGCTCGGCGTCGGCGGGATGATCCCGACCCCCAGGTAGGACAGCGTCGCCTCGAACACGATCGACACCGGGATCAGCAGCGTCGTGTAGACGATCACCGGCGCGACCAGGTTCGGCAGTACGTCGACGAACATGATCCGCAGGTCCCCCGCGCCGAGCGAGCGCGCCGCCTCGACGTACTCCTTCTCCCGGATGGCGAGCGTCTGGCCGCGCACGATGCGCCCGACCGCGGCCCAGGAGAAGAACGCGATCACCGCGATCTCGATCAGCTCGCTCGGCCCGGCCACGGTGACCAGCGCGATCGCGAACAGCAGGAACGGGAAGGACAGCACCACGTCCATGAGCCGGGCCAGCACCGAGTCCACCGCCGGGCCGAGGTAACCCGCGCACAGCCCGACGAGCACGCCGATCACCACGGCGGCGACGGCGGCGCCGACCCCGACGGCGAGCGAGACCCGGCTGCCGTAGACGATCCGCACGAGGATGTCGCGGCCGAGGTTGTCGGTACCCAGCCAGTGGTGCGCGCCCGGCGGCGTCGGCAGCCCGTCCGGGGTGATGCCGCCCGCCCGGTCCTGTTGCGTGGGGCCGTAGCCGACCAGCGCGCTGATCGGCCGCGCGAGGATCGCCACCGCGCCGAGCAGCAGGATGAACGCCGAGCAGGCGATGGCCACCCGGTCGCGGCGCAGCCGCGCCCACGCCAGCTGCCACGGGCTGCGGCCGACCACCGGCCGGGCCTCGTCCACCGCCACGTCCGGGCGACGCTCGATCGTCGACATGGGGCACTCCCCTCAGGCGCGCGCCAGGTTCTCGCCGGCCTCGACCGGGAAGTGGCAGGCGGTCAGGTGGTCCGGCGGGTCGTCCGCCCGCGCGACGAGCCCTGGCTCGTCGGTGGCGCACCGGTCTTTCGCCTTGGGGCAGCGGGGGTGGAAGCGGCAGCCCGCCGGCGGGTCGACCGGGGAGGGCACGTCGCCGGTCAGGATGACGCGCTCGCGGCGGTCCGCGAGGTCCGGGTCGGGCACCGACGCGGCGGAGAGCAGCGCGGCCGAGTACGGGTGGCGCGGGTGGCCGTAGAGCTGGTCGGACTCGGCCAGCTCGGCGATCCGGCCGAGGTACATCACGGCGACCCGGTCGCTCACGTGCTCGACCACCGACAGGTCGTGCGCGATGAACACGTAGGTGAGGCCGAACTCGTCCTGCAGGCTCTCCAGCAGGTTGATGATCTGCGCCTGGATAGAGACGTCCAGCGCGGACACCGGCTCGTCGCACACGATCAGCTTCGGGCGCAGCGCGAGCGCGCGGGCCACCCCGATGCGCTGGCGCTGGCCGCCGGAGAAGTCCGCCGGGAACCGGTTGTAGTGCTCGGGATTGAGCCCGACGAGCTCCATCAGCTCCTGGACGCGGCGGCGCCGCTCCGCGCCGTCGGCGATGTCGTGGATCGCGAACGGGTCGCCGATGATCGACCCGACCCGGCGGCGCGGGTTCAGCGAGCCGTACGGGTCCTGGAAGATCATCTGGATCTCCCGGCGTACCGGGCGCAGCCGGCGGCGGGACAGCGTGGTGATGTCCCGGCCGTCGAAGGTGACCGTGCCGGCGGTCAGTGGGTGCAGCCGGGTGATGCACCGGGCGAGCGTCGACTTCCCGCAGCCGGTCTCGCCGACGATGCCGAGCGTCTCGCCGCGGCGGACCTCCAGGCTCACCCCGTCGACCGCGCGGACCGCGCCGGTCTGGTGCCTGAGCACGACCCCTTGCCGGATCGGGAAGTGCTTGACCACCCCGTCCAGCCGCAGCAGCACGTCATCCACTTCGGACACCTCCGGTGTGGTCGAAGCCGGCCCGGTAGGCGGGGAGCCAGCACGCGGACCGGTGTGCGGGCGAGCCGATGTCGTGCAGCTCCGGCTCGTCGGTCAGGCACTCGGCCATGACGTGACGGCAGCGTGGGTGGAACGCGCAGCCACCCGGCACCGCGATGAGGCTGGGCGGCGCGCCGGGGATCGGCCGCAGCGCGCCGTGGGTGCCGGCCGCGCCCGGGATCGACTCGAGCAGCCCCTTGGTGTACGGGTGATGCGGCTGGTAGTACGCGGTCCGGCGGTCGGCGACCTCGACGACCTTGCCCGCGTACATCACGAGCACCGTGTCGGCGACGTCCGCGACCACGCCCAGGTCGTGGGTGATGACGACCAGCGCGGTGCCCAGCTCGGCACGCAGCCGGGCGAGCAGGTCGAGGATCTGCGCCTGCACGGTGGCGTCCAGTGCGGTGGTCGGCTCGTCCGCGATGATCAGCGCCGGGTTCAGTGCGAGCGCCATCGCGATCATCGCCCGCTGGCGCATGCCGCCGGAGAACTGGTGCGGGTAGTCGTCGATCCGCGTCTCGGGCCGCGGGATGCCGACCATGCCGAGCAGCTCGATCGCGCGGCGCCGCGCGGCCCGCTTCGCGATGGTGCGGTGGGCGCGGATCATCTCGACGATCTGCCAGCCGACCCGGTAGAGCGGGTGCAGGCTCGACAGCGGGTCCTGGAAGATCGTCGAGATCCGCGCGCCGCGGACCGCGCGCAGCTCGTCGGGGCGCATGGTCAGCAGGTCGCGGCCGTCGAACAGCGCCGCGCCGCTCACCTGCGCCCCGCGGGTCAGCCCGAGCAGGGTCTGGGTGCACACGGTCTTGCCGGACCCCGACTCGCCGACGATGCCGAGCGTCTGCCCGGCCTCGACGTCGAAGGACACCCCGCGGACGGCCCGCACGAGGCCGTCCGCGGTGGGGAACGTGACCCGCAGGTCCCGCACCGACAGCAGCACGTCCATGTCAGCTCGCCGGGCTCAGCCACACGTTGGTGTAGTCGTACTGCGAGGAGAACGGCCAGAAGACCGCGTTGTGCACGCGGGTGGACCGCATCAGCGGGGTGGACTGGGTCTGGAACGGGACGAGCGGGGCGTCCTTCATGATCTGCACGTCGGCGGCGTGCAGCGCGGCCGCGGCAGTGGACTCGTCGGTGGCCGCGAGCGCCTTGTCGATGTCCGCGTTGACCTGGGCGTTGTCGTAGTCGCCCCAGTCGGTCGAGCCGGGGCCGTAGGTGCGGCCGTCGAACAGCGGCTCGATGATCGCGCGGCCGTTGTTGCCGTACCAGTCGGGGACCCAGCCGGGCTCGGAGACGTCCCAGACGCCCTTGCGCGCCGCGGACGGGTCGGACAGGTACTTGCCGTAGTAGTCGCTCGCCGCGGACGGCTTGCCGACGACCTTGACGCCGCATTTCGCGAAGTCGGCCTGCACCGACTGGTAGACGTCCGGGTGCTTGCCGGAGGTGCGGTAGACGTCGGTGAGCGTGAGGCCGTTCGGGTAGCCCGCGGCGGCCAGCATGCTCTTGCACTTCGCCGGGTCGCCCTTGCTGCCGGTCGTCGCGTACGGGTCGAACTTCTGGTAGCCGACGTTGCCGGGCGGGACGACCTGGCCCAGCGGGCTGTTCAGCGACGGGCCGCCGTAGATCTGGCCGAGCGCCACCTTGTCGACCGCGTACTCGAGGGCCTGGCGGACGGCGACCTTGCCGAGGGCGCCGCCGTTGTTCGGGCTCTGCAGGTTGAACACGAGGAACGGGCTGGTGTCGTAGTTCGGGTAGATCCCCAGCCGCGGGTCGACCCCGGACTTCAGGGCGGGCACGTCGGCGGTCGGCACGGTGGTGTCCCATTCGAGGTCCTGGGTGCCGGCCGAGATCTGCTGCTGCACGCCGTTCTCGTCCGGGCCGAGCGTGACCTGGATGGCGCCGACGTACTGGTGGCGCAGCGGGTCGGCGCTCTGCTGCCACGCCGGGTCCCGGCCGAGCACGTAGGACTGGCCGGGCACGTACTTCGTGATCGCGTACGGGCCGTCGGAGACCGTGTGCTGGCGGAAGTTCGCGTCGTCGGGCAGGTAGTTCAGGTACTCCACGGGCGCGGCCGAGGAGAACGGCAGGGCCAGGATGTTGGTGAAGTCGCCGGCCGGGGCCAGGAGCGTGAACTTCAGCGTGGCCGGGTCGACGGCCTGGATGCCGCTGATGTCATGGGTGGTGAGGAACGTCCGGAACGACGGGACGTCCTGGCGGACCTTGGCGAAGGCCGCGCAGTAGTCCTTCATTCCGGCGATCGTGTTCTCGTAGTAACCGGGTGCACCCACAGAGTTCTGGGTCGGGTTGCACAGCCGTTTGAACCCGAGCACGAAATCCTGCGCGGTGACCGCGCGCGCCGGTTTCGTGTCCCACCGGACGTCCGATCTGAGGTGAATAGTGTAGGTTTTCCCGTCCGCACTGATTCCACCGTTGTCCTTCGTGGGCATTTCGGTCGCGACGTCCGGTACCGGCTGCAATGCCTTGTTCTTGTCCGTGGTCGCCGGATAGCTGAAAAGCTGACGGGTGAACGCGCGTTCCAGGGAGTAGCTGGTCGTGTAGTAGGCGGACGCGGTGTCGAGGTGGTCGACGTCCGCGTTGCCGATGATCCGCAGCGTGCCGCCGGTGACCGGCCGGCCGCCCGCGTTCACGTTGGCGTCCTGGTTGTAGCCGTAGCTACCGCCCTGACCAGTGCCGTTGCTGGTGGGCGTGCCGCTGCCGCAGGCGGCCACCCCCAACGCGACGAGCGTGAGGGTGGATGCCGCCACTGCACCTCGACTGAACGCGACCATGGGTACCTCGCCTGCTGTCAGCGGGTCCGAAAGGCATGCGCTCACTATCCCGGTGCGCGCTGTCTGCCCCCGGGCACGGTATTCGGAAAATGGCGTACGCGAGATTAGGCCGAAAGACCGGACGGCGCCCCGGAAAGGTGTGGCCGTTAACAAAACACAACCTTATCGCGGCCGAATCACCATGCGCGGGGCGTTGCCGTCACACCGAACTCACATTCGCTATTCCGGTCACAATTTCTCAGCTGATTCTCAGTAGAGAGCCATGGGAAACCGCCGGGGTACGATTCGGCGCATGCCAGCGTCGAGCCGTGGTCCCGGGCAGCCACCGCAGGACCTCAGGTTCTGCCGGTCGGCCGACGGCACCCGGATCGCCTACGCGCGGCACGGGTCCGGTCCGCCGCTGGTGATCGCCACCTGCTGGCTCAGCCATCTCCAGCACGACTGGCAGAGCCCCGTCTGGCGGCACTTCCTCGCCGACCTCGGCGAGCTCGCCACCGTGGTGCGCTACGACGAGCGCGGGCACGGGCTGAGCGACTGGGACGTCACCGACTTCGGGCTCGAGGCGCGCATCGCGGACCTCGAGGCCGTGGTCGACGACGCCGGGCTCGACCGGTTCGTGCTCATGGCCATGTCGCAGGGCGGCCCGCCGTCGATCGCGTACACGGCGCGGCACCCCGACCGCGTCTCCCGCCTGATCTTCTACGGCAGCTACGCGACCGCGTTCCGCGACCCGTCGCCGGAGGACCTGGAACTCGACGCGGCGTTCGAGGCGCTGATCAAGGTCGGCTGGGCGCGGCCCGACTCGGCGTTCCGCCGGGTGTTCACCTCGATGATGATCCCCGGCGCGACCGAGGAGCAGATGAGCTGGCTCGACGAGCTGCAGCGGGTGTCGACCTCGGCCACGAACGCGCTCGACGCGCGCCGGCAACGCAAGCGCGCCGACGTGGTCGACCTGCTGCCGCGACTGGACCTGCCGACCCTGGTGCTGCACTCGCGCGACGACCGGATGAACGACTTCGAGGACAGCCGGTTCCTCGCGTCGAGCATCAGTGGTGCGCGCCTGGTCGTGCTGGAGAGCACCAACCACATCGTGCTCGGCGACGAGCCGGCCTGGCCGGTGTTCCTCGACGAGGTCGCCGCGTTCGTCGCGCCGGAACGCCGCCCGGCGGTCCCCGCGACGGGCGCCACCGCCGCCGCGGTGCTCTCGCCGCGGGAGCTCGACGTGCTCCGCCTCGCCGCCGAGGGACAGGACAACGCGCGCATCGCCGAGACGCTGACGCTCAGCGTGCGCACGGTCGAGCGCCACCTGCACAACACCTATGCCAAGCTCGGCATCCAGGGGAAGTCCGCCCGCGCCGCCGCCGTCGCCCGGCTGCTCAGCCGGGCCTGACCGCTACGCGCAACCCGACACACGTCGCCCGCCCGCGGCCTGCGGGTTGCGTGCACGCACCGACGCGCCGGACGGCTCCGCGCTCGTAGCGTCTCGGGCCATGACGACGACCGCCACCGGCTTCCTCGACGACGCCGAACCCTCCGCCGACGCGCAGCGCCTCTACGACCACGACGTCGAGCAGCTCGGGTACGTGATGAACCTGTCCCGGCTCTGGGCCCACGGCCCGTCCCTCCACACCGGACTGTTCGAGCTGCTGGCGCGAGCCGTCACGGCCGCCGGGCTGACCTTCCGGCAGCGCGGCGTGCTCGTCGTCGCGTGCGCGTCGACGCTCGGCGACGCCTACTGCTCGCTCGCCTGGGGCAAGAAGCTGGCCGAGGTCGCGGGCGAGGAGCTGGCGGGCAGCGTGCTGCGCGGCGACGACGCGCCGCTCGACCCGGCCGAGCGGGCGCTGGCCCGGTGGGCGCGGGCGATGGCCCGCGACGCCAACGCCACCGCCCCCGCGGACGTGCGCGCCCTGCGCGACGCCGGCTACGACGACGCGCAGATCCTCGCGATCACCACGTTCGTCGCGCTGCGCCTCGCCTTCGCCACGGTCAACGACGCGCTCGGCGTCCCGCCCGACAGTCGCCTTGAGCAGAGCGCGCCGGAAGCCGTACGCGAGGCCGTCACGTTCGGCCGGCGTCCGGAGGTGGCGGCCTAGAAGCCGTACGAGTACGCGCCGCGGCCGGGCGCGGGCGGGCGGTTGCCGGCGGGCGGCCGCGGCCGGCGCGGGCGGGCGCTCGGCAGAGCGGCCGGCATGCGCGCCTGGCGCCACTCGGCCGACAGTTCGGCCGCGGTGGCCGGGACCGGCTCGGGCCGGGTTCGCTCGCCGACCAGGCACGCGAGCGCGATCATGCTGACCGCGAGCCAGAGGTTCAGCCAGTCGTTGACCGTGGACAGCGTGATGGGTGCGGCGCCCTCGGTGAGCACGATGGCCCCGCCGTAGTGCCACAGGAAGTAGACGACGCCACCGGCGATGAGGAAGGCCCGCGCGCCACGGGGACTGCGCGCCGCGGCGAGCCCGGTGAACCCGAGCGCCAGATGGACGGCGTCATTGGCCGCCATCGGGACGCCGGACGCCGACCCCGAGGCCAGCCCGAGGACGCCGGCCACGACGAACACCGCGGCGATGACCTCGACCGCGAGTCGTCCCGGACTCCACCGTGCCGTGTTACCCATGCGCCGATGATCCACTATGCGTCACCTTTCCGTCGGAGAAACGCGGGAGCGTTCGGTAACGGGTATGCCCCACTTCGATGTCGATCAACCGCCGTCCGGTTACCCAGTGTGTGGAGAATGTCACCGCCACCGGCATATCCAGGTGTGGAACGATTTCGGTGTCGAAAGGAACGCATGAGCACACCGGGAGCCGTGTCCGCGGATCAGGTGGTCGACACCGACCGCTACCCCTTGGCCGACCCCGGCGGGCCGGCCTGGCGCGACGTCGTCGCCCGCACTCGCGCCACCCTGGCCGAGCTGGGCTGCTGCGTACTTCCCGACTTCATCCGGCCGGGGCTGCTCGACGCGCTGGAGCACGAGTGCGCGCGGATCGCCCCGCTGGCGCACACCAAGGTCGAGCGGGTCAACGCCTACAACATCGCGCTCGACACGCCGCTGCCGGACGGCCACCCCGGCCGCACGGTCATGGAACGCGGCAACGCGTTCGTCGCCCGCGACCACATCCCCGCGGACGCGGTGATCCAGCGGCTCTACACCAGCCGGGAGTTCCAGCGTTTCGTCGCCGACTGCTTCGGGTTGGCGGAGCTGCACGAGCTGGCCGACCCGCTGTCCGGCCTGTGCCTCAACGTGATCGCGCCCGGCCGGGCGCACCCGTGGCACTTCGACACCAACGAGTTCACCGTCAGCATGCTCACCCGCGGGGCCGCGGAGGGCGGTGTGTTCGAGTACTGCCCGAACATCCGCTCGGCCGACGCGGAGAACCTCACCGACGTCGCCGCCGTGCTGGCCGGCCGCGGCCAGCACCTCGTCCGCCGCCTCGAGCTACGCCCGGGCGACCTGCAGCTGTTCCGCGGCCGCTTCGCCCTGCACCGCGTCAGCACCGTGCGCGGCGCGCGGGCCCGGCACACGGCGATCTTCGCCTACAGCGAGCGGCCGGGCGTGATCGGCAGTGCCGAGCGGACCCGCCAGCTTTTCGGCCGGGTCCTGCCCGAGCACCTCGCCGCGGACGCCGTCCGGGGCGACGAGTTGCTCGACTAGACAGGGAGCCAGGCCTGTGGCCTTCGACTCGACCGGCAAGATCTCGTTCGACGACGTCTACACCGCCCCCGACCCGCGGCCGTACTACCGCACCCTGCGCGAGGTCGACTACCACCTGCCGCAGCTCGCCAAGCCGTACTTCGCCAAGCTGATCGACGAACGCGGCGCGCCGACCGTGCTCGACATCGGCTGTTCGTACGGCGTCAACGCCGCGCTGTACCAGTGCGACACCACCATGGACTACCTGTACGCGCACTACAACGCCGAGGAGGCCGCCCGCCTCGACCGCGCCGGGCTGATCGCCCGCGACCGGGCACTGCCACGCTCGACCGACGTCCGCTTCCTCGGGCTGGACGCCTCCGCGCCCGCACTGGAGTACGCGCAGGCCGCCGGCTTCCTCGACGAGATCGTGCCCGTGGACCTGGAGCACGAAGACCTGACCGACGAGCAGAGCGCGGTGCTCGCACAGGCGGACCTGGTGTTCTCGACCGGCTGCATCGGCTACGTCACGGAGCGGACCATCGCCCGCGTCGCCGACCTGCCCGGAGGCCGCCGGCCGGCGATGGCACACTTCGTGCTGCGGATGTTCTCCTACGAGCCGGTCGCGGACAGCCTCGCCGCCCTTGGCTACGACACGACGGGTGTGACCGGCGTGTTCCGTCAGCGGCGGTTCGCCTCCGCGCAGGAGCAGGAGCAGATCCTCGACGCGCTGCGCGCGGCGGGGGTGGAACCGCACGAACTGGAGCTCGAGGGCTGGCTCTGCGCCCAGCTCCACCTTTCCCGGCCCGCCGACGTCAAGGACAGCAGTGACCACTAGCCAGGAGACCAGCACCCGCACGTTCGGCAACGAGGAGCACCTCCCGCGGGTGCCCGTGCCGACGCTGGCGGACACCTGCCGGCGGTTCCTCGAGTGGTCCGCGCCGCTGCTCACCGACGACCAGCGCGCGGAGACCGAGAAGGCGGTGGACGCGTTCCTCGCACCGGGCAGCCCGGCGCACGAGCTGCAGGCGGCCCTGGAGGGCTACGACCGCCGGCCCGACGTCGCGAGCTGGCTGGACGACTTCTGGGCCCACCGCTACCTCGGCCGCCGCGACCGGATCGCCCTCAACGCCAACTTCTTCTTCCTGTTCCACGACTCCGGCGAGGACCAGCTGACGCGCGCGGCCGGGCTCACCGCCGCGGCCGCCGACTACAAGCTGCGCCTCGACGACGAGGAGATCCCGCCCGCCACGCAGCGCGGGCAGGCGCTGTCGATGGTGCAGAACAAGTTCCTGTTCTCCGCCACCCGCGTCCCCGGCGCCGTGCAGGACACCGTCCGCGCGCCCTACGGCGCGGGCGCGCCGGCCGACGCCCGCCACGTCGTGGTCTTCCACCGCGCCACCCCGTACCGGCTCGACGTGCTGGCCGAGGACGGCACGCCCTACGACCGCGCGGACATCGCCATCGCGCTGCGCGCGATCATCGAGTCGGGCGCCGCGCCGGCCGACCCGCTGACCGCCGCCGGGCACCTCACCACCACGGCGCGCGCGGACTGGGCGGCGTCCCGGCAGGCCCTGCTCGCCGCCGCGCCCGGCAACGCCGCGGCACTCGAGGACATCGAGACCGCGCTGTTCTGCCTGTGCCTGGAGGACGACTCCACCGCCGACGCCAAGCAGGCCTGTGACCAGCTGCTGGCCGGGAACAGCGGGAACCGGTGGTTCGACAAGTCCTTCTCGCTCGTCGTGTTCGCCGACGGCACCGCCGGGATCAACGTCGAGCACTGCGCCCTCGACGGCACCACGATCCTCAGCTTCGTGGACACGCTGTTCGGCTCGCCGGTCCCCCGGCCGGTGACGCGCGGGGTGCCCGCCGTCGCGCCGATCGAGCTCACCCTCGACGACGCGCTGCGCGGGACCGCCCGCGCGGCCGCCGAGTCGTTCGCGGCCTACGCCGCGGCGACCGCCACGCTCCCGCTGTCGTTCGCGGACTTCGGCTCCGGCCGGGCCAAGGAGCTCGGCATGTCCCCGGACGCCTTCGTGCAGCTGGCGTACCAGCTCGCGCACCGCCGCGCGAAGGGCACGACCGGCGCGACCTACGAGTCGATCGCCACCCGCCAGTACCGGCACGGCCGCACCGAGGCCATGCGGGTGGTGACGCCCGAGGTGCTGACCTTCGTGTCCACAATGGACGACGCGGCCGCGTCCCGGGAGCGGCGGCGGGAGGCGTTCCACGCGGCGGCCGCCGCGCACGTGGCGCGGGCGAAGCAGTGCCAGGCCGGCGCCGCGCCCGAGCAGCACCTCTGGGAGCTGCAGATGCTCGCCGAGCGGACCGGGGTGCCGGAGCCCGCGGCCATCTACGACAGCCCCGGCTGGCTCGTCATGCGCGACGACTACCTGTCCACCAGTTCCGCGCCGTCGAAGAACGTCCAGTACTTCGGCTTCGGCTCGACCAGTCCGCAGTGCATCGGGGTGGCCTATGTACTGCTGCCCGACCACCTGAACATCTACCTGAGTACCCCGCTGCACGTGGCCGACCAGATGGAGCGCTTCGCCGCGGAGCTGACCACCGCGGTCGCCGAGCTGCAGGACCTGCTGGCCGGCTAGCTCGCGGGGCGCCCGGTCGGCAGGGTGGCCAGGTTCGCCCGCAGCGCGGCGAGGTCGTCGTACACGCAGGTGGCGCCCGCGTCCGTCAGCTCGTCGGTGCCGAAGCCGCCCGTGCGCAGCCCGACCGAGGGCACACCCAGCCGGCGGGCGGCCTCGCAGTCCCACACCGAGTCGCCGATCGTCACGACCTCGTCGTCGGCCTCGGTCCGGTCGAGGGCGACCTCGAGCAGGTCGGTCGCGGGCTTGGTGGCGTCCACGTCCTCCGCGGTGGTCCAGCCGTCGATGATCGACCGGGCGTCGAGCAGGTCGAGGTAGTGGTCGATGTGCTCGGGCTTGCCGGAGCTCGCGAGCACCACGGCGTGGCCGCCCTCGCGGAACGCGAGCAGCAGGTCGCGGGCGCCCTCGAGCGGCACGATCTCGGGCAACATCGGCGCGAAGCACTCGGTCCACAGCTCGCGCACCTTGTCGCCGTGCGCGTTCTCCACCTCGTCGCCGGCGACCTCCGCCACCAGCCGGTCACCGCCCATGCCGATCGCGCGATGCACCCGCCAGACGGGCACCGTCACACCGGCCCGCTGGAACGCCCGGAACCAGGCCACCGCGTGGTGGTAGTTGGTGTCGACGAGCGTGCCGTCCACATCTATCAGCGCAATCATGGCTGAGCAGTACCCGTGCCCGGGCCGGCCACACTTGACTGACCGGTCAACTCGGCACTAGCGTCCGGCACCATGCAGACACGGGACCGCATCGTCCGGTCGGCGGCGAAGCTGTTCCTGACCCGCAGCTACCAGTCGGTCGGCATCGTGGACCTCTGCACCGCGGCCGACGTCCGGAAGGGCAGCTTCTACCACTTCTTCCCGTCCAAGGCCGACCTCGCGAAGGCGGTCGTGGACCTGCACGCGGGTGAGCTGGAACGGCGGCTGACCGAGCAGAACACGGGTGGCCCGGCCGCGCGGCTGCTCGCGGTGGCCGACGCGGTGACCGAGATCCAGACCGGGTTCGAGAAGCGGCACGGACGCGTCGTCGGCTGCCCGTTCGGCAACCTCGCCGCCGAACTGTCCACAACGGACGACGAGGTGCGGGCGCACGTGGCCGGCGTCTTCACGCGGTGGGAGGGCCGGCTCGCGCAGGCGTGCCGGGACGCCGCCGCAGCCGGGATGCTCCGCGACGGCATCGGGCCCGACCGGCTGGCACACCTGGTCCTGGCACAGATTCAGGGCCTGATCCTGCTCGCCAAGGTGGCCGGCGCACCCGCCGACGAGATCGCCACCGGCCTGCGGGCGATGATCGCGTCCCATCTGACGGAGGCAGCGTGAGCGGGAGCGAACCATGGACACAGTGAACGTCGACTTCCACTTCGATCCGATGTGCCCGTTCGCGTACCAGACGTCGGTGTGGATCCGGAACGTCCGCGCCGAGCTGGGCGTCACCGTCTCCTGGCGGTTCTTCAGCCTCGAGGAGGTCAACCGGTTCGAGGGCAAGAAGCATCCGTGGGAGCGGCCGTGGTCCTACGGCTGGTCGCTGATGCGGATCGGCGTGCTGCTGCGCCGGGAGAGCATGGACCTGCTGGACTCCTGGTACGCCACAGTGGGCCGGGTGCTGCACGTCGAGGGCGGCAAGCCGCACGACCCCGAGGTGGCGCGGAAGCTGCTGGCGGGGATCGGCGTCGCGCCGGACCTGCTCGACGAGGCGCTCGCCGACCAGACGACGCACGACGAGGTCCGCGCCGACCACCAGCGGGTCCTCGACGCGGGCGGGTACGGCGTGCCGACGCTCTTCCTCGACGGCCAGTGCCTTTTCGGCCCGGTCCTCGTCGACCCGCCGGCCGGCCGGGACGCGGTGCGCCTGTGGGACGTGGTGACCGGCATGGCCGCCTTCCCGCACGTCTACGAGCTGCAGCGGCCGAAGGCGCCGGCCGACCAGACGCTGATCGCCGAACACCTCCAGCCCTACCTGCGCGGCCGCGACTGGGTGAGCGTCGACCGCGGGCAGGTCATCGATCTCGGGAGTGCCACATGATCGCGAAGGACACCGTCGTCCCCGTTCTCGTCGCCGAGTGGGCGGCCATCGACGGCCTGCTCACCTCGCTGCGCGAGGACCAGTGGGCGCTGCCGACCGCGCTGCCCGGCTGGTCCGTGCAGGACAACGTCGCCCACCTCGTCGGCACCGAGTGCGCCCTGGCCGGCCAGGCGCCGCCACCGTGCGAGGCCGACGTGCGCGCGTTTCCCCACGTGCGCAACGACATCGGCGCGGCGAACGAGCTATGGGTCCAGGGCCTGCGCGCGGAAAGCCCCGCGCGCGTCCTCGAGCGGTTCCGCGACGTGACGGCGATCCGGCGCGAGACGCTGGAGGCCATGACGCAGGCGGACTTCGACGCGCCGTCGTGGACACCCGCCGGCAACGACACGTACGGCCGGTTCATGCGGATCCGGCTGTTCGACTGCTGGATGCACGAGCAGGACATCCGCGAGGCGATCGGCGTTCCGGGACACGACGACGGGCCGTGCGCGGAGCTGGCGATGAGCGAGATCGTCGGCGCGCTCGGCTACGTCGTGGGCAAGAAGGCGGGCGCGCCCGCCGGTTCGAGCGTCACGATCGAGCTGACGGGCCCCGTGCGCGCCACCCGCCACGTCGCGGTCGACGGCCGCGCAGCGCTCGTCGACTCGTTGCCCGGGCCCGCGACCGTGACCATGCGGCTGTCGTCGACCCTGTTCACCCGCTTCGCAGGCGGCCGGGTGCCCGTCGCCGACCGCCTCGGCGAGGTCGACGTCGAGGGCGACGCGGACCTCGCCGCGCGGGTGGCGCACGCGCTACCGTTCACGATCTAGCTTCTGTCGATCCGGGCGGAGCCCGTTCGTGTAGGTGCCATGAGCGACATTCGAGTTCTGGTCACCGGGCGCGGCCTGGTGGAAGCGCCGCGCTGGCACGGCGGCCTGCTGTACTTCTCCGACTGGTCGGCGGGCGAGGTCCTGGCCGCCGACGCCGACGGGCACACCGAGGTCGTCGCCACGGTGGCCTCGCTGCCCCTGTGCACGGCGTGGCTGCCGGACGGGGACATGCTGATCCTCGACTCGGCCGCGGGCATGCTGCGGCGCCGCGCGTCCGACGGGTCGCTGTCGGTCCACGCGAAGCTGGGTCGGCCGGGCTGGAACGACATCGTGGTGGACGGCCGCGGCAACGCCTATATCAACCGCGCCAACTTCGACCCGCGAGCCGACGCGGAGATCCAGCCCGGTGGTGTCCACCTGGTCACCCCGGACGGCGCGGTGCGCGAGGTGGCCGACGACATCCTGTTCCCCAACGGGATGGCGGTGACCCCGGACAACGCCACGCTGATCGTCGCCGACTCCTACCGGCACGCCCTGGTGGGTTTCGACATCGGCGCGGACGGCGGCCTGTCCAACCGGCGGGTCTGGGCCGACCTCGGCACGGGCACCCCCGACGGCATCTGCCTCGACGCGGAGGGTGCCGCCTGGTACGCCGACGTGCCGGGCGCGTGTTGCGTACGCGTCGCCGAGGGTGGCGAGGTGCTCCGGACTGTCGCGTTGGACCGCGGCGGGTTCGCCTGCGCGCTGGGCGGCCCGGACGGGAGGACGCTGTTCGTCACCGCCGCACGATGGCAGGGCATGACCGAGGCGGAACTGGTGGCGCCCGGGTCCGGTCAGCTGCTGGCCGTACCAGTGGACGTGCCAGGCGCCGGCTGGCCCTGACAGGCGGTCACCTCGCGCAGCGCCGCGACCCGGCGTGCCCGAAGCCGGCTGGCGCTGACGGACACGCTGCGTATCAAAGTTCGGACGTATTGATAGTTCCCGAAGCGCCGAACACGTCGAATGACCAAGCGCATCAGCTCGCGCTATCCGCGGCATGCGTGGACGGGTTGTCCGTGCGAAAACCATTGGTGCTCGGCTTGCTCCGCTGATGGACTGACGTCCCGCCGGGAGTCTGCTGCGTGCCGGAGGTAGTGGTTGTGACGGATTATGACGTGCTTGCCGAGGTGTACGAATGGCTCATCTCGGATGCAAAGTTGCCTCCAGCCGAGTTCGTTGCGTCGTTCGATGACGTCCTCAGTCTCCTGCCGTCGAACGCTCACGTCCTCGACTGTTCGTGCGGAACCGGACAGTTGGCGGTTGGCCTCGCCGGTCGTGGCATACAGGTTGTCGCAACTGACGCCAGCGAAGCGATGGTTCGACGGACTGCGGAGTTGTCTGAGGAGTTCGGGGCATCCGTCCGGGCCGTGCGGGCGAGCTGGGAGGAGTTGCCCGACCATTTCGAGGACGGCACGTTCGACATGCTGTTCTGCGTTGGCAACTCGCTTCACCACGCCGCGGGCGCGACAGGCAGGGGTGCTGCTCTGGAGTCGATGTCACGCCTCTTGCGCCCTGGCGGGCGCTTGGTGCTCACATCCCGCACTTGGGAACTCGTGAGGGCCAGAGGTTCCCGGCTGGACATCAGTGACCAACTCGTCCGCCGGAACGGTCGCGACGCCGTCGTGGTCTACCGCTGGGAGATCGCGCCGCATTGGGAGGAGGAGCACCACATCGAGATTGCGATCGCCCAGGTTGATGCGACTGGGTTGGTTCTTGTCCGCTCGGAACTGCTGTCCTGCTGGCCCTACCGGTACGAGGAACTCGAAGTCGAGCTGCACCGGGTCGGACTCCGGCCGGAAGTGAGCACGTTCGATCTTGAGGCCGAGAACTACATGGTGGTCGCGAGCAAGGTATAGACACCGGGCTCTCAGTCCCGGACCGCCGGTTGTTCGCAGGACGCTTGTGCCCTGTCATCGGTGCGGGTTCAGGCGATCAACGCAACGCCTCGGACAAGGAGTCCTGCCGCGTGCATTACGGCGAGCGGACACGGCGGCCCGCGTAGCGCGCCCAGGGTTCTGCGGCCTTCTCGGCATGGAGGAACGCGACTTGGTGGCTGTACCCGAGGGCGACCGCAACCAGCGACGGAGGACACTCGAGGTCGCCGGAGTAGTGGCACGCAGTCCGCATCGGTGATTCATCCGATGCAATACGCAGGCTACTGCCGTCTAACTCTTGGTGGTCAGTCCACCACGAGACCTGCCGAGCGCATGATCAGGCGGCTCGACCCAAAGATTCGTGTAGTTCGACCCAGCCCCCCGTGCGGCGGGTGACGTTCGTGGCGTGCTGATGCGCCCGGGCAATGGTCGAATCCACCGACACCGACCAGTCGATCAACTCAGCCGCATCCGCCGCCGCCAGCAATCGCTGCATCGCCACGTCCCACACGCCGTCACGGGCAAGGCGGCGATGCCAGGTCCAGATCGTCTGCCACGGCCCGAACACCGCCGGCACATCCCGCCACGCGATCCCACACCGATACCGCTAGATGATGCCCTCCACCATCGCCCGCGCATCCGCAAACGGCCGACCCCGCCGCCCGGTCCGCACCGGCAACAAGTCCGTGATCAGCGCCCACTGCTCATCCGACAACAGCTGAAACCGCGACATACACCCAGCCTCGCAGCCAACCACCAAACTATTTGTCAGACACGCCCTAGTCGCCCGCCGCGCAGTGCGTCGAGCAGCCGGGCGGCGACACCCAACCCTTGTCCACATCGGACGCGACTACCTCGCGCAGCGCCGCGACGCCGGTCGCGACCTGCGTCCGCTGACCCTGACGAGCGGTCACCCGCCACCCAACGCGTCGAGCAGCCGAGGGGCGACATCCAGCGCCTCGTCCGTGCCGACGGCCACCTCGCGCAGCGCCGCGACCGGCGTGCCCGAAGCCGGCTGGCTCTGACGGGTGGTCACCCGGCGCGCAGTGCGTCGAGCAGCCGGGCGACGACACCCAAGCTCTTTGTCCACATCGGACGCGGCCACCTCGCGCAGCGCCGCCACGACGGTCGCGACCTACGTCCGCTGGCCCTGACGAGCGGTCAGCCGCGGCCCAGCGCGTCGAGCAGCCGGGCGGCGACATCCAGCGCCTCGTCCACATCGGACGCGAGATACATCAGGTCCACCAGCATGTCCACGATGCCGGTGCCAGCCGCCATCTCGCGCAGCGCCGCGACGACGGCCTCGACCGAGGTGCCCGCCGCGACGTTGACGCGCAGGATCGTGTGGATGTCGGTGTCCGCGCGGCCGGCCTCGGTGGCGGCCTCACGGATCACGGCGCGGTGCGCACGCAGCACGTCCACCGACAGGCCGCCCGGCAGCCGGCCCGCGGGCAGCCAGCCGTCGGCGCGGCGGCCGATCCGGCGCAGCGCCGCCTCGCTGCGCCCGCCGAGGTAGATCGGCGGCCGGGGCCGCTGTACGGGCCGCAGGTCCACATGCGACTCCGGCACGGTGACCGCGCTCCCCCGGTACCGCGCGGGACTCGACGTCCACAGTGCCTCGAGCGCGTCGAGCGACTCGTCGAGCCGAACCCCGCGGCCACGCCACGGCACGCCGGCCGCCGCGTACTCCTCGGGTGACCAGCCGATGCCGAACCCCGGCACCAGCCGCCCGCCGCTGACGACGTCGATCGTGGTGAGTGCCCGGGCCGCCACCGCGGGCGCGTACCAGGGCAGGTTCAGCACGTTGAACCCGAGCGTGGCGCGCTCGGTGGCGGTCGCGGCGACGGTGAGCACGGTGAACGGGTCGAGCGCCGTGCGGAACTCGGCCGGGATCGTGGACCGGCCGCCGTAGCCGACGGCCGGATCGACGGGCGCGAGCAGGCGGTCGCCGACCCAGAGACTGTGCGCGCCCAGCCGTTCCGCCTCGGCGGCGAACCAGGCGACGCGACCGCCCTGCCCCAGTGAACCGAACTGGGGCAGGGCGAAGCCGAGCTTGATCTCGTCCACGTACCGCACGCTAGCGGTACCGGTTCGCGACCACGGCGACCCACAGCATCGCGGTGATCGCACCGACGGCCAGGGTCAGCGAGCCGGCGGCGCCGCCACCCGACGCCCACAGGTCGCCCACCAGCAGCGCGCTTCCGGCGACGCGGGACACCACGGCGGCGCGGCGGTCGCCCGCGCGGCGGTAGTGGCTGCCCAGCACGTAGCAGGCGGCGATCAGGCTCGCGAAGGCGATGGTGCCGGCGGCCATGTGGCCGTAGCTGTGCCAGCTCATCGACGTGGGCACCGTGTCGGGCGTACCGGCCGGGAAGCCGGCCCCCGGGTCCATGGTGAACAGACCGGCGGCGACCATGGCGGCACCGAAGGTCCGCACCAGCCTGGGCGTCCAGGTGCCGCCGCGGGTGCCGTGCAGGGCGCGGCGAAGGCCGCTCGCGCCGGCGATCGTCAGCAGGCCGGCGACGATGAAGTTCGTGATCTGCAGCCAGCCGAGGCCGCCGGTGCTGAGGATGCTGAGCGGGTGGCGGGTGATGTCGAAGCCCTCGCGGGTGGCGGCCTGGACCAGCGAGACCGCGGCCCACAGCGGGCCGGCGACCGCCGCGCAGGTGAGCAGCGTGCGGGTCGACGAGGTGGTGGTTGCGGTGGCCGGGGCGAGCTGGGTGGCGGTCATGGTGGTGCCTCTCTCGTGGTTTCCGATCCGGTTCTCGCTCACACGTCGATCCGGCGATGTGACAGGGAATGCCGCCGTTCCCTGTCACATCGACCCGTTCGACGACGACGTGTAAGCAGAGCCGCGAACGAGAAGGAGAAATCCGATGCGCTACCTGATGCTGTCGAAGTCCGGCGACAACGCCCCCGACGAGAAGCTCTACACGGAGATGGCGAAGTTCATCGAGGAGATGACCGCGTCGGGCGTCCTGCTCGCGACCGGCGGCCTCGAGCCGGGCGGAATCACGATGACGTCCGCCGGCGGCGAGATCACCGTCACCGACGGGCCGTTCGCCGAGTCCAAGGAGGCCGTCGGCGGCTTCGCGCTCGTCGAGGTCCGGTCCAAGGAGGAGGCCATCGAGCTCGGCCGCCGGTTCCACGGCATCGTCGGGGACGGGCAGAGCGTGATCCAGCAGGTCTTCTCCTGAGCACGTGACGGACGTCCACCGCGCGATCGACGCGGTCTGGAAGCTCGAGTCGGCCAAGATCATCGCCGGGCTCACCCGGCTGGTGCACGACGTCGGCCTCGCCGAGGAGCTGGCCCAGGACGCGCTCGTCGCCGCGCTCGAACAGTGGCCGGAGTCGGGCGTCCCGGAGAACCCGGGCGCCTGGCTCACCGCCATCGCCAAGCGCCGCGCCATCGACCAGCTGCGGCGCTCGCAGCGCCTGGAGCGCAAGCAGTCCGAGCTCGCCCGCGAGCTCGACCAGGCGCCGGAGCCCAGGCAGGACGACGTGCTCCGGCTGATGTTCATCTCCTGCCACCCGGTGCTGCCCACGGAGGCACGGGTGGCGCTGACCCTGCGGCTGGTCGGCGGGCTGACCGCCGCCGAGATCGCCCGCGCCTTCCTCACCACCGAGGCGCGGATCGCCCAGCGCATCGCCGACGCGAAGCGGACGCTGGCCGCAGGCGGGTGTGCCGTTCGAGCTCCCCGGCCCGGCGGAGCTGGCCGGGCGGCTGTCGTCGGTCCTCGAGCGTCGTCTACCTGGTCTTCAACGAGGGCTACTCGGCGACGTCCGGCGACGACCTGATGCGGCCGGGCCTCACCCTGGAGGCACTGCGCCTCGGCCGGCTGCTCGCCGAGCTGGCGCCGGGCGAGGCCGAGGTGCACGGGCTGGTCGCGCTGATGGAGATCCAGGAGTCCCGCTGCGGCCGCGCGGACCGGCCCGGCGGGCGAGCCGGTCCAGCTGCACGAGCAGCACCGCGGACGCTGGGACCAGCTGCTGATCCGCCGCGGGTTCACCGCGATGCTGCGGGCGCGGGCGATCGGCGGCCACGCCCGGCCCGTACGTGCTGCAGGCGGCGATCGCGGTGTGCCACGCGCAGGCGCGGACCGCCGAGGACACCGACTGGGCGCAGATCGCCGCCCTCTACGACGCGCTCGTCCGGCTGCTGCCGACGCCGATCGTGCTGCTCAACCGCGCGGTGGCGGTCGGCAAGGCGCGCGGACCCGAGGCCGGGCTCGCGCTGGCCGACACGCTGACCGGCGATCCGGCGCTGCGGGACTATCACCTGCTGCCCGGCGTGCGTGGCGACCTGCTCGCCCGGCTGGCGCGCCACGCCGAGGCGCGGCTGGAGTTCGAGCGGGCGGCGGCGCTGACCCGCAACGCCGCCGAGCGCGCGTTCCTGCTGCGCCGCGCCGACGGCGCTGCCGGCACCCGTCGCGGGCGTCACGCTCGGCGAGGCCGCCGCGGAGTTCCTCGGCCGGTCCGAACTGGACACCGCGACGGTCCGCTCGTACGGCCAGACCCTGCGCCGGCTGCGCCTGGCCCTGGGCGACGGGCTGCCGGTGGCGGCGCTGGCGGCCGACGGACGTGGCCGCGGTGTTCGCCACCGCATGGGGCTCGGCCGCGCCCGCGACCTGGAACCGGCACCGCGCCGCGGTGCGGTCCTTCGGCGCCTGGGCCTCGCTGGACCTCGCGTCCGACTCTGGACCGCCGGACCGGGTCGCCCGCCCCCGCGGCCGCGCTCACCCCGGCGGAGGTCGAGACGGTGCTGAACCGCCCGGATCTCCCGCTGCGCGAACAGGTCCTGTGGCGGCTGGTGCACGAGTCGGCGGCCCCGGCGACGCCTGGTGCTGTCGCTGAACGTGGAGGACGTCGACTGGACGACCGCCGGGCCCGGGCGCGCGGGGGCGTGGGTGAGCTGGCGCGCGGAGACGGCCCGGCTGCTCCCCCGGCTGGTCGGCGGGCGCACCCGCGGCCCGCTGTTCCTCTCCGACCGCCGCCCCGCCCCGGCCCGCACCCCCGGCGACGCGGACCTGTGCCCGGAGACCGGCCGGCGCCGGCTGTCCTACGAACGCGCCGAGTACCTGTTCAAGCAGGCGACGAAGCCCCTCGACCCGTCCGGCGCCGGCTACACGCTGCGGCGGCTCAGGACTGTGTCGTGAGGCGCGCCCGTCGCGTCTGGAGAAAGGCTCGTTCCGTGTCGTTCGTGGCCAGGGTGATCGCCTCGTCGTAGGCGGCGACGGCCTCCGGGATGCGGCCGAGGCGGGTGAGCAGGTCCGCGCGGGTGGCGGGCAGCAGGTGGTAGCCCGGCAGGTCCAGCTCGTCGACGGTGGCCAGCGCCAGCGCCGGCCCGTGCACCTCGGCGACGGCGACCGCGCGGTTGAGCGCCACGATCGGGGTCGGGTTGTGTGCCAGCAGCTGGTCGTAGAGCGCCAGCACCTGCGTCCAGTCGGTCGCCGGCCCG
This sequence comes from uncultured Actinomycetota bacterium, assembly GCA_963841395.1. Taxonomy (GTDB): domain Bacteria; phylum Actinomycetota; class Actinomycetes; order Mycobacteriales; family Pseudonocardiaceae; genus Actinophytocola. Next base: position 386,551 of record CAWJCX010000055.1, read on the forward strand.
TCCGTGTGCACGGCGTTGATCGCGGCCTGCAGCTGGTACGGCCCCGGCTGATCACGGCGCAGGCACCGGCGCACCAGCTCATGCCCCTCGGCGATCAGCTCCCGGTTCCACAACGACCGGTCCTGCTCCGCGAGCACCACCAGCTCACCCGACGGCCCCACCCGCGCGGGCCGCCGGGCCTCGGTGAGCAGGAGCAGCGCCAGCAGCCCGATCACCTCCGGCTCGTCGGGCATCAGGTCGGCGAGCGCCCTCGCCAGGCGGACCGCCTCCAGGCACAGGTCCGTTCGCAGCAGCTCCCCCGACGTGGACGTGTATCCCTCGTTGAAGACCAGGTAGAGCACGGTGAGCACCGAGGCCAGCCGATCGGGGAGGTCGGCGTCGTCGGGCACCCGGTAGGGGATGCCGGCGTCGCGGATCTTCTTCTTCGCGCGGACGATCCGCTGGGAGACGGTCGCCTCCGGCACCAGGTAGGCCCGCGCGATCTCCGCGACCTCCAGCCCGCCGAGCAGGCGCAGGGTGAGCGCGGTCTGCGCGAGCGGCGACAGCGCCGGGTGGCAGCAGGTGAAGATCATGCGGAGCTGGTCGTCGCGCACCGGTCCCACCTCCTCCGGCTCGTCGGGTTGGTGCAGCAGCAGCGCCTGCGCGTGGCGGGCCTCGCGGGTGGACTCCCGGCGCAGGCGGTCGATCGCCCGGTTGCGGGCGGTGGTCACGATCCACGCGCCGGGGTTGGGCGGCAGCGCCTCGTCCCACTTCTGGACGGCCACCGCGAACGCGTCCTGCACGGCCTCCTCGGCGAGCCCGATGTCACCGAGGACGCGCGTCAGCGTGGCCACGCACCGGCCGTACTCCGCCCGGTAGACGCTGTCCAGATCCATCCGCGCTCATTCCCCCGAGCCGTCGTCGAACGGGCGCACCTCGATCGGGTGCCCGCAGGCCAGCGCGCACTTGTCGGCCCAGGACAGCGCCTGGTCGAGGTCGTCGCACTGGATCACCCAGAACCCGCCGAGCTGCTCCTTCGTCTCGGCGAACGGGCCGTCGGTCATCGTGGTCGTGCCGCCCGCGGGGCGGACGACCGTGGTGGCGTGCGAGGGCAGCAGCCCGCCGACGAACACCCACGAACCGGCGGCCCGCATCTCGTCGGTGACCTTGCCGGTCCGGGCCATCTGCTCCCGCTGTTCCTCTTCGGACTCCGGCTCGCTCTCGTCGTGCTGGACGGCGAGCAGGTACTGCTTCATGGCGGACTCCTTCGACGTTGCCGGTCTCTCACCCTGGCTACGAACTGGCTCGACGCCATTCGACACCACCACGCAAACGGCGCCGGGTCCACGGTGGATTAGGGTCGCGCCATGACGCCGGAGGAGCTGGAGAGGGTCGCGCTCGGGTTGCCGGAGACCATGCTGGACCACCCGTTCGGCCCCGACGTCAACGTCTACAAGGTCGCCGGCAAGGTCTTCGCGATCATGCAGCCCGCCGGTGACCCGCCGCGGGTGACGCTCAAGTGCGAGCCCGCGCTCGCGCTCGAGCTGCGTGCGCAGTTCCCCGCCGTGACCCCGGGGTACCACACCGACAAGCGGCACTGGAACACCGTCGTGCTCGACGGCAGCGTGCCCGACGACGAGGTGCTCGAGATGGTCGAGCACTCCTTCGACCGCGTCGTGCGCGGGCTGCCGAAGGCCGTGCGCGAGCGGCTTGCCTAGCTCGCTCAGTTGCCCCTCGGGCGGCGGAACCAGGCCGTCGTGCCGGGCAGGAACATGCCGACGGCCGCCACGAGGACGAGCACGGTGAAGCCCAGCAGGCCGGCGACGACCGGGGTGCGCAGGTCGTCGAGCATCGGGTCGGTGACCGCGGAGGAGACCAGCGCCGCGTAGGCCACGGCGATCAGCGCGACCACGGCGAGGAACGACCCGGCGCCCAGCCGCGACCCGCGCGCAGCGCGCCGGCGCAGCGCGAGGCACAGCACGCAGAGCGCCACGCCGGTGCCGATCACGACCAGGATCGACGCCGAGGCCACCCGGTCGATCGTGGCCTGCGACGCGCCGGGGTCGCGGTCACGGGCGAGCCGCGCGAACTCCGCGCGCATCGGGTCGAGCCGGTGAGGCGAGCGCGACGGTGCCGCCCCGACCAGCGGCTGGCGACGAGCCAGCACCAGAACGACACGGCGATCGCCCGGGGCCGCGGACAGGTCCTGCAGCGCCGCCATCGGCGGCATCGACAGCCGCGCCGTGCTGGGCCGCGGCGGCGGGGCGGGCTGGTCGGTCATCACTCGCCCTCACCCGACGGCGGGTCTCCGGCCGGCGGATCCCCGGCGGGCGGTTCTTCCGTCTGGCGGTGGTCCGCGGTCGTGGTCTCCACCGGCGGCGGATCCTCGGTCGTGGTGGTGGTCTCCACCGGCGGCGGGGGCTCCTCGTGGTCGTCTCCACCGGCGGCGGGTCGTCGGTAGTGGGCGTGACGACCGGCGGCGGTTCCTCGACCGTGCCCGCCGTCCGCCGGGCCCGGTCGTGCCGCCGCCGGACGGCGGCGGGGGCGTGGGGTCGCGCCGTCGATCAGTGCGCGCGGTCCTTGACCTTCGTCGGCCGCGGGGCGAGCTTCGCCGGGGCTCGCCTTGGTGGGCTCGGCGTCGGGGCGGGTCGGGCCGGGCTTGGTGGTCTCGGTGTACGGCTTGCCGGTCCACGGGTCGACCGCGTCCTTCGGTACGGCGCCGCCGGAGCCGTCGCCGTCCACCGCGGGCAGGGCGGCAGCTCGTCGCCGGTGGCGACGTCGCCGCCGGGCAGGACGTCGGTGCCCACGAAGCCGGCCAGCGCCGATCAGCGCCGCGACGCAGGCGCCGAGCGCGACCAGCGCGTAGGCCACCCGCCGGCGCGACCGGCCGCCGGAGGGCACCGGCTCGTCCTCGGTGGCGGACGGCAGCGCCAGCGGCGTGCGACCGACCGGCCGACGTCACCGCCGTGTTGGCCCGCGGCGAGACCGCGAGGGCGGCGCCGATCGCGACGACCGCCTTCGGGTCCGAGTCGACCGTCACCGGCAGGTCCAGCTCCGCCGACACCCGTTGGGCGACAAGGGGAATCCGGGACGAGCCACCGACCAGCAGCACCGCGGACAGGTCGGCCGGGGCCAGCCCGGCGGAGCCAGGGCGTCGGCGCATGGCGTCGACGGTCGCGTCGATCGCGGGCGCGATCAGCTGCTCGAACTCCGAGCGCACCATCCGGACGTGGGTGCTCACCCCGGGCAGCATCACCGGGATCGTGACCTCGGTGTCCGACGACAGCGCCTTCTTCGCCTCGGTGCACTCCCGGCGCAGCGTGGCCGCCGCGGTGATGCACCATCGGGTCGGCGAAGTCCAGCCCCGCCCACGCCGCGCCGAGGTGCGCGCGGACCTGCTCGAACACGGCCTCGTCGAAGTCGATCCCGCCGAGGGAGTCGATCCCCTCCGGCCGCCCGACGAGCTCGAACCCGCCGTCGGCGAGCTGGCGCACGATCGCCGCGTCGAACGTGCCGCCGCCGAGGTCGTAGACGCCGATCGCGGAGCCCGGCTCGACGTGCTGGGACGCCGCGTAGGCGACCGCGGCCGCCTCCGGCTCGGTCACCACGCACCGCGACGTCGTCGACCCCCCGCGAACACAGGGCGTCGGAGAGCAGCGTCCGCTTGTGCGGGCCCCACGACGCGGGATAGGTCACGCCGATCCCGGCCGGCGGCGTCGCCCTCCCGCTCGGTCACCCGGTCGACCACCCAGCGGACGAACCGCGCGGCGAGCGTGTGCGCGCCGATCGGCTCGCCCGCCACGAGCACCGGGGTCTGGTCGCCGATGCGCCGCTTGACCTCGCGCACCACCCGGTCCGGGTCGGTCACCGCGCGCCGGACCGCGGCGTCGCCCACCACCAGCGAGCCGTCCGGCGCCACGAACACCACCGACGCCGTCGCGGTCCCGTTGTCCCCCAACGGAACGAGTTCGGCCGCTTGCTCACCGTCACGATGTACGGCCGCCGCCGTGAACGTGGTGCCGAAATCGATTCCGAGCCAGTAACTCATGCACGCCTCCAAGCGAAACGCTCGCTAGTGAAGACGTCGCATGACCGCCAAACGTTACGAAATACCCCGCCGGGACGAAAAATGACGTAGCGGAAGGAAAACTCGTGATCATTCGCCTGCTTCCCGCAGTGGTGGCCGTCGCGTGTGTCGCGATGCTCGCCGGTTGCTCGTCCGACGCCGCCCGAGCCGCCCGAGGTGCCCCCGATCGAGTCGCCGAAGGGCCTGGTCGGCACTCGACCCGTGCGCGCTGCTCGACGGCGACGCGCGCGGCACCCTCGGGCTCGAACCGGGCGTGCCGGGCAAGGACGAGCTCGGCGCGAACTGCCGGTGGGACGGGCAAAGCCCGCAGTCCGTGCAGCTCACGGCGTACACGAGCGGCGAGGGACTGTCCGACCTGACGAAGAAGGGCGACCCGGCGGCGAGCCGGGTGCGACTGTCCGGCTACCCGGCGCTGGAGACGTTCACCGCAGGGCGGCGAGTTCTGCCGCTACGACGTCGGCGTCGCGGCCGAGCAGGCGATCGTGGCGACCATGGACGGCGGGGAGCCCGACTCGTGCACCGCGCTGCAGAAACTACTCACCGCTGTCCTGTCGCGACTTCCCGCCTCGAAGTAGGGGCGTTTCGGCCCCCGGGCGAATTAGGGGCGAATCCCCTAACGGTCCCGCCGGGGGAAGCCGGCGATCCCCGGCGACACCGCCGGACGGATGCGGGCACAGCCCCGATTACCGACCGTGGCCGCCGCCCTAGGTTTCTCTCAGGCCGGGCGGATGCCCGTCGGGGGACCGGATCAAGCATCCGCCCACAAACAGGGAGCACGGCACAGATGGGTGACTTCAACTTCCAGCAGTACGTCGCGCCGGTCCAGGACGTCGACGCCAACGCGGCCGGCGGCGCGGGCGGCGACGGCGGCCACAGCGGCAGCCTCGCCTTCGGCTACAACGACGTCCGACGCCGACGGCGGCCACGCCGACGGTGGCGACGGCGATGGTGGCAGCGGCGGCGACGGTGACGGTGGCGACGGCGGCAACGCGGGTGCGCACGGCAGCGGCGGCACGGCGGCTGGCTGTTCGGCGGCAACGGCCTGGGCTTCTCCTTCGGTGGCGACGGTGGCGACGGCGACGGTGGCAGCGGCGGCGACGGTGACGGTGGCGACGCCGACGCGGACGCCGACGCAGACGGCTCGAACACCTCCTCGTCCGGCCCCTCCAGCGCGGACGGCGGCTCCGGTGGCTCCGGCGGCGCGGTGAGCCAGACGTCGAGCCAGAGCACCAGCATGTCGAACTCCTTCGAGAACGTCGGCAACGAGGACAACGACGTCACCTACATCCGCGACTCGTTCAACGAGGACAACGACGGCGTCGACAACAGCCACGGGCACATCGTCGACAGCGTCGTCGCCGGCGACGACATCAGCGACTCGCTGAACTCCACGACGACGTGAACATCTCGGACTCCTACAACGACACCACCACCGAGACCAACATCGACTCGTCGACCCACACGAACTACGACCACTCGTTCAACGGCAACACCATGGACAACGACGGGCTGGACCTGGACATCGACGACGTCGACTTCGACATCCACTGACATCGACGCGGGCGTGCCGCCGGAGCGGAAAGGCAGGAGGTGTGAGTGATGGTAGCGACAGCAGCCATTTCCTCGCTCATCGAGTTCCTGCTGGCGTTGCTCGGTGACGAGGAACTGCAGGCGGACTTCCAGGCCGACCCCGAGGGCATGCTCGCGCAGTACGGTCTGGACAGCACCTGCGGACTCGACATCAGGGACGTGCAGCCGATGGTCGCCGACCACGTCGGCGTGCAGGCCACAGGTGGCCTGCCGCACTTCGGGAACAGCGACGACGGGATCTCCGAGATCTCGACGATCACCAAGCACTACGTGATCCACGAGGGACCGGACATCAACAACTACAACTACTACTACATCGACGACAAAGACATCATCATCACCGTCGACGACCGCGACACCGTCAACATCCACGCCGATGGCGACCTGACGATCACGGACTCGTTCAACGAGGACAACGACATCACCGTCATCGACGACTCGTTCAACCAGGACAACGACGGCGTCGACAACAAGGGTGGCTCGATCGACCACAGCACCGTCACCGGTGACGACATGGACTCGTCGCTGAACCACAGCACCGACGTCGACATGTCGGACTCGCACAACTCGACGGTGACCGAGACGAACACCGACGCGTCCACGGACACGACGGTCGACACCTCGTACAACCACAACACCTCCGACAACGACCTCATCGACACCGACATCAACACCGGTGGCGGCGGGTCTGGTTCGGGACACGAAGAACTGGCACCAACCGCGGTACACGAGCCGGATGGCTTGTGGCCGTCGGAGGACGCCGACGCAGCGGCCGGACTCGACCACGCGGCAGCGATCTCCGAGTAACCACCATCGTCGTCCGCCCGGGATGTCCGCAGCACGCGGGCACTCCGGGCGGACACGGTGCGTCGGGGGCGGTTTTCCTGAGGAGGAACGGAATGCGTCGGTCGGAGCCACTCGCGGCCCTGGAGCAGGCGCTCACGGCGATCGCGCCGTACGGGCGGTCCGACCTGGAGGAGCGGCTGCGCCAGTCCGGTCGCCGGCTGCAGGCCGATCGCGTGCGGGTGCTCGTCGTCGGGGAGTTCAAGCAGGGCAAGAGCCTGCTCGTGAACGGCCTGGTGCGCGCGCCCGTCTGCCCGGTGTTCGACGACGTCGCGACGTCGGTGCCGACGTTGGTCCGCTACGCCGACAAACCCACCGCCGCGCTGGTGCGCGTCCTCGAGACCGCGGACGACGGCGACCCCGAGCGGGCGAAACTCGAGCGGGTCGAGCTTCCGATCGAGGAGCTGAGCCGGCACATCGCGGAGACCGGCAACCCGGGCAACCGGGAGGGCTGGCGCGTGGCCGAGATCGGCCTGCCCCGGGCGCTGCTCGCGAACGGGCTGGAGATCGTGGACACGCCGGGCGTCGGTGGGCTGAACTCCGTGCACGGGGCCGCGACGCTGGCCGAGCTGCCCGCCGCCGACGCGGTGCTGTTCGTGTCGGACGCGTCGCAGGAGTACACCGCGCCGGAGCTGGAGTTCCTTCGGCAGGCCACCAAGATGTGCCCCAACGTCCTCTGTGTACTCAGCAAGGCGGACCTGTACCCGGAGTGGGAGCGCATCGCCGACCTCGACCGTGCGCACCTCAGCGCCGAGGGGATCGCCGCCGACCTGCTCAGCGTGTCCTCGGCACTGCGCGTGCACTCGATCCGCACCGGCGACGAGGCTGCGGACGAGGAGTCCGGCTTCCCCGTGCTGATCTCCTACCTGCGCGAGCAGGTGGTGAAACAGGCCGACCTGCTCGCCCGCCGCTCGACCGCGCACGACATCGTCGCGGTGACCGAGCAGCTCGCCACCGCGCTGCTGGCCGAGCGGACCACCTACACCGACCCCGCACAGGCCGAGTTCGTGATCCGCGAGCTGACCGAGGCCAAGGCGCACGCGTCCGCGCTCAAGGAGCGCTCGGCCCGCTGGCAGCACACGCTCAGCGACGGCGTCGCGGACCTCAACGCCGACATCGACTACGACCTGCGGGACCGGATGCGCGACATCGTGCGCGAGGCCGAGGAGGAGGTGAACAAGGCCGGCGACCCGAAGAAGATCTGGGAGCAGCTGTGCGGGTGGGTCGAGCAGGAGGTCGGCGCGGCCGTCGCGGCGAACTTCCTGTGGACGGCGCAACGCGCCCGCTGGCTCGCCGGCCAGGTGGCCGAGCACTTCTCCGGCGGCCACGAGCTGCTGCCGAAGCTGCACACCCGCAGCGAGGACCCGCTGGCCGGCATCCAGGCGATGGAGCTGCGCTCGGGCGAGCCGTTCGGCATGGGGCAGAAGGCGCTGTCCGGGTTGCGCGGCGGGTACATCGGCGTGCTGATGTTCGGCATGCTGGGCACGATCGTCGGCCTGTCGCTGATCAACCCGTTCTCCATCGGCGCCGGGCTGCTGCATGGGCGCCAAGGGTTTCACCGACGACCGGCGGCGGGTGTACGCCAAACGGCAGGCCGACGCGAAGGCCGCCATCCGCCGCTACGCCGACGACGTGATCTTCCAGGCGGGCAAGGAGTCCCGCGAGCTGCTCCGGCGGGTGCAGCGCGACCTGCGCGACTACTACACCGACCGCGCGGAGGAGACGAACCGGTCGCTCAAGGAGTCGCTGACCGCGGCCGAGCAGTCGGCGCGCGCGTCCCAGGACGAGCAGCGGCGCCGGCTCGCGCAGATCCCCGAGGAGCTGGCCCGGCTCGAGGCGGTGCACACGAGGGCCGTCTCGCTGGTGCCCAGCGCGGTGGCCGAGAGCCGTGAGCCACGGCTGATCGAGGCGGCGCAGTGAGCAAACATGCCCTCGACACCCCTTCACGAAGCCTGACTGCCGCGGTACGTGGGGTGCTGCGCCGCGCGGTGCGGGTCTACGCCGCCGATCCGGACGTCGCCGCCGACCTGCGCGCGCAGCTGGACCGGCTGGACGAGCCGCTGCGGGTGGCGATCGCCGGGAAGGTCAAGGCGGGCAAGTCGACGCTGCTCAACGGGCTGGTCGGCGAGCTGATCGCACCCACCGACGCGGGCGAGTGCACGAAGGTCGTCACCTGGTACCGCGACGGCCCGACACCGAAGGTGGTGTCCTATCCGGACGACGGCGAGCCGCGGTCGCTGCCCGTGCGGCGGGACCACGGCGCGCTGTCGGTCGACCTGCGCGGGGTGCCGGCCGAGCGGCTGCGCAGGCTCGTCGTGGACTGGCCGTCGCAGAGCCTGCGCGGCGTCACGCTGATCGACACCCCCGGCATCGGGTCGACGTCGACTCAGACGTCCGGGCGCACGCTCGCCATGCTCACCCCCGACGACGACTCCCCCGCCGAGGCCGACGCGGTCATCTACCTGATGCGCCACCTGCACGCGACGGACGCGGAGTTCCTGGAGTCCTTCCGCGACCAGGGTGTCGCGCGGGCCAGCTCGGTGAACACGATCGCGGTGATCTCCCGGGCGGACGAGGTCGGCGGCGGCCGGATCGACGCGATGCTCTCCGCGCGACGGATCGCGCGCCGCTACCGCGCCGAGCCCGCGCTGCGCGGGTTGTGCCAGACCGTCATCCCGGTCGCCGGCCTGCTCGCGGCGACCGGGCGGACGTTGCGGCAGGCCGAGTTCGACACGCTCGCCGCGCTGGCGGCCGCGCCACGCGAGGACATGGACGACGTGTTGCTGTCCACCGGCCGGTTCCTGCGCTCGGACCGGGTGGCGGCGCTGGCCGCGCTGTCCTACGAGCGGCGCAAGGACCTGCTCGAGCGATTCGGGATCTTCGGGCTGCGGCTGGCGATGATGTACATCCGGCAGGGCCGCGACTCCTCCCCCGCGCTCGCCGCGGAGCTGGTGCGCAGCAGCGGGCTGCACGAGCTGCACGAGGTGCTGTCGGTGCAGTTCACCCAGCGCCGGGACCTGCTCAAGGCACGCAGTGGCCTGCTGGCGCTCGAGCGCGTGCTCAGCGCCGGCGCGGCGGCCGACCCGGCGGAGGTCGCGCAGCTGGCGGCCGAGGTGGAGCGCATCGGTTCCGGTGCGCACGAGTTCGTGGAGCTGCGGCTGCTGTCCGCGCTGCGGTGTGGTGAGGTCGCGTTGCCGGCGGAGGAGACGGAGACCGCGCAGCGCCTGCTCGGCGGTCAGGGCGTCGCACCGCCCCAGCGCCTGGCCCTCCCCCCGGACGCCTCGGACGAAGCCGTCCGCTCGACGGCGCTCGCGGAGCTGGACCGCTGGCGCCGCCGCGCGGAGGACCCGTTCGCCGACCGCCCCGCGGTACGCGCCTACCGCGCGGTGACCCGCACCTGCGAGGGCCTGGTAGCCGCCCTGACCGCGCCCGCCCCCGCCGACGCCTGAATCCAGTCCTAATCGGACAGTGCTCCGGCGCGACCGCGGTTCGAGCCGGGTGTGCGCGTGGACCGGACCCACATCGGCTGCCGCGGGCTGACCGGACCCACTGATGTGGATGCGCTGCACGCCACAATCAGGCCGGGGCGGCTAGTGAGCCGGGCAGGGCTCGTTTCAGCCGCCGCGGCTAGTGAGCCGGGCTACGTGCCCAAGCAGAACTCGCGGCCGCCGCCGAGGGCTGGCCGGATCCGCCGATGAGGATGCGCGGCACGCCGCATCCAGACCGGGGCGGCTGGTGAGCCGGACACGCGCCCGGGCAGGGCTCGTTTCGGCCGCCGCGGCTAACGAGCCGGGCCACGTGCCGAAGGAGAACTCGCGGCCGCCGCCGAGGCCCGGCCGGACTCGCCGATGAGTGTGCGCCACAACAAAGGGCGGCGCGGCTACCGAAAACCGGGCAGGGCTCGCGTCCAGGCGCCGAGGGCCAGCCAGACTCGCTGATGACGGTGCGCCACAACAAGTCGGCGCGGCTACCTAGTCCGGGCCGGGCTCGTGTCGGTCGGTGCGGGTTGGGTGGACTCGCCGATGAGGGTGCGCAGCATGCCGAACAGCTCGTTGCGGCCGTCCGCGCCGAGTCTGTTTCGCATGCGGGCCACGTGGTGCTCCACGGTCTTCGCCGAGATGAACAGGCGGGCGCCGATCTGCTTGTGCGTCAGCCCGGCCAGGATCAGCCTGCCGACCTCCAGCTCCCGCTCGCTCAGCAGCGGCGCGGCCGCCGGGGCCGGGCCGTCCGCGAGGTCGGCCGAGTCCGCCGGCGCCGGTTCGTCGGCGGGCGCGGCGGGTTCGGGGGTGTCGCTGAGGTTGCGGGCGAACGCCATCAGCCCGGCACCGTCCTTTCGGTCGGCCGTGCGCACGGACGCCGACGCCGCCAGCTGCGCGCCGTCCGCGGTCAGGCCCGCGTGATGCAGCCGCATGGCCGCCGCGCGCACCTCGTCCGGGTCGACGTCCCCGCGGGCCACGCGCAGCCAGCACGCCGCGGCCGCCGCGAACGCCTTGGCGTGCCGCGTCGTGCACCGCCGACAGCGACTTCGCATGCGCCTCCGCCGCGTCGAGGTCGCCGGCCGCGAGCTCGGCGTGCAGCTCGCTCCAGTGCAACGACACCGTCCACAGTGGTGGGTCGCCGAGCCGGGCGAGCAGGGTCCACGCCTGATCCAGGTGCGGGGCGATCGTCGCTCGCTCGTCGAGGAGCGCCGCCGCCACGGCCAGCTCACCCAGCGGCCGCACCAGGTACAGGTCGACCGGATGCCGGATCAGCGCGGTACGGCCGCGGGCGAACGCCGCGGCGAGCGCGGCCGAGTCGCCGCGTGCGGCGGGCCAGGCCCGTCGCGAGGGCGGCGGCCAGCAGCTCGTCCCCCGGCTCCAGCGGCGCCGCGCCGACCCGGTCGAGCACGCCCTGCGCGGCGTCGAGCGCGCCGCGGGTGAGCGCGTTCCAGCCGTGCAGCAACAGGTGCCGCGCGTGCGCGAGCCCGCCGCCGAGCTTCGCGGCGACCGCCTGGCCCAGGATGGTGTCGGCGAGCGCGACCTCCCCGCACTGCGCCGCGACGACCGCGACCAGCTCGGCCGGGCTGTAGGGCAGCAGCACCGCGTCGCCCGCCGACTCGAGCAGGCTCGCCGCCTGGGTGAGGTGCGACAGCGCGAGCGCGGCGTTCCCGTCGACGGACTCGAGCACGCCGGCGGCGAGTAGTCGGACGGCCGAGGCGGTGAGCGTCGGCGCGTCGTCCTGGCTCGGCGGGGCGGCCGCGAGGACCTCGCGGGCCCGGTCCCGCTCCCCCGCGGCGAGCAGCGCGGGCACGGCCAGCAGCGCGTCTGCGCCGGCCGCAGGCGCTGGTACAGCTCGGCGGTGCGGGCGGCGAACCCGCGCTGGGCGAGGATCGCCGGCGGTCACCGACACCGCCCGCCGCCGGTCCGCTTCCGTAGCGCCCTCCGCGGTGAGGATCTCGTCGGCCAACCGCAGCGCCTGCGCGGCGTCCCCGGCGAGCGCGGCCGCCTGCGCGCGGCGACGCGGCGACCGCCCGGGGGCTGCCGCCCGCGCGCACGGCCGCGTCGTACAGCTCGACCGCGAGGTGCGGCGAGGTTCGCAGCGCCTCGTCGGCCGCGGCCGCCAGCACCGCGGACGCGCGGGCGCCGGTGGCCCGCGACTCCGCGAGCTGCCGGCCGGCGGTCGAGCACCGGACCGCCGCTCTCCAGCTGGATCTCCGCGAGCCTGCGCTGCATGTTCCGGCACCGCAGCACGGGGATGAGGCGCAGCACGAGGTTGCGGACGAACACGATCAGGTCGCCGGCCTCGGTGAGCAGGCCGGTGGCGCGCGCGGCCTCGACTGTGTCGTCCGAGGTCGGCCGGCTCGGCGTCGAGCAGCGCGCAGAGCACCTCCGCGTCGAGCGGCGCGCCGAGCGCCAGCGCCTCCAGCACGGTGTAGATCCGCGGGTCCAGCGCCTCGAGCAGGTACCGCAGCCGCTCGGCGAGGCCCGGCGACACCGACACCCGTGGCGGGCGGCGGAAACGGTCGGGGTGGCGGGGGTCGAAGCGCCCGGTGTCCAGCATCGCCTGGGTGACGAGACCGACGAACATCGGCAGCCCACCCGACTGCTCGTACACGAGTGCCACGAGTGCGTCCGGCGGCTCGCAGCCGACGCGGCGGGCGACCTGCTCGGCGACCTCCTCGCGGCCGAGGTGGCCGAGCACGATCGGCGAGTGGTGGCGGGACAGCTGCGCGCCGAGCGAGGAGATACCGTCCGGTCGTGGCCACGGACGGTAATTAACCACCATGCGCGCTCCGGCTGCCCGGGCACGCTCCCGCAGCGCCGCGAGCGCGGCCGGGGACAGCCGGTGCGCGTCGTCCACGAGCAGTGGCGCATCGTCGGCGAGGCCGGCCACGTCGGTGTCCCCGTCGACGCGCACGGCGCGGACACCGGCCTCGGCGTAGGCGGCCGCGATGGCCTTGACCAGCGTGGACTTTCCGGTTCCGCCGGGGCCGACGATGGCTGCGGTCAGCGGGTCGCCCGGGGACGCCGCGATCTGCCGCAGGATCCACCCCGCCTGGGGAACGACCGGCTCGGCATGTGCCGACGGCGGTGTGCGCGCCACGCCGGCCCCCCTTCTTCGGGTCTGTCCTCCCTTTTGTCGGTTACCGAACGTGGTCTATTACAGGGTCAGACGCGGGTATTCGTCCGCCGCTCGATCGCGTGGATCACGGCCGCCATGTCGGTGCCGCCGAGGCCCAGATCCTCGGTCTCGCCGAAGAGGGTGTGGCACACGTCGAGCAGCGGGGACGCGATGCCCGCCGCGCGGGCCGCCGCCGCGATCAGGCGGTTGTTGTACAGCACGTTCGAGATCGACGCCTGCACCGCGAAGTCGCGGGTGGCGAGCTTGGCCGACTTCACCCGCGACACGCCGCTCGCCATCGGGCCCGCGTCGAGCACGTCGAGCAACGTGGTCAGGTCCAGGTCGTGCCGCCCGGCGAAATGGACCGACTCGGCGAGCCCGGTGACCATCGTGATCAGGAACAGGTTGACCGACAGCTTCATCAGCATCCCGTTCGGCACCGGCCCGCAGTCGACCGCCTCGTGACACATCGGCGCCAGCAGGGGCCGGACCTCCGCCACGGCCGCCGGCTCACCGGCGACCATCGCCACGAGTTCGCCCGCCTCCGCCGGCTTGCGGGAGCCGGAGACCGGGGCCTCGACATAGCGCCCGCCGGCCGCGCGGACGTCCGCCTCGAGACCGCGCGAGTAGCCGGCCTCGGTCGTTCCCATGTGGACGATCGTGTGCCCGGCCACGTGGCCGGCGAACCGTGGTGTGCCGCGGGCGAGGACGGCGTCGGCCGCGGCGCCGTCGGCCAGCATCAGGAACACCACTCGCGTCCGCGCGAACACCTCGGCCGGGCTCGCCGCCACAGTGGCGCCGGCCGCGCGCACCGCCGCGCACTTCGCGGCCGTGCGGTTCCAGACGACGAGCGGCGTGCCCGCGCGGGCCAGGTTGACCGCCATGGGCTCGCCCATGGTGCCGAGTCCGACGAAGCCGATGTCCACCCGACTACCGTACTATGACAGCTGTCATATGACGACCGTCATGGAGGAGTGCGATGCCCGACGAGATCCGCGGCCCGCGGGAGCGCATGGTGTACAGCGCGGCGCAGCTGGTGCGCACGCGAGGGGTCTCGGCCACGGGGGTGCGCGACGTCGTCGAGCACGCGGGCGCCCCGCGCGGCTCGTTCCAGCACTACTTCCCCGGCGGCAAGGACCAGCTCGTCGGCGAGGCACTGCTGTGGTCGGGCGACTTCGCGGCGCGGTGGGTGGCGACCTACCCGCGCACCACGCGCCGGCCGACGCCGGCGGGCCTGTTCGCGCACCTGGTCAAGCAGTGGAAGGACGAGTTCACCGCGCGCGGCTTCGCCCGCGGCTGCCCGGTGCTGGCCACGACCGCCGACCTGGCGGGCACCGACTCCGCGGTCAACGAGCAGCTGCGCGCGGCGCTGGACCGGTGGGAGGGCGCGGTCATGGACGAGCTGGTGCGCATGGACGTGCCGCGGCGCCGGGCCCGCCGGCTCGCCACGCTGATGATCAGCACGCTCGAGGGCGCGATCATGTCCGCGCGGGTACGCCGGGACACCGGACCGCTGACGACGGTCGTGGCGGAGCTGTCGCCGCTGCTCGCCGCCGCGACGCCATGACCGTCGCCGGGAGTCAGCGTGCGGCCTCGTCGAGCTGGACCGGGTAACCCGCGCGGAGCACCGCCACGGTGGACGGCGGCGTGATCACCTGCGCGGTGCCCGACCGCGGCCGCGGGTGGCGCGTGCCGTAGCCCTCGTGGGTCCACTCCGCGAGGTGCGTGCCCACGACGGCGGCGGTGGCTTCGCCGAGCCGGACGAAGGTGCCGTCCGGCAGGTCCGCCCACGCCAGCTCGTGGGTGCGCCGCCGGTGGGTGCCGCGGATGATCCGCTCGCCGTGCAGCTGCCGGTTCATCTCCTTCGCCGACGGGGGCGGGACGCGTTGCTCGTCGGCCCATCGGTCGCGGTAGTCGCGGTAGCTCGCGCGGCGGCACAACGCGCAGGGGCGGTGTCCGGCGGCGAGGGACACGGCCTCGTCGTGGAAGTAGAGCCAGGTGAAGTGGTGCGGCCGCCACTGCGGTGACCACCAGCCGCGGAACTCCAGCGCGCAGGTGATCCACAGGTCGCTCGCGTGGTAGCGGACGATTCGCCGCCCCTCGTGCAGGATGCCGCGGTTCCCGGTCCACGCCCCGCGCAGCGGGATCGCGACGAGGTCCCCCATCGGCGTGACGCGGTTGCGCGCGGGCCGCCCACCGAACTGCCATTCGTGGATCTCCACGCGCGCCAGCGGTTCCGCGGCGACTAGGGCCTCGACGGCCGCGCGGCCGGACGTCTCGACGGCCAGCACGGTGCCGGTCTCCTCGGCGCCGTCGTCGGACAGCAGCGGCCCGTAGGCGATCAGCCGGTCGCGGTTGGCGGCGAGGAACTCCTCGCGGGGCCGGCCGGCGGCGATCACCAGGAACCGCTCGCCGCCGGTGCCCGCGAAGTCCCACATCGTGCGGCCCAGCTCGTTGCGCCAGCGCCGGACCGTCACCTCCCGGTACACGCCGTTGCGCTGGTTGGGCTCGTCGTGGGCGAACACGTGCGCGGCCGCCGCGTCGGGCAGGTCCACCAGGTGCACGCTGCCTGTCGCCCACTGCCGGGCGGCGTCCAGCGTCGGTCCGCGGGCGATCATCCCGTCCGCGTACGCGTCCATGAACGACAGGTGCGCCTCACCCAGCCGGTCCCGCAGCGCCGCGGTGCCCGGCTCGTCCCGGCAGTAGACGAAGAACTCCACCTACAACACGTTCTCCAGCCGTTTCGCGACGAGCTTGACGAAGCGGGCCGGGTCGGTGAGCTCGCCACCCTCGGCGAGGATCGCCATGTCGTGCACCAGGTGCGCGGTCTCCGCCAGCTCCGCGTCGTCGCCGCGGGAACCGTGCGCGGTGCGCAGGCCGGTGATCAGCGGGTGCGCCGGGTTCAGCTCCAGGATGCGCTTCACCTGCGGCAGCTCCTGGCCCATCGCCCGGTACATCTTCTCCAGCGTCGGCGTGATGTCGTGCTCGTCGCCGACGACACAGGCGGGCGAGGTGGTCAGCCGCGTGGAGAGGCGGACCTCCTTGACCGTGTCGGCGAGCGCCGTCGTCATCCACCCGAGCAGCGGAGCGAAGTCCTTGTCCCGCTCGGCGCGCTCGGCCTCCGCCGTCTCCGTGTCGGCCGCGTCGCCGAGGTCGACCTGGCCCTTCGCGACGGAGTGGAGCTCCTTGCCCTCGAAGGCGGGCACGGCCTCGACCCACATCTCGTCGATCGGGTCGGTGAGCACGAGCACCTCGTACCCCTTGGCCTGGAAGGCCTCCATGTGCGGGGAGTTCTCGATGCTCGACCGCGACTCGCCGGTCAGGTAGTAGATGTGCTCCTGGCCGTCCTTCATGCGCTCGACGTACTGGCGCAGTGTGGTCGGCTCGGCGGCGTCGTGTGTCGAGGGGAACGAGCAGATCTCGAGGATCGCGTCCTGGTTCCCGCTGTCGGCGACGAGGCCCTCCTTGACCACCTTGCCGAACTCGGTCCAGAACGTGGCGTACCGCTCGGCGGGCATCGCCTTGATCGTCGAGAGCACCTTCTTCACCAGCCGGCGGCGGATCAGCTGGATCTGGCGGTCCTGCTGGAGGATCTCGCGCGACACGTTGAGCGAGAGGTCCTGCGCGTCGACCACGCCCTTGACGAAGCGCAGGTACTCCGGGACGAGCGCCTCGCAGTCGTCCATGATGAACACGCGCTTGACGTAGAGCTGGATGCCGCGCTTGGCGTCGCGGACGAACAGGTCGAGCGGCGCGCGGGACGGGATGAACAGCAGCGCCTGGTACTCGAAGGTCCCCTCGGCCTGCAGCCGGACGGTCTCCAGCGGCGGGCTCCAGTCGTGGCTGACGTGCCGGTAGAACTCGGTGAGCTCGTCCTCGGTGACGTCACTCGCCGAGCGCGCCCACAGCGCCTTCATCGAGTTGACGGTCTCGAGCTCGGCGTCCGGGGTGTCGGCGGTTTCCTCGGTCCCGGTCGCCTCGGCGGCCTCCGCGACCTCCGCGGCGGGCGGGGCGTCCTTGGCCATCTTGATCGGCCAGGTGATGAAGTCCGAGTAGTGCTTGATGATCTGGCGGACCGTCGAGGGCGCGGCGTAGTCGTGCAGGTTGTCCTCGGCGTCCTCGGGCTTGAGGTGCAGCGTGACGACCGTGCCCTGCGGGGCGTCCTCGACCGGCTCGAT
Source organism: uncultured Actinomycetota bacterium (assembly GCA_963841395.1). Taxonomy (GTDB): domain Bacteria; phylum Actinomycetota; class Actinomycetes; order Mycobacteriales; family Pseudonocardiaceae; genus Actinophytocola. Next base: position 403,828 of record CAWJCX010000055.1, read on the forward strand.
CGTGTAGGTGCCCTCGCCGCTGGACTCCCACCGCACGCCCTCGCCGGACCCGGCGCGCCGGGTCACGAGCGTGACCGTGTCGGCCACCATGAACGTCGAGTAGAAGCCGACGCCGAACTGCCCGATGAGGTCCGCCGACGCCGCGGCGTCCTGCACCTCGCGCAGCTTGGCCAGCAGCTCCGCGGTGCCGGACTTCGCGATGGTGCCGATGAGGCTGACGACCTCGTCGCGCGACATCCCGATGCCGTTGTCCCGCACGGTGAGCGTCCGCGCGTCCCGGTCGACCTCGACCTCGATGTGCAGGTCCGAGACGTCGGCCTGCAGCTCCTTGTCGCGGTAGGTCTCCAGGCGCAGCTTGTCCAGGGCGTCGGAGGCGTTGGACACGAGCTCCCGGAGGAACACGTCCTTGTTCGAGTAGATGGAATGAATCATCAGCTGCAGCAGCTGACGCGCCTCTGACTGGAACTCGAGGGTCTCGATCGACGTCGTCACGGCACTCGATGTTAGCGAACGCCCGTGCGCGGCCCTACCAGACCAGTCCGGTGTGCGGGACATCGCGAAAGATCTTGGGTAAATATTTTCCAGGCCGAGATAAGGTTTGAAACCCGCCTTCCCGGCGTACCCACAGCATGACGACTGTCCGGAGGGGCTTGCCGATGACCGAGGTGCAGCTCATGTTCGAGCGTCGGGACGAGGCGTTCGCCGATCATCCGCCGCTGCAGACGCGGCGAACCGCGTACCGGGACGACCTGTACGTCCTCAGGGTGGCGGGTGAGCTCGACATGCGGACGTCTCCGCAGCTGGCGGAGGCGTTAGACGGCGATATCCCGCCGGTCCTGGTCGCCGACCTGAGCCAGGTCACGTTCCTGTCCGCGGCCGGGTTACGGGTGCTGGTGACCGCCGCCGAGCGCGCGCAGGAGCACGGTTGCTGCCTGGGGCTGGTCGCGGACGGCCGGCTCGCCTTACGCGTGCTGCGGATGAGTGGCGTCGCCGCGTCGATCCCCACCTTCGAGTCCCTCTCCGACGCGGTGCGCGAGCTCGCCCCCCGGACCGACTGACGGTCAGCCCACGGCCGCGGCGTCCACGAAGTGCGGCAGCAGCGTGCGCCAGCCCTGCTGGTTGCGCTCCCGCCAGACGGCGCCGTCCGCGCCGAGCCGGTCCCAGCCGTGGTGCTCGATGTCGACCCGGGTCAGGCGCTCGGCCACCGGCACGAACCGGATCCGCACGTCGGTCGCGTCGGCGCGGTCGCGGCGCAGGTGCCAGCGGTAGGCCAGCAGCTCCGGCGGCGCGAACTCGGTGACCTCGCCCCAGTCGATCTCCACGCCGGCCGGGTCGCGCTGGAAGATCCGGCCGCCCACCCGCGGCTCGAGGGTGACCCGCAGGCCGTCCTCGCCGGTCGCGGTGTGGTCGGCGGGCCACCAGAGGTCGATCTTGCTGGTCCACACGTCGAACGCGTGCCGCTGGCCGCAGCCGACCTCGAACGAGAGCCGCAACGGTTCGATCATGGCTCCTCCGGCAGGTTCTCGGCCGCGATCGTGAAACGGGACGCCACCGAGCCCCACACCTGCCGCAGGTACTCCTCGACCGCGTGCACGCCGTCGTCGTGCAACCGGTAGATCCGCCGGGTGCCCTGCGGCTCCTCCACCACGAGACCCGCGCCGCGCAACAGCTTCAGGTGCCGGGACACCGCGGGCCGGCTGATCGGCAACCGGTCCGCGATCTCCTGCACCGACCGGCCGCCGTCGGCGAGCAGCCGCAGGATCTCCCGCCGGTTCGGGTCGCCGAGCGCGTCCAGCGCGGCACCCGGCTCACCCGTCATGTCCCGGTCTCCACCCGTTGCTTCAGGCCGGTGGCGAACTTGTCGAACGACGGCTGCAGGTCGGGCATCGAGCGCCAGATCAGCGGCAGCAGCGGCCCGGTGTACTCCTCACGCATGGTGAACTCCGTGACCGAGTCCGACACCGGCCGCAGAGTGTAGCGGCGCACGCCGCGGAACAGGCCGAGCGGCATCCCGCCGGCGAAGGTCATCCCGCGGCTCGGCTCGAACCCGACGACCTTCAGCGGGAACGCCCGGCCGGGGCTGACCTCGGAGAAGATCTTCACCTTGGCCGACTCCGCGATGCGGCCCTCGACCCGCTCCACACCGGACTCCCAGTCCGCCCAGCCGGCGCCGTCGGCCAGGACGGACCACACCCGGTCCGGGGCCGCGTTGATGTGCGAGCTCGACTCGTAGGCCTTCATCAGTACCCTCCACAGCGGTCATCGGTAAACGGGACGTTACCGTAACACCCGGGTTACCAATGGGCCATGAGCAGATACGTCTCGAATGCGAATCGTGCAATCCGGACCAAACGGGTTTGTAATTCGGCAGATCTTGCCTAGGTTCCGTGCGTCGCACGTCAAGCCGAAGCAGGAGTCGGGGTAATGAACCTCTCACGGGCACGTCTGTCCTCAGCCACCAAGATCACCGGAGTCGCCGCCGCGGCGGTGCTGTTAGCCGGTGGTGCCTACGCGTGGGCGGCCCCGTCGCCGTCCACTTCGGACGGCCACCACGGCCACGGGCACGAGCCCACCAACATCGGGCTGGTGAAGAACGACGTCAAGGCGTACTACGGCGACACCAAGGACGCCGACGGGCACCACCACGCCTCGGCGGACAGCGACTGGGCCAAGGACACCGCCCGGCAGGTCGCCGACGCGCGCCGGGCCCTCAAGCGCGCCCTCGACCACCACGTCGCCCACCCGGCGATCGTGCTCGACGTCGACGACACGTCGGAGCTCACCTACAACCTCGCCGCGGACAGCGACTTCGGCTACGACCCGGTGAAGTCCGAGAACGCCATCAACAACGGCGACTTCCCGGCGATCCAGCCCACCATGGACTTCGCCAACTACGCCGCGCAGCGCGGCGCCAAGGTCTTCTTCGTCACCGGCCGCCCCGAGCACCAGCGCACCGCGACGCTGAAGAACCTCGCCAACGAGGGCTACCCGGCGCCCACCGACGCGTTCCTCAAGTCCGAGGGCGCCGCCCCCGAGTGGCTGCCGTGCGGGCTGACCTGCACCACGATCGAGTACAAGTCGTACACCCGGGCCCACATCGAGGACGCCTACCACGTGACGATCGTGGTCAACATGGGCGACCAGTTCAGCGACCTCGAGGGCGGTCACGCCCAGCACCCGGTGAAGCTCCCCAACCCGATGTACTACCTGCCCTGACGCCAGGAACCCCGCGGACGGCCGCCGGCTCACCCGAGCCGGCGGCCGTCCGCTGTTGCGACCGTCCCGCGTGGACATAGGATCCGAGGGCACGCAATCCGACCCTGGCGGGGTGACAGAGTGCCCGACCTTCCGTGACCACCCGCCTCCGGCCGCGCACCCTGCGCTGGCGGGTCTACCTGCTCGTCGGCCTCGAACTGGCGTTGCTGCTGGGCACCGTCGTCGCGACGCTCGTCGCGCGGCAGCACGCCAACGACGTCGGCACGCACGTACGTGAGCAGCTACGCCCCGCGCAGCTGTCGGTCGCCGCGCTGACCAAGGGCTACGTGGACATGGAGTCCGGGTTCCGCGGCTTCCTCCTGACCCGGGACCCGCAGTTCCTCGATCCCTACGACGCGGGGAAGGCGACCGTCGCCGACGCCCGGCGCCAGATCGCCACGCACCTGTCCGACGAAGCGACGTCGATCCGGCTGCTGTCCGCCGTCGACGCCGCCGGCCGCACCTGGCAGACCACCTCCGCCGACCCGCTCATCGCCGCCGCGCGGGCCGGTCCCCTGCCCGAGGGCGCACGGAGCGCGGCGGCGGCCAAGGAGCTGTTCGACGACCTGCGCGTCCGGCTCGCCGACCTGCAGGACCGGATCGAGCAGCTCATCGCGGCGGGCCTGCAGTCCTCCAGCGACGCGCAGGCCACCGCGAACACGATCACCATCGTCTGCGGTGGCGTCGCGCTGCTCGTCGGCGTGATCATCATCGTGCTGCTGCACACCTCGCTGGTGCGGCCGGTGAACCGCCTGGTCGCGACCGTCCGGCGGGCGTCGGCCGGAGACCTCGACCATCACGTGACGGTCGACGGGCCGACCGAGGTGGTCGTGCTGGGCACGGCCGTGGAGTCGATGCGGGAACGCATCCTCGCCGAGTCCGCGGTGGCCGCCGAGTCCTCGCAGCGGCTGGCCCGGCTCGAGGAGGCCGACCGGATCGCCCAGGACCTCGAGCAGACGGCCATCCGCGACCTGTTCGCGCTCAGCCTGGCCCTGCAGTCGGCGGCCGGGCGCCACCCGTCGGCCGCGCCAACCCTGAACGGCATCATCCGCGACCTCGACCACTCGCTGGAGGAGATGCGCTCGGCCGTGCTCGGCCGGATGGCCTCGACCGGCACCCGCAAGCTGCGCACCGAGGTCCTGGACCTGGTGGTGCTGCTCGAGCAGGACCTCGCGATCACCCCGGAGCTGCACCTGGCCGGCGACCAGGAGCTCAGCCTGCCCGCCCCGATCGCCACCGACGTGCTGAGCGTCCTGCACGACGCGGTGTTCGCGACTACCGGTGCGGGCACGGCAAAGCAGGTGCAGATCCGCATCTCCCTGTCGCCCGCCGAGGTGCGGGTGGCCGTCACCGGCGCGGTGCCGGACCAGGCCCGCGCGGCGGCCCGGGAGACGCTGGCGGACCTCGCGGAGCGGGCCCGCCGCCACGGCGGCGACGCCGACGTCGACGAGGACGGCGCCGTCATCGCGGTCGACTGGCGTATCCCGATCGCGCCCGGAGACCAGCCACTAGGCTGACCGCCCATGGAACATCGGGTACTGGGCCGGACCGGCCGCGACGTGTCCGCCGTCGGGCTGGGGTGCTGGCAGCTGGGCGCTGACTGGGGCCGGGTGGACGACGCCGACGCGCTCGCCGTGCTGCACGCGGCCGTCGACGCGGGCGTCACGTTCCTCGACACCGCCGACGTGTACGGCGACGGCCGCAGCGAGCGGTTCATCGCCCGGTTCCGTGCCGAGCGGCCGGACGCCGGGGTGACGGTGGCGACCAAGTGCGGCCGCCGCGCCGACCCGCACGTGCCGGAGTCGTTCACGCCGGAGAACCTCCGTACCTGGACCGACCGCAGCCGGGCGAACCTCGGCGTCGACCGGCTCGACCTGGTGCAGCTGCACTGCCCGCCCACGCCGGTGTTCGCCTCGGACGAGGTCTTCGACGCGCTCGACGAACTCGTCGCCGCCGGGAACCTGGCCGCGTACGGCGTCTCCGTCGAGACCTGCGACGAGGCGCTGACCGCGATCGCTCGGCCGAACGTGGCGAGCGTGCAGATCATCCTCAACGCGTTCCGGCACAAGCCGCTCGAGCGGGTGCTGCCGGCCGCCCGCGCCGCCGGGGTCGGCATCATCGCCCGCGTCCCGCTGGCCAGCGGCCTGCTGTCCGGCAGGTACGACGAGTCGACGACCTTCGCCGCCGACGACCACCGCACGTTCAACCGGCACGGTGAGGCGTTCGACGTCGGCGAGACGTTCGCCGGCGTGCCCTTCGAGGTGGGTGTCGCCGCCGCGCGCGAGCTCGCCGAGGTGGCCGCCGGGCTCGAGGTGGGCACCGCCGCGCTCGCCCTGCGCTGGGTGCTCGACCAGCCCGGCGTCACCACCGTCATCCCCGGCGCGCGCAACGCCACGCAGGCCCACGCCAACGCGGCCGCCGCCGAGCTGCCGCCCCTGTCCCCCGCGACGCTCGACGCCGTGGCCCGGATCTACGACGAGCGCGTGCGGGCCCACGTGCACGACCGCTGGTGATGCACGCCGACGAGGTCCGCACCGACGTCGCGCTCGTGCGCCGGCTCGTCGCGGCGCAGTTCCCCCACTGGGCGGACCGGCGCGTCGAGGCCGTCGAGTCCTCGGGGACGGACAACGCGATGTACCGCCTCGGCGCCGACCTGACCGTGCGGCTGCCCCGGATCGAGTCCGCGGTGGAGGACGTGGCACGCGAGCAGTGGTGGCTGCCGCGGCTGGCCCCGTCGCTGCCGGTCGCCGTCCCCGTCCCGCTCGCCGAGGGGCGGCCGGGCGCGGAATTTCCCTTCCCGTGGTCGGTCTACCGCTGGCTCGAAGGCGCGAACCCGGACGTCGACCGCCTCGCCGACCCGGACCGGCTGGCCACCGACCTGGCCGGGTTCGTCACCGCAATGCGCGGCGTCGAGCCCGCGGACGCGCCGGCCGCCGGGCGTGGGGTTCCACTGTCCACACGCGACGATCCGACGCGGGACGCGATCGGCCGGCTGGACGGGATGATCGACACGGCCGCCGTGACCGCGGTGTGGGAGCAGGCCCGGCGCCTGCCCGAGCGGACCGGCCGGCCCGTGTGGTTCCACGGCGACCTGTCGCCGGGCAACGTGCTGCTCTCCGGCGGACGGCTGACCGGCGTGATCGACTTCGCGTGCGCGGGCGCCGGCGACCCGACGGTGGACCTGATCGTCGCCTGGAACCTGCTCCCCGCGCGGTCCCGGCCGTTGTTCCGCGCCGCACTGGACGTGGACGACGACACGTGGCTGCGGGGCCGCGGCTGGGCGCTGTCGATCTCTCTCATCCAGCTGCCGTACTACCGCGACACCAACCCGGCCCTGGCGGCCAACTCGCGCCACGTCATCCGCGAGGTGCTGGCCGACGCCGGGTGAGTCAGGGCGCCGGGTCGGGCTCCTTGCGGGCCCGGCTCGGGGCGACCCGCGGTGGTTCGTTGGGCATCTTCGGGTAGACCGGTGGCCACGGGGCGTCCATGAGGCCGTCGGCCATGTCGCGATCGTGGAGGGCCAGCAGGGGGTCCAGCGGCTCGGCGGTCATCGCCGACCACGGGTCGCCGGACGCGGCCACGCGGGCGGGCACGGTCGCGATGGTGAGCTCGCGCGGCTGGATCGTGGCCAGCTCGTCCCACGCGAACGGGGTCGACACCTGGCCGTGCGGGTTGGCGCGCACTGACCACGCGCCGAACACCGTCTTGTGTGGCGCGTTCTGGTTGAAGTCGACGAACACGCGGCTCCCCCGCTCCTCCTTCCACCACGCGGCGGTCAGCAGGTCCGGCCGGCGCCGCTCCAGCTCGCGGGCCACCGCCACGGCCGCGGCGCGCACCTGGTAGCCGTCCCACCGCGCCAGCAGCCGGACGTAGACATGGATGCCGCGGTTGCCGGTGGTCTTCGGGAAGCTCGCCACGCCCAGCTCGTCGAGCAGGGCCTTCGTCTCGGCCGCGCCCTCCTGGATCATCGCGAACGTGACCCCGGGGCCCGGGTCGAGGTCGATGCGCAGCTCGTCGGCGTGGTCGGGGTCGGCCGCGGTGTTCGGCCACACGTGGAAACCGAGGCAGCCCATGTTCACGGCCCACAGCACGTGCGCCAGGTCGACCGCGACCAGCGCGTCGGCGGTCGTGCCGTTCGGGGTGGCCACCCTGCTGGTGGTCAGCCACGGATCGGCCTTCGTGGGCGCCACCCGCTTCTGGAAGAACGACGACCCGCCGACCCCGTTGGGAAAGCGCTGCAGCAGCACCGGCCGCCCGCCCATGGCCGCCATCAGCGGTCCGGCCACCGTCAGGTAGTAGCGCGCGAGGTCCAGCTTCGTCTCGCCCCGCTCGGGGAAGAACACCTTGCCCGGGTTGGTGATCCGCACCGGGTGCCCGGCGACCTCGAGCACCTCGACTTCCTCGCCCTTGCCCACGGCACGACCGTACTGCCTCACCGGCCCTCACGACGGCAACCAGTGGCGTACAGGATGGCGCCGTGCGCGGTGACCCGGACGTCCAGGTCCCAGCCCAGCCCGGCGGCCGCCGCGGCGAGCTCGCCCGGCTGCCAGTAGCGCTTGACGACGCTGAACGGCCGGCCGTCGTTCAGGACGCGTTCCTGCGTGTGGCCGGGCACCGGCTCCGGGTGGTAGCTGTCCGCCAGGAACACCCGGCCACCGGGACGCAACGCCAGAGCGACCGTCGCCCAGAACGCGGCCAGGCGGTCGGCCGGTACGTGGGAGAGCCAGTAGGTGAAGGCGCAGACGTCGAACGCGTTCGCGGGCGGCGTCCACTCGAAGAGGTCGGCCCGCACGTAGGTGACCGGTCCGCGGACCCGGGCCGCGTTGCGGGCGATCATCTCGGGCGACGCGTCGACCGCCGTCACGCGGTCCGCGTGCCGCGCCAGGTGCCGGGTCCACTGGCCGGTGCCGCAGGCCAGCTCGAGCACCTCGCCCCGCGGGGCGAACGCCTCCAGCGCCGCCTCGACCTCCGCCACGTCGGCCAGCCAGTGGCGCTCCGCCGCCGGGTCCAGGGCGTAGCGGCCCTGGTGCAGCCACCACTCGTCGTACTCGTCCGCGCGGTGGCGGTAGTACTCGATCTGCTCGGCGAGCGGGTCCATCAGCGGGCGAGGTGCAGGTCGTGCCAGTGCACACCGTCGCTGGAGAACTCGATCCCGTTCCCCGGATCCGCCCAGGTCACGTAGCCGTGGCGGGTCCAGGTCGCCGAGCCGTGGAAGCGTGGCCGCACCGGCTGGAACGTGGCGCCGCCGTTCCAGCTGATCAGCGCGGGGCCGTCCACGGTGTTGACCAGCAGGCTGCCGTCGGCCGCGGCCACCAGCTCGCCTGTCGGCAGGCCCGGGCAGCCGCCTGCCGGTCTGCCGCCAGGTCCGCCCGCCGTTGTCACTGCGGTAGATCGCCACGATGCCGTAGTCGCCGGTACCCAGGTTCCCGCTCACCGACGCGTACAGCCTCTTGCCGTTCGCGACCATCGACCACACCCCGTCCACCAAAGCCCGGGGCGGGGCCGCCACCGTCCACGTGCGACCGTCGTCCTCGCTCACCGCGAGCGCCGGCAGGTGCGTGCCCGGGTCCTCACCCGCCATCCACCACTGGCCGCCGGCCAGCGGGACCCAGCCCGCGACGGGATTCCGCAGTCGCGGCCCGTCCGCGAGCCGTGCCGACCGGCCCGAGCCCGGCAGCAGCGCGACGACCTCGACGTCGTCGCACGGGTCGCGGCGCGTCGAGCAGTGCGTGGTCAGCGTCGCGCCCGGCGGGATCTCCGTGACACTCCCGGCCGGCGCGATCGGCGTCGGATCCCAGGTTCGCCCGCCGTCATCGCTGTACACCCGCCGCATCGCGTGGGGTTCGTCCGGTGGGTACAGGTCGACGGCGAACTGGCCCGGCCCGAGCACGGACAGCCCGCCCATCGTGCCCGGCGGTGAGCCCGCCGTCGGCACCCGGTGCGCCGTCCAGTGTTCACGGTCCACCGTGGACATCACGTCGAGCGTGCAGTCGTACCGGCCGCAGTCGACGCGCATGGCGTAGCCGTGCCCGACATCGGCGAAGGCCACGTTGTAGACGGTCGTGCCGGGGATCATCGGCGTGCGGGTCGGCGTGCTGACCGAGGTCGGCGGAGCCGCGGCCCGGGGCGCCGGGCCGGGCGGGTTTCCCGCTCGCAGCAACGGAACCGCGACACCGACCACGAGCACCGCCACCACCGCGCCGGCCAGCATCCGGCCGCGCACCACCCGCTGCCGGGACCGCTCGAGCACCCGGACGACGCTCGGCTGCCGCATGCTCGCCCAGGAGGCACCGGGCTCCCCCGGCCCGGCCGCGGCCAGGCGCGCCACCACCGCCGCCTCCGGTATGTCCACAATGGACGCGATGGTGGCGGCCTGGAGGCCGGCGAGTTGGTGCAGCACCACGACAGGGTCGTGCCCGGCGGGCTCCCGGCGTCGCAGCCGGCCGAGCGCCACCCGCCGCCGGGCGAGGCGGACCACGACCTCGCGAACGCCCTCGGCGTCCACGCCCGGGCGCCCGCGGGTACGCGCGAACGCCTCCCGGGTGATCTCCTCCGCCTCGCCGAGGTCGCCGAGCAACGCGTATGCGGTCAGCATGAGCCCGCGATAGCTCTCCCCGTACAGCCGCGCCAACCCGTCCCCGGTGCTCACCCGAGCCAGGTTGCTACGCCGGGCGGTATCGCACAAGCACCACACCGGAGCGGAACGGGCGGGCCTCCAGCAGCGCGCAGCCCGCCGACCTCGCCGGCGTCGTCGAACAGCCGCTGCCCGGCGCCGACCACGACCGGGTAGACGAACAGGCGGTACTCGTCGACCAGGCCCTCGGCGATGAGCGCGCGCACCAGCCGCATGCTGCCCGTCGTCACGATGTCCTTGCCCGGCGCGGACTTCAGCGCCTGGATCTCCTCGCGCAGCGGCCCGCGCAGCACCGTCGTGTTGTCCCACTCCGGGTCGCCGAGCGTGCCCGACACCACGTACTTCGCCACCGTGTCGAGGTAGTCGGTGACGCCCGTGCGGTCGTCGGTCTGCTTCGGCCAGTAGGCGCGCATGTCCTCGAACGTCACCCGCCCGACGAGGAACGCGTCGGCCGCGGCGCGGTGCTCGGCGATGGCCTCGATGACGTCCGACTGGTCGGTGTCGTCGTCCCCGGCCGGGGCGAACCAGCCCGTCGAGGCGTCGATGACGCCGTCCAGCGTGATGTTCTCGGTGACGACCAGCCTGCGCATGATGGACCTCCCGTGTTCGGTGAGCGTTCCACCGTGTGACGGCCGGCGCGCGCGGAACTCATCGGTGCGGGCGCACGAACGGCGTGTTCAGGTGCGCGGTCGCGAGCCAGGTCGGCATCCGCGCCGCCCGGTCGAGCAGGGCCTGCCGGGTGCGGCGCGCGGTGTCCTGGTCGGCCTCGAACTCGTAGCCGACGCCGGGCGCGACGAGCTGCACGGCGTGCACCAGCACGTCGCCGGTGATCACGACCTGCCGGCCGGCGCCGCGGAGCAGCACCGACTGGTGGCCGGGCGTGTGGCCCGGGGTCGGCTCGGTCGTCAGCGCGGCGCCGCGCCGTTCCGCCAGGTGCTCCCGGCCGTCCACGGTGGACAGCTGGCCGGTCCGGCGCAGCGGCTCGACCACGTACGGCAGCACCACGTCGTCGCCCGCCTGCTCGAGCGCGGCGATCTCGGTCCGCTGGATCACGTAGCGGGCGTTCGGGAACGTCGGCACGCCGTCGGGCGAGACCGACCAGCCGAAGTGGTCCTCGTGCAGGTGGGTGAGCACGACGAGCTCGACGTCGTCGCGCCCGATGCCCGCGCCGGCCAGGCGCTCCAGCAGGTGGCCGGGTACCGGTGCCCACGCGGCGGCGGGGCTGCCGGCCGGCCCGACGCCGGTGTCCACGAGCGCGTACCGGCCCGACGGCAGGCGGACCGCGAAGCAGCGGAAGTCCAGCTGCCAGGCGCCGTCCGGGCCGAACGCGGCCGGGTCCACCCGCCTGGCCCGCGCCCAGTCGCGCTCGCTCGCCCCGGGGAAGGCGTCTGCGGCCGGCAGGAAGAACGGGCCGGCGGCGTCGAGCAGGGCGATCGACCTCGAACGGCCCGACCGACCTGGTCATCGCCACTCCCCCCGACGCGTCCGCCACGCCGCCCAGCGCGGCGGCGGCGAGCCCCGCCGCGGCGCTGCCCAACAGGAATGTGCGCCGCCCCAGCGGCGTGCGTCCATCGTCCACGACGATCTCCGTTCCGGCCTGTGATACTTGCGATCGGGAGCGAGTCGACCAGGGGGCGGGGCGCGGTGCGAGGGATTCGAAGAACGTCGAAAGTCGGGCCGTGCTGACGTTGCGGGTCGACCCGGCGCGGCTGGTCCGCTCCCGGTTCGCGCTGTCCCGGCTGGCGGAGGTGTCCTGCGCGCTGGAGGTGCTGACCCATCCGGAGCGGGCGCCGTTCGCGGCCGGCTGGGTGGCGGCGACCCGGCCGCGGGCCGACCCGGCGGCCTTTCCGCTCGTGCACGCGCTGGTGGAGCACGAGTCCTGGTACGTGCCGGACTTCCTGGTGCCGCGCCCCGCCGAGTACGAGCCGACACTGGACGCCGAGCTCGCCGCGGTCGCCGCCACCCCGGCCGCCGTCGTCCGGCGCCAGCTTTCGCTCGCGTTCCGGCTCGGCGAGCTACCCGCGGAGGTGCCGGCGCGCAGCCGTTCCGCGGCCGGGCACGATCCGCGCGCGCCGCTGCCGGACGTCGTGGCCGAGACGCTCGCCCGCGGCGAGGACGCGGTCGCCGAACGCGTGGCCGTCGAGCTGCGGTGGTGCTGGCAGGTGGTGCTGGCCGGGTCGTGGCCGGCGCTGCGCCGGATCCTCGACGAGGACGTGCGGCACCGCGGTGCGCACGCGGGCCGGGCAGGATTCGGCGAGATCCTCGACGGCCTGCACCCGGCGCTGCACTGGGACGGCACGAGCCTGACGATGGATGCCAGGTTCGAGCTGGCCGCCGACGCCGAGCCCGGGCTGGTGCTGATCCCGTCGGTGTTCCTGCCACGGCCGGCGGTCTGGGCCGGGCAGGCTGCTGCTCGGCTACCCCGCGCGCGGCCGCGGCCGGGCCTGGGCCGCGCCGTCCGCTTTAGGCACCCGGTGCTGGGCGAGCGGCGCACGGCACTGCTCACCGACCTGGAGGTGCCGCGGTCGACGTCGGAGCTGGCCGCCCGCCACCACCTCAGCCCGGCAACGGTGTCCTACCACCTGACCCGCCTGCGCGCGGCCGGCCTGGTGACCAGCCGGCAGGCCGGGCACAGCGTCCTGTACGTGCCCACCGAGCGAGCCACCGCCCTACTCGCAGCAATGACTCCGCGCCGCTAGCCATCTGCGAACGGCTGGATCGACACGCCGTGGTCACGCTCGCGCACGCCCAGCTCAAAGGCAGCCAAGCCCGCCGCATGCGGGGCCAGCGACACCCGACCCGGGCCGAACCACCCGCAGTGTCAGCTCGATGACTCCGCCGAGCTAGCGCCCCACACCCCTAGCCGTCGGTGAACGGCTGGATCGGGCATGCCGTGGTCGCGCTCGCGCATGCCCAGCTCGTAGGCGGCCAGGCCGGGCGCGTGCAGGGTCAGCGGCGCGCGGTCCGGGCGGGCCACCCGCAGTGTCAGGTCGGCGATCGAGCAGTTGGCCGTGTGGTGCTCCGAGCCGTCCGGGTCGGCGTAGATCCAGCCGACGATCCGCTCGCGCGGTGCGGACGCCCTGCCGGCCACCACGATCTCCCGGCCGGGGACGGCGAAGTCCAGGCGGTCCGCCGCCTCCGCGACGCGCGGGCGCCGGGCCCGGCCCAGCCCGCCCAAGGCCAGCCGCTCGCCGTCGAGGCAGATCGCGCCGTTCGCGACCCACGGCGTGAGCCGGCCGGCCACGAGGATCCGGCCGAACGTCAGGTCGAGCCACGTCGAATCCGGAACCGGCGAAACCCATGCCGTGCAACCAGATCCACCGCTGCGCGTGCTCGCTGCCCCAGTTGTGACCGACCATGCCGGGCCACCCCGACAGCGCGATCTCCCGGCCGTGCACCCGCACGGTGCCGTCGAACCGGGCGGCCGGGTGCACGCTCACCGGCTTGGTCCGCGGCACCGGCGCGCGGTAGAGCCACCGGCGCGGCAAGTGAAAGAGCGGCTCCTCGCCGGTGAACCGCAGGTCCCACGCGATCGTCGCCCACGCTGCCCGTCGCACGGCCGTCGCCGATCCGCGCGTCGCCGATCCGGATCCAGTCGCCGCCGCCCGCCTCCGGGTCCGGCAGCGTCAGCTTGGTCGCCGTCGGCCCGGACTCCTCGAACAACGTGAACCACAGCGAGCCCGACGGCCGCGCGCCGCGCCCGCGGTGCACGGTGTAGCGGATCCACACGCCGAGACCACCGTCCGGATGGGAGGCCCGCAGGTAGAAGCTCTCGTACCCGGCGGCCATCGAACCGAACCGGGCCTGCGTGGCGCTCACAGCGCGGCCACGTAGAGCCAGGCGCCGTCCTCGCGGACGAAGCGGCTGTTCTCGGTCAGCACGCCCGGCTCGCCGCCCGTCCGGTAGTGCGCGCGGAACTCGACGGTCCCCTCGGTGTCGAACGGCCCGCCGCCGGTGCGGTCGACGATCTCCAGCCGGGTCCACTCCTGGGCCGGGTCGAGCCGCAGCCGCTTCGGCCGGGTCGACGGGTGCCACGAGGACAGCAGGTAGGCCTCCTCGCCGAGGGCGAACGCGCTGAACCGTGAGCGCATCAGCTGCTCGGCGGTCGCGGCGCGGGTGCCGGCCGGCGTGCAGCCGCCCGCAGCACGCGGCGAGGGGCTCGCCGCTGCCGCACGGGCAGGAGTCGGGTCTGGGCATCGCGCCATTGTGCTACCTGTGCGGCGGCGGTGGGGGTGGCGGCGGGGGCATGGAGCCGACGCCCGGCGGCGTCTGCGGCCAGACCAGCAGCACCGGGCAGGGCGCGTGGTCGACGACGAACCGGGCCGTGCGGGCCGAGGCTGTGCGGGCCGAGCCGGGTGCGGTCGCCGTCGCGGGCGACCACGAGCAGCTCGGCTCCCTCGGCCGCGGCGACGACCTCGCGCTCGACCCGCCCGTGCCGCTGCTCGAGCCGGGCCGGGCGGTCCAGCCGCTCGCGCGGCGGCGCGCAGCAGGTCGTCGCCGGAGGTGGCGGCGAGGCGCTCGATACGCCGGCCGGGGTCGCGCTCGCGGTGGCCGCGGCCGAGCAGCCCGGCGAACGCGCCGCGCGCGACGCTCGGGGACGTCGTCGTCGCTGACGTGCAGCAGCACCACGTCGAGTCGGCGCGCGCGTGGGCGCGGGCGGCGTCGACGCACGCCTGCCAGGTGCCCTCGGCGATCCAGACGAGCACGGTCATGATCACCCTCCGATCACGTGCAGGCCGGCCCACAGGGCCAGCACGGCGAGGATCAGCGACACCGGCACGGTGAGCAGCCCGAGCCGGGTGAACTCGGCGAGCTCGACGCGGCTGTCGTGGTCGCGCAGCACCCGCCGCCACAACAACGTCGCCAGCGACCCGACGTAGGTCAGGTTCGGTCCGAGGTTGACCCCGATCAGCAGCGCCAGCACCGCGCCCGACCCCGGCCGGCGCGGCCAGCGGCAGCAGGACCAGCACCGCCGGCAGGTTGTTGACCAGGTTGGCCAGCACCGCCGCCACCCCGGCGATCGCGAGCAGCGCGAGCAGGCTCGACCCGGCCGGCAGCAGGTGGCCGACCGCGCTGTCGAGCCCGTTGTCCACCACCGCCCGCACCACCACGCCCAGCGCGAGCACGAACGCGAGGAACGGGACGCTGACCGCGCGCGCGAGCCCGGCCGCCGTGGTGCCGGCGCGACGCGAGCGCGCGGACCGCGAGCACCACCGCGCCCGGCGACCGCCGCCCACACCGGGTCGACCCCGGCCAGCGAGCCACCGACGAACCCGGCCAGCGTCAGCGCCAGCACGACGAGCGGGAACACCGGCACCGGCCGCGCCGGACCGGCCGGGCTGCGGGCCACCGCCGCCAGGTCGCGGCGGAAGAACCGGCGGAACACCAGGTACTCGACCACCACCACGACCAGCCACGGCCCGGCCATCAGCGCGGTGAACCGGGTGAACGAGACGCCCGCGGCCGCGAACGCCAGCAGGTTGGTCAGGTTCGACACCGGCAGCAGCAGCGACGCCGAGTTCGCCAGGTGGGTGCACGCGTACACGTGCGGCCGGGCCCGCACGCCCAGCCGGGACGCCGTCGCGAACACGACGGGGGTCAGCAGCACGACCGTGGCGTCCAGGCTCAGCACGGCGGTGGTCACCGAGGCGACGCCGAACACGAGGACGAGCAGGCGCCGCGGCCCGTCCGCCCGGGCCAGCCACGCGCCGGCCGCCTCGAACAGGCCCTCGTCGGCGCACAGCTGGGCCAGCACGAGCACCGCGGCGAGGAACCCGACGACCGGCGCCAGCCGCGCCGACCTCGTCCACGGCGCGGGACAGGGGAATCGCGCCGAGCACCACGAGCAGCACGGCGGCCGGGACGGCGGCGACCGCCTCGGGCCAGCCTCGCGGGCGGGCCACGGCGAAGGCCAGCACGCCGAGCAGCGCGACGACGGCGACGGACTCCGCGGCGGGCGGGGCCACCGCTAGACCGGCGGCCGGCGCGGCCGGTCCTGGAGACCCGCGGACACCAAGCCCATCGCGCCAGCGTAGACGAGGTGCGCCGCCGCTCGCCCGTCCACGACGGGTGGCGCGCCGGCGCACGACAGCGTGATCCGCGCCGCTCTGACGACCCGTCGATGCCCGTTTCGGTTTCGCTGCGTGGTGCAATACCCGTACGGGTGGGATCCAACGGGGTGTGAATTGATGGAAGCTGACCAGGTGATCGCGGGCCGCTACCGGCTGGCCGAACGGCTGGGTGGTGGCGGGATGGGCGTCGTCTGGCAGGCCTACGACGAGAAGCTGCGCCGCACGGTCGCGGTCAAGGAGGTCATCCTGCCGCCGAGCCTGGACGAGGCGCGGCTGGCGGAGATCCGCAGGCGCACCATGCGCGAGGGGCGCATCGCGGCGAAGCTGCACCACCCGCAGCTGATCACGGTGTACGACGTGATCGAGGACGACGGCCGGCCGTACCTGGTCATGGAGTACCTGCCGTCCACGAGCCTGGCCAAGCAGCTCGACGACCGCGGCACGCTGCCCCCGGGCGAGGTCGCGCGGATCGGGTCGCAGGCCGCCGCGGCGCTCGCGTCCGCGCACGCCGCGGGCGTGGTGCACCGGGACGTGAAGCCCGGCAACATCCTCGTCGGCGACAACGGCACCGTGAAGATCACCGACTTCGGCGTCTCCCGCGTGGTCGAGGACGTCACCGGCACGGCGACCGGCACCTTCGTCGGCACGCCCGCCTACCTCGCGCCCGAGGTCGCGCAGGGCAAGGACACGACGTTCGCGTCCGATGTGTACTCACTCGGCGCCATGCTCTACAAGGCGGTCGAGGGCACCTCGCCGGCCGGTCCGGGCGACAACCCGATGCTGCTCCTGCACCGGATCGCGTCCGGCACCGTCAACCTGCCGACCAAGGCGGGGCCCCTGGCCGACCTGCTCATGCGGCTGCTGAACGCCGACCCGGCGCAGCGGCCGACGATGAGCGAGGCGAAGGAGGCCCTCGACGCCATCGCGAGCGGCAGCGCCGCGGCGGCAGTCTCGGCGGCACCCACGCCCGAGGCCGCGCCCGCCGCGACGCCCAAGGCGGCCGTCGCCAAGGCCGAGCCCACGGACGCCGCGCGCCGCCGCCGGGCCGCGCTCCTGCTGGCCGCGGTCTGCGTGCTCGTCGCGGTGACCACGACGCTGGTGGTGCTCAACAAGGACGACAACTCGACCTCCGGCGTCGCCGCGCCGCACTCGTCCACCACCGCGCCCACGAGCGAGTCGTCCGCCCCGGCCCCGCCGGAGTCGGCGACCGACACGACCACGACCACCACGCCGCCGCCGAAGCCGCCGGCCAGTACCCCGAAGCCCCCGGCCCCGGGGAACCCGGTCGCCGCGGTCACCGGCTACTACGGCCTCATGCCCGGCAACCCCGACGCGGGCTGGGCACGCCTCACGCCGAGGTTCCAGACGTCGCCCGCGAACGGGCTGGCCGGCTACCGACGGTTCTGGAACAGCGTCAGCTCGGTGAGTACCTCGGGGGCCTCCGGCCAGGGGTCGGTGGTCACCGTGACCGTGAGCTACGCGTTCAAGGACGGCCGGCGCATCCGCGAGCAGCACCGCTACCAGCTGGTGAACCAGGGCGGCAAGTGGCTGATCGACAGGGTCTCGGTGCTCAGCAGCACGACCGCCCCGTAATGAGTCGCCCCGGCGACCCGATGCTCAGGCCAGACACCGCCCGACCCGCATGTGGAGGCCGTGATGGTCCAGGAGAGTGCCGCACGTTCGACCCTGCAGGTCGTCCAGGCCGGCCGCGATCTGCGGGACGCCCTCGGCGACCCTGACGAGCTGGCCCGCGCCGCGGACCGGCTGGCGAGCACGGCCGAGAGCACGATCGCCGAGCTCGACCGGGCCGACGCCGCGCCGGGCATCGCGCTCGTGCCGGAGGACGCCGAGGATCTGCTCGCCGCGACGCTGAGCCAGCTGGGCGTGGCCGGCACCATGTTCGCGGCCAGCGAGGCGGTCGGCGAGCACGGACCCGCCGCGCCGGGTGCGCTCGACGACTCGCTGCGCCGGCTCGACGAGACGGTCTCGTTGCTCGCCCGGCCGCAAACCCCTGCCGCGCAAGGCATCAGCGCGCCGACCGTGGCGCGGTCGGCCACCGTCGCGGAGGCGCTGGCGGCCCTGGAGCGCCAGCTCGCCCGGACCGTCGAGGACATCGTGGGCCGTTCGACGAAGGTGATCGACGGCTCGCTGACCGGCATCCACGACCGCGGGCCGGACGCGATCCGCAAGGCCTGGGACCTCGTCAACGCGAAGCTCCACCTCGACCAGCTCGGCGGGAAGCTCGCCTCGATCGGGCTGCGCGCGTTCCGCAGCGCCCTTGAGATGCTGGCCCGGATCGTGCCCGCCGCGTGGCTCACCGCGCTCCGCGAGCGCATCGACCAGCTCATCGCCGGGGTGGACAAGCAGGGGCCCGCGCGGACGGTGGTCGGCCTGGCGATCGGCGCGTCGGCGCCGGTCCTCCCGGCCGGGCTCGATCAGTCCACTCTGGACACGGCGAAGCTCGACCGCGGCACCGGCGACCTCGTCGAGCTCGGCGCGAAGTACGGCAAGCTGATGGACCTCTGCGGCGGGATCGGCACCGCCGTCGGGCTCGCGGCCAAGCTGACCGTGGCGCTGCGCCTCGCGATCCCGCAGCTGGGCGTGATCATCCTGACCGCACACGTCCTCGTGGTCGGCACCGTCCTGGTGCTGGGCCGCGACCACATCGACGCCGGCACGGACCTCGGCACCGCTCCCGAACCCGGGCACGGCCTGGTGCGCGGCGTGCGCACGATCGTCGCCGAGGCGACCGCCTGAGGCGGGTCAGCCCCGGCGGGCCAGCTCGTCCTTGAGCAGCGCCGCCAGCCGGTCGAGGCCCAGCTCGATGTCGGCCGCGGTGACCGTGCTGAAGGACAGGCGCAGCGACCGGACCTCGCCCGCGGCGTCGTAGAAGTGGTGCATCGGCGTCCACAGCACGCCGAAGTCGCGGGCCGAGCGCTCCAGCAGCGCGTCGTCGACCGGGAACGGGACGTTGACGACGATGAAGAAGCCGCCCGTGGGGACGTTCCAGCTCACCGGCAGGCCCGCGAACCGGGCGGCGAGCCCCTCGACCACGCGGGACCTGTTCTCCGCGTAGACCTCCCGCTCCCGCACCGTCGCCGCGACCAGGCTGCAGCCGTGCTCCAGCAGCTTGCCGCCGACGATCGCCTGGGCCAGGGCGGGCGTGTTGACCGTCAGCATGCTCTTGATCTTCGACAGCTCGTCGGCGAGCAGCCCGACCGACCCGTCCGCGCCGCGCACCCGCTGGTCGGCCACGACGTAGCCGACCCGCGCGCCGGGCAGCACCGTCTTCGCGAACGAGCCCAGGTACACCACCCGCCGGCGGTCGTCGATCGCCTTCAGCGTCGGCACGCGGTGCTCGCCGGGCGAGAGCACGTCGTAGAACAGCCCGTACGGGTTGTCCTCCAGCAGCAGCAGGTCCTCCTCCTCCGCGAGGTCCAGCAGCCGGCGCCGCGCGGCCAGGTCCATGCTGATGCCCGACGGGTTCGCGAAGTCCGGCATCACGTAGAGCGCGCGGGGGCGCAGCCCGGCCTCGCGCGCGCCCCGGACCGTGGCGAGCAGGTCGTCGAGGTCGACACCGGTCTCGCCGCCGGAGACCGGCAGCACGGGCATGTCGACCAGCCGCGCCGCGCCGGTCAGCCCGACGTAGGTCGGCGCCACGGCCAGCAGCACGTCCTCGGGCCCGGCCCGCAGCGCGCGCAGCGTGAGGACCATGGCCTCCTGGCAGCCGACGGTGACCACAATGGACTCCGGATCGACGCGGATGCCCTCGTCCAGCTCGAGGTTCGCCGCCACCAGGTGGTGGATGATCCCCTTGGTGCGCCCGTACTGGAAGAGCGTCCGGCGGGCCTGCGCCTCGTCGTAGCCACGCTCTTCGACCAGGTGGCGGTGGAACGTCCGCAGGTACCGCGGCAACGCCTCGACCTCGTAGAACTCCTCGTACGGCCGCCCGGCGGCGAGCGAGATCGCGTCCGGGTAGTGGCCGGCGATCTCGTTGAGGAAGGTCATCGAGTTCAGCGCCGGGTCCTCGAGCGAGGGGTGCAGGTCGGCCGTGGTCAGGTCGATCTGCAGCTCGACGGCGACCGGGGTGCCGACTCCGGTGTCGATCGGCAGCTCGACGACGGTCGGGACGACCGGGGGGCCGACCTCGGTGTCGACAACAGGGTCGGCCGGGTTGACGTCGGCGATGCTCATCGGGCCCTCACATTCGAACGGTGGAAACGGTGCGCGTCGCGGCGACGTCGGCACAGCCGGCAAGAGTCATGGCCTCGCGAAGCTCGGTGGCCAGCAGGGAGAGCACCTGGCCCACCCCGCGGGCGCCGTCGACCGCGAGGCCGTGCAGGACCGGCCGGCCGACGAGCACGCCGCGCGCGCCGAGCGCGAGCGCGCGCAGGATGTCGGTGCCGGTGCGCACGCCGCTGTCGAGCAGCACCGCACACCGGTCGCCGACCGCCTCGACGACGGCCGGCAGCGCGGTGATGCTCGGCAGCGCGCCGTCGAGCTGGCGGCCGCCGTGGTTGGACACCACGATGGCGTCCACTCCGGACTCGACCGCGCGCAGCGCGTCCCGCGGGTCGAGGATTCCCTTCACCACCAACGGAAGCGTGGTGCGTCCGCGCAGCCACTCGAGGTCGGCCCAGCCGAGCTTGGGCGCGAACGCCGCGGCGGTGTGCAGGGCCAGCGCCGACTCGCCGGCCACCTCGTCGTGCGCGCTGCTGGGTGCCCCGCCGTCGAGGTTCGCCGCGACGACGTCGGCCGGCAGGGTGAACGAGTTGCGCAGGTCGCGCAGCCGCCGGCCCATGATCGGTACGTCCACGGTGACCATCAGCGCCTGGCAGCCCGCCTGCTCCGCGCGCGCCACCAGATCGTCAACGAGGGAGCGCTCGCGCAGCCAGTAGAGCTGGAACCACGTGTCCGCGCCGACCTTCGCGATCTCCTCCAGCCGCACGCTCGCCAGCGTGGCGGCCACGTACGGGACGCGCGCCAGCCGGGCGGCCTCGGCGGCGGCGAGCTCGCCGTCGGGGTGCAGCATCCGCTGGTAGGCCATCGGCGCGACGGCCACCGGCATGGCCGCGTCGGTGCCGAGCAGCCGGGTACCCGTCTCGGCGGCCTCGACCCCGGCGAGCACCCGGGGCAGCAGGGCGACGGCGTCGAGCGCGGCACGGTTCGCGGCCAGCGTCGTCTCCGACCCGCTGCCGCCGGACACGTAGTCCCACACCTCCGGCGGCAGCGCGGCCTCGGCCAGACGCGCCACGTCCGCCAGGCTCACGGGTCCGACGTCAGCCATGGTTGAGGGTCTTCCGCAGGTACTCGGCCGCCTGCCCGACGGCCTGCCGGGCCCCGGAGAACATGCCCGACATCGTGAAGAAGCCGTGCGCCATGCCCTCGTACCGGGTGACCTCGACCGGCACGCCGGCCTCGCTCAGCCGGCCGGCGTAGCGCTCGCCCTCGTCGCGCAGCGGGTCGTACTCGGCGGTGATGACCAGTGCCGGCGGCAGCCCGGTCAGCTTGTCGGCGAGCAGCGGCGACACCAGCGGGTCGCGGCCCTGCTCCGGAGTGGACAGATAGTTGCCCCAGTACCAGTCCACCGAGTGGCGGTTGAACAGCCACCGGTCGTCGTTGTCCCGCAACGACTTCGTGTCCGCGTGGTAGCAGGTGTTCGGGTAGACGAGCAGCTGCGCGGCGAGCGCCGGGCCGCCGCGGTCACGGGCCAGCAGGCAGACCACCGCGGCCAGGTTGCCGCCCGCGCTGTCGCCGCCGACCGCGATGCGGCCGGCGTCGGTGCCCAGCGCGACGGCGTTCGCGGCGACCCACTCGATGGCCGCGAGGCAGTCGTGCACGGCGGCCGGGAACGGGTGCTCCGGCGCCAGCCGGTAGCCGGGGGTCACCACCTGGCAGCCGGTCGCGTTGGCGAGGCTGCGGCACACGCCGTCGGAGGTCTCGATGCTGCCCAGCGTCCAGCCGCCGCCGAAGAAGTACACCAGTGTCGGAAGTGGACCGTCGTGGTCCGGCCGGTAGATCCGCACCGGCAGCTCGCCGTCCGGGCCGGGGTAGACCGCGTCGCTGACCCGGGCCACCGGCTCGACCTCGCCGCCGCCGGCCCGGATCGCGGCCAGGTCCTCCGCCCGCGCCTCGCTGAGCGTCATCTCGTACAGCGGGGTGGCGTTCGCCTCGATCCGCCGCGCCCGCAGTGCCGCCAGCTGTGGGTCAAGCGGCACCGCTACCCCCCGTGGTCACCGGGACGACGCTGTAGCCGCGCAGCAGGAGCCCGTCGCTGCGGGTCGGCTCCCCCGCGATGGCCAGGTCGGGGAAACGCTGGAACAGCCGGGGAAACGCGAGCCGTCCCTCCAACCGGGACAGCGCGGCGCCGAGGCAGAAGTACCCGCCGCCGCCGAAGCTGAGGTGCCCGACGTCGGCGCGGTCGGGGTCGAACGTGTCGGGGTCGGTGTGCTTGCGCGGGTCGCGGTTGGCCGCGCCGAGCAGCACCATGACGATGCCGCCGCCGGGGATCGGCACGCCGGCGAGCTCGGTGTCGTCGGCGGCCACGCGGGTCAGCAGCTGCACGGGGCTGTCGTGGCGCAGGATCTCCTCGACGCAACGCGACGCGAAGTCGGCGTCGGTCCGCACCCGGTCCACCAGATCGGGGCGGGCGAGCAGCGGGACCAGCCCGTTGCCGAGCAGGTTCATGGTGGTCACGAAGCTCGCGTTGAGCAGCACGACGAGGTTCGCCACCAGCTCGATGTCGCTCAGCCGGTCGTCCCCGGAGTCGACCAGCGCGACCAGGTCGCTGACCAGGTCGGTGCCGGGCCGGGCCCGCCGTTCGGCGATGAGCTGAGGTAGTAGTCGGTCAGCTCGAGCACCGCGGCGTCGGCGGAGCGCAGCTTCTCCTCGGCCTTGCCGCCGAGGTCGAGGTAGCGGTCGATGCGCTGCGCCCGCTCGCGGAACCAGGCGAGGTCGTCCTCGGGCAGGTCGAGCAGGAAGCCGATCACCTTGGTCGGGAACTGGTAGCCGAACTCGGCGATGAAGTCGACCTCCGCGCCGCCGGCGCCGAGCTCGGCCATGCGGTCGAGCAGGCCGTCGATCGCGCCGAGCAGGTCCTGCTCCAGCGCGGCGACCCGGCGCGGGGTGAAGATCTTGTTGAACAGCCGGCGCATCCGCCCGTGGTCGGGCTCGAGGCTGAACATCATCGAGCGGGACAGCGTGGCGAGCACGGGGTGGTCCAGCTTGTCGGCCGGGCCGAGGACCTTGATGAAGCGCGGGTCGCGCAGCACCTCGTCGGCGGCGTCGAAGCCGTTGGCCACCGCCGCGTACACGCTGGACCGCTGGTCGAGCGCGGACGCGGGCCCCAGCTCGTGCAGCTTCGCGTACCACGGGTTCGGATCGTGCCGGGCTGCCTCGGTGTACAGCTCGGCGACGATCGCGTCGGCATCCACTTGTCGCACTTGTCCTTTCTACCCCGACGTCCCGGTGGCCGCGTGGCGGCGGCCACCGGGACCAGTGTGAGTACGTCAGCGAACGATGAGATCCAGCGGGATGGCGGCCGCCATCGCCTTGGAACCGAGGTCGTTCGGGTGGATGTGGTCGCCCGGGTCGAACTCGGCCTTCAGCTTGGTCGGGTCCGCCGGGTCACGGACGATCTTGTCGAAGTCGACCACCGCGTCGAACTCGTAGCGGTGCTGGCGGATGTAGTCGTTGACCGCGTTGCGGGTCGCCTCCTTCTCCGGCGTCCACACCGCACCCGGCACGACGAGGCCGTTGAACGGGCCGAGCGTGGCCATGATCACCTGGATGCCGCGCTGGCGGGCCTGCTGGTTGATCTGGCGCAGCGAGCCGATGATCTTGTCCGCCGGGTCGTTGTTCATCCAGATGTCGTTGATGCCGAGGTCCACGACGACCGTGCGCAGCCCGGTCTCGGAGAAGACGTCCTCGTTCATCCGGGCCAGCGCGTTCGTGCCGAGCTCGGGGAAGCCGGGGAAGCCGCCGTCGCCCGGCTCGGGGCCCTCGTGGTTGAGCCGCGAGCCGCCGAGGCCGAAGTTCAGCACACCCGGGATGTCGCCGTGCCGGACCTTGAGCAGCCGGTCGGTGAGCTGGTCGGGCCAGCGCATGTTGCCGTTGAAGGTGGTGCCGTGGCCGTCGGCGAGCGAGTCGCCGAAGACGCCGATCGTGCCGGCGGAGTCCGCGCGCAGCACGTCGACGCCGGACAGGAAGAACCAGCAGCAGGTCCGCTCGGTGGTGTAGCCCGCGCCGTCCGGGGCGGCCGCCAGGTCACCGGCGCCGACGTAGTTGTTCTGCCGGGTCGTCGAGTGGAACGTGGTCAGCCCGGTGGAGCGTCGGGAAGAACACGCTGACCACGAGGTCCTGGTCGTCGGCCAGGCGCATGTCGATCGGGTCGCTGAGCAGCTCGGCGCCCTGGTTGATGGTGGCCGTCGGCGAGCCGTTGAAGCGCAGCTCCCTGGTGGACGCGGCGTCGATGTCGGACAGCGCCGGCGTCGTGGTGTTCGGCTTGGCGACGGTGGCGCGGCCGACCTCGACCGCGTGCTCACCGTGGATGTTGGTCAGTCGGATCCGGATCTTGGCGCCCCCGACAGAGGTGTGCACGATCATGCGCACGCTCTGGTTGTTCAACCCGGTGAAGGTCGAACCCGTGAGATTGCCCCGGGTCACGGACGTGGCCCAGGTGCCTACCCACTCAGGGGACGACTTGTGTCCCCCGCTCCCTTGCTCGGCCGCTTCACCCGTGCTGGCGACCAATACGGTCGAGATGACTGCGGCGAGCAGTCCCGTGGCGATCAGCGACCTCGATCGCCACTTCTTGGGAATTGTCATTCGGTGGAACCTCCAGAAAACGACCGAGGACAGACGGGTGCCCGGCCATGAGTTGGTCGCCGGGAACGTAGTACGTCGCCGATTCGTGGTCAATCGCACCCGCCGACTCGGGCGCATTGTTCGTATGTCCAGCCCAACCAATAATGACCATCCGTACCACCTGGCAACGCAGCGCGATCCCTCGGTCGCGCGGTGCTACCCACCTGCTCAGCAAGCGTAGCCGGAACGTCACCGAATTCCCTGCCCAGCAAAGCAAAGCGCTATGGCCTCCGCCAGGGGCTGGCGGTATTGTGCACGGCGGTATCGAGCCACCCGCGTGTCGCAAAATGTGCGAAACCCCGAATGGTTGCGTGGAGAGTAGTGGGCATGGATTTCGATAACGGTCAGCCAACGACTTATGTCGTGCGCGCGCTGGAGCTGTTCGAAGATTATGGCGACCGCGAGGCATTGGTCGGCGGCGACCGCCGGCTGACCTATACCGAAGTCCGTAACGAAGTACTCCGAATGGCCCTGGCGTTGCGCGCATTCGGCGTCACCCCCGGCTCGAACGTTCTGGTGATGGTGGCCAACCCGCTCGAGGGCCCGATCCTGCAGCTCGCCGTCCACCTGCTCGGCTGCCGGTCGTTCTGGGTCGCGCCGGTCACCGCGCGCCGGGAGATCGACGAGTACGTCCGGCTCTCCGGCGCCGACACGTTCGTCTACGACACCCGCTCGCAGGGCGCGCTCGGCGCCGAGATCGGCTCGGCGCTCTCGGTGCCCGTGCTGTGCCTCGGTCCCGGCGGCGTCGGCCCCGACCTGCTGGCCGCCGACGGCCGCACGGCGAGCCCGACCCCGCGGCGATCGCCACGGGCGGCGAGCCGGAGGCGGTGTTCCAGACCAGCGGCACCACCGGCACGCCCAAGCTGGTGCACCTCCCCCACGACTTCTTCCTGCAGGTCCTCGCCATCGCCGAGCAGCAGTTCCTGGCGGCCAGTGCGCCGCTGCTGCGGCACCTGTCCAGCTCCCCCATGTGGCTGGTCAGCGGGCAGATCACCGCGTTCGTCAACCTGTTCACCGGCGGCGTGCTGTTCCTCGAGGACGCCTGGACGCCCGGCAAGTTCCTCGCCACCGTGGACCGCGAGAAGATCAACTCGACGTTCATGTCGCCGCCGATGCTCTACGAGGTGCTCGACCACCCCGCGGCCGCGACCACCGACATGAGCCACGATGTTCATGTTCAACGTCGGCGCGGGCCCGGCCGCGCCGACCCGGCTGCGCCAGGCGATCGGCATGTGGGGCCCGGTGATCCGCATCGTCTACGGGCTGTCCGAGTCGGTGGTGACCACCGCGCTGCCCGGGCTCGACCGAGGACCCGGCGCACCCGGAGCGGCTGCGCTCGGCCGGCACCCCGTACGGCGACGTCCGCCTCGAGATCCGCGACGAGGACGGCAAGCCGGTCGCCACCGGCGAGAACGGCGAGATCTGGATCTCCAGCCGGCTGAACTTCGCCGGCTACTGGGGCGCCCCGCGGCTCACCGCCGAGACGCTGGTCGACGGCTGGGTGCGCACCCGCGACGTCGGCCACCTCGACGAGCGCGGCTTCCTGTACATAGTGGACCGCACGACCGACATGATCATCACCCACCGCCGGTCGTGGAACATCTACTGCCGGCCCATCGAGGACGTCCTCGCCGCGCACCCGCAGGTCCGCGCGGCCGCCGTGATCGGCGTGCCCGACGCGGTCGTCGGCGAGGTCGTGCACGCCTACGTGGTGCGGACGCCGGACGCGACGGTGACCGGCGAGGAGCTGGCCACGATGGTCGGCGCGAGCTCAACGACATGTGGCAGCCGCGGAGCGTGGAGTTCCTCGACGCGCTGCCGCTGACCCGGGCGAACAAGATGGACAAGAAGGCACTGCGGGTGCGGTACGCGGCCGAACACGCGGCGCTCGAGATCGGCAGCGCCGGGTGAGCCCTCGCGGCCGGTTCGTCGCCCTGTTCACCGCCGACGTCATCTCGGTGCTCGGCACCCGCGTGTCGATGCTGGCCATCCCCTGGCTGGTGCTCGTCACCACCGGCAGCCCGGCGAAGATGGGTCTCGTCGCCGGCGCGGAGATGCTGCCGTACGTGGTGTCCGGCGTGGTGGCCGCGCCACTCGCCGACCGGTTCGGGCTGCGCCGCACGACGATCGTCACCGACTCGGCAGCGCGCTCGCGATGGCCGGCATCGCACGCCGCGCCGCAGCTCGGGTTCGGCGCGCTGCTCGTGCTGGTCGCGGTCGCCGGGGCGCTGCGCGGGCTCGGCGACCGGGTCAAGCACGTGATCCTCCGCCCGCTCGCCGAGGCCGCCGGCGTCCAGATGCTGCGGGTGACCACCGCCTACGAGGGCTTCTCCCGCACCGCGATGCTGGTCGGCGGCTCGATCGGCGGGCTGCTCATCTTCTGGTTCGGCCCGGCGGGCGCGATCTGGCTCGACGCCGCGACGTTCGCGCTGTGCGCGGTCATCGTCGCGACGATCGTGCCGGCCGCCGACCCCACGGCCGCGCCGCCGGACAAGGCGGACCGGGAGCCATACCTGGTCGCGCTGCGCGGCGGGTTCCGCGCGTTGTGGGGCGACCCGCTGTTGCCCAGCATGATCGCGATGCTGTTCGTGCTCAACCTGTTCAACCAGGCGCTGGTCGCGGTGTTCATCCCGCTGTGGGTCGAGGACATCACCCACACCCCGGCCGCGCTCGGCCTGCTGTTCGGCACCTTCGCCGCGGGCGCGGTGCTCGGCAGCGTCGCTGTTCACCGTGCTCGCCCCGAAGCTGCGGATGTACCAGACGTTCATGCTCGGCGCGGCGCTCGCCGGCGCACCGCGGCTGCTGATCCTCGGCGTGAGCCACGAGCTGCTGCTGGTCTGCGCGGTGACGTTCGTGTCCGGACTCGCGATGTCCGCGGTGAACCCGGTCATCGGCGCCATGCTCTACCAGCGGATCCCGCCGTCGGTGCAGACGCGGGCATTCGGCGTGTGCACGGCGATCACGTTCACCGGCGTCCCGATCGGCGGCGTCCTCGGTGGACTGTCGGTCGCCGGGTTCGGCCTGACCCCGGCGATCGTCGTCGGCGGCTCGCTGTGCCTGGCCGTGACCGCCGTGCTGTGGCTGCGATCGAGGTCGATCGCCGACGAGCCGGTCGAACCAGCCGAACAGGACGCGAAGAACACAGAGAACATCGAGAGCGCGGCTGGTGCCGAGGCCAAGCTGCCCTGAGATTGTGAGTTATCGTGCGGGCCATGTCCACGTTCGACGAGACGACCGACCCCTACTGCCTGCGCGCCGGGGAGAGCGCGCGGCTGCTCGCGGGGCACCCGTGGCGGCGGTTCGCGGTCCTCGGCGACAGCGTGGCGGAGGGGCTGGCCGAACCCGTCGCGGGCTACAGCGAGCTGCAGCTCGCCGACCGGCTGGCCGCCGAGCTCACGGCCGCCTGCCCGAAGCTCGAGTACCTCAACCTCGGGCACCGCGGGCTGCGCGCCCGCGAGGTCCGCGCCCAGCAGCTGGAGCCTGCGCTGGACTTCGAGCCGGACCTCGCCCTCGTGGTCTGCGGCGGCAACGACGCCTTCCCCGCGACGTACAAGCCGGAGTCGGTGGACGTCGAGCTGACCGCCATGATCACCGCGCTGCAGCACGCCGGCGCGGACGTGATCACGGTCGGCATCTACAACGTGTCCTACAGCCCGGTCATCCAGGACTGGCTGCGGCCGGGCCTGCGCAGGCGGATGCGCACGCTGTCCGAGCGGACCGGCGCGCTCGCCACCGAGCTAGGCACGCTGCACCTCAACCTGTCCGCGCACCCCGCGGTCACCGACCCCACGCTGTACTCGAGCGACGGCCGGCACGGCAACGCCCGCAGCGACGCGATCGCCGTCGCCGAGGCGGTACGCATGCTTGGCAACCACCTCGCGACGACGCCCGCCCGCAAGGGCTGACTACCCCACCAGGAGCAGGCCGCTCGTCAGCGCGCCCTGGCCGAGGTTGACCACCGAGCCGGCGCCCGGCACGGCGAAGCGCATGTACGCCCCGGCCGCGGTGCCGCCCCACAGGTACGGCGCGAAGCAGTAGGGCACGGACTCGCGGCGCACCTCGCCGGTGGCCATCTCGACGAAGTGCATGTCGAGCCGGTCGGCCGACACGTACTCCTGCACGATGTGCCCGCCCGCGGCCACGCCCGCCTCGACGGCCGCGCGCCACGTCGCCTCGTCGGCGTCGCAGCCGACCACCACACCGGAGCCGCCGTAGGTCCCGGTCGGCTTCAGCACCAGCGTCTGCTGCCGGTCGAGCGCCGCCCCGGCGGTGGTGTCGTCGAGCAGGTCGGTGCGCGGCACGTGCCGGCGCAGCAGCTCGGCGTCTTCTGTGGACAGTTCATCGATGTCCTGCCACAGCCAGGCGAACGTGGCCTTGTTCGCGAGCAGCCAGGCGGCGGTCGAGGTGAACATCTTCACCGTCCGCTTGCCCAGCGCGGTCGCGAGCGCGGCGAACCCCGTGCCGTGCGGCACCTCCTGCGGGATGAACATCCGCAGCACGGAGTCCAGCACGACTTCGCCGGCCACGAGCCGGTTGTCGGCGTCCAGCGTCAGCCACTCCAGCGGGTGCACGACGACCTCGAGACCGCACGCGCGGCCGCGGTCGCGGACCGGTTCGAGCAGCTTGATCAGCGTGTGGCCGTCCTGGGTGTCCGGGTAGTCGCTGCCCATGTGGAACAGGATCAGCGACGTCGCGCCCTCGACGAGCCCCAGCTGCTCGCGCATCGCGTGGAAGCGAGTGTCCACAGCGGACCCGGCGCCGGTGATCCCGGCGGTGTCGGTGATGCCCTTGGCCGTGTACGCGGCGAGGAACCGCTCGCCGATGCCGTCGGAGTCGAAGGCGCCGCCCAGCGCGCTGTCGATGTTGCACTCCACGAACCGCGGCACGCCGCCGGAGAGCAGGATGTCCGGGCGCATGGCGACCAGCAGGTCGGCGGTCAGCGGCTCGGACTCGTCGAGGAACTCGATGTAGCCCTCCGGAACCCCGAGCAGCCGGCGCAGCTCCCCCGCGGTGTCCGCCCGGCGCCGGCACGCGGCGAGGATCAGGTCGCCGAGGCGGGCGGTGAGGTCGGTGACCTCCCGGTACCGCTCGCGCGCCATGACCGGCGGCCGCAGCGGCCGCCAGGTCTTGTTCTTCGTCGCGACGCCCCGGTAGATGTCGGCCCAGTTCTCCTCGCCGCACGCGAGCATCGCTGCCCGCACGTCGTCGGGAAGGGCCTCCCAGCCACCCGGCACCACTCGATCTGACATCGTTGTCCCAGTCCTTCTTGAGCGTGATTTCATGGCGGCGGCGAGCCCGACCAGTCGAACGGATAGAGCGTACGCGGGTCGAACACGCCCACCGACGTCTCGTTCGCCACACGAACGCCGGCCGCCGGTCCCACCCGTGACGGGCGGGAGCCGGCGGCCGGTGTGTGGAGACTGTGCGGGGACGCTCAGAAGACCTCGTAGCCCGGGGTCAGGACGTGGCCCGGGTCGTACCGGCGCTTGGCGTCGTCCAGCCGGCCGAAGGCCGACGCCGAAGTGCTCGCGCCACTCGTTCTTGGTCAGCGGGAACGCGCTGCTGACCGGGTACAGCGTGCCGCCCGCGTTCTTCACCCGCTGGTAGATGGCCTTGTTGGCCTCGACCAGCTGGTTGGCGCTGGTGGCGTCGTTCGTGGTCGGCACCCGGACGTAGTTGAACGCGTAGCAGAGGCTGTCCGACGGCAGCCGCAGCAGCGGGCTGGTGATCGCGCCGCGGCGGATCGGGGACAGCACGACCTGGCCGAACTGGCCGAGGTCGACCGGCGGGTTGAGCCGGCCGATCTCGTCGCCGACCACGCGACTCCACCTTGGAGTCACCGACGAAGGTGGTGATCCACGGGTGCGGGTAGAACCACTGGCCGTTGCCGCGCAGCAGCCCCTCCAGCGCGGAGAGCCGGTTGAGGTAGTCGAAGTAGGTCATCGTGGTCGGCTGGCGCTTCGTCGGGTCGTCGGACAGGCCGGCGAGCAGCGCGTTGTCGTCCGGCGCGTTGCCGGTGAAGTACTTCGCCAGGTCGAGCCGGTACACGAAGCCGCCGGTCGGCGAGGGCAGGATCGCGCCCTGCACGGCGTCGAACCGCGGCGTTGTTGCTGTTGCTGAGCAGCCGGGCGTCCTTGAGCATCGTCGCCAGGTCCGGGTAGATCAGCAGGAACCGGCGCACCGACGCGGGCGCGGCCACGAGCTTCAGCGTCGCCTTCGTGACGATGCCGACCTGCCCGAGGCCCGCGCGCACGGCGTTGAACAGGTCGGCGTTGTGGTGCGCCGAACAGGTGACGCTTCTGCGCCCTTGCCGGTCACCACGTCCATCTCGAGGACGTTGTCGGCCTGCACGCCGTAGCGCGACGTCGTGCCGCCGACCCCGCCCACCACGATGGTGCCGCCGACGGAGAGCTCCAGGTAGTCACAGAGCACCGGCGGCGTCTTGCCCTGCGGCAGCGTCGCGGCGAGCACCTCGCTCCACTTCGCACCCGCGTCCACGACGATCTTGTCGTGCTGGACACGCGCCGACCGAGTGCAGCGCCGACATGTCGGCGACGATGCCGTCCTGCACCTCGGATCTGCCGAAGACCGAGTGACTGCTGGCCCTGTGCAGCGAACTTGCGGCCGCGCTGGGCGGCCCACTGATGGTCGCGGCCACGTCGTCGTCGGACCCGGGTACCAGCACGGCCTC
The DNA here is from genome assembly GCA_963841395.1 of uncultured Actinomycetota bacterium. Lineage (GTDB taxonomy): Bacteria > Actinomycetota > Actinomycetes > Mycobacteriales > Pseudonocardiaceae > Actinophytocola. Next base: position 435,344 of record CAWJCX010000055.1, read on the forward strand.
CGGGGTCTTGTGGACGATGTGCCCGAAGTCGTCCGCGGCCGCGTCGCGGGCCGCCTGGTCGAACTGAGCTCGCCGTCGAGCGGCGGCGGTGGCACGTCCTTGGTCTGGGCGGCCGACGCACCCTTGGTCGCCGCGACCGTGACGCCGGCCGCGGCCGCGGTGGCGGCGATCCCGGCTATCAAAATGGCTCGACGATTGGCTCCATCAGGTTTTCTCCTTAGGTGCGGATAGGCTCGGGACCGTGAGCGCTGCACTCCTGATCCTGGACATGATCAACGATCTGGTTCACCCCGACGGCAAGAAGGGCGGGGACGGCTTCGCCGCGCAGGTCGCGAAGCGCACGTACTGTCCAACGCGGCGGCGGCGATCGAGCGCGCCCGCGGCGCCGGCATGCCGGTCATCTACGTCGTGATCGGCTTCTCGCCGGGGTTCGCGGACTTCCCCGCCGCGTCGCCGCTGTTCCGCGACCCCGCCGAGAGGCCGGCCGATGCTCGGCTCCTGGGGCACGCAGGTGCACGACGACCTGCGGCCGGAGCCCGGCGAGTCCATCGTGGTCAAACACCGGGTGAGCCCGTTCTACGGCACGAATCTCGATCTGCTGCTGCGCAAGCGGAGCGTGGACACGCTGCTGCTCGCCGGCGTGTCGACCGACCTGGTCGTGCTCTCCGCCGCCCGCGAGGCGCACGACCGGGATTATCGCGTCGAAGTCCTCGAGGACGCCACCGCCGCGCGCAGCAAGCGGACCGCACGACGCGGCGATGATCCTGATCGGCCACACCGCGGAGGTCACCACCGTGGGGAAGGCGCTCGCCGAGCACGGCTGACCGCCTGCCGCCCGCCGGCGTGGCTCTCATGAGGCGGACAACGCGGTCGGTCATCCGGTCCAGCGCGTCGTCGAGCACGGTCCCGGGTACGGCGAAGGACAGTCGCATGTGTCCTTCGCCGCCGGGACCGAACGCCGGACCGGGAACCAGCGCGACTCCCGCCTCGCGCAGCAGCCACTCGGCGAACTCGGCCGAGTCGCCGTGCCCCGCGCCGCGTGATGTCGGGGAAGACGTAGAACGTGCCGTCCGGCGCGGGACAGGAGATGCCGCCGAGACCGTCCAGTGCGGACACCACGAGGTCGCGGCGGTGCGCGTACTCGGCCACCATCGGTCGCCACGTCGTCGGCCGCCTCGGTCAGCGCGGCCACCGCCGCGTGCTGGACGAACGAGGTCGCGCAGCTGACCGTGTGCTCCTGCACCTTCAGCGCCACCGCGATCAGGTCCGGCGGGCCGGCCAGGTAGCCCAGCCGCCAGCCGGTCATCGCGTGGCTCTTGGACAGCCCGTTCACGGTCAGCGTCCGGTCGGCGCACTCGGGCCGGGCCGCGACGCTGAGATGCGGGCCGCCCGAACCGGATCGTCTCGTAGATCTCGTCGGTGATCACGAGCAGGTCGTGCTCGGCTCGGCGAACTCCGCGAGCTCCGTCCAGCTCGGCCACGTCCAGCACCCGGCCGGTCGGGTTGTTCGGCGTGTTGACCAGCACGGCCTTGGTCCGGTCGGTCACGCAGCCCGCCAGGATGTCCTTGCGCAGCCGGAAACCGTCCGCGCCGGACAGCCGCGCCGGCACCGCGCGGGCGCCGACGAGGTGCGCGATCGCGCGGTAGCTGACCCAGCCCGGCGACGGCACGATGATCTCGTCGCCCGGGTCGAGGATCGTCATCATGGCCACGAACAGCGCGTGCTTGGCCGACGGGGTGACCACGATGCCGTCGGCCGGGTCGACGTGGATCCCGTTGTCCCCGGCCAGTTTCGCCGCGATCGCGGCCCGCAGCTCCGGGATGCCGCGGCTGACGGTGTAGCGGGTCCGGCCGTCGCGCAGCGCCGCGATCGCGGCCTCGGTGACCACGGTCGGGAGTCGGCAGGTCCGGCTCGCCCTTCGCGAGGTCCACGATGGACCGTCCGGCCGCGCGCAGCTCCTGGATCGACGTCGTGCAGGGCGATCGTGGCCGACCGCTCGAGACCGCCGAACCGCGCCGCGGCCCGCGACCTCGTCCTGGTGTCCACTCAGCCGCCTTCCTTGAGCACGTGGGCGGCGATCGCGTCACCGTCGTGCACGAAGTCGCCCCACAGCCCGGGCCGGTTGCTGCCGACCTGCATGAACCAGCGGGTGTGCTCGGTCGGGATGCCGACCACGTACAGCCCCTCGTCCGGCAGGCCGTTGCGGCCGATCGGGTGGTACGGGCTGGTGGTGACGGCGACGCCACCGGTCGCGAACGCCTCGGGTCCCTCGCCGTTGACGTACCCCGTCCAGATGCCCCGCTCGCGCAGGCGCCGCGCCAGCGGGCTGCGGTCGCGGGCCAGGTTCGGGTCCGGCACGCGGGCGTCGATCACCACGTCGACGTGCTCGCGCGCGCCGGCCACCTGCGGGGAGGACACGACGAACCGGTCGGCGTCCGGGTCCGGCGCGAACACCGCGCCCGGGCCGATGATCGCGCAGCACGCCGGCCTCCATCAGGGCCAGCACCTGCCGCAGCCGCGTCGGCGGGCGGGCCGGCGGCGAGGAACGCGCAGCGCGCCGCGTACCAGCCGACGAAGTCACGCCGGTGCGAGACCGGGTTGAAGCCGGAGAAGTCGGCCATCTTCATGATCGGCCCGCGGCAGTCGCGCAGCACGTCGAGCGCCGCCTTCAGCGGGGAGTCGACGTTGCCGTGCGCCGCCTCCGCCAGGTCGGCGGCGATGACCGCGCGCAGCTCCTCGTCGAACTCCGCCCGCGTCGGCGAACGTCGCGGCCGGCGAAGGGATGCGCCAGCTCGTCGAGGTCCAGCGGCGGCACGTGCCGCGAGGCCGTGGTCGGCGGCGACCGCCGCGACGTCCGGCACGACGTTGCCCTCCGCCGCACGCGTGACCTCGTCGGTGAACGCGTCCTCGTCGCCGTCGCCGGCGCCGTGGCGCAGCATCGTCGCGTAGTAGACGAGGTTGACCTCGCAGATGAGCCACGGGTAGACGTCGACGCGGAAGTCCAGCGGTCCCGGTCGGCGTCCGGCTGCGGATGTTGCCCGGCGTGAACAGCCGCGGCCGGTAGGAGTACCGCGGCGGCTTCTGGTTGCGCCCGCGCGCGGGCACCGGCATCCCGCTGCGGGAGCCGGCGACCAGGACGCGGCTCGCCGCCCGCTCGGGCAGGTAGCGCAGCCCGGCGCCGTCGGCGTACGAACCGGCCGCCGCGGCCCAGCGTCAGCGCGGCCATCACGTCGTAGAACGACAGCCCGAGGCCGATGATGCCGACCGGGGTCCCCGCCTCGATGGTGTCCAGCGGCATGTCCGCGGGCGACTCGCCGCCCACGTAGCGCAGCCCCGGGCGGCCCGGCGGCGAACTCGGCCAGCTCGAGCTCGCGGCCCACCGGGTCCACTGTGGAGTGTCCGGTGGTGAGCACGACCTGGTCGGCCAGCAGCTCGGCGCCGGTGGACAGCGTCAGCCGGTACCCGTCACCGGCGCGGACCACGTCGTCGACGTAGCGCGCGGGTGCGCACGATCAGCACGTGCTCGGGCAGGTTGGCCTCGACCGCGTCGAGCAGGAACCGCGTGTAGCGGCCGTACTCGGCCCGCGGCGCGTAGCCGTCCGGCGAGGCGTTCTCCGGGTCCCGTTCCCGCCACCACTCGTACAGCGACGGCCCCGAACCGGCGCGGGTCGGGCCCTCGTCCGGCACGCCGGAGAAGGCGGACACCATGCCGGCCACGGTGTTCATCAGGAACCACTCCGGCTGGTCGGTCCGGTAGATCCGGCCGGCGCCGACCTCGACCGCGTCGATCAGGTGGATCTCGATGGGCTGCCCGGAGTCCTCCTCGGCGAGCCGGGCGGCGAGCCGCTCGACAACGATCAGGCCCCGCGGCCCGCTGCCCACGACCGCGATACGACGCACGATCAGTCGCCGACTCGGCCGGGCACACCGTCCATCCACCGGTCCGCGTACCGGTCCGCGGCCTCGCTGTCCCGGAACGCGTATGTCTTCATCAGCCAGCGGGTCCGGGCGCGCGCCGGGTCGTTGATCTCGATGTGCTCGCGGCTGTGCAGCCCGTCCTGGTTGGCGAAGGTGAACAGGTCTCGGTCGAGGATGCGGTGGCGTGCCTTAGGAGTGCGGACCAGGACGTTCTTCAGCGCGATGAGCGCGTCCTTCGCCTCCGGCGGGGCGTCGGGTGCCACCGTCGTGAGCGTGTCCACGTAGCGGACGCTGCTCTCGCCGTAGAAGATCGAGTGGTTGTCCGAGACGGTCAGGGATTGTTGTTGTCCTTGGACATCACGTCGAACGGCGTGTAGAAGTACGGCTCCCACAACAGGTCGCGGTCCCGTTCGGGCAGTGCCTCGAGGAGTTGGGCGCCGGACACGAAGCTCGTGTAGGTCATGTCGCCCTCGGGGCAGCGCATGCCGAGCAGCGTGATGTAGTCCGCGCGAACCGGGTGTGCCGTGCGGTCGTTGTGGAAGGCCAGCTCGCCGTCGCTGTAGCCGGTCGCCTTGCCGATGTAGCTGGTTGATGCGCGATCACGTCGATGAAGAAGTCGCCGTTGAACCGGGTCCCGTAGGACATCAGCGGCGTGGCGACGAGGTGACCGAACAGCTGGAGGAACGCCTCGGAGACGAACGTGTGCTTCTTGGCGTACTTGTCCGCGAGCGGATCCTCCTGGTCCAGCAGGGGGACGTCCGTCGTCGACCGGGCAGTTGCGCAGCGCGTGCGCGAAGGCCGAGCCGGACTGGCGGTCCTTGCGGATCCGCTCGGCGGCGTCGACGAGCCCGTCCGGCACGTCGCCCCGGTCGAGAAGGTCCTCGATCTCCTGGGAGAACGCGATCGGGTCGCGGTAGGGGTGGGTGCCGACGGCCGACCAGCACCGTCGTCAGGTCATCGCGCTCGGTATCGGTGAATACATGGCAAGGCAGCATCCCGGCCTCTTCTCGAACTTCATTGCGTGTGTGTGGTCACCACACCGTTTGTGGCTAGCCGAGCCCTCCGGCGCGTGACGCGTACCCGCGGGCCGCGCGGAGCTCCGGGGTGAGCCGCTCGCCCACCTGCTCCACGAGCGTCGACATCTCGTACGCGAGCAGGCCCATCTCACATTCCGGTGTGGCCAGCACCGCGAGGCTCGCGCCGGGGCCCATCGTCATCATGAACAGGTAGCCGAGTTCCATCTCGACACACGTCTGGACCATGTTGCCCGCGTCGAACGTCTGCGCCGCCGCCTCGCTGAGGCTCGCGAGACCCGAGGCGACGGCGGCGAGCTGCTCTGCGTTGGCCGGAGGCAATGTGGACGAACGGGCGAGCAGAATCCCGTCCGCCGACACGACGATCGTGTGCGCGACGTCGGCGACGCGCATCACGAAGTCGTCGAGGAACCATCCGAGGTCGTCCTGCCGGGCGAAGGTCATTGATCCTCCCCTGGTGGCTGGCCGTTCGAGTCCTTCCGAGGGTCGTTCCGGGCCCTCGATAGCCCTCCTGGAATCCGGACAGCCGGGACCGGACCCGGTCCGCCGTTCGTTGCGGCGGCGCTCTGCGTGGGCGGCGGTGTCGCGCCCGTCCCGCCATGCCGGTCGACGGCTGCGCGGGGCCCGCCGACCCGGGCACCAGGTGCGTGCCGGGATTGCGGCGCGGGAGGTCGTCGTTGACCTTGGCGTGCTGGGTGGTCTCGCCGAGCTTGCGCCGCACGGCGCTCCACCCGTCCTCGCCCGAGGTGCCCCAGTTCAGCGGCGCCGACTGCGCGGTCTTGGCGTCCGCCGCGCCACCGTTCCCGTTGGCGTGCCCGTTTCCGTTGCCGTTTCCGTTGCCGCCGCCGGTCTCGCCGCCGTCGCTGCCGTTGCCGTTGCTCGCGGCGGTGGCCGGCACGGTGCGCTGGAACCACGCGGACCGGCCCAGGTCGCCGGCCGCGTGCGCCGGCTCCGACGGCCGTTCGGTGCCCGGTCGCTGCGGTGCGGCCGGTGGCTGCGGTCCGGTCGGCGGCCCGGGCTGGGCGCCGGTGACCGGGCCGGTCATCGCACCCGTCTGAGGCCCGGTCATCGGACCGGTGCGGGTGACCGACTGAGATCCGGTGTGGACACCGCTCTGCGGACCCGTGCGGGTCACCGGCTGCGAACCGGTGTGGGTCACCGGCTGGGAGCCGGTGTGCGCACCCGTCTGCGGTCCGGTGTGCGGCCCGCCCCGCTGCGGGAGGGGCCCGGTCGCGCGGGTCACCGACTGCGGTCCGGTGTGGATCGTCGTGTGGGCGCCCGCCTGGGACTGCGTCAGCCCGTACATCTCGGTCTGGCCCGTGGTGATCGCCGGCACCGGCGACGTGGGGCCGGCGACCGCGCCGTCGCCCGTGAGCGCCTTCGGCAGGATGACCACCGCGGAGGTGCCGGAGTTGAACTCGCCGTGCAGGCGGACCCGGATGTCGTGCCGCTTCGCCAGGCGCGCCACCACGTACAGGCCCATCCGGCGTGACACCGCGAGGTCGAACGGCGGCGGGTCGATCAGCCGCCTGTTGATGTCCGCGAGCTCCTCGTCGGACAGCCCGAGGCCCTGGTCGGAGATCTGCACCGCGAGCTCGCCGGAGCGGATGTGCGCCGAGGTCACGGTGACCTCGGTGTCCGCGGCGGAGAACTTCGTGGCGTTGTCCAGCAGCTCGGCCATCAGGTGCACGACGTCGTTGACGACGCGGCCCTGCACGACCGTGTCCGGACCCTGCTTGACGACGACGCGGGCGTAGCTCTCGATCTCCGACTGCGCGGCGCCGATCACCTCGGTGATGGGCACCGGCTGCGACGAGCGCCGGGCCACGCCAACGCCGGACAGGATCAGCAGGTTCTCGCTGTTGCGCCGCATCCGGGCGGCCAGGTGGTCGAGCACGAAGAAGTGCGCGAGCTGGTCCGGGTCCTGCTCGGTCTGCTCGAGCTTGTCCAGTTCGGACAGCTGGCGCTCGACGAGCGCCTGGCTGCGCCGGGACAGGTTGACGAACATGTCGTTGACGTTGTCGCGCAGCACGGCCTGCTCGGTCGCCAGCCGGACCGCTCGCTCGTGCACCACGTCGAACGAGCGGGCGACCTGGCCGATCTCCTCGCTGGTGTCCACCGGCATCGGGGCGACCGCGTTCTTGGCCGCCTCCACCGGGTTCGCGTCGGCGAGGATGCGATCGATCGTCTTCGGCAGCGTGGTGTTCGCGACCTTGAGCGCCCCGCGCCGCAGCCGGCGCAGCGGGTTGACCAGCGACTGTGCCATCGCGAGCATCAGCAGCAGCGCGACGAGCATGGCGCCGACCACGATCAGCGCGACCTGCCAGGCGGTGGTGGTGGCCTCGTTGGCCAGGCCGGACGCCTGGGTCCGCAGCGAGGCGATCAGGTTCGTCTCGACGCCGCGCAGCTTGTTGTTCGCGGCGTCGCTGGTGTCCTGCAGCGTCGCCAGGTCGATGTCGAGCGCCGCGGTCGGGTCCGAGCCGATCAGCGCGGTCTGCGCGAAGCCACGCCGCCGGTCGACCTCGGCACCGCTGTAGCCGTCGTTGTACTGCTGCTGCTCGTCCGGAGTGGCCAGCGCGAAGAAGTCGGCGACCGACGCGTCGAAGCCGGCCGAGGCCGCCGCGGCCTGGTTCTGCACGGTCGCCGGAGCGGAAGCTGTTGCGCACGGCGGAGACCATGAGCAGCGCGTCCAGCTGGGACGCGCGCTCCTTGGCCTGGCCGATGGTCTGCACGGCGGCGCTCAGGCGCGAGGGCGACTGGCCGGTCGCGTTGCCGGCCGTCGTGATCTCGCGGCCCAGCTGGACCAGCGGGTCGATCACGGCGTTGTACGCGCTCAGCACGGCGAGGTCGGGGTAGGTCGACGACCCGGCGAGGTTGCGCAGCGGAGTCAGCTGGCTGAGCTGGTTGAACGCGTAGTTGTACCGGGCCTTGCTGTCCGCGTCGGCCAGCTCCAGGCTCGCCGATCTTGTCCCGCAGCTCCGAAATGGACGCGTCGGTCTGCCGGAACTGGTTCTGTACCTGCTCGTTCGACGCGATCGTGCCGTCGGCGACGGCCGCGGCGACCGTGCTGCGCTCACCCTGCAGCTGGTGGACGACCTCGGTGATCAGCATCGACGCGTCGACCTGGCTGACGATCCGGTTGTAGTCGGAGGCGTCGGCGAGCTCGGCCTGGATACGCAGGCCGGCGAAGGCGAGAGCGGTGAGTGCCGGAACCAGCACCACCGCGGTCATCTTCGTGCGCAGCCGCCAGTTCCGCGGCTGCCACTTCTCAGTCTTGCTGAGCAGTCGCGATGTCCGGCGCCTGCCCTTCGGTGTTGTGGGCCTCCCCAGCGTCGCGACCAGGCATCAGGCACTGCCCCCATGGCAGCGCCGTGCGTCCTATCCGCGGCAAGGCGCGCATGAGATAACCACCCCGACTCCATCGCTACCGATTGGTAGGG